>NZ_JBQGAV010000001.1:0-1149793 GCF_056543005.1 Ruegeria sp. A5
CCATCCCCCGCAAACTCTCCGACCTCGGCGTCACCAAAGCCGCCATCCCCGAACTGGTACAAGGCGCAATCATCGACCCCTCATGCGGAGGTAACCCAATCGAATTGACCGAAGAAAACCTGACAACGCTCTTCAACGCAGCACACTAACAGGCTTGCCGAACCCATCCCTCACCTCTCATACTGGTCGGAGGTGAGGGAGATTTTCATGACGAAAGAGATTGTTCTGATCCACGGTGCTTTTGCCGGACCGTGGTGTATGGAGGATTATGCGGGCTTCTTTCGTGCACGTGGCTGGACGGTGCATACGCCCGCGCTACGCTACCATGGTGGCGACCCCAAGGCAGATCCCGATCCCGGCCTCACCGACACAAGCGTCCTAGATTACGCCAATGACATTTCGGACTTCGTGCAGGGGTTGGATAGCGAACCCGTGCTACTGGGCCATGCGATTGCGGGGGTAGTGGCGCAGAAGGTGGCGTCTCGGGGGTTGGCCAGCGCAATTGTCCTGATCAACCCAAACGCGGCTTGGGGCACATTGCCGGAAACCGACGACGAACGCGCTGTGCCGCGCGCGTTGATGGAGGGTGGGGCGTTCTGGAAACAGCCCATGCGCGTCGATTTCGAACTGATGGCCCCTTTTGCGCTCAACAAGATGCCCGAGGCGCAGCAGCACGAAGTGTTCGACCAGCTTGGCCCCGAAAGCGGGCGGGTGATGTTCGAGATGTTCTTCTGGATGTTCGACGATCACCACGCGATGAAGGTGGACATCGACAAGGTCGACTGCCGGGTGCTGATCGTTTCAGGCACCGAGGACCGGGCCGTGAACCCCAACACCTGCCGTGCTCTGGCGAAGCTTTATGGAGACCGCGCGACTTTCCTGCCCGCCGAGAACCACGCGCATTTTCTGTTCATGGAGCCGGACTGGGAAGGCCCAGCCGAACAGATTGCCGACTGGTTGGATCGGAATGTTGGGTAAGATGGGGTTTTACCCCATCGTCCCCGCTCCGCTTTGATGGGTTGGAAACCCATCCTACGTCAGTTGTTGGTTTGAAACGTGCTCTGCGGTTTCCAGACCAGAGAGCCATCGTCATTGCGATGACACCGCAGCAAGCGTTCCTCGCGCGTGCTGATGGTTGAGGTTACGGTGTTGTCACCGGTCAGCAGGATGAAGGCGTCTGGCGAATAGGCCATGCCGTCATAGTAGCAAAACCGCGTCTCGGCGCCGTCTGGGATTGGGGATGCAGTGCTGAGCATCTGCTGCGCGGGGGCTGCCGAGGCCAGCAGGGTCAGGGCCAGCCCTAGGGTTAGTGTTTTCATGTCGTCCTCCCGTTCGGAAAATTGTTCGTGGTTAAATTGGGTCTTGGACGCTCAGAACCTCAAATGTCGTTCTTGGATGACGGGTTGAGGGTAAGTGTGAACGAGATCAACGGGTTAGGCAAGGGGGTTGCGGTGTGCCGGGCTGAAGCATGGCCCACGGGTTGGGGACACGTTCCGCGCTATCCACCAAATGCTCGATGCAATGCATCAAGCAAGCACCCAATTCGCCCGTTTAGGCTGACGCGACAGGTGTAATCAAGTAGGATTGGGGCTTAAACCTACCACAGGACGCGGGAAATTTGATGGGTGCGAGCACCCATCCTACGCTTGCTGATTACAGTGGTATTGTATTTTATGCCAAAGCGGGTGGCCTTCCGCTTTGTGAGAAACATAGTTGCAGAAAGACGCGGCTAAACCCTGACCATCAAATTGTGGCTCTTCAAATGTATCAGCATTGAGCCTAGCGTAATTGAAACCTGCAGCACAAAGTAGCACAAATTCTAGCATTTGGACCGCTACTTCGGATTTGGAAACTATCAGCGTGTCCATGAAAAAATCATCGCAGGTGTCATCGGAAGACAAAAGCGCTTCGCTTTCTAATGCCTCTTTGTGTCTAGCAGTTAAATATTGAGCCTTTGACATTAAACCGGCCAGCACTTTAGAGCTTTCAGGGTCCGCGTTTTCCACGCATTTCCCGACCGCTTCACAACAATTGACAATTTTGCCTCAATCCAGATTGTAACCAGCTTTTGGGTATATTGCTTGTCTTGAAGCGTTTAGAAAAATATCGTGAAGATCATGCAAAGCAAAACCCAACAGCGCTCGATCTGCATTGAGTTTTCTGAGCAGTTGTTCGATCGTCAGCTCGCGTTCTTGTTGCATCTGCTTTCGGATCGATTGAATCGTCAATGCTGCTGCACCAAGTGCGGAAATCGCCAACAGAATATCTACAAATGTTTCTTGGTTCAGTTTCCAGTCAACAACTGCAGCACAGGTAACTGCTGAACACATCGCGGCTACAAAAAGGCCAAAAGCAAAACCTTCGTGAAACTGAATTTTTTTCAAAGCAATTTCTCTATACATCCAACTCCTCAACAAACCGCGCGTTCTCCTGGATATACTGGAACCGCAGTTCGGGTTTTTTGCCCATCAGGCGCTCGACCAGATCGCCGGTCTCGCCGGGTTCGTCCTCGTCTATGGTGACGCGGATCAGTTTGCGGGAGGCGGGGTCCATGGTGGTCTCTTTCAGGTCCTTGGCGTCCATTTCACCCAGACCTTTGAAGCGCGAGACGTCGATCTTGCCTTTGCCGCCCAGACCTTTTTCGAGCCATTCGTCGCGCTCGGCCTCGTCCAGACAATAGACGCGTTTGGCGCCCTGGGTCAGGCGATAGAGAGGCGGGCAGGCGAGGTAGAGGTGACCTGCATCAATCATGGGTCGCATCTGGGTAAAGAAGAACGTCATCAGCAGCGAGGCGATATGCGCCCCGTCCACATCCGCGTCGGTCATGATGATGACCTTGTCATAGCGCAGGTCGTCGACGTTGAACTTGGTGCCAAGGCCAACACCCAGCGCTTGGGTCAGGTCGTTGATTTCGGCATTGGTGCCCAGTTTCGAACTGGCCGCGCCCAACACGTTCAGGATTTTGCCGCGCAGCGGCAGTAGGGCTTGGGTCTTTCGGTCGCGGCCCATTTTGGCAGAGCCACCTGCCGAGTCGCCCTCGACGATGAATAATTCCGTGCCGTCCCGTGTTGAACTACTACAGTCCACCAACTTGCCGGGGAGACGAAGTTTCTTAGTGGCGGACTTGCGTTGTGTTTCCTTCTCGGCCCGTCGGCGCAGGCGTTCTTCGGCCCTCAGGATGAGGAAGTCGAGGATCGCCCCGGCGGATTTCGTATCAGCCGCCAGCCAGTTATCGAAATGGTCGCGGACCGAGTTTTCGACCAGCCGCTGCGCCTCGACTGTGGCGAGGCGGTCTTTTGTCTGGCCGACGAACTCCGGTTCACTGATGAAGCACGACACCAGCGCACAGCCTCCGGTGATTAGGTCGTCGCGGGTGATCTGACCGGCCTTTTTGTTGTTGATCAGCTCGCCATAGGCCTTGATCCCCTTGAGGACCGCAGCCCAGAAACCGGCGACATGTGTGCCGCCTTCGGGGGTTGGGACGGTGTTACAGTAGGACTGGATGAACCCGTCGCGCGAAGGTGTCCAATTGATCGCCCATTCGACTTTGCCGGGGGTGCCGAACTTCTCGTTAAAGTCCACGGTGCCGGCAAAGGGCTGCTCGGCATAGGTCGACGAGCCGTTCATCGTCTCCTTCAGGTAATCCGAAAGACCGCCGGGGAAGTGAAAGGTCGCCTCGGTCGGGGTTTCGCCGTCGTCGATGGCGGATTTCCAGCGGATTTCGACGCCCGAGAACAGATAGGCCTTGGAGCGGATGGATTTGAATAGGCGCGCGGGTTTGAATTTGTGGTGGCCGAAGATGTCCGCGTCGGCGTGGAACGTGACGGTTGTACCGCGCCGGTTGGGCGCTGCGCCTACTTTTTCCACCGGACCTAGAGGGATACCGCGCGAGAAGCGTTGTTCGAATAGCTGTTTGTCGCGTGCCACCTGCACGACCATCGAATCCGACAGGGCATTCACCACCGATGCACCCACACCGTGCAGACCGCCCGAAGTCTGATACGCCTTGCCCGAGAATTTACCGCCTGCGTGCAGGGTACAGAGGATCACTTCAAGTGCCGACTTGTCGGGGAACTTGGGATGCGGGTCGATCGGAATGCCGCGCCCGTTGTCACGAACGGTCAGGGCGTAATCTGCGTGCAGCTCGACCTCTATCCGGTTGGCATGGCCCGCAACAGCTTCGTCCATTGAGTTGTCGAGTATCTCGGCCACCATATGGTGCAATGCACGCTCATCCGTGCCGCCGATATACATGCCGGGGCGTTTGCGGACCGGTTCCAGACCTTCCAGCACCTCGATGGACGAGGCGTCGTAAGCGGTCGTTGTTTCTGGCGTCAACAGATCGTCGGGCATGGGTGCTGCTCTTGTTTTTGAGTTTCCCCCATTATGGCAGGTGATGTGGTCCGGGGGAAGAGGGACGCGAGGTGTTGTATCCGGTTTGTCGGGGCCAACGGAACCGGAGCGATATTCAGCGCTGTATTGCAGCGCGTTTACAATGACAGCCAGAGAGTTTTGTCTTTAAAGCCACCTCGAACAAGAGAACTTTTCTCAAGCACATCCGAATATTCGTCATCCCAATCACGGAACCGGTCATTTGTGACGATAGCAGCGCCGAGATCCCGCGCTACCTGAAGGACCAGCGGGTCGGCAGGAGTACCCTTCGGCGCAACCATCACGTGGCTGCATGGCAACCCAAGCAAAGCCGCAAGGGAACTGTCGTTCATATAGCGATCTGAGATTTTGTATCCTACATTGGCATCAAAGACGACGCCCGGTGTCCGCCCCTTTGTCTTCAACTCGTCGACAACCTCGCGCACTGTGGCGATATTAGGAACACCGCCTTTCCAGTGCAAAACATTTGATCCATCGACGACAGCCCAGTTTTTCGAAGTTTTGAGCCGGCGTAGCCTTTTTCCGAACAGCAGTAGCAAACTTGCCAATGCGCACGGTCCTGTCAGCAATAACCAATCTGAGAACGCTGGATTGAACATAGCTATAACAGAGCCAAAACAAGACAGGGCAAAAATACAGATGAGTGGGCGCACAGTTGAAAAGTCTTTGGTCAGAAAGTTGTTTCAATAGGGACGTAGCAGACAGTAAGGGTAGCTGCCCAGCATATATCAGTTATGCAAAACAGATTGTTATCAAACCGCGAGCTTTCCAAGGTCTCGTCATGTTTCGAAATCCCGTTTAGGCTTTGTTCCGGAAGCAGAAATTAGGGGAGCAGAAGAATTGAGTTGGATCAGAACCATTCCATTCGAAGAGGCTACGGGAAAGCTGAGGAAGCTTTATGACCGGGTCACCGGGCCGGACAACAATGTAGACAACATCATGATGGCGCACAGCCTGCGGCCGCATTCGATGGAAGCCCATATGGCAGTCTACAAGAACGTGTTGCACCATTCGGCCAACAAGGTGCCAAAATGGTTTCTTGAAGTGTTGGGCGTGTGGGTCAGCTCTCTGAACCGGTGCGGGTATTGCGTAGAACATCACTTTTCCGGATTGCAGCGGTTGCTGCAGGATGAGGTGCGCGGCAATGCGATCCGTGCGGCGATTGAGGCGCGTGATCCGGCCTCGGCCCCGCTGGACGCGGCACAGGTCGAAGCGATGAGATATGCGCGCAAGCTGACCGAGGCACCCGGTGATCTGACCGAGGCGGACGTGATCGCTCTGCGAGAGGCGGGGTGGGAAGATGGCGAGATTCTTGAGATCAATCAGGTTTGTTCGTATTTCTCCTATGCGAACAGAACCGTTTTGGGTTTGGGGTGTTCGACTGACGGAGACGTTTTGGGCTTGTCGCCGAACAACTCGGACAATCCTGATGATTGGGGACATCGGTAAGTGCGGGGCTGGCCGCTCCCCCCTATGTATTTTGGGGTCATGTAAAGAACGGGCATAGGCCTGTTCTTTGACGCCCCGATAAAACCTATGTCAATTTGACACCAATCAAAGCGCGCCGTGTGACAATCGGCTAAGCATCTCCTCGACAGTGAAACCGAGGAGAACATGTATGGATGCGGCACCCCAGATCAAACAAAAATCATCTCAGATCAAAGCTGTAACTGACCTGAAGGCGGATGCCTCGGCACCAACATCCGAGAAAATCCGGCAAGCTTTTGAGAGCGGCAAGTACCCCTATGGCCGCAAGATGGCACGCAAGGATTACGAGGCGCAAAAGGCCGAGCTGCAGGCAGAGTTGCTGAAGGTTCAATTGTGGGCGCAGGAGACAGGGCAGCGGTTTGTGCTGTTGTTCGAGGGCCGCGACGCCGCCGGCAAGGGTGGGACCATCAAGCGGTTCATGGAGCATCTGAACCCGCGTCAGGCGCGTGTGGTCGCATTGAACAAGCCGACGGATGAGGAGAAGGGGCAGTGGTATTACCAGCGTTATGTGCAGCAGCTGCCCACCGTGGGCGAGATGGTGTTTTATGATCGGTCCTGGTACAACCGTGCGGGCGTCGAGCGGGTGATGGGCTTCTGCTCACCCAATGAGTATCTGGAATTCATGCGGCAGACGCCCGAGTTGGAGCGGATGCTGGTGCGCTCGGGCATTCAACTTTATAAGTACTGGTTCTCGGTCACGCAGGAAGAGCAGCAGCGGCGCTTTGGGAGTCGTGAAACTGATCCGTTGAAGCAATGGAAACTGTCACCGATTGACAAGGCTAGCCTGAGCAAATGGGATGATTATACCGAGGCGAAAGAGGCGATGTTCTTCTACACCGACACCGCTGATGCGCCCTGGACGATTGTCAAATCCAACGACAAGAAACGCGCGCGTCTGAACTGCATGCGGCATTTCCTGTCGACGCTGGACTACCCGGACAAAGACCTCAGGATCGTGGGTGAGCCTGATCCGTTGATAGTTGGGCAGGCGCATCACGTAATTCATAACTCGGACCACATTCTGGGGACAGCGCTGCATCCTGACGCGAAGATCGGTTGAAAATCGATAAGCTGTAAAGCCGTTGCACCAAAGGTGATGGCTTTCGTCGCTTTGTTCTTGCGAGTCTCATTATGAAATAAGTTTGTTCCGCTCTTGTCTCGGGCAGCGCGCAAGCCTAAGGCTGGCGGAATGAACAAGGTGATGACATATCCCGGCCATTTGCGCGCAATCGCGGTGCTGGGCCTGCCATTGATTGGCGGGCATCTGGCACAGTATGCGATTGGTTTGACCGATACCGTCATGCTAGGTTGGTACGGGGTCGAGGCGTTGGCTGCCGTGACGCTGGCCAACAGCTATTACTTCGTCCTGTTCCTGTTTGGTGCCGGGTTTGGGTGGGCCGTAATGCCAATGGTGGCGACCGCTGCCGCCGAGGAGAATGAGACCAGCATTCGCCGCTCCACTCGTATGGGTCTGTGGCTATCACTGATCTATGCGACGGTGATGATGCCCCTTTTGTGGTGGTCCCATCCGATCCTGATTGCTTTGAAGCAAGAGCCGCAAGTCGCTGAAACTGCGTCAGTATACCTGCGGGTCGCGGGGTGGGGCTTGTTCCCGGCGCTGTTGGTGATGGTCCTGAAGTCCTATTTGGCCGCGCTTGAGCGGACGCAGATTGTGCTGTGGATCACGATTGTTGCAGCTGTGGTCAATGGCGTGACCAACTATGCGCTGATCTTCGGAAACTGGGGCGCGCCCGAACTTGGGGTGATTGGTGCGGCTATCGCGTCAGTGGTGACGCAGATCGTATCATTGGTGGCGGTCGTGATCTATGCGGTGCGTGCGTTGCCGGAACACAGCTTGTTTCAGCGGTTTTGGCGCCCGGATTGGGAGATGTTCATGAGCGTGCTGCGTTTGGGCGTTCCCATCGGTCTGACGACACTGGCGGAGGTGTCGTTATTCGCGATCTCTGCTGTCATGATGGGCTGGTTGGGTCCAGTGCCGCTGGCAGCTCACGGGATTGCGTTAAACCTCGCCTCGGCGACGTTCATGGTTCATTTGGGCCTGTCTAATGTGGCGACTATTCGGGCGGGCAACGCGTTGGGTCGACGGGATCGGGCGCATCTTGAGAAAGGCGCGATTACGGTGACCGGGATGTCGTTGATCGTGTCGGTCTTGACGATTGTTCTATTCCTGACACGCGCTGAGCCCCTGATCTCGCTGTTTATGGAGGCCGATGATCCGCAGCGGCCACAGATCCTGCTAATCGGTACTGGCCTGCTGGCGATGGCTGCGTTGTTCCAGCTGGTCGATGGGGCGCAGGTCATCGCACTAGGCCTGTTGCGAGGTTTGCAGGATGCAAAAATACCGATGGTGATGGCCGCACTCAGCTATTGGGTGATCGGTATCCCCGCTTCGTACTATTTCGGCTTTGTTCAAGGTATGGAGGGGATCGGAGTCTGGCTTGGCCTCGTGATTGGCCTCGCTTGTGCTGCCGTATTGTTGATGGCGCGCTTCTGGCTAAGGTCGGTGCGCGATGTAGGAGAAGTTCCCGCCTAGGGGATCATTCTTTGCTCATCCGGTCGGATTTCTTTCGAACAAGTACCGACCGCAAGTCGTGCATTGCCATCAGCAATGGGTCGGTCACGTCCTCTAATTGCGCATCCGTTGCTTTAGACTGAGCCCATTGCGTGGTCAGATTCAGGTAGTCAACCGCACGGTGTATATCATCCATATCGCGGCGGGATAGCAGGGCTTTGCGCTCTTCCATCCAGCGCGCGATTTCATCGTTGTCGGCGTCGCTTAGTACACGCTGGCCCTGCGGTTTGACCTCGCCATTGCGGATGTTGATGACCGCGATCTGTTCCATCTCGATCCGGCGATGGCGATTTTCCGTGTCGATCCTGAACACCGCTGCCCCATTTTCGCGCACGCGGAAATAGTATTCAGGCAGGGCTGTGGACATAAAAAACTCCGGTATCAGGTGAGCGCGGCGCAAAAACGTTGGATGCGTGTGCAGGCTTCAGTCAGGGCTTCATCAGAGGTCGCATAGCTGACGCGGAAATTGGGGGACAGACCAAAAGCTGCGCCAAACACAACCGCCACGTCGGCCTCTTCCAGCAGGGCGATTGCGAAGGTTTCGTCCGAATCTATCACAGTGCCCGCGGGTGTGGTTTTCCCGATCAAGCCTGCAATTGATGGATAGACGTAGAACGCGCCTTCGGGTGTCGGGCACGAGATACCGTCGATTTGGCTGAGCATGTCGACGACCAGATCGCGACGGCGTTTGAAGATCTCATTATTCGGCGCAAGGAATGCTTGAGTTCCATTCAGAGCCTCGACTGCTGCCCATTGGCTGACCGAACTGGGATTCGAAGTTGATTGAGATTGCACCTTGCGCATCGCGGCGATCAACTCGACCGGGCCTGCCGCATAGCCAATACGCCAACCGGTCATGGCATAGGCTTTGGAGACGCCATTGCAGGTCAGCGTCCGATCATAAAGTCTCGGTTCCACCTGTGCGGGCGTGCAGAACTCGAACCCGTCATAGGCCAGGTGCTCATACATATCATCGGTCATCACCCAAACATGCGGATGCCGCATCAGGACATCTGTCAGTTCTTTCAGTTCAGCCCGGCTATAGCCCGCTCCGGTGGGATTCGAGGGTGAGTTGAAGATGAACCATTTCGTTTTAGGTGTGATCGCGGCTTCCAGTTGATCCGCTGTCAGTTTGAAATTGGTCTGCAGCGAAGTTTCGACGATCACGGGTGTGCCACCGGCCAGCAACACCATGTCCGGGTAGCTGACCCAATAGGGCGCGGGGATGAGGACCTCATCGCCCTCGTTCAGCGTAGCCATTAGCGCGTTGTAAAGCGTCTGCTTACCCCCGGTCCCGACCGAGACCTGAGCGGGCGTATAGTCCAATCCGTGGTCACGCTTCATCTTGGCGCAAACCGCCTGTTTCAGCTCGGGGATGCCGTCCGGAGCAGTATATTTGGTCTTGCCCGCAGCGATGGCGGCCACGGCGGCGTCCTTGATGTTCTGCGGCGTGTCGAAATCGGGCTCGCCTGCGCTCAGCCCGATCACATCGCGCCCGGCGGCCTTCAGCTCGGCTGCTTTGGACGTCATCGCGATGGTGGGCGAGGGTTTTACGCGTGACAGTGTCGCAGACAGGAAACTCATGGTCGGCCTCGGTTTGTATGTTCAGCCCGACTGTCATAGGGTGCGCCGAAATAACGATCAAGCCAATTGAGTTTTACCCTTTGGAGACCCCGATGAACGACGAAACAGACTGGTTCGGACCGGACACCGCAACCTTCGGGGATCGCGTTGCTGGCGCACGCGAAGCCGCAGGCATGACGCAGACCCAATTGGCCCGCAGGCTTGGTGTCAAAAAAGCCACGATCACTTCGTGGGAAGATGATTTGTCGGAACCCCGCGCGAACAAGCTGTCGATGATGGCGGGGCTACTGAATGTCTCGATCATGTGGCTTCTGACGGGCGAGGGCGACGGCATGGACGAAACAAGCCTGCATGGCGATACGGACTCGGAATTGCGCGATCTTGTTGCAGAGCTACGCACGATCCGAGGTGAGATGCGAGCCAACTCCGAGCGTCTGGCTCGCGTCGAAAAAGCGCTGCGTCTGAAATTGGAACGCAATCAATGACCGAGCCGCGTGAGACCCGGATCAAGCGCATGAAAATGCGCTCGATGCGGCGGGGCATCAAAGAGATGGATTTGATCCTGACGGCATATGCCGATCGCAATCTGTCTTCGATGGACGAGACGGGATTGGACACATACGATGCCTTGCTGCATGAAAATGACCAGGACCTTTATCAATGGGTCACTGGTCAGGCCAGTCCGCCGGAACCGCTGGCCGAATTGATCGCGGATATCGCGCAAACCTTTCAAAAATAAGCAATCATCAGGCTTAACCGATTTTTCGGGAATTCGCGTCATGTTTTCAGAAACAGCGCGATGAATCGGAGGATTGAATGAGTATGGAGTTACAGGTCACCGCGCCCGGGACCAAGGGGTTCATGACGAGCTATCTTGAGGCGTTGGCACTGGTCGAACGTCTACACCGCTTGCTTCTGGACGTCATCAAGGATGAATTCGAGCGCGTCGGCGTGTTGGAAATCAACGCGGTGCAGGCCCTGCTGTTGTTCAACATAGGCGACCATGAAGTAACCGCCGGAGAGTTGAAGAGCCGTGGTTACTATCAAGGCAGCAATGTCAGCTACAATCTTAAGAAACTGGTCGAGATGGGCTATATGCACCATCAACGATGCGAGATCGACCGCCGCTCGGTACGGGTACGCCTGACCCCGCGCGGGCGCGAGATTCGTGACATCGTGTCAGACCTGTTCGCCCGCCATGCCGAAGGGCTGCAAAACCGCGGCGTGATCGGGACCGATGGGATTGAAGAGATCACCGGTTCACTGCGTCGGGTCGAACGATATTGGACCGATCAGATTCGGTATATCTACTGATAGCTTTGATGGCTGAGTTTGGGAGAGCGACAGACCCTCAAGCTCACGGATCAGTTTACGTGTCATCGCATCTTCATAGGCTTCGAAGCCAAGGGCGACTTCGACGAAAGCATCGGGGCCTCGGATGACCCACGCGTGGTAATAGGCGGATAGCTCCCCAATCTCTACCTGGCGAGTGTCTCCTGGATTGGGGTCGTCGATACCGATTACTAGGGCATTGATCGTAATATCAGTGTTTTGCAAAGCGGCTTTTATGTCCCGCGGGTGATGTCCGAGATTGTGTTTACCATCACCGGACAGATCCAGTGTTCGCCGCCAGCAATCGCTTTGGCTCTCCAACATCTCAGCACCGTACAACATGGCCGACCCGACCGCCGTTCCCTGCGGCGCTGATGAGCGTGTTGTGCTTTCTAAATATTGCTGAATTCGACGCAGATCAGCAGTCGAGCGAACATCTGTCCAACCAAGCAAGAGGCGTTGGTGGCCAGGTTCGCTCCATTCGTAGATAGCGATCCGTACAAAGGTGGACGGGTTTGAAAGGATCAGTTGAACCACCTCGGGATGGCGCAACGCCGCCGCAAGGCCACTAAGTTGCAACCTGTACTCACGACTGTCGACCGAACCAGAGACATCCATTCCCAACGCCAAGGCCTGTCGACATTGCGCTGAAAGCGGGTTGGCCAGCAGGCAAAGAAGTGTCACACACAGGCGGATCATTTCGCATTATCCGGTTGCAACGCACTAAGTTCCAATCCTTTCAATTCCCGTTCCAGTTTGCGACGCATGGCACGCTCAAAATCTTCGAACCCGGCGGCGATCTCAAGAAAAGCTCCGGGTCCGTGTAGAACATTTTTCTGAAAGAACGGGATCAAGTCGATTTCTCCTTCGAAATCAGCTGCATTGATCACCAGACCATTCACGGTCGTGTTTTCGAACGGAAAGTGTTTGTAAGCGATCTGTGGCCCGTAGCCATCGTTGTTCTTGCCATCGCCCGAGATATCGATGGTTTGGAACAGACAATTCGGGGCGCTCTCCAGCAAGGTCGCCCCAAAAGCCAGTGCGTGACCCATCGCAGTTGGAAACTCGTCTTCCGATCGCTTCGATGTCCCGATCCGATGCGCGGCGGAGATCAAATTGGCCCGAGTATCGATTATCGTCCAATCCAAAAGCAATGTCTGGTTGAAACTGCCGGACCATTCATAGACGGCTAATGCAACCGGTTGAGGTGAAAGGAAGAAAGCCTCCTGCACCTCGGGCGCAATCAATGCGTTGGCCAGCCCCTGTCGTTGCAGCGCATCCTCGGTCGCGTCCACCGAGGTCGAGATGTCCATCGCCAGCGCCAGCGCCAGGCGGCAGGTCTCGGCCCAAAGGGGGCTGCCCGTGACAGCCAGCCCCAGTGCTCCCAGCCAGCGGATCACCAGTGGCCGGTGCTTTCCATGCTAGACCAAGGCTCCGCCGGGGCCAGCGCTTCACCATTTTGCAGCAACTCAACTGAGATATTGTCAGGCGAGCGGACGAATGCCATGCGCCCGTCGCGCGGCGGGCGGTTGATCAAAACGCCATTGTCCTGAAGGTGTTGGCAGGTCTCGTAAATGTTGTCGACGCCATAGGCGAGGTGCCCGAAATGACGGCTATCGCTGGGCAACGCGTCGTCGCCGTCCCAGTTATATGTAAGTTCAATGGGCGTGTCCTCTTGTCCCGGTGGGGCAAGGAATACCAGTGTGAACCGCGCAGCCTCGCTTTCATAACGGCGCGTTTCCTTCAGGCCCAATAGTTCATAAAACGCTATGGATTTCTCAAGATCCTTCACGCGGACCATGGTGTGGAGATATGTCAGCCCCATCGCGACTTTCCTTGCATTGGTTGTGATGCCAAGCACCTTAGCGCGCCTTCATCCCATGTCGAGGGGCTGGCCGGACACAATTCCGATTTAGCGCATTGCGCCGCACATATCGCGGTTCCGATGGCAAGCTTGCCGATATATAGTGGTCGGCGACTCATTGCTGGAAAGGATAATTTCATGCCTCTGTCTGCCGACCAACTGGCCGAGATCGAAGCTCAGCGCGCACAGTCGAGCCCGACCCGCCGCGTCGTTGCCGAAGGTATGGAAGATCATCTGTACACGGCACATCAGGTTCTGGATCACGGGTTTGTCCGCGTTATCGACTATATGGGCGACGATGCTGCGATCTGTCAGGCCGCGCGTGTTTCCTACGGCAAAGGCACCAAGTCGGTGCAAAATGATGAAGGTCTGATCCGCTATCTGATGCGCCACTGGCATTCGACCCCGTTTGAAATGTGCGAGATCAAGTTGCACGTCAAACTGCCCGTATTCGTAGCCCGCCAGTGGATCCGCCACCGCACGGCGAATGTGAACGAATATTCGGCGCGGTATTCGATACTGGATCGAGAGTTCTATATCCCGGCACCCGAACATGTCGCCGCGCAATCCGAGGTTAACAATCAGGGCCGTGGAGACTCATTGCAAGGCGAAGAGGCCGCGCGTGTGTTGGAGATACTGAAAGCGGACAGTGCGCGCTGCTATGACAACTACGAGGCGATGATCGGTCAGGACGGCCAGCAAGGGCTTGCGCGTGAACTGGCGCGGATGAACCTTCCAGCCAACATTTATACGCAATGGTATTGGAAGGTGGACTTGCACAACTTGTTCCACTTCTTGCGTCTGCGTGCCGACCCGCACGCGCAGTACGAAATCCGCGTTTACGCAGATACCATGTGCAAGATTGTCGCCGACTGGGTACCGTTTGCCTACCGTGCGTTTGAGGACTACCGCCTTGGCGCAGTCAACCTCTCGGCGCAGATGGTGACCTGCTTGCGTCGGATGCTCAGCGGTGAAGATGTCACTCAGGAAAACTCAGGCATGACCGCACGGGAATGGCGTGAGTTTGAGGCTGTTATCCGAGAGGGTTGATTCAACAGAAAACTGAGCACGTCCCAAGGTGGGCGCGTTCACTAGGGTTTGCGGTTAACGGCCTGAAATTGGCCGTCAACCTTCTTTTATCTTTCCCGCCGGGGCGGGCTGTGCCTTACAGCGGCTTCAAATCAGCAGCCATTTGGCGGCCGTCACGTCCGTCCTGCAACTCGTACGAGACTTTCTGATTGTCAGCGAGTCCGGTCAGACCGGATCGTTCTACGGCCGAGATATGAACAAACACATCTTTGCCCCCTTCGTCGGGCGCAATAAAACCATAGCCTTTGGTTGTATTAAACCATTTCACGGTGCCGGTTGGCATTTCCCGTGTCTCCTTCTACTTACAAGTTGTCCCACAAATTGGTGGGGGCCTTGGCTGGCAAAACCGCCACACGTCACTGTTCGCCCTCACGATACAGCCCGGGTCGCGTGTTTCGCCTTTTTCAACATTACACGGTGAAGTAAAAAATCAAGAATAACTGGGGCAGCCTGATGGGTTTGTCTAAATTTGCAGCGATTACAGGATTAGTTAGATAATGCAGCTATATGGGTTAAGAACTTGCGATACGTGCCGTAAGGCATTGAAACTGCTTCCAGATGCGGTTTTCGTTGATGTCCGCACGCAAGGGGTTCCCGAAAATGTGCTGTCCGAGGCGTACGAGACTTTCGGCAAAGCCTTGCTCAATACGCGATCAACAACCTGGCGGGGATTGGATGATGACACACGCAATCGACCGGTGCTCGCGCTGTTGGCTGATCATCCGACCCTGATGAAACGCCCATTGATAGTATCCAATGGTCAGATGTATCTGGGCTGGACGCCTGAAACCCGTCAGGCCCTTGGTGTTGCCTGAAGAACTGCTTATGTGACACGGGCAACAAGCGGAGACCTGTGAATGCGAAACGCTGCCATGATTTTAGGCGTCATTGCCGGGCTGATCGGGATGATCGTCGGCTTTTTTGGCTACGGCTTTGTGGAACTGATCGACCAGTTTGGTGAGATCGAAGGCATTGCCGAGCAGGTAGAGAACCCCGAGTTGATCCAGACGGCTTCGATCGTGGCGCCTTTGTTGGCAATCGTTGGCGGGGCGATGGCCCATTCGCGGGCTCTGATTGCAGGCATTTTGCTGCTGATTTCTGCCGCTGGGATGTACTACGCCTTTGGCTTCGGTGTTTTCACCATGTTCCCGATTGCCTTTGCAGGCGTAGCAGGGTTGCTCGGGCTCGCCGCAGGAAAACCGGACGAGCCCAAGGCACATTTCTAGGTCACTTCAGGCGTAATAACCGATCCAGAGACAGCGGACCCGCGCCGTTGATCACAATCACCAGCAGCAGGAATGTCCACATCACGCGCTGATCCATCAACGTAATTGCGTTGTCGAACAAGCCGCCCAGTTTGATGCCATGCCCGGTGACATCGGTCAGTGTTTGAACCCAGACAAATCCGATCATGCCAAGCGCGGCAAGGCGCGTCAGCAGGCCGACCAGCAAAAGCACAGGCAGGACAAATTCGGCCACTGTGCCAAAGAAGATGACGACCCGCTGGAAAAAGGTCATCTGAGTCACATCATACAGCACCGCTTCGGCCGCTTTGGGAAAGATCTGACCGAAGGCTCCGGCCGATGGCGAAAAGATTGAGCCGTCGATTTTCAGCGTGGCCGAGTTCCAGTAGTAGACGAACAACACGGCGATAAAGACCACCCGAGCCAGGGTTGGTGTCAGCCAACCGGACGCGTGATCCGCTTTTTCCATCGCATTATTGTAAGTTGAGATCAGGGCAGTCATGTGTCCAGCCTTTCGATAGTCACAGAAGTTATTGCACCGCCCTGCAAAAGCAGTGCCAGAGTGGTTCCAAGATCAAATTCGGGTGTTTCGGCCATGGTGGATTCAAATGCCTCACCGATGGATTTGCCATCTTGAATCAGCGCGATCCATGCCGCACCACCGGGTGGCAATGGGTGTGGGGCAGGGTCGTATTCGGGACGCATGATCAAAGTATCCTGAGCGCCCGCCTCAGGTTTCGGCGCGCCTTCTTCGGTGTTATATAGCCAGATCGCATGTACGGGCCAGCTTGAACGCAACACCTGCACCGACGGCGCGAGGGTCAGTTTGGCTTGCATCAAATCTTCCGGTGGCAAGCTGAGCGCTTCGGCATCTATGGGTTGTCGATCAGCGGCGTGGTAAGCCCTACGCAGCGCCAGTTCCAGACGGGCAACATCCGGCAGGTAGCCCAGATGCGACAACTGCTCCATTCCTTCCAGAAATTTAGGGAATTCCTCGCCATAAAACATCATCAGGGGTGAGGAGGGCGGGTGCTGGCGTAAGAATATTCCAGCCAGCCCGTCCATATTCTGCGGTCCCAACAGTTTTGTGATGACCGGGAAGGCCTGACGCATCGCCTCGGTCAGTGAGACGGCGACGTTGTTGCGATAGACGCTGAAGCGACGACCGGCGGGCTGCGCCTCGGCGTCCAATAGGCCATCAGGGATGGGCTGGCTGGCATCCAGCAGCGCGGTGTGGAATGTCGTTTGCGACACGCTCATGCGGGCACGCGATCCAGCGCTTTTTGCGCGCGCTCGGCTTCGGCCCGTAACACTGGCCAGTCCGGCACATCGGTGTCCCATTCAATCAACAGGGGTTTGGGGCCGGATTTGTCTAGTACGTAGTCCAGCAGCGCCCAGACCGGGTCCACCACTTCGCGCCCGTGGCTGTCGATCAGCAAGGGATGCCCATGATCGTCTTCGTCTTCGTCATGCCCGCCCAGGTGAATCTCACCGACTTGGTCTAGCGGGTAGGCATCAATATAGCCCTGCGGTGAGAAATCCAGATTGGTGGCTGAAACAAAGACGTTGTTCACGTCCAGCAGCAACCCACATCCGGTGCGCCGGGTGATTTCTCGCAAGAAATCAGGTTCGGACCATGTGCTTTCCTCGAAAGCCAAATAGCTTGAGGGGTTCTCTAACAGCATTTGCCGCCCGACCACCTCTTGCACCTGATCGATATGGTCGCAAACGCGGGCCAGAGTGGCATCGGTATAGGGCAGAGGAAGTAGATCGTTCAGGAAGTGGCTGTCATGGGTTGACCAGGCCAAATGCTCCGAAAAGCTGGCCGGGTTCAACCAGCCGATAAGATGCTTCAGGCGGTCCAGGTGATCGGGGTCAAGTGGCGTTTCGCCGCCGATCGACAGCCCGACACCATGCACTGAAATGGGGAATTGTTCGGACAGGTGACGCAGTTGTGCCAGAGGTCTGCCACCATCGCCCATATAGTTTTCGGCATGAATCTCTAGCCACGCCACAGGCTTGGCCTGTTCAAGAATCTGCGAGAAATGCTGTGGTTTGTAACCAACGCCCGGTGCTGCAGGCAGCCGGTTCGATCTGAGCGCATTGTCCAACATTTGCAAATCCCCTGATCACGTGGAAAGGGCGGGCGATCCTGCCCGCCCTTTCTGGTTCATTCGGAAAAGCCTTATGCAGGCAGGTCACGCTCCAGCGGCTCAAGCGAACCTTTGCGATCTGCACCGTCCGCTGTTTTAGGCAGCTCGATGTCGGCGCAAGTGCCTGCGTCAACCAGGGTCCATGCGTTGCCCTGATAGTCGACGGTCGAAGTGCCCGCGCAAGTTGTGCCGGGGCCGGCTGCACAGTCGTTCTGACCTGCCAAAGAAACGCCATAGCACTTTTCTTTGGCCTGGGCTGTTGCGGTTGTGGCCGCGCCGGAAACGGCTGCAGCAACTGCGCTTGCGATAACCAGTGTTTTTGCAGTGTTCGACATCTTGGTAATCCTTGTTAATGACTGCGTATGTCTGCTTGTGACAACGACAAGGTAATGGTTCAGGGGCAGCAGTTGAATTCACGAGCCCGTGTCTCACAACCCCGTCAAAGGTCGTCATGCACCCTTGAACGTTAACAAATTGTTTTTGAATTGAAAAATGATATTTGTTTCAATCCGGCCCAAAATACCGGGCCGGATTTCTAGCGGTTTGCTGCCGAATGTTACAGCAGATCGGGGGGCGTTGCAGCCACGCTCAACTCATTTGTTACAGCCTCAAGCGATTGGACCCGCGTCTGTTTTTCGCCAAGGCGACGGACACTGACCGTGCGATCTTCGACTTCACGGTGACCAACGGCCAGAATGATCGGCACTTTGCCAACCGAATGTTCGCGGACTTTATAGTTGATCTTCTCGTTGCGAATATCCGCCTCGGCGCGGATGCCTGCTGCGCGAAGGGTGCTGACCACTTCGGCCACATACTCATCGGCCTCGGAGGTGATCGAGGCCACAACGACCTGGCGCGGGGCCAGCCAGAACGGCAGCTTGCCCGCGTGTTCTTCGATCAGAATGCCGATGAAACGTTCAAACGAGCCCAAGGTCGCGCGGTGCAACATAACTGGGCGGTGTTTGCCACCATCAGCGCCGATATACGTGGCGTCCAGTCGCTCGGGCAGAACAAAGTCCACCTGATGCGTGCCGCATTGCCAATCCCGCCCGATCGCATCGGTCAGAACAAACTCGAGTTTCGGGCCGTAGAATGCCCCTTCACCCGGGTTGAGTTCCGGCTCGATCCCAGCCGCGCGGGTTGCGCTGAGCAGGGCGGCTTCAGCCTTGTCCCAAACTTCGTCCGATCCTGAGCGTTTTTCCGGCCGGTCCGAGAATTTGACCGAGAAGTTCTCAAACCCGAGGTCTTTGTAGATACCGGACAGGAACCGAATGAACTCAGCGGTTTCGGATTCGATCTGGTCTTCGGTGCAGAAGATATGGCCATCATCCTGGGTAAAGCCACGCACGCGCATGATGCCGTGCAGCGCGCCCGAAGGTTCGTACCGGTTACACGATCCGAACTCGGCCATGCGCAGAGGAAGGTCGCGATAGGATTTGAGACCCTGATTGAAAATCTGCACGTGGCAGGGGCAGTTCATCGGTTTCAGGGCGTTGACCGCCTTTTCCCGTGCATGTTCCTCGTCCACTTCGACGATGAACATGTTCTCTTGGTATTTGTCCCAATGACCCGAGGCTACCCACAGCTTGCGGTCGACGACCTGAGGGGTGTTGACCTCAACATAGCCACCTTTGCGCTGTTGCCGACGCATGTAATCTTGCAGAAGAGTGTAGATGGTCCAGCCATTAGGGTGCCAGAAAATCTGCCCTGGGGCCTCTTCCTGCATGTGGAACAAATCCATCTCGCGACCCAGCTTGCGGTGGTCGCGCTTGGCGGCTTCTTCCAACAT
Organism: Ruegeria sp. A5; assembly: GCF_056543005.1. Lineage (NCBI taxonomy): Bacteria > Pseudomonadati > Pseudomonadota > Alphaproteobacteria > Rhodobacterales > Roseobacteraceae > Ruegeria > Ruegeria sp. A5. The sequence goes on from NZ_JBQGAV010000001.1 coordinate 19,529, forward strand.
GTGCAGATGAGCCTTAAGCTTTTCCTTGCCGGTGAAGGCCACGCCGTAGATGCGCTGTAGCATTGCGCGGTCGCTGTCGCCGCGCCAATAAGCCCCGGCGATTGACATCAGCTTGAACGCGTCGCCCGGCAGTTGACCGGTGTGCTGCAAGTGCGGGCCACGGCAGAGATCCTGCCAGTGACCGTGCCAATACATGCGCAGCGGTTCGTCACCCGGGATGGATTCGATCAGTTCAACTTTATAGGGCTCATTATTGGCCTTGTAGAACTCGATTGCGCGATCGCGATCCCAGACCTCGGTGGTCACCGGGTCACGCTTGTTGATGATCTCTTTCATCTTTTTCTCGATGAGGCCGAGATCTTCGGGCGTAAACGGTTCCTCACGGTCAAAGTCATAGTACCAGCCGTTTTCGATGACGGGGCCAATGGTGACCTTGGTTGCGGGCCAAATCTCTTGCACGGCGCGGGCCATGACATGCGCCAGATCGTGTCGGATCAGCTCATTGGCTTGCGCCTCGTCCTTCATGGTGTGAATAGCGATTTGCGCGTCGGCTTCGATTGGCCATTGCAGGTCCCAATGCTGTCGATTCACCGTGGCAGAAATGGCTTTTTTCGCCAGCGAGGTCGAGATGTCGGCGGCGACCTGTGCGGGCGTAACGCCTGCTTCATAGGATCGGGAATTGCCATCGGGAAAGGTAAGGGAGACTGACTGTGAGTCCAGGGCCATATCGGCTCTCCTCGTCGGTTTGGCGCCCACTGAACGCCCGGTTGCGGGTTATGTATGCTCGGCTCATGTGGCAGGTGGGGACACAGGTGTCAAGGGCAGGAGCGAGGGGCCAGCCCCTCGCACTCACCGAGGTATTTTTAGCCAGATGAAGAAGGATCGGGCAATTGCAGAGAGGTGCGTGACATGCATGATGGGCTGACAAGCAATGAGGGTAGCATGGCAGAGGCAGAATTTCTGGAAACCGCGCAGGGACGACGTCTGGCGTATCACAAGAGTGATGGGCGCGGGCCGACCATCGTTTTTCTAGGTGGCTTGAAATCAGATATGGAGGGCACCAAGGCGGTGCATCTGGAAGCGTGGGCGCGCGCGCGCGGGCAGGGGTTCCTTCGGTTTGACTATTCGGGGCACGGTGAAAGCTCGGGCGCCTTTACTGACGGGTGTATCGGGGACTGGCACGAGGATACGCTGGCTGCAGTTTCTCGGTTAACTGATGGTCCGCTGGTTGTTGTGGGATCGTCGATGGGCGGGTGGCAAGCGCTGTTGCTGGCGCGTGTCATGCCCGAACGGATCGCAGGTATGGTGACAATTGCGGCGGCCCCAGATTTTACCGAGGATGGGTATTGGGCGTCGTTTTCGAACGAGCAGAAATCTGAACTAGAGACGGTTGGACATGTGGAACTACCATCGGACTACATGGAGCCCTACGTCATCACCAAGCGGATGATTGAGGATGGGCGGCAGCGGTTGGTTTTGCGCGCTTCGCTTGATCTGCCTTTCCCTGTGCGTCTCCTGCAGGGGACAGCAGATACGGCCGTCTCGACCGATACGGCAGTGCGCCTGCTGGATCATGCCACTGGTCCGGACATGCAACTGCTGCTGGTCAAAGATGCGGATCACAGGTTCTCGGATGAGCGATGCCTCGGGTTGATTGAGCAGGCTCTGCGAGAAGTCCTGGAAGGCACCTGATGCGTCGCCTGGGCTGGGTTTTGGCGCGGGTGCTGGTGGGTTTGACGCTGGTTGGTGTGTTGATCTACGCCTTTGGCCCGCGCGAGCCAGTGGACCTGCATCCGCGTTTCGATCCGCGCGAATTTGGCGAGGGCGTTCAGGTTTACTTTGAAAGCATCGAATCCGCCTATGATGACATCGTGCCAGGTGTTGAAAAGCGCGTGATCTGGCAGGATGGTTTTGTTGAACAGCGGACAGCTTTTGCGGTGCTCTACATTCATGGGTTTTCCGCCACGTCCGAGGAGATCAGGCCAGTACCTGATCGCGTTGCGGACGCGTTGGGTGCCAACCTTGTCTACACAAGGCTTCAGGGGCATGGCCGCGATGGGGACGCAATGGCCGAAGGTACGGCGTCGGGCTGGATGCAGGATACAGCCGAGGCGTTGGCTGCCGCCAGGGCTGTTGGTGAGCAAGTCATTGTGATCGCAACCTCGACGGGGGCGACCCTGGCCGCCGCGGCTGCGATGGACACGGAACTGAGCACTGATGTGGCTGCGTTGGTTTTGGTATCGCCGAACTTTGGCGTAAACTCGGCTGGTTCCTGGGTGCCATCCTTGCCGTGGGCCCGGCATTGGCTGCCGCCATTGATGGGACAGGACCGGGATGTCTCAAGCACTGATCCCGAGAAGAACATCTTTTGGACAACTGTTTATCCGTGGGAGGCGGTCGTGCCGATGTTTGCCCTTGTAGATGCGGTCGATGCGCTGGACTTCTCGGGCGCGCGGGTTCCGGCGCTGTTCTGGTTTTCTGATGATGATCAGGTGGTGCGTCCGGAAAAAATGCATGAGGCGGCCAAGACCTGGGGTGGTCAGGCGATGGTTTCATTGGTGACAATGGGGCCCGGGGATGATCCGGCCTCACACGTGGTCGCGGGGCGTCTGATGTCACCGGGTCAGACCGACGCGGCGGTCGCGGGCATATTGGAGTGGCTGTCAGAGCAGGGGATTCAGAGGCAAGGCGGTGGCTGAATATGCGTAGACCGGGCAGTATGTGGAGCCTTGAGACGTTGGGTCGCGTGCGACTATCCCGGCATTTTTTCATGCGTGATTTCCTATATTCCGAGATCGGGAACTTTCACGCATTGCAAAATATTCCCGACAACCCTGATCTTGCGATCGAGACCGGGCGCGCGTTTTGCGAGACCCTGCTGGATCCGCTGGAAGAAACCTTTGGTCGTATCGCGGTGCGCTCGGGCTATCGCTCGCGATCTCTGAACCGGTTCGGGAACGAGAACAGGTTGAACTGTGCCCGCAATGACAACCCGTTGGAGTGCCACATTTGGGATTGGGGCGAAGGTGACGCACGTGTAGCAGGGGCGTCTGTGGTAATTCCGTGGTTTGCAGACCGCTATGCGCAGGGGCGCGATTGGCGCGATCTGGCGTGGTGGATGCATGACCATCTGGATTATTCCGAGATTTGGTTTTTTCCCAAATTAAGCGCGTTCAATCTGGTTTGGCGGCCCAAGCCTGTACGGCGGATCGACAGCTATATCGCCCCGCGCGGCTGCCTGTTGCGGGCCGGGGCGGAGCCCGATGAACCGCTGGGCCAAAGGCAGGAACGCTATGCGGATTTCCCACCGTTTCGGGCGATCAGCTATCCGTGAAGTTTTACTTGCCCGCCGTTGGCAAACCTCTCATCCTGTAACAAAACAATAACAACGAGCGGAGGGCACCGAGGTGATCGAGCCGTTGGTTTTGCTACCCGGATTGATGTGCGATGCACGGTTGTTTCAGGCGCAGATCACCGCGCTGTCGCGTGAACGTGCAGTTATGGTCGCACCGATCACCGGCGGTGAACGATTCGAAGAAATCGCGTCGGGCTTGCTGGATCAACTGCCGCACCGGTTTGCTTTGTGCGGGTTTGGTCTGGGTGGTGGCGTCGCGCTTGAGATCGTGCGGCGCGCACCTGAGAGGGTGACACGATTGGCCTTGCTGGCGACGGATGCGCAGGCCGACACACCTCATATCGCGGCGAGTCGCGAAGACCTGATCGTTGGCGCGCAGGCGGGGAGGTTGGACGAAGTGATGCGCAAGCTGATCGGCTCGGACATGTTGTCTCCCGGTCCGCAACGCATCCCGATTTTGAACGAAGTGTTGCAGATGGCCGAGGAATTGGGCTCGGATGTGTTTGTGCGTCAGATAAGAACCATGCAACGCCGTCCGGACCAACAAGGCACGCTGCGCCGGATAAGGATGCCCACGCTGATCATCTGCGGTGCCCATGATGCGGAGAATCCGGTCCGCAAGAATACCTTCATGGCTGATCTCATTCCGGATGCAGAGTTGCGCGTGATTGATGAGGCCGGGCACTATCCGACACTGGAAGCACCCGAATCCGTGATTGCGATGCTGCAGGATTGGCTCCGGAAACCACTGCGGCTGACCTAGTCGTAGAAAACCGCGCGCTGGTTCTTGGTCAGAACAGTTGGTTGCACCACCGACCGACCGGTTTCAGAGTCAAAGAATGGCGTTTTCTTCCAGCTCCCGGACAGACGCGATTTTAGTACGCGTTTAAGCAGACCCATAGCGGCATAGCGGATTTTCTCATGAGACTGCTTGCCGTCAGCCCTTGGCACAAATCCACGCGTAGTAATGGGACCCAAACTGCTGGGGTGGGGAATACGTTTGACGATAAAACCCGCGAACGGAAATTTTGGAGTTGTCGGCGTCGTGGCCAGCGGCGCGTTGCAGCATCTGGCATACCACCGCAACATGCCCTTGGGGCTAAGTTGCATGGCTGCCAAGTGCTCGACCCCTGCATCGATCTTGATGTCTTCCGGTGACATCTGAAACACCTCGACTGGGCCGGGTGCAGGGTCGGGCTGTTCAAAATACAGCTGAGCCGCGCGGCAGTCATGGCAAAAACACACGACATGAGTGCCGGATACGACGCCGTGTTCAGTAATGCGCCCCGAAAGGGCGCCGCAATTGCAACGGAAAGGAAGGTCTCCTGCCGCTGCGCGGCTCATGCAACTTTGTTGCTATTGGCGGCTCGTCGACGGGGTTTGCGGCTGTTTTCATTCATGAAATCAATCACTAGCGGACGGATGTTGTCGCGCCAGCTGCGGCCCGCAAAAATGCCATAGTGACCCGCGCCGGGTTCAACATGGCTGGCCTTTTTGCTGTCGGGCAGACCCGTGCATAAATCCAGCGCCGCGATGCATTGCCCGGGGGCTGAGATATCGTCATTCGTGCCTTCGACCGATTTCACAGCCACATCAGTGATCTTGCCGATATCTACCTTGTGGCCGGCTACAACGAACTCGTTGCGCGCGATCTCACGGTTTTTGAAGACACGTTCAACGGTCGAAAGATAGAACTCGGCAGTCATGTCCATGACCGCCAGATATTCGTCATAGAACCGGTTATGGGCATCGTGGTCGGATGCCTCGTCACGAATAACGCGCTGAATCTGATCCGAGAACGCCTTGCTGTGACGTTCGGCATTCATTGACATGAACGAAGCCAGTTGTAGCAAGCCGGGATACACCATCCGGCCTACGCCCTTGTATTTAAAGCCAACCCGCTGGATCATCGTTTCTTCCAACTGACCCATCGTAACACGGCGACCAAAATCCGTAACTTCGGTCGGAGTTGCGTCGGGGTCGACGGGACCGCCGATCAGCGTCAGGGTACTTGGCTGCGCCTTCGGCTCGACCTCGGCCAGATAGGCGGTTGCGGCCAGAGTCAGCGGTGCGGGCTGACAAACCGCAATAACATGCGTTTCGGGGCCGAGCTCTTTCATAAAATCGACAAGGTAGAGCGTGTAATCCTCGACATCGAACTTGCCTTCGGACACGGGAATGTCGCGCGCGTTATGCCAATCGGTAATGTAGACCTCACAATTGACAAGCAGGCTTTTGACGGTCGAGCGGAGCAGGGTCGCGTAATGCCCCGACATCGGCGCAACCAGCAGCACCTTGCGCGGCTGTTCTTTGCGTCCATTAACGCGGAAATGGATCAGGTCGCCGAAAGGACGCTCAAGCACGGTTGTGATATCGACCAGATGGTCCTTGCCGTCTTCGCAGGTAAAGGTGCGGATGCCCCAATCAGGCTTGACGACCATACGCTGGAATGTGCGCTCGGTTACTTCGCCCCATGCAGCCATCCAGTTGAAGGCCGGGTTGGGTGTCATCGAGAACAGGGGGTAGGATGCCATCGCGCTTGCGGTTGCACCAAGCCATTGGTTGGTGTTACGCATGGTTTCCATCAGGTCATAGGTCATCATGTAGCGCATCGAATGTGCCTCCTGAGTATCAGCCTGAGAATTCGGACCATTCGCCGCTTTGCCCCCCGACGCCAACGACGTTATTCTGCACAGCAGCGAGACTAGGGGGGAATTGTTAAAATGACAACTACCGAAGACCAGACGCCAAAACTGACCGAAGAACATATTGAACGACTTAAAGAAAATATGGACAAAGTAGAAGAACTGTCCAAACGCCTGGTCGAGGTCATGGCCGGAAAAACGCCGCACACCCCCGCTCTGGATGGCCCGAATCAAGAGCTTTTTGCAAAAGCAGCAACTGCGTATTGGGCTGAAGCGTTTCAAAACCCCACAAAGCTGTTGGAGCAGCAAATTGAGTATTGGGGAAAATCGGTTCTCAACTTTGCGGAAGCGCAGAAAGCGATGACCCAAAGCGACGGGGATGTACCCCCAGCCGCTGCCAAAGATAAACGGTTTGCCAATCCAATGTGGGAAACCAACCCCTACTTTCGCCTCATTCGCCAGCAGTACCAAACCAATGCCGAAGCGATCGCGCAGGCCGTCGCATCGGTTGACGATCTGGAAACCAAGGATAAACAGCGTCTGCAGTACTTCTCGCAACAGATCATAGATATGATGGCGCCAACGAATTTTCTGGCCACCAACCCCGATGCGCTGGAAAAGGCCATCGAGACCGAAGGGCAGTCCCTGATACAGGGGCTGGAGAACCTCGTGTCGGACCTTGAGGCCAATGACGGCGAGATGGTTGTAAGGCTGGCTGACGAAAGTGCCTTTGAGATTGGCGGGAATATCGCAACTACACCCGGCGACGTCGTCTATCGCAACCGAATGATGGAACTGATCCAGTATAAACCGGTGACCGAGACGGTGCACGAAACGCCGATCGTTCTGTTCCCGCCATGGATCAACAAGTTCTATATCTTGGACCTGAAGGCTCAGAACAGCCTGATTAAATGGGTGACCGAGCAGGGCTATACCCTGTTTGTGGTCAGCTGGGTGAATGCCGATAGTTCACACGCCGATATTGGGATGGAGGACTATATTCAGGAAGGGTTCCTGACCGCCATCGAAGAGGCGAAGAAAATCTGCAAGGTCAAGCAGGTCAACGCAGTGGGTTACTGCATCGCCGGTACGACGCTGAGCCTGACGCTTTCGCTGATGAAGCAGCGCGGCGACAAGTCGATCAAATCTGCCACTTTCTTCACCACCCTGACAGACTTTGGTGAGCAGGGGGAGTTCACGCCGTTCCTGCAAAATGACTTTGTGGATGGCATCGAAGAACAGGTCTCGAAGGATGGTATTCTAAAGGCATGGATCATCGGGCGAACGATGTCTTTCCTGCGATCCAGAGATCTCATCTATACGCCGGCGATCCGCAGCTACATGATGGGTGAAACACCGCCAGCGTTTGACCTGTTGTACTGGAACGGCGACGGGGCCAACCTGCCAGGTCGGATGGCGATCCAGTATCTGCGCGGTTTGTGTCAGAGCAACGATTTCGTCAACGACGGGTTCGAATTGCTTGGCCATAAGCTGCATATCAAGGATGTCGATGTGCCTTTGATGGCGATCACCTGCGAGACGGATCATATTGCCGCATGGAAGGATTGCTATCGCGGGGTGCAGCAGATGGGCGCGAAGTCGAAGACCTTTGTGGTGTCCGAGTCCGGCCACATCGCGGGCATCGTGAACCCGCCCAGTAAGAAAAAATATGGTCACTATACCAATCCTGAGCTGAAGTGTGATGCTGATACATGGCTGAAAGAAGCTGACTTCCACGAAGGTTCGTGGTGGCCGATGTGGGAAGCGTGGTTAAAGAAGCGATCAGGCAAGCAGGTTCCCGCGCGTGATACCGGCGATTCGGATCATCCACGCCTTTGCCCGGCTCCGGGTACCTATGTTTTGGTCAAGGCAAACCGCTGATATCATTTTGAAACTCAAAAATTTCTGCGTTGCAGCAAGAAAAAACTTGCAATGCTGCGATGCAGCAATCATATTGCCTTCAAGCTGATGAGAACCGGGGTGGGCCCGGAACGGCTAGAAGGATTTAGGACAATGGCAAAGACCCAAGACTTTACCGCGACCCTGAAAGACATGATGGGCGCGTTCCCGGTTGACACAACCGCTCTGGAAGACGCATTCAAATCGACCGCTTCTCTGAACGAAAAGCTGTCGGGTGTTGCTCTGGACGCAGCTGAGAAATCGGCTGAAATCTCGAACAAATGGACCAAAGAAACCCTGGCCAAACTGACCGAGATGTCGAAAGCAAAAACCGAGCCTGCGGATTACGCAAAAGCTGCAACCGACTTCGCAAGCGCGTCGGCTGAAGTTGCCGCTGAAAACCTGGCTGCTTTCGCTGAAATCGCGAAAAAAGTTCAGACCGAAACCGTTGAGCTGCTGATGGCGGCTGGCAAAGACGCTGCAGAAGATGCAACCGCAGCCGTCAAAAAAGCCACCAACGAGGTGACCGCTGCCGCAAAGAAAGCAGCAACCGCCAAGTAAGTAAGGCTGCGATATAGCACCCATTCCTCCCAAATGGTGTAATCGCTTCGGGCAGGTCGCTTGACCTGCCCTTTCTTTTTGTTCTGCAGTCGCATAACCTCTGCTGCAACGCATCATCCTTGGGGAGGGTACAGGGTGTCGGAACAAGACAAACCGCTGCTGATCAAGCGCTATGCCAGCCGTCGGCTGTATAACACCGAGACCAGCGACTACGTGACGCTTGAAGATATAGCCGGTTTCATACGCGATGGCCGCGAGGTTCAGATCATCGACCTAAAAACCGGTGATGACCTGACCCGTCAGTATCTGCTTCAAATCATTGCCGAACACGAAAGCCGCGGCGAAAATGTTTTGCCGATTAATGTGCTGAACGATCTGGTGCGCAGCTACATGGTGCCGGGCGGGGGCATGATGCCGCAATTCCTGCAAAGCTCATTCGAGATGCTGCGCGAAAGCCAGTCGAAGATGATGGAGAACATGAGCGCCATGAACCCGATGTCCCAGATGCCGGGATTCGAGGCGATGCAAGCGCAGCAAAAGGCCTTTCTAAAAGCCATGACCGGTGGTCTGTCGGGGAACTGGTCGGGGCCGGATGATGAACAAGAAACATCGCCCGAACCCAAAGAGGATTTGGACGACATCAAAAAGCAACTTGCCGAGCTGCAACAAAAACTATCGAAGCTGAGCTAGCCTGACCGATGCGCTGGCTGTCTGTTCTGGGCGCGTTGATCTGGGCCCAGACTGCACAGGCCCAAGGCCAGTTTACATCCGTGTGGGAACCTATCTGCACAATGGGTCGGGATACGGCTGCGGGCTGCGATGAGATTCGCGCGCGCGAAATTCTGGATGCAACGACCCCGCCCTGGCGCGCCATTGGCCGGGTCAATTTTGCCAGTCGCAGCCAGCGGTCCCATTGTACCGGCGTGCTGGTGTCTGAGCGGCTGGTTTTGACCGCGGCACATTGCTTGTACAACAGCGCGCGCAACCGCTGGATTCCTCCGGCCAGTATCCGGTTTGCCGCAGGGTATCAGCGCGGCGAGGCTGCCGCCGTGTCCACTGTATTGGCCTATCGGCTGGATTCGGAACAGGGGCGCGACGGTGTATTCAACAATCGCGCCGATCTGGATTGGGCCGTGTTGGAGTTGGCCGAGCCAATTGGAGAGCAGGTTGGTTTTTTCGATATTTCCCGGACTGTCCCGCAGATGGGCTCGTTCGTGGGCTATCCCAGATTGCGGCCCCACGTGCTCAGTCGCACCGATAGCTGTAATGCCGCACAGGCCGGCCAAGGGCTGATGCGCGCGATCTGCCCCGTCATGATGGGGGATTCCGGTGCACCGTTTCTGACGCAAACAGAAACCGGGCTTGCCGTTGCCGGGATTTTGTCGCGCGTCGCGCCAACCCCTGACGGGATCGACGCATTGTTACTTTCAGTTCATGACCTTGATCTGCAATAGTACTGACGATCAGGTCCCGTAGACTGGCACCGGGCCAACAACCTCGCCAACAGAAGCCAGCAGGATATCCGAGATCACATCCAGCTCCTCGCGCGTCAAACGCACGGGCAGACGTACATCGCAGGCCTTCATCAGCATCGCACGGGTCTGTGGCAGGTCGAACTGTTCGGGTAGGAACTGCCAGTTCCAGAAGGCACGAGCGTTATCCTGACTCAGTCCAAAGACCTGCACCTTGACACCGCGTGCCTCGGCTGCGGCGGCAAAGGCGCGGATTTCATCGTCGCTGAGGTCAACCAGATTGAATTGGATCGAATCCGGTGCGCGCTGCTCGGGTGTCAGAGGGGCAGGGACATCGATGTAGGGCGATGTGTTCAGACGATCAGCCACATAGTCATGGTTTGCCAGCCCGTCGCGGACACGGCGTGCCAATTCGGGGATTTGCGGACGAATGACTGCAGCGCTGAGGTTGCTCATGCGCAGGTTATACAGTGGCAACTGGTTCTGCCATTTGGCAAAGGCCTGCTCCAGCTCTGGTGAGCCAGAGTGCTTTTTCCAGTTGTGCTCGTATGCGCCCGACATGATGACAGCCCGCGCCACAAGATCCGCATCGTCGCTGACCAGAATGCCACCTTCGCCTGCGTTGATCATTTTATAGGACTGGAACGAGAAGCAGCCGACCTTACCGATGGTGCCAATATTGCGCCCATGCCAGGTTGTGCCCAATGAGTGGGCGGCGTCTTCGATCACCGGGATATCGCGCGCTTCACACAGCTCCATAATCGCGTCCATGTCCGAGGTATGGCCGCGCATATGGCTGATGATCACTGCCTGCACGCTGTCCAGCTTGGCCGTGAAATCGGCCATATCGACGCGATAATTGTCCCCGACCTCGCACAGAACCGGAATGCAATCCGCGTGAACAATCGATGACGGCACGGCGGCAAAGGTAAATCCGGGGATCAGAACCCGCGCATCGCGGGGCAGCCCAAGCGCCTTGAGCGACAAAAACAGCGCGGCAGAACAGGAAGAGACCGCCAGCGCGTATTTTGTGCCGAGCAGTTCGGCAAACTCTGCCTCCAGGAGAGCAACGGGCGCATCCTGAGGTGCGGTATAGCGAAACAGATCGCCTGACTTCATCAGAGCGTCGATTGCGTCTCGGGCGGCTGCGGGGATGGGTTCGGCTTCATGAACGTTGGGTACAAGCGTCATATTTGGATTTCCCGAATTTTATCTTTGGGAAACATAAATTCGATATGCAGGCAAGCCAAGTCCCAATTCGCATCGTCAGCGAGATTTCACCAATTCGTCGTAAAGAATGTGTTCAGATACCCAGCCTGTCACGCAGCGCATACCAAGTCATGGCCAGTATCAGCAACGGCGTCCGCAAAGCAGGACCACCCGGGAAGGGCACTGCAGGAACGCGGGCCATGGTATCGAACCCCTCAGCCTGCCCCTGGATCGCCAACGCCATGAGTTGCCCCGCATGGGTCGCGGTGCCGACGCCGTGGCCAGAATAACCCGAGGCGGACAGGATATTTGGCGCAACCCGGGTCAAATAGGGCATGCGCCGCATGGTGATGCCCAGCGTTCCGCCCCATGCGTAGTCGATTTTGACGTCACGCAGATGCGGAAAAATCTCGGTCATCGGCTTGCGGACTTTTGCGGCGATGTCCTCGGGGAAACGATAACCATAACTTTCGCCACCCCCAAACAGCAGCCTGCCATCGGCGCTCAGCCGGAAATAGTTTATCACGAACTTGGTGTCAGCAACGGCGATATCTTTGGCCAAAACTTTTTGCACTTCAGCGCCCAAAGGTTCGGTTGCCGCGATGAAATTGTTGATGGGCATCACGCGCGATGCAACTTGCCGGTTCAGATCTCCGAGGTATCCGTTGCAGGCCAGAATAACGTGATCGGCAGTGATCGTGCCCTTTTCAGTGCGTACAGTAACACGAGCGCCCTGATCGATGCCAAGAACTTCGGTGTCTTCATGCAGTCTTAACCCGGCTCTGACAGCGGCGCGCGCAAGGCCGAGGGCGTAGTTCAACGGGTGTAGGTGCGCGGCACCATTGTCCAGATACCCACCTGCATAGGCTGGTGAGGGGCAAAGCCCGCGCGCGGCATCGGCATCTAAAGTTTCGATTTGGTCGTATTTGTATTTACCCGACAGATGCGCCGCGTGATCATGTAGCTCTGCGCGCTCCGAGTTGTTAAAGCCCAGAACCGCAATGCCGGGCTTCAGGTCGCAATCGATCTGATGTTTTGAGATCAGAGATTTGACCAGATCCTTGGCTTCTTCGGCCAGATCCCAAAGCTTTAACGCGTCTTCATCGCCGACAAGCCGTTCAAGATCCTCTTGATCCAAACGCTGCGCGCTGCCCAGTTGGCCTCCGTTGCGACCCGAAGCCCCAAAGCCCGCGCGATGAGCTTCCAGCAGGACGACATCGAACCCAGCCTCAGCCAGGTGCAATGCTGCCGAAAGGCCCGTGTATCCGCCTCCGACAATGCAGACGTCTGCGGTATGGTCGCCTTCAAGCGCCGGGTGGCGGTCAAAGGCGTGCGCCGTCGCGGCATACCAGCTTGGCGGGTACTCCGCCTTGCGGTCATTAGAGTACAGCAGGTTCATCGCGTCTTTGCCCTAGACGTTCATCAGCAGATGCTCGCGTTCCCACGGGGAAATGACCTGCAGGAACTCTTCGTACTCAGCACGTTTGACGATGCCGTAGACACGGGCGAACTCGGGACCCAGAACTTCGTGCAGGGCAGTGGCTTCATCAAACAGATCCAGAGCTTCACCCATGATCTGAGGGATGTCGCCGTCGCCTTCATAGGCGTCGCCATAGAATTGGCGGCGTGGGCGCTCTTGCTGAGTCAGGCCCAAATAGCCGCAGGCCAACGACAATGCGATGCCCAGATAGGGGTTGCAGTCCATGCCTGCGATGCGGTTTTCGACCCGGCGCGCCTCGGGGCCGGACAGAGGTACGCGAATGCCAGTTGTGCGATTGTCGCGTGCCCACTCCAGATTAATCGGGGCCGCATGGTCTTTGACGTAGCGGCGATAAGAATTCACATACGGTGCCATCACCGCCAGCCCTGCAGGCAGGTGGTTCTGCAAGCCGGCGATGAAGTGATAAAACGCATCCGTCTCGCCACCTTGTGGACCGGAGAAGATGTTCTGTCCCGTTTCTTTTTCGATGATCGAGTGATGGATGTGCATGGCCGACCCCGGCTCATCTTCGATCGGTTTTGCCATGAACGTAGCAAAGCAGTTGTGACGCAACGCGGCTTCGCGGATCAGACGTTTGAAGTAAAATACCTCGTCCGCCAGCTTCACCGGATCGCCATGACGCAGGTTGATCTCTAGTTGTCCGGCACCGCCTTCTTGCGTGATCCCGTCGATCTCAAACCCCTGAAACTCGGCAAAGTCGTAGATGTCGTCGATCACCGGCCCGAATTCATCGACCGCTGTCATCGAGTAAGCCTGCCGCGCCGCCGCAGGTCGGCCCGAGCGACCCATCATCGGCTTGATCCCTTGCGCGGGATCTACATTCGGCGCGACAAGAAAAAATTCCATCTCGGGGGCGACAACCGGCTTCCAACCTTTGTCGTGATACATCTTCACAACGCGTTTGAGCACATTGCGGGGGCTGAAAGGGATCGGTTCGCCATCTCGGTCGAACGCGTCGTGAATCACCTGCAAGGTCCAGTCGCCCGTCCAAGGAGCGGCCGACGCAGTTGAGAAGTCGGGTTTCAGGATCATGTCCCGCTCAATGAAACCGTCCTCACCTGCAGCTTCGCCCCAATCCCCTGTGATGGTCTGGTAGAAAATGCTGTCGGGTAGGTGAAAATAGGATTGCTTGGCAAACTTTGACGCCGGGACCGCCTTGCCGCGGGCGATGCCGGGCAGGTCAGAGATGATGCATTCAACCTCATCCAGCCGTTTGCCTTCAAAGTAGGTGCGCGCCGCCTCAGGCAGCTGATCTGTCCAGTCGGCCATCAGGCCCTCACTTTCTTTAGGAACTCTGCCATGTGGTGTCCGATTTTGGCATTATCATCCGGGGCATCTTTTCGGTTCGCTGCCGCCTGCATCAACGCATCGGGAACCACGCCTTTGCCTCGGGTCTCCATCAAGCCCTGTATGAAGTCATTTCCATATTCAGGATGGGCCTGCACGGTCCAGATCGTATCGCCATAGGTGACCATGGCGTTTTGGCAAAAGTCATTCGTACCGGTGACCACCGCACCTGCGGGCAGTTTGGTCACTTGATCCTGATGCCAAGCATTCAAGGTGACGGTCTGATCGCCAAAGCTGTATTCCGTGCGTCCTACAGCCCAGCCACCATCAAACTTTTCCACTTTTCCACCAAGCGCTTGTGCGATGATCTGATGGCCAAAGCAAACACCAATCAAGGGGTTCCCTGTCTTCTGAATATCCCGGATCAGCTGTTCAAGCGGGGGAATCCATGCGTGATCTTCGTATGCGCCATAACGAGATCCGGTGATGATCCACCCGTCGGCCTGATGCGCGTCTTTCGGAAACTCACCATCGACCACTGCGTATGTTTGGAATTCAAAGCCGTTCCCACCCAGTAATGCGCGAAACATGCCATCATATTCCCCGAATTGTTCATGCAATTCATCGGGTGGGTGGCCGGTTACAAGGATGCCGATTTTCATAGTTCACCAAATTTGATCAAATTTATTCTAACGGAGCGAAGCGAGCTGGGCAAGAGGTTCAAACGCTCTCAAGATAGCTGAGCCAGTGCTCGTCAGGAGGGTGGGACGCGAATCGTGCAATTTCCTGCCGTTTGGTCATTACAAGGTTGCGGATCAAATCGTCCGGGAAAATGCGCGCAACTACCGGGTCAGTTTCGAAAGCAGATATGGCCGACGGCCAGTCGGCTGCCAGTTGCGGCAGATCGGTCAACTCATAGGCATTGCCCGAAATCGGGCCGGGCGGTCGCAGGCCATCCTCGATCCCAACCATTGCCGCGCCCAGAACTGCGGCCAGCATGAGATAGGGGTTGATGTCACCGCCAGCAACGCGATGTTCGATCCGTCGGGCGGCAGGGGCACCACCCGGAATGCGCAGGGCCGCCGTGCGGTTTTCATAGGCCCAGCTTGCTCCGGTGGGTGCGTGGGCACCAGGCACCAGGCGCGTGTAAGAATTGCCATGGGGAGCGAAGATCAGCGTAGAGCCGGGCATCGCAGTCAGACATCCAGCAACCGCCGAGCGCAGTTCATCGGTTCCCTCGGCCCCTCCGTCATCGAAGACATTGCGTCCATCGACATCGACGACCGAGAAATGCACATGCATCCCGTTGCCCGCATCCTCGGCATAGGGCTTGGACATGAAAGTTGCTGTGAAGCCATGCTTGCGGGCCACGCCACGCGCCAAGGTCTTGAAAAGCCACGTATCATCGGCGCAGCGCATGGCGTCCTGATGGTTCAGATTGATCTCGAACTGGCCGATCCCGCTTTCAGATATTGCAGTCTGAGCGGGAATACCCATAGCGGCGCAACCATCATAGAGATCGGTGAAGAACGCATCAAACGCGTCCATTTCGGCCATCGACAGAACGGCTTCGTCCCGCAGCCTGCGGCGCGTGACCGGGTTGATGGGAGGCTGCGGTTGGTCGCCTGAGGCGTCAAGCAGAGTGAACTCGAGTTCGGTGGCGGCGATGACCGACCAGCCCCGTTCGGAAAATCGATCTAGAACCGCAGAAAGCGCGTGTCTCGGATCGCCCGCAAAAGGCGTGCCGTCATCGTGGTACAGGCACATGGGCACCAGCGCGGTGGATGTATCAAGCCAGGGCATGGGAACCGGACCACGCCCGGTGGGGCGCAACACACCATCTGCATCACCGCTTTCGAAGACAAGCGGGCTGCCTTCGATATCAGCGCCCCAGAGATCGACATTGAGCGCAGAGAACGGCATGCGCACGGCGCCTTTGTCCAACTTGGCACCGTATGAGGGCGGCACGCGTTTGCCACGCATCTGACCGTTGAGGTCACAGGCGGCGACGCGGAATGTATGCAGGGCGCTCAGGTCCATAGGGGGCTCCGTGGTCTAGTCACGAGAGGTTTAAATCAGGATTAGCGTCTTGTCACGAAATTTGATCAAATTACGAATAGGCGTCGCTTGCGGTGGGGCGCGATGTTGAAAATCAACCGACTTGTACAGTGGTCGAGACCGCTGTCTTCCGAGTTGTACAACATTCAAGTGCCCGATTGTGCCGGGCGTAGCGATACCTATAGTCTCAGATATGTTCATCTTTCTTACCATAGTGTTACTGATCGCAGGCGGGGTCGGCTATTACGTCTGGTCCAAGAGACAGGCCCGCGCGGCGCTGTTGGCGACGCCTCTGACCTCGGATCAACGGGACATCATTGATCAGCAAGTTCCCATCATCCGGCGGCTGCCCGCCGGGCTGCGCAGTCACTTGGATGGCAAGGTGAACCTGTTTCTGGATCAAGTGAGCTTCTACGGCTGCGACGGGTTGGAAGTGACTGAGGAGATGGAGTTGTCGATTGCGGCGCAGGCCTGTTTGCTCGTGATCAATAGCGACATTTGGTATGACAATCTGACGACCATTCTGATCTATCCCAATGCGTTCAAGTCAAAGCAGCAGCGGCGCTCGGGCTATGTCGTGTCCGAGAAAGAGATCGTGCGGACCGGGGAAAGCTGGGATCGCGGACCGGTCATTTTATCATGGGCACACAGCCAGCAGGGCGCTCTTGATGATCGCGACGGGCAGAACGTAGTGCTGCATGAATTTGCGCATCAGATCGATGATCTGTCCGGGGGTACAAATGGCGTACCGATCCTGAGTGAAGGGCAGAGCTTTGCCGAATGGGAAAAGGTATTCCTGACCGCCTATGACGCGCATGTTCACGCGGTTGAATGCGGGCGGCGGACAGTCATCGATCCGTATGGCGCGACCGGGCATGAAGAGTTCTTTGCCGTTTCGGTTGAAGTGTTCTTTGAGCGCCCGAAGGCGCTGAAGCACGAGGTGCCCGAGGTCTATGAGCAGCTTTCGAAACTGTTCCGGCTGAACCCGGTGGAGTGGGCTTAGCGCGCCAAATTTAGTCGGAAGCGCATCTTGGCTTTCCGCTCGGCAGGTAGGTGGCGGTTCAGGCGTTTGTTGACCCTTCCGAAGCCCCAAACGATGACCAGCGTCAGCAGGATGAAATAGAACGCCAGAATCGGGTAGGGGATGAACGGGTTGAACGTCTTGTCCGCGAAGTAGCTGGCGTAATAGAGCGCGTCGCCCCGTTGTTGCCAGGCCGGGAAGGCCGAGAAGAAGACCAGTGTGGTGGACTGGAAGACAAAGATCGCTTCGTTCGTATAGGCGGGCCACGCCAGCCGCAGCATTGTGGGCCAAACGATACGTCGGAAGCGCGACCAACCGGACATGCCATAGGCGTCGGCGGCTTCGATATCGCCCTTGGGGATCGAACGCAGGGCGCCATAGAAGATCTCGCCCGAATAGGCGGAAGTATTCAGGAACAGCACGATCAGCGCCCCCAGCCAGGCCGAGGTGAAGGCGTCGAACATCGGATAGGGCTTCTTCAGCGAAAGGAAGAAGAAATAGGCAAAGAAGAACTGGATGAACAGCGGCGAGCCGCGGAACAAAAAGATGAACCACTCGGACGGTTTACGCAGCCATTTATTCGACGAGGCTTTGCCGACGGCCAACGCGGTGGCGAGGAAGAACCCCGTGACCATCGCCATGATCCCGAAATAGATATTCCAGATCATGCCCGAGCCGATCAGCGTGAAGTGCTCGCACAGGGTGAAATCGGTTTTGGGCAGCAGGCGCTCGCCAAAGCCCAGCGAACGGAGGCCGTAGTCCTGAATGGTCTGGATGCAGCTCATGCGGTGGTCTCCTTGCGCAGAAGCTCTCCGCCCGATGTGGCCTGACCATGGGACAGGCGGCGCATCAGTTTCTCAAGCCCGATTTCCGATACACGGGTCATGCCGAGGTAGAAGATCAGCAGGGCGAGGAAGTACCACATGCGCCAGTCGCCATGAGGGTAATCGGTAAAGCGGGATGTTTTTGTGCCGCCCAACTCGCGAGCCCAATAGACGATATCTTCGATGCCCAGCAAGAAAAGCAGTGGTGTGGCCTTGATCAGCACCATCCACAGGTTCGATAGGCCAGGTAGGGCGTAGACCCACATTTGCGGCACCAGGATACGCCAAAAGGTCTGGCGGCGTGTCATGCCGTAGGCTGCGGCCGTCTCAAGCTGGGCGTGTGGTACAGCCCGCATGCCGCCGAACAGGACGTTGGCGGCAAACGCGCCGAACACGATAGAGAATGTGACGACGGCAAGGAAGAAGCCGTAGGTTTCATGCACCCATTCGGGTGCAGTGCCCAGCGGCAGCTTGGCGGCCTGACAGACGATGAAGTCGTTGCCCTGCCGCACCGGATCGGTCCATTCGGGGCAGAGCACTTTATGGCGCAGCCATTCAAAGCCCTGATCCAGAGCGATCACGAAGAACAGAAAGAAAGCGATATCAGGCACGCCACGCACGATGGCGATATAGGCCTTACCCAGCCAGCTAAGCGGCGGGAAATGCGATCGCGCTGCCATAGCGCCGGCAAAACCGAAGCTCAGGGCGACCGGGGCGGTGACGGCCAGCAGACCCAGCACCTTGAAGAACGACAAGTAGAACGACCAGTGGACGCCATTGGTCAGATAGCACGAGAACCAGCGGAACGTGCCCAGCGTGTCAGGATCAGCGCAGTAGGAGAACATAAGGCGTCTTTCGAACGTCGTTACCGGCAAAGCCAGCGTCTCGGCCCGGCGCTGAGACACCGGACCGGGATATGTTAGGAATTAGTTGGTGACGACTGAACCGTCAGCACCGTATGTGGCGGTTCCTTCACCGAACCACTTGGTTAGCATTTCGTTCAGTGTGCCATCGGCTTTCATCGAGGTGATGGCTTCGTCGAACTTGCCGCGCAGCTCACCGTCGCTTTCACGCAGGCCCATGCCGACGCCACCGCCCAGTGGAACCGGATCCCCGACAAACACCAGCTCACCGCCCGATTCCTCGACCAGCGGGACCAGATAATCGCGGTCTGCTAGAACTGCATCGGCTTCGCCGTTGCGGACGGCGGCGATGGTTTCTTCGGGGGTTGCAAACTCGACAAGGGTTGCGCCGGATTCGGCAACGTGGCCAGCCTGGATTGTGGCAGTTTGCGCCGCAACAATCCCGCCTGTCACATCTGCTGCGTCAGAGGTCGCAACGTATGCTGAAGCGGTAGGAGGGTAGTAGTCTTGAGTGAAGTCGATGACCTCATCGCGTTCGTCAGTGATCGACATGCCGGCGATGATGGTATCGTAGTTGCCCGAAACCAGGTTCGGAATGATCGAATCCCAGTCGTTCTTGACCCATTCGCATTCCAGACCGGCGCGCTTGCACAGCTCGTCACCGACTTCACGCTCGAAGCCGTCGATCTCACCAGCATCATTGATGAAGTTGTACGGAGGGTAGGCGCCCTCGGTGCCCATGCGCACAGTTTCGGCCATTGCGATACCGGCGGTCAACGCCAGCGCTGCGGTGGTCAGAATCAGGTTTTTCATGAGTTACTCCCCTTTATTGGTTCTGTCCGTTGGTTAAGCCGCCTGAGTGGCGGAGAGAAAGCCCTGAAGCCGTTCGGATTCAGGGGCAGTGAAAATGTCTTCGGCTGAACCCTCTTCTTCGATCAGGCCCTGATGCAGGAACACAACGTGGCTGGAGATATCCGCAGCCATCTTCATGTCATGGGTTACGATGATCATGGTGCGGCCTTCTGCGGCCAGATCCTTGATCACTTTGATCACTTCCTGTTCCAGTTCGGGATCGAGCGCTGAGGTCGGTTCGTCAAACAGCAGCGCCTGAGGTTCCATGCACAGCCCACGTGCGATTGCGGCGCGTTGTTGCTGTCCGCCCGATAGTTGCGCCGGATAGACGTCGCATTTGTCGCCAATGCCGACCTTCTCCAGATATTTGCGCGCGCTGTCTTCGACCTCGGCCTTGTCGCGGCCCATGACAGTGACCGGAGCCTCCATCACATTCTGCAGGATGGTCATATGGGCCCACAGATTGAACTGCTGGAACACCATCGACAGATTTGTGCGGATGCGCAGCACCTGCTTGGGATCGGCGGGACGGCGATGATTGTGGCTGCCAGTCCAACGGACGGGCTCGCCTTTGAACAGAATCTCGCCCTCTTGGCTGTCTTCCAACAGATTGCAGCAGCGCAGCAGGGTAGACTTCCCCGAACCGGATGATCCGATCAGCGACACGACGTCGCCGCGATGCGCGGTGATGTCCACGCCCTTGAGCACCTCGAGTTGGCCAAAGCTTTTGTGCAGGTTCTTGATCTCAATGACGGGAGCGGCGTCTGTCACGGGCAGTCCAGATATGATTGGTGTTGGTGCGGTAATAGGGCTGAAAAATCGGGCTAATGCAATGCGCAATTGACAAGTTCACGCAGCGAAATTGCCAAATCGGGCGGTCGCGCTGTCTAAACTGTCAGTTTGTTGGGCGCATTCTGTGACTCGATGCACCATTATCGACAGGTCAGCCAGATCAATCTCTTGATTGCGGCCCAGAGATTCAGGTCACAGGATTCCGGATCAACCGAGGTGATCCTCAGCGAAACCAAATTTATTGAACTGGCTTGATCCAATCACCAAAACTGTTTGAATTTGGGAATAATTCGTTTTGAGTTAAAGATTGAAATATACGAATTCAATTCACGTAAGGGGCTTCTTGTGATCGCGCTATTATTTGCATTGTTCGCCGGCACGATGGTGCTGGCATACTTTAAGCTGGTCAGAATTTCATACGCATTGTTCGTGCTGACGCTTTTGGCGAGTGCCTACTGGCTGAAGTTTCACGCCACGACCCCCTTAACGATTCAACTGTGAGGTCGTCCAATGTCACCTGAATTTGCTCGTAACATGAATGCGATTGGTGCACTGGCGGTTTGCCTGGTTCTGGTGCTTGCCTTCTACTTTCAGCTTGTCCTTTACGAACTGCCCTGTCCGTTATGTTTGCTCCAACGCGTGGGATTCGTGGCCGTTGGGTTCGGGCTTGCTCTGAACCTGTTATGGGGTACGCGCGCCAGAAACTATGGCATCGTGCTGGTGGCGGCGATCTTTGGGATCAGTGTTTCGATCCGGCAGATTCTGCTGCATATCGTGCCCGGAACAGGGCACTACGGCTCCCCGGTTCTGGGCCTACACTTCTATACCTGGGCGGGAGTTGCCTTTGGTTTGATCATCCTTGGCACCGCAATCATGCTGGTATTCGAGAAGCAGTATGATCTTGCGTCGGACGTTCGGGCAACCGAACGCTTCGGAGGAAGTACATTGGCCAAAACAGCGTTTTTCCTGATTTTGGCATTGGCCGTCGCGAACGCTGGTTCGGCGCTTTTGGAGTGTGGGCCCGGCATCTGTGACGATCCGCCGACAGACTACAAGTTTCTGAATGAGCTTGAAGGCAGCGATTCATAGCGCTGACAACGCCCAAAGGCTTGCCGGTTGATCAGACCTTCGCCGCCTTTTGTCTTGCAAGCGCCGAATCCACATCGCTCACGCCGAGCAGGCTGACGACAAGGCGTAGCAGAGAATCCTCTTCACCGCTGCGGTGCCCATCCGCCAGTGCGACCGACCACATGGCCTGCACAACGGCCAGGCGGTCGTCATAGGCGATGGCCTCTTTGATGGCGCGAGTAAAGCGGACGGTGTCGGGCGCCTCGGCTTCAAGGTCTTCGGCTCGGGCGCGCAGGGCTGCGGCCTCAAATGGCGACAGGCCGTAGCGTTCGGCCGAGATGCGGTCGATTCGGGCCATCTCGGTATCGGCATAGTCATTGTCGGACCGCGCGATACGCACCAACAGGGCGGTGAGGGCCAGACGGGCATCATCTTCGACAAGCGGGTCGGGCTGCGGCTGTGTGAGCCGGGACAGGAAATCACTGAACATAAGCGTTTATATAGAGATAGCCTAGGTCGCTTCCAAGCGGCTTTGTATCCGCTCGCGTGCCGCTTTGCTGTCGTTGAAGCTGAGGCCCATGGCAATGCGGGCTTCTTCGACGATCTTGACCTCGCCCTCGTCCGAGTTGCCATCGGCCAGCACGACCTCCCACAGGGCGTCAAGCGCGGCCAAGCGTTCCTGAAGATCGGTGGTTTCGCGGATCAGTTTGCCGAATGTATCTGTTTCCGGAGCAGCTGCGTGCAATTTTTCGCAGGTGGCGCGGACCTTGGCGGCCTCGATCGCATTGTGCTGATAAAGTCGCGCAAGAATGCGGTCGATCAGGCTGATCTCTTCCAGCTTGTAGTCGCGGTCGGCCTGCGCGACACGTACCAGCAATGCCCCCAGGGCCAGTTCGGCATCAGGATCGGGCAGTTTGTCATGTTGCGGCGGCCGAAAGGCCTGGAAGAATTTTTTCAACATATCGGCAGGATATTCCGTAATTCGAGGCGCGCCAAGCGGTGCTAGCCCTCATAGCCCTGAATAATCACAAGATCGCCGGTCGAAACCGGATCGCGCAAGGCCTTGGCGGCTTGATAGGCATCGCTTTCATAGCAGGCCAGCGCCTGTTCATAGCTGGGAAATTCGATGACAACTGTGCGGGCACGAGCCTTGCCTTCGGGCTCGCTCCTCTCGCCGCCGCGTACAAGAAACTTGGCCCCGTAATCGGCGAATGGGGCCGCATTGGCAGCAATGTAAGATTTGTAGGTTTCAATGTCGTCTACATCGACATGGGCAACCCAGTATCCTTTGGCCACAAAGTGTCCTCCGCTGGTATCGGATGCAAGGTGCGGAGGAACAGGTTGAAATGCAATCCCCTAAAAGTGGATCATCCACCGGATTGCAGCGCGGCGCGTGCTGAATCCTGTAACCAAGCGGTCATTTGCCGATAGGGAACCGGGCCATAGCTGATCCGGGCCACGCCGAGTTTCGCC
Source organism: Ruegeria sp. A5 (assembly GCF_056543005.1). Classification (NCBI taxonomy): domain Bacteria; kingdom Pseudomonadati; phylum Pseudomonadota; class Alphaproteobacteria; order Rhodobacterales; family Roseobacteraceae; genus Ruegeria; species Ruegeria sp. A5. Next base: position 42,409 of record NZ_JBQGAV010000001.1, read on the forward strand.
AGCGTCGGCGTGTCAGGCGTGCCGGGCAGGGCGATGATGTTGACCGGCAAGTCGGTGGCCGCGCAAAGCTGGCCGATCATGGATTCGTCTTTCAGGCCCGGCGCGAAGAACCCGCTGGCTCCGGCATCGGCGTAGGCTGCCGCGCGGGCCATGGCGTCATCCAGCATCGCTTGATCATGCGTGTCCGGAGCGGCTTTGAGGAAGATGTCAGTGCGGGCGTTGATGAAGGCGGGAACACCGGCCACGTCACAGCTTTCGCGCATCGCAGCGACACGCGCTGCCTGTGTTTCGATGTCATAAAGATCTTTAGTTCCAACGACCTGATCTTCGAAGTTAAAGCCGATTACTCCGGTTTCCAGCGCGCGTTTGACATTGGCCGATATGCCAAAAGTATCCTCGGCATAAGCGCCTTCGAGGTCCATGGTGACCGGTATATCAACCGCCTCGACAATGCGGCGAGCGTTGTCTAACGCCAACTCAAACGGGATGTTCTGGCCGTCCGAAAACCCCTGCGCCATCGCGACCGGAGCACTGCCAGTCGCCAGCGCTTTGGCCCCTGCATCGCGTACAGCGACGGCGCTGCCGGGGTCCCAAATGTTATAGAGGATGACCGGATCACCCTTCTTGTGCAGGGCGGCAAATGTTTCTGCTTGGGTAATCTGATCGGTCATGGCCGGTCTCCTGTCGCTGCTATGGCGGCAGTTAACCGTGCAAACCGCCGGCGCGTAAAGATATTTCGCGCCGACTGGTACAAATCTGTTATCGGCCCGTGATCAGACCAGACGCGAGGTGTCTTTCGCGGCGCGCACGAATTCGCGGAACAGGGGGTGCGGGTCGAAGGGTTTGGATTTCAGTTCCGGGTGATACTGAACACCAATAAACCATGGGTGATCCGACCATTCGACGATTTCCGGCAGGCGACCATCCGGGGACATGCCCGAGAAATTCAGGCCTGCCTTTTCCAGTTTGTCGCGGTACTTGATGTCGACCTCGTAGCGGTGACGGTGGCGTTCCTCAATCTGGGTGCCGCCATAGACTTCCGCGACCTTCGAGCCTTCGGCCAGAACCGCATTATAGGCGCCCAAACGCATGGTGCCGCCCTTGTCGTCTCCGACTTTGCGTTCGACCTTGTGGTTGCCCTGCACCCATTCTTTCAGGTGGTAAACAACGGGTTCAAAACGCTTTTTGCCAGCCTCGTGGTCGAATTCCTCGGACCCGGCTTCGGTGATTCCCGCCGCGTTGCGTGCGGCTTCGATCACGGCCATCTGCATGCCCAGACAGATGCCCAGATAGGGCACCTTGTGCTCGCGCGCGTATTGAGCGGCCTTGATCTTGCCTTCGGTGCCACGTTCGCCAAAGCCGCCGGGGACGAGGATGGCGTGGAAGCCTTCCAGATGAGGTGCGGCGTCTTCGTTGTCAAACACCTCGGCATCGACCCACTCGATCTTGACGCGGACGCGGTTGGCCATGCCGCCATGGGTCAGGGCCTCGGCAATTGACTTGTAGGCATCTTCAAGCTGGGTGTATTTGCCGACGATGGCTACTTTCACTTCGCCTTCGGCGTTGTGAATGCGGTCGCTGACGTCTTCCCATTTGGCCAGATCGGGCTTGGGGGCCGGGCTGATCTGGAATGCGTCCAGAACCGCCTGATCCAGACCTTCACGGTGATAGGCCAGCGGGGCGTCGTAGATGGTGCTGAGGTCTTGTGCGGCAATCACGCTGTCAGGGCGGACGTTACAGAACAGGGCCAGCTTTTCGCGTTCTTTGGTTGGAATCGGTCCCTCGGACCGGCAGACCAGAATGTCGGGGGCTAGACCGATCGAGCGCAACTCTTTCACCGAGTGCTGGGTTGGCTTGGTTTTCAACTCGCCCGAGGCTTTGATATAGGGCAGCAACGTCAGGTGCATGAAGATACACTGACCGCGCGGCTTGTCCTGACTGAACTGGCGGATCGCTTCAAAGAAGGGCAGGCCCTCAATATCACCTACGGTGCCGCCGATTTCACAGAGCATGAAATCAACCTCATCCTCACCAATGGCGATGAAATCCTTGATTTCGTTGGTGACGTGCGGGATCACCTGAATGGTCTTGCCGAGGTAATCTCCACGGCGTTCTTTCTCCAGCACGTTGGAATAAATCCGCCCCGAACTGACCGAGTCGGTCTTGCGTGCCGCCACACCGGTGAAGCGTTCGTAATGACCAAGGTCCAGATCGGTTTCAGCGCCGTCATCGGTGACGAATACTTCGCCATGTTCGAAGGGCGACATGGTGCCCGGATCGACGTTTAGATAGGGGTCCAGCTTGCGCAGACGCACCGAATATCCCCGGGCCTGCAACAGCGATCCCAACGCCGCCGAAGCCAGTCCTTTGCCCAAGGACGAAACCACACCACCAGTGATGAAAATAAAACGCGCCATGTTTTTCGGCTGCTCCCGTGAGACGTCATTATTAGCTGCCCGGCGGTTCGAAAAAACCGCTGCATCACGGGACTTCACGTATAAAGGATTCGCGCACATAGCGCAAGAGAACCGCAAGATGCTGTTGCAGTTCCCTTATGGCTTTCTAGGTTTTGTGGCTTAGTCGGCCGCCTGCGGGATCAGCGGAGCATTGTCGCCTTGCGCCGGCGGCAACAATTCATCTGCCGATGGGACTGCCGGAGCGCTTTCCTCAGCCGGGGCCGGGGCAGGCACGCCCAAACGGTCAATCACCGAGCTGCCAGAAGATTTCTGGGCCGCCAGAATCGTCAGCGTGATCGAGGTGACGATAAAGCACGCGGCCAGGATCCATGTCAGCTTGCCCAACGCCGTTGCTGCCGCGCGGCCCGTCATGGCCCCGCCGCCACCGCCACCCATCCCAAGGCCGCCGCCTTCGGAACGTTGCATCAGCACAACGACAATCAGGCCCAAGGCCAGAAGAAGGTGGATGATGAGAACGACGTTTTCCATGGTGGTCCTGTACAGCGTGGCGTGTATCGCGTGGTACTTATGCAAGTTTGCCAGCGGGGGCAAGTCACGAGTTGGCATCACGTGCGGTGATGTTTCATATCACACCAAAGAGACTGGACAGAGCGCTGTTCTGTCGCGCAGGCTGCGCCTCATGCCACATGATGATCACGACCACCCGCACGCCCTGTTGCCTCCCGAACCCGCGCTGCGCGTCAAAGCGCTTGAGACGATTCTGACCCGCAAGGGTCTGATTGATCCTGCAGCGCTGGATGAAATCATCGATACCTATCAGAACAAGATAGGGCCACAGAACGGCGCGCATGTTGTTGCAAAGGCTTGGAGTGATCCCGATTTCAAAGCCTCACTGCTGGCAGACGCCACATCAGTCGTGGCGGATCTGGGCTATTACGGTCGTCAGGGCGAGCATATGGTGGTCGTCGAGAACACGCCTGAACAGCATAATATGGTCGTCTGCACCTTGTGCAGTTGTTACCCGTGGCCACTGCTGGGTATCCCGCCAGGTTGGTACAAATCCGATGCCTACCGCGCCCGCGCAGTGCGCGAACCGCGCAAGGTTCTTGCCGAATTTGGAGTGACACTGCCGGAAGGCGCTTCGGTCCGCGTCTGGGATTCGACAGCCGAAATTCGTTACCTCGTCCTGCCGATGCGCCCAGAGGGCACAGAAGGATTGGACGCGGATGAACTGGCCACGCTGGTCACCCGCGACAGCATGATCGGCACTGGGCTACCCAAGGTGCCGTCATGACGCGCGTACATGATATGGGAGGGCGCTTTGGTGATGGTCCGGTAATCCCGGAACCCGCAGACGCGCCGGTGTTTGCCGAAGACTGGCACGGTCGGGCGCTGGCGGTAACGCTCGCTGCGGGGTTTCTGGGGCAATGGAATATCGATGTCTCACGCCACGCGCGGGAAAGGTTGTCTCCTACGGACTACGCGCGGTTTTCTTACTATGAGAAATGGATGTCTGGTCTGGCTGATCTTCTGGTCGAAAAGGGTGTCCTGACGCTTGATGATTTGCGCGGTGTTGACGGGGATGGTGTTCACCCTCTGACTGAGCGTACCCTGAAGGCTGACGCCGTCGCAGGCGCCTTGGCCAAGGGCGGACCCGCAGATCGCCCGTCGAACGTCGCAGTTCGGTTTCAAACCGGGCAAGCCGTTCGAACCCTGGGCCACAGCGCCAATCGACTGGTTGATGGCGGCCACACCCGGTTGCCGATCTATGCCGCGGGTGCAACGGGTCGCATCCTCAAGCTGCATGGCACTCATGTCCTGCCGGATTCCAACGCCCATGGGTTGGGTGAAGCCCCCGAGCCGCTATATGCGGTCGTGTTTCCCGCCTCAGAACTTTGGGCAAACCCCGAGCATCCGGCGGATGAAGTCGTGCTGGACCTCTGGCAGTCTTATTTGGAGCCCGCATGAGCGATTGTATCACTCACTCGGCCCCCGAGCCGATTTTTGCCGAGCCCTGGCACGCGCAGGTTTTTGCGGTCACAGTGGCCTTGAACGAAGCGGGCCGGTTTGATTGGCCGGACTGGGCGGAACGGTTTTCCAATACTTTGAAACGGAACGGCCTCAAAAAAGATCTGGATGGTGGGGACGATTACTTTCACGCTTGGTTGGAGACCTTGGAGGCGCTGCTGGCTGAGCAGGGGGAAGCGCCCACTGATGATGTCCAGGATCTTCGCAATGCATGGGAAGAGGCTTACCTGACAACACCCCACGGTCATCCCGTACAATTGCGCTAAAAGCAGAGGGGGCGCTGCCCCCGCCGCCCGTCCGGGCGACTCCCCCGAGGTACTTTTGGCCAGATGAAGCAGGGGATCCGCTCTTCATCTGGCCAAAATCACCTCCACCGGAGGCATCGCGCGCAGCACGATTTGTGTCTGCGGCGAAATATCGGTTTCCCTGCCGTCTGTGCCCGGCTATATGAGCCGGGTTTGAATATTCAGCGCAAAAGGACCGGATATGGCCAACGTGGTTGTTGTCGGCGCCCAGTGGGGCGACGAAGGAAAAGGCAAGATCGTCGACTGGCTCAGTGAGCGAGCGGATGTGATCGCGCGTTTTCAGGGTGGACATAATGCCGGGCACACGCTGGTCATTGAGGGTGAGGTTTACAAACTGCATGCGCTACCTTCGGGCGTGGTACGCGGCGGAAAGCTGAGCGTGATCGGCAATGGGGTCGTCTTGGACCCTTGGCACCTGATCAAAGAGATCGGTACGATCCGCGCGCAGGGTGTCGATATCACGCCCGAGACGCTGATGATTGCCGAGAACACCCCGCTGATCCTACCGTTCCATGGCGAGCTGGATCGTGCGCGCGAAAGCCAGAACTCGGTGGCCAAGATCGGCACGACCGGTCGCGGGATCGGTCCATGCTATGAAGACAAGGTCGGGCGGCGTGTGATCCGGGTGGCTGATCTGGCTGATGACGCAACGCTGGCGCTGCGGGTCGATCGGGCCTTGGTCCATCACAATGCGCTGCGCAATGGGCTGGGGTTGGAACCTATTGATCGTGACGCGTTGATTGCGCAGTTGAAAGAGATCGCGCCGCAGATTTTGCCTTTCGCAGCACCGGTGTGGAAGGTGCTGAACGAGAAGCGCAAGGCAGGCAAGCGAATCCTGTTCGAAGGCGCACAGGGTGCGCTGCTGGATATCGATTTCGGGACCTATCCGTTTGTGACATCGTCGAATGTGATTGCGGGCCAGGCCTCGACAGGCGTTGGGATTGGGCCGGGTTCGATCGACTTCGTTTTGGGCATCGTCAAGGCGTACACGACCCGCGTGGGTGAGGGGCCTTTCCCAACCGAATTAGACGACGAAGATGGCCAACGCCTGGGCGAACGGGGGCATGAGTTCGGCACCACGACGGGGCGCAAACGCCGTTGTGGTTGGTTCGATGCCTGTCTGGTACGCCAAACCTGCGCGACCAGCGGTGTGAACGGCATCTCCCTGACCAAGCTGGATGTGCTGGACGGGTTCGAGATGCTGAAAATCTGCGTTGGATATGAGCTGGATGGCGATCGCCTGGACTATCTGCCGACCGCCGCCGACCAGCAAGCACGTTGCACGCCGATTTACGAAGAGATGCCGGGCTGGAGCGAATCCACCGAAGGCGCGCGCAGTTGGGCAGACTTGCCTGCGAACGCGATCAAATACGTGCGCCGCGTCGAGGAATTGATCGAATGTCCGGTCGCCCTGTTGTCCACCAGCCCGGAGCGGGAGGACACCATTCTGGTGACCGACCCGTTTGCAGATTGATGAGCAGCAACGACAAACCCGGCCTCAGCTATAAGGCACGTCGGCGGTGGTCATTGGTGCTGCTGCTGATCGGGCTCCCCGTCTATATCGTTGCGGTTGTGACAATCGTGAACTGGCTGGATCGCCCGCCGATCTGGCTGGAACTTCTGGTATATGTCGCGCTTGGCATTGTCTGGGCGTTGCCTTTCAAATTTGTGTTCCGCGGAGTGGGCAAAGAGGACCCGGATCAAGATCAAAGCTAAGCCGCCCGATTGTCTTGGCGTCTTCTGCGTGGCACGATGTTTGCAACTTTCTATAGCGGCAACCAGAGGCAGATAGGGCATGAAAAACCGGGTATTAGCGGCGGTTACCACAACATGTATCGCGAGCAGCGCTCAGGCCGATGATTGGCGCTATACCATTGCGCCTTATTTCTGGGGGCCGGAATTCAGAACCTCACTGGACGTGGGACCAAACCCGCCGGTGAACGGGGATACCTCGATCTTCGACATTCTGAAGGGCGCGTTCCTGATCGCTGGTCAGGCCCGAAATGGGCGTTGGACCATTGGTGGTGAGTTCAATTATCTCAATTTGGGTGACGATGTCTCGGTCGGTCGGTTTGACGATGCAGCCAGTTGGGATCTTGAGGGCACGATGGTCTCACTGGCGGCCAGCTATGCGGTCTATCAGGATGATCGGTCACGGTTGGAAGCGTTGGCCGGGCTGCGCCATTGGGACCTGGATGTTTCGACCACCGTGCTGGATCGCACCTTCAGCACAGATCAAAGCTGGACCGACCCGTTGATCGGCGCACGCTATAACTACGCGCTGAATGACCACTGGAGCCTCACAGCGATGGGCAATATCGGCGGCTTCGGTTATGGCTCGGAATTCCAGTGGGAGGCGCTGGTGCAGGCTAGTTGGAAGTGGCGTGAGAATATCAACGTTGCGGGCGGGTATCGCCATCTGGATGTTGAGTTTGAAGACGGGCGCGATGTGATTGATCTGATCCTGACCGGCCCTTACGTGGCGCTGGCGTTCAACTTCTGAACTTGATTGGCTTTTTGGCTGCCAGCCAAGGAACGAAAAAGGGCCAGAGTTTCCTCTGGCCCAATTTTGTCTTGAGGGGGGATTGGGGGATCTTGGAGTCAGCCAGCGGCACGCTCGTCGTCGTTCGGGCGGAACCCGATTTGGGTTGAGGCGGCAAAACGGCCACCTCCGGCCTTTTCGATTTTGCCGTCCCGCAGCAACTGACCGAATGAGCGCAAGCTTTCTTCGCGGTTGAACGAGTCCTGCTTGAGCGAGCGAACTTTGTTCATCAGCTGTGGACGCGAGAACTGCTCCTGACCTTCGATGAAGGACAGATAAGCCGCGGCAGCTTCCAGCAGGTCGAGTAGTGATTGGGCACCCTGTTCTTGCGCAAAGGCTGCAAAACCACCTTCTTCATCTGCAGATTCCTCGTCCGCCGAGGTGACACGGCGCGGTGTCACCGGGCCGGTGTCAGCCGTTTCGGTATCCACCCGCTGTTCAGCCACCAGTTTCAATGGTGCGGGAGCATCCGGGGTGGGGCGTTCACTGGTGACCTCGATCTCGGGTCGGCGTGGATTGACGACCGAGGCCAGATCACCGCGATAATCATCCTCGGGGGTCTGAGATTTGTCTGCGCCATCTTCGCGGTCTGCTTCGGTTGCAGCAACGGCAGTGCGCAGGTGAGAATATGTTTCGCGCTGGCCGCTGGTGGCAGGATCATCCATATGGGCGCCCGCTTCGTCCATCAGGCGCGAGACGTCCTGATCCAGACCCGTCATATCGGGCAGCTCAGCCGTCGTGTTTGCCGCCAGCTCGGATTCTACCAGCGCCATTTCGTCAAGCAGCAGCGCCTCATCCTCGGCCGAGATGACGCCATGGGTGAGGCCGGTAAGATCCGGTGTTGTTTCATCTTCGTCGGTGTTGTCCTGGTCATTCAGGATGTTTGAGGGGCCTTCGTCTTCAGTTTCAGATTCGTCGTCGAGGTCCGAAAACAACACGTCCTTGTCCGTGACATCGGCTGACGGCTGTTCGGGCGCTTCGTCCTCGTCTTCAAGTTCGGCAGTGATCGCCGGTGAGATGATCGGGGCTGCTTCGACTTCTTCCTGCTCGATGGCGGCAGGCGCGATAGGTTCTTCGTCCTGAACGGGCGGCTCGGCGATCGTTGCCATTTGCTCGGGTTCGGCAGGCTGTTCGACCTGCGGGGCCGTTGCCGGAGCGTCGTCCGTAGCAGTGTCTTCCAGATCGGCCGGGCTCAACGCGCCGGACTCAAAAGCGGCAGAAATTGCATCGACCTTTGGCTTCACGGGCTGCAGATAGCTGACGTCTTCGTCTTCAGAGTATCCGGCAGGGGCAGCATCGGAATGCGAAACAACAGCCCGGATTCGCTGCAGCTTGGCTGCGATACTGTCAGCGGCGGGAGCATCTTCGGATTGCGGAGCAGACGGAGCAGGGGGAACAACATCCGCGACAGGCTGAACAGGTTCAGGTGCTGTGGCTGGCGCAATTGCAGCGGGGGTCGGTGCTGCAACCGGGGAGGTTTCCGTTGCGCGCAGCAACAGGCCGGTCTCGTTCTGGCTGGCTTCAACCTTCAGTGCGGCGTCCCGCTGTGCGATCCGGGTCAGCATCTCGGCGTCAGGCTGAGGGGGTTCCGATCCGAAGTATCGGTCATCCGCTGCAAGGTCCCGGAAATACTCGGCGATCGCCTTCATTGTTTCAAATGAATCGTCAAAGCCTTCGAGGGTGCACGAGAAGGTGCCGTATGAAACGGTGAGTACCTTGTTGTTCTGTACCATCAGACGCATGTCCTTTACAAACTACCAGGTCGACTACCAGACACAGCAGGGGCAACCGACTCGAAACTCTAGCCATGAAGCTATCATTTTGTGGTTTCATTATGTCCAAAACTGGAAAATATGGTCAATCTTGTGGAAAATGGGGCAATTGTTCGCTCTGGCGGGCCAATCGGGCTGTTTGGTGGGGGCGAAATCTGTTCAGAGGATGTGAATCTGGTGCTAAATCGCGTCAATTCTGCCGTTGCGGCGGATGGCGGTGCGGCTGCGTTGATTGATTCGGGACGGATGCCGGACGCAGTGATCGGCGATTTGGACTCGATTACGGCAGAATATCGGGCCCGGATTCCCAAGGATCGGTTGTTCCGGATATCCGAGCAGAACAGCACCGATTTTGACAAGGCGCTGCGCAATATGGATGCGCCTGTGGTGCTGGCAGCAGGATTTCTGGGCGCGCGGGTGGATCATCAGTTGGTGGCGTTCAATACTCTGGTTCGGTTGCAGGATCGGCCTTGTGTCCTGTTGGGCGCACGAGAAATTGTCTTTCATGCGCCACCCAGGATCAGTCTGGAGCTCACGGCAGGAGACACGGTTTCATTGTTTCCGCTACGGCGGGTGACCGGTCGCAGCGAGGGGCTGGAATGGCCGATTGATGATCTGGTGCTAGAACCGGACGGGCAGGTCGGAACCTCAAACCGAGCGCTAGGAGCGCTAACGCTTGAGGTCGATGGACCCGGGTTGCTGACGATCCTGCCGCGCGCGGCGTTGGATCAGGTCATGCAGGCGTTTCAGTCGGGCCGGACCGAGCGTTGGCCCGCTCGTGCAGGATAACGTAGAGCCCGGCCGCGATTGTGATGCCGATGCCTAGCGCGGCCAGCCCGTTTGGCAGATCGTGGAAGATCAGCCAGCCGATCAGGGTGGCGACCGGAATCTCTAGATATTGCATCGGGGCCAAAGTCGCAGACGGCGCATAGCGCAGAGACCATGTCATAAGTAGATGCGCCACGGTGCCCAGCACACCGATTCCCAGCAGCAGCCAGAGTGTCTCGCCAGTGGGCATTGTCAGGGACATTGCGGGCAGGCCGATCTGGGAACCCAGCAGGACAATCGGCAGCAAAAAGGCGGTTGCCATGGCCCCCGATACAGCCTGCAGCGCAACCGGGTCCGTTTCCTTGGCGATCTGCCGCGTAACCAGCATGAACAGGGCGAAGACCACCGCAACGATCAGGGGCAGCAAGGCGGGCGCGCCCACTTGTGCAAAGCTGGGTTGGATGACCAGCAAGGTGCCGATGAATCCCACGACACAGGCGACCAGACGTCGGGGGCCGACCTGTTCGCCCAGTACGTATTTGCCCAAAAGCAGCATGATGAAGGGCATTACAAAGGCGATGGCCACGGTATCGGCCAGCGGCATATATTGCAGCGCTGTGAACATCGCTGCGATACCAATGATGTGCAGAAGGGTGCGGATCATCGTCAGGCGCAAAACGCGCGGCATCATCTTCCATGGCTTGCCGGTCATTGCGATCAGTGGGATCAGGATCATCGCCTGAACAGCAAACCGCACCAGTACCAGCAGTCCCAAAGCTGTGGTTTCACCCAACACCTTTGCCATCCCGTCACCCAGCGGTGCGAGCACGCAAAAACCGAGCATCAAAATGATGCCGAGAACGGGACGATCCTGAGTCATGTGCGCGACGCTAGCGCTTTAGCGGCACAGGGGGAAGCTCTGATCTCAGGTGTCGGGCAGGGGTTGGACTTTGGTGTAATCCGGGCCGATGCAGGTGGGCAGGCCGTCACCAAGCTGCAGCCAGCTAAGCTTTTCCTCGTGCGCGACATGCAAGGTCGGGCTGAGTACTTCGGGATTTTCCAGTGTCGCGACGTAGAGATGCATCACATCCGACATCACCGTCGACCGGAAGGATATCGGTGTGCCGCAATGGGGACAAAAGCTGCGCTCGACCCCGGGGGAGGAGTTGAAGCGTTTCGGTTCTTCCCCGATCCAGCGCCAATTGCCGTCGCGCACGCCGAAATAGGTGGTCATCGGAGCGGCGCATTGGCGACGGCAGCTGTCACAATGGCAGGTGACACAGGACAGAACCGGAGGATCAACCTCGTATCCAATCTTGCCGCACAGGCAGTGTCCGCGCATGTCACCCCACTTGTTCTTGCTGTCAGATCAGCAGTTCGGCACGTTGACGGCCAACCCGCCCAAAGATGTTTCTTTGTATTTCTCGTGCATATCCTCGCCGGTCTGGCGCATCGTTTCAATGGCCGCGTCCAAAGGCATAAAGTGCTTGCCGTCGCCACGCAGGGCCAGCGAGGCCGCCGAGACGGCCTTAATCGCGCCCAATCCGTTACGCTCGATACACGGCACCTGCACAAGGCCCGCGACTGGATCGCAGGTCATGCCAAGGTGATGTTCCAACGCGATCTCGGCGGCATTTTCAACCTGCTCAGGCGTACCGCCCATCACGGCGCACATGCCTGCCGCAGCCATGGCTGACGCGCTGCCAACCTCGGCCTGACAGCCCGCTTCAGCGCCCGAGATCGAAGCGTTGAATTTGACCAGACCACCGATGGCGGCGGCGGTCAGCAGGAAATCCTCGATATGGCTTTCGGACGCGCCGGGCACGTGATCGAGGTAATAGCGCAGAACTGATGGCAGCACGCCTGCCGCGCCATTTGTGGGGGCGGTGACAACTTGCCCACCGGCTGCGTTTTCCTCGTTCACGGCCATGGCGTAGACGCTCATCCAGTCGTTGATCGTATGCGGGGCATTCAGGTTCATGCCGCGTTCCGCCAGCAGGGCATCGTGAATGCCTTTGGCGCGGCGGCGCACGCTGAGACCACCGGGCAGGATGCCATCCGTTTTTAGCCCACGCTCGATGCAGTCATTCATGACCTGCCAAAGACGCGCGGTGCCTTTGGCAAAGCTATCCGCGCAACCGCGCGCGATCTCATTTTCGCGCTTCATCTGAGCGATGCTTTTACCGTTGTCTTTGGCCATTTGCAGCATTTCGGCGGCGGATTTGAACGGGAAGGGCACAGGCGCACCTTCGTCAGTTGCCTTGCCTTCGGCCAATTCCTCTTCCGTAAGAACAAATCCTCCACCGATGGAGTAGTAGACCTGACGCAGGATGACATCGCCTTGTGCGTCAGTGGCCATCAGGATCATACCATTGGCATGACCGGGCAGATTGTTGTCGTAGTCGAAGATCAGATCGGCTTTGGGATCAAAGCTCAGCGTCGGCAGGCCTTCGGGTGTCACCGTATGGGATTCTGCGATAGCTGCCAGTGTGGCTTCGGCCTTGTCGTTGTCATAGGTGTCAGGCACAAACCCGGCGAGGCCCAGAATGGTAGCGCGGTCGGTGGCGTGGCCGACGCCGGTAAAGGCCAGCGAGCCGTGCAACGAGCCGCGCAGGCCCGAAAACTCGAACGGTGAGGCGCGCATCAGGTCAAGGAATCGTGCGGCGGCCACCATCGGACCCATGGTGTGGGAAGAAGATGGGCCGATGCCCACCTTGAACATATCGAAGACAGAGAGAAACATATCAGGTAGCTGAGCCTTCTGGAGGGTTGGCGTAGGTCGGCGAGGTGAAGGGAGTGACCCCCAGCCCCTCGGCGGCAATGGCGGCGCGGGTCGACGGGTTTGATTCTAGCTGCACCAGGATTTTTTGCAGATAAGGCGTGTCGGCGAGTTGATACCAGCTGCGGTCCGCCTTAGCGGGATAAAGCGCCATCCAGCGCATCATGCAGGCGACATATATCGTCAGGACTGAAGGGTGATCAGCACTGAACCAGTCGGGCGCTTTTTGGGCTTGAGCATCCAGCAGTTTCAGGTGCTGCCGCAGCCGGGGGCGGATGCCGGAGCGTAGTGTATCGGCCTGATCTGCCGCGACGTATTTCTCGGCATAGAACAGGATTCGCAGATCGGCATGCAGGGTATTAGAGGCGAAGAACAGCCACTTCAGGAACGCCGCCCGATCAGGACTGACCTGTGTCGGGGCCAATTGCCCATGCGTATCAGCCAGCCACAGCAGGATTGCGGCGGTCTCGAAGATCGGACCCTGGGGCGTCTCCAGCACCGGGATCAGCCCGTTCGGATTCAACGCCCGATACGCCGCACTATTCTGTGCATCACGGGCGCGATCGACCAGTATGGTCTCATAGGATAGGCCCATCTCTTCCAGCGCCAGTCGGATCACCAGCGAGGCGTTGTCGGGGGCGTAGTGCAGGCGGTATGGCGATTCCATGGCGACTATCTAGGGGGTCTGGCGATCACAATAGAGGCTGATTGCGACGTTTCCTATCGGAAACGCGTATTTCAGCGACATGTTAGCACAGGTATGGCGTGTTTTGCCTCTCGCAGTTGCGCGGGGCATTCCGTATAAGTCTGGCAGTATTCTTGGGGGAAGCTGCCATGACCAGAGACTTGTCGCCCATCGACAAAGCGAAATACGTTGCTGCCTGTCGCGCCGCCGATCTTGTTCAGGACGGGATGCGTGTGGGATTGGGGACAGGCTCGACCGCCGCATGGTTGGTGCGCCGCTTGGGTGAACGGGTGTGCGATGAGGGGTTGAAAATCAAGGGCGTTCCGACGTCGACCGCGACGGCGCAATTGGCGCGGGAAGAAGGGATCGAGGTCGTCTCGCTGGATCAGGCCGGCTGGCTGGACCTGACAATCGACGGCGCGGATGAGTTTGATGGCGAGTTCAACCTGATCAAGGGCGGTGGTGCTGCGCTGTTGCAGGAAAAGATTGTGGCCACAGCCAGCGATCAGATGGTGGTGATCGCGGATGCAGGCAAAGAGGTTGAGACGCTGGGCGCATTCCCTCTGCCGGTTGAGGTGATCCCGTTCGGCTGGCAGACCACCCGCACCCTGATTGAAGAAGCGCTGGACACAATGGATGTGCTGGGCACCTCGGTCACTTTGCGCATGAACGGTGAGGCGCCCAAGGTTACAGATGAGGGCAATCACATTCTGGACCTGCATCTCAAGCGGATCGGCAATGCCCGCCAACTGGCACTGGTGATGAATCAGATCCCGGGTGTGGTCGAAAATGGGCTGTTCATTGATATCTGCGACAAGGTTGTCATTGGTTATGGCGATGGCCGGGTCGAATTGCGTGATATCAATGAGGGTACAGTCCTGACCGATATGCTGGGTGACGGTGGGGACAACCTGTTTTCCGATCTGGCGGACTAAAGATCAGGCAAGTAGCGCGATAAACTGCAGAAGAAAAATCACTATTTCCCGCGTCAGGGGTTGGCAGTTCAGGATTTGCGCCCAGATATCCAGTGAATTTTGGCCACGCGGAATAAAAGGAACTCGTACATGAGCTTTGACTATGATCTGTTCGTCATCGGAGGCGGCTCGGGCGGAGTTCGCGCGGCACGGGTGGCGGCGGGTGAAAACGGCGCCAAGGTGGCTCTGGCGGAAGAGGATCGTTACGGCGGAACCTGCGTGATCCGTGGCTGTGTACCCAAGAAGCTGATGGTTTTCGCCAGCGAGTTCGCGGATACGGTCGGGGACGCGCAGGCTTATGGCTGGGACATGCAGCCGGGTGCGTTCAACTGGAACACTTTCAAAGTTAAGCTGCACGCAGAGCTCGATCGGTTGGAAGGTATCTACCGCAATATCCTGAAGAACAATGGTGTCGAGAGTTTCGACCAGCGCGCCCATGTCGTTGATCCGCATACGGTGGAACTGGCTGATGGTACCCGCAAGACAGCCAAGCATATTCTTGTCGCAACGGGCGGTCGTCCGGTTGTACCCGAGTTCCCCGGATCTGATCTTGCAATCACCTCGAATGAGATTTTCCACCTGGAGGAACTGCCCGAATCCATGCTGATCGTTGGCGGTGGTTATATCGCCTGTGAATTTGCCGGGATCATGAATGGGATGGGGGTCAAAACGACTCAGTTCTATCGCGGGGCGCAGATTCTGCGGGGCTTTGATGATGAGGCGCGCGGGCTGATCAGTGAAGAGATGTGCCAGAACGGCATCGACCTGCATCTGGGCACCAACGTGCTTGAGATGAAAAAGCAAGGCGACAAAATCTGGGTGAAGGCCACAAATGGCTCCGAGCAGCTGTTCGACGTTGTGATGTATGCCACGGGTCGCGCGCCGAATGCGGATGATCTGGGGCTTGAGGCTTTGGGCGTCGCGCGCGGTCGCAAGGGTGAGATCATCGTGGATGAGTACAGCCAGACAGGCGTTCCCTCGATATTTGCCATTGGTGATGTAACCGATCGGGTGAACCTGACCCCTGTGGCGATCCGCGAAGGCATGGCCTTTGTCGAAACCGTCTTCAAAGGCAACCCAACGCCCGTTGATCACGAACTGATCCCGACCGCGATCTTTACCCAGCCGGAAATGGGTACTGTGGGCCTCAGCGAGGAAGCGGCTGCGGAACAGGAACCGATCGAGGTTTATGCGACCTCATTCAAGCCCATGCAGAAGGCGTTTGCCGGAGGCACACAGCGCGTGCTGATGAAGCTGATCGTGTCGCAAGAGACGCGGAAAATACTCGGCTGTCACATCGTAGCGCCGGGCGCGGGTGAGATGATCCAACTTGCCGGAATTGCCGTAAAGATGGGTGCCACCAAAGAAGATTTCGACCGTACGGTTGCAGTTCATCCGGTGATGGCCGAAGAACTGGTGACAATGCGGCAACCTGTGCGCACGGCTTGATTTGCAAGCGCGCGCACACACGTTACAAGGGAACCCGTGATCACACGGTCCAACACAAGGGAAAAGATACATATGGCGGGCAACAGCGGCGGCCCCTGGGGGGGCGGAGGCTCATCCGGAGGCGGAGGAAATCGGGGTAACAACGGGGATGGGCGCAAGCCCCCCGAAGGTGACGGCCCGCAGATCCCCGAGATCGATGAGCTGATGAAAAAGGGCCAGGAACAGCTGCGCGTCCTGATGGGCGGTCGTGGCGGCGGTGGCCGTGGTACAAATGGTTCGGGCGGCGGCGGTGGCCCCGCGTTTACTAAGGGAACCGTTGCGATCGGACTGCTTGTCGCGGCTGGTCTTTGGGGTTTGGCGAGCTTCTATACCGTCAAACCGGAAGAACAATCCGTCGAACTGTTTCTGGGCGAATTCTCGGCTGTGGGAAATCCGGGCCTGAATTTTGCCCCGTGGCCGTTTGTAACCGCCGAGGTCATTCCGGTGACCCGCGAACAGAACGAAGACATGGGCGGTGCTCGTGGCAGCGACGATGGTCTGATGTTGACCGGTGACGAGAATGTGGTTGATATCGATTATCAGGTTGTCTGGAACATCAACGACCCGGCGAAATTCCTGTTCAACCTGCGTGATCCGCGCCAGACGATCCGCGCCGTGTCTGAATCGGCGATGCGTGAGATTATTGCGCAGAGCGAACTTGCGCCGATCCTGAACCGGGATCGCGGTATCATTGCTGATCGCCTGCAGGAACTGATCCAAGAGACAATGGACAGCTACGATTCGGGTGTGAACATCGTTCGTGTGAACTTTGACAAGGCTGATCCACCGCAGGACGTGATTGCCGCGTTCCGCGACGTTCAGGCCGCCGCGCAGGAGCGTGACAGGTTGCAGAACGTCGCTGACGCCTATGCCAACCGCGTTCTCGCTGAGGCGCGTGGTGAAGCCGCGCAGGTACTGGAAGAGGCTGAAGCTTATCGTGCCCAGCAGATCAACGGTGCACAGGGTGAAGCCAGCCGCTTTAGCGCGGTTTTGGAGGAATATTCCAAAGCACCTGATGTGACCCGCAAACGTCTGTATCTGGAACGCATGGAGCAGGTGCTGGGTGACGTGGACAAGATCATTCTGGATGAAAACTCGACAGGATCGGGGCAGGGCGTTGTGCCTTATCTGCCGCTCAACGAGTTGCGCCGTAACCCTGCAGGGGAGAGCAACTGATGCGTAAGACAACGTTTATTCTGCCGATCATCTTTCTTGCGATAGTCGGTGTTCTGTCCTCGATCTTCATTGTGGACGAGCGTGAACGCGCTCTGGTTCTGCAATTTGGTCGCGTTGTTGCGGTTAAGGAAGATCCGGGGCTGGCATTCAAAATCCCGCTGATTCAGGAAGTGGTGCGGTATGACGACCGTATCCTGTCGATTGACGTTCAGCCGCTGGAAGTGACGCCTCTGGACGATCGTCGTCTGGTGGTCGATGCCTTCGCACGCTACCGGATTTCTGATCTGGAACAGTTCCGTCAGGCCGTTGGTGTCGGCGGTATCCCGGTTGCCGAGGATCGTCTGGACCGCATTCTGCGCGCCGAAACCCGCGAAGTACTGGGTTCGGTTTCGTCCCGTGACATCCTCAGCTCGGATCGTGCCGCACTGATGCTGCGTATCCGCAACAGCGCGATTGCACAGGCACGTGCGCTGGGCGTGAACGTAATCGACGTGCGTCTGAAGGCGACCGATCTGCCGCAGGCCAACCTTGAGGCGACGTTTGACCGGATGAAGGCGGAACGTGAACGTGAAGCGACCGACGAGCGCGCCCGCGGTAACGAAGCCGCGCAGCGTGTGCGCGCGCAGGCCGACCGGACCGTGGTTGAACTGGTTTCCGACGCCAACCGTGAGGCCGAGATCATTCGCGGTGAGGCCGATGCCGAACGCAACGCGATCTTCGCCGAAGCCTATGGTGCCGATCCGGAATTCTTTGAATTCTACCGGTCGCTCACTGCTTACGAGAACGCTCTGCAAGGCAGCAACAGCTCGTTGATCCTGAGCCCGGACTCGGAGTTCTTCAACTACCTTGCTTCTCCGACCGGGCGTCGGGCACCGGCAGCTGCGGCCGCTGAGTGATGGGCATGATCCTTCTGGCCTTCGGGCTGGTACTGATTGTCGAGGGGCTGGCCTATGCGCTGGCCCCTTCGCTTATAGAACGCATGCTTGAGGCGCTGCGCGCGTTGCCGGAACAGGCGCGGCGGCTGGTCGGGCTGCTTTGTGTGGTCAGTGGGCTGGTGCTGCTGTGGGGCGCATATCAGGTCGGTTTTTGATGCGATGGTTTCACGCACCGGTGATTTCCCCGCGATCCCGAGTTGCGGGCCGGGACAAACTGACTACATTGGTTGCAAAGAAGGGCATCCGGGTGATGCCAACAGAGAATTAGTCAACAAGGAGACCCCAAGTGCAGGCTAAGGCGCGCAGTGTGTCCGTCCGACGGGACGATTTTGTTACGAAGATGCGGCTGATGTGGCTGACCTTAGTGGGGGTGCTGCTGGTTTTGGCTCAATCTGTGTCCGCGCAGGCGCGGGGTGATAGCCTGGCGCCGCTGGCTGAACAGATTAGCCCTGCGGTGGTCAATATCACCACGTCGACGCTGATCGAAGGCCAGACTGGCCCGCAAGGGATCGTGCCTGAGGGCTCACCATTCGAAGACTTTTTCCGAGAGTTTCAGGATCGCAATGGCGGGGACAATGAAAATCGCCCACGTCGCAGCAATGCGCTGGGCTCGGGCTTCGTGATCTCGGAAGACGGCTATATCGTCACCAACAATCACGTGATTGCCGAAGCCGATGAGATATTGGTCGAGTTTTTTCCCGGTGATGGCCAGCCCGCGAAAGATTTGGTTGCCAAGGTAATCGGCCGGGACGAAAAGACCGACATCGCGCTGCTGAAAGTCGAGGCGGAAGGGCCGCTGAAATACGTGCAGTTCGGTGACAGCGACATTGCCCGCGTGGGCGATTGGGTGATCGCGATGGGGAACCCGCTGGGGCAAGGCTTTTCGGTGTCAGCAGGGATTATCTCGGCCCGGAATCGGGCACTGAGCGGGTCATATGATGACTACATCCAGACCGATGCTGCGATCAACCGGGGCAACTCGGGTGGGCCGCTGTTCAACATGAATGGCGAGGTGATCGGCGTAAATACTGCGATCCTGTCGCCCAATGGTGGCTCGATCGGGATTGGTTTCTCGATGGCTTCGAACGTGGTGATCAAGGTCGTTGATCAACTGCGTGAGTTCGGGGAGACCCGCCGCGGTTGGCTGGGCGTGCGCATTCAGGACGTGACCGAGGATATGGCCGAGGCGATGGGGCTGGACAAACCCGGAGGTGCGTTGATCAGCGATGTACCGGACGGCCCGGCAAAAGAAGCGGGCCTGCTGGCCGGAGACGTGATCATCAGCTTTGATGGCGTCGAGGTCGAGGATACACGCGGTCTTGTGCGGCAGGTGGGAGAGACCACCGTTGGCAAATCTGTGCGTGTGGTCGTGCACCGTGATGGAGGCACCCAGACCGTGCTGGTGACGCTGGGCCGCCGCGAAGACGCCGAACGTGCCGAGAACGGCGAAGAGCCGGAAGCCGAAACGCCGACGGAGGAAGACAAGGATATTCTTGGCCTGACCATCGCTCCGCTGGGGGATAGCCAGCGCGAGGAATTGGGTCTGGATGCCGATGCCGAAGGATTGTTGGTGACCAATGTTGATGAATCCTCGGAAGCCTTTGAAAAGGGTCTGCGCGCCGGTGATCTTATCACTGAGGCGGGGCAGCAGAAGGTGACTTCGATCACTGATCTGGAGACGCGGATGGATGAGGCGCGTGAAGCAGGACGCAAATCTCTGCTGCTGCTGGTGCGGCGGGGCGGGGAACCCCGGTTCGTAGCGCTGAGCCTAGAATAATAAACTCAGCGAACAGATCCGAAATTAGAAGGTCGGGATATTTTCCCGGCCTTTTTCATACTTCGTTAAGAAAAAAGCCATATGCCGGGGAAGGCATATGGCTCTGTACAGGGAGAGGTCGGTGGACAGATATCGGGGATGATAAAACCGACCTCCTACGGTAACGGGATTGACCTTAGGGCAATCTTAAAGCTGCGTATGTGAAGCGGATCACATCTGTGCCGAAAATTTAGATTAAATCGGATTCGGCCAGTTGCCGCAGCGCGTCAAAGTCGTGGATCTGCAGCCCGCCGCGCGAAGCTTCGACGACATTGTCGCGTTTCCATGTCGAAATGGTCTTTGACACTGCCTCACGCGTCGCACCGACAAATTCGGCCAATTCACTCTGCGAAAGCGTGATACGTGCCGTTGGGCTGTCCTGTTGTCCTGCCAGGTGCAAAAGCTTGCGCGCCAGTCGGATCGGCATTGGCAGGAATACCTGCTCGTTCAATTGAGCGCCCATATAACGCATGCGAAGACCGGCCAAGCGGATCAGATCCACCGCAAGGTCAGGATGTTCCCGGATCTGCGCCATCATGTCTTTCTGGCGAACGCGCAGGACTTTGGAGGGCTCAGCTGCTGTTACGGTTGCGGTGCGGGGACCGCTGTCGAACAACGCGATTTCCCCGAACACCTCACCTGGGCGCATCATGCTGAGAGACAGCTTGCGCCCGCTCGACGCAAGAAATGACACTTCGAGCGCACCGGAAAGAATGGCATAGAGCGCATCGCCTTCATCGTCCTGCTCGAACAGGACATCGCCCCGATCCAATGTGACTTCGGTGGCCTGGGCTGCCAACATGGTGCGCAGCTCTTCAGAGGCTTCGGACAGGAATCCACTGTTGGGAAATGCCATCATTCGGGCGCTGATCTCCGGGGTTGAGCGGTGCGGGTGGTGACCCAACTTTTCACAGCTTCAAGCTTAAGCCAAGAAATTTTGTTAGCTTGTTACGCTTGGGCAAGAACAGTTATTGCTTGTCGGGATCATCCATATAGCTTTGCAGCAGGTTGAACTGCATCATCAGAAACGCCATCAAGGCAATGGGAAAGCCGAAGGTTTCGATCTTGACCCATAGGTCCGTTGACATCGTGCGCCAGACCAATTCATTGGCTGCGGCCAGTACTGCGAAACAGGCACACAGACGCCGGGTGAGGATCATCCAGCCCTCGTGCTGCATGGGTAGCATCTCGTCCAGAACATATGCCAGGTAGGATTTCCCCTGCAAAAGCCCGATCCCGAGGATGGCGGAAAAGAAGCCATAGACCAGCGTTGTTTTCATCTTGAAAAACCGCTCGTCATTGAACCACGCGGTGAGGCCGCCGAAGAAAATCACCATGAATGCGGTGAAAATCTGCATCCGGCTGAGTTTGCCCGTCAGGTACCAGAGGATGCCCATGGCAGCCAGCATCAGCGGCACGAACAGGATGGTGGCGACGATGAACCCAGAATACTCGGTGCCGCCGATCACGAAATTGTCATCACGCAGGCGCAGGTAGATGAAGAAGAAGGCCAGTGGGGGGCCAAGTTCCAGTAGCTGTTTGAGGAATGGGTTGATGTCTTTTTTCTCTGCCATGATTCCGACCTGCTGCTTACCCGCCCATTTCAACTATTACTGCGCCGAGTGCAATCAATGCCATCAACGCAATGCGTCTGGGGCCGACAGTTTCTTTCAGCACCAGCCAGCCGATGAGTGCTGCGAAAACGGTGGAGGTTTCGCGCAGGACCGCCGCCTCTCCGACCTTGTCCAGTCGCGTGGCGAGCATGATGGCACCGAAGGACATCGGCGCGATGATGCCGCCCGCGAACCCGCGAAACATCAGAGGTCCGAGCGCAGGGCGGTGGATCATTGCGCGGTATCTGAGCGCAGCATAGATCGGCATCGCGGCCCCGTCGATCATGAAGAACCACGCAAGGAAGGTGAACGGGTCGGCCGTAGCGCGGATACCGTAGGCATCATAGGTCGTATAGAGCGCCACGAAGAGACCCGTGACGACCGCCAGCACCAGCGCGATTCGCAGCGTATCTCGATTGGTCTCAAGGTAGCGCAGGTTATAGGCGGCAAGGCCGAAGATACCCGCAAGAAGCGTCGCCACTCCAAGCCATTGGATGGCCGAGAAGGTTTCACCGAACAAAAGATAGGCTCCGATCACAGTGAAGAGCGGGCCAGTACCGCGCACGACCGGATAGACAACGGTATAGGAGCCTTTGGTGTAGGCCATCGCCTGCAGCACCTTATAGCCGATATGGATCAGCCAAACGACGCCAAAGATCGGCCACATGTATGGTTCGGGCCATGGCACGATGAAGAAGGCGAATGGCATCGCCATAAGGCAGTAGCAGGCATCGATCGCCCCGCGCGACATCCACGGGTCGTGGCGGCCTTTTTGCAGTGCACCGAAAACCGCATGCAGGAAGGCCGCCATCAGCGCGAGCGCGAGGGCGAGTTGGTGGCCTGCTTCGGTGCCTTCGAGGGAGATCAGCCAGTCGCTCAAATCGGGGCTTTCGCTTGGGCGGAGAGAGTGGGGGGCTGTCTGCCCCCCACGCCCCCCGAAGGTATTTTCGGCCAGATGAAGGGGCGGATCAGGATTGTAAGCCCGTCAGGGCGGCGGCGAATTCTTCGGGATCAAACGGGGCGAGGTCGTCGATTTGCTCACCGACACCAATGGCGTGGATCGGAAGGCCGAACTTGTCGGCGAGGGCGACCAGCACGCCGCCTTTGGCTGTGCCGTCCAGTTTGGTCATCACGAGGCCCGAGACATCGGCCAGTTTGCGGAAGGTTTCGACCTGACTGAGGGCGTTTTGCCCGGTGGTGGCGTCCAGCACCAGCAGAGTGTTGTGCGGTGCGGTGTCGTCAACCTTGCGGATGACGCGGACGATTTTGGCCAGCTCTTCCATCAGGTCGGCGCGGTTTTGCAGGCGGCCTGCTGTGTCGATCATCAGCAGGTCGGCACCTTCGTTTTGCGCTTTGGTCAGCGCATCAAAGGCCAGCGAAGCAGGGTCGGACCCTTCGGGTGCCGTCAATACGGGCACGCCTGCGCGGTCACCCCAGACCTGCAGCTGTTCGACGGCGGCGGCGCGGAATGTGTCTCCGGCGGCGATGACGACTTTCTTGCCAGCGGCTTTGAACTGGCTGGCAAGCTTACCGATTGTCGTAGTTTTGCCCGAACCGTTGACGCCAACAACCAGCACCACTTGCGGGCGCTTGGGGTAGATCGGCATTGGTTTGGCCACGGGTTCCATCACGCGGGCAACCTCCTGCGCCAGCAGCTGTTTGATTTCCTGGGTCGAGAGTTTGCGGCCAAAGCGCCCCTCGGCCATGTTGGACGTAACGCGCAAGGCGGTGTCGACGCCCATATCCGAGGCGATCAGAAGCTCTTCGAGTTGCTCCAGCATGTCGTCATCCAGCGTGCGGCGGACAACGGTCTTGGATTCATTTCGGCCGAACAGACGACCCATCAAACCCTTGGATTCCGGAACCTCTGGGGGTGGAGGCGCCGGTGTGGGATCAGCCGGGATCGGAGCGGGAGGCTCGACCGGTTGGGGCGCGGGCGTGGGTTCTGGCACTTCGGGAACCGGTTGCGGTTCGGGCTCTGGTTCGGGGATCACCGGATCAGGATTTGGGGTTTCCTCGCCGCCATCCTCGACAATTGCATCCAGCCCCTCTTCGAGGCGCGATGAGGATTTGAACAGCTTGGCCTTGAGCTTTGAGAAAAACGCCATTTTTGATCTCCGCAGGTGTTCCCCTCACCTAATGTGGATTGAAGGCAGTTGCAAAGGGTCAGGTGAAGGCGATCAGAAACCCGGCTTGGGCCGCCCAGTAAAGCGGCCAGACCAGATAGGGCGTAAGCTTCAGGGCCGGGTGATTGTCAGGTAGCAGGAACTTTTCAGTCGCAAGCGCCAGGTCCGAGGCGATGAAGGCCATTGCGGCGGGAAGGGCCCAGCGTAAGGCTCCAGTTTCGGGAAGGGCAAGAACGGTGATGCCCATGCCCAGGATGATTGGAATATAAGCGAGGACGGGGATTTTGAGGTCTCCGGCGCGGGGGGTGAGCAGCGTGGCCATAACGATGCCCAGGATGATCAGGGACCAGAAGATCGCGGGGTGGTCGAAGATCAGTTCAGGGTTGCTGCTGGGGCTCATCAAAAACAAGGCGATATAGGCCAAATGCCCCGCAGCAAATGCACCGATGCCTGCCATGAATGTGCTGTCGGTTTCGCGCGACAGAAGGGCATCGCCTATCGCGCAGAAGGTGAGGGCGAGGATCAGGAGCCATGGCGCGCTTGCCAGTATGGCGACGCCTGCCAGCAGCACGACCGATGCTGTTTTCAGCATGCTACGCAGGGTGCTGGCCGGGCGCGCGGTAAGTGGCAGGTAGGCCAGCGCGCAGGCCGCCGCAATCCAGAAAAGAAGTGTCGTCATGGTGCGTCCCCGATGTTTTTGAGTCAATCATCGCCATGATCTCGGCGGTGCATCAAGGCGTGACGTGGAGTTATCTTGCCGATCGCCGCGATGTGGAAAGGTTGAATGGCACTTGTGGGCTGCTTCTGACACAGTGTGGTCATGATCCGAATTTGCTTGATTCTGCTGACCCTTGCCTCACAGCCCGTTGCGGCACAGTCGCCTCTGACAGGGCCTGAGTTTGATGCGTATACGCGTGGAAAAACCTTGTATTACGGGTTCGATGGGCAGGCCTACGGAGTCGAACGGTATCTGCCAGACCGCCGAGTCATCTGGTCATTTCTGGATGGCAATTGCATGAACGGAGTTTGGTACGAGCAGGAAGATCAGATCTGTTTCATCTATGAGGATCAACTGGCGCCGCAATGCTGGGTGTTCTGGCAATCCGGGGGCGGTTTGATCGCGCAATTTGAGGGTGACCCGACCGCGACCGAGTTGTACGAGGCCGAGGATATTGGCGAAGAGATGTTGTGCTACGGACCGGATGTCGGGGTCTGAAATGGTCGCAGGTCTTCATAGTCCAGCATGACGTGATGTTGAAACGCGGGCCTTTCGGTTAGCCGTTCATAGTATCGACGCAAATGCGGTAACGGAGCGCGGACGATGTCGATATCGTAGTAGCGGTAAAGGACGTGGCCGAACTGTATATCCGCCAGTGTAAAATGCTCACCCGCAAGGAACGTGTTTTGGTCCAGCTCCTTGTCTGCGATTGCCAGTTTGATTTCCAAATCGCTGACGGCCCGATGGATCGCTGTTTGGTCCTGCTGTTCAACGGGTGCTCGCACAATTTTCCAGAACACCGGAACGGTAAACGCCATCGCCACGTTGAGTTTCGCCCATTCGGCCCATTTGTCGATCGTGGCGCGCCGGGTAGGATCTGAAGGCCAGAATGCCTGTTCGCCATATTGGGTGGCCAGATATCGCAGGATGGCGCCGGTTTCCCAAAGCGGTGGGTTGTCGCCATCTTGCAGGACGGGGATGGTTTTGTTTGGGTTCAGTGTCCGAAACGCTGCGGTGTCCAGCCCGCCGAAGCGATGGCCAAGATCGTGACGCTGGTATTCTAGGCCAAGCTCACCCACGCACCACATTAGGGCCTGAACGTTCGAGGATGTTTTACGGCCCCAGATCGTCAACATCGGTCAGAACAACGATCCCTGATCAGGAGGTGCCTGTTTGGATTTCTTGGGTGGCGCCTTGCCCGCAGCCCCGGTACTGAGGCGACCGTCAGCGAATTCGATCTCAAGAACAGCGTGACCGGAGGCTTGAGCTTTGGTTGTGATGACCTCTCCTTCGGCGCGCACGACGGCGTAGCCACGTCCGAGCGTCGCCTTGTAGCTCAACGTTTCGCGCAGGCGATCGGTGGCCTCCATCTGCTGGCGGAGGCGGTCCAGCCGTGTGGATTGTGCGGCATTCAAACGCTCGGACAGGCGATTCAGAGCGTCGCGGCGTGTTTCCAGTTCGCGCTGGATCGGGCGCATTGACAGGCGCGAGGACAGGTTGCGCCAGCGATCGCGGCGGGTTTCGACAAAGCTGCGCAGGGTCGAGGGGCGCAGACGCGCCGCACTGTCCAGCAGTTTGACGCGGCGGTTCTGAACACCCCGGATCAGCGCGTTAGGCAAGCGCTCGGATATCTGGTCTAACCTTTGGCGCGGGCTTTCCAGCAGTGTGTCTGGGCGCGGCAGGGCGCGGGACAGGTCGCGCAGACGCTGGCTGCGGCGTTGTACGGCATCCGTGGAGCCGCGCGACAGGCGGGCCCCTTGTTCGTTGGTCCAAGCCAGCAGCTCCATGCGGACCGGTACGGCAAGTTCGGCAGCGGCGGTTGGCGTAGGCGCGCGGCGGTCCGAGACATAGTCGACCAGGGTGGTGTCCGTTTCGTGCCCGACGGCCGAGATCAGCGGGATTTCTGAGGCTGCAGTCGCGCGCGCGACGCTTTCTTCGTTGAAGCCCCAGAGGTCTTCTATGGACCCACCGCCGCGCGCGACGATGATCAGGTCGGGTCGCGGGAGGGCCCCGCCCGGTGTGAGTTGATTGAAGCCTTCGATGGCGCGGGTCACTTCGGGGGCACAGTTTGCCCCCTGAACCGCGACGGGCCAGATCAGTACTTTGCGCGGGAACCGATCGCGCAGCCGATGCAAGATGTCTCGGATCACCGCACCGGAGGGCGAAGTGACAACGCCGATGATCTGCGGCAAGTAGGGCAGGGGTTTCTTGCGTTCAGCCGCAAACAAACCTTCGGATTCGAGCTGCTTTTTGCGCTTTTCCAGCAATGCCATTAGCGCGCCTTGCCCGGCGACGGCGACTTCATCGACGTTCAGGTTGTATTTCGACTGGGCTCCAAAAGCTGTCAGGCGCCCGGTGACGACAACCTCGAGGCCTTCTTCGGGAACAACTGAAAGACCAGAAATCTGCCCTTTCCAAGTTGTGCAGGCCAGCACGTTCCGGTCGTCCTTTATGTCGTAATACAGATGACCCGAGCGGGCCTTGAACACGCGGCCCACTTCTCCACGCACACGGATTCGGCCAAAGGTGCCCTCGAGCGTGCGCTTCACCTCGCCCGAGATGTCCGAGACAGTGTATTCGGGGGTGTTCTGACCCGGAATCGGGTCATCTAGCAGGTCGGACATTTCAGCGCCTTGTGTCAAATCTCTGCGCAGCTTAGAACGCCGCGCAGGCAAGGCCAAGCAGATCGGAGCGTTTCATGAATATCCTCATTCTCGGCAGCGGTGGACGCGAGCACAGTCTGGCTTGGGCGGTGATGCAAAACCCCAAATGTGATCGCCTGATTGTGGCGCCGGGGAATGCCGGGATCGCCCAGATCGCAGAGTGCGCGGCGTTGGATATCGAGGATGGCGGTGCTGTGGTCAACTTTGCCGAGGAAAACGCGATTGATTTCGTGATCGTTGGCCCCGAAGCGCCTTTGGCTGCAGGGGTTGCTGACCGGCTGCGCGAAGCGGGTGTGCTGGTTTTCGGGCCCTCGGCAGAAGCGGCGCGGCTGGAGGCCTCAAAAAGCTTCACCAAGGAAATCTGTGACGCATCCGGCGCGCCGACGGCGACTTATGCCCGGTTCACCGAGGCTGAGCCCGCCAAGGAATACATCCGTGCGCAGGGGGCCCCGATTGTGGTCAAGGCCGATGGGCTGGCTGCCGGCAAGGGCGTGATCGTTGCGATGGACGAGCAAACCGCCCTGGACGCGATTGACGACATGTTCGGCGGAGCCTTTGGTGGCGCGGGGGCCGAAGTGGTGATCGAGGATTTCATGGAGGGCGAGGAGGCGTCTCTGTTCGTGCTCTGTGACGGAGAGGATATCCTGTCGATCGGCACAGCGCAGGATCACAAGCGCGTCGGCGAGGGCGATACCGGGCTGAACACTGGGGGGATGGGCGCCTATTCTCCGGCCCCGGTGCTGAGCGCCGAGATCGAGGCCCTTGCGATGGATCAGATCGTGCGCCCGACGGTGGCCGAGATGAAGCGGCGCGGGACACCGTTTCAGGGTGTGCTCTACGCCGGTTTGATGATCAAGGATGGTCAGCCCAGGTTGGTGGAGTACAACGTGCGGTTCGGAGATCCCGAATGTCAGGTACTGATGATGCGCCTTGGCGCTCAGGCCATGGACCTGATGCACGCGGCGGCCGAGGGTCGCTTGGCTGAGACGCGGGTGAACTGGGCCGACGATCACGCCATCACGGTCGTGATGGCGGCAAAGGGGTATCCTGGTTCTTATGAAAAAGGCACTGTGATCAACGGCCTGGGCGATCTGGCCGAGGATAGTAGCAACATGGTATTCCACGCGGGGACAAAAGCGGCTGAAGGCAAGGTTCAGGCCGCGGGTGGCCGCGTTCTGAATGTGACTGCGCGTGGGGAAACGCTGAAAGACGCACGCGACCGGGCGTATGACATGGTTGAAGGTGTTGATTGGCCTGAAGGGTTCTTCCGTCGCGACATCGGCTGGCGCGCGCTTTAACTCAGTAGTCGGGCTGCGCCCGTCTTGAATATTTGTGAGCGAGGGGCCAGCCCCTCGCGCTCCCCAAGAGATTTATGGCCAGATGAAGGGCGGATCAGCACTTTAGTGCGTTGGACAGATCTGTGAGACTGTTGAGTGGTCCGTGGTCTTTTTGTCGCCAGCCCTTGCTGTACGAGACGCCTATGATCCGCGACCAGTCGGCGCTGGCGAGGATCAGCTCTGGGTGCGTTTCACATTGGCGCAGGCCGCCTGAAATGAAATCTTCTCCGATCCTGTGATTGGTAAGGCCAGGGATTGTGGCGATTTCAATGAGTTCACCGTCTTTGTAACGCCAGATGCGCAGAGTTTTGGCAAGGTGTGGGCGGTCGACATAGGCGATCTCCACATGTCCATCACCGTCCAGATCGGCGGCACCGATGGGGGCGAGCCAGCGGTTGCGCGTGCCGATATGGGGGGTGGCGGCGATTTTTTGACCATTGACGTCATAGATCGCCAGTTGAGCACCCGTATGCTGCTGGGTCTCTACAACGATGACTTCGGGCAACCCGTCCTGATCGATATCGGCCAGGCGTGGGGCAAGATCTTCGAATACGCGGTCTTCAGGCAGACGTATTGTAACGGTCGAGCGTTTGGAGCTATCGACTTTTCGCCGCACCGCCGAGGAAAGACTTGTACCGACGCCGATTTCCAAAGCACCGTATTCGATGGCGTCGCCAAGCACCCCATGGGCGTAGCGTGTTGTTGGTTCCGTGAAGCGAGCAGATACTTTGGTTTCGCCGCTGGCTGCGGGCATATTCCCCGTTAGCCAAATGCAAACCATCAGAACAGCGCCGCGCGCCCGACGGTGCCAAAGGCGGTTGGGCTGGCGCGGCGCATCAGGGTGCATCAGATCTGCTTTTCGGGCATCTGCACAACCAGACCATCCAGCGCGTCGGTGACCTTGATCTGACAGGTCAGGCGCGAGCGGGTCGGGTCGGGTTCATAGGCGAAGTCCAGCATGTCTTCTTCCATGTCGTCCTTGGCGGGGATTCTCTCGACCCAGTCAGGATGAATATAGACGTGGCAGGTCGAGCAGGCGCAGGCACCGCCGCAATCGGCCTCGATGCCGGGAATGTTGTTGTCACGGGCCCCTTCCATGACTGTCAGTCCGTTGGCGACCTCGACTGTATGTTCGGTACCGCCATGCTCGACATAGGTGATCTTTGCCATTGCGTGCGTCTTCCTTTTGCATGTGTCGGAGTCTTCATTAGTGAAGGGCGCTTGGTCTTTCCAGCATCATCTGCATCTCATGATGCCACGTCTGGACATTCCTGTAGGTTGTTCCCTATATGTTCTCATGCTTGTTGCCTCTATTTTCCCTGCGGATTCAAACCGGGACTGTCGATGCCCACCTGCTTGCCTGCCCATTATCCGGCTGAACAATCCGTCATAGGGGGCGCTGATGGCAGTGGCCGGGCTGTGATCCCGTGGCAAAGGCCTGGGACGACCAAGTTGTGAATTTGTCAAGCTGGAGGATGAGATGGACATCGTAAATGTGTTGGTCTGGAGCGAGATCTGCGAATGCTTCCGCCGTACCTTGAACTCGGGACGCCTACTAAGGATCACGAGCCGGATGCAGCTGGTGAGTTTGGTGACCCATATGATCGCGCATATCTAGGGCAAGCAACATGCTTTGATGCAGGGGCAGGAGAAACAGGCTAGCGGCAAACAGGGCCCTTACCGCGGCGAGCAGTATCTAAATGAAAATGCCCTTTATGATTGTGGTCCGCGTCGGGGCCAAGCACCGTTCCGAACAATCCGCATGCACCTGCGTGAAGTTCGCGCATAACGTCGCTTGACCCTTCGTCGCCCCAGCCGTCAAGCACGGTAATCACGGTGCCATCCATCAATATGAAGGACGAAATATCAATCGCGCGCCCTCGTGCATGTTCAGAAATCCGTGCGCCCGGTTGATTGTTCTGTGTCTTGCACGCATAATGACCAGCCAAACGTATTCCTTTCAGGCCGCCTCCTTGGTCCGCAAAGGCCGGTTTGGCCGTATTCTCCAACCATGTCTTCAGCGTAATGGCCGTCTTGCAATCCATCAATGCCAATTGGCTGAGAAAGATGTTAGACACCATGCGGATAAGCACTGGATCGGCTATGCCGCACCCCCGAAACTTACCTGTAAAAGGCTTTCGATTCTCGCCGAGTATGGTCCAGTCGCCACATACCGCACCGCGTTGACGCATACGATCTCGCCCGATTTCAATCTGACGAAATTTGCAGGGGCGCAGTCGTGGTCTGGCGGAAACCGTCAACTCTCGTTCAGGAGGCCCATCGACTTCTTCTTCTATGATCACGTCTAGTTCAACGGGCGGTTCAAGGGCGACAA
This sequence comes from Ruegeria sp. A5, assembly GCF_056543005.1. Taxonomy (NCBI): domain Bacteria; kingdom Pseudomonadati; phylum Pseudomonadota; class Alphaproteobacteria; order Rhodobacterales; family Roseobacteraceae; genus Ruegeria; species Ruegeria sp. A5. The sequence goes on from NZ_JBQGAV010000001.1 coordinate 72,886, forward strand.
GTTCGTGAGGTTGCGCCTGCTCGGGTTCCTCGCAATCCGGTGCGGCACTTGCAATACCCGCGCATATGATAAACGAAAGGGCTAAAACTCGCATGAAGTTACTCGTTCCCTTGCAGGTCCGATCAATTGCATCCTTATCTGTCTCGGTGCCCCTGCGTTGGGCGCATCGGATGGGGCTGAATAATATCCTATTTCTGTTCAAGATGACAGTATAGCAGCGAAGTCCTACTGCTTGAACAAATTGCTTTGCGCCTGCTTGTCCCGGTTATCGCCACGCAACTCCGCATGTAGTGCGCGACCTGCCTGCACGCTGGGTCGGGCGCTCATCATGTCCAGCCAGCGGGTGAAATGCGGTTTGTCCTCAAGCACCTGTTGCTGGCCTTCCCATAGGCTGGCCCAGCCCCAGATCGACATGTCGGCGATGGAGTAGAAATCGCCGGCGACGTATTCGTTTTCGGCCAGCCTGCGGTCGAGTACGCCGTAGAGACGCCCGACCTCACTGCGATAGCGGTCTTTCGGATAGGAATGGTCTTGTGGCGGGTCTAGATGTGGAGCGTATTTAAGGAAGTGATGCGCTTGGCCGGCCATCGGGCCTACGCCGCCCATTTGCCACATCAGCCATTCCTCGACTGCGATCCTGTCACGTTCGGTATTGCCGTAGAATCGCCCGGTCTTGCGGGCGAGGTACATCAGGATCGCGCCGCTTTCGAACACCGAAACAGGCGCGCTGTCAGGGCCATCCGGGTCAACGATGGCGGGCATACGGTTGTTAGGCGAGATCTTTAGAAATTCGGGATCGAACTGGTCGCCCTTGCCGATGTTGATTAAGTGGGTTTTGTAGGGCAGCTCCATCTCTTCCAGAGCGATGGACACTTTCCAGCCGTTGGGCGTGGGCCAGAAATAGAGATCAATCATGGGGCCTCCTTGAGTTTGGGCGATCATGAAGCTTTCTGCACAAACGGCAAGAGCGCGCCCGGCCGTGTTACGAAAGCGTGACCGGTGATCAGTCGGGCTTGACGTGTTCCGGGGCGGGGCGTAAACGCATCTTCATTCATGTGGCGATTTGTTACCGGATTGCGGGCCACGTTAAACAACACCGCTAAAAGGTCAGGATGAAAGACCCCTTTCGCTTGGCCGCGTCTGGGGTTTTTTGTTTGCCTCCAATGCGGGGCTGAAAGGAATGAGATGAGCGAGAGCTGGAACAAACGCACCCAAGCCGTCCATGGCGGCGTCCGTCGCAGTCAGTACAATGAAGTTTCTGAGTCGATCTTTCTGACGCAAGGGTTTGTCTACGAAAACGCCGAGCAGGCCGAGGCCCGGTTTATCGAAAGCGGCCCGGATGAGTTCATCTATGCCCGCTACGGCAACCCCACCGTGTCGATGTTCGAGCAGCGTATCGCAGCTTTGGAAGGCGGCGAGGATGCGTTTGCCACCGCTTCAGGTATGGCCGCTGTGAACGGTGCGCTGACTTCGATGCTGCAGGCGGGCGACCATGTGGTTTCAGCCAAGGCGCTTTTTGGGTCCTGTCTGTATATCCTCGAAAACATCCTGACGCGTTATGGCGTTGAGGTGACCTTTGTAGACGGCACCGATCTGGACGCGTGGGAGGCCGCGATCCGGCCTGACACCAGGGCAGTGTTTTTTGAATCCATGTCGAACCCGACGCTTGAAGTGATCGACATCACGTCCGTGTCTAAGCTGGCCCATGCGGTGGGTGCGGTTGTAATCGTGGACAACGTGTTCTCGACACCCGTGTTCTCGCGCGCGATCGAACAGGGAGCCGACGTGGTGGTCTATTCGGCGACCAAGCATATCGACGGGCAGGGCCGGGCGCTGGGCGGCGTGATCATCGGCACCAAGGAATTCATCCGTGGCACGGTCGAGCCTTACATGAAGCACACCGGCGGTGCGCTTAGCCCGTTCAGCGCTTGGATCATGGTCAAAGGTCTTGAAACCATGGCCCTGCGCGTAAACGCCCAAGCCGACAGCGCGCAGAAGATTGCAGAAGCTTTAGAAGGGCATTCTGCACTGGAGCGGACACTGTATCCCGGGCTGAGAACCCATGCGCAAAACGCGTTGGTGCAAGAGCAGCTGGGCGGCAAGGGCGGCACGGTTCTATCGCTGGACATCAAGGGCGGCAAAGCGGCGGCGTTTGCTTTCCTGAATGCGCTGACGATCCCTGTGATCTCGAATAATTTAGGCGATGCCAAGTCGATCGCAACGCACCCGGCCACCACAACGCACCAGCGTCTGAGCGACGAACAACGCGATGAGTTGGGTATCACGCCGGGCCTGATCCGACTTTCGGTTGGGCTTGAGGATGCCGGTGATTTGCTTGCGGATATCCAGCGCGCGCTAGACGTATCTCAGGGCTAGTGATGCGCCGGGAATGCATCATCAGGCGGATGTGATCCGCCTGATCCGGCGCATTTGGTTGTAAAATGACGATTTCTTGCCTCGAATTTCGATCCGGACTGCTATTCCGCGCGTATCGTTCAGGACTGGTAATTAAACCTCGGTGGTATATAACCGTCGGCCTAGCAAGGGATCCGTGCCAATGAACATTCATCCGCGCGACATCAACGAGACACCCGATCACGATCAGGCCGCAGCAGCGCTCAAGGTGCTGCGCGAATGGGCGAAATCAGCCTCGGCGGCCGAGATCAGTCAACTTGACCCGGCAATTGCGCAGCTTGTCCCGGGGCTGTTGCCGTCAAACTATCCGGCCCTGTCGCGCGAATATCCCCACGAGTTCGAGGCGGATGCAGCCTATAAGGCCACATTGCCGGATCTGCAAAACGGTCCGTCCAGCCTGATCCGGGGTTCGAAGCAGCAGATCCAGCATGTCGGCATCTCGAATTTCCGCCTGCCGATCCGGTTCCATCGCAAAAGTGGTGCCGAGCTGACACTTGAGACCTCGGTCACCGGGTCTGTCAGCCTTGAGGCCGAGAAGAAGGGCATCAACATGTCTCGGATCATGCGGTCCTTCTACAAGCACGCCGAGCGCACCTTTAGTTTTGAGGTGATGGAGGCAGCGCTGAACGACTATCTGACTGATCTGGATAGTTTGGATGCGCGCATACAGATGCGGTTTTCCTATCCCGATCGGATTGAGAGCCTGCGTTCGGGCTTGTCCGGATACCAGTATTACGACATCGCGCTGGAACTGGTTGATCAAGGCGGAGAACGTCTGAAGATTATGCATCTGGACTATGTCTATTCGTCCACATGCCCCTGTTCATTGGAACTGAGCGAACACGCGCGCGCAACCCGCGGGCAGCTGGCGACGCCGCATTCCCAGCGCTCGGTGGCGCGGATTTCGGTGGTTATCGATTGCAACGCCAATTGTCTGTGGTTCGAAGATCTGATCGCGCTGTGCCGCCGCGCGGTGCCAACCGAAACTCAGGTGATGGTCAAGCGCGAAGATGAACAGGCCTTTGCCGAACTGAACGCTGCCAATCCCATATTCGTGGAAGATGCCGCGCGTCTGTTCTGCGCCGAGCTGCAGGCCGATCATCATGTCGGCGATTTCCGTGTGATCGCCAGCCATCAGGAAAGCCTGCACAGCCATGATGCGGTCTCGATTCTGACCGAAGGTCCAACCTTCGAATCCGCGAGCCTGGACCCGCGTTTGTTCACGACGCTGTTTCATGTGGGCTGATTGACCCCGCGGAAGCTGCTGGAAAAACAGTCAAAAATCCTGCATGGGCGCTTTTTTGCCGCAATGCAGCAGGAAATGCTGCATCTGCACCCTGAATTGCGCTAGATTGTCCCCGAGTGCAGCTGCTGCGCATCCGTAAAAACCGGGTCGCGCAGCCCGAAAGGAAACCGGGACGTGCAACGCCTTGGACCGCCAACCTGCAAATCCGCCCGGACGATTGGGGCGGGCGGGGTCCTTTACTCATCTACCCGCTGCCTCGGTTTTATCAGGAGAGACATGCAATGAATCCGATTACTCAACCACTTGAGTTTCAGGCAGCCGCCATCCGGATGGCCGGTTACGCAATGGCCAGTCAGATGGAGATCATGCAGATCATGACCCGCGCGGCTTTTGATCTGCCGATGACACCTCTGCACGGACTGAAGACAGCCGAGGCACCCGCACCGGTTGCCCGCGAAGTGGCGACACCAGCAACGCGAAAGCCAGCCAGACCGGCTGCAAAAGCCAAGGTTGCAGTAAAGCCTAAAGAGGCGCCGAAACCCAAAGCAGCACCAAAGCCGAAGGCGGCGGCTAAGCCTGCGGTGGCACCTGCGCCGAAAGCGGCGGCTCCTAAGGTTGCGGCCCCTGCACCCAAGGCGGCCCCGGTAGCCAAACCGGCTGTGAAAGCAGCACCGGCGAAGGCCAAAGTACCTGCAAAACCCGCCTCGAAAGCGGCCAAGCCAGTATCAACGGCGGCCAAGCCGGTTGCGGAGTTCAAATCTTCCGCACAGGCCAAGGCACGACCGGCAGCCACAGCGCCAAAAGCATCGGCAAACACGGCAAAAGCTGCGACCAAGGCACCTGCGGTGGCTAAGCCCGCCCCAGCCAAGCCCGCCCCGGCAAAAGCTGCGCCTCTGGCCACAGCGGCTCCGAAACCTGCCGCTGCAAAACCTGCGACGAAGAAACCCGCAGCTGCGTCGGCTGAGCAGGCCAAACCGGCACCGCGTCGTGCACGCGCCCCGTCGAAGCCACCCGCGATGCCGGGCGTTGAGATAAAATCCGACAGTTAACACGGATCATCTGCTTGACACCGTCGAGCTGGCGCGCCAACGCTGCCCGTCATGATGGATCTTCGCCCGGTCGGATATGTGATTGGCCTGCTGGTCGCCATTCTAGGGGCGACCATGCTGCTGCCCATGCTTGTCGACATGATCGAGGGGCGGGGCGAGTGGCATGTTTTCTTTGAAAGCGCGGTCATCACACTGCTGACCGGCAGTGTTCTTGCGATGAGTTGTTCCAACGGGGTGGGCGAAGGTCTGACCATCCGTCAGACCTTTTTGCTGACCTCGGGTGTCTGGGTGGCGTTGCCGGTTTTTGGCGCAATTCCGTTTCTGTTCGGCGAAACTGAACTGCGTTTCGTCGATGCCTATTTCGAGGCGATGTCGGGGCTGACCACCACAGGTTCAACCGTGATCTCGGGGCTCGACGAATTGCCACAGGGCTTGTTGCTCTGGCGGGGCGTTTTGCAATGGTTGGGGGGCATCGGAATCATCGTCGTGGCGATGGTGTTCCTACCCGAGCTGCGCGTTGGTGGGATGCAGATCTTCCGCTCGGAAGGGTTTGAAACCATGGGGAAAATTCTGCCCCGCGCGCAAGAGATCGCCGGGCAGATTTCCTTGATCTACGTATTTCTGACGGTGGTCTGCGCATTGGTCTATGCCGGTTTCGGCATGAGCTTTTTTGACGCCGTCGTACATGCCATGACCACAATCGCGACGGGCGGGTTTTCAAACTATGACAGTTCTTTCGCCCGGTTTTCGGGACCTCTGGAATATGCCGCTGCCATCTTCATGATCCTCGCGGCGCTGCCATTTGTGCGGTATGTGCAATTGGCCAATGGTCACACAAGCTCGTTGTGGAAAGACAGCCAGATTCGGGCGTTTCTGGCAACCATCGTGGTTCTGGTTGTGATTATGTCGATCTTCCTGACTTCGGTCTTTCCGCACCATTGGGAGCAGGCGTTCCGCGAGTCGCTGTTCAACATCACATCGATCATTTCGGGCACCGGGTACGCGAGTGTCGACTATATGGGCTGGGGCAGTTTTCCGGTCATGTTGTTCTTCCTGATCGGATTGATTGGCGGTTGCGCGGGGTCCACCGCGTGTTCGATCAAGGTGTTCCGCTATCAATTGCTGTTTGCGTCGATTAAAACCCAGCTCAGCCGAATTCGTTCGCCGCATGGTGTGTTCGTGCCGCGCTATGATGGACGACCGATCAGTCGCGACGTGCTGACCTCGGTCATGAGTTTCTTCATGTTCTTTGCACTATCGATGGGGGTTCTGTCGTGGGCGCTGGCCCTGACTGGGTTGGACTTTATCACCTCGGTATCGGGGGCCGCGACGGCACTGGCTAATGTGGGGCCGGGACTGGGGGAACAGATCGGGCCAGCAGGCAACTTTGCGGGGCTGAATGACGGTGCCAAGTGGCTGCTGACGATCGGGATGCTGGTCGGACGCCTTGAACTGCTGGCTGTCTACGCAATCTTTACCGTTCAATTCTGGAGAGGCTAATGAAACGACCCCTTGGGGCGCAAATCTCGCACATGCTTAAGGATCGTGGCGTTGACGTGATCTTTGGCATACCGGGCGTGCATAATCAGGAAATGTATCGCGGTATCGAAGAGGCCGGGATCACGCATGTTCTGGCCCGGCACGAGCAGGGGGCCGGTTTCATGGCCGATGGATATGCCCGCGCGTCTGGCAAGCCGGGGGTGGCCTATGTGATCACCGGACCGGGCCTGTGCAACATCATGACGCCGATGGGGCAGGCTTATTCGGATTCGGTGCCGATGCTGGTGTTGTCTTCTTGCCTCGAAGAGACACAAGCACTGCGTGGCCAATTGCATCAGATGAAGGATCAACGCGCTGCGGCCGAGACAGTTACAGACTGGTCCTGTCAGGCGAACGATGCCAAGGCTGCCTATGGTCTGATCGAGCGCGCCTTCGAAGAGTTTGAGCTGTCGCGCCCGCGACCGAAACACATTCAGGTACCCATCGCGCAATTGGAGGCCGAGGCAGCGCCTGCACCTTTTCCAAACCAAACTGCCTTGCGCAACCAGACTGTTCCACCGGATGTGGCACCGGTTCTGTCGCTGCTGAATATCGCGCAGCGGCCTTTGTTCATATTAGGCGGCGGGTGCCGGTCTAACCTTTGGCGACAGATCCTGACCCAGTTGGGGGCGGCGTGCTTCACGACGTATGCCGGTCGCGGGCTGGCCGGGTCCGATTATCCGCTGGATTTCGGATCGATGCTGCCACGACCGGGCAGCGCCAAAGTAATTGCCTCGGCTGATCTTGTCGTTGTTGTCGGTGCTGAACTGGGCGAGGTTGATCTGTGGCGCCATGATCTGGGCCACAACGCAACTATGGTGCGTGTTGATCTGGACCCGCAAGTGCTGTCAGACCACCATCGTGCGGCTGTCAAACTGCAGGCAGATGGTGAGAGTTTTGCGCATGCGCTGTGGGCAGTGTCCGATCAGGTAAAACCAGCCGCTGGTTGGTCCGCGGACGAGGTGCGCGAGGCGCGCGCGCGCTGGCGGGCCGAGGTAGATGCCGAGCGCCCGGGCATTGTCCCTGTGGTCGATGCACTCAGGGCGGCCATGCCCTTGGATACGATGATTTATTCGGACATGACCCAATTCGCGTATGTCGCGAAAGAAGTCTGGGACATGGGCTTTCCTTATCATTGGCACCACCCGACTGGATTTGGCACGCTGGGTTACGCCCTGCCAGCCGGGATCGGTGGTGCAGTAGCACGGCGGGGCAAACCCACAGCGGTCATCGCGGGTGACTATGGTTTTCACTACACAATGCAAGAGCTTGGGGTTGCTGTCGAACTCGGCCTGCCGCTACCCATCATTCTGTGGGACAATGGTAAACTCAAAGAGATTGAAGAGAGCATGGTGCGCGGACAGATCGCGCCTAATGCGGTGATCGCGCGAAACCCGGATTTCTGCAAACTGGCCGAGGCGTTCGGGGCGCTGTCAGCTGCACCGAAGACGCTGGATGAGATGCAGGCCGCAGTGCGCGCCGCCTTTCAGGCCGAGGTTCCCACATTGATACGGGTCACACCGGATATCCTGTAAACCTATGAAAAAAGGCGTGCACCTTCGTGCAGCGCCTTTTCCCTGAACCTGATTGTTCAGTCCCAGCAGTGCACCAGAACGGTCATTCCGTTGGCTCTGCGGCTCAGTTCGTTGGGTGAAATCTGGGCTGAGCCTTGCGCGGGCTGACCTGAGATGCCCGCCTTGGTCAGAACTTCGGTCAGACGTGCCACATTCGCCGCAAGGCTGACCGAGTCGGGCAGGGTACGCCCATCGGAAGGGGCAGGTAGCAACATGCCAACAACGCTGCCGCTATCGTCAAAGACAGGTCCTCCCGCGTCGCCGGGCTGGGCGGACAGTGCAAGGCGTTTGACGCCATCTTCTCCATTCAGGCCACGGATATCAGCGATTTCGCCAAAGGTCAGAGTAGGGGCACCCAACGCGCCTTCGTAAGAAAAGCCCGAAACAGCGACCTGAGACTGAATACGCGGAACGCCCGCGCGGAACTCGGCAACACTGATCGGGGCAAGGGTCTGGCTAGGACGCAGCACAGCGACACCAAGGTCGGCATCCTGCCAAGCCAGCTGAACCTCTTGGTCACCGTCCAGCGTGATGCGGGTGCAGCTTTCAGCGGCCTCGGTGACCGTCAGAACCGTACCATCAGCGTCGGCGAAGAAGCCCGATCGCGATAGCCGCGGTTTGCGGATTTGCAGTCCTGACATCAAATCGATGCGCTGGTCAGCATCCGCTCCAGCACCGGCATCCAGTACGGCATCGGTCGTGGCAAAGCTTGCGCGCATCGCGGTCAAAACTCGGGCGCGGCGAGCCTCATCCCCAGCAGGCCAGACCAGCGTGAAACCTTTGATCTTGCCGTCTTTCAGAGCTGCTTGCGTGAACGAGGTCATGCCATTTCCGCGCCCTTCAATCGTGAAGCTGTTGCCGCGCAGGCTGCGCTCACCGTCCAGAGGAACGATTTCAAGCGACTGCATCACTTGATAGAGCGCCCGCAGGGTTGCGGCAGAGCCTTCCTGCGAGATCAGCAGCGCCTTGGCGTCCAGATCAGAAGTGGGGTTGAAATGGGCAAAGGGTGCCTCGTAACGTTCGAAGCCCAAGACACCCATTGGCATATCCAGTTCGATCCCGGCTTGCGGGTCGGAATAGCGTGCCATCCCGACGCTGATCAGTGGAGCGTTGTAGTCATCCATCAGGGTTTTGCGCTGCAGCGTGGTCAGAACGCCAGTCGCGTCGAACCCGTTGGAACGTTGCCAATCGCCCATCGAGCGGCGGGTGCCCTGACCAAAGGCTCCGTCAATTGTTGAATTGTAGAACCCGGCTGCCTGCAACGCGGTTTGCAAGTCTCTGCGCTCTTGCGCGGTCAAAAGGCGTTCGCCCTGCAGAGCCTGCGAACGGGTTTCATCTGCGTCCTGCAGGGTAAGACCGGCCAAGGGCTGCTCTGGTTGCGGCTCGGGCTGGATCGGGGCGGTGACGACGCCGCGGTTCAGGATGTTGGCACCGATGGGCCAGAACTGTTGCCCCAGCGCGCTGGAGAATGCGATGAAACTGTCCGATGGGATCTGACGCTCGGCCCGGTAAACGCGCAGCACCTGTTCGGCGTCGTCGCGTAAATAGGGCCCGATAACAATGGCATACCAGCCGGAATTCAGCCGAAACCCGTTCACATCGGGCAGTGCGTTCGCATAGACCTGCGCCCGTTCCTGCGCCTCGCGCAGCGACGGCTGCGCCTCGATCTGAACAAAGACGCCCGCATCTTGCTGGGCAAAAGCGGCGCGCAGGCCGAAGAGGATAAAGAATGTAATAACCGTAAATACGCGTGTCATTGTCTGCCCGTGTTCTGCAGTGTTTTCACTTTGGCGCAGATTACGCGGAATCGTGGTCCGATTGCCATGCCCGGAATACGGGGAATTCTGTGTGTGGCCGCTCAGCGACAGAGTGGCCGATTGGCCCGTTGACGCCCTTGGATGCCTTGCATAGGAAGGGCCGAACCCACCGGAACCGGGCGCTTGGGCGTCCAAGGGAATTGTCATGACCGAACCCAATAGCGCACCACGTTCATTTCAAGAGATTATCCTAAGGCTTCAGTCCTATTGGGCGTCGAAAGGCTGTGCGATCCTCCAGCCCTATGACATGGAGGTCGGCGCAGGTACGTTCCATCCAGCAACCACGTTGCGCGCTTTGGGGTCCAAGGCTTGGGCAGCGGCCTACGTTCAGCCCTCGCGTCGCCCGACAGACGGACGTTATGGCGAAAACCCGAACCGGTTGCAGCATTACTATCAATACCAGGTGCTGATCAAACCCAGTCCGCCTGATTTGCAGGAACTGTATCTGGGCAGCCTCGAGGCCATCGGCATCGACATGGATCTGCACGACATCCGCTTTGTCGAGGACGACTGGGAAAGCCCCACTCTGGGTGCGTGGGGTCTGGGATGGGAGGTCTGGTGTGACGGCATGGAAGTCAGCCAGTTCACCTATTTCCAACAGGTCGGCGGCCATGACTGTGCGCCGGTTTCGGGTGAGCTGACCTATGGTTTGGAACGTCTGGCCATGTATGTGCTGGGCATCGACCATGTGATGGACATGCCCTTCAACGATCCTCAGTCGCCCAGCCCGCTGACCTATGGCGACATCTTCAAGCAGACCGAAGAGGAATACGCCCGCTGGAACTTCGATATTGCCAATACCGAGGTCCTGCTGCGTCATTTCGAAGAGGCTGAAACCGAATGCGCGACCATTCTGGCGCAGGAACATGACGACCCGAAGACGGGCAAGCGCATCATCATGGCGCATCCCGCATATGATCAGTGCATCAAGGCCAGCCACATCTTCAACTTGCTGGACGCCCGCGGGGTGATTTCGGTTACCGAAAGACAGGCCTATATCGGCCGCGTTCGCGCATTGGCCAAGCAATGCGCCGATGCGTTCGTGCAGACCGAGGCTGCCGGGTTCGAAGTTTGATGCAGCGCCTAGGCCAGTCCGGGCAACAACGCCTTCAGGCCGTCTGCGATCATGCTGATTGCGATAGCCGCAAGAATCATGCCCATGAAGCGGCTCATTATCACGCGAGCATTGTCCGACAGCCGCTTAGCCAACGCCGATGCGTTCCAGAACGTGATCAAAAGCAAGGCCACCACGAACAGAAATACACCTGCATAGACAACGGCTTCGACCGGGGTTTTGATGTGGTGCGCATAAAGGATCAGTGTTGTGATTGTTCCGGGGCCGACCAGAATGGGAAAAGCCAAGGGATAGAACGCAACGGTCTCGGGCGCGGGATAGGATTTCTTTTCTCCGTCGGTTCCGTGATGCGAGCTGCTCTCGTTCCCGTTCAGCATGTTCAGGCCGATCATCAGTACAACGAGGCCACCGGCGACGCGCAGGTCATCGACGCTGATGCCAAAGAGCCCAAGCGCTTGACTGCCGATCGCAGCGAAGGCGCCACCGAGGATCGTGCAATAAAGCGCAGTTTTCACAGCCACTTTGCGTTGATCCGAAATGGGCAGGTCTTGCGTGACACTCAGGAACACAGGCAAGTTGGTAATCGGATTCATGATTGCAAAAAGCGCGCCAAAGAATCCGACGGCAAGAGTGGTTTCCATGCGAGTAGCCTCGTTTCTGACCGTACTGCTTGGGAACCTGTCTTATTTTCTATGAACTTGAAAGAGGTGGCGTAAACGATGACTGGAAAATTGGTTGCGCTAATCCTTCTGATTTCTGGCGTTCTGGCCGGTGCTGGCATGTATTACCTGCAGGTTTATGGGTTCTATTATGAGGTAGAACCGCGCCCGGGCCAGGATGTGGTCCTGCTGGCGCAAGGGGCGGAAGCGCCCGAAGCCATCGCCTATGCTGGGTTTAAGGCCATTGACGCCGACAGCTCTCCGATCCGGTATCGGGCCTGTTTCGAAACCGAGTTGAGGCCGGATCAAATGGTGGATTTTACCCCTGTCGAGAACCCCGAGCCATTGACCGCGCCAGGGTGGTTTGACTGCTACGACGCAGTTGCGCTGGCCAACGTATTGAAATCGGGTCAAGCACAGGCTTTCTTGGGCACCAAGAACATCCATTATGGTGTCGACCGGATCGTTGCCATTACACAGGATGGTAAAGGCTACGTCTGGCATGCGCTGAACAATTGCGGTGAAAAAGCCTATGACGGCACGGTTGTGGGCGAGGAGTGCCCACCCAGGCCCGAGGGCTGATGCAGATGGGGATGGTCGTTGAGATACCGGAGTTCCTGACAGCAACGCTGGGCTTTGCGGTCTATCTGCTGGGGGCAGAGATCAACGCCCGTGTCGCACAATTGCGCAGCTTCAACATCCCCGAGCCGGTAACCGGGGGCCTTATGGCCTCGCTCGTGGTATTGGCGCTGTATCTTGGTTTCGGCATTGAGCTATCCTTTGGCTTGACCGCACGAGACTTTCTATTGGTTCTGTTCTTTGCCGGGATTGGTCTAAATGCCCGTCTGTCCGATTTGATCGCGGGCGGCAAGCCTTTGCTTTTGCTTCTGATTTTGACACTTCTGACCATCGTTGCGCAAAACGTGATCGGCGCAGTGGGGGCCGCGATGTTCGGTTATCCGGCGCAAGCCGGGGTGCTGTTCGGGTCTGCTGCGCTGATCGGGGGGCACGGAACCGCGATCGCCTGGGCCCCCGAAGTTGCGGGCGCCACCGGTTTGAGTGGCGCAACCGAGTTGGGGGTGGCCGTGGCCACATTGGGTCTCGTGCTGGCCGCTTTGGTCGGGGGGCCGATTGCGCGGCTGCTGATCGAGGGGCGCAATCTCAGCCCCGAACGCCCCGGGGAAGAGCATACGGTGGGCCTGCCCAATGAGGTCGACCAGAAATCCGAGATTGATCATCTGACAATCATGCGGGTGCTGCTGTACCTCAACCTCGCGATCATTTCAGGCGCGATCCTGAGCGAAGCAATCAGCGCCGCAGGGCTGAAACTGCCGTTGTTTGTGCCCTGCCTTATCATGGGGATCGTGATTGCCAATCTCCGCGCCATGTTCGCGCCGAATGCCAAGCCGGTCTCACGCACGCCCTCGCTGGCGCTGATCTCGGAATTCGCGCTTGGTGCATTTCTGGCGATGTCGCTGATGAGCCTTCAACTGTGGACCATCGCCGAACTGGGCCTTGCGATTGCGGTGATCATGACCGCCCAGACCCTGTTTGCCGTGGTGTTCGTGATCTGGGTTCTGTTTCCGTTGATGGGATCGAATTACCGCGCCGCCGTTCTGGCCGCCGGGTTCGGGGGGTTCGCTCTGGGTGCTACCCCCACAGCTATCGCAAATATGACCGCCGTAACCAAGCGATATGGCCCGTCGCCTATTGCCTTTATCGTACTGCCCCTTGTATCCGCATTCTTTGTGGACATCGCCAATGCCATCGTCATTCAGACGATTGTCAATTTCTAAGGACCGAAAATGCCCGACCTGCTGATCGAACTGTTTTCCGAGGAAATCCCCGCGCGCATGCAGACCCGCGCCGGTGAAGACCTGAAAAAGCGGATCACCGATGGTCTGGTCGAAGGCGGTCTGACCTATGCCTCTGCCGCTGCACTGACGACGCCGCGTCGCCTGACGCTGGCGGTTGAAAGCCTGCTGGCGGAAAGCCCGACAATCCGCGAAGAACGCAAAGGCCCAAAGGTCGGCGCGCCTGACAAAGCCATCGAAGGCTTTCTACGCGGCGCGGGACTGACCCGAGACCAGTTGGAAGAGCGCGACACGCCCAAAGGCGCAGTGTATTTCGCCACCATTGAAAAGGCGGGTCGTCCAGCAGCTGAAATCATCGCCGAGGTCTTAGAAGCTACCATTCGAAACTTCCCCTGGCCCAAATCCATGCGCTGGGGGGCTGGATCGATGCGGTGGGTACGGCCCTTGCACTCGATCCTGTGCATCCTGACCGATGAAGCAGGTGCACAGGTCGTGCCGCTTGCGATCGAAGGGATCACGTCCGGTGATACGACTGAGGGCCATCGTTTTATGGCCCCGAACCGGTTTACGGTGACCTCGTTCGAGGATTATGCCGCCAAGCTGAAACGCGCCTTCGTGGTGCTGTCGCCCGAAGAGCGCGCCGAACATATCTGGAACGATGCCCAGAACATGGCCTTCGCCGCAGGTCTGGAAGTCGTCGACGACAAGGGTCTGCTGGCAGAAGTTGCCGGTCTGGTCGAATGGCCCGTTGTGCTGATGGGGCAGATCGACGAGGAGTTTCTTGAGCTGCCGCCCGAGGTACTGCAGACCTCGATGAAAGAGCATCAGAAGTTCTTTTCTGTGAAGAACCCCAAGACGGGGCGGATCGAGCGCTTCATTACCGTCGCCAATCGCGAGACCGCCGATAACGGCGCAACCATTCTGGCGGGGAACCAGAAGGTTTTGTCGGCCCGTCTGGCCGATGCGAAATTCTTCTGGGAGAACGACCTGCGCGTTGCCAAGTCGGACATCGCCCAATGGACCCGCGCGTTGGAGAATGTGACTTTCCACAACAAGCTGGGCACTCAGGCGGAACGCATCGACCGCATTGCCGCGCTGGCCCGAGAACTGGCCCCGGTGGTCGGGGCGGATGCGGATCAGGCCGAGAAAGCCGCGCGTTTGGCCAAGGCTGATCTGAACTCCGAAATGGTCTATGAATTCCCTGAACTTCAAGGGCTTATGGGGCGGTATTACATCGAAGCGGCAGGCGAGGATGCCGCAGTGGCCGCCGTTGCGCAGGAACATTACTCGCCGTTGGGGCCGTCGGATGATGTTCCGACCGCACCGTTGTCTGTGACAGTGGCGCTAGCCGACAAGCTGGACACGCTGACCGGGTTCTGGGCGATAGATGAGAAACCCACGGGTTCGAAAGATCCCTTTGCTTTGCGTCGTGCGGCGTTAGGGGTAATTCGACTAATCGTGAATAATGATCTGCGTCTTCGGTTGGACCGTTTTTTCGATAGTCAACTGGTTCGATCAGAACGCGCTATCAATGAGGCTTTGCCCGAAGCGAATGTCCGCGATCTCCTGGAAGAAATCGCAAAACATGGTGTCTTTGGTGCTTCATTCCATACTGTCAAAGAAAAGCTTGAAGGATCGCCCGCAGCAGCATTTCTTGAGCTTGAGAAAAAGGTTCCTGACGCGTCTGACGATCTTCTTTCTTTCTTCCACGACCGCCTCAAAGTCTTCCTCCGAGACGAGGGCATCCGCCATGATGTCATCGACGCTTGTATCGCGATGGAGGGGAATGACGACCTCAACCTGCTGGTCAAACGCGCCCGCGCTCTGAATGCGGTAATCGCGACCGAGGATGGAGAGAACCTCGTGCAGGGGTTCAAGCGTGCGAACAACATCCTGTCTCAGGCGGAAGAGAAGGATGGAGTCGAATACTCTTACGGCGCGGATGTGAAGTTTGCTGAAACTGACAGCGAAAAGGCACTGTTTGCAGCGCTTGACGCGGCAGAGGCCAAGATCGATCCCGCGCTGAAGGCCGAGGATTTCCCGACAGCGATGGCGGCAATGGCCGCACTGCGCGGGCCGGTGGATGCGTTCTTTGAGGACGTGCAGGTCAATACCGATAATGACATTCTGCGCCGCAACCGTCTGAACCTGCTGAGCCAGATCCGCAAGGTCTGCTCTAGCGTTGCTGATCTGACCCGTATCGAGGGATAACGCCCTTGCGCCAAGGGCGCAGGGGCTTATGCTGCGGTGAAACCAAAAGGTGCCGCAGTGCAGAATAATCCGCATACCACGCTTATCACTCCAAAAGCGCCCGTTGCCGCCAATACGCATGGCGGCCGGGCGAAGTGCCTGCAACGACTGGTCAGGCTGGACATGCCGGTGCCTCGGACAGTGGCCCTTTCTTTTGACGCGGTGCAGCGAATTGCCAAGGGCGACATTCCCGACATCGCGGCCATTCTGGAACAGTTCGACGCCGAGTCATTGCTGTGTGTACGGCCCAGTTCGGAAGATCCTGACTGGGGTGGACCGGGTGCGGTGCTGAATATCGGCATGAACGATGCCCGATATCTGGATCGGTCTGCGGAAATGGGGGCGGATGCGGCGGCGGCGCTATATCTGCGGTTTGTGCAGAGCTATGCGCTCCATATTGCGCGTCTGGACCCAGATGTATTCGATACCACCGAGGCGGACGGGCGCGAAGGGCTGAGCTTGTCGTTGCGGGCGTACGAAGACGAAACCGACGAGGCCTTCCCGCAGGATCGTGGAGAGCAGCTGATCGGTGTTCTGCGCTCGATGGCACGTGCATGGGACGGCACCTCGGCCCGCTTGCTGCGGCAGGCCAAAGGCGCGCCTGCGGATGCCGGTTTGGGTCTGGTGATTCAAGAGATGATCCCGGGCGTCGGGCAGGGGGAATGCGGTTCGGGCGTGTTGCAACTGATCGATCCAGCGACGGGTATGCCCCAAATCACGGGTCGCTATCTGAGCCAGAGCCAGGGGCGCGATGCTCTGGGCGAAGGTGTCGCTGCGCTGTATCTGGAAAAGGATGAACGCGGTCAATCACTGGAGGATGTGGCGCCCGAAGCGTTTGCCGATCTCAAGGCCCACGCTGCGCTAATGCGCGAGAAGCTGCGCGAAGAGATGCAGGTTGAGTTCGTTGTGCAGAACGGCAAAGTGCATATTCTGGATGGTGTACGGGTTCCGCGCGGGTCGCGGGCCGGGATGCGGATCGCGGTGCGCTTGGCCGAAGACGGGATCATTCCGCCGCAGGAGGCCGTGATGCGGATCGACCCGCATTCGCTGAATGAACTTCTGCACCGGCAGGTCCATCCTGAGGCCGAGCGTGATGTGCTGACCACAGCCATCGCGGCCAGCCCCGGTGCAGCGACCGGTCGAATTGTCTTTACGGCTGCCGAAGCGCAGGCCAGCGCCGCGCGGGGGGAGCCCTGTATTCTTGTGCGCCGAGAAACCTCGCCCGAAGATGTGCGCGGAATGCATGCCGCAGTAGCTGTTTTGACCGAAAAGGGCGGGATCACCAGCCATGCGGCGGTGATTGGCCGTGGTCTGGGTTTGCCGTGTATCGTCGGCGCGTCCGAGATGCGATTCCAGACCAAGAAAAAGCTGCTAAGCGCACCAGATGGGCGAGTGTTCAAGACAGGCGATATTCTGACCATCGATGGGACTTCTGGTCAGGTTCTGGCCGGACAACCCGAGATGCTTGAAGCGGCGCTGGATGATTGCTTTCAGACCCTGATGAGCTGGGCCGATGCCGAGCGGGACATCGCCATCCGCGCCAACGCCGATACACCCGCTGACGCGCAAACTGCGCGAAACTTCAAAGCAGAAGGGATCGGGTTGTGCCGAACGGAGCACATGTTCTTCGATCCTGGCCGCCTGACCGTTATGCGCGAAATGATCTTTGCGCAGACCCCGTCTGGACGTGCCGCTGTGCTGGAACGGTTGCTGCCGATGCAACGGCAGGATTTTGTGCAGTTGTTCCGGATTATGGAGGGGCAGCCGGTCTGCATCCGCCTGTTCGATCCGCCCTTGCACGAGTTTCTGCCCACTACGCGCACTGGTCAGCGCGAGCTGGCTGAGGCGCTGGATTTGCCAATCTCGGATGTCGAACGTCGGGTCGAGGCGATGAGCGAGTACAACCCGATGCTGGGATTGCGCGGGGTTCGTCTGGGTGTCACCGTGCCGGAAATCTACGACATGCAGGCACGCGCGATCTTCGAGGCGACGGTTGAGGCCAGCAAAGAAGGTGCCCCTGTCGTGCCCGAGGTCATGATCCCGCTGGTCTCGGCCAAGCGCGAGGTTGAACTGGTCAAAACACGCATCGATACTGTAGCGGCCGAGGTTGCCTCGGAGCAGGGGCAGGAGTTCGACTATCGATTGGGAGTGATGGTGGAAACGCCTCGGGCCTGTCTGCGCGCGAATGAGATTGCGCCACATTCCGCTTTCCTAAGCTTTGGAACAAACGACCTGACCCAGATGACCTACGGATTGTCGCGCGATGACGCGGGGCGGTTCATGTCGGCATATGTCCGCCAAGGCGTGTTTGGCGAAGATCCATTTCACGTTCTGGATGCAGATGGGGTAGGTGAATTGCTGAAGCTGGGGGCCGAGCGCGGGCGCCAAGCCCAACCAGACGTTACGCTTTCTGTCTGTGGTGAACATGGTGGTAACCCCGAATCAATCGCAATCTGCCGGTCACTTGGATTCGACTATGTGTCCTGTTCTCCTTTCCGGGTTCCTGTCGCTCGGCTGTCTGCCGCTCAACTGGCGATTTCGTCCAAACTTGGGGGTTGACTAACTGTCTCCTACCTAGAAATAGTGGCGTAAGAAACGTTCCGCTGTCGATAATAATTGGCAGCGTGAGCGGTTTTTCTCTTGCATTTTTTTCAGAACTGGACGTCTCGCTTCGTCTGGGGTATTAGCCTCGTCGCGCCCGCCGGGGGAGGGTATGGCGCGTTTGTGCCTGTGCGAGGTTATCTGATGAGACGCTACATAGTGGCTGTTGCCGTGGGGGCCGCAGCCTTGCTACCGAGTTTGTCCTTTGCCGATAGGCAAGGCGATACAAGATCTGTTGAGTTGGTCACACGTAACGAGTTGCCAGCACAAAGCTTCCGCGATTACCTGAAACTGTTTAAGCCGCGTAAGGCGCCGGAAAAAGTCGAAATCTCCTACACCAAAGCCTGGCTGGACCAGCAGCCAAAGGCGACCGGAGATGAAAATTTCCGTTGTCTTGCCGAAGCGCTGTATTTCGAGGCTCGCGGTGAAAGCGTACGCGGTCAGTTTGCAGTGGCCGAGGTTATCCTGAACCGGGTTGAAAGCGGTCGCTTTCCGAATTCGTTGTGCGGTGTGATCAAGCAAGGAACGGGCAAGAAATATCAGTGCCAGTTCACCTACACCTGTGACGGGCAGAAAGAGATTATCAACGAAAAACGCGCTTATGATCGCGTTTCGAAAGTCGCCCGTGCCGCAATCGATGGTGTAGCTGAAGAGATGACCGCAGGTGCCACGCACTACCACACCAAGGCAGTGCGCCCGTCCTGGTCCCGCGTCTATAAAGAAACGGCGCGTATTGGCGTGCATATCTTCTACAAGCACAATTATCGCACGGCCAGCAACTGATTGACGCACCAGCGCTGGAAGGGTGCTGGCAACAGGCGTTTTACCAACTATGTTGCGAGCCAGGAGCCTCGCAATGACCATAACACGCCGACAGTTTCTGCAATCGACCCTGGCCTTGTCGATGATACCACGCGTGGCGATGGCATCTGGCACCGAACTGGTGGCACAGACTTCCCTCCAGCAGATCGCGCCCCAGGGATATCCGGAAACTCCGGTCTGGAGTTATGGCGGCGGTGTTCCGGGCGCGGAAATCCGTGTTCCGCAGGGGGCTCGGGTACGCCGCAAGCTTGTAAACATGCTGCCGCAACCAACGACCGTTCACTGGCATGGCATCCGGATCGACAATGCGATGGATGGAGTGCCCGGCCTGACGCAGGAAGTTGTGCAGCCAGATTCCAGCTTTGAATATGATTTCGTGGTGCCGGATGCGGGAACCTATTGGTATCATGCGCACAACCAATCGATGGAGCAGGTCGCGCGTGGGCTTTATGGCCCTTTGATCGTCGAAGAAGCCAGCGGACCCGATGTTGATCAGGACCTGACCTTAATGCTGGACGATTGGCGCCTTGACACCGAGAGCGCAAAGATATCGAGCGATTTCGACAATGGTCATGATCTGAGCCATGCGGGTCGGCTGGGCAACATTGTAACGGTGAACGGAGAGTTTGACCCTTCTTATCCGGTGCAGGCGTCTGAACGATTGCGATTGCGGGTGATCAATGCCGCGAATGCCCGGGTATTCGACGTAGCGCTCGACGGGCTTGCTGGTTGGATTGTTGCGCTTGACGGTATGCCGCTTGAGGTTCCATTGCGAGTTGAGAGCAGTTTTCCTTTGGCGCCTGCGCAGCGGGTTGACTTGATCGTTGATGTCTCAGCGGAATCCGGCCAGACGGCAAGTATTGTGAGTGTAGAACGGGATGGCGCTTACGGACTCGTCAAATTTGATGTGTTCGGAGTAGCATCGCGTATTGCTGATGCAAAAGTTAGACCGTTGCCAGCAAACCGAATGCCCGAAATTGAACTGCAGAATACACCTCTGCATCGTATGACGATGCAGGGGGGTGCAATGCGCTGGCTGGAGAGCGCCAAATTGGGCGATTCCGAGCTGTCGGGGCGCGAGTTGGCTCAGCTTGGACGATTCTGGGCTTTGAACGGATATGCAGAGCGGCCAGATGATCCGTTTCTGGATGCGCGATTGGGATCAGTTCATCGGATTGAATTCGCAAATGAAACGGCGTTTCCACATGCGATGCATCTGCATGGACACCATTTTCGCATTATCCTGCAGGACGGTACACTAGGGCCGTGGCGCGACACTGTTCTAGTCGAGCGAGGGCAGGTGCGGCAGGTAGCGTTGGTAGCTGACAATCCGGGCAACTGGCTGTTGCATTGTCACATGCTTGGCCATGCGGCATCGGGTATGATGAGCTGGTTCCGGGTCACGTAACGCCGCATTCCGTAGCTGGAAAGGCGTTTGCTGCGATGCTATACGCCCGCGAAACGCCTAAAGTGGGCTGATCATCAGTCCACCGAGCCCGAAAAGGTCCGCCGCATGAGCTCTGAAATCCGTCTTGCCTTTGCGCACCCGTCCGAACGGTCCGAGGCTACCGCCGCGCGCGGTGCGCTGGACCGCATTTCGCTGCGCGATCACATCGTTGAGGTCGAGATCGGGGCGTTTCAGGCCGAACGCGGTACCACGCAACGGATCTGCTTTAACATCGTGGTCGAGGTGCGTCCGCTGACAGACCCCATCGATGATGACGTGGATCGTATTCTGTCTTACGACCGTGTAACCGAAGCGATTGCGTTCGAGCTGGCTGCTGAGCGACTAAATTTGCTCGAGACACTGGCAGATCGCGTGGCGGAACGTATTCTGCTTGAGCCTCAGGCTGTAAGAGCCTTTGTTCGCATTGAAAAACTGGATCGTGGACCTGGCGCGCTTGGCGTCGAGATCGTGCGCGGCAAGGATGCGCTACATCATGATGTGACCGAAGAAGAGCGGCCACATCCACGGTTGGTCTTTCTGTCGAATGCAGCGATTTCATCAGGTAATCTCACCGGCTGGATCGACCAGCTTGAGAATCGCCAGCGCCCGCTGATCCTGTGTGTTGGGGCGTCTGATCTGGATGTGCCGCAGACGGGTCACGCAATGACCCAACGCCGGATAGATCTGTTGGCAATTGAACAGAACGCCTGGGTTCTGGCTGCGCGCGATCACCGTTGCGTGGTCGTTTCAACCCGGACCGAGCTGGATTGGGCGATGAAAAACGGCCAGATCTGTGTTTGGGCACCCTCCAAAATTGTTCTGGATGCGGTCGATGGCCCCTCAGCCGCGCCGTCTGACGCGGTGGCGCTGGCTGCTTGGTTCGCGGCAACCTTTGAAGCCAGCGAGATGCTGGTTATTGGCGGAGACCTGCCCGAAGCCCCCAAAACGCCATTGCGCGCAGTTCCGGTGGAGCAGGCGCAACTGTGACCGTCTATTACCGCCCATTGGTCCAGCATGGGAGCACGCGCGTCGACGGGGCGGTGCCACTGGCAGGGCAGGTGCTGTGGTTCTCACAGGCCGAGCGGATTGAGCGCGGGCAAAGCACCCAGATCGTCGATGCCGTTGAAATCCCAAAGGAACAGCTGGATCGTCTGACCTGTGCGCGTCCAGCGATTGCCGGGCTTGATATGGCGCGAACGCAGATCATGGGCATTCTGAATGCCACGCCGGATAGCTTCTCGGATGGGGGGCTGTATAACTCGGTCGAGGCCGCTCGGACCGCTGCCGCCGGCATGGTAGCGTATGGTGCAAGTATTCTGGACATTGGCGGCGAATCCACGCGCCCGGGCGCTGATTTTGTGCCTGAAGACGAAGAGATCGCCCGCACACGCCCTTTGATTGAGGCAATTCGGGGCGAGACGGATGTGTTGATCTCGATCGATACTCGCAAGGCCGGTGTTGCCAAGGCAGCGCATCAGGCGGGTGCGGGACTGATCAACGATGTGTCAGGATTTACCTTCGATCCCAAACTTGCACCATTTTGCGCGCAGATTGAGGCTCCGGTTTGTGTGATGCATATGCAGGGTGATCCGACCACGATGCAGGATGACCCGCACTATGACAATGTTCTGCTGGATGTTTACGATTTCCTTGAGGGGCAAATCGCGCATCTTGAAGGACTGAGTCTCAGCCGCGATCTGATTGTCATCGATCCGGGCATCGGGTTTGGCAAGAATCTGGACCACAACCTGACCCTTCTGCGCAATCTCAGCCTGTTTCACGGGCTGGGTTGTCCGATCCTTCTGGGCGTTTCGCGCAAGGGATTTATTGGTCAGATCGGCAAAGAGCCGCGCAAGGATGCCCGCGCGCCGGGGTCAATCGCGGTTGCTCTGGCGGGAATATCACAGGGCGTGCAGATTGTACGGGTACATGACGTGGCCGAGACGGCTCAGGCCTTGCGTCTATGGGCCGCCGTCCGGTAATCCGGGCAAAAGGAATTTTCAGGAGACCGACTTATGCGCAAGCTGTTTGGAACCGACGGGGTGCGGGGCACCGCCAACAGGCACCCTATGACGGCGGAAATGGCTTTGCGGATTGGCGCGGCTGTGGGGCGGTATTTCCGCCGCGATGCCTCAGGCGTACATCGCGTTGTCATTGGCAAGGATACGCGGCTGTCGGGCTATATGCTGGAAAATGCGCTGACGGCAGGTTTGACCTCGACCGGTATGAACGTGCTTCTGCTGGGGCCGGTGCCGACTCCTGCGGTAGGGTTGATGACGCGCTCGATGCGCGCGGATCTGGGCGTGATGATCTCGGCCAGTCACAATCCGGCGATCGACAATGGAATTAAATTCTTTGGGCCGGACGGGTTCAAGCTTTCCGATCAGGCCGAGATTGAGATCGAGCGGCTGATCGAAGAAGGCGTAAGCCCCGCACAGGCGCAGAATATTGGTCGTGCGCGTCGGGTCGATGATGCGCGGTTCCGTTATGGCGAGCGTGTGAAATCATCGCTGCCGCGCAATCTGCGCTTGGATGGGCTGAAGGTCGTGATCGACTGCGCCAACGGTGCCGCGCACCGTACTGCGCCGGAAGTTCTTTGGGAGTTGGGAGCAGATGTGATCCCGGTCGGCATCGCGCCGAACGGCAAGAACATCAACCTCGGATGTGGCTCAACCCAGCCTTGTGTTGCGGCCGAAACCGTGGTTTCACATGGCGCCGATGTAGGTATATGTCTGGATGGGGATGCCGACCGCGTCGTTGTGATCGACGAAACTGGCGCTGTCGCCGATGGGGATCAGTTGATGGCTCTGTTGGCGACCGCGTGGTCCCGCGCGGATCAGCTGAAAGGCGGCGCCTTGGTGGCCACTGTGATGTCGAACCTCGGGTTGGAGCGGCACCTGGCCGGGCAGGGGCTGCGTCTGGAGAGGACTGCCGTTGGCGACCGCTATGTGGTTGAACGGATGCGCGAGGGTGGTTTCAATCTTGGTGGCGAACAGTCAGGTCACATCGTGATGAGCGATTATGCCACAACCGGCGACGGTCTGATGGCGGGGCTGCATTTTCTGGCAGAGATGGTGCAATCCGGCAAGAAAGCCTCGGACCTATCGCGCCAGTTTGAGACGGTGCCGCAATTGCTGAAGAATGTGCGCTTTAGCGCGGGGCAGGCCCCGCTGGAAGCGGCCAGCGTCAAAAGCGCGATTTCCGAGGCCGAGGCGCGTCTGAATGGGCAGGGGCGTTTGCTGATCCGCAAATCGGGCACGGAACCTCTGATCCGGGTGATGGCGGAATGCGAGGATGCTGCACTGCTGACCCAAGTGGTCGATGGGATCGTATCCGAGGTTGAGGCGGCGACGGGCTAACGCCCCAGCAGCATTTTCTGCAGAGTGAACCACTGGCTGATTGCCAGCCCGGTCAGGATCATGGCAAGCGCGATATAGAACCGCAGTGGCAGGGCTTCGGATAGAATCCAGGCCCCGAACACCATCGACCAAACGGGCACCTGATAGTTCACCAGCGTCAGAAAGACGGACCCGGCGCTGCGGGTGATGGATACTCGCAGCAGGGTGGCGAAGGCTGTGGGGACAAGGCCCAGAACGATCAGGGCCAGACTGGGGCGCGTTCCCTGCCACGAGGGAAGCCCCTCGGTTAGCAGCATGATAGGTATCAATAGTACTGCGCCAACCAGCAGCGTCAGGGCTGCCAGAGCCATCGGTTCAATCGGAGGGCAGCGGCGGGTCAGGATCGACGAACTGGCGTAGCACAAGGCTGCCGTGACGCAGGCCATTTGCGCCAGTGGCTGCGTACCCTGACCCAATTGCGCCAGACCGGGCCCGATCAACACAAGCGCGCCAGAGAAGCCAAGGCAAACGCCGACCAGACGCCGTAGGTTCATAGGCTCATCCGAAAAGAAATGTGCCAGCGGCAGAACCATCAGCGGAATCGCCGCCATGGACAGACCCGCAAAGGCCGAAGGGACAAATTGTTGCCCCCAGCTTAACAGCATGAAGGGAACCGCCGTCGACAGGATTCCGATGAAGAAAATTGAACTCAGCAGGGCGGGTGTCAAACTCGGAATACGTCGTCCGGTAAGGCGCATCAGCACCAGCAGCATAACGGCACCCAATGTGGTGCGCGACGTCGCTACGGTGACCGGTCCATAGCCTTCCAGAGCCATGGCAACCACCATGAATGTCCCGCCCCAGATGAGGCCTAGCGTAAAAACACCGCTCCAATCTTGTTTTGTCGGTTGTTGAACCATTCCATCCACTTATCCCGCGAATCTGACGGTGTCACGCGCTGATATTGACATTAGGTAAGTTATAACTTACCGTAAGTTATGGCTTACGAAGAAGTGCTTTCGGCTTTAGGGGATTCGACCCGTCGTCAGGTTTTTGAGGCGGTGGCCAAGCGCCCCAGGGCGGTTGGTGATCTGGCTGCGGATTTGCCCGTAAGCCGCCCGGCGGTCTCGCAACATTTGAAGGTCTTGTCCGAAGCCGGGCTTGTCGTTTGCCGGGCCGAGGGAACGCGCCGCATCTATGCCGCCCGACCCGAGGGGCTGGCAGACCTGCGCGCCTGGCTCGAGCAATACTGGTCGGACGTGTTGGAGAGTTTCGCCGCCGAGGTAAACGAAGGACGAGATGCATGATCGAACCAATCATCAAGACCATTGTTGTGAACGCAACGCCTGAGCACGCCTTTGATGTTTTTGTAAATCGCATTGCCAAATGGTGGCCATTGGATGGGCACGCTGTCTCAGCGGCGCAAGGCAAGCCTGCGCTGGCAGTTGTGATCGAACCTCATGTCGGCGGTGCGGTTTATGAAACCATGTTCGATGGCACCCG
This sequence comes from Ruegeria sp. A5, assembly GCF_056543005.1. NCBI lineage: Bacteria > Pseudomonadati > Pseudomonadota > Alphaproteobacteria > Rhodobacterales > Roseobacteraceae > Ruegeria > Ruegeria sp. A5. The sequence goes on from NZ_JBQGAV010000001.1 coordinate 98,035, forward strand.
CGCTGATTGGGGCAAGGTGTTGATCTTCGAACAGGGGGCTCGCTTGGCCTTCAGCTGGCACCCCGGCACCAACACCGACCGCCCCACGCGGGTTGAGATCCGGTTCGCAGCCCACGGAGCTGGGCATACCACGGTCACTCTGACACATTCGGGCTGGGAAGTCTGGGCATCTGAGGCGTCGGACAAACGCACCGGTTACGACAGTGGCTGGGATTATGTTCTGGGTGAATGCTACGCAAATGCTGTCACCAAATGAAAAGGGCGGCCACCGGGACCGCCCTTTCGCTGACATTCGTCAGACTTAGTTCTTTTCTTTGTCGACCATTTTACCAGCCGAGATCCAGGGCATCATGGCGCGCAGTTTTGCACCGGTTTCCTCGATCATGTGCTCATCGTTCGCACGGCGCGACGCTTTGATGGTCGGTTGGCCTACAGCGTTCTCCAGCATGAAGTCACGGACGAATTTACCCTGCTGGATGTCGTTCAGAACCTCTTTCATACGCGCTTTGGTCTCGTCGTATTTCAAAATACGCGGGCCGGTGACGTACTGGCCATATTCAGCCGTGTTCGAGATCGAATAATCCATGTTGGCGATGCCGCCTTCATAGATCAGGTCAACGATCAGCTTCACTTCGTGCAGACACTCGAAATATGCCATCTCGGGCGCGTAGCCGGCCTCAACCAGCGTTTCAAAGCCGCAGCGGATCAGTTCAACCAGACCGCCGCACAGTACGGCCTGCTCACCGAACAGGTCGGTTTCGCATTCCTCGCGGAAGTTGGTTTCGATGATGCCCGAACGGCCGCCACCGATGGCCGAGCAGTAGGACAGGCCGATTTCCAGCGCTTTGCCGGTCGCGTCGTTGTCGACCGCGACGAGGCAAGGAACGCCGCCGCCTTTGGTGTATTCGCCGCGCACGGTGTGACCGGGGCCTTTGGGGGCCATCATGATCACGTCAACGCCTTCTTTCGGCTCGATCAGGCCAAAATGGACGTTCAGTCCATGGGCGAACGCGATGGCCGCACCTGGCTTGATGTTGTCGTGGACGTATTTCTTGTACGTCTCAGCCTGCAGTTCGTCAGGCATGGTGAACATAATAACGTCGCACCAGGCTGCGGCTTCGGCGATGCCCATCACCTGCAGGCCTTCCGCTTCGGCTTTCTTGGCCGAGGGGGAGCCTTCGCGCAGGGCGATGACCAGGTTCTTGGCGCCCGAGTCGCGCAGGTTCAGCGCGTGGGCGTGGCCTTGCGAGCCGTAGCCCAGAATCGCCACTTTTTTGTCTTTGATCAGGTTGATGTCGCAATCGCGATCGTAATAGACGCGCATTTCGCCGGTCCTTTCAGTTTCGATTGATGTGCTTCTATCTTGCGTGATTGCTATTGGCGATAGGGTTTGGATTGGGTATTTGACAAATAGATGAAGAATAATTCTTCTATTGAACAAAATGTGAAAAAATCATGCTTGATGATGTTGATCGACGTATACTGCGCCACTTCCAGGCCGAGCCAAGCCTGACAACGGCAGAATTGGCTGAGCGATGCCGCATCACTTCGGGCGTCTGCTGGCGCCGGATCGAAAAGATGCAAGCGGCAGGAGTGATCGAGGGGCAGGAAGCCGTTGTCGACTGGGCCGCCTTGGGCTATGCGGTCGAGGTCTCTTTGCGGATCACGCTGGACAAGACGCAGGCACGGGCGTTCGACGAATTCACGGCGGCGGCGCGGAACGTGGCCGAGGTGATCGAGATCCAGACCTTCCTTGGTCGGGTGGATGTGCGCCTATCGGTGTTGGCGCGAGATATGGCGCATTATCAACAGGTCTATCGCGATCGCATTCTGACCCTACCGCATATCGCCGATATCGAAGCCCTTATGCATATCGCCCGAGTCAAACGGGATGAGGTGCTGCCGGTATGATCGAACTGGATGAGATCGACCGCAGAATTCTGCGCGCGCTGGTGCAGGACGCGACCCAAAGCGCGGGGGCTCTGGGGCGCCGCTTTGGCTTATCGCAGCCTGCGACCTGGCGGCGTATTCGTCGACTGGAAGAAGCAGGCGTGATCAAGGGGCGGCGGCTGCGTCTGAATGCCGAGGCCCTGGGTTTTGGAGTGACCGTCTTTCTCGGCGTGAAACTTGCGCGAAAAGGGCAGGTCAGCCTTGAAGATTTCGAGCGCGCCGTCAGTGCCATCCCCGAGGTTCAGACGGTCGAGCATGTGCTTGGCCTTTATGATTATCGCCTGCGCGTTGTGGCGCGGGATCTGGCAGATTTCGAACGGGTTCTGCGCCGGAGGGTGATGACCTTACCAGGGGCCGGAGAGGTCGAAGCCAATGTACTGCTGAGCGAAGAACGCCTGCCCGGGCCGATCGGTTAGTATTTAGTGCGGATGCGGAACCCCGGATGATGGGTCATGCGGGCGAAAGTCATCGGCTGCCCGTCCTTCCACGTGGTCCGTTCCAGCTGAATCATCGAAGTGCCAGTGGTGGTGCCCATGAAATCAGCTAGACGATTGTCCGCCGAGATCGCGCAAAAGGCGATTTCAGCTTCGGTGAACGGGGCAGCATTCAACAACCATTCGTGTGGGCCACTTTTGTTGAGGTCGGCTTGCTCGACCTCGGGCACGGCTTCGATATTGATCCAGCGTTCTTCAAGCTGGAAGGGGCGGTTGTCTGCATAGTGCATGCAGATCACGTGCAGAACGCGCGCGTCCGGTTCGACATTCAGTTGCGAGGTCAGCCAGCCGGGGCTGTAGACCACGTTCCGTTCCACAAGAGCATAGCGATAGGCTGAGTTTTGGTTCTCAACCGCTTGTCTCGCAAGTGAAATTTCAAGCTTGGCTTGTTTTCGTGGTTCTTTCTTGACCCGCGTTCCGCTTTTGCGCTTGCGCTCGACAAAGCCCTGTTCAGCGAGCTCCCTCAGCGCCCGGTTCACCGTGGCGCGGGCACAATTGAATTCTTCCGCTAATTGGGTTTCGGTGGGTAAAAGCGAGCCCTGAGGCCATATGCGGGATTCAATCCGCCGCTTTACCTCGTCTCGAACGACTTGAAAACTAATCCGCTTTTGCGCAGTCACGAGTAAAATTATCCGTTCTTGTTCAAAGTGTGTGTATCTGTTCAGAAACACGCTAGGGTGTAAAGGGGACCTGACTCTGGTTGGCGTCATTTCTGCTAATTGTGGCATGTAAAAACTCAAAATGAAATTTTTGGCTGTGGGTTACTTTGGGTCAACTTCAGGCCGCGTTTGACGCTTTACCGAGCGCGCAAGACAAGGCAGAACAAAAAGGACCCAATAGAAAGGATGCGTCATGCCGGCACTACTGAATACTGTTGACCCGGGCGGGCTGGAGGAGTTCTCGGTGGTTTTTACCGACCGTTCTCTGAACCATATGTCTGCAAGTTTTCAGCAAGTCATGCGCGATATTTCGGCAATGCTGCGTGAAGTTTACAATGCTGAAGGCGTTGCGGTCATTCCCGGCGGAGGCACCTACGGGATGGAAGCTGTCGCGCGACAGTTTGCGCGGGGTGCTGATGTGCTTGTCGTACGCAATGGGTGGTTTTCATATCGGTGGAGCCAGATCATCGAGTCAGGTGATCTGACATCGTCGGCCACCGTTCTCAAAGCGCGCGAAACCGGCAATTCCAGCCCGTCACCTTTTGCTCCGGCCCCGATTGATGAAGTTGTGGCAACAATCCATGAGAAAAGACCGGGTATTGTCTTCGCGCCGCATGTTGAGACCTCGGCCGGAGTGATTCTGCCTGATGATTATGTGACAGCGATGGCCGCTGCTGCGCATGAGGTGGGGGCGTTGATGGTGCTGGACTGCATCGCCTCGGGCTGTGCCTGGGTCGATATGAAGGCCACCGGAGTGGATGTGCTGATCTCGGCTCCGCAGAAGGGGTGGAGCGCAACGCCATGCGCCGGTCTTGTCATGCTATCCGAACGCGCCGAGGCACGACTGGCCGAGACCTCATCCGATAGCTTTGCGATAGATTTGAAGAAATGGCGCCAGATCATGCAGGCCTACGAGAATGGCGGTCATGCCTATCACGCCACCATGCCGACGGATTCTCTACTTTCCTTCCGCGACACAATGGCCGAGACGCGCGCGTACGGCTTCGAAAAGCTGCGCGCAGCGCAATGGGCGCTAGGTGATGGCGTCCGGGCCTACCTGAAGGACAAGGGTGTCATGTCGGTTGCCGCCGAAGGGTTCGGCGCGCCGGGTGTGGTGGTCAGCTATACAGCAGACCCCGAAGTGCAGAACGGCAAGAAGTTCGCGGCCCTGGGCATGCAGATCGCAGCCGGCGTACCGCTGCAATGTGACGAACCCGAAGGGTTCAGCACCTTCCGACTCGGCCTGTTTGGCTTGGACAAGCTGTATGATGTTGACGACACGATTGCGCGCCTGAAACGGGTTCTGGATCAGGTGCTGTAATAGCGTGGCGGGCAGAAGCCCGCCCTACGGTTCAGCGGACGCCGAGGCCCATTTGCATTAGCGTCTTGCGCACGGGTGGTAGGGAATAGAGCGCATTCAGCCCCATCGCTCGTGCGTCGCGCAGCGGACGCGCTTCGATCATCGAGGCGCGGTTCAGCAGGTCGATGCCCTTGACGCGCAGTTCGATCTCGGTATGGCGGGCCTTGTGATAGGAATCCAGCATCTGCGCATCGCCTAAGCCCTCGGGCCGGGCTTGCGTCAATTCCAGCAAGCAGCGCAGATCGCCCAACGACATGTTCAGCCCCTGCGCACCAATAGGTGGCACCACATGCGCGGCCTCGGCCATCAGCGCGATGCGTTCACCCGACAACCGTTCCGCCGACTGGCTGATGATCGGCCAGATCGTCCGGCGTGAGGCCAATTTCAGCGGTCCGAACAGCCCGCAAGAGCGTTCGGTCATGGCGGCTTCGAACGCGTCGGTTTCAAGGTTTAACAGTTCAACGGCACGTGGCCCACGTTCCATCCAGACAATGGCCGAGGACGGCTGGCCTTGCCAATCGGGCAGGGGGACCAATGTGAACGGCCCGCCCGAGCGGTGAATCTCGGTCGAGACATTGTCGTGCGGGATAGGATGTGTGACGGCGAAGGCGAGGGCCTTTTGGCCGTAGCGCGTGGTTTGAACATTGATCCCGGCAGCTTCGCGCATTGGTGAACTGCGCCCGTCAGCGGCGATTACCAGTTTGCAGCGGATGCGGGTGCCGTCGCTCAGGCCGACTCGTGCCTCATTGGTGCGGGTGAACAGGCTGACCGTACCGGTGCCGGGGCGGAAATCGACATTCGGCAGTTCGGCTAGTCGCGCCACCATCTCGCGGCGCAGCAGCCAGTTGGGCAGGTTCCATCCGAATGGCTGGTCCGAGATATCGGCGGCGTTGAAATCACGCACGACGCGGGGTTCGGGCACATCTCCGCCCGCATCGACGATGCGCATGATCTGCAGGGGAGCGGCGTGGGCATCCAGTTTGGCCCAAAGCCCGCATTGTTCCAACAGACCGTGGGCGGGCTGCAAAAAAGCGGTTGTCCGCAGATCCGAGCCGTCCACGTCCCGTTCGGTGATCGGAGGCGTGGGGTCAACGCAGATCACGTCGAACCCGGCAGCGCCAAAGGTGGCGGCGGCGGTCAATCCGGCGATTCCGCCGCCTGAAATCAGGATGTCACAGCTGTCAGTCATGAGTATGTCTCCGTTGCCGCAGACACTAGTGCTGTTGCGAGGTGGGTGCCAAGTGACATCCTGTCTCGTGCCCTATCCCCGAGAGATCAAAATCAGGACAAGGAACATCGTCGGCACCATCATCAGGGCAGGAATGTAAAGGCCGGGCAGGCCGAACAGAAGGATGGAGCAGCCCCACATGCTGACGAGCGCTGCAGCGGTGTAGTACAGGTCTTCAGCTTCGGCATTCGCCGCGTCCCGGGCCATCCAGCCAAACACGGGAATTGCAAACAAAAGGCGCTGCCACAGAGGCAGGCGCTGAGGCATCTCAAGCGCGGTCATTGGGGTCTCCGATTCTGTTCGTCGCTGAGCTGCATATGGGGGCATTTCTGCACCTGCGAAACGAACAGATCGTCGCAGTGTGACAGCCTATCGCAGGCGACCCAGAAACCCGGTCAGATCATCGGTGTGATGGTGAATATGGTCAGCCTCGTGCGGGTCAGGCGCGACGTGTACGGTGCGCATTCCCATCTCGTGCGGGGCGGCCAGATTGCGTGGATCATCTTCGAACATGGCGGCTTTCGCGGTATCGATTCCATCCTGCGCAAAGATCGCCTCGAACGCGGCTTTTTGCGGCTTGGGGCGATAGCCTGCGTGTTCTACGCCATAGATCGCGTCGAACAGCCCAATCAGACCGCGTGCCGCCAGAACGCGCTCGGCATAAGGTGCAGATCCATTGGTATAGACGATGCGTCGCCCGGGCAAAGCGCGGATATGTTCCGCCAGCGCAACATCGGGTTCCATATGGCTCATGTCCACCTGATGCACGGCGTGCAGATAGGGATCGGGGTCCAGATCGTGCTCTGCCATCAGGCCCGCGAGTGTCGTGCCGTATTCGCGCCAGTAATGCGAACGCAGCCGGTCGGCCTCGGGGCGGTCGACGCCGATAGCTTGCACGACGTAATCCGTCATCAGCACTTCGATCTGATCGAACAGGCGCATATACGGCGGGTAAAGCGTGTTGTCTAGATCGAACACCCATTGGGTGACATGGGAAAAGGCAGGTTTGACCATGGTTTGGGTTTAGGGCGATGGGCTGCGGTTTTCAATGCCGCACTTGATCGGGGGGGCGTGTGGCGGCTAGACAGGTCCGAACGAGGAGACAATTCAGCCGATGCCCCAATCCAAACATTCCAATACGGACGCCTATAGCCTTATTCTCGAAGCGATAGACGTCGGTGTCTACAAGCCTGGTGATCGGCTGGTGGAAAGCGAACTGGCCGAGCGGTTTGGCGTTTCGCGTACTCCGATCCGCGAGGCGCTGCAGCGGCTGGAAACGCAGTCGTTGCTGGAACGGGACGGGCGGTCGTTGATCGTGGCCTCATTGGATCACAACCAGATGGCCGAGCTTTATGTTGTCCGGCGTGAATTGGAAGGGCTGGCCGCACGTCTGGCCGCAAAACACGCAACCGAAGAGGAAATTCGGGTCCTTCAGGAAATGGTGGTGGCCGATAATGAGTTGATCGGAGATCCTGTTGCGCTGTCGCGGGCCAACCGGAGATTTCACGAACAGATTCACCTGGCTTCGCATAACCGCTATCTGGTGCAGCAGCTTGATCTGGTGCATCGGACCATGGCCTTGATGGCGACCACATCGCTGGCCGCAGAAGGGCGTGGTGAGATTGCGCAGAGCGAGCACAAAGGCATCGTGGACGCGATTGCGGCGCGAGACGAGGACGCGGCGGCCAAGGCGTTGCAGGATCACATTTCGGTCGCCTTCATGACGCGGCTGAAACAGGATGCGATCCGGCGCGAGAAATAACGGTCTCACGTTCCTCGACCGCATGCCCGTGCTGGGTCTTGTCCCAGAAGAACGGATTGACCGCCAGTTCCCACAGGCCTTTGTAGGCCGCCAACACGCCCAGCGGATAGTAAAGCACCATGGTCGGCACCCAGGGTAGCAGGAACCTGCGTTTGCCTGCGATGACACCGCAGATACCCACCAATAGGTTGGCGGCTTCGGCGACGAGAAACAGAACCACGCAGGCAGTCAATAAACCGGGTGTCAGGATTGGTTGATACAGGTGGGGCAGCCCGAAAAAGATGGGCCAGAACGCCCACAAAAGCGGGGCCAGAAGGAATTGGCCCAGTGTTCCCAGAAAAAAGGCCTGTAAGCCCAAAAAGCGCAGCAACCCCAGATCGCGCAGCAATTGGCGTGGTGCGCGCATATGCACCAGATAGGTGACCATGAACCCTTTCAGCCAACGCGAACGCTGCTTTACCCATGGCCAGGCGCGAAAGTTCGCCTCTTCATAGGTCGTGGTGCTGACGATCTCGGTCCGATATCCGGCACGGCTTAGGCGGACACCCAGATCGGCATCTTCGGTGACATTATGGGCATCCCAACCGCCCAGTTCGACCAGCTTGTCGCGGCGAAAAAAGAAGGTTGTGCCGCCCAGCGGAACGACCAGACCAATTCGCGCGATGCCTTTCAGGACGACGCGAAACCAGCCGCTGTATTCGATGCTAAAACAGCGCGACCGCCAATTGGTGCGCGGATTGTAGTAGTCTAGAATACCTTGCAGGCACACCACTTCCTTTGGGGCGTTCGCGAAATGGCGGACAACGGTTTCAATCTGATCGGGTTGCGGGGCGTCTTCGGCATCCCAAACGCCCAAAATCTCTCCACGGCAGAAATCCAGGGCATAGTTCATCGCACGGGGCTTGGTAGTCAGGTCACTCCGATCCGGCACAACAATGGCGCGCATCCAGGTTGGCAGTTCTATTTGCCTGAGCGCCTCATTGGTTACGTCATCCCGCTCTTCCAGCACCAAAATGACATCCAGCAACGCTTTGGGATAGGTCAGGCGGCGCAGCCGGGCGATCAGGTCATCGGCAATCTCGCGTTCCTTATATAGCGGCACAAGGATCGAGACGCGGGGTAGGCGAAGTGACTCAGAGGTCTTTGTTGTTGGCTCAGATTTTTCTCGCCATAGATAAGCAATGAGCCCCGACAGCCTGAGAGACAAGAACAGCCCCAGAGTCAGCAGTGCAAAGCCCAAAAGAAGGCCGAGGCCAACTATTGGGAAACAAACACAGAGTGCCGCGAACAGGATAAATCCAATGATCGGCCCACGGCGCGTCTGGGCCGACCAATTCCTGCAGCTTTGCCGCGCCTCAACGCGAGTTTCTGCAGCTTGTGCCAGCGGTTGAGCATATTGACGAGCGATGGCAGCATCGATCTGCTCGGGTCCTGCCAGAACCGGGATGATCGTGTAACCGTGGCCTTTCAATGCGTCTGCCACTGCGTCGAATGTATCTGGCCTGGCTGTAGCGATCAGCAGGATTGGCCCCACACGCATCCAGGGCAGTACATTGTGCTCCAACCAAAACTCGACCGGTTCGAGCAAGCAGAGATCTGCGGCAGGTGGTACCTGCGCAAGATCGGCGATCTGAAGGCCGGTTTGGTCAGACAGCGCCGAGAGAACCTGCGCACGGCTGGCCCATCCTTCACTGACCAGTATTTCTCCCAATGGCGCGTTCTGGAATACTTGCATCCGCAGGGCGCGCGCCAACTGGTCGGATGTGATGATGCCTTGTTCGACGAGACATGTGCCGAGCGGTTTGCGCGAATGCGGCCCGGGCACAGGCTGCGCCAGTGTCTGACGCTGGAGATTCAATTCGACCATAACGAAACCCTGCCGCATGTAACATCCGGCAGGGTTGCTTAGTCAGGGTTAACACACGGTTAACGCTGTTGAATTCGCCTTTAAGCTTGTGCTTTTTGATCCGCCATCGCCGCGGCAAAGCGTTCGAACAGGTAGAAACTGTCCTGCGGGCCGGGTGACGCTTCTGGATGATGCTGCACCGAATAAACCGGGCGGCCCGTCATGCGGATACCGCAGTTCGAGCCGTCAAACAGAGAGCGATGCGTTTCGACTACGCCATCGGGCAGTGTTTCCGCGTCCACGGCGAAGCCGTGGTTCATCGAGGTGATCTCGACCTTACCGGTTTCCATATCCTTGACCGGATGATTGGCACCATGGTGGCCGTGGTTCATCTTGATCGTCTGCCCGCCAAGCGCCAGTGCCAGCATCTGATGACCTAGGCAGATACCAAAGACAGGCAGATCTGTTGTATCCAGCACTTCCTTGATCATTGGAACTGCATATTCGCCGGTAGCCGCGGGATCGCCGGGTCCGTTTGACAGGAACACTCCGTCCGGCTTGTGTGCCAGCACCTCCGCAGCCGTTGCGGTGGCGGGCAATACGGTTACGTCGCAACCCGCCGAGGCGAGGCAGCGCAAGATGTTGCGCTTGGCACCATAGTCGATCGCGACCACCTTGTGCATCGGAGCTTCCTGACGCTGGTAGCCATCGGGCCAAGCCCAACGCATCTCATCCCAGCGATAGCTTTGGGCGCAGGTGACTTCTTTGGCCAGATCCATCCCTTCGAGACCCGCAAAACTACGCGCTGCAGCAATCAGGGCTTCGATATCGAAGTTTCCCTCGGGATCATGAGCTAGCGCCACGTGCGGTGCGCCTTGCTGGCGGATCGCGCGGGTCAGGCGGCGGGTATCGACGCCGCCGATTGCGATGCGACCACGTCGGGCTAACCAGCTTTTTAGCTCTTCTGTCGCGCGCCAATTCGACGGCTCGGTCGGGTCCCATTTGACCACCATCCCGGCTGCCACCGGGTCGCCGGTTTCGTCATCTTCGGGATTTACTCCGACATTGCCGATATGCGGGAAAGTGAAGGTCACGATCTGGCCCGCATAAGAAGGATCGGTCATGATCTCTTGATAGCCCGTCATGGCGGTGTTGAAACACAACTCGGCCTCGGTTTGACCGGTTGCGCCGAAGCCCACACCGTAAAACAGGGTTCCATCGGCCAACGCCAGACATGCGGTGGGCTTGGACGGGGCGTTCTGGGCCATGGCGCGACTCTCCTGTAAGGTAAACGGGCGCATAACTAAGTTGGTTATACGCTAGGGTCAAGTCTGTTCAAATTTTGGGCTATTGTTAAAAATCAATGAGTTACAATTAATGTCCACTGTTGTACCAACCTTTTTGTTTCGATATGGTCAGGGTTCCTTTGCCATGGGGATGGACAGACCATATGGATATGCGATCACGGGTGAACTCTGCCCTGAAGCAAGCTATGAAAGACAAAGCCGCCGAGCGTCTTTCGACACTGCGCCTGATCAATGCGGCGATCAAGGATCGTGATATTGCTTCGCGCGCCTCTGACAATGAAGAGACCAAAGGCTGCGGCGATGCCGAAGTGCTTGAAATTCTGGGTAAAATGACCAAGCAGCGCAAGGAAAGCGCGCGCGCCTACGAAGAGGGCGGACGACTTGATTTGGCCGAGCGGGAACTGCGCGAGGTTGAGGTGATTGAGGAATTCCTGCCCAAACAGCTGGACGACGACGAGGTTAGCAAGGCCATTCAGACCGCCATCACGTCTACTGGGGCGGGCTCAATCCGCGATATGGGCAAGGTGATGGGCGAGTTGAAGTCGCGCTATACCGGTCAGATGGATTTCGGCAAAGTAGGACCGATGGTCAAAGATCATCTTTGCGCTAACTCGAACGGCGCTTAGTCACGTCGATTTGCGCAGTTTCTGACTCAGATCATCAAACAGCGCGATCCGCTCGTCCTCGGACAGGAACGCGCCGATCTCAACTTCGCGCCCATCGCCGATCAGCGTTACGTAATGGGGTACCGGACCACCGCTGGTGTGCATTTCAGGACGGGCCCAATAGCGGTTGCAGGTCCATTCCTGATCGCCCTTGTCTGGGTGGTGGTGCACAAGGTGGGCTTGCGTCTGGCCTAAGGTCAGAACCTCGAACACGCTGCGCGCGCGATAGTTTGTCTGGATTGCCAACCAGAGGCCCAGAACCGTCAGCAGTAGGAACGGCAGCAGACCCCACAGGACGATCGAACCCAACATCGCCAGCAGCGGGATCAGTCCGAACAGGAACACCGACAAGATGACGGTCATTGCACCACGTGGTGGCAAGGAGTTGTGCGGCCAAAGCCGCAGTTCCTGTTCAGCGTCCGAGTTTTCTGTCCATTGATAAGGCATGGCGAGAACCTAGCTCAGACCGGCGCAATGTCGAAGCAAAAATCAGTCAGACAACGTGGCCGACGCGGACCCATGACAGGGCATCGTCAAGCCGGTCATCACCCCAGAACACTTCGTCGCGGACAACAAAGCTGGGTGCGCCGAAAACCCCCAGTTTGATGGCCTTGTTTGTCTCGTCCTCCAAGGCTGCAACAGCGTCCGGGCTGCGGGCACGGGCAAGCATCAGGCGTGGATCTTGTTGGCACCGAAGCAGGGCTTCGGAAATGGCGCTTTCGCTACCGGCCTCAATCCCGTCCTCGAACCAGATCCGATAAAGATTTTGCGTGAACCCGGCGCCCCAGCCGTCCTGCATGCCCAGCAAAGCCACCTGATTTGCCAGCGCCAGGTCAGAAATTGGATAGGGGGCGGGAAGTTTGGCGTGGATGTGATATTTCGCGGCGCGCCGCTCAATATCGCGCCACATATAGGCCGACTTCACCGGTTTGCCCGCGAAGGGTATATTTTGCTGTTCCGACATCACCGTGCGCACGTTGAAGGGGCGCCAGGTTACCGTCGCATCGTTTTCTTCGCACCAGCCATCCAGGCGCGTGATGGTCAGAAAACTGTAAGTGCTGCCGATTGAATACCAAAAGTCGATCTCGGGCATAGCAAGGCTCCTGTCAAAAGGGGCTTTGCCAACCAGAATACCGCAAAACGGAGGTTTTTTCGATCTTTGCCCAATTTAAGTGGTCAAAGTAGCGCTTTATCGATGGGTTCTGTCGGCTGAGGGGCAGTGCCGCAGGAAGTCATCTGGCGCAGGTCGATTTCGATCATACGGCAGATGGACGAGATCGGAACGTCGGTTACGTCGCCTTCGAACGGGTCCTCCATCGAGGCGCTGACCCGCTCAGTCACGAAGAAAATCCAACAAACCAACGCCCCGATCGGAGCAAAGACTGCCCAGTCAAGCAGAACGGATTTTGTTACCGAATAGCCCATCCCCGCGGTGATCGAGCGTTGGTCATTCAACGCCAGCGGTAACATGAAGATAAAAATATAGCTGAAGATTCGCCCGACCTCGGCGACCTGCCGCGGGAAGGGGGTATTCTTGATACGTTCGCTTTGGCCTTGCGCGTCTGCAAACCGTGCTAGCCGGTTCATCAGCGCCACATGCCAATAGGGGTCGATCTTGCCGGATTGCGCCAGTGATGAAAGCCGCTCACCCTGAAGAAACAACAGGTACGCGGCACGGTTGGATTTCCCTTCGAGTAGAGGCAAATCAGCCGCCAGTTGGGTATCTCGCCAGCATTCGGGTTCCTGATGCAGCGCGATTTTTTCCACGACCGGTTTGTGTCCGAACATCCACGGGCGGCGGGCACGTCCATGCGTTGCGGGCTGGCGCAGCTGAAATGCCAGTATGTTGAGCCAAGCGATATGACGTTCCAGCAATTCACGCCGTATCTCAGGCGCAAGCGGCGTGCCGTCAGCCTGAACCAGATTGCTGATCGTGTTGCCCCAATCGCGACTGGCGTTGACGATGTCCCCCCAGATCTTGCGGGCCTCGACCCAGCGGCCATAGGCCGAGGTGTTCTTGAAACCCAGAAAAAATGCCACTGCCAAACCCAGCATCGTGACCGGTGGGCTGGAGTTCGAGATCAACTCAAGTGGAGTAACTCCATCCACTAGTTCAAGCAGGAGTATCCAGGCCATGACGATGCAAATGAACCCGGCAGAGCCTTTGACCAGTTGCCGAAGTGTGATGCCGTGATGGAGAATCATGTGGCGCGCACCCGTCTTAGATTATGCTGTTTTCGCAAATACTAGCGGCCTGATCTTTGGTGCGTCTACGTGTTGGAAGCAGCAAGTTGCGGACTGGGGGCATAAAAAACACAAAGCCCCGCACGGGGCGGGGCTTTGCTGAATTTGGTTTGGATGGCGGGATTAGTGCGCGTGGCCCTTGTCCCAGTCTTCCTGCTTGGGCAGCTGCTCGAACGTGTGTTCAGGCGGCGGCGTGGGCAGGGTCCATTCCAACGTATCCGCGTATTCGTTCCACGGGTTCGGGCGTGTCTCTTTCGCACCACGCAGCAGGGCGTAGATCACGATGCCGAAGAACAGCAGGAACGAGGCGAACGAGATGAACGCACCAATCGACGAAACGAAGTTCCACTGAGCAAACGCTTCAGGGTAGTCGATATAGCGGCGTGGCATGCCCTGACGGCCCAGGAAGTGCTGCGGGAAGAAGGTCAGGTTGGCGCCGATGAAGAACAGCCAGAAGTGAACCTTGCCCCAGAACTCGGAATACTGACGGCCCGTCATCTTCGAGAAGTAGAAGTACACGCCAGCGAAGATCGCGAAGACGGCACCCAAGCTCATCACGTAGTGGAAGTGCGCAACGACGTAGTAGGTGTCGTGATAGGCACGGTCCACGCCGGCCTGCGACAGCACAACGCCCGTCACACCACCAACGGTGAACAGGAACAGGAAGCCGAAGGCGAACAGCATCGGGGTTTTGAACTCGATCGAGCCGCCCCACATGGTCGCGATCCACGAGAAGACCTTAACGCCGGTCGGAACCGCGATGACCATCGTGGCCAGCATGAAGTAGGCCTGCTGGCGCAGCGACATGCCAACTGTGTACATGTGATGCGCCCATACGACGAAGCCCAGCACACCGATCGCGATGATCGCCCAGACCATCGGCAGGTAGCCGAAGATTGGTTTACGCGCGAAGGTCGCGATCACGTGGCTGATGATGCCAAAGCCGGGCAGGATCACAATGTACACTTCCGGGTGGCCAAAGAACCAAAGGATGTGCTGATACAGGATCGGATCACCGCCACCAGCCGGATCAAAGAAGGTAAAGCCAAAGTTGCGGTCCATCAGCAGCATGGTGATTGCGCCTGCCAGAACCGGCAGCGACAGCAGAATCAGCCACGAAGTGACGAAGATCGACCAGCTGAACAGAGGCACCTTGAACAGTGTCATTCCCGGGGCACGCATATTCAGGAAGGTGGTGATCATGTTGATTGCGCCGAGGATCGAGGAGGCGCCCGATACGTGCACGGCGAAGATCGCAAGGTCCATGGACATGCCGCCTTCGGTCGTCGACAGCGGTGGATACAGAACCCAGCCTACACCTGAACCAAGCTGGTCGTTACCACCGGGGCTGAGCAGCGAGGCGACGCCCAGCGAGGTGCCAGCGACATACAGCCAGAAGGACAAGTTGTTCATCCGCGGGAACGCCATGTCCGGCGCGCCGATCTGCAACGGCATGAAATAGTTGCCAAATCCGCCGAACAGGGCGGGGATGACCACGAAGAACATCATCAGAACACCGTGATAGGTGATCATCACGTTCCAGAGGTGACCGTTGGGGGTACATGGATCGGCCATGAAACCTTCGAGGCACATATACTGAACACCGGGGTGCATCAGTTCGAGCCGCATATAGACAGTCATCAGAACCGAGATCAGACCGGCAAGGGCCGAAAAGACCAGGTAGAGAATCCCGATGTCCTTGTGGTTGGTCGACATGAACCAGCGGGTGAAAAAGCCGCGCTGATCTTCATGCTCGTGACCATGAATGGCTGCGTCTGCCATTAGGTGCCTCCTGTTGCAACTGTACCGCGCAGTCGGACCTCTCCAACGCGCGGGATTCCTGCTGGTTTTAGATTGCGAAGGGGCGACCTTCAATGGTCGAGTTTGATCTGGATCAAGATTAATTGTCGCGGGCAGACTGTGCTGCGCGATAATCTGACCTCGGATGCGAGGGATTTGGGGATTCAGTCTGCGATTACAAGTGGTGACGGGGAAACCCGCTTGACCCGCATCAAGCGGCGGCTCAGAACAACGGGTAAGTCCAACACCGGAGGCCTGTAATGACCGCTTATGATCCCGAAAATGTCTTTGCCAAGATCCTGCGCGGAGAAATCCCGTCAAACCGTGTGTATGAAGACGACGACACCGTCGCGCTGATGGATATCATGCCCCGGGCGGACGGGCACTTGTTGGTGATCCCCAAAACCCCCTGTCGCAACATGCTGGATGCAACGCCCGAGCAACTGGCAGCGGTGATGGCGACGGTACAGAAGATGGCTCACGCTGTGAAAGAAGCGTTTGGCGCAGATGGCGTCACCGTTCAGCAATTCAATGAGGCCGCAGGCGGGCAAGAGGTATTTCACCTGCATGTGCATGTATTGCCGCGCCACGAGGGCGTCTCGATACGCCCGCCCGGTAAAATGGGCGATTTTGACCTGATTGCTCAACACGCCGACAAGATCCGCGCGGCACTGACCTGATCCACCTTCGAAGCGAGCTGTCGCAGGCGTCGTGATCACCAAACGCATGGAGCACGACACTTGCGTAATCGCGCTGCCCGTCGCAGACCTGAGGAATACGGATCAGTCTTGTTCCATTCTTTTCAGGCGTGCGATCCGGACTCGTAAATCATCAGGCTGCTGTTCGGCGATTTCATTAGCCCGGTTCAAGTTTTTCCATTTGCACCTTCGAGCGTGAGCAAGGCCTCTAATTGGGCCAGCGGCTGGCCAGATCTTGGCCATGGCGTACGCATTGCAACCGCCGCAGCGCGGTTTCGTTATAGCGGCGTCGATTACCCGCAGTAGGTTCGAACGGCGGTAGAAGTCCAGAACCGGATCGTAGGTGCTTTGAATCCAGTGCGAAATGAGGGAGCCCCGATTGCATTCATTTTCGAAAACACCCCCTTGAACCTCTAGTCACTAGAGGAATTATGTAGCATGGTGATTCAGTAAATAGGACACACTAAAATGGCTCATCAGCATACCCACAAAGGGCACAGCCACGCGCATGTTGATCCGCAGGCCGGAGATGCGCGCGTTGCCTGGGCCATCGCGGTCAATATGTTCTTGACGCTGGCACAGATTGTGGGCGGGGTTATTTCAGGTTCGCTCGCCTTGATTGCGGACGCCTTGCACAACCTGTCAGATGCGATTGCGCTGGTCATCGCATTCTTTGCTCGCAAGATCGCTCGTCGACCCGCGAACGCGCGTATGAGTTTCGGGTATGGCCGGGCCGAGGTTGTAGCGGCGCTGGTTAACTACACAACACTGATCGTTCTGTCGGTCTATCTGCTGTACGAAGGCGTAATGCGGTTTGTCGAGCCCGAGCCGGTTAATGGCTGGATCGTTGTCTGGATCGCTGGGATCGCATTGGTCGTCGACCTTGTCACCGCTATGCTGACCTATTCCATGTCCAAGGACAGCATGAATATTCGTGCGGCATTCCTGCACAATGTGGCCGATGCATTGGGGTCCGTCGCCGTGATTGTCGCAGGTACCGCTGTAATTGTCTTCAACTGGACTTGGGTCGACCCAGCGGTCACCATCATGATCTCACTTTACATCCTTTGGCACGTCAAATCCGAGATCGGTGAAACCATACGCGTTCTGATGTTGGGCGCGCCAACAGAATTGGATCCGGAAGAGGTCGCCACAGCCATTGAAGGCGTATCGGGCGTGGCAGGAGTTCACCACATCCATCTGTGGAGCATGCAGGAGCGTGAGCCCGCGCTGTCGGCGCATCTGGTCATCAAACCCGACGCACAAGATAGTGCCGAGGATATCCGGGTGATGGTCAAGCAGGTTCTGCAGAACAAGTTTGGGCTTGGTCATGTTACGCTTGAAATCGAAGCCAGCGGGCACGCTTGCGTCGGATCAACCCGATTTGGGCATCAACAGATTTAGGGGCCTAAAACGAGAATTGCCGTTCCGATATGGGGTCGGAACGGCAGACTCGTAACCAAACACTTTCACGGATTTCGCAGGGCAGCCCTGAGATCACCGGTTAACACACCACTCACTCATGAACGGTCATTACATACTATGTGGTCAGATGGCGTTTGTAAGGAGAGGATGTGAAGAATCCCTGAATTTGAGGCGAATTGAGACCATTCAAAGGAATTTTCTGAATGATTTTCGAAACAGAGCGCCCCAAATACTAGCATTGTCTTTTGCATATTCTGGCCAGATCTGTCCGAATACGTGGAATCACCTATAAACTAGGCGCCTTCGGTGGCGAAGACCTCATCAAAGGTCTTTTTTAGCGCAACATCGACGTCATCCATGGTCACCGGCAACCCAAGATCGACCAGTGAGGTCACCCCGTGTTCCTGAATTCCGCAGGGCACGATACCGGTGAAATGTGACAGGTCCGGCTCGACATTGATTGAGATGCCGTGAAAGCTGATCCATTTCCGCAGGCGAATGCCGATGGCCGCGATCTTGTCCTCGGCTGGCTGGCCGGTGATCGTCAGCGGCTTGTCTTGCCGTTGCACCCAGACGCCCACGCGGCCGTCGCGGATCTCACCGGTGACATTGAACTCGGCCAGAGCCGCAATCACCCATGCCTCAAGCTGCTGCACAAAGCGGCGCACATCATGACCGCGTTTGCCCACATCAAGCATGACGTAAACAACGCGCTGACCGGGGCCGTGATAGGTGTACTGTCCACCGCGCTTGCTTTCATAGACCGGAAAGCGATCCGGATCGGTCAGATCTTCTCGCTTGGCAGAAGTCCCAGCGGTATAAAGCGGCGGGTGTTCCAACAGCCAAATGCACTCGTCCGCTTCACCCGCTGCAATCGCGGCAACGCGCGCCTCCATGAAGGCAGTGGCCTCGTCGTAGTCGATCAGCCCGTCGGTAGTCTTCCATTCCATGCTCGTTCCTTAGACCGTCTGCGGGGCAGGGGGAAGGGGTCAGGCGGCCTCGGCCAGGCAGCGTTGCAGGACCTGCGCATAAGTGTCCGTGCCCTGTGCGCCGGTCAGCAGATATTTCCCTCCAAACACCATCGAAGGCACGCCCGAGATGCCTCGGCTGGTCCAGAAATCTTGTTTTTCACGCACCGGTTGGGCATGCGCACCTGATTCAAGTGCGGTTCGCGCCGCCTCCGGGTCGAGCCCGGCCGCCTCGACTGCGCCCATCAACACCTCGACGTCAGAGACATCCTGTTGCTTGGTGAAATAGGTTTCGAACAGGGTCAGTTTCAGCGGATGCTGACGCCCCTGTTTTTCCGCCCAGTCAAGCAGTTGATGCGCGGCAAAGGTGTTCACGATTCTGCTGTCATCAGTGAAATTGAAGGTGAACCCAAGTTCAGTGCCCAACGCAGTCAACCGCTCGCGCGCCTGCTGGCTTTGTTCGGGCGTCGAGCCATATTTCTCGGCAATATGCTCCCTCAGATTCTGTCCCTCTGGCCCCATGTTGGGGTTCAGTTCGAACGGATGCCAGCGCAATCGGGCCAGCACATTCTCTTGCTTCAGTGCGGCATCGAGTTGACGAAAGCCGACAATACACCACGGACAGACCACATCCGAGACGACATCAATCTGCACTGTAGGGCGGGGATCGGGCGAGGGCATGGCTGCTCCAGATTGCATTGTATCGCGGTTAGATATGGCTAAAGCACGTGATTTCAATCGGCTGTGTTTTTGCCTCTTCACATCGCGCGGCTCAGCGTCTATACGCCCCTCTACCAAGTCATTGGCAGTGCGGTCGTGGCGGAATTGGTAGACGCGCAGCGTTGAGGTCGCTGTGGGGTAACACCCGTGGAAGTTCGAGTCTTCTCGACCGCACCAATAAAATAAAAATTACCATTAAAAAACAAACGCATATACAATACGTTTGCAATTCAACCCACCTTTTCATCCACCCTAACGATTACATGGTTAGTCTTGGGTTCTCATTCGAAACAGTTTGCGAAGCATCATCGAAGTCTGCCGAGTCAATAAGTGCTTCTGACCAGTTTCATAAGCTAAGCCGCGAATTAACGGGTGCGCCCTTGGTGTGGTGACACCGCGCATATCTACGATGTTGAGGGTGGATCAGGGGCTTAGCGCAGCCCCTTGAAATTCGCTGTTGTCGGCGCTTAAACGTGCTTGAGCATGTCTTCAACCGAAGTTGATTTGATGTATTGAGCAGGGGCGTCGCCTTCGGCCAGCACGGCAAAATGCCTTTCGCCGCACTTGATCTTCGCCCCTTCTTTGTGGCGAAGATCATCCCACCATCCACTGCCCTTTGTTTCTACAACAAAGAACAGCTTTTCTTGCCCATCATCTTCAACTAACACAGCCCAGTCTGGGTTATAAGTTCCGAGCGGCGTAGGGATTTTGAACCAGGGCGGGAGTTTCGCATAAACCTTTACTGCTTCGTTGGCTTCAAGGTCTTCCGCGAACCTCTTTTCGACGCCCGCCGAGTCATAGACGACATGCTGATAGACCGATTTCTGCGTCTCCAGCGTGTTCTTAAGATAGCCTGTCAGTTCCTCTTGTTTGAACAGCTTTTGAGCATAGAAATGGTCAGCGCCGATACGCTGATAACGAATGCCGTCCACTAGCGCGAGGCGCTTCGCGCGGTTGATTGCTTCCTCGGCTATGTCGATGAACTCCTGCGGGTTCTTTTTGAAGTCGTGCAAACGCCGACTATTCGTCAGGATTTCGACCAAACTTTTGCGCGTGAGATGCGTCTTGTCCTGAAGGTCCGTAAGCAGATCGGGCAGCTCGATATCGCTCTCATTGATCGTCGTAAATATCGTTGTGTCGCCTTCGTTTGCCTGCACCCCACCTTTTCCGATGGCAATGTCCGCCTTTCGGAAGCGAGCCCGTGTCTTCGTGATGGGTGGAGCGTCCCGAATTGCCGTCGCGCAATCCTCGATAAGTTTTGGATTGTCAAAGTCCACGCGGTACGTGGTCTTGTGCTTTATCCGATCCCAAAGCTGCTTGAATTCGTCACTCTCCAAAACCGCCTCGCGGGTACGGATGGTCACGCGCTCATCGGCGTTCTTGATTTCCAGCTTGCCCGCGAGTTTACGCAGAATGTCCTTGATATCCGCCTCTTGTTCTCCGAATTCATCGGGAAGCGCTAGCGCGTCTTCCTTTAGTGCCGTTCGCAGGGTGTCCAGCACCTTGCCACGACTATCCAAGTATCCTTCGCCCTCCAAGAAGTCCCATACCGCCTCCGACTTTTCCACGCCGAGCGGCGCAGTCGTTCCATCATCGAAAGTCACGGCGATGTTGGCGAACTGGTGTTTTTCCACCACGCCAAAGCGGATGCCCGTGTCAGCTTCGATCTCCTTCTGAAGGTTTTCTGCGAACTGCTCATAGCTTTCCGTTGCGATGACGGTCAGAGTGTTCACATCGAAGCCGCGCAGGCGGTTGCCTTCCTGGTTAACGCAGAGGCGCAACCCTCGGCCGAGCGTTTGCCGCCGTTCGCGCTCCGAACCCATGTCGCGCAGGGCGCAAATCTGAAAAACGTTCGGGTTGTCCCAACCTTCCTTCAAAGCGGAGTGGGAGAAGATAAACTTGAGCTTCGAGTCAAAGCTCAGCAGCTTCTCCTTATCCTTCATAATCAGGTTATAAGCGCGTTCGGCGTTGTCGCGGTTCGTCTGGTTGTTCTCAGCCGTTTCCGTCCAGCCGCCCTTCTTGTCGATGGAAAAGTAGCCGTTGTGGACTTCATCCGCCTCGATATCGAGATCGACCTTCTCGAAGAGAGTCTGGTACGTTTCGCTCTTGGCGAGTTTGCAGTACTCCTCCTCGAATATCAGGGCGTACTTGCCCTTCACGATGGTCCCGTCTTCGTCGTACTGGCGGTAGAATTCCACGCTGTCGATGAAGAACAAGCTTAGCACCTTCACATCGCGCTTTTGCGCGGCGAAACGCATCTCCTTGTCCAGATGCTCTTTGATGGTGCGGCGTATCATCAGTCGCTTGAGGTCATCAGGATTCACGCCGCCGACTTCTTCGCCTGGGTGAAGGGTGACTTCGCCGCCTGGCATGCTCAGCTCCATCGACTCGTTGCCCTTACCGCAATTGATCGTGCCGATGCGAAAGTTCTCGTAGATCGCGCGACCTGTCTCTTGCTCCAGATCATCGCCGTCTTCGACCGTCAGAATGTCACGTCGCACGTTGCCGCCGCGCATGAAGTCCGCTTCGATCTTCGCGCTGATCGAGCCGCCTCGGTTGTGGGTCGAGAGTAGCTTCACGAAGGGCTTGTTGTGCCCTCCCTCAACTTCGAGCGAAGCAACTTCAATCTGTTTGACCAGTTCCCGCTCATAGGCATCCACAGCGTCCAGGCGGTAAACCATGTGGTGCTTGTCCACATGGGTTGCAGAATATCGCAACGTGCAGAGCGGGTTCATGTCATTCAGGGCTTCTTTGCCTTTGCCCTTTAAGCCGCCGTCCACACTTTGCGGTTCGTCCACGATGATGATCGGGTGAGTGGCGCGAACGAGGTCAATGGGCTTTTCGCCACCCGTTTTCTCGCTGTCCTTGTAGAGGTTGTTCACATCCTTCTTGTTGATCGCCCCGACTGTGGCGACCATGATCTGAATGTTTGGGCTCGTCGCGAAGTTCCGCACCTGGCCGAGCTTAGTCGAGTCATACAGAAAGTACTCGTACCCTTTGGCGATGGGGTACAAGTTCTCGAAGTGGTCACGGGTGATCTGGAGCGTTTTGTAAACGCCTTCTTTGATTGCGACGGACGGCACGACAATCACAAATTTCGTGAAGCCATAGCGCTTGTTCAGTTCGAAGATTGTGCGCAAGTAGACATAAGTTTTTCCTGTGCCTGTCTCCATCTCAACCGTGAAGTCGCCGCTCGTCAGGGACTCTGACGGGCGCAGACCGTTGCGAAGTTGGATGGTGCGCAGGTTCTCAAGGATTTCGTCATCCAGCAGCTCCAGGCGGTTGCCAATACCAAGTTCGCTCTCGGTGATACCGAAGGAACCTTGCCCCGTGTCCTCGGGACGGTAGGTAACAGTAAACTCCGTGCGGTTGATGTCTTGGCCTTGAAACAAGTCCACGACCGAACCAATCGCCGCGTGCTGATAGTCCAGATTATCTTCAAAATGCAGTTTCATGTGCGCCCTCCGAACTTAAAGGCTGCGCACATGAGCGATGCCATTCTGTTCCAGAATGGCTGTCATGTTGGTCTTGGCGATATCATCGGCAAAGGCACTATCGCGGAAGACAACCTGCGTGTCCGACGCAGGCTCAAGTTCCTTTTGCCAAGCGGTGATACCTTGCGCCAAGGTCTCGATTTCGTCCTTGTCGATGTCTTTATCTAGGCAGGCGAAGAGCACACCGAAACCGATGCTATAGACAGTCTTGCCCGCGATCTCTTTCTCTTCAATCGGAACGGTCAGATCGACGCCGCGCTTCAGCAGTAGTTCGTATAACACATCTTGCTCGCTTCTGCCTTCGACCAAGTGCTCGGCGTGGTCAAGCAAGCTCTTTTCCAGATCGGCGGTGTCAGGATTCCATGCACGGATGTTACTGCTATCCAATTTGAAAACCTTAAAACCGAAATCACCCGACCTTTCGGGGTTGTCGTCAGCGACTTTACCACCAGCCCGCCGGATGCGCTCCTTTCCGATGTCGGCTATCGACTTGAACCCCGCACGGAAAGCTTCCGTGTTTTCTTCACATTTCTCTGGAAGCTGAACCATTATCCATTTGATCGGGTGCTTCGAGACAGACCACTGCATCGCCGCTTGAGCGCTCGCACAAGATCCAGCGAAAAAGTCCAGAAAGATGTCGTCTTCGCCGATGCCAATCTCCAGCATCCGATTGATCAATCGAACTGGTTTTGGCGTGGAGAAGATCTTCTTACCTATCAGCTCAGCGGTTTCCTTCTGTCCTTCATCGTTGTGCCCGACCTCTTCAAAGCTCCACCAAGTGCTCGGCACGATGCCATCTTGGATTTCGGAGAGATACCGCTTAAGTCTTGGCTTCTTGTAGTTCTGATCAGGACCCCAATAGAGTCTTCCTTCCGCCTCCATTTGAAGATGTTTGTCCTTATTGTACCTCCACACGGCGCTTTCGTCTGGCCAAACCTCCTCACCTGTCTTGGGATGACGGATGGAATACCAAAGAGTAGGGCGCTCATCTTTTGACTTGTTGCTTACGTAGTTATCGGATGCCCAAGGTCCCCTAGGGTCATTGTCGTCGTTCTTGTAGCGACTGTTTTGCTTTTCCGTTCTAGGTAGCAAATTTCTTTTAAAATCTGATCCCTTGGCATAAATAACTATGTGGTCGTGCATCGGAGCGACGCCAGGATCATCGTTTGATACAGCGTATTTTTTCTGCCAGCAGGCATTTGCGACGAAATTTTCTTCTCCAAAAACCTCATCACAGCATTTTCTGAGATTGGCGACCTCCGTATCATCAATAGAGATAAAGATTACACCATCTTCGCGTAGCAACGCCCTAGCGAGCTTTAGGCGCGGAAGCATCATGTTTAGCCAATTGGTGTGATATCTTCCGGAGCCTTCCGTATTTGAGCTTGTCACAAAACCTTCGTCAGTCTTCTGGCCAGTATATTTCAGATAGGTGTCAAGATTGTCTTGAAACTTGTCTGGATAGATAAACTCCTTACCCGTGTTGTAAGGCGGATCGATGTATATCATCTTGATTTTTCCGGCATAACTCTTCTGCAAGAGTTTCAGGACTTCAAGATTGTCACCTTCTATGAAGAGGTTTTGCGTAGTGTCCCAATCCACGCTTTCCTTGGGACATGGGCGCAACGTGCCAGTCGATGGCACGAGCGCGATCTGACGGGCTTTCTTCTTGCCGTGCCAAGTGAGGCCATACTTCTCTTCACTGTCCGCGATCTGATCGCCGAGCAATTGGCGAAGCGCCTCGAAGTTAACCCCGTCCTCTGTGAAGGCATCAGGGAAAATGGCCTTCAGTGCTTCGATGTTTTCTTCGATGAAGTTCAGGCTTTCGCCGTCCTCTTGTTTCAATGCGTCCATAGCTCGGTTCCTCATAGTTCCTTGCGAGCCGCTTCGATGCGGTCGCTCAATTGCTTGATCTTGGTGTTCAGGCTTACCTGACTTCCAAGGTTTTTCTCTTTCTTCAGCTTGTTGCGGAGTTCGCTCCGCTCCTGATGAGATTTCTCGATCTGCCGCAGTGCCGCCAGGCGCTCCGTCTTTCTTTTCGGCGTTTTGTCCGCAGCGACTTGTAGCGCGTAGCGTCCCGTATGGACGGCGCAGTTTAGGGCAATCACCCGCGCGATGGCATCCTGATAGAAGTCGTACAGGTTTCGGTAGCTAAATTTCGTGACACGAAAATCAGACAGGAACGCCTCTTGTGCCGCATTGGGCGCGGTCAGGTCTATCCAGCCCGTGTCATAGCTGGCTTCCGTCACGATCTTGTTCGCATCGGCACGGTTGATCCGTTTGTCGGCGGCAGTGATCGCCAGCCGCGAACCGCAGACGAAAACGATCAACAGGGGGTAGGGGATGGCCTTTTGAATCACCGAGGCAATCCGAGTGTGGCGATCTGCGGCAGTTAGCATCACCTGCAAGATCGCGACCTCAAGATACTCGTGAGCGTTGTCTTCAAGCTTCGGGATGTTGATCGTTGAAGGCTTGATCGTGTAGCTCCATTCGATGCTGTCGATGTCTTCGCCAAAGGCCTTCTTGTCAGTCGCCCCAAGCTGTCCGTGCTCATAAAACTGCTTCTTGAACAGGCGCTTGCCGAGGTGGCAAGTCTCTGGCACAGCCAGGTTTTCGTGGAACTGATCGATGGTGTGAATTTCCGTCATGGTGTGTTCACTACCATGTAGCTGACCACCTCGAAGTCCTCCATGCCCTGGAAGCTATCTTTGGTGAGGTTCGTGCCGCCACGCGAGAACAAACTTTCGACGCCTTTTTCTTCAGCCTTGCCGACCACGCTTGCGACGGCGGTCTGAAGCAAGGCGCGGTAGTGGCTCATGTCACGCCCGTTCTTCGTCGTGGCGTTCATGCGGGCGACGGCCTCTGGATCCACAAAGCGCTTGCCGAGGCCGTGCTTCTTCAAGACATCGAGCACCTTCTTCGATTGCGTGAAGGTGAAGCTCACCTGCCCGTCATCGCTCACATAGGTGAGGTAGTAGGGTGCAAGCGCGTAGCCATCATCGTTGCTGACGGGCTTGCCCACATTCTTCAGGCAAAAAATCACGCCCGCAGGCAGGCCTTCCAGCCTGAGCGCATGGTCAAGTGTCGCGGCTGCGAAGAGACCTGTTGGGGCGCTTTCCAGCACGTCCAGGTTCTCTTTCATGAAGGCCGACAAATCCATGCGGAAGTCGTTGAGCGTCAGATCGGCAATCGATACGCCGCCCGACATATCTTCAAGGTCAACGACAGTCTTTTGGAGTTGTTCGAGTTGCTTGCGCCGATACTCCAAATCTTTCATCTGGCCTGCGCTATCCTGCTCGATGACGTTCTCTTCACCCGTGGCTGAGATGTCGAGCAGCACCATACGACCGCTCACTCGCGCTTCCAGGTTGATGTACTCATCCAGCTCCATATTCGGCCAGAAGTTGGCGAGCTGAATGACTTCGTTCTTCGAGCCTAGACGGTCGATTCGACCGAAGCGCTGGATAATCCGCACGGGGTTCCAGTGGATGTCATAGTTGATGAGATAGTCGCAGTCCTGAAGGTTCTGGCCTTCAGAGATACAGTCCGTAGCGATAAGTAAGTCGATCTCTTCCGTCGCTCCTTTATCAATCTTCGACCGCTCCTTTGAGACGGGCGAGAAGGACGCAAGCAGACTGTCGAAGTTACTGCTTTGCCCTGGCATGTTCGTCTTGTTCGTGCCGCTCCCCGTGATCTGCGCGGCGTTGATGCCGAGCGTATCCCTCGCCCATCCCGCGATGTTTTCGTAAATGTAATTTGCCGTATCGCTGAAAGCTGTGAAAACAATGATTTTGCGGTTGCCTGCGTTGATCGGGTTCTTGCACTTTTCGGCGATCAAGTCGCGCAATCCGTGGAGTTTTGCATCACGGCTCGCGTCGATCTTACGGGCTTCGTCCAGCAACTCGGTGAGCTTGGCGCGGTCTTCCTGCAAATCCTGACGCCAGCGATGTTCGTCCATATCCTTGATGAGCACCTTCACCTTGCGCCCGATCAGGTAGGCGTCGAAATCTGGATCATCGGTTTCTACATCCTCGATTCCAAGTTCTTCGATGTCCTCGGAACTGTGGCGCTCCAGCTTGTCGAGCAGGCTTTCGACCTCGCCGAGCAGTTTCTCCAACGTCAGGCCGAAGGAGTTTATCGAACTTTCCATGCGCTTGAGTAAGTTCACGCGCATCAGGTGGATAAGGCTCTGCTCACGGTCGATCTGGCGGAACACCGACTGACCGCCTTTGACCCTCACATCGTATTTGCGGCTGTATTCTTCCCGCTTGTCTGCCCTCACATATTTTAGCGGCGAGTAGGCGCTTAGGTTTAGCCTTCGGATAGTGCGGTTAATCTCACGCAGCGGCGGGAACTGCCCCTGAGTATCGATGTCAGCCTTTATGTTGATCGGCTGGAGGCGTTCAGGAAACGAGCCGATTTCCGTTACATCGTAGTACTTCTCGATATGCTTTCGCGACCGAGCAATGGTCAGCAGGTCGAGCAGCTTGAAATAGTCAAAGTTCATGCTGTCGAGCAGGGCTTCGACCGTTCTTTCATTCTCCTCCTGGCGCAGCCAGTTGTTGAAGCGTGTCTGCGCCTTTCGCAGTGTTTCCTCAATGCTGCCGATGCCTTGCTCACTATAGGCGCTATCAATGCCTTCTGTGATGAAGGCAACCTGATTCTTCAGGTCATTCATGCGGTTGTTCACGGGCGTTGCCGAGAGCATCAGCACTTTCGTCTTGACGCCCGAGCGGATGATTTCATCCATCAGTCGCGAATAGCGGGTAAGGCCTTCCTTAGCCGAGCTGGAGTTCCGGAAGTTGTGGGATTCATCGATCACCACAAGGTCATAGTTTCCCCAATTTAGCGTTTCGAGATTGATCTCTCCTGACCGGCCTTGCAGGCGGGTCAGATCGGTATGGTTCAAAACATCATAGCTGAAGCGATCTGCCGCGAGCAGGTTGCGCGTGTCGTTGACTGTGTAGACCGTCCAGTTGTCCCGCAGCTTCTTCGGACACAGGACAAGAACGCGGTCATTGCGCAACTCGTAATATTTGATGACCGCCAGCGCTTCGAACGTCTTACCAAGGCCGACGCTGTCCGCGATTATGCAGCCGTTATATTTTTCGAGCTTGTCGATTGCGCCAAGAACACCATCGCGCTGGAACTTGTAGAGCTTGTTCCAAACGATGGTATCCTTGAAACCAGTCTTCGACTTGATGATGTTCTCTTCATCGATATCTTCGAGGAAGTCCTTGAAGATATTGTAGAGGGTCAGGAAGTAGATGAACTCTGGCGTCTGATCAGTGACGAGCCGTTCCAGCCGCTCCAGAAGCAGGGACTTGGCGTCTTCGACGGCATCAGGGTCATTCCAGATCGCCTCGAACCACTCCAGCATTGCTTTAGTGCTTGGCGCGTCTTTCGCGCACATGTTCATGTGGAAACGATTGGAATCCGAGTAACCGAAACCTGTTGAGGTAAACCCCGAACTTCCTTGAATGCCGATGGCATCGCCATCCTTGCTTTGTGCAAGCAAGAGGTTCTGCCCGAATGCGCGAGGGTTCTTCGCAACCTTGATGTCCGCTTTCTCGGAGAGCCATTTGGCGCACTCTTTGGCTATGCGGTTCTGGTCAAGGCGGTTCCGAAACCGTAGTTCGAATTCATCGCCCGCCAGCGCAGCGGTCTTTCCGTCAGCCATATCGTTTGACGGCTCTTGAGCCAGGATAAGGCGAAACACGTCGAGCCCCTTCAACTCACTTCTTAGGGATTCAAAACCGTAGATCGAGAATAGGCCCGAGATCACTGAAAGTCGCGAGCCCGCGTTCAAATGCTCGCGCAGGGCATCTCCGACCTTGCCGTTCTTCTTGTTGTCCAGAATCATTAGTTGTTCGCCCCGCCGTCCTTCATTCGTTCGACAATCCAAGCATCAATCTCTTGCTTTCTAAATCGCCACGCGCCCCCAACCTTGAAGCCTGGGATCTTCCCCTCCGCTGTGAGCCGATAGGCGGTCTTTTCCGTTATCTTCAGATAGGCCGAGACTTCCTTGATCGTCATTATGTCGGTCTGCATGCCTCGCCTCGGAAAAATGGTCGCATAATGAGAAAATACGGAAAGAAACGGGAAGCACAACACTCAGGTGAGTCCCTTGCTCACCCTTATCCGGAGGACGCTCGCGCGGAAGTGCCTACTGTGCGACCGCTTCTGTGACAACTACCGCCTTTGCCCCATCATCGTTGGCTGCGACGGGAAGCGCGACATAATCATCACCCATCATCATCCTGAAGTGCCCGCCGTGGTCGGACTCTTCGAAAATTCTTTGGAACACGCTGAGATAGCGATCAACCTGGCCGGGGTCGCAAGCCATATAGAGGTCATCAGTAGCGAAGTGCGATCCGTCATTCACCCACGAGAGCAAGGTGCTACAGATCATTTTTTCCTTGCCGTTGAATCTTTCGATAATGTCTTCAGGTGTTATGCCGCCATAAAATTTGAAGTAGTGTTCAAGGATTCTGCGCATGACGTTCTGTATGGCCGTATCCGAAGGTGGCTTCTGCCTAACTTCTCGCCAGAGCAGTTCGTAGCTCGACTTGATCGGGTTCTCGTCAAATGGCATGAGTTCCGAACGCTGCGATGTTTTGCGCACAACCCAGAATGTCTCATCACTTTTAGCTTTTGCGGCGCTACGTTTCTTGTCGAACGTAACTTCCTTGTGGAAATAGATATTGTGCGTGAGCACAAACACCTGTTTGATCGAGCTTGTGCCCGTGCGCATTTCGGCGACGATGCTCTTTATCAGATTGCAGACAATGAAAAGGATGTCTGCATCGAGGCTCGAAACTGGATCATCGAACACAACGACCTTGTCATTTGTGCCGCCGCTCGAACTAAACGATCCGCCAGCCAGATAATAGAAATACAGAAAGGTGATAAAGGATTTCTCGCCTTCACTTAATGTTCGCTTTGCATCGCTACCGTCCGCCCGCTTGACTTCATAGAAGCCGCTATCCGAGCTTTCGGCAAGATGGAAGTTGGAGAAGCCAAACGATTTCAGGAGTTTGTTGATTGCGTCAACCGTTGGCTTGATGCTGGTGATCTTTCGCTCATTCTCCTCTATCTCTTCTTGCTTGGCTTCAAGGTTTTTTGTCTCAGTGTTTATCTGGCTCTCCAGCGAGGTGATCGCTTTGTCGAGCCCACCAGTTTCGGTCTTGAACTTATCGTAGATTGCCTTTGTGTCTTCGAGCAGCCTTTTCCAAACCTGTGACGTCAGTTCTTTCTTTCGCGCAGCGAGATTATCGATTGTATCGTTGTTTGCTATTACCTTCTTGTTGGCCGCGTTGATAAGGGCATCCACCGCCGAGATTAACGGGGCTGTGCTAGTAAGCGTGGCGACGGCACTTGGTTCTTTTCGCTTAGCCGTGATGTGCTCAATATTGCTATCCAGAGCGAGGCCAAGGGCTGCAACGTCCTTTTCGAAGGTCTCGCGGTCAAGGTAGGGCGACTCAACAATATCGGTGGCTCTGTATGCGTTCAGTAAGTCTTTTGCTGCATCAGCATAGCCGGCGAGCAGTTTGTCGATTGATACGAGGTCGGAGATGTAACTCTCGTCAAAATACGCTTCCAGGCTCTGCTTGAAGGCTGCATCCGTCTTTTGTTGGCAGAATGGGCACTGGTCCTCTAGTTGATCAAAGTATTGCCGTCCCTGCTGCACCCAATCGCTGTTGCCGAGCTTTTCGATTAGCGCCGCGATGTCCACGTCTTCTTTTCCGATGATCTTCTTCTTCAGGATCGCTGAGCCTTCCAGTATCGATATCTTCGAGCTATCCTGATTGGGCAAGACTGTTGCCTTGGTTAACGACCCCGAAAAGACCGTTGCCGCGTCTTCACGTAGTTCTGAAATATCCCTCACTGTAGCGATGTTGCTCGACGCTTCTTTGAGATAGCGGTCGCAGAAGCTTTTCTTGTTGTTGTTCAGTCCTGTGAAGGCTGCTTCCAGTTTATCAAACTTCTTTTTGGCGCTCCATACATCCTCCACGATCTGCGCGGTGAGCGCTTCACGTTCTTTCTTCTTTCCGCTTGCTCCATCTTCGCCGAAGAGATTCTTTCGGAGCCCACCAAGCTTTGTTTTGATTACATCAGCCTCGCCCTTGAGAGTCTTGATCTTCTCGGCGATCTCGACGTTCTCTCCGAATGTGTAGATACCCTTAATGCTACTTTCTGCATCGAAGTGCTTTTCGACAAAATCCTTATTGTAGACGCGGGTTTCCAGCGGACTGCCGCCCGCCCAGGTTATTTGGCAGTCAGGGAAAGTTCCCGAGCCTTCGATAACCCGGGAAATCGTTGTCTTGCCTGATCCATTCGAGCCGAAGATAAAATTGAGCTTCTTCAATCCTTCGAGCTTGGTGCCCGTTGCATCGTACGCGCCTTGGTTTGCTAAATGGATAGCTTCAATCATTCGTGACTCGCTTGAAAATCTTAAAGTTGTGACAGCAACCTGCCACTCAACCCGATTTTCCTGCAAGGATTTTCTAAACTAACGTCATGCCGTCAGATCTATGGGTGGCCCGTTTGAGTGCGGCATTTGCCTTCTCTATTTGTTTTCGCAGTATTGCGGCCAGCTTGCGAAGCAAGTTCGGATCGCCGGGGTCTGGCATCGGTTCAATGCCAGTCGAAGTTACATCGCCTGAGCGGTTACCTGCAAACTGTGTCACCAGTGGCCGCAAACTTATCGCTGCCAATGTCAGTTCCTCACCCTCTTTCAGCTCCTGCTGATTGCCTGAAGGATTTTCAGAAGAGCGTTCATGCGAGCTATTATGGCCTGGTTGCTCTGGTGAATCTGCTCCTGCCCTTGGATGATCTGCGATAGCAGGTCCCGCAAAGTTTGGTCGGGAGTGGGCTTTGTTGGCTCTGAGTTCATGTAATATCTCCTGTGTTTTTGAAATAAATTTGGCTACGTCTTGGGCTTTGATTTTCAAAGTTCTGTTTGCGTTGTGATCGCGGATGCCTTTCGGGGTTTCGATCATAATCCGGCTTCGACCGCGTCCTTCGGGAATGGCGTCGGCCAGCTCTAGCCTTTCACGCTCGATCAGCTCGGCCAGCTTGGCGGGCTGCTGGTCACGGGACAGGGCGGCAATGGTTGTGAGCTGGTGGCGTAAGGCTGGCAGGTCAAAACCTGATCGCTTGGCCTGCTGGTGCTGATCGTTGGAAAAGGCAGCTCTGGGGCGTTCGTCGTTGCCCAGCTCAGCGGCCAGGCGGTCGGCTAGCTCGTCTTTGCCTTGTTCTCGCAATCTCATTTCAGCAAAAGCATTGTTCGCGCCGCTAGTGAGCTGGTGGCCGAATTGCAGTTCGCAAAGGCGGCTAACAGCTTCGTCTTTCGCCTTGCCGCGGAATAGCTTGTAAGTCTTGCCGGTCACACTGTTCTGAGCTGGTCGCACTAAGTGATAATGCTTTTGGGTCGATCCATCGGCGCGCTTGCTTTCGTGCATCGCCAGCGTTTCAGGATCATCACTATCGAATCCGAACTCCTCGCGGATCGCGGCGACGGTCGCGGCCAGCTCGTCGGGGGTCAGCGCTTGGTCAGGACTGATGATGATGTGCAACAGGCCACTTTTGCGGCCTCTGAGCCGTGCAAAATCGTCGGCGACTAAGAGCTGATCGTTGCTGTATGTCAGGACGTCGACGCGCTCGTTGTCGCCCTCTGCAACCACATAGTTGCAGATGCGGGGGCCATCGCCTGCGCTTATGCCACCCGTCTTGATTATCATCCGGCGTCCAGTCCGTCGGATGTGTCAGCGGCGGCAGACTTCAGCTTCTTCAGCTCGGCGCGCAACTCGACAAGTGGTTCGGCAAAGGCTCTGCGGCCCTGATCCAGAACGCGGCCCATCGCCTCGAACTGGGTGGCAGTCAGCGTGCCGGATCGCTGAGCCTCATTGATCGAGTGTTGACACTGATTAACGTTCGTAGCGATGCCGACAAGCTGGCGGGCGATGGCCTCCAATTTCGAGCTGTTCGGCGGCGCAAATGTGGTCCTGCCGAACGTCATGAAACGAACGTAGTCAGCTTGTGATAGCTCGTTTTGATGCGCCCATGTTTTCAATCGGGCGGCATCGTCTGGGGTCAAGCGCATCTTGAAAACATGCGTCCTGTTTGGTGGTTGGCCCGGTGCGGGCGCAGGGGCCGCAGGGTCAACGCTCTGCGGGGTCTCAGGGGCAATAGGGTCCATCATAAAAATCCTCATTTTTCTGTGGCCCGCCACAGGGGGTCAAGGGGGAGTGCAACTCCCCTTTGCAAGTGTTCGTCGGTCCCGGAGGGGCTCGACGATCCCACTTGCTTTCCCCTTAGCGGACGCTCTGATTTGTAAATTGCTGTGAAGCCGGGAATTGCAAGTTTTTCTGAGAGATATCGGGGTCTAAGGGGGCCGCGGGGTCGTGTGAACCACAACTGCCCGATTTTCTGGGACCGCTTCGCTGCTTCGGTCCATTTCAGCAGGGGTGAGTTGCCACTACAAGCAACTGAGGAATTTTACGCGCCGAACAAAATGCGGCGATACTCCCGTATTGACAGAGTAAATAAAAGGTTAATGACCGCTTGCATTTCGTCTGGATCTGCACACCTCCAAGGCAGGAGAATAATAGATGAACACGGAAGATTTTCAGATCAAAAGGGCACTCGATATGTATTTTCGCCAGCAACTTGAGCTGCAAGAGCAGATCGTAAAACAGCTCGCGGCGGTGGAAAGAAAGCAACAGGTGCTGTTGGCAATCTTTGGAGCAGCTGCCAAGGAGCTGCGAGAATGAGTGTTTTCGCGATGATGTTCGGTGCAGCAAGCATTGCCACCGCTGAAATGAAACGAGCTGTCGCCTTCACCGCTGGTGGCAACGGTGCAAGGTTTAAAAAAAACAAAAGGACTGTCGGCACAGCTCGGGCGCTGCTACTGGCTTACGCACTGCAAGCCAAGGCTAAACGCGACATAAGTATGCTGCTGCGCATCTGATCTCTTGTTTGTTTATCTAAATGGATAAGGCTGGATCGTCGCCAAGCTCTTGAAGCAGAATACCGTCAATTTCGATACCGTCGCTGGTTTCTTCTTCTGCTGCTCGCAGCTCTGGAAGCGCTCGCATGTAGTAGTGGCGGGTTTCGGCATAAGTCTGACCCATCAGTTTGCCAACGGATCGCATCCAGGTTTCACCTTGTTCGATGAAATAGCGGCTGGCGATGGCCTCGGCCTCGTCTCTTTCCAACGGAAAGGTTCCGGCATTTTTGCGGGCGGCTTTGGTTTCTTGAATCGCTTTGCGGTCAGCTTTTAAGCGGGACAATGCCCGTTTGCGCATTTCACTTTGCACGATTCCGGCATCGTCGTGCCGGCTTGGGTGGATTTCAGAGCGCGCCAGGGCGCCAGCCCTAGCAGCGCGTTTTTGCGGTTTTCTCAACATAGTCGGAAAATAGGTCAGGCTTGTTAACGAGGCGTTTAGAGGTCGAAAGGTCCGCCGCTCCGAGTGGCGGGGGTAGGTCATGAAGTTGGGGCAGAGGTGCCTCAGCCTTTTGGGTATACACTGTACCTATTATTCGTCGTCGTTCTCATGGTGTAAGTTTTGCATTCTTGGCACTCCCAAGTTCTGCTCTTATTCTCAAAGATGACGACGCGTGCGGTTTGTTCATCGCATCTTTTACCTTTCAGTTTTGATGTCTTTGTCTGTATGTTTCCTGCCTTTTCTGCATAAGTGTTGTCTTTATCTGCCGCAATTTATGGTGTGGTCACATCCCCGGGGCTTGTGTTTCGTCAGGTTCTTCCAAGGCTTGTGCTAGAAAAATTTTGGCCGGTGCAGCGGCCAGGCGGTCGGTTATTTCGCGGATTAGTGCGAGGACTTGAGTTTTCTCTGGTTCGGTCAGCCCGCCTCGCGCCAGAATGCTTGTTAGCCAGTTAATTTGATGAGCCATGTGCCCAGCGGTTTCGCGGATAAGAGCACCTTTGCTTTCGGGATGGCTTGTTTCCAGATCGCCAATTGCGTTGTCAAATTCAGCAATCACATCTTTTGCGCGTTCGATTCCGTTTTGGTTCATGTGTTTTCCAATTGTCCAAGAGTCTTGAGGTTTTCAAAGATGGCTCTCATTGGCAGCTCGTCGACAGGCATCGGCTCTGCACTGCAAACCGAGCAATGAGCTTCGATCACAGTGATCTCCTTTCCCGTGACTTCATATGCTCTTTCTCCAACGATAAATTCTCGCCTCGCGTCGCAGTTCTTGCACTTGGAGGTTACTGTTGCTGTGCCCAGACTTCTTTCGTGTCTAATTGATTTTCTGTTCATGATTGCGAAGGCGGCGTTTAGCTTCGCTTCTGCTTTCTCGAATCTGTCCCACGCTGCTTCCGTGATCCAGTCCGGCGCGGTGTCTTCGATCACTTGAACTTCTTGGCGGCGCTCACGTAGCCAGAGCTGTCCGCTATGACTTGAGGGGTCACGGCTTCTGTTATTCAGGATCGCTTGGGCTAGCTGATCGGCAGGCGTTATATCGAGGAGTCTGAATGCCTCGTAATCGGGAATCGCGGTAATATACGTGAGTTTTTCGAGTCTTTCTTCGCGCTCAAACTGTTCGTCGGTCACTATTTCAATCATGTAGTATTTCCATATTGTTGGGACATTTCTTGGCAGTGGCTCACTTGACGGTCAAAGAATCGAGCGACGCTCGCAAGCCAAACTGGACCGGTTTCATCGCCAAAGGCAGCGTGCACCCTGCCGCCGAGGGCAGGTGCAACGCTCGGGGTTTAAGGGGTGTGTGTCGCACCCCCGTTGACCGGGCGTTGGCAGGTCGTTGCATGGGGGGTTGCACAAAGTGTTGCACCGGGGGTTGAACCTTTACTCATGACCATCGTCGAACCCCTTTCTCGCAATGTGCGAACGGGCCTTCACGCCTTTCCCGTGGCTGGCGACAACAATTTCACCGCGACTGAAAAGTGTCTCCATCGCTCTCTTGAGCGCCCGGCTTTTGCAACCTTCAGCTTCTGGGTGGTTGGCGAATTGCGTCGGAGCGTATGTTGGGCCGGGATTTGCGGATACATACCTCCCCTGCGCAGTAAGTTCGTCCAGCAGTTTAAGGAATACCCGCTCGCCTTTAGCTCCTGCTGCCCGCGCATCGAGTCCCGTAGGTTGCGCTTCGGGGACGAACAAACCCTTTTCCCATTTTAGGTTGATCTTGCCTCCAGTGCGCCCGTAGTTGGCTTTCTTTGTGCTTAGTACCCGAGCGTCTGGATCAGGCTCAAAGCCATTGTCCATGATCCGTGACATATAAAGCCGCGAGCGGACGGAATTGTTCCATGCGGTGCTACCTGACATACCATTGCCACTACTAAGACCAGTGAGCGACGGGTGGCTCAGCAACAGAACAGCGCATCGCCGTCGGATCGCAAGACCACGCAAGATGCCCACGAATTGCCGCACCTTTGCCCGGTCGTTTTCGTTCGCAGGATATACATCTGCCAATGTGTCAATAACGATCAATGCCGGGCGCTCCATAGTTGCTTTCGCGTCTAATTCACGGAACAGGTCGGACGGCACCAATCCACTTGGTGTGTCTACAGCAAGTAAGGCGTCCTCGCCTGCCAACGACCGCAAGGTAAGCGCAGAGAGGTCACTGAACTTTCTCCCCTCTACACGTAAGATGTCGTCCATACGACGATGCAACTCATCCTCGTCATCCTCGGCGCTCATAAAGATTGCACGCCCTGTCTTGGCAGCTAGCCCGAGCCAAGGGATATGTAGGGCTACTGAGTTTGCAAGCTGTAATGCGACGAGGCTCTTGCCAGTGCCACCATCTCCACTCATCAGAGTAACGGTATTCATTGGCACCAAACCGGGAACTAACCACTCGCGCGGCTGGACGTGCTTTCCGTCGAGAATAGACGCAGAAAAGAAAATTGACTGACGTTTGCACCGTGTCTGGACCGACGGGTCAATTTCCCGGGCGTACGCCTCGTCTGGTAGACGCGGCAAGCTTTCTTCTGCAAAGCGTCCAATCTCCGACTGGTGGGCATGCCAGTGGTTTTCGATATCAGCAAAATCAGAATTCATGCCACAAACCTCTGTTGCACATAGGCAATGAAGTCCGCTTGCCGATTTGGTTGCATGGCATTGAATGCTGTCAAGCAATACGCTTCTAGTTCTTCCGGAACTGCCATATCAGCCCAAAATGCCGCTTGATCCATGAAGCTAAACAAGGGCGCGTGCGGTTGTCCTGCCCCATTGCAAAGCACGACTTCCGCCGTATCCCCAGCCGTTTCTCGGGGAAGAGCTTTGAGGGCGATGAAGGCGAGCGCAACACGTTCTGTCAGTGTCAACCGAGCATTAAGAACTGTTCGTAGGCCCCACCAAGCTTCCTGTGTGCCAAGCGTCAGAACATAGCCAAGCGTGCGAGTGACCCGCGCATAATCGTTGTCTTGTAGTACGTTCATTGGTGAGCACACCCAGATTTCACATTGGTGGAAGTGCTCTGAGAAGCATCTAGTTTCACGCCAAGGAAGCGTTTTGATTTGGCAGTTTCGATAACGTCAAGGATTTCCGACCTCGGCCAGCGAGAAAGAGAACCGATTTTGACAGCAGGTGGCACCGTGCCATCAGCAACACGCCTCCAGAAAGTGGGGAGTGAAACTTGTAAGAAGGCCGCGCATTCAGAAGCGGTGAGAAGAGGGTCAGTGTTTTCCATAGTTCAGCTCGATCTTGTTTGATTTGAGCTGATGCTAGATGCTGAATTCGCAGGTGTCGTATTGGGAAAGCCTAGAGCTTACCCAACACGTCCGAGTGCGGAACAAATGTCAGCAAAATCGGCTTCGAAACATGCCCGTCGTAAAAGCTTGTTTTCATTGTCGGAAAAGTCGTTCTTTGCCAGTGGGCGCTCGCGGCCCCGCACTTTGAGTGCTACTTCGAACTCCGGGCGGTAGCTCTTGTAGTCTGGATGAAAAAGTACATTGTAAACCTCACTATACTTAGTCGGGCGTCCACAAACACCGAATGCTTTTGCTACGATGTGGCAAGCCGTGTTTTTGCTGCTTGTTGCCTCGTTTTCTGAAAACCCAACTCCAAACATGTCGTTTACATCGTGTGCGAGCGACCACATCAAAAATTTTTCCAGCCAAACTGTTCTTCTTTCGGCGTGGGGTGGTTTTGGGCGCTTTATCAACCCAGTCAAAACGCCAATGGAGAATTCTTCGAGCGGTTCAGGCAGTTTTTTGT
This sequence comes from Ruegeria sp. A5, assembly GCF_056543005.1. NCBI lineage: Bacteria > Pseudomonadati > Pseudomonadota > Alphaproteobacteria > Rhodobacterales > Roseobacteraceae > Ruegeria > Ruegeria sp. A5. Next base: position 135,855 of record NZ_JBQGAV010000001.1, read on the forward strand.
CAAACGTCCGTCCAAAAGCTAAAACATCAATGCACAAATCGTAAAAGTGATAATGCATATGTGCAAGTTCGGTCAGTGGTTTCGCAAACTCCTCGTCGACTCCTATGTAGAATTCACCGCCACGGCCACAGTCTTCTAAGCTAATTCCTCCGGACCATTTTGCTACGGTGAACGCAAAGCTATGAAGTGTCTTGTGGAGCTTTCCATGAAGGTAAAATTTCTCAACAATATCAGTGACCCATTGACCGGCGATGAGATGTTGTTCGTCCATTGATGGTCTCTGTCTGTCTACGTGTTTTTAGTGGTTAGAAACTCAGCCCAGCGGTTCATCAGAACTCTTCTTTGTGCCAAATAGTCGGTGCGGCGGTAGGCCCTGGAAGTGGGCGTTCCAACTGAGTGAGCCAGCGCAGTTTCAGCGATCTGTTCCGGCGTGTCTGTTTGTTCGGCGCACCAGTCTCGGAAGCTCGACCTAAATCCATGCGGTCTTGCGTCCAAGCCACGACGTTTCATCAGCCCAGCCATCGTAGCGTCACTCAAAACACCCTTGCGCGGGGAGGGGAACAAGTACCCACCTCTTGCAAATGGCTTTGCTTCCTCGATTACTCGACTAGCCTCTTGAGAAAGCGGAACGCGAAAGTCTTCTACCTTGTTCTTCTTTCCTTTCATCTTTTGCGCAGGGATCGTCCAGATATTTCCCTCTACTTCTTCCAGTCTCATAAACCGTATGGGCGTGGACCGCACAGCCGTTAATATCAGTAGCCGCAACGCGAGCTGCGTAGGCGTGCCGTCATTCAAGCTATTGTAGAAACTTGGTACTTCTGACCAATGCAACGCTGGTATGTGTTTTACTTCGTGCTTTTGCTTGCCTAGAAGTGCTTTTGCCTTTGCGACGGCCTGAACATCTACGGATAACTCAAGAGCAGCTGCGTGGCGAAGGCAAATACCCAAACGATCTATTGCTTTTTCCGCAGTGCTGGCTTTTGTATGCCAAATAGGCTTAAGGACATCTCTAATCATTACCTGGTCAATTTCAGAAACCGGGACCTTGCCGAGTTTTGTGAGCACATGGTTTGCTAAAGGACTAAACCATTTTCCCGCTTCGCCATCGTCCTTTAGCTCAGCCTTCCGCGCTTCAAATGCATCATTAGCAACGTCCTCCAGCAGCTTGAAGTTCCTCGTTGCTTCTCTTTTTAGTCGATTGCGTTCTGTGATTGGGTCTTTGCCCTGTCGTGCAACAGCTCGCCACTTGTCGGCTTCTTCTCGGGCTTCCTTGAGGGAAACAAGCTTTGCAGAGCCGAGACCCATTTCTCGTCTACGGCCGAAGACGGTTGTTCGCAGCACCCACTGGGCTCCGCCGTCCTTTCGTTTGTGAAGCCAAAGCCCTCCTCCATCTGAGTGTTTTCCAAATGATGCTTTTGCAACACCTAGGGCTGTTAGCTTGTGAAGTCCTCGACCCATCTATCCACCTTTTTATCCACCTTTTTAGGCGCGCTTTGATGAGGCGTCTTGATAGGTCATGTAGGTGGGTGGGTCAATAAATATGAATAAAAACAAGTAAATAGATATTTGGTGAGTTCGTTTGAGGTTGTCTGATATGGTAAGATCAGTCTTCTCGACCGCACCAACATCCTGAGATCTTTACCCGAAATTGTCAGGTGAGACGGGCGCCCTGTTGGTTGAAGCGATAGGTTCGATCATGGGCGTAACCGAAATGGACGGATTCACCAGCGTTGACCTGATGCTGGCCGAACAGGCGCGCGGTTATCTGGTGGTCTTGCATCATCGCGATCACGTTTGTGTCTCCACCCAGATGCTCAACATGGGTCACGTTTGCGGTCAGGGGGCCTTCGTCGGATAAGTACAAGTCCTCTGGGCGGATGCCCAATGTTGTGTCCGCGCTGTCGCCGATTACGCTGGCGGGGAAGAAATTCATCGACGGAGCGCCAAGGAAACCCGCGACGAACTGGTTGGCGGGGTTATTATATAGCTCCATCGGGCTGCCAAGCTGTTCAACGCGCCCGTCGCGCAGGACGACGATCTTGTCGGCGAGTGTCATCGCCTCGGTCTGGTCGTGGGTGACGTAGATCATCGATGCATCGAGCTGCTGATGCAGGTTGGCGATTTCCAGTCGCGTATTCATACGCAGGGCGGCGTCCAGATTGGATAAAGGTTCGTCAAACAGAAACAGTTTGGGTTCACGCACAATGGCACGCCCGATGGCGACACGTTGGCGCTGGCCGCCTGACAGTTCTGAGGGGTAACGGTCGATATAGGGCTCAAGGTTCAGCATCTTGCTGGCCTTGGCGACGCGTTCTTCGATGACCTGCTTACTCTGGCCTTCCTGTTTCAGTGCCAGCGACATGTTCTTGCGCACATTCAGGTGGGGATAGAGTGCATAGCTTTGGAACACCATCGCGATGCCGCGTTTCGAGGGCGGCGTAAGGTTCATCACCTCTCCGCCAATGCGCACTTCGCCCGAGGTCACGTCCTCCAGCCCCGCGATCACGCGTAGCAGGGTGGACTTGCCGCAGCCGGAGGGGCCGACGAAGACGACGAATTCTCCGTCTTCGACTTCGATGTTAATATCTTTCAGTACCTCGACAGTGCCGAAGGACTTGTTCACGTTTGTCAGCGTCAGGGCGGTCATGTGCGTGCCTCTTTCAGCGAAATGGGTTGGCCAGTGCGGATGCTTTCATCGGCAGCTAGACAGATGGCCAGCGATTGCACGGCGTCGTTCATATGGCGGGTCAGGTCGATGTCCTCGGCGATGGCGCGCAGCATATAGGCTTGTTCGGCATCGCAGAGCTGCTGATGGCCGGGCTCATCGGGCATGTCGATTGTCTGGTCGCCATCGGGGCGATGGACCAGAAGGCCGCCAACCTTGGTGTGTCCGTCGATATCGGCGGATGCGCCCTTGTTTCCATCGGTGATCGAGACCGAGCCGTTGGGCGACACGATGTCTTTCACGAAGAACGCGGTTTCGGACATCATCGGGCCCCAACCGGCCTCATACCAGCCGACCGAGCCATCCTCGAAGACCACCTGAAACTGGCCGTAGTTGTACATGTCTTCGGCGATCTCATCGCTTAGGCGCAGGCCCATGCCGTGGACTCGCACGGGGTCGGAGTCAGTGATCTGACACATCACGTCGACATAATGCACACCGCAATCGACGATGGGCGAGGTGGTCTGCATCAGAGCTTTGTGTGTTTCCCACTCAGCCCCGCTGCTTTGCTGGTTGAGGTTCAGGCGGAACACATACGGCCCGCCGAGGTCGCGCGCCTCGGAAATCAGGCGCATCCACGAAGGATGGTGTCGCAGGATGTAACCGATCACCAGTTTGCGGTTGGTCTCAATGGCCTTTTCGACAACGCGATTGGCATCTGCCACAGTGGTCGCTAGCGGCTTTTCAACGAAGACATGCGCCCCGGCCTCCATCGCCGCGCAGGCGAAATCGGCGTGGCTGTCGGAGTAGGTCGCCACAACCACCAGATCCGGGTTGGTTTCAGTCAGAGCTGCCTGAAAATCTGAATAAGCCGGATAGCCTGACAGGTCAGGATGGTCGACGCGACCGGATCGGTTCACCAACCCAACAATCTGCGCGTCCAGGTGGTTGTGGTGGGCCAAAGCGTGGCTCAGCCCCATATTGCCGAGGCCGGCGATCAGAACTTTGGTCATTTGACTGCTCCTGAAGTGATGCCGCGGATCAACTGACGTGAGAAGATGACATAGAGCACCAGCACCGGCAGGATCGCCATGCTGAGCGCCGACAGAACCGCGTTCCAGTCGGTGACGAACTGGCCAATGAAGACCTGGCTGCCCAGCGTCAGTGTTTTGGTTTCCTCGGCCGGGGCAAGGATCAGCGGGAACCAGAGGTCGTTCCAGATGGGGATCATGTTGAACACGGCCACGGTCGCCATGGCGGGGCGGACCAGCGGTAGGACCAATCGGAAGAATATGGTGTATTCGGACAGCCCATCGACGCGGCCTGCGTTCTTCAGATCGTCCGAGACTTGCCGCATGAATTCAGACAGGATGAACACCGCCAGCGGCAGACCTTGCGCGGTATAGACAAGGATCAGGGCCCAAAGGGTGTTCACCAAACCGGTTGCCACCATCATCTCAAGTATCGCCACGGTGCCGATGCGGATCGGGATCATAATCCCAAGCGCCAGATAGAGGCCCATCAGAGTGTTGCCCTTGAATTTGTATTCGCTCAGGGCAAAGGCGGCCATTGCGCCGAACAACAGAACGAAGGCTAGCGACACCACAGTCACGATCAGCGAGTTTTGGAAATAAAGGAAGAAATCCCCTTGTTTCATCACCGTCTGGTAACCGATCAGCGAGAAGCTTTCGGCATCGGGCAGGGCGAGTGGCTCGCGGAAAATCGAGCGTCGGGTTTTGAAGCTGTTGATGATGATCACGAAGACCGGGAAGAGGGCGATCAACGTGTAGAGGATCAGCGCCCCATGCATGGCGGCCGTGTTCAGCGGGTTATGGCGTGCTTTGTTCATCCGGCTATCCTCACAGTTGGTACCGGCGCATCCGGGTCTGGATGCCGAAGAGGTAGATGCAGACACCCACGAGAATGATGGCGAACATGGCGCCAGCGATGGCGGAGCCCATATGCGGGTCGCCAAGTTGCAGCTGGAAGCCAAAGAAGGTGCGGTACATGAAGGTGCCGAGGATGTCGGTTGAGAAATCCGGGCCCGCCAGTGCACCTTGCGATACATAGATCAGATCGAACGCGTTGAAATTGCCGACGAATGTCAGGATCGAGATGATGCCAATCGAGGGAATGATCAGCGGCAGCTTGATCTTCCAGAACGCCGAAGCACCGGTGATGCCGTCTATTTCTCCGGCTTCAATGATCTCTTCGGGGATCGACAGCAGGGCGGCGTAGATCAACATCATCGGGATGCCGACGAATTGCCAGACCGAGACAAGTGCCAGTGTTGTCAGCGCGTATTCTTCCTTGCCCAGCCATGGTGCAAACAGCGACTTCAGACCAATGGCGTCCAGCATTGAAGGTGCGATGCCCCAAAGCGGGGACAATATCAGCTTCCACGCGAAACCGACGATCACAAAGCTCAGAATGGTCGGAATGAAGATCGCGGACCGATAGAGCGCGGCAAACCGCAAGCGTGGATGCGACAGAAGCGCGGCCAAAGCGATGCCGATGGGGTTCTGAACCAGCATGTGGATCAGGAAGAACCAGAAGTTGTTGCCCAAAGCGTTCCAGAACTGCTCGGACCAGATCGGATCGAAGAACAGGGTGCGGAAATTCTGCAAGCCCACGTAGATACGTGTCTGATCAACCTCGGTGAACAGCGCGAGGCGCAGTGTGTTGAACAAGGGGAAGATCATCACTGCCGTGTAGACCATCACCGCAGGGGCGAGGAAAACGGCAATGTGCCAGCGTATGCGGCGGGTCTGCATGGGAATCTCCGGGGAAAAAGGTCCGGACGCGACGCGGTAGCCGCGTCCGGTGTGAGTGGCTTAGTTGTTACTGATGCGGTGCGTACCAGCTGGCCAGACCGTCTTGCAGTTGCTGACCCAGTGCTTCGGGTGTCTCGGCACCCTTGATGGCTGCAACGGATGCACCCCAAGTCTCGTTTTCGAGATTCGGTGTGCCGCGCGACAGGATTTGGTAGGTCGAGCGGATTGTGCTTTCGCACTCATCCCGCCAACCGACGATTTCCTTGGCCAGTGGATCTTCCAGCTCGACCGGAGTGCTGGACAGCGGGAAGAAACCAGGTAGGGCGTTACCGAAGATGCTGGCGAATTCCGGGCTTGCGACCCAAGCCAGGAAGGTGCGCGCAGCTTCTTGGTTTTCGCTCGCCGCGTTCATGCCTATGCCGATATCGGTGTGGTCCGAAATATAGCAGGTATCGCCCGCGTTCTGGACCGGAGGCTTAAAGGCGCCCATTTCGAAATCGGCCTGCGTGTTGAAGCCCGAGATTTCCCAGCTGCCTGCTGGATAGACCGCTGCACGACCCAGCGTGAACAGGTTCTGGCTGTCGGGATAGGTTTGCGCTTCATACCCGTCGCCGAGATAGTCGGCCCACTTGGCCAGTGTCGCATACGGGGCGACCCACTGGGGGTCGGTCAGCTTCTGCTCGCCCTTGATCAGCGCCTGACGGCCTTCTTCACCTTTCCAGTAGTTCGGGCCGATATTGTTATAGCCCATCGTTGCGGCTTCCCACTGGTCATTGGTGCCCATCGCCATCGGGATATAGGTACCGTCTTCCTTGATCTTATCGAGGGCGGCAAAGAACTCAGCTTCGGTAGTTGGAACTTCGATGCCCAACTCATTGAACGCATCTTTGTTGTAGATGAAGCCGTGAATCACTGACGCCATCGGGACGCAGAAACTGGCCGAACCGTCATCGGTTTGCCACGCAGATTTGGCCACGTCCGAGAAGTTTCCCATGGCCTCAAGATCAGACAGATCGGTCAGGTGCCCCGACTCGTATAGCGCAAGCGAGGCATCAAACGGACGGCAGGTAATCAGATCGCCAGCCGAACCGGCCTCGAGCTTCGAGTTCAAGACAGCGTTGTATTCTGCCGGTGCTGAGGGCGAGAAGATCACTTTGATGCCGGGATTCTCGGCCTCGAACGCCGGAATGATCTTTTCCTGCCACAACGCCAGATCGTCGTTTCGCCAACTTTCGATGGTCAAAGTGGCCTCTTGCGCATAGGCGCTTGTGACCAGCGCCGTGCTCATCAAGGCAAGGCTAAGAACTTTGCGTGTCATTTGATATCTCCCAGGTTGATGGTTTCTTGGTTTTGTTTCATCCGCTCCAGCGCAGGGCGGAGGTGATCGTCGGTGTTGCTTAGCATTGCTTGCGCCGCGTCCAGGGACCCTGCGCCTACAGCCAAAAGGGCCGCGCATTTGAGGTTGCCCTCTGCCGCAGTCAACGCCTTTGTAGCCTGCGCCGAGGAAACGCCGGTCAACTGACAGACGATCCCGTTGGCTCGGGCGCGTAGCTTGTCATTGTCAGCGCGCAAATTGATCATCATGCCGTCCTGAATATGCCCCAGCTCCATCGCCATCAGCGTCGAAAGCATGTTCAGTGCGATTTTCTGCGCTGTACCAGCACCCATGCGGGTAGAGCCCGAGATCAGTTCAGGTGGTGTCGAAAGCAGGATTGGATGGTCAGAAAGCTGCAACAGTTCGGTGCCCCCGTTATTGGCAATGCCGATAACTGTGGCGCCTCTGTCCCGCGCGATCCGCGCTGCTGCGGTTGTGTACGGTGTGGTTCCGCTGGCCGAGACGGTGATCAAGGTGTCTTTGGCAGAAAGATCGGCCAGGTGTCGGGCAAGGCTGTCGGTGGCATCTTCGACATCTCCCGGCATCTCAACTCCTGAGGGCAATCCACCTGCCATGTGGATGCGAATCTGGCGGGCTGGTATCGAAAAAGTTCCCCCGAGTTCCAGCGCATCCGAGGCGGCCATCAAGCCGGAAGAGCCTGCCGCCAAATAGCGCAAAACCCCGCCCGATCGGATGGATTGCGCCATAGCTTTTGCGCCTGCGCAGAGGGTGGGCAGCGAGGAAAGCGGGGCAGCGGCAGCGTCGGCTTGCGAGCGGCCCAGCAGCTCGGCCACTTCAGTCAGCGGTCGGGCGTCAAGTCCGATCGCGTCTTGATGTAGCTGTTCGGTAACTGGCTTGGTCACGTGATTCTCCCCCGAGATTTTGAATATCATACCTTTTAGATACCATTAGTCTACCATTTTATTTTTACGCCCACTATTTTCAAGATTTAGACAACTATTACTGCATTATTGCGTAATTTGGTCTTCAAAATTAGAAATAGGTATTATAAAGGTATCTCCATGAGTCGCCCTTCTGATACCATTGTGCTGGCCGCTGATGGCGGTGGAACACGCTGCCGTCTTGCTGTTTCAGACGGCTCTGCGGTTCAGTGTGTCGAGGTTGGTGCGGCAAATGTATCAACCGATTTTGACGCAGCCTGCGCTGAGTTGATGCAAGGAATTGCTGCTTTGGCCCGACGTGCCGGACTAGAGGCAACTCAAATCGCTCGTGCGCCAGCCTACTTGGGGCTGGCCGGTATCACGGGGCGCGCGCTGGCTGATCGGCTGGCAGAAAAGCTGCCATTTGACCATGTTCTGATTGAAGATGACAGGCCCGCCGCATTACGTGGTGCGTTGGGTTCGAAAGACGGTTTCGTAGCGCATTGCGGAACGGGTTCTTTTCTGGCGGTCCAGAATGGGGATCGCAGGTCATTTGCCGGGGGCTGGGGACCTGTTCTCGGAGATCAGGCCTCGGCGCAATGGGTTGGGCGGCAGGCTTTGGCCCGTACGCTTGACTGTGTGGACGCTCTGAAGCCTGCGTCTGATTTGGCGGACAGCCTGTTGTCGCGTTTTGATGGCGCTGCTGGGATTGTCAGGACCGCCTCCAAGATGTCGCCTACCGAGTTCGGAGCGCTGGCGCCTATTGTCACGCAACACGCAAAGCAAGGAGATGCGCTTGCGCTGTCGATCATGGAGGATAGTGCACAATATCTGACAGATCAGATGTTGGCGATGGGCTGGATGCCCGGCCTTTCGATCTGCCTGACCGGCGGCATCGGCCCGCAATATGCGGAATTTCTGCCTGCGCCAATGCAACAGGAATTGGCCGACCCGCTGGGCGATCCGTTGACCGGTGCCATCGCGTTGGCGCACGCCTTTCAAAAGGAGACCCGACATGAGCGTTGCTGACTTCTTGCGGCCCGAGGGTTGGCTGGGTCAGACCGCCGGTCCCCGATACGTACAGCTGCGGCAGCGGCTGGAGCAGGGGATTGAAGAGGGTATTCTGGCCCCGAACAGTTCACTCCCGCCCGAGCGCGAGATTGCCGAACTGACGGACCTGTCGCGGGTGACGGTCCGCAAGGCGATTCAGGAACTTGTGCGCAAAGGCGCGATTGAACAGCGGCAAGGCTCGGGATCATTCGTGCGTCAAGCGGTTGCGCGGGTTGAGCAGTCGCTGTCGCATTTGACCTCGTTTACCGAAGACATGGAGAGGCGCGGTTTTGAAACGACTTCAACCTGGTTGGAGCGCGGTATATTCCTGCCGTCGCCTGATGAGATGCTGGCGCTGGGTCTGTCGGCCAGCGATCAGGTCGCGCGCATTCATCGACTGCGCGCGGCTGGTGGGCGGCCAATGGCGCTGGAACGCGCGGCGTTGCCGCTGGATATCCTACCCAACCCGACCGAGGTTACCGGATCGCTCTATGCGTTCCTCGAACACTCGGGCAATCGTCCGGTGCGTGCGATCCAGAAAATCTCGGCCATCAATCTCGAAGCAACCGAGGCTGGATTGCTGGACGTTGCCGAAGGTACGGCGGGGCTGCGCATTCAGCGGACCTCATACCTAGAAAGCGGGCGCGTTGCTGAACTGACCCGATCCATCTATCACGGCGATGCCTACGATTTCGTAGCAGAGCTGCGTCTGTCAACCTGAAAGGCGGGGCTCATGTCCAGCGATACAACTCAAATGCGGCAGGAAATCAATGAGATACCTTTTGCCGTTGATCGGCTTCTCACTGATGGTGCCACGGCGATTACAAAGACCGCAAGCGCGATCCGCGCGCACGATCCCGGCTTCCTGATTTCGGTTGCGCGAGGTTCGTCTGACCATGCCTGCAGCTATCTGAAATACGCTTCGGAACTGCTGCTGGGCCTGCCCATGGCCTCGGTTGGGCCGAGCGTGAAATCGATCTACGGGGTCGATATGCGATGCCCCGGTGCGCTGTGTATTTCGGTATCTCAATCGGGTCAAAGCCCCGACATCGTACAGCTGACGAAGTCCCTGACAGAAGGCGGCGCATGTTCGGTGGCGATCACGAACGATACCACGTCTGCACTGGCCCAGAACGCCACCTCGGCTCTGCCCATCCTTGCAGGCCCCGAGCTTAGCGTGGCTGCCACCAAGACTTTCGTCACCTCTCTGGTCGCCGGGCTTTGGCTGTTGGCCGAGGTAAAGGGTGATGACACTTTGCTGGCTGCAATTCACAAATTGCCGGAAGATTTATCGCGGGCGATCACCTGCGATTGGAGCGCGGTGGTCGAGGCAGTCGATGGACAATCCCTGTTCACGTTGGGACGTGGGATGTCCTGGGCAATTTCGAATGAGGCGGCGCTGAAATTCAAGGAAACCTGCCAGATTCATGCGGAAAGCTATTCCTCGGCCGAAGTTCTGCATGGCCCGGTTTCGATCGTGGATCAGGGCTTTCCGGTGATTGCGTTCTCGTCCGGAGACGCGGCTGAGGCCAACATCGCCGAAGTCGCCGATGCGCTCGCAGCTAAGGGCGCAAAAGTCTTCGCAACGACCAATCAGGTGTCTGATGCCGTGAGGCTACCACATGTCCGCACCACGCACTGGATGACAGATCCGGTAGCCTCAATCGCTTCGTTCTACGGTATGGTCGAAACTGTGGCCACGCGCCGGGGCATCAATCCCGATGCGCCGCGTCACCTGCGGAAAGTGACGGAGACGGTATGACCGATGCGACGATCACCTTCGCGGGTGGGCCTATCTTTGATGGTAAAACCCTGAAGGACGGCCACGCCGCCCGTTTCGTCGGCGGGCTGCTCGACAGTATTTTGCCCGAAGCCGAGTTGCCTTCGGATGAGATGGTTCAGGATCTGTCGGGCGATATTTTAAGCCCCGGCTATGTAGATTTGCAGGTGAATGGCGGCGGAGGCGTCATGTTCAACGACGATCCATCGGTCGAGACAGTACAGCGTATTGCGGCGGCTCATCGCAAGCTTGGCGCGACGTCGATCCTTCCGACGCTGATCACGGACACGCCCGAAAAGACAACGGCTGCCATTTCTGCTGCTTCTCAGGCCATTCAGCGCGGAGTTCAGGGGATTGTCGGCTTGCATCTTGAGGGGCCGCATCTCTCGGTGCGACGCAAGGGCGCGCATGACGGCGGGCTGATCCGCCGGATGCAGGACGCTGATCTTGCACAGCTGATAGAAGCGGCGGGGGCGTTGCCTGCATTGATGGTTACGCTTGCGCCTGAAAGTGTCACGATTGCTCAGGTCGAAACGCTCAGCAAGGCGGGGGTCATCGTGTCGTTGGGGCACAGTGATGCCGAGTTTCAAACCTGCGTGGCTTACGCACAGGCGGGCGCGCACTGCGCCACCCATTTGTTTAACGCGATGAGTCAGTTGGGCAACCGCGAACCGGGGCTGGTTGGCGCAGTCTTGTCCAGCGGTGCGATGTCTGCCGGGTTGATAGCGGATGCAATCCATGTTCACCCGCAGACGATGCGCGCCGCCTTTGCAGCTAAACAGGGGCCGGGGCATCTGTTTCTGGTGAGCGACGCGATGGCCGTTGCTGGAACGGATCTGCGGGAATTCAAGCTGGAAGGGCGTGTCATCCAACGTGAAAACAGCAGGCTGACCTTACCGGATGGAACCCTGGCCGGGGCCGATCTGAACCTGACCACCGCGCTGCGCGTGTTGACAACCGATGTCGGCGTTTCACTGACGGACGCCTTGGCAGCGGCCACACGCATTCCGGCGGATATCATTTCCCAGCGCTCAATCGCGCGCCTGAACTTGATCTCGCAGGCCATTCGCATTTCTCCGGACTTGTCGCAGGCCCGTCCGGCGGTTGCTTAACCTCGCATTGCAACAAATTGCGAAACACCGCGATTTTCGCATCTCGCCTCAACTGTAGCGGTTGTGTAAGACCTTAGGCGAACGTGGTTTGGGAATGTCTGTATGTATCAGATAATTGGAATAGTTGGCAGGGCATTGACCACCCGGATCGCGCAATGATCCAAACGCGTGGCGTTTTCATTGGTCAGCGTACGGATTGTTTGGGCGCGCGCCTGCTGATGATCCTGACCTGTATCCGTCTGGCCGAAGACTTTGGGACAGACTACCGGGTGAACTGGTTCCCGCAAGGCACCGATGCGCCGGAGTTGGATCATCCTGAGGAGTTATTCACCAAAGACTGGATGGATGCGCATTTCCTTGATCAGGCAGAGTTCGACACGATAAGCGCGACCGCTCTGCCAATTTGGGCCTTCCAACACGATCCATCGCCCGAGCGGCTGATCGACCATTTGGCGTCTGGCCGTTCGGTTCTGGTCGAAGAAGCGAGCGAGATATTTGCCTTCCCGTGGGAAGATATCGAAACCATCCGTCCCCGCTATCGCGATTTCATACATAGCGTTGGATTTGTGGATGAGGTTCGTCAGATCATGGATCGCGCGGGTCAGAAGCTCTCGGGGCAGGGGGTTTCGGCTTACCACATTCGGCGCGGAGAAATCCTGAACGGATTACCATGGAAGCATTCGATCTGGCCCGCCAAGATCGAACCTGACGAGTTTTACGAGGCCCATCTGGAGAAATCCAAGGGCCAGACGGTGATAATGTTTTCGGATCAGCCAGAGGTGATAGACCGTTTCAAGCAACGGTTTCCGGAGCTCATGCAGATGTCGGATATCGCTGATCTGTCGGCTCTGACCCGGGCGCAGCGGGACTTTCTGGAGCTTTTTGCGATGTCACGGGCGGATCAGGTGATCGCGCCACACATATCTGGCTTTTCAATGGCTTCAGCCCGGATTTCGGGGCAGCAGCGTAAAGTGTTCCGCGATGTATTGTCCAAGGATGAGATGCAGGCGGCCAATGCGCGGTTCATCGAACGGGTTGCGAAGGGGCCATCGGCCTTTCCGAATCCCTCAGAGGCGGCGCATATCTATTCAAAGGCGGTGCAATATCTGTCAGCGCAGGATCGCTGCGAAGAGGCGTATGATAGTGCGAAACCTATTCTGGACGCCGGGGCCGACAACGCCTTTATGCCACTTCTGCAATCCCTGAACTGTTTTTACCTGTCGAAGTGGCAGGAAAGCGAGGCACATGCCAAAGAGGGATTGCAGAACCCGCATCTCTGGCCCGAAGACTATTCTGTTTTGTGCGCGTTGCGCGGCGCTGTTCTTGGCATGCAGGGCAAGCGCGGTGCGGCGACGCTGCACTTTGCTAAAGCGTTCTGGTCCAAACCCTTACGGCCGGATGTTGTGGTGCTGGGGTCCAGAATGCTCTACCGCGCCCAACTTGCGCTTAGGCTAATGCCGCCTGTGGATTGGTCGTTGCAGAAGGTCGTTCGGCAACGCCGATTTCCACCGTTCAATAACCTGTATCTGGTTCAGCGCAATGTTGTTGTCAGGCGTTCTTGCAACTTCGATTTCATACTCTTGGATTGGGCCGAGTTGGCGCTGGATCAACGCGCAAGTCGTATCTTTGATCACCAACAAAGATTGGAAGCGCTTTCTACCTCACTCGATGAGGTTCACGACGTACCAGCAGACGACCCGCGATTGTTGGGCGCGAGGGTGATACTACAGAGACATCTGGGGGAATTGTCCGGGGCCCAAGCCATTGATAAAACCCGCCAGATCGTAGCTGGTGTGCCGGAAAGTGCCTTGTACCAAAAGCGGCTGTCCGAACTTTACGAAGCAGAAGGCGATACCGTAGCTGCGCATCGAACGATGTCAGAGGCGCTAGCTTGTGACCCGGAAAGCCCGTTTCTTCTGTTTGCCATGGGGCGCTTGCTAGAGCGGACGGGCAAGACCGGTCAGGGTGAAAAGTTCATTCTGAAAGCTGCCGATCTGGATGAAGTCACCGTAGTCATTCAGGGCATGGCGGGCCAGATTCACATGCGTCGCGGCAACAAGAACAAGGCGCGTCCCTATCTTGAGAAAGCGCGCGAACTTTTTCCGCCCCATAAGCGGTTCACCAATCAACTGAATAGACTTTCGGGTCAGGCGTGAAACTAGTTCAGCGTAACCTCTTGCCGCAGTTTTCCGGTCGTCTTGTCGAAGATCAGAATGCGATTGTCGTCGGTCACGATCGCATACCAGTTGTTGCCGATGGTCACGGCCTGGGCCTTTGCACCATCCGGCAGGTCTATCTGATCCGGCAGAGTCGGAGTTCGGTCCGATAGGCGGATGACAATCAAGGCGAATGTCACTAGAACCCCGCCAATCATTACCGCGGTCAACAGCATGACCATGCGCCGCAGCAGTCGAAGCTGCGGTGTTTCCTGCGGTTCCTGAGGTTCGGAAGGGACAGTCATGGGCACCCGCCTGATAGAGTTTCATATCGCGGCCGCTCCGCCGCCCCGCCTTGATAAGGCGCTTGCGCGGGATGTGCCAGCGGAAGAGAACCTGTCGCGCACCCGGCTGGCCCGACTGATCAATGAAGGGGCCGTGACTGTCGATGGTGCGGTAGTCGAAGACCCCAAAGCCAAGATTGCCGAAGGTGCGCAGATCGGGATCACCGTGGCCGAGGCTGAGGACAGCCACATCGGTCCCGAAGATATCCCGCTGGAGGTCGTCTATGAGGATGACGATCTGATCGTGATCAATAAACCTGCGGGAATGGTGGTGCATCCGGCACCGGGCTCGCCGAACGGGACGCTGGTCAATGCGTTGCTGCATCATTGTGGCGATGATCTTTCGGGGGTGGGCGGCGTCAAGCGTCCGGGCATCGTGCACCGGATCGATAAGGAGACCAGCGGATTGCTGGTTGTGGCCAAGTCAGATGCGGCGCATCACGGGCTGGCCGCTCAGTTCGAGGCGCATAGTGTCGAGCGTTATTATCGCGCGATTTGCTATGGCGTACCTGATGCCAATGATCCCCGGCTGCGCGGGATCAAGGGTGTCAGCTTTGAGCCGGGCAACATCATGCGTCTGACGACACAGCTGGCACGGCACAAGACGGATCGACAAAAGCAGGCTGTGTTGTTTCACGGTGGGCGCCATGCGGTAACGCGGGCACGGATTGTCGAGGTTTTTGGAACGCCGGGCAGCCTCTCTCTGATCGAATGCTGGCTTGAGACGGGCCGAACGCATCAAATCCGTGTCCATATGGCCCATGCCGGCCACGGGCTTGTCGGAGACCCGGTTTACGGCGGAAAGCGCAAACTGGCCGCGCGGGCATTCACGCCCGAAACCGCCGAGGCGGTGCAGGCTTTCCCCCGCCAAGCTCTGCACGCAGCAGTGTTAGGCTTCGAACACCCGGTTTCGGGCCAGGCATTATGTTTTGAAGCACCGCTGCCGCAGGATATGGCGGACCTGCTGGAAAATCTCAGAAAACCACTGAAATAAACTGCAAAGGCTTGTGAAAAAGGCCTTTTCAGCTTTCCTTTACATAGGGTTAATCTCAGACTGTTAACAGATCCTCTTGAATGTATCGGGTCTGGTACCCATATCCCATGTTAAGGGCTTAAACATTTGTCCAAGGGGCAGAAATAAATGGCAAATTACTCAAATCTTCCAGCGCCGACACCAGAGGGTGGGCTGAACCGCTATATGCAGGAGATTCGCAAGTTTCCTCTGCTGGAGCCGGAGGAAGAATATATGCTGGCCAAGCGCTGGGTCGAGGAACAGGATACCGAGGCCGCGCATAAAATGGTCACGTCTCATCTGCGCTTGGCGGCCAAGATCGCCATGGGATATCGCGGCTATGGCTTGCCGCAGGCCGAGGTGATTTCCGAAGCCAATGTGGGCTTGATGCAGGCGGTCAAGAAGTTTGACCCCGAAAAAGGCTTCCGGCTGGCGACCTATGCCATGTGGTGGATCCGTGCTTCGATCCAGGAATACGTCCTTCGGTCGTGGTCGATGGTGAAACTGGGTACAACATCGGCGCAGAAAAAGCTGTTCTTCAACCTGCGTAAAGCAAAGGCACGCATTGGCGCGCTGGAAGAGGGTGATCTGCGTCCTGAAAACGTGGCCAAGATTGCAGAAGACCTCGGAGTGACCGAGGAAGAAGTGATCAGCATGAACCGTCGGATGTCCGGTGGCGATGCTTCGCTGAACGCGACCGTGGGGTCCGAAGGCGAAGGCACCATGCAGTGGCAGGATTGGCTGGAAGATGAAGATGCCGATCAGGCTGGCGACTACGAAGCGCGCGATGAATTGGAAGCCCGGCGCGAATTGCTCGCCGCTGCGCTGGATGTTCTGAATGATCGCGAGAAAGACATCCTGACTCAGCGCCGTCTGATGGACCAGGCTGTTACGCTGGAAGAGCTGAGCACGCAGTACAATGTCAGCCGTGAACGTATTCGTCAGATCGAAGTGCGCGCGTTTGAGAAGCTGCAAAAGAAGATGCGAGATCTAGCGCGCGAAAAAGGTATGCTGGGTTCAAACTAACCTCAGACTGATATCAGCCCGCCATATGAGCGGGCTGATTTTTTTTGTTATGCGAAAATGAAATCGGACTCGGAGAGGTGGCTTGCCCAGACGCCTGACAGATAGATGCTGTCTCCGTCGTCCAACTCGATCTTAGACCCGAAGAGCTTACCGTCGATATCGTCTTCGATGTCCTCAAAGCTGTTGATGCCATCGTATTCGGACAGGTCGATCTTGTCCTTGCCGACGCGGAAATCGACAATCCAGTCGTGACCGTCGTCTTCATCGAATACAAACGTATCCTTACCGCGCCCACCATAGAGTTTGTCATTGCCTTCGCCGCCGTCGATGATGTCTTTCCCACGCCCTCCGAAGATTTTGTCATGGCCTTCATCGCCACGCAGAATATCCTTTCCGCGCCCCCCGAAGATTATGTCGTTCCCGGCACCGCCAAGCGCCACATCATTGCCCGAGCCGGTGTTGATCACGTCATTGCCACCATCACCGTGAACAAAGTCTTTGCCGCGTCCGGTAAAGATGAATTCATCGCTGCTGTCACCCAGGATAAAGTCCGTGTTCTTTTTGCCCAGAATGCCCGACACCGAGACGGGTAGAAGTACGCCGTCAAGTACGTGAATGATACCGTTTGACGCATCCACGTCGAACGCGATCAAGCCGGGATCGTCGATGCCCGGATCGGCATCGCCCAGACTGGGGGGATCGCTTTCAAGGTTCAGTTCGACTGACGACCCAAGCAGAGTTTGGATTTCAGCCCCGTCGCCTAGACCGACCACTGTGGTGCTGTCGAACTCACCATCGACCACGTGATACTTCAAAATGTTGGTTAGCAAAGGGATAGGGTCTCCGCCGCCAAGCAGGGTGAGCGCCTTGATGATGTGGCCCAATGCTCCAGCCTCGTCATCCCCTTGATACCCAAGTGTTTGTGCCAGAGTAATAAAGGCGGCGTCATTTGGGGCAAAGACAGTCAGTTCTGCCTCAGGATTGTCCAGCGTTTCCGCCAGCCCGGCTGCAATCACCGCTTCGCGGAGAATGTCGAAATCCTGATTGTCGCTGTCAAACGTTCCGGGATCTCCGCTTTTTAGCACTGTTCCTGTAATCGTATGTGTTGCTGGCATTTCAGTAAGCCTCCCACCCTGTTTGCCGTTGCTCCGGATGTTGCCAGAGCACATTCCGAGCATGATTCAGTCGATGTTTGAGCTACGGCGGCAGTATTAGACTGGATCAACAAAACTGAATTGCGAGGGCAGGTTTGACGCCGATCGATTTTAGATTATCGATATAAAGTATAAGGTTATCGGGGTCTTTTAATCTCATCAAAAAATTTATTGAGGCGTATGATTTTCAAATAGATAGAGATAGGACTGACTTATTGGCAGGTGGTTGATAGACAGACCAGGAACTGAATTACATAGAACTCGCCCTGGGCGGGTTACATCAATTTTTAGGGGGCGCAAATGCATAAACCGGTCAATTGGGGTGTTCTGGGTGCAGCCAGATTCGCACGACAACACATGGCGCCCGCCATCCATGCGGCAGAGGGCGCGCGGCTGGCGGGGTTGGCGACCTCGGACCCGGCCAAGGCCGAGCCCTTTGCCAGATATTGCCCTGATTTGAATGTCTACAACAGCTATGAGGCATTGCTAGCCGATCCTGAGATTGAGGCGGTGTACATCCCGCTGCCCAACCATCTTCATGTCGAATGGAGCCTGAAGGCGCTGGATGCGGGCAAGCATGTGCTGTGCGAAAAGCCGATGACCATGCGGGCCGATGAGTTTGACGCGCTGATCGCAAAGAGGGACCAGACGGGTTTGCTGGCTGCCGAAGCATATATGATCGTGCATCACCCTCAGTGGCATCTGACCCGTAAACTGATCGCGGACGGAGCGATCGGCCGGCTGGTCCATGTCACCGGGGCGTTCAGCTATGACAACCGGGCGGACACGGGCAACATCCGCAACCGTGCGGAAACCGGTGGGGGCGGGCTGCGTGACATCGGGGTGTATGTTATCGGCAGCGCTCGGTTTGCGACTGGGCAAGAGCCGGTCTCGGTCAGCGGTGCGATCCGGTGGGAAAATGACGTGGATGTCTTCACCGAGATACGCGCGCAGTTTCCCGAATTTACCTATTCCGCCTACGTCTCTACACGCATGCATCCACATCAGGAAATGGTGTTTCACGGAGAAGGTGGCATGATCCGTCTAACCGCTCCGTTCAATGCCCGTGTGTTCGGCGAGGCGCGAGTTGAACTGCACCGACCGGGCCTTGAAGTTCTGGTGCCCCGGTTTCCTGCGGACAACCACTATCAATTGCAGGTCGAAGCGTTCTGCCGATCGGTTCGCGAAGGGGTTGAATATCCCTGTTCATTGGAATTCGTGAGGGGCACACAAGAGGTTATCGATCAGGTCTTTGACGCCGCCGTTTCGCTCTAGCTTGCCACCCCTGTGGTGTCTCGCGTATCCTGTCCCGACCGGATCAGGAGGGCTAAATGGCGGGCGGCTGGGCGCGCGATGGCGCGGTGAGTGAACAGATCGAAGCGTCGATTTCAGATGAACTGGCGCGGATGCAGGCGCAAAAGCGACCTGTGGGCGAAAGCCTGACACATTGTGCTGAATGCGAAGAACCGATCCCCGAAAAACGCCGCCTTGCTCTGCCCGGCGTAAAGCTGTGCCTGGATTGCCAGCAAGAGCGTGACAGCAGCTTCAAATCCCGCGGCGGGATCAATCGGCGGGGTTCGAAAGACAGTCAGTTGAAATAACGCGAGGAGCACCCGGTGAAGGATCAGCCGCAGAGATCAGTACTACAAAACGGGTTGGTTCTTGGGTTCCTAGCCGCGTTTCTATGGGGCACGCACAGCGTTATCGTGCGATATTTGACTAGTGATCTCGGCGGGTTACAGATTGCCGTGTCGCGCCTGTTCATTGCTGCTTTTGCGATTTACTGCATGTTGCGGGTGATGGGCGCACGGGTTTCAATCCAGTACAGGGATTGGAACTTCCGACTGGCGGTGTTGTCGACGGTGGTGAACTATATTTTGTTCCATATTGGCCTGGAGCATACAGGTGCCGCGAATGCGATGGTGCTTGAGAATACCGCGCCGTTCTTTGTGTTGATATTCCTGTATTTCTTCGCGGATACCACCGTTGGCCGGACTGATGTATTGGCAACCCTGCTGGCGATCCTCGGTGTGTTTCTAACCGTCTATCGGGATTTTCAAGGCGGGGGAGAACCCCTGCTGGGCGATCTGATGGAAATCGGGGCGGGACTTAGCTGGGCGGTGTTCCTGATTTCCAGCAGCCGCGCGATGCAGTCATCGGAGACCACTGCCGAAAGGTTGAACTTCTTGTTTGGCATCTTTTTGTGTTCGGGCGTTTTGCTGGTGCCACTGGCGGCTTTTTCTATTCAGATGCCGACCGCAAACGACGTGATCTTCTTGATCCTTCTGGGCGTTTTACCCACCGCGCTTGCCTATTATCTTTGGTACGAGGCCGCCGCCCGCGTGTCGACATTGACGGCGACGTTGCTATTCGCCGCCTCGGTTGTGTTTACCTTTGTCAACTCGGCACTGTTCCTGGGCGCAACGATCACACCGCTTTCGATTGTTGGCGCGGTATTGATTGTCACGGCCATTTTCGTGACGACGATGAAATCAGCCAAAGAGAAATGAGGCAGCCATACAGGCTGCCTTTCAACTTTAGCTTTCCATCGCTTCCAGTTCGTCAATAAATCCCGAGATCATCGACAGGCCTTTGTCCCAGAACTCAGGGTCGCTGGCGTCCAGTCCGAACGGGGCCAGAAGCTCTTTATGGTGCTTGGAGCCACCGGCGCGCAGCATCTCGAAATACTTTTCCTCGAACCCGTCCGCACCGCTTTCGTAAACCGAATACAGCGCGTTCACGAGGCCATCACCGAAGGCATAGGCATAGACGTAGAACGGCGAGTGGACGAAGTGCGGGATATAGGCCCAGAAAGTCTCGTACCCGTCCATGAATTCGAATGCGGGGCCAAGGCTTTCAGCCTGAACGCTCATCCAAAGGGCGTTGATATCGTCTGGTGTCAGCTCGCCCTCACGACGGGCGGCGTGCAGTTTGCATTCGAAGTCGTAGAAGGCGATCTGGCGAACGACCGTGTTGATCATATCCTCGACTTTGCCGGCCAGCAGCACCTTGCGCTGTTCCGGAGTCTCGGCCTGATCCAGCATTTTGCGGAAGGTCAGCATTTCGCCGAACACGCTGGCGGTTTCGGCAAGCGTAAGCGGTGTGGACGATAGCATCTCGCCCTGATCTGCGGCCAATACCTGATGCACGCCGTGGCCCAATTCATGCGCCAAGGTCATCACATCGCGCGGTTTGCCCAGATAGTTGAGCATCACGTAGGGATGAACTTCGGTCACGGTGGGATGCGCAAATGCGCCGGGGGCTTTTCCGGGCTTCACGGCCGCATCGATCCAACCCTTCGAGAAGAAGGGAGCTGCGATCTCACCCATCCGAGGATCAAACGCGTTATAGGCGTCCATCACCGTCTTCTCGGCCTCTGACCAATCGACGATGCGGGTGTCCTCCATCGGCAACGGAGCATTACGGTCCCACACTTGCATCACGTCCAGACCAAGCCATTTACGTTTCAGTTCGTAGTAACGATGGCTCAGCTTGGGGTAGGCGGCCACAACGGCCTCGCGCAGGGCTTCGACCACTTCGGGCTCGACATCGTTCGACAGGTGGCGACCAGTCTGAGCAGTTGGCATGTTGCGCCAGCGGTCAACGATTTCTTTTTCCTTGGCCTGCGTATTGTGCACGCGTGCGAAGGTTTTGATATTGCTTTGGAAAACGCTGGCCAGTTCGCGCGCGGCAGCTTCACGTTTGGCACGATCCTGCTCGGTCAAAAGGTTCAGCGTACCTTCGATATTCAACTCTTCGCCATCAACGGTAAAGGTCAGGCCCGCAATTGTCTCGTCGAACAGGCGCTCCCATGCATCGCCGACCACGCCGAGATCGTGCAGAAATTTCTCAAGCTCGTCGGATAGTTGATAAGGCTTCATCGCGCGGATACGGCGGAACACGGGCTCGTATCGCGCCAGATCAGAATTGGCGGCAAAATGCGCAGCCAGCGCGTCATCGTCGATGCGATTCAGTTCCAGCGTGAAGAACACCAGAGGCGTGGTGAAGACGGTGATCTTCTCCTGCATGTCAGACAGGAACTTGGCGCGATCCGCGTCGGTGGTCAGTTGGTAATAGCGCAATCCGGCAAAGGACATGATCCGCCCGGCGATGGCGTTGATCTTTTCGTTGCGCAGCACGCAGGTCAGTAGGCCAGCTGCGTCCAATTCGGCCAGCTTACCCTCATAATCAGTGGCAAAGGACGCACATTCGCCCTCCAACCAGTCCAGATCGCGGGCCAGTTCGGGTGCATCTTCCGAGGCATAGAGGTCCGTCAGATCCCATTCCGGCAAATTGCCCAGATCATCGGCACTGCCGCCTGCATTTGCATCACGGACGGGAAAGGGAAGGTCGCGCATGGAACACCTCGAAAAAACTGCGTTGGCAAACATTTAGGCGCGGCACGTCCGGATCACAAGCAAGCTGTCTGGTCAAACCTTAATGACAGGGCTCGGGTTTTGGTTTCGCCGCGGCTGCCGCGAAATGTGCAGCAAGTTGATCAAAGACCGGCCCGCGCACCTCGGGCGCCTCCATCAGAACTTCGTGTTCGCCGTTGGGAATCTCGACCAGAGTACCGCTAGGCCAGTTGGCCATACGTGCCCGAATGGCCTTGCGGTCCACGATCTGTTCGTGGCTGCCCAAGAAGGTCAGGGCAGGGATCTCGGGCGCGGTCTGTTCCATCAGCCAGGTGCATTCATCCAGCGCCTCGCGCAGCCAGATGGTAGACGGTGCGCCCAAAGCAAGTTCAGGGTGTGCGGCCAACTGATCCTGCATCATTCGGTACATCGCCGGATCGCGTGTCAGCACGTTTCCTTCGAAGGGCTGTGAGGCCACATAGCTCTCTAGCGTGGTGGTGGGCGGTGTTTTCTCGCCCAAGCCCAAGCGTGGCCCCCAATAGGCAGTTAGCTGGCTGAGCGGCTTCATGATTGGTGTAAAGAAAATCCCCCACATCGGGCCCGTAAAGGCGCAGGCCGCAAAATCAGCCCCCTCCAGAACGGCGCGAAGCCCTATAGCTCCGCCCATGGAATGGCCTATGACGTACCAGGGCTTGGGCAACTCCAGTTTTTCGGCCAGTTTCAGTATTGAGCGAACGTCGTGCTGGTAATCGGTGAATTGTTCGATATGACCGATCCGCGGATCATCCAGCAGGCGATCTGCAAGCCCTTGCCCGCGCCAATCGACCGCGAAGCTTGCAAAGCCCCGGTTCACAAATTCCTTGGCGGTATCACCATATTTTTCGATGTATTCCGTGCGACCGGGGAACAGCATCACCGTGCCGTGCGTATCGCCTCCGGGCAGCCAATGTGCCACGCGGATACGTTTGCCATCTTCGGTGATCAGCCAATGCGCCGCACCATCGGCAGGGCCGCCGGCCACGTCTTCGAATAAGGGGGCCGGCGAAAACTCCATCAGGCCAGCACCGAGGCGAGTTTCATGGCAATACCCATGTCTCCGTCAACGCTCAGCTTGCCGGACATAAACGCACCGGTTGGGTTCAGGTCACCGCTGAGAATCTGTTCAAAGGTGTCCGCATCGGCGCTGAGGGTCACATCAGCATCTTCGTCGCTTACCCGCGCACCGCTTGCATCCAGAATGATAGAACCCAGATCGGCAATGGCAAATTTGGCTGACGCATCGAAATCGCCGCCCGACAGTTTCTCATTCAATGCCGCCGCGGCTTTTTCCAGAATATCGCTCATGGTCTTCCTCATATTGTTCATGCGCCGTGAATGGACATCCCCGGTCGCTACGCTACACTGACCATTGTTATGGGTATTGCAATCACCAATCTCAAACGTACCGTCGCGGCACTTGCCGTCATAGTCACGTTTTCCACCAGTTGCATCGCGCAGCAGGCGGATTCGCGGGACGAGGCATCACTGTTGCAGCAACTGGCACAATCGACGCCCGAACAGGCCATCGGATTGGATCGGCAATTGCAGGCGCTGTGGTCACAATCAGGTTCGGCTTCGGCGGATTTGCTGTTGGAACGCGGACGCGAAGCGCTGGATGACGGGGATGTCGAGGCCGCGCTTGATCATTTGACGGCGCTTACCGATCACGCACCCGAATTTGCCGAGGGTTGGCATGTGCGCGCTTCGGTTTTCTTCGGCATTGACAGGTTTGGCATGGCTGCGGCGGATCTTGAACAGGCATTGACGCTGAATCCGAACAACTACGACGCTATCTACGGCCTTGGCCTCATCTTTGAGATCGTGGGCAAGCCAGAACAAGCACTTGAGGCCTATTCACGTGCGCTGGCTATACATCCCCATCATGAAGAAGTAACCAATGCCGTGAATCGGCTGAAGCCTCAGGTTGAAGGCAAGGCGCTGTAAGTCTCAGGGCGCAGGGGGCAAAGGTGAGCGGGTCATCCCGGGTAGTGGCCGTACTTGGCCCGACGAACACAGGTAAAACTCACTACGCGATTGAACGTATGCTGGGGTACCGGACCGGTGTCATCGGTCTGCCGCTGCGGCTGCTCGCGCGCGAAGTCTATGACAAGATTGTCGCTATTCGCGGTCCGTCTGTTGTGGCGCTGGTGACAGGCGAGGAACGGATCGTACCGCCGCGCACCCAATACTGGGTCTGTACAGTTGAGGCGATGCCAGAAGGCATGGGCACTGATTTTGTGGCGATTGACGAAATTCAGCTTTGCGCGGATCCCGAGCGCGGCCATGTCTTTACTGACCGCCTGTTGCGGTCGCGCGGCACCAATGAAACGCTGTTTCTCGGCTCTGACACCATGCGCGGCCCCATCGCGGCCCTTGTGCCCGAAGCGCAGTTCATCCGGCGTGAACGGATGTCTCAGCTGGTCTATTCCGGTTCGAAAAAGATCAGCCGAATGCCTGCGCGCAGTGCGATCGTCGGATTCTCGGTCGACAATGTCTATGCCATCGCCGAGCTGCTTCGTCGCCAAAAGGGCGGGGCGGCGGTCGTCATGGGGGCGCTCAGCCCTCGCACGCGGAATGCGCAGGTTGACCTCTATCAAAACGGTGAGGTTGATTATCTGGTGGCTACGGATGCCATCGGTATGGGGTTGAACCTGGATGTGAACCATGTGGCGTTCTCATCTCTGACCAAGTTTGATGGCCGCCGAATGCGGCCTCTTGCCCCCAACGAGTTGGCCCAGATCGCAGGACGGGCCGGGCGCGGAATGTCGGATGGCACGTTTGGTGTGACGGGCGAGGCTCCGCCGCTGGATGAGGGCGTAGCCCAAGCCATTATGGACAGCCGGTTCACGCCTATGAAAAAGTTGAATTGGCGGAATGCCGCTTTGCGGTTCGGCTCAATCGACGCACTAATCGACTCGCTTGAGGTCAGCCCAGACAATGAGCACCTGATCAAAGCGCGGCCAGCTGACGATCTGAACGTCCTGAAATCTCTGTCCCAAGTCACCGAAGTTGTTGCCCGTGCCAGCGATGGACCGTCGATCCGTTTGCTATGGGATGTGTGCAGAATCCCCGATTTTCGCGGCATCAGCCATGCCGAACATGCCAGCCTGCTTGAGGTGATCTATGGCCATCTGCATGAGCGCGGAAGTATCCCCGATGATTTCATGGCGCGGCAAATCCGCCGTATCGACCAAACCCATGGCGACATTGATGCATTGTCCAAAAGGTTGGCATATATTCGCACTTGGACATATGTTGCGCAACGAAACGGTTGGGTGCGTGACGAATCCCATTGGCGCGAGGAAACGCGCACTGTAGAAGACAGGCTGTCGGACGCTCTTCACGACCGTTTGACTCAGCGATTTGTGGACCGGCGCACGTCAGTGTTGCTGCGCCGGCTCAAACAGAAGGAGGCCCTTTTGGCCGAAGTAAATGACAAGGGTGAAGTGACCGTCGAAGGCGAATTCGTCGGTCGTCTGGAAGGGTTCCGGTTTACCCCGGACAAAAGCGCGCAGGGGACTGAAGCGAAAGCCTTGAAGTCAGCCTCTCTGCAAGCACTCGCGCCGCAATTCCATCTGCGTGCCGATCGCTTCTACAATGCGCCCGATACCGAAATTGATTTCACCGATCAGGGTGGCCTGATGTGGGGCGAGTATGCCGTGGGCAAACTTGTTGCCGGTGCCGAGCCTCTCAAGCCTGTAGTCGAGGTTTTTGTCGATGAGGCCGCCGGGCCGGACGTGGAACAGAAGGTTCAGCGCCGCCTGCAGCATTTCATCGACCGCAAAGTGGCAGCCCTGTTCGAGCCGCTGCTGAACCTGTCGCGGGATGAGGAGCTGAGCGGTCTGGCCAAAGGTTTTGCCTTCCGCATGGTCGAGGCGCTGGGCGTTCTGCCGCGCGCGCAGGTCGCGCAAGAGGTCAAGGATCTGGATCAGGATGCCCGTGGTGCACTGCGTAAACATGGCATCCGGTTCGGTCAATTCACCATCTTCATGCCGCTGCTGCTGAAACCCGCGCCAACGCGCCTGCGTCTGGTACTTTGGGCATTGTCCGGTGGCTTGCAGGAGTTCCCCGAAGCACCACCTCCGGGTCTGGTTACCGTTCCGGTCGCCAAGGACGCGCCGCAGGGCTATGACACCATGTGCGGCTACCGCGATGCGGGCGAACGCTCAATCCGGATCGATATGCTGGAACGGCTGGCCGACATGCTGCGGTCCGAGGATAGCCGCGGTGGGTTCGAAGCCAAACCCGACATGTTGTCGATTACCGGCATGACCTTGGAACAGTTTGCAGACCTGATGCAGGGACTGGGTTACAAGGCCGAACGCGGCGAACGTGAGAAGGCCAAACCGGTCCCCACGGAGCAGCCTGTGGCGGAAGCTGAGGAACAACCCGTCGTCGATGAGACACCGACCGCAAATGCCGAAGCGGATGACGTCGGTATAACCGCCGAGACGGCAGCCGAAGCCTCCGAAAGCACCGAGGCGGCAGCAGAGGCTACGGCCACTGAGAAATCAGCAGAGTCCAAATCGGATGAGCCCGAAATTGAGGTGTTCTACACCTTCACTTGGGGGCGCCAACGTCAGCAAAACCGTGGTCCGCGTCGCGAGCAGGGGCAGGGCAAGGGCAAGCCGCGTGGTAAACCTCAGGGCAAGCCGCATAGCAAGAAGGGGGGCAAGCCTCAGGGCGCCAAGACCTTCTCGTCACGGCCACCCAAAAAGGAAAAGGCAATCGATCCCGATAACCCATTTGCGGCAGCGTTGATGGGTCTGAAGGACGGCAACTGATCCGCGATGGCCGAGGCCAAGCTGCGGATCGACAAATGGTTGTGGCAGGCGCGGTTCTTCAAGACCCGTAGCCTGGCCGCCAAACAGGTCAGCGGCGGCCATGTGCGTCTGAACGGAAATCGGGTGCTGAAACCGGCGCAAGCCGTGGCACCCGGAGATGTCCTGACCTTTCCGCAGGGGCGTATTGTTCGGGTTGTACGTATCGAAGCGCTTGGCGTGCGTCGCGGCCCGGCGCCCGAGGCGCAAGCTTTGTACTTGGATATGACCGAAAAGCAGGACGTATCGCCCAAGAATCCTGCGTTTGAGGGAAAAGGTCGTCCAACCAAGAAAGAAAGACGCGCGCTTGATCTTTCTCGCATCCCAAAGGGGTGATCTGACCTTGAAGCGGCGGTCAGACTGGATTAGCTAGTCGCCAAAGCGCAAACGGGAAATCCAACATGACCTACGTTGTCACCGAAAACTGCATTGGCTGCAAATACACCGACTGTGTCGAGGTTTGTCCGGTGGATTGTTTCTACGAAGGTGAAAACACATTGGTCATTCACCCCGACGAATGCATTGACTGCGGTGTCTGCGAGCCCGAATGCCCCGCCGACGCCATCCGCCCCGACACCGAGCCGGGGATGGAGCAATGGGTCGAATTCAACCGGAAATACTCGGAAATGTGGCCGGTGATCGTGACCAAAAAAGACCCCTTACCCGAGGCCGAGGAACGCGACGGCGAAGAAGGCAAGATGGAGAAATATTTCTCGGAAGCCCCCGGCGAGGGCGGTTGACCGATTCGGCAGCCGGTTACCGTTCATTTGGCATCAATCTGTGCATTAATTAGTTGAGGTAGAAAGGGAATTTCCCATTTACCTTGGCGCGGTCTTTTGAGTGTCGCAAATTTGTGATATACTTAGGACCGAATGATGACTGTGATTGGGATGTGCTCCGTAAGTATGCTCGCTTTGGAGTTCTGAATTTATGACAAATAAGCCGCCTGACGGGGCCATACAGGGCCTCGGCTGTGGTGCTTTTGTCGTCTCATGTCCCGATCAGAAATGAAGGATGAATATGAATGTCGAAATCGAAAAAGCTTGAGTTCCGCCCGAACGATTATGTCGTCTACCCGGCTCATGGCGTAGGTCAGATCGTATCAATCGAAGAGCAGGAAGTTGCAGGCTTCTCGCTTGAGCTGTTCGTGATTTCTTTTGAAAAAGACAAAATGACCCTGCGCGTGCCGACTAACAAGGTCACTGAATCGGGGCTTCGGTCGCTCAGCTCACCGGATGTGATCAGCCAGGCAATGAAGACGCTGAAGGGCAAAGCCAAGGTCAAGCGTGCCATGTGGTCGCGCCGGGCGCAGGAATACGAGCAAAAGATCAACTCGGGCGACTTGATCTCGATCGCCGAAGTGGTCCGCGACCTGCACCGCACCGACGACCAGCGCGAGCAGAGTTATTCCGAGCGTCAGCTGTACGAAGCCGCGCTGGAACGTCTGACACGCGAAGTGGCCGCAGTTTCTGGCGCCGATGAGATTTCGGCTGCCAAACAGGTCGATGAGGTTCTGACCTCACGCGCAGCCTGATCGCGTTCAAGCCAATTTAAGGGTCGTCCCGATATCCGGGGCGGCCCTTTTTCGTGACTAGGCGCTTGGTCTTGTGGTGTGTGTCGGGTATTTTTCTGTAACTGCAGGAAGATACGGGGACATGATGAAGCAAACTGTCAAGTTTCTCTACATCAGCCACGAGCCGATCTCGGTCTGGTTTCGCTATGGGCTAATCCTGTTCGATATCGCCTCGATCATCTTTTTTGTCTCCACGGCGAACATCCCGCACGGGCCTGGGCTGACGGCGGCAAGTCTGGGTGTCGGGCTGATCATCCTAATGGATTTCTGCGCGCGGATGTGGATTTCCAAAGACCGCTGGAAACTGTTGCGCCAGATTTACACGATGGCAGACATCGTTGTGATCGTGTCGCTGCTGCTTGACCCGTTCCTGACCGGCAATCTTGCGTTCCTGCGGATACTGCGCGCGTTGCGGCTGATCCATTCCTATCATCTGCTGCGGGATTTACGCCGAGATAGTCCTTTCTTTCGAACCCACGAGGACGCGGTGATTGCAGCGATCAACCTGATGGTCTTTGTTTTTGCAACCTCGACTGCAGTACTGGTCTTTTTCGTCCCCGAAGATGCGCAGACCCCCTATATCGACGCGCTTTATTTCACTATGGCGACCCTGACGACAACGGGGTTCGGAGATATCACGCTGGGCACACCAGCGGGAAAGCTGTTTTCCGTTTTCATCATGGTTGTTGGCGTGGCGTTGTTTGTCCGTCTGGCGCAGGCGATCTTCATGCCGCAGAAAGTGCGCTACAAATGCCCAAGCTGCGGCCTGTTCCGGCACGATCCGGATGCTGTGCATTGCAAACACTGTGGCGCGACGCTGCGCATTGAAACCGGTGGGGCGTCTTAGATTGAGGCTGTCAGCGCCAGGAGGAAGGTGATTTCCGAGGTCTGCTGCGTGGCCCCCAGAATATCACCGGTTTGGCCACCGATCTTGGTCTTGGCGATGCGAGCGACAAAAGCCGCTGCAAGCAGGGCGCAGAGCACCGGCGGAATAGCTGATCCGCCCAGCAGCACTAACGACAGTACGACGGCCAACCCGATGCCAGCCAGAACCGCTGACACAGGGGGCGCACCAACAGAATGGCTCAGCCCCGATTTGCGGGCATTGGGCAGCAGGCGCGTCAGCGCGGGCAGCATGGCGCGTGAGAACAGGCAGGCGGCCAACACGCCCGTCAACAGACCTGCACCGATCAGCGCCATGACAGCCGCAATTCGGAGCAGTTGGGCCAGCAGCAAGGCCAGCACGCCGTAGGTGCCGATATGGCTGTCTTTCATGATCTCCAACCGACGTTCGGCTGTAAAGCCGCCCCAAAGCCCATCGACTGTATCGGCTAGCCCGTCTTCGTGCATCGCTCCGGTTGCGATGATCAACGCGGCGACCAGCAGGGCGGCGGTGGCAAGGGTTGGCAGCTGCGCCCAGATTGCAATCCAGGCGACTCCGCAAGCCAGCGCCCCCACAACAAGCCCGGCAAGGGGATAGGCCCAAGCCGCACGCGACTGGCGGGTGAACGCTTGATCGGGCAGGCGCGGTAGGGGCAGGCGCGTCAAAAGGACCAGAGCCAGCGGGATATCCCACAGGGAAAACGGGGCGGTGTCGTTTTTGGTCACTCCCAGGCCTTTCCGGGTCTTGTTGCTTTGCCAGCATTGGTTAAACACACACAACCACTCTGATGCAACGAGGCTTTCCATGCTGCCCGAACTCAATGACCTGAACAGTTTCCGAAATGCGCTGACCGGCGCACCCGGTCCGGACACCGCTGCCAAGCAGGGCGCGGAAGAGCGCAACGGTCAACTAACCAAACCGCCCGGCGCGTTGGGGCGGCTTGAGGATCTGGCGATCTGGTATGCAGGTTGGCGCGGGGATGCGCGGCCTCAGATCGATGCGCCGCAGGTCATCGTGTTTGCGGGCAACCATGGCGTAACTGCTCAAGGTGTCTCGGCGTTCCCGCCCGAAGTGACGGTGCAGATGGTCATGAATTTCGAACATGGCGGCGCGGCGATCAACCAGTTGGCAAAGGCTGCGGGCGCGAAGATGGACGTGCACGCGCTGGAGCTGGACCGTCCGACCGCAGATTTTACCCAAACCCCCGCGATGAGCGAAGAGGAATTTCTAAGCGCACTGCGCACAGGATGGCAGGCGGTTGATCCGCAGGCCGATCTGCTGGTTGTTGGAGAGATGGGGATCGGAAATACCACGCCGGCTGCCGCCATCGCTTGCGCGCTATTTGGCGGGGATGCCGCCGACTGGACCGGGCGCGGGACCGGTGTGGATGATGTCGGACTGGCGAACAAAACCCGGGTTGTTGCGGAAGGCGTCGCTCTGCATGGTCAGGGCGATGGGCTGCATATTCTAAGGTGCCTCGGCGGACGCGAGATTGCGGCTATGGCTGGCGCGATAGCCGCCGCGCGCGTATTGCGGATACCGGTCATTCTGGATGGATTCATCTGTACCGCAGCCGCAGCCTGTCTGGCGCAGATTTCGGAAACAGCGCTTGATCACACCATCGCGGGCCACCAAAGCGCCGAGGGCGCACATGCCGCGATGCTGGACAAGCTGGGCAAAGAGCCGTTGCTGAGCCTAGGTTTGCGCTTGGGCGAGGGCTCGGGCGGGGCGTTGGCGATCAACATTCTGAAAAGCGCGGTTGCTTGCCATTCCGGCATGGCGACATTCGCTGAAGCGGGTGTGTCGGACGGTTAAGCCGACTTCTTGGCGTGTTCCTCGGCCAGTTCCAGCAGCGCGGTTTCCAGATCTTTTTCCAGTTGCCGCGCACGCTCGATGTATTTCTTGTTTTCGGCTGTCGGCATGCCGGGGATCCACAGTTCTGCAAGCTCGCGCACCGATCCCCGGTCGTGGTGATAGAAGGTCTGCTCGGCCTGTGCGGCCTCGTATTCACTGAGGCCGATATTCTCCAAAACATAGCGGCCCGCGCGTAGCGATCCGTCGAACATCTCGCGGACAATGTCGTTGGCCCCGGCCTGATACAGTTCATAGACATGGTTGCGGTCGCGGGCGCGGGCGATGATGTGCAGATCGGGCCGCTGGCGGCGGGCATATCCGACGAGACGGGTGACCTGTTTGTAGTCATCCATGGCCGCGACAAGGACCGCTGCCTTTTCGATTCCAGCAGCACGCAGCAATTCGGGGCGAGTGGGGTCGCCAAGGAAGCCTTTGACACCGAACCGTCGCATCAGCTGGATCGTTTCGATATCGTGGTCCAGAACAACTGTTTTAAACCCACTTGCCTGTACCAGCCGGTTGACGATCTGCCCAAAGCGACCGATCCCGGCGATGATGACAGGGCCTTTTTCGTCGATCTGATCGGGTTCAACCTGCGGATTGCTCTCGCCGAGAAAGCGCGAAAGTACGTCGTAGACGATAAACAGAAGCGGTGTGATCAACATGGTCAGCGCAATGATCATCAACAGTTTTTGCGACAAGCCCGGCGGAATCACGTTCTGCTGCGTAGAAAACGCCAGTAAGACAAAGCCGAATTCGCCGGCCTGGGCCAAACCCAGCGTGAACAGCCAGTGATCGCGCCCGCGCAGCTTGAAGGCGCGCCCGACGATGAACAGGATGATCCCCTTGGCCAGTATGACCAGTAAGGCCAAACCGATCAGGTCAAACGGGTCGGCGAAGAAATACCCGATATCGATCCCAGCGCCCACGGTGATGAAGAACAGGCCCAGCAACAGCCCCTTGAACGGCTCAAGGTCGCTTTCCATTTCGTGTCGGAACTCCGAACTGGCCAGAACCACTCCGGCCAGAAACGCGCCAAGAGCGGGCGACAGGCCCACAAGGGTCATCAGGAACGAGATGCCGACCACGATCATTAGCGCCAGTGCCGTATACATTTCGCGCAGGTGGGTGGCGTGGATGAAACGGAACAGTGGGCGGGTCAGGTAGATGCCGGCCAATACGACAAACGCGACGGCGCCAATGGTGACAAGCGTAACGGCCCAGCCGGGCAGACCTTCGACCAGCGAGAGTTTGGCGTGATAATCCGCGTCTTTGGCTATGCCTACGCCGCGGCTGATGGAGCCGTCATCTTCGATGTGGATGCTTGCGGGCAGGGCAAGCAGCGGCAGGAAAGCTAGGATCGGGATTACGGCAATGTCCTGCGTCAGCAGGACCGAGAAGGTCGCTCGACCTCCGTTGGTTTGCATCAGGCCCTTTTCGGACAGGGTCTGCAGCACGATTGCCGTGGAAGAAAGTGACAAGGTTAATCCAACCGCCAGCGCCACCGACCACTGATGACCCGCATAGAACGCCACAGCTGCGATTGCGGCGGTCGACAGGCCGACCTGCAGCCCGCCCAAGCCTAACAATTTGTCCCGCATATCCCACAAGGCACGGGGCTCAAGCTCGAGCCCGATCAGGAACAGCATCATCACGACGCCGAATTCGGCCACATGCTGTAGGCTTTCGGTCTCTGCGCCAACTAGCCCCAGAATTGGTCCAATCGCGATGCCTGCGGCCAGATAACCCAGCACCGATCCCAGACCCAGACGGGCGGAAAGCGGCACCGCGATCACCGCAGCTGCCAGATAGATCGATGCCTGATAAAGGAACTCGTTCATTATTGTCCTCTTAAATCCGCTCAGGTTGGGAGCGGCGCGTCGCGTTTCAATTGGTCCATTACGATCTGGCTTTGCACCCGTGCAACTGCAGGATGCGGCAGGATCACTTCGTGAAGCAAGGTATTGAGTGCGGATAAGTCGTCACAATAGACGTGAAGCAGATAATCTGCCTCACCTGTCATCGTCCAGGCGCTGGTGATCTCGGGGCGGGTGTTGACCATGCGGGCGAAGCCTGCGGATTGTTCGGGACCATGAGTGCCCAGATGCACCTGAATGAACCCCTGAACCTGTAGCCCCAGCCTCAGCGGGTCCAGTCGTGCGGTGTACCCAGTGATGTAACCCTCGGCCTCAAGGCGCTGTCGGCGACGGCCCGCCTGACTGGCGGATAGATTCAGCACATCACCCAATTGCTGCGACGTCAGATGCGCGTCGCGCTGCAAAGCTGCGAGTATTCCGATATCAATCCGATCCAGCACGTGCGGCGTTTCCTCAAGATTTGCAATCAATATGCGGAAAGTACGCATCTAAACTTAGTTTATACGAAAACAATGCGCAGAAACAGCACTCATTAAGGCGTATTTTTGAATCAGCAAAGAACTTCCTGTTTTCCGAGGAGACGCGCCATGGGTCCTTTCCCGCATAACGCCCCGAAATCTGTCATCAGCGAAGAAAACCCAGCCGGTACCGACGGGTTTGAGTTTGTTGAATTCGCACACCCCGAGCCGCAAGAGCTGCGAGACCTGTTTGCGCGAATGGGCTTCGACTATGTCGGCTATCACCGCAACACCCCCAAGGTCGAGCTTTGGCAACAGGGTGATGTAACCTACATCCTGAACGCGGATCCTGATAGTTTTGCAGCCAAATTCGTGGCCGAGCACGGCCCCTGCGCCCCTGCCATGGGCTGGCGCGTTGTTGATGCTCAGAAGGCTTATGAGCACGCGATCGCCAAAGGGGCTGAGCCCTATGATGGCGCAGACAAGACCATGAATGTTCCGGCGATCAAGGGCATTGGTGGTTCGCTGATCTACTTCATCGATCAGTATTATGACACCTCGCCCTACAACGAGGAATTTGAATGGCTGGAGCAGTCAAAACCGCGCGGCGATGGGTTCTACTATCTAGATCACCTGACCCACAACGTGTTCAAGGGCAACATGGACAAGTGGTTCAAATTCTATGGCGACCTGTTCAACTTCCGTGAAATCCGCTTTTTCGACATTCAAGGTAAGTTCACCGGGCTTTACAGTCGCGCGTTGACTTCACCTTGTGGTCGCATCCGCATTCCGATCAATGAAGATCGTGGAGAGACCGGACAGATCGTCTCCTACCTGAAGAAGTACAATGGCGAAGGCATCCAGCATATCGCGGTGGGCAGCGACGATATCTACGCCTCGACCGATGCCATTGCCGAGAAGGGTCTGAAGTTCATGCCCGGTCCGAACGAGGCCTATTATGACATGTCTTACGACCGTGTGTCCGGCCATGATGAGCCCAAGCATCGGATGATGAAGCACGGCATTCTGATCGACGGCGAAGGTGTAGTTGATGGCGGTGAGACCAAGATTCTGCTGCAGATCTTTTCGAAAACAGTCATTGGCCCGATCTTCTTTGAGTTCATTCAGCGTAAAGGGGATGACGGGTTTGGTGAGGGCAATTTCAAAGCCCTGTTTGAATCGATCGAACGCGAGCAGATCGAGTCGGGTGAAATCTCGGCAGCCTAAACATGAATCAATGAAATCAACCGAGCGCCGTGTCTGACCGACATGGCGCATTTTCTTTACCCGCGCGGCATCTTGAGCGTGATGTTCTTGCCGCGCTTCTGATAGCGCAACTCGCTGTCGCCGATGGCGATGACATTACCTCCGTCGATGCGATCGCCCACCTTCAGCTTTTTGTAGCGTCCGCTGGGCAGGCGGACCAAAGCACGGCGGTTTGCCGGGGTGCCGTACACGCCGATTAGGTTCAACTTGCGCAGGTTAATCGCGTTGTCGATGGTTGCTTGTCTCGCAACTGACGCGGAAGACGGAATTTTGGGATTGACCGTTCTGGGCTGGAACGAACCAACTTCATCGGCATTACTGGCCACATTTGCGGTCGAGGCTAGCGCTGCACTCCCAGAACTAGGTTGCCGTGTCGCGCGCGCCGTGATGCTGGCAGGCCTGATTTTTGGACGGGGTACCCGTACAACAGCCAGCGCAGTCGGGGTTTCATCGACCTGCGGAGGGGTTTGCAGAGACTCGGGCCGCAGCTTGGGCCGGACCGAGGCCAGTTCTTGCCGGGATCGACCGCCAAGTTGCTGGCGTTCGAATTGATCCACCAGATTTTCCGGGCGTGGCCGCGGGCGAAACGCCGCGAGTCTCTCATCGACCTCTTCTATGACAACGGGTTCTGTTTCGAACCTGGTTGGGGGTTCGGGGGGCACGGATGCGGGACGACCCAGATAAACCATCACACCGGCCGGGTTCAACGTGCCTTCGGCACTTGGCGTCACAAGTCCGCGTTCATCCAGGTTGAACCGCTGCCCCGCTTGGCCTGGCAAAGAGATCGACTCAAAAGACGCATCTGTGTCCAGGCTGGCAAGTTCGGGTAGTGCGACGGAATCGGTCGACAGGTCCGAGCGATCGACCGATGTGAGATATTGATTATCCACGCCAGCCACAGGCGCTGGCTCCAGATCTGAAGGTTCAACAGGGGCGGTGCCGGTAAACTCACGAAACTCGGTTCTGCTCTCTGGCAGATCAGCGATGTCTTCGACCGGCTCCGGTTCAATCTTCAGTGCCTCGAGAATGGCCTCGTCCGTGGGGGTGAGCACCGGTTCTTCCTCTGCCACTTCAGGTTCTTGTGGGAGGCTTGCGATCTCGGTTTCCTGAGGTTCGGGTTGTGCCTGCGGTTCTGCCGTCACAATTTCTGGCTCTGGCTGCAGCTCGGGCTCTAACGGCTCGGCCACTTCGACAATTTCGGGGTCAGAGCTGTTGTAAGACCAGACACCCAGCAACATTCCAACCACAACCGACGCTGCGATCGCAGGAATTGCAAAGCGTTTCAGATCCGTTCCTGTCTTGGCAGACGAGGGCAGTGCTTTGGTAGCAGGCTCAAATGCAGGGGGGGCTGCATCTTCAGCGATGGCGTGAACCGGTATGTCCGGCGTATCAACGGGTTTGGGGGCCGCAATCACAGCGTCCTCATCCACAATGATCGGCAGTTCCAGAAATGGCGCGTCCAAAGTATCGTTGCCGGTTGCGCTGACCCAGAATGCCTCGGGGATAAAGCCATGATCGGTGGCAAATGCGCTGGCTTCGTCCAGCGTTTGCTGGGCCACAGCGGCAACCGGGGTCTCAATCCCCACGTCGCCCGCGACATAAGCCAGCTCTGATAGCTCATAGGGCGTGGCTGCGGCCAACGTATCCTTGACCTTTTTCGCCGCTGCATCGGTGTCCAAACCATCGGTGTCGACAACCAAGCGGCGCACCTGATCGGATGGAATCACAAGCTTGCAACTCAGGTCATTTTCCAGCGCGAATCCCTGATCCCGAAGGGCCTGCATCTGGTCCGCGAAATCCGACGCATCTAACGGAACGGTTCCAATGCAGTACCAGTCTCCATCCGACTGATGATGCAAGGAAATGCCGTTTTCAGAAAATGACAGCGCAAAGGCGGGTTTCATAATCGCGATGAACCATAATTGTCGGCTTTTATGCAAACGCTTAGATGTCTGCCCGCCGAGATTAGAGCAGGAACTCGCCGAGGGAAAGAAAAAGGCACGTTTCCCCCTTGCCGTGTACGGGCCTGACCACCCATCTTGAGGGCAAGCATCAAGGAGGGATCATCTTGAAGACACTTGCTTTTTTGGCCGCCATGGCCGCTGCCACCGCGACTCTGCCCGCCCATGCGGAAGAACGTCGCATCTCGGTCAGCGGGACCGGTACGGCTCTGGTTGCACCCGATATGGCAACGATAACGCTGGGCGTGACCAATCAGGATGCGCAGGCATCGGTAGCGATGCAGGCGACCTCGGATGCGGTGACGCAGATCCTCAAACGACTGGACGAAATGGGATTGGAGGCGCGCGATGTTCAGACGCGCGATCTGTCGCTTTCACCGGTCTGGTCGGGGCGCAGCAATTCCAGCAATGAGCCACCCAAGATCACTGGGTTCACCGCGTCCAACCGCGTTTCGGTTCGCGTACGGGATCTGGATAATCTGGGCCAGATCATGGATGCGGTCATCAAGGATGGTGCCAATGATTTCGGCGGTCTGAGCTTTGGCGTGCAAGAGCCTAAACCGCTTGAGGCTGAAGCACGGGCCAAAGCTGTGGCAGATGCGACCGAGAAGGCGCAGCAACTGGCGCAGGCGTCCGGAGTTACCCTGGGTCCCGTCCTATCGATCAACGACCACGGCGGAGGTGTTCGCCCGATGGCTCAGATGCGCGAGATGGCGATGTCGGACGCCGGTGGCGTGCCGGTCGCAGGCGGAGAGATTTCCGTGTCGGTCAATATCGCGATGGAGTTCGAAATCGCGGAGTAAGCTAGGATTCAGCGCGGGCTTGCAGCGGTTGGCGCTGCTGGCCCGATGCATCGAAATTCCCCGGCGCAAGCCAGTTCTCGAAGGCCGCCCGAATGCGCGGCCATTCGCTGTCGATTATCGAAAACCACGCCGTATCCCGGTTGCGCCCTTTGTAATGCGTCGCCTGCCGGAAGACGCCCTCGAATGTGAAACCCAAACGCTCGGCCGCGCGCTTTGATGGCGCGTTCAGCGCATCACATTTCCATTCGTAGCGGCGATAACCAAGCTCATCGAACACCCGGCACATCATCAGATACATCACTTCGGTTGATTGCGGTTTGCGCTGGAGCAAGGGAGAGAAATGGATGTGACCCACTTCAATTGAACCTGCTGCTGGTTCGACCCGAAGGTATGAGGCCATCCCCACGGGCACCTCATCCGCGTCGAGCACCGTATGGAACATCGGGTCCGCATCCATGCAGTTTGACTGCGCCCATGCGGTGAAATCCGCCTCAGAGTCGAAC
Source organism: Ruegeria sp. A5 (assembly GCF_056543005.1). NCBI lineage: Bacteria > Pseudomonadati > Pseudomonadota > Alphaproteobacteria > Rhodobacterales > Roseobacteraceae > Ruegeria > Ruegeria sp. A5. Next base: position 173,576 of record NZ_JBQGAV010000001.1, read on the forward strand.
GGGCCGTAGGGCAGATAAGTCCAATTGTGGCCGTCCATGTCATTGGCAAACGCCCGGTACAAGCCGGGCGCGTGCCTGTTTACATCCAATGGCACAACGGAACAGAACCGGCCCTGCATCGGTGTGTAAGGTGGCGTGGGGCGAGGGAACTCGCCCGTGACCGAAAAACCGATGGGTTGACCCAGTTCATTTGTGTTGTGCCCGGTCATCGGATCAGGCGCTGGCTTTGGACAGAGCCTGATCGAGATCAGCGATCAGATCGTCTGCATCCTCGATCCCGATGGACACGCGCACCACTCCAGGGCCTGCGCCTGCAGCTTCCTGCTGCTCGGGCGTCAACTGACGGTGTGTGGTCGAGGCCGAGTGGATGATCAGCGACCGTGCGTCGCCAAGGTTGGCCACGTGGCTGAAGATCTCAAGCGCGTTCACCAGCTTTACGCAGGCGTCATAGCCGCCCTTGACCGCAAACGTGAACAGGGCGCCCGCGCCGCGCGGGTAGTGCTTTTTTACCCTGTCGCTATAAGGCGAGGATGGCAGGCCAGCATATGTCACGTAATCCACACGGTCGTCTGCCTCGAGCCACGCTGCTATTTTCTGCGCGTTTTCGACATGGCGTTCCATCCGTAGCGATAGCGTTTCTATCCCCATCAGCGTGTAATGCGCCGCCTGTGGGTTCATCGTCATGCCCAGATCGCGCAGACCGATCGCGATGCCGTGGAAAGTAAAGGCGAGCGGACCGAAGGTCTCGTGGAATTTCAGGCCGTGATAGGCGGGTTCGGGTTCGCTGAGCGAAGGAAACTTGTCATTTGCCGACCAGTCGAACTTGCCCGAATCCACGATGCAGCCGCCGGTCACGGTGCCGTTTCCGGTCAGGTACTTGGTGGTCGAATGCACGACCAGCGTTGCGCCATGTTCGATCGGACGGCAGAGATAGGGTGTGGCCGAGGTGTTATCGACGATCAGCGGAACACCTGCGGCATCGGCCACATCAGCCAGTGCGCGAATATCGGTTACATAGCCGCCTGGATTGGCGATGGATTCGCAGAATACCGCGCGAGTGTTCTCATCGATCGCGTCCTTGACGGCGTCCAGATCGTCGGTGTCGACGAACTTGGCCGACCATCCAAAGCGTTTGATCGTCTGGCTGAATTGGGTGACCGTGCCGCCGTACAGACGGGTCGATGCAATAACGTTGCAGCCCGGACCCATCAGCGGGAACAGAGCCATGATCTGCGCTGCGTGGCCCGAAGAACAGCAAACCGCGCCAACACCGCCCTCCAGCGTGGCGACACGTTCCTGCAACACTGCGACAGTGGGGTTGGTTAGGCGCGAATAGATGAAGCCCACTTCCTGCAGATTGAACAGCGCGGCGGCGTGATCGGCATCGCGGAACACATAGGCAGTGGTCTGGTAAATCGGCGTCTGGCGCGCCCCGGTGGCAGGGTCAGGGCGGGCCCCGGCGTGAATTTGCAGTGTGTCAAAACCGTAGGTCGGGCCGTCAGACATCTTTGAAATCTCCTGTTGGAACTATTGTTGCTGAATCTCTAGGATATTGCCCCGCAGCGCACAATGCCTGCGTCACCGTAGCCACAGTCCCTTAGACTTGATGTTCTTTCGAATGACCTGTTCACGCGCGGGCAAGTTGTCGCGATCAAACAAGGCCCGGATCTTCGCACCTTTGCGTTGGATCACCAGCTTCTTCAGTGGATCATAGCCTTTGAGCACTTTTTTGATCTTGTTCGGGGCCACGACGGTTTCCAATATCTCGACCACATGATCGCTTTCGCGGGCGTAGAGCATCGGGAACAGGCGATAGTGGCAGCTGACCGACCCATCCAGCAGGCCCTCGGGCAGGGCATCCCGTCCGCCACCGAAGGAGTGGATGACCAGCGGCAAGGCGATCTGATCTAGCCACGGGTTCAGAACTTGCCCGGTCAGTTCGGGGATTTCCTCGTCGCGAATGGTGCGGGCATAGCCCATAAACCGCTCACCAAATTGGCGGGGGCATTTGTAGAAGAAATAACCGGCGTTAAAATACAGGTAGCGCCGCCAATAGCCCTCGGGCTGGCTGGGATCGAGAGAGCTTTCGAAATCTAGCCCGAACCGGTCATACAGTGCGCGCCAGATACCCTCATATCCTGGGCCGTAGAGCGTGGGTTTGGGCCATGTTCCCTCGACCCGAAGTGAGGCGCCGGGCTGTTCGAAATCGAACGGGACGTCGGAAATTTCGCCGGTGATCAGAGTGTCGGAGTCGAAAAAGGCAAAGGGCTCGCCCTCTGGCATCGCCAGCAAAGCTTCGATCTTGTTGCCATTGGGATAGCTCGAGCCAAAAGCATGAGATTCAAAAGGCAGAATCTCGGCACCCAGATGCTGCAGGGCTTCAAGAACTTCGGCATCCTGAATGCTGGGGTTCTGAGGCCAAAGAGGGCCGGGCTGTGGCACCCCGACGAACAGCCGACCTTTGAACCCTGGTGAGCTGTGGCGCAGCGAGGCGGCGAACAAAAGAGCCTCGTATTGCAGCCGGTTGTTTTGCCCGATGATGAGGATGTTGAATGTCGCCGGGCTTGCCTGCATCGTGTTGCGCTTTCTGATCGGGCCGGTATTCGGCCGCTGCCTCAATCGGAAGTACAACAAGCTGTGAAGGGCGTCAAAACCCCAAACATGACCGGTTTGCAAATCCGGCTCGTGCTACCATCTAATGTGACAGCAACGCAGGAGGATTGCATATGCGGGTCAATGCAGATTTCACACAGCGGGTCGCCGTTCACTTTGATCAGACCGAATGGGTCGCGTCACCGGCTGCTGGCGTCGAACGCAAGATGCTGGACCGCATTGGCGAGGAAGTGGCGCGTGCCACAACCATCGTGCGCTTTGCCCCCGGCAGCGCGTTTTCGTCGCATACTCATGACGGGGGTGAGGAATATCTGGTGCTGGACGGGGTGTTCCAGGATGAAACCGGAGATTTCCCTGTCGGCAGCTATGTACGCAATCCCCCGACGTCCTCCCATACACCTTCGGCCAGCGAAGGCGCGACTATTCTGGTCAAACTGCATCAGATCGACCCCGATGACCGCACTGAGGTTCGGCGCTCGATCAACGGGGGCGGAGATATCGATTTGTTCAAGGACGTGCATGAGGATGTCCAGGTGCAAACCTGGGGCGCGGGCGAACATATTGAATTGGACGCCGATAAGGGATTTGAGGTCTTTGTTATCGAAGGTGGCTTTGCCGAGGCGGGCGAAGAATTTGGCACTTGGGACTGGTTGCGCTTGCCGCCTGGATCATGCTTTGCTGCTGTAGCAGGAGAGGGCGGAGCCCGTGTTTGGATCAAATCCGGCCACCTGGGCGGGATGGTCTGAGCCACCGCTGCCAACAAAATAGGCAATTTCTGACTGAATCCGGGCGATTCCGCCCGGATTTTTCATTTTTTGACCATTTGGCAAATTTTACCAATTGATAAAAAATCAGATTGTGGCAAGCTGGGGTCCATAACAAACATATCTACAGGGAGTAGAGTGATGGCACAGGGCCAGATGGCACCCGGGATCGTCTCCGGGCGGCTTTCCAGCGATGAGCTGACCTCGAATTTCACCGATCTGCATCCGCCACTGGCCCCGCACGAGGCCGCCGTGGCCGCCGATCGATGCTATTTCTGCTATGACGCGCCATGTGTGACGGCATGTCCTACGGATATCGATATTCCGTTGTTCATTCGCCAGATTCAGGCCGGGCAGCCGCAAGCGGCAGGGCAGACCATTCTGGAGCAGAACATTCTGGGCGGCATGTGTGCCCGGGTTTGTCCGACCGAAACTTTGTGTGAAGAGGCTTGCGTGCGTGAGACGGCCGAAGGCAAGCCGGTCGAGATCGGACGCCTGCAGCGTTATGCAACCGATGATGTGATGGCCTCGGGTGCGCATCCGTTCGAGCGCGCCACAGCAACCGGCAAGACAATTGCCGTAGTTGGGGCAGGGCCCGCCGGTCTGGCCTGTGCGCATCGTCTGGCGATGCTGGGGCACGATGTGGTGATCCACGAAGGCAAGCCCAAGCCAGGCGGTCTGAACGAATACGGGATTGCGGCGTATAAATCTACCAATGATTTTGCACAGGCCGAGGTCGATTGGCTGCTTAAAATAGGCGGGATCGCGATCGAGACCGGTTCGATTCTGGGAGAGACGATTTCTCTGGAAGGGTTGCAGGAGAACTATGACGCTGTTTTCCTGTCAATAGGACTTGCGGGCGTGAACGCACTGCGGGCTGATGGGGTCGATAAAGACGGGGTGCGCCCGGCGGTCGACTTTATCTCGGATGTGCGACAGGCCAGCGATCTGGTTGATCTACCTGTGGGTCGCAATGTCGTTGTGATTGGCGGTGGTATGACTGCCGTAGATGCGGCAGTGAAATCGAAACTGCTAGGCGCTGAGCACGTCACCATCGCCTATCGCCGAGGTCGCGACGCGATGGGTGCCAGCCGGTACGAACAGGATTTGGCGGCGTCGCATGGTGTTCGGATTCTCTGCAATGTTCAGCCGGTGGCCATTCACGGAAATGGTGCCGCAGCAGAGATCGAATTGGAGTATACTGCGAGCCATGATGGTCAACTGACCGGAACGGGTGAAACTGTCCGTGTGCCGGCCGATCAGGTTCTTAAGGCCATCGGTCAGACGCTTGACGGTGCGCCGGAAGGCCTAACGCTGGATGGCAATAAGATTGCCGTGACCGGGGCGGGACGCACTTCAATGACCGGTGTGTGGGCTGGCGGAGACTGTGCGGCAGGTGGCGAAGACCTGACCGTGACCGCCGTAGCCGAAGGTCGCGATGCCGCGATGGATATCCACGCTGCACTGAGCGCGTGAAACTCAAAGACAAAGATGCAGAGCTGCATCAGGGAGGCCGGATAAATGGCTGATTTAACATCAAATTTTCTTGGAATATCAAGCCCGAACCCGTATTGGCTGGCCTCCGCGCCACCGACGGATAAGGAGTACAATGTTCGCCGCGCCTTCGAGGCCGGATGGGGCGGCGTAGTGTGGAAGACCTTGGGGGCCGAGGGGCCTCCGGTCGTGAATGTGAACGGCCCACGCTATGGCGCGATTTATGGCGCGGACCGCCGGTTGTTGGGACTCAACAACATCGAACTGATCACAGATCGGCCGCTTGAGGTGAACCTTGAGGAAATGGCCCGCGTAAAGGCGGATTATCCAGATCGCGCCCTGATCGCCTCGATCATGGTGCCCTGTGAGGAGGCTGCTTGGAAGGCCATTCTGCCGCGTGTTGCTGAAACCGGTGCGGACGGGATCGAGCTGAATTTTGGCTGTCCGCACGGGATGAGTGAACGGGGTATGGGGTCTGCCGTCGGGCAGGTGCCGGAATACATCGAAATGGTGACCCGTTGGTGCAAACAGTATTACGACCGCCCAGTTATCGTGAAGCTAACGCCGAACATTACGGATATCCGCAAACCTGCGGCGGCAGCGAAGAATGGGGGCGCGGATGCGGTGTCGCTGATTAATACGATCAACTCGATCACCAGCGTCAATCTGGACACCTTCAGCCCCGAACCCTCGATTGACGGTAAAGGCAGCCATGGTGGCTACTGCGGACCGGCGGTGAAACCAATCGCGTTGTCGATGGTGTCCGAGATTGCGCGGGCCGAAGCCACGCATGGGCTGCCGATCTCAGGCATCGGTGGCGTCACCACTTGGCGCGATGCAGCAGAGTTTATCTCGCTGGGTTGCGGCAATGTTCAGGTCTGCACTGCAGCGATGACCTATGGGTTCAAAATCATCGATGAATTGACGGCCGGCCTGTCGGAATGGATGGATGAGAAAGGCTATGCCAATATCGACGAAGTGATCGGACGCGCAGTGCCCAATGTGACGGATTGGCAATATCTGAACCTCAACTACATCGCCAAAGCGAAGATCGATCAGGATCAGTGCATCAAATGCGGTCGCTGTTTTGCAGCCTGTGAAGACACCAGCCATCAGGCGATTTCGATGTCGGCGGATCGGGTGTTCGAGGTTATCGACGAGGAATGTGTGGCCTGCAATCTTTGCGTGGATGTGTGCCCTGTAGAGGGGTGTATTTCCATGGAGCCGATGGCCGCCGGAGCGGTTGATCCGCGCACAGGCAAGGTCGTTGATCCTGAATATGCCAATTGGACGACACACCCCAACAACCCCATGGCGAAAGCGGCGGAGTAGTCAGAGATTTTTCGTCGAAAAATCTTGGCGGAGAAAATTCGACGAATTTACTCAGAACAGAATGTCGATGGGTCCGTTGTGGCAGATGATGACATATTGATTGGCGGTGCGGATCAAATGGTATCCGCGCCGTTTCACTTCTGCCTGAAAAGCCGCGTGACCAACCTCGCGTTCGACCCAAGCAACTGAGCGTCGCCCAACAGCTCCCGTTCGAGCAGATCCGGACGAGAAAAGCTGGGTGATCCAAGCCTCGGGATCTGGGCGATACGTCTTCATATCCCGAGCTATTTCTCAATAGGGTTAAGCGTTTCTTAAGGTGTAAGCAGTTTTCGATAGAGCGTTTCTACGAACGGAACCGCGCCTTCGAAAGGGTCTTCTTCCCCAAGAATTGCCCGGACTTGAACATCGAAATCCGCATAATGCTGTGTCAGCGCCCAGATCGAAAAAATCAGATGATAGGGATGGACTCGTGCAATTTTGCCCTGAGCCATCCAGCTTGTCAGAATCGTGGTTTTTTCATCGACCAGTTTTTTGAGATCGCTGGACAAAGCTTCATGAATGCGCGGCGCGCCCTGAACAAGCTCATTGGCAAAGAGGCGGCTCTCGCGCGGCAGGTCGCGGCTCATCTCAAGCTTGCGTTGGATATAAGACAGTATTTCTTCCAGCGGGTCGCCATCCTCATTCAACGCGTGCAGGGGAGCGAGCCAGACTTCAAGCAGACCCGACAACAGGGCTGTATGGATCGCTTCTTTCGATGGAAAATAATAGAGCAGATTGGGCTTGCTTAGCCCCGCCTCAGCTGCAATTTGGTCGACGGTTGCACCGCGAAAACCGTGGGCTGAGAACACATTCAGGGCCGCCTCGAGAATCGCTGCTCGGTTCTTTTGCTGAATCCGGGTTGGGGCGCGGTCTTTGGGCATGTTCACCTGTTGTCCTTTTTTCGGCCAGTTGGGCGTCAATTATGTCGAAAATTCCGGCAGGCCACTGCAATTTCTTGACTGATGTCGAACCCGTGATAGCGTGAGTTTGACCAGATGGTCAAATCAAGACACCAAAAGCGAGCCAAATCGCAAGCAACAGGGAAGAACAAGATGGCAGCTCCGGCGCAGAATCTCAGGATCAATGGCGACAGGTTATGGGACAGCCTGATGGAGATGGCCAAGATCGGCCCAGGCGTCGCGGGTGGGAACAACCGTCAGACGCTAACGGACGAGGACGCCGACGGGCGCGCGCTGTTTCAGAAATGGTGCGAGGATGCCGGTTGCTCGATGGGGTTGGACCAGATGGGCAACATGTTTGCCCGACGAGAGGGAGCGGACCCTGAGGCTCTGCCGGTTTATGTAGGGTCGCATTTGGATACGCAGCCCACAGGTGGCAAGTATGATGGCGTTCTTGGCGTGCTTGGTGGGCTGGAGATCATTCGCACGCTGAATGACCTAGGCATCAAGACCAAGCACCCTATTGTGGCCACCAATTGGACCAACGAAGAAGGGACGCGATATGCCCCGGCGATGTTGTCTTCGGGGGTGTTTGCCGGAATGCACACTCAGGACTGGGCTTATGCACGTGAGGATGCCGAAGGAAAGAAGTTCGGGGATGAACTGAACCGCATCGGTTGGCGCGGCGATGAAGAGGTTGGTGCGCGCAAGATGCACGCTTTCTTTGAGCTGCACATTGAACAGGGCCCGATTCTGGAAGCTGAAGGTAAGGATATTGGCGTTGTAACCCATGGTCAGGGTTTGAGCTGGACCCAGGTTACCGTGACCGGCAAGGATGCGCATACTGGGTCTACGCCGATGCCGATGCGCAAGAATGCCGGGCTGGCGATGGCGCGTATTCTTGAGAAAGTCGACGAGATTGCATGGTCGCATGCACCTCATGCCGTGGGTGCGGCGGGGCATATCGATGTCTATCCGAACTCACGCAATGTGATCCCCGGAAAGGCAGTGTTCACGGTCGATTTTCGCTCGCCCGAGTTGGACGTTATCACTGATATGGAGAACCGTCTGCGAGTCGCAGCTGAAGATATCGTCGAAGAGATGGGGCTGCAGATCGAATTCGAGAAAGTGGGCGGTTTTGATCCGGTGAAGTTTGATGAGGGTTGCGTGGCGGCTGTGCGCGATGCGGCTGAGCGGTTGGGGTATTCGCATACGGATATCATCTCGGGCGCCGGTCATGATGCCTGCTGGATCAACCGGGTGGCGCCAACAGCGATGGTGATGTGCCCATGCGTTGATGGGTTGAGCCATAATGAAGCTGAGGAGATCAGCAAGGATTGGGCTGCAGCTGGGGCGGATGTTCTGTTGCATGCGGTCGTTGAGACAGCAGAGATTGTGGAATAGGGGGCTCTGCCCCCGTCGCCCGATGGGCGGCTCCCCCGGGATATTTTTAGCCAGATGAAGCAAGCGGCGTAGACCGCATCAGGGAGTTTAACATGAGCACTGTAATCAAGAACGGAACCGTTGTGACCGCTGATCTGACCTATAAGGCGGATGTAAAGGTCGAAGGTGGTGTGATTACTGAGATTGGGCCGGACCTGCGAGGTGATAAGGAACTTGATGCATCGGGCTGTTATGTCATGCCCGGAGGGATCGACCCGCACACGCATCTGGAAATGCCGTTTATGGGAACCTATTCCAGCGATGATTTCGAAAGCGGCACGCGCGCAGCGCTGGCAGGCGGGACCACGATGGTTGTGGATTTCGCGTTGCCTAATCCGGGCGAAAGCCTGTTGGACGCCCTGAAGCGTTGGGACAACAAGTCTACGCGCGCGAATTGTGATTATTCGTTCCATATGGCGGTGACCTGGTGGGGCGAGCAGGTGTTTGATGACATCAAAACCGTCATCGAGACGCGCGGCATCAACACGTTCAAGCATTTCATGGCCTATAAAGGCGCACTGATGGTGAACGACGATGAGCTTTTTGCCTCGTTCAAGCGTTTGGCCGAGCTGGGCGGCACTGCGATGGTGCATGCCGAGAACGGCGATGTGGTTGCTGAGCTGAGCGCGAAACTGCTCGCCGAAGGCAATACTGGACCAGAGGCACATGCTTATTCCCGCCCACCGCAGGTGGAAGGTGAGGCAACCAACCGGGCGATCATGATTGCAGATATGGCGGGTGTGCCGCTCTATGTGGTGCATACTTCCTGTGAGGAGGCGCACGAGGCCATCCGGCGCGCCAAGATGCAGGGCAAGCGGGTTTGGGGCGAACCTTTGATCCAACACCTGACATTGGATGAGAGTGAATACTTCCACCACGATTGGGAGCACGCGGCACGTCGGGTCATGAGCCCTCCGTTCCGGAACAAACAGCATCAGGATAGCTTGTGGAACGGTTTGCAGTCCGGAACACTGAGTGTGGTGGCCACGGATCACTGTGCCTTTACGACCGAGCAGAAACGCTATGGCGTTGGGGATTTCACCAAGATCCCGAACGGCACCGGCGGGTTGGAGGACCGGATGCCGATGCTGTGGACCCATGGGGTGAATACCGGGCGATTGACGCCGAATGAGTTCGTGGCTGTTACTTCAACTAACATCGCCAAGATATTGAATTGTTATCCGAAAAAAGGTGCGGTTCTTGTGGGCGCTGATGCAGATTTGGTGGTTTGGGATCCGGATAAGGCCAAGGTGATCTCGGCTGATACGCAGCAGTCATCGATCGACTACAACGTCTTCGAGGGCAAAGAGGTGCGAGGGCTGCCCCGGTTCACGCTGACCCGCGGTGCGGTGGCTGTACATGATGGCGAGATTCAGACTCAGGAAGGGCACGGGAAGTTCGTTGCGCGCGAGGCCAACACCCATGTGAACAAGGCGCTGAGCACCTGGAAAGAGCTGACCGCGCCTCGACCGGTTGAGCGGACGGGTATTCCGGCAACGGGTGTATAAACCCCTTGGGTCGCCTTTCCGGCGATCCGGGTCTGAGCTTCTTCAAGGCAATGGAATGAATACAGAAAATACTACTCAGCCCGTTATTGAGGCAAGGCAGCTGGATCTTACATTTCAGACGAATGATGGGCCTATTCATGCGCTGAAAGATGTGAACTTGTCGATTGGCAAGGGGGAGTTCGTTAGTTTTATCGGCCCCTCGGGCTGCGGCAAGACGACGTTCCTGCGCTGTATCGCAGCGCTCGAAACACCGACCGGCGGGACCCTGACCGTGAATGGCATGACGCCTGACGAAGCACGGCGAAAGCGCGCTTATGGGTATGTGTTTCAGGCGGCCGGGCTCTACCCTTGGCGGACCATTGCAAAGAACATCAAGCTGCCGCTTGAGATCATGGGCTATTCCTCCGCCGAGCAGGAGGAACGCGTTAGAAAGGTTCTGGAACTTGTTGATCTTAATGGATTTGGCGGTAAGTTCCCCTGGCAGCTCTCGGGCGGGATGCAACAGCGGGCCAGTATCGCGCGGGCCTTGGCATTTGATGCGGATATTCTGCTGATGGACGAGCCGTTCGGTGCGCTCGATGAGATCGTGCGCGACCATCTGAACGAACAGCTTCTGGCATTATGGGCGCGCACCGAGAAGACCATCGGTTTCGTGACACATTCGATCCCCGAAGCGGTGTATCTCAGCACCAAAATCGTGGTAATGAGCCCTCGGCCCGGCCGGATCACGGATGTGATCGATAGCCCTCTGCCGAAAGAGCGGCCTTTGGATATCCGTGATACGCCCGAGTTTATCGAAGTCGCCCACCGCGTGCGAGAAGGATTGCGAGCGGGTCATGGGGATGATGTGTGATGGCGGATAAAGGCATCAGACGGGCATCCCGCGAAGATGTGGGGGATTGCGCGCGCATCATCGCGACCTGGGCCGCCCAGACCGATTGGATACCCGAGGAATTGCCAGAAGAAAAGCTGGCGGATCTGATCCTTGAGGCGTTTCCGAACAGGGACATCTGGATCGCAGGTGATCCGATTGATTGCTATATGTCTGTCGATCCGGTCGAACATAAGGTTGGTGCGCTGTATTGTTTGCGCACTGGGCAGGGCATCGGCAAGCAATTGCTGGATAAGGCGAAGGAGGGGCGCGACCATCTTTGGCTGACCACACATGTGCCAAATGTCGACGCGCAACGGTTTTATCGGCGCGAGGGCTTTGTTGAGACGGGAAGAGAGCCTCCGGTGCCACCTGACACAGTGCCTGTCATTCGGATGGAGTGGCACGCATGAAGCAGATCATTGCAGTCCTCACCGTGATCGCCGCCATTGTCGTTGTCTGGTACGCGGCCTGTATTCCTATGAATATCAAAGGGGTTCTGACTGAACAGGAGCGCGCGGGTGCTGAAGTCCAGCCACCTTCAGCCAAGGATCGCCGGGACATGGGGGAGATCGGTCTGGCCTTGAACAACGCGTTTGCAATTCCAGCCACATGGGAGCAGGACCGCCCCCGTCTGCCTGCACCCCATCAAGTTGGGATTGAGTTGTGGGAAACCACGATTGAGAAAAAAATCACCTCGAAACGCTCTCTGATTTATCATGGCTGGGTCACGCTGAGCGCTACGATGCTGGGTTTCGCTATCGGAACCGGGTTGGGCATCCTACTGGCGGTCGGGATCGTGCACAGTCGGGTGATGGATCTGTCGGTGATGCCCTGGGCGATCGTCAGCCAGACCATTCCTATCATTGCGTTGGCTCCGATGATCATTGTTGTTCTGTATTCTGTTGGGGTTCAAGGGATCATTCCGAAGGCGATCATTTCGGCGTATCTGAGTTTCTTCCCCGTCGTCGTAGGCATGGTAAAAGGGCTGCGCAGCCCGGATGCTATGCAGTTGGATTTGCTGCGAACCTACAATGCCAGCCGTTCGCAAGGGTTTTGGAAACTGCGGCTGCCGGCCTCGATGCCCTATCTGTTTACATCGCTGAAAATTGGCGTCGCTGCGTCGCTGGTCGGGGCCATTGTTGGAGAACTGCCGACCGGGGCTGTTGCCGGGTTGGGTGCACGGCTGCTGGCCGGTAGCTACTATGGCCAGACGGTACAGATCTGGTCGGCGCTGTTTGCTGCAGCCATTCTCGCCGCCTGTCTCGTCGGGTTGCTGGGGCTGATCGAGCGGACCGTCCTGAAACGAATGGGGATGGCACAATGATACCTATTCTTGGTGCAATCGCTGTCTGGTTATTGGGCTGGTGGTTGAACAGCCGTCTGGCCAGCGGACCCTATTCTGACACACGGATGGTGCGGTTTCTTGCGCCCCTGATCTTCGGTCTGACCGTGATTGGCATCTGGGAGCTGGTGGTGCGTGGGCTAGAAGTGCCCTTGGTCATTCTGCCCGCGCCATCAGTCATCTGGGACCGTTTCTGGGACAGTTTGCCGACACTTTGGGCTGACTTTGTTCAAACGATCATCAAGGGAGCACTCAGCGGCTACATCATCGGCTGCGGTTCGGCCTTTCTCATGGCAATTGCCGTGGATAGATGGGATTTCCTGCGCCTCGGGCTTCTTCCCGTCGGCAACTTTGTTGCAGCGCTGCCGATCGTGGGCACCGCACCCATTCTAGTGATGTGGTTCGGGTTCGACTGGCATTCCAAGGCGGCGGTCGTCGTAGTGATGGTGTTCTTCCCGATGCTGGTGAACACGGTGGCAGGGCTGCGCGAAGCCACAACGATGCAGCGCGATCTGATGGAGACCTATGCCGCCACCTATTGGCAGAGCTTCCTGAAACTTCGCCTCCCCGCCGCGATGCCGTTTATTTTCAACGGGCTAAAGATTTCTACCACTCTGGCGCTGATCGGCGCTATCGTGGCTGAGTTCTTTGGCTCCCCCACATTGGGCATGGGCTTTCGGATATCGACCAGCGTCGGGCAATTGTCGCTGGATATGGTGTGGGCCGAGATTGTAGTGGCCGCGCTGGCGGGGACGGCCTTCTATGGCGTAGTGGCGATGATCGAAAAGGCGGTGACCTTCTGGCATCCGTCGCAGCGAGGATAAAGGAATAATTCAACAGACCCCATAAACGGGGCAAACATAAGCAACTAGGAGATATGAAGATGAAGAAGCTACTCAGTGGGGCGGTTGCGGCCTTTAGCCTGGCAGCCAGTGCGACACTTGCTGCGGATGAGGTGACACTGCAATTGAAGTGGGTCACGCAAGCGCAGTTTGCGGGCTATTATGTGGCAAAAGACAAAGGGTTCTACGAAGAAGAAGGGCTGGACGTCACCATTCTGCCCGGTGGTCCTGATATTGCGCCTACACAGGTGATCGCAGGTGGCGGAGCAGACGTTACGGTGGAATGGATGCCGGCTGCACTTGCTGCGCGCGAAAAGGGTCTGCCTCTGGTGAACATCGCGCAGCCTTTCAAGAGCTCGGGCATGATGCTGACCTGCTGGAAAGATGCGGGGATTGCCTCGCCCGAAGATCTCAAAAATCGCACGCTGGGAGTCTGGTTCTTCGGCAACGAATTCCCGTTCATGAGCTGGATGAGTCAGCTGGGAATCGGTACCGATGGCAAAAGCGACAGCGGTGTCGAAGTGCTGAAACAAGGCTTTAACGTAGACCCGCTGCTGCAGCGTCAGGCCGATTGCATCAGCACCATGACCTACAATGAGTATTGGCAGGTCATTGATGCCGGTGTCACGCCTGAAGAACTGGTAACCTTCAAATACGAAGATCAGGGCGTCGCCACGCTTGAGGATGGTCTATATGTGCTTGAAGAAAATTTGAGCGATGCGGCCTTCACCGATAAGATGGAACGGTTTGTCCGTGCCTCGATGAAGGGTTGGAAATACGCCGAAGAGAACCCGGATGAAGCCGCCGAGATCGTTCTCGAAAACGATGCAACCGGTGCCCAGACAGAAGAGCATCAAAAGCGCATGATGGGCGAGATTGCCAAGCTGACCGCAGGGTCGAACGGGGCGCTGGATCCAGCCGATTTCGACCGCACGGTTGATACCCTGCTGGCGGGCGGATCTGATCCAGTTATCACCAAAAAGCCTGAAGGGGCATGGACACATCAGATCACCGACGCTGCGCTGAACTGAACCAGCTACAGCAAAAGACGTGCCAATCAAACGCGGCCCTGACGGGGCCGCGTTCTTAGTTTTGAATGTCGAATTTGTGCCTGTACTTGCTGGCCAGAACCTTTAGTATTTCCCTGTAATTTATAGCATTTTGTCACATCATACGGCATGAATGGTAAAATATGCAAGGATTTGCATCAGAATTCACTCAGGCACTCTCGCTGATCCTCGAAGGGGATGCAGAGCTGTGGGCAATTGTGTTGTTGTCGCTGCGTGTTTCGATCTTTGCTGTTCTGATTTCGGCGGTCATCGGGATGCCTATTGGGGCAGCTTTGGCCGTCGCGCGGTTTCCGGGACGGCGGGCGCTGATTATCCTTGTGAACGCTCTGATGGGGTTCCCACCAGTCGTCGTCGGTTTGCTGGTCTACCTGATGTTGTCCCGATCCGGTCCTCTGGGGGTGCTGGAACTTCTCTACACCCCCACCGCAATGATCATAGCGCAGGTGGTGCTGGTGACGCCGATCATGGCCGCACTTACCCGGCAGGTAGTCGAGATGCTGGCTGAGGAGTATTCTGAACAGCTCCGCTCGCTCGGCGTATCGCGGTTGGCTTCGATCCCGGTGCTGTTGTGGGACGCGCGTCTGGCGCTGGTCACCGCATTACTGGCCGGGTTTGGCCGGGCAATCGCCGAGGTAGGCGCGGTGATTATTGTCGGCGGCAATATCAATCACGTGACGCGCGTGATGACGACCACGATTGCGCTCGAAACCTCGAAGGGGAATTTGGCGCTGGCGCTGGCCTTGGGTGTGATCCTGATCGGTTTGGCCGTGGCGGTAAACGCGATGGTCAGCGCGTTGACCCTGCGGGCCGAGCGGGAAGGGCTGCGCCATGCGTGATGTCGTGACCGAGGCGCCGGGTATGTTGGAGGTTCACGGGTTGCACATTGCGCGCGAAGGCAAGGTGCTGCTCGATGTCCCGCATTTGTGTCTGGATGGCCCGGGTCCGACCATGATCTTGGGTCCAAACGGCGCTGGCAAAAGTCTGTTGCTGCGTTGTCTGCATGGTCTGATTCAACCCGACAGCGGGCGTGTCTGTCAGGACGGTGTTGTGTTGAATGCAGCCCACAAAGCGCGGCAGGCGATGGTGTTTCAAAGCCCCGTGTTGCTGCGCCGCTCGGTCGCGGCCAATCTGGACTTTGTGCTAAAGCGGAAATCGATGCCCCGTGCCCTGCGCAGGCATCGTATTGAAGCTTTGCTGGCCGAAGGTGGACTGGATGGCAAGGCACGTCAATCCGCGCGTTCGCTGTCTGGTGGCGAGGCGCAAAGGTTGGCGATCCTGCGCGCGTTGGCCTTAGACCCCAGGACCTTGTTTCTGGACGAACCCACCAGCGCATTGGATCCAAGCGCCATGCAGATGATCGAGCGGATGGTCCTGCGTGCCTCGGCCCGGGGTGTGCGCATCGTGATGGTGACGCATGACATCGGGCAGGCGCGGCGCCTGGCATCTGACATCGTGATGATGCAGGCAGGGCATGTGGTTGAACATGGGGGGGCACAGCAGGTGCTGGAAACCCCAAAAAGCAACGAGTCGCGCCGGTATCTGGCTGGCGGTCTGGTAACCTGATGAACAGAGATGGAGACTTCGAATGATCCCTGATTTCGTTCGGGCATCAATTGTTGCGCTTGGACTGACCACAGGCGCAGGTTTGGCGGAAGAACCCTTTATCGTCGTGCAATCCACGACCTCGACGCAGAACTCGGGTCTGCTGGACTATATCCTGCCAGGGTTTGAGGCTGAAACCGGTATCGATGTACGGGTTGTGGCCGTCGGGACCGGTCAGGCGATCCGGAACGCAATCAACGGCGATGGCGATGTTCTTCTGGTTCACTCCAAGCCCGCTGAAGAGCAGTTTGTAGCAGACGGTTGGGGTGTCGAACGGTTCGATGTCATGTACAATGATTTTGTATTGGTTGGCCCAAAATCTGATCCGGCCGGAATTGCCGGGGGCAACGACATTACAACCGCTTTGACAGCTGTGGCCGAAACGAAGGTACCCTTTGCCTCGCGAGGTGATGATAGCGGCACTCACAAAGCCGAGATGCGCTATTGGGAGGCGACCGGGGTTGACCCGACGGAGGCCTCGGGGACTTGGTATCGCGAGACCGGATCGGGGATGGGGGCAACGCTGAACGTGGCCAGCGGCATGGACGCGTATGCTCTGACCGACCGGGCGACTTGGTTGTCTTTCGGAAACCGGGGCAATCTGGAGGTCTTGGTCGAGGGCGATCCGCGCCTGTTTAACCAATATGGTGTAATCCTCGTGAACCCTGAAAAGCACTCCGGCGTTCGCGCCGCTGCCGGGCAAAGGTTTATCGATTGGCTTATCGGCCCTGATGGACAGGCGGCGATTGCGTCTTACACGCTGGATGGTGAGCAGTTGTTTTTTCCAAACGCACAGTAAGTTCGACTTGGGTTAGCGCAACCGCGAATAGACGACAGATCAACCACTGGCGCCGTTGTGGTGGATCCGACCCAGATTTGCGAGGTCATAGCCGCCTATTTCATCAGCGCGTTCGGTAAAACGCTCGGATTTCAAAAACTGGGTCAGCGTCTGCATGGGGACCTCGAAGAAGGCGCGGCGCCAGATTGCAAGGTCCAGACGCTCGGAATGGGTGGGCACAAAACTTAGCCCGTACGGGCGCGCCAGTGCACCGAGGCCAAAACCAACCTCTGCCTTGCCGTCACGCAGAGCGGTGGCCAGTTCTTCCTCGGTGCGGGCGCAAACAGGCAAGGTGTTCAGATCATCACGACCCAGACCGTGGGCGCTGAGCAGTGCATCGAACAGACGCTGGCTGGCGGCGCTGTCTTGCCGCAGAATGATCCGTCTGCCTTTCAAATCCTGAAACCCCGAGATGTCCGAAGTGCCGGGTGCCAGCAACAGGCCGCGCTGCCGGTTGGCAATCTGATAGAGGATCACAGGTGCTTCGCCTATCGTGTCGCGCAGGGTCTGAGTGTTGAAGCCGTCCGGTTCGTGGATATGCAAGGCCGCCGCCTGTGCGCTGCGCTCCGCGAGACGATTCAGCCCGTCGAAAGACCCATCATAGTAAGTCGCAAGCCCAGAGCCGCTTTCCCGCAAAGCCCAGTCCAGCAGGGGATCGTGGCTACCTGCCACGATCGGCGGCAGGGGTGGTTCGACGACATCGGGGCCAGAGCGTGAGGCGTTGAGCCACGCTATGATCTCGGCTTTTGGGAACAACAGCTTGCCCATGGCGCGTACACAGGGGATCTCGCCCGAGGATGCCAGATCATAGGCCTTCCGCTCACCAATGCGCAGCAGATCCGCCAATTCGCGGGTGGTCAGGTATTGCGGCATTCAGTCGAGGCGTACAGCCGAACCGGACGTCTTGTCGGCGGCGCTGAAACCGAATTGATCCAGCGTGTAAGGAGCGGCGACAGTGATCACGACCATCGCGGCGACGGCGGTCAGAAAGGCTTTCATGTTCTCCTCCGGCTCAATCCTGCGGTGCGGTGGCGCTGCGCAGGAACGCGACCAGGTCTATCCGGTCCTGTGCTTGCGTGATCCGCTGCATCGGCATCTTTGACCCCGGAATGTAGTGGTCCGGGCCTTCGTCGAAAAGAGCATTTATTGTCTCTTCATTCCAAATAATATCAGAGTCTTGCAGCGTATCCGAGTACAAATAACCGGGCAATGTGCCCGCTTTCCGCCCAAAGATGTCGTGCAAGGTAGGGCCTGCACGTCGACCCCCATCCGGCGTCAGGCTGTGACAGATCGAACATTTGCGCGCAAATTGCCGTTCTCCGTTGCCCATCTCGCTTGGGTCTTTCAGAAAGCTGGGTTCGGCAGCGGCCATCTGTTCGCGATCGCCCAGTGCTGAAACGGGCCAGCTGTACATTGCCTCATCAATGCCGCCTGCGTGAAGATTTTGACCATCTGCAGAAAAAGCGAGCGCCCAAACCGGACCGCGCAAGGTGGCACGGAAATCTTGTGCAATGCGCCATTCAGCCGTGTCGATGACCATTATAAAGCCCTCACCATCGCCGACAGCCAACAGCTTGCGATCGGGGCTCAATGCCATGGCGAGGATCGGGCGCCGATCCAACGTAAAGTCATGTTCTTCTTCGGTGGTGAGGCTCAGGATGCGTGTCACTCCATCGACGGTACCGTAGGCGATCCAGTTGTCTTGTGCGTTCAGGACCAATTCATTGATGCCAAAACCATGCTCGATCAGGCGATTTGTTTCCTGACCGCTGGCGACATCCCAGATACGCAACGCTCCGTCGACACCTGCCGAATAAAGCTGCTTTCCGTTCGGCGTAAAAGCAACTGCATTCACCCCGCTGCCGATTGGCCCAAGCAGGGTCGGCTCGGACCCGTCCACCGGCCACAGGCCGATGGTGCCATCCCAGCTGGCCGTCGCGATATGAGTTTTCGACGCTGCAATGCCGATAATCTTGCCTTCGTGCTGCCCGACAACATCCCCTCCAGGCCAGCGGCGGAGGGTAAAGTCATCCCCGGCAGAATAGATTGCAGTGCCATTGAAAACGACCGAGTTCACTGCCGCTTCGTGCCCCTCCAGCCATTCCGGTGTCTGTCCGGTCCAGAGACCGACCGAATTGTCGAAACTGGCCGTTGCGATGCGCCCATCCGGCGCCGAAGCGATCCCCATGATCGGCCCGCCATGGCCTTTGAGCGTGAAAAACTCGGACCAGGCGGGCAGGGGGGTCAAAACAAGCGCAAGAGCGAGCCAGCGCATCTATTCTGCAGGCGAGGCCGCTGCCTTGCCGGCCTCTTTTTCTTGCACCTCTTCCAGCCACAGCGAGTGGTGCTCGCGTGCCCATTGTTCTTCGACTTCACCGGTGCCCATGGCGTCAAACGCACCCTCCATGCCCACCGAGCCAAGGTAGATATGGGCGATGATGATGGCGATGAACACGTAGGCGACCATGACATGCCAAACTTGGGCATATTGCATCTCTTCCTGCGGTGACATCTGCACTGGCAGGTTCAGACCCAACGCCTGCGGAATACCTGTCGAATTGGCGATTGAGAAGGTTTTGGCGAACATCGGCAGCTCGAACGGGAATAGCAGCGACAGGCCTGACAGGCTGATAGAGACACCCAGTAGAATGCAAGCCCAGAAGATTATCTTTTGACCCGCATTGAATTTCTTGGCTGGTGGGTGGCTGTCTTTGGTGAACAAGCCCCCTCCGGCGGCCAACCATTTCAGGTCGGTCTTGTTGGGGATGTTATGGGCAATCCAATTTATGGTGATGATTATCAGTCCCAGCATGAAGGCCCATGCGAGGTTGTTGTGAAGCCACTTGCACCCTTGCGCGATAGTGGCGAACCCTTCTTTGCCAAAGACCGGGATCAAGAAATCGCGGCCATAAAGGGTCAGTAGGCCTGTGATGCCGAGCACAAGGAACGACCCGGCAAAGAGCCAGTGACCGAAACGTTCGAAACTATTGAAACGAAGGACCGTGCGGCCGGTTTTTTCTCCGTCGATGCGGATTTTTCCTCGGATCAGAAAGAAAAGCACAATGATCGCAAGCATTCCGCCCAGAATGTAGGTTCCATATTCACGCAACGGGCCAGTTCGGAAGTTCAACCACCACATGCCGCCGTCTTGTATCAGCACGCTGTCCGCAGGTCCCTGGGATGAAACGGTGACGTCCGCAGATCCGTAACGCAGCGCGCGGTAGACGTCACTGTCAGAGGCAACACCGCGGGTGCCGAACTGTCCCAGCAGGCCTTCAACATTGCCCTGACCGGTGTTTTCAGACCTGTAGCTGTTGTCGACCTTCTCGCCACGCTGGCGGGCCAGAATGTCCTCAAGCGTGGTCGCGCCGCCGGTTGTAGACCGGTCGGTCGAATCCGCAGGGGCGGCCCCCTCACTGGTTTGAGCGCCCGCAACTTGGGTCAGCGTTAGCGAAAGCAGGAAAGCGATGAATAAGCGCAACATCGGAACCTCAATAAAAATCCAATGCAGGATGACCCACATCTGCGGGTCATCCGTTTTGCTTTAGTAGACGGGGTCAGCCGTCTTTCTGATCGTAGGCCGTGCCCCAACCCCAAGCGCCCGAACCAAATCCGCGCGCGACGACACGCTCACGGTAAATAGCCGAGACCACGTCGCCATCGCCGGCGAGCAGGGCCTTGGTAGAACACATCTCGGCGCAGATGGGCAATTTGCCCTCTGCGATCCGGTTGCGTCCGTATTTGGCGAACTCTGCGGTCGAGTGCGTTTCCTCGGGGCCGCCAGCACAGAAGGTACATTTGTCCATCTTGCCGCGCGATCCGAAGTTGCCCGCCTGCGGGTATTGCGGCGCGCCGAAGGGGCACGCATAGAAGCAATAGCCGCAGCCAATGCACAGGTCCTTGGAGTGCAGGACGACCCCTTCTTCGTTCTGATAGAAGCAGTCGACCGGGCACACCGCCATGCAGGGCGCATCCGAACAATGCATACAGGCCACCGAGATCGAGCGTTCACCCGGATTGCCGTCATTGATCGTCACCACCCTGCGGCGGTTGATGCCCCACGGCACCTCGTGCTCGTTCTTACACGCGGTTACGCAGGCATTACACTCGATGCAGCGTTCAGCGTCGCAGAGAAACTTTGCTCTAGCCATTATCGTCCTCCTTACGCTGACCAGATTTTGCAGAGAGTCGCTTTGGTCTCTTGCATCTGGGTCACTGAATCATAGCCATAGGTCTGGGCGGTGTTGGTACTTTCACCCAGCACATAGGGGTCTGCACCGGCAGGATACTTGTGCCGCTGGTCTTCGCCCTGGAAATGGCCGCCAAAGTGGAAGGGCATGAAGGCGACACCGGCGCCGACTCTGTTAGTCAGCATCGCCATCACCTTGACCTTGCCGCCCTCAGGACCTTCGACCCAGACCTGTGATCCGTCCCGAATACCAAGGTTGTTGGCATCGCGCGGATTGATCTCGACGAACATGTCCTGCTGGAGCTCAGCCAGCCACGGGTTCGACCGCGTCTCATCGCCGCCACCCTCATACTCGACCAGACGACCAGACGTGAGGATTATCGGGTAATCCTTTGAAAAGTCGTTCTTTTGGATCGACGCATAAAGGGTAGGTAGACGATAGGCCTGACGGTCATCGTAGGTTGGATAGTCCTCCACCAGATCGCGCCGGTTTGTATAGAGCGGCTCGCGGTGCAGTGGGATCGGATCCGGGAAGGTCCATACGACCGCGCGTGCCTTTGCGTTCCCGAAGGGCGCACAGCCATGGGCAATCGCGACCCGCTGGATACCGCCGCTAAGGTCGGTTTTCCAGTTGGTCTCTGGTCCCGCAACGGCGTCGATGGCCGCACGTTCCTCAGCCGTCAGATCACCGTCCCAGCCAAGGTCCATCAGCATCTGCATCGTGAATTCCGGATAACCATCCTGAATTTCCGACCCAACGCTATAGACCCCTTCGGCCAGCAGGTTGTCACCATCCCGTTCCACGCCGAAACGGGCGCGGAAGGTCAGGCCGCCTTCGGCCACCGGTTTGGACATATCATACAGGTTTGGTGTCCCTGTATGACCCATCTCAGCCGTTCCCCAGCAGGGCCAGGGCAGACCGTAATACTCGCCGTCGTTGGGGCCACCAATGGCTTGCAGCGTGGTTCTGTCGAACGTGTGCTGGTTGGCCATATGGCTTTTCAGACGTTCCGGCGACTGACCGGTATAGCCAATTGTCCAAAGGCCGCTGTTGAACTCACGCGTGATGCTTTCAACATTCGGGGTTTCGGGATCTTCCATCTCGATATTGCGGAAGAACCGATCCGCCCAGCCGAACTTGTTGGCGAACTTGGCCATGATGACCTCGTCCGGCAGGCTTTCGAACAGAGGTTCGACCACGCGGTCCCGCCACTGCAGCGATCGGTTCGAGGCCGTGACCGAGCCACGGGTTTCGAACTGCGTACAGGCGGGCAGCAGATAGACGCCATCGGTGCGGTCATGCAGCACGGCCGAGACGGTGGGATACGGGTCGATCACGACCAGCATGTCCAGCTTCTCCATCGCCGTCTTCATTTCCGTCATCCGGGTCTGCGAGTTGGGCGCGTGGCCCCACAGAACCATGGCGCGGACATTGTTGTCCTGATCCATGTTAGCTGGGTCTTCCAGAACACCGTCGATCCAGCGGGAGACCGGGATGCCGCGCTCATTCTGCAGCGGTTTATCCTTGCCTTCCTTGTCTTTAATCGTGGCGAACTGGCCTGCAAGCCACTCGGGCTCTTCACCCCAGACACGGGCCCAGTGACCCCATGCGCCTTTTGACAAGCCATAGTAGCCGGGCAGGGTATGGGACAGAACACCAAGGTCTGTCGCGCCTTGCACGTTGTCATGGCCGCGGAAGATGTTGGTGCCACCACCCGAGGTGCCCATGTTGCCAAGCGCAAGCTGAAGCACGCAGTAGGCGCGAGTGTTGTTGTTGCCGTTGGTGTGCTGCGTACCACCCATGCACCATACAACGGTACCGGGGCGGTTGTTCACCATGGTCCGTGCGACGCGGCGCAGCTGCGAGCCGGGCGTGCCGGTGACACGTTCAACCTCATCCGGGTTCCACTTGGCAACCTCTTCACGGATTTGGTCCATCCCCCAGACACGGGTGCGGATGAACTCTTTGTCCTCCCAGCCGTTGTCGAAGATGTGCCACAGGATACCCCAGATCAGAGCGACGTCGGTACCGGGGCGGAAGCGGACATATTCATCCGCATGGGCCGCGGTGCGCGTAAAGCGCGGGTCGCAGACGATTAAAGGCGCATTGTTCTGCTCTTTCGCACGCAGAATATGCAGCAGCGAGACGGGGTGCGCCTCGGCCGGGTTACCACCGATGATGAAGATGGCCCGGCTGTTGTGCATGTCGTTGTACGAATTGGTCATGGCGCCGTAGCCCCATGTATTCGCAACACCCGCAACAGTGGTCGAGTGGCAGATACGCGCCTGATGGTCCACGTTGTTCGTGCCCCAATAGGCGGCGAACTTGCGGAACAGATAGGCCTGTTCGTTATTGTGCTTCGCAGACCCCAGCCAGTACACGCTGTCCGGCCCGGATTCTTCGCGGATGCTCATCATGCCATCGCCGATCTCGTTGATCGCCTCTTCCCAGCTGATGCGCTTCCACTCGCCACCTTCCTTTTTCATCGGATATTTCAGGCGGCGCTCGCCATGGGCGTGCTCGCGGACCGAGGCCCCCTTGGCGCAGTGTGCACCCAGATTGAATGGGCTGTCCCAGCCGGGTTCTTGCCCGATCCAGACTCCGTTCTGTACCTCGGCAACGACCGTGCAGCCGACCGAGCAGTGAGTGCATACGGATTTGATATTCTCAACGGCGGTGTTTGCCGCTGTCTGGGCACTGGCGGGCGTCACGGTTCCACCCGTGGCGCTGATCGCGGCAAGGCCGCCGATCGTCAGGCCCGAGCCACGCAAGAATGCGCGGCGATCGACGGTTTTCTCGCCGACCTGGGACAGGATACTTGTCCGCTGGGGGCGTCTCGCAACCCCGTTGGTCTTTTTCCTAAGCATTTCTTTCCTCCCTTGCTGGCCATGTAACCCATGGCTGGCTTGGTACTTCGCGAAACCGACTTCAGGGCCGATCGCAACCGTCAGTCGGGTATGACTACGTCCGGGTCAGAACCGGGCGCTGTCGAGGTATGCGCGCGTGTGCGCGGTGTCCTGCATCCGGGTTTCGTCCGTCGGCAGTTCGGCTGCTTCGGCTTTCCCAGACAGGCTGGCGGCGGCTACAGCAGCGGGCGCTGCGGTTCCGGCCAGTTTCAGGAAGTCGCGGCGCGTTGCGCCTTCTTCCTTGGTCTTGCTCATGGGCTCCTCCTGTCCCAATTGCGGTTTGGTGCCTAAAGGCACCGGCGAGTGGCGGGCTAGGCCGCCGTCATTCGAAAGGCTTCACGTTCGATCTCCATGAACACCCGACCAGCCGTGCCGACCGAGGCGTAGAGAATCGAGTTCTCGGCACCTTCCAAATCCGAATAGAAATGCGCGGCCCAGGGCCCGATATGTTTGCTCCAGAACGCCTTTTGATCTTCCAGCGTGGCGGGCGCGCCGAACCGACCGACGATCATGCCCGCCATCATTTCCATTAGCGAGGCGATGTTGTCTTCGGGTTCATAAACATTCTGCGCCCGGGTGATGCCCCGCGCGGCCATGTCATTGCGCAGCTGCGCTAGGGGTTTTTCGTTCAGAAAGCCCGTCAGGTAGAAAGAGGCATAAGGCAGCAGTTCGCCTCGGCCCAATCCGATGAACAGTGCGTTGAATTCGCGCTCTGCGGCGGCAGGCTTGGTCACCTTGGCCACCCGTGCCATTGCCTGAATGGCCTGACCTAGATCCGAGTCATCACCGCTTAGCCCGGCCATCTGATCCAAAAGCAACTGATCGGGTGGACCGGCCAATAGCAGGCCAAGAAAATTATAGAAATCCGCACGCAGACGATCCTCAGTCGAGATATCCAATGTTTGCGCGTTGTCTGCGGTCATAGAGTTATCCTTCGAATTCGAATTTCATACGGCGTGGAGCAGGGGGGAGTTCGATCTCCTCTGGCTCTTCCATTTCAGCCATCTGTGGGGCTTCCGGTTCAGGTTCGACGGCGTTGATCGGTTCTTCACCTGACTCGATCGCCTCGGGCATGTCAGCTTCTGTTTCTGCTTCGGACACTTCTGCCTCGGCAGCGAGCGCTTCGACATGCGCCAACATACCCTTGCCAACCTGATACGCGGTCTGGATGTTCTCAATCACGCAGGCCGCATCGGTATAATCCTCGCCGTAATCGACCAGCCCGTCGACATTGGCCAGAACAGGATTCAACCGCCATAGGCGCCGCAAGGCGCGGCGGCGCAGACGGTCAGGTACAGCTTTGGCCATGAAGCCCGAGACATCATCGCCGGCTTCCAGTGTATCGGGATCGGGCAGATCAAACTCGGCCAGAATTTCAGCGTCGCTTTTTTCCTCCAGCTCAGCTTGCCGCGTTGTGATGATCTGTTCCTCTGCGGCCAGAGCTTCTGCTTCGGTCTCGGCCTGAACGGCGGCCTTGCGGCGGGACCAGAAATCGCGGGTCTGGGTCATTGCAGCACCCGACGCGGAGCCCGGTAGACATCTGAATCCTGCCGGATTCGTGCATCGCCCTTGCCGTCTTCCACCAGATCGGTGCGTTTCTTATCCCGTTTACGTTTTATGAACACCTCGTCCTGATGATGCTGCAAGGTGAAATCGCGGAGCCATGCAATCAACCCTTCGGTCATCGGAATCTTCTCAACGATCTCTTCGCCGGTATCCGCATAATCCTGCCCCTCGAACGGTGAGGCGGTGATCAATACGGCATTCAGGGGTGTTTCGCCTTTCAGCTCATCCCGCAAAACCAGGTACAGCGAAGGTTGACCGTCCGACAGGTTGACCATGTAGGCTTCGGTTTCATCGGCCCAGAGGGTGAGGGGCAGGGTGGCTGCATGGTATTCGATGGCCTCACCTTCACGTCGCAACTCTTGCCAGTCGGCAGGCCCTGCACCTGGCAAAACAGCGACCGCGCGCCAGTTCCAACGCGCCCAGCGTGTCACCCCGGGTGTTCTGCGCACGACGACGCCAATTGTCATTTCAGTCCGGCTTGCGGCCTTGGCCACTGGCTCCTCCCCGGAAGGCTCTCCCCTGCCTTCCATTGATGTACTATGTTACATAAATTGGCGACCTGCCAAGTCTAGTTTCGCCTAATATGAGACATTCAGTTAGAGTTTATTTCCAACTTCAGGTTTTGATGGCGATTTGTGATGAAAAATAATGCACATATCGGGATTTTCTCTGATGCTTCGCATTGCCTCGGCGCGGATTGGGTCTAAGCTGCTGATGGGGCAGAACGCAGCGTCGGGAGGGGAAATGGCCAGCAAGCTCATATTGTGTGATTGCGAAGGGACGCAGTCCCTGAACGCAGATGGTATTTCTGCAGCCTGCGATACGGAGTGCTCGAAGGTGCATACCGCCCTTTGTACGCGCCAGACTCAAACTGCCGCCGAGTTGATGACGGGCGATGAGCAGGTGGTGTTTGCTTGCGCTCAGGAAAGTGCAGTTTTTAGCGAGCTTGCCGAGGAACTGGGTGTTGAAGCCCCCGGATTTGTCGATCTGCGCGACCGAGCTGGCTGGTCCGAACAGGGGACCGATGCAACCCCCAAAATGGCTGCGCTCGCGGCTGAGGCATTACTGCCGCAGCCAGTGACTCCAAGTTTCGATGTCATCAGTGAAGGTACCTGCTGTATTGTGGGGCCCGGAGAGGTTGTCTTTCCGTTGGCCGAACAGCTGTCCGCTGTGTTGGCCGTGACTGTGCTTTTGGTTGACGATGCAGAACCGCTAAGCCGCAACTATGACGTTGCGCGCGCACGAATACGCAGACTGACCGGCGCGCTGGGCGGATTTGTTTGGCATCTGGATGAAGTGCAGCAACTAGATCCCGGTGGACGCGGAGAATTTGGTTGGAGCGCACCCCGTGACGGTGCAACGTCGCGCTGCGACATTGTTGTTGATCTGATCGGAGCAGCACCTTTGGTTAATGCCCCCGAAAAGCGCGAGGGGTACTTGCGCGCTGATCCCCGCGATGCGGTGGCCGTCGCGCGTCTTGCTTTTGAAGCGGTGCAACTGGCCGGGACCTTTGAAAAACCGCTCTATGTCCGATTGGATGAGACGCTTTGCGCCCATTCGCGAGCGGAACAAACGGGGTGTTCAAACTGTCTGGACGTCTGCCCGACCGGTGCGATCACACCGGCTGGCGATCATGTAGCCATTGATCCGATGATTTGCGCTGGGTGCGGTGAGTGTTCGGCGTTGTGCCCGTCGACTGCCATTACATATGAAGATCCTCCGGTGTCGGCGGTATTGTCGCGGATGCACATACTGGCCCGGACCTTCCGGCGCGCGGGCGGCGTTGCACCGCGATTACTGGTGCACGACGCCCATGGGGCGCAGATGATCCGGATGGCGGCCCGGTTTGGACGGGGACTGCCAGCGGATGTCATTCCGCTTGAGCTGAATGTGGTTTCGGGCTTTGGACATGCCGAGATGCTCGCAGCGCTGGCGCATGGCTTTGCGCGCGCCGATATCCTGATTAGCCCCAAGACCGAACGGGACGCGCTTGATCGTGAATTAGAGCTGGCTCGGGCTATCGCAGTGCACGACGCGCTGAGTCTGATTGATGAAACCGACCCGGATGCGCTGGCAGATCTGCTTTATGCGCAGAATGTTCCGCAGCCATTGGCTGATCCGGTGCTTCCACTGGGTAATCGTCGTCAAATAGCGCGTCTGGCGGCGCAAGCTTTGAACCCGGAGGTCGAGGTGCCGCTGGCCCTGCCCGAGGGCGCGCCTTATGGCGCGATTGCAGTGAATACCGACACCTGTACATTGTGCCTGAGTTGCGTGTCCCTTTGCCCATCGGGGGCGCTGATCGATAACCCGGACAAGCCGCAGTTGAATTTCCAGCAGGACGCCTGCCTGCAATGCGGGATTTGCCGAACGATCTGCCCAGAACAGGCGATCACACTAGTGCCCCAGCTTGATCTGAGCGACCAAGCGCTGTCACAACAGGTGCTGAATGAAGAGGAACCCTTTGAATGCGTCGAATGCGGCGCAGCGTTTGGCGTTAAATCAACGGTTGAGCGGATCATGGAAAAGTTGTCGGGCACACATCCGATGTTCGCGACCTCGGATCAGGCGCGGATGATCCAGATGTGCGACAATTGCCGGGTGAACGCCCAGTTCCATAGCGCTGACAATCCGTTTCAATCCGCCCCCAGACCTCGGGTTGTCACAACGGATGATTACCTTTCAAAGCGCAAGGATCACTGAAGTTGCAGTGGCGCGCCCAGATCGGCGGCGCGCATGGCGGTCACGAAAGCCAGAATTGCTTCGAGGTCATCCAGGCTCATCTCGACCGGATGGATCGGCGAGGGGCGCTCGGGCGGGAAAGGTTCGGTGACGCCCTCGATCTGCGTGAAAGCTGGGTGTGGGTTCAGGGCAAAGAACGCCTGAAACCGTTCCGACCAGTCGGGCATTGCGCGCAGCACTGCGAAAGACGGGGTCGAACCCAGCCCGTTCATCCGATTCTGTGGGCCAATCACATGGCACCGGCCACAATGGGTCATCGACAGATCTTCGCCAAGCAGCGCGTTTCCGTCGACCACGACCTCTTTGGTAACAGTGGCAGTTTCGAAACTTGCGCTAAAGGGCGTGCCCTCGTCGGGGATGAAGTTTTCAACCGTCCGTCTGCCAATGTCGGAAAGTAGCCATTCACGAAACCTTACCTGCTTGGCGCTGTCGTCGATTCTTAGATGATAGACCACCCCGTCACGGGCAAAGACCGGATCGCCGGGCGAACTTGGGGCCAGTGACATGACGCCGCTTTCATCCGCAACAACACGTATACCGGTCTTGAGAGAAAAGCGCGGAAGAATATGTTGCAAAAGACCTGAGTTTGTCACTTCATCCGGGGCGGCAAGGCCCAATGCCTCTTGCGACCAAGAGGGGGTGGCGGTGAGCGTCAGGCTCAGGCACAACAGGACAAAGCGCATGGTTAAGCCTAACGGTGGCTGACCCGATGCGTCAAATGTACAAAATGAGACGGAGACACATGCAATGAGCGGCGACTATATTCTGTCGATACGCAAGGCGCCCAGCGTGGGGCGGATCAAGGGGAAGACGGCATGAGCATCCGTGATGCAGTTCTAGCGAACTTAAAGAAGATTACCGATCCGGTTTCTGGTCAGGATATTGTGAGCGCGGGTATCGTGCGTGCATTGAATGTTGAAGGCGATACCGTTCGGTTTGTGCTGGAGATCGATCCCAAACAGGCCGAGGAGATGGAGCCCGTACGCGCCACAGCCGAACAGGCGGCGCAGATGGTTGATGGTGTTTCCAAGGTCTCGGCAATGTTGACCGCGCATTCGGACAAGGCGCCGCCTGATTTGAAGCCCAAGCCAAAGCCCTCGCAAACCGGACCGCAGGCCGTTCCCGGTGTGGACCGGATCATCGCGATTGCGTCGGGCAAGGGTGGCGTGGGCAAGTCCACCGTGTCGGCCAACCTTGCCTGCGCGCTGGCTGCTGAAGGCCGTCGCGTAGGCCTGTTGGACGCAGACGTATATGGCCCTTCACAACCCCGGATGCTGGGTGTGTCGGGGCGACCGGCCAGCCCAGATGGTAAGACGATCCTGCCGCTGCGCAATCACGGTGTCACCATGATGTCGATGGGGTTAATGACCAACGAAGGGCAGGCGGTTGTCTGGCGCGGCCCCATGCTGATGGGCGCCTTGCAGCAGATGATGAGTCAGGTGCAATGGGGCGCATTGGATGTGTTGATCGTTGATCTGCCCCCCGGAACCGGCGATGTGCAACTGACGCTGAGCCAAAAGTTTCAAGTGGATGGAGCCATTGTCGTCTCAACCCCACAGGATGTTGCTTTGATCGACGCCCGCAAGGGGATCGATATGTTCAACCAGCTCAAGACGCCCATTGTTGGGATGATCGAAAACATGTCGACGCACATTTGCTCGAATTGCGGACACGAAGAGCATGTCTTTGGCCATGGCGGTGTTGCCTCAGAAGCTGAGGCGCTGGGCGTGCCATTGCTGGGGGAAATTCCGCTGCATCTGGATATCCGAGTTGCCGCCGACGGGGGTGCCCCCATCGTGGTCAGCAAACCTGACAGCCCGCAAGCCGAAGCCTTCCGCAAGATCGCCCGCGACATGATTGCCAAGGGCAACGCGTGACCCAGCCGGTCTTTCCCCCATTGCTCAAAGGGCAACCTGCCAAGGCCGGCGAAGACCCGTTCGAGCGGGCCCAGGCCATGGCAGCGCTGGGCTGTGACGCGGGAACTGTGGTCCACAATATTCAGGCGGATCGTCTGCGCGTTGCGATAGTATTCGCGCCCGAGGTTCCGTTGCGGGATGCTATGGCGATGCTGCCGCTTTGTGCTGTCGGGTTCCAGAATGCGCTGGGCGCGCTGGCCCCACCCGAGGTCGCGGTGCACTTGGGTTGGGATGGGCTGATCTGTGTAAACGGTGCAAAATGTGGGACAATAAAAGTTGCAGCGTCGTCTGCCGAGGTGGATGAGGTTCCCGATTGGCTGATCGTTGGTTGGGAGCTGGCCTTGCTTCAAACCAGCGATGCACCAGGGGAAACACCGGATGTTACCTCGCTCTATGATGAAGGATGCGCCGAGGTTTCTGCGACGCAGTTGGTCGAGAGCTGGTCGCGTCACATGTTGACCTGGTTGAACCGCTGGAACGAGGACGGTAACGCGCCGCTTCACGCTGAGTGGATGGGGCTGCTGCGCGGTGTTGGAGAACCTATTGGAGAAGGGGGTGTCTTTCTGGGCACCGACGAGCGCTTCGGTATGCTGATCCGCGACGGCGCGGACACACATTTACGCCCGCTGACAGAATTATTGGAGACCGCCAGATGAAACTCGCCCGTGCTATCCATTTTGATGAAAGCGATATAAACGTGTTTCATTCACCCGCAAGAACCGGTGAATGGTGCATCTCGGGCGGATTCGAGTTTTCGAACTGGAGTGAGGCTGATCTGGAAGGCAAGGCGCGTCAGGCCTTTGCCAATGGATGGCTGGGGCTTGAAACCTTCGGGCGCGTTACGTTTGTTGCCGTCACACAGGTCGAGCTAGCCGAGATTGACCAGATCACGCAATATCTCGCCGAGCATTTCGTGCAATTCTACGGCGCGCCTTCGGTTGAAGCCGCGTTAGAAGTGGCGCAGGCCGAAATCTCACATATGTCCGAACTGTGCGAAGATCATGCCCCGAACACATTGCTGACCGTCGCCCGAGAGCTGACGGGTGCAGGGGTACACGAGGCATTCCGCGTGATCACCCCGCAAGAGACGCAACTTGAAGCGTTGGCCGTCCACGGCTCGCTGGACGATTAGATCAGATCGGCGAAGCCGCCGAATTGTCCACGCTTGAAGATCAGCCCCTGACCTGGGCGATGCATGACCTGTTCAACATGACCAACAAGGATCAGGTGGTCACCTGCCTCATGACGGGCCGAAAGACGGCAATCGAAGCGGGCGAGGCATTCCGCAAGTCGGGGACGCCCGGCGTCATCCTCCTGCCAATCCGCATGGGAAAAATCGAACCCGTTTCGCGCGAATTGCAATGCTTGGTCGTGCTGGTCCTGCGCCATTACGTGGATCGCGTAATATTCGCAGTTGTGGAACGCGTCGTACCGGTTCGAATCCCGATCAAGACACCACAGGACCAGCGGCGGGTCCAGCGATACAGACGCAAATGAGTTCACCGTGATTGCTGCAGGGCCCTCGGAGGTATTTGTGGTCACAACGGTGACGCCGGTGCCGAAACAGCTCAGGGCCTCGCGAAAGGCAAGGCTTTGCTCGGGGCTGGGAATGAAGGTCTTTTCAGTCATCGCGCGCTCGTACATGGGCCTGTCTCAGGTGCCACGCGACGCCAGAATTGTCTACGGAAAGCTGCGGTGGTTTTAGCAATTTCTGGTCAGTTCAGGTCTTCAAGCAACCGTCCGTGTTTGCGAGTCTCGATGATGACGTCGCCAAAGGTCACCAAATTACGGGCCGTAAGCATCGGTAGCATCCGAACCAGCACTTCGGCGGTCGCGACGGCATCACCCAAGGCCGTGTGACGCAGGGCTTCGGGAATTGTTATGCCAAGCCGTTCGCAGACCGCGTCCAGCGTATGCGTTTCGCTTGCCCCGAACAGCACCGCCGACAGCAGGACCGTGTCCAGAATGGGGTGGCTCCATTCCACCCCCATACGCTCGGCATGGCGGCGCAGGAAAGCCATGTCGAATGGTGCATTGTGGGCAACAATGACCGCATCACGAGCGAATTGGTGAAAGCTGCGGCCGGCCTCGGCAATATCAGGCGCACCCTGAACCATCCGGTCGCTGACCTTATGCACTTTGGTTGAAGCTGGGGGGATCGGGATGCCGGGGTCGACCAGGGTATCAAGCCGTTCGCCTTCGACGATCTTACCCTTTACGACGCGCACCGCACCGATCTGTACGATCTCATCCTTATGCGGGAGCAGGCCCGTGGTTTCGGTGTCAAAGACCACGAAGCAGAGGTCCAAAAGAGGTCTAACTTCAAACGCGTCATCACCGGGTGTGTCGAGAAGTTCGAAATCGTAAACCAGCGGGCGGGCCGCGTCGGGGTCGATCTGCGCAGCACTGTCATCGAAAACCAGCATGTAACCAGGGGCATCGCCCAAGGGTTTCATACGGGCCGAATAGGATTGCCGCCCATCAACACTGGTCAGCGTGCAATGGACGTCTTTCCCGGTCTTGACCAGCTTCGCATAAGAATCCGTCAGGCCCGTCGCTTCGAGGTAGTCAAAAAGCGAGGCGTTTAGCCGAGGATGTGCGATCTGTGCCAACACCTCAGCCGCCTGCGCGTCATATAGAACGATCTGATGCTTCGGTCCGGCTAAAAGCATTGCAACCGGAATCTCGGTCAGCAGCGCCGTTAGACGTTGTTTTTCCGAGGCCAGATGGGCCGTTTCCGCGGCCACGGCCTCAGCCGTGGTCATGGCGTTGGCAGCCAGTTGTTCGGCCAGTCCAGCGGCGGCGGGGGCCAGATCGCCCAAATAGCGCGCCGCCTGAAGGTCCAGATCCGTGCTGACCCCGGCGTGTGCGCGCGCCCGGAGTTGGGCCGAGAGCCGCTCGATTGGTTTTGCAACGTTATCATCAAAAAGAAGCCAGACTCCGGCAACTAGCGCCAACATTCCAAACGCGATCAGTATCTCTGCGAAGATGAACGCATCCATAAGAGCGGGATCACTTGCCCTCTGATAACCGACCCACAAAGCCAGGGTGCTGATGATCAGCCCTCCTGCCGCAAGTAATAGGAAGAACAGGAACACCCTCAGGCGCAGGCTCAGATGGTTCAACATAGTCAGACCCCGCAGGTTGCCTCGATTACCGGATCTTCAGCGTCGATCTTGATCCAGCTGGCGTTCAGCAAACGTCCGTCATCGGCGAATTCGGCCCCGTCTGCCAAGTTGGCGCGGCTGTTTTCGGCGCAGTTTACAGCGACCGGCATCTTCGAGACCGGTGCCCAGCGACCAAAAAAGTAAAGATCGACCAGACGCTCGTCCGGCAAATTGGCATTGGTGCGTACCGATGTGGCGTCGATCGCAGCAAAGCGGTCGACAAAGGGCACGGCGTACGTCCAAGGGCGATAAAAGGCGCGGCTTTCCACCTCCTGCACGATGGTGAGGCTGTCGGGCAGTTGGTCGCGCGTACGGTCATACCAAGAATACTCGCTGGTAATCGTCATACCGATCATCCCCGCACCTGCCGCAACCGGCGCGGCCCATTTGGGCAAGCGGCCCCCGGTCAGCTTGTTCACCACCATCACGACACCCGCAAAGGCAAAGCCTGCAAAAATCGTGCCGATCAGTTCCAGAAACATGTGATTTCTCCGTTCATTTCCAGTTTCTTAACCCAGCATTCCTTTGCCATGGCCAACCGCTGATTGCATGGTTTTTACCACGACAAAGGCATCGCGGAGATGACTTCGCTCAAAGTCCGACAATTCAGCGGGTGGCAGGTAATTGTCCGGTGCATCCCCGGATTTGACCAGACGCACTTGATGTTCCAATCGGGTCTCAGCGATCAGGTCATATGCGTCCAGTAAATCGCGTGCGCCAGACGCGCTGAGCACACCCGCAGCCTCGGCGGCGCCAAGACGGGCGCGGGTGTTCGCTTCGGTTAATTGTCCCTGTAGGCTGTAGATGCGTGCCAGATCCACGACAGGCACCACGCCATTGTGCTTGAGGTCGAGCGTATTGCGATGCTCACCCGAACGTATGGTGGCGAATCCACGCAGCAGGCCCAGAGGAGGGGTGTGTTTGAGCGAGTTCGAGATCATATGCGCGACAAAGATCGAATTCGCATTGGCCGCCGCCAGCGTATCGGCCTGCAGGTCGGTGAACAGATCGAAGGACCCTCCGATGGGCCGCAGGTCAAACATCACCGAGGCCAGCATTTGCGCCTCGGGGTTGGGTTTGGCAATCCAGCCATTGAAATACTCGCGCCAGACACGCACGGGCTGGCACCAGCGAGGGTTGGTCGCCATCATGTCACCGGGGCAATAGAAATAACCGCAGGTATCCAGCCCGTCTGAGACGAATTTGGCCAGCGCAGCGAAGTAGGCCATATCACCGTCCGCCACACTGTCATCTAGCATCAGGCAATTGTCCTGATCAGAAACTCCGGTCTGTTCCTGCCGTCCTTGCGAGCCGCAAGCAAGCCACAAGTAGGGCACTGGCGGCGCACCCAGTTCAGCCTCAGCCAGTGCCAGCAACCGCCGCGTCGCAGTGTCTGCGATGTCGGTGATCAGCCGTGTAACGATCTCGTGCCGGTTGCCACCCGCGACGAGTTGGACCAGCAGTTGTGGTATCTCAGCGGTGACTTGAGCCATCTCTTGCGGGCTGTCGGCGCGGGCAATTCGTCCTACCAACTCGGCAGAATTGACCGCCTGATAGCGGGTGAGGTCGGTTTGGGTTACGATTCCGACCAGCTTACCGGCCTCGGAAATTGGAATATGACCGATGCCACGTTCCATCATCACGTGTAATACGTCCGAGCCGATATCTGTCGGGGCAAGAATGATTGGATCGGCGGTCATGATCGCCGAAACCGCGGTGTCAGCGGGCATCGCCTCGGCGACGTATTTGCCGGAAATATCGCGGAGGGTTGCGATACCCAACAATCTGTCCCCTTCGGTCACGCAAAGCGATGAGATATGGCGGTCGCGCATGATCTGCGCGGCGTTTTGAACCGGAGTATAGGGCGGGCAGGTGGCAGGGTCACGAGCCATCAGCACATCAATTGCACTGGTAGCCAGGCTTTGCGGTCCGCTCCGCCCACCGCGTGAACGGTTAAAGAACTTGGACACCACATCGTGACCTTCGATCAGGTTTTTCACAAGGTCTGGCGGCAACACGATCAACACTGACGGCGTGTGCGCGCGCGCATGTGTGGCGGCTTTGCCGTCCTTCAGCAATCCGCGCTCACCAAAAGAATTGCGCAATCCCAGATGCGAAACGACAGCGCCGTTCTCATCGGTAATTTCTACCTGTCCTTCATAGATCACAAAGACGCCGGGCAGAGCGTTGCCCAACTGGTAAATGCTGCCATCGGCATCGACTTCGCGCACTTCGATCTGCTTGGCCAGATCGTCCAAAGCATCATGGGGCAACGAGTCATAGGGGTGTACAGACTTCAGAAACCGGGTGATTTCGTCATGGGACAGGGGCATTTACGCTCTCCGGAGTTCCGAATAAAAAATCCCGCCCGGTAGTGTGCCGGGCGGGAACAGTAAGTCGAAAGATGCGATCGAAGACAAGAGCCGCCGACCGCATCACACTCAGTGATCCTGAGCTGCGCCCGCACCACGGGGAATGCGAATGCTTTCGACCATATCTTTGATCTCCTGCGGAGTCTCTTTGGTCATACCGGCAACGACGTAGGCGACGCCGAAGTTGATCATCGCACCGATGGCGCCGAACGAGGTCGACTTGATCGGACCCAGAAGCGGATCAGCATCGGTGAACGAGTTGGTGCCCGGAATGAACAGCCAGCCCTTATGCAGGAAGATGTAGACCAGGGTTACGGTCAGACCAGCCAGCATACCTGCAACCGCGCCGGTGTTGTTGATGCGGGTCGAGAAGATCCCCATCATCAGCGCCGGGAAGATCGAGGCAGCCGCCAGACCGAAGGCCAAGGCCACGGTTTGTGCCGCAAAGCCCGGAGGGTTGAGACCCAGGTAGGTTGCAACAACGATGGCTACAGCCATTGCAATCCGTGCCGCCAGAAGTTCACCCTTTTCAGAGATCGACGGGTTGATTGCACCTTTGACAAGGTCATGGGACACAGCCGACGAGATCGCCAGCAGCAGGCCCGCAGCGGTTGACAGAGCAGCCGCAAGACCACCAGCAGCGACCAGACCAATCACCCAACCTGGCAAGTTGGCAATCTCAGGATTGGCCAGAACCAGGATGTCGCGGTTGAACTTGGTCAGCTCGTTACCGACCCAGCCTTTTTCTTCGGCGATTGCAGTCATCGCCTCGGATTTGTCGTTGTAGTACTGGATCTTGCCGTCGCCGTTCTTGTCTTCCCAATCCAGCAGACCGGTTTTCTGCCAAGTGGCCATCCAGTCGTAACGCGGATCATTGTCGATTTCCTCAACCGAAACAGCGCCACCTTCGATGCCACCATTGGGCCACATCATGTCGGTGATGTTCAGGCGCGCCATTGCACCAACAGCAGGAGCCGTCAGGTACAGCAGAGCGATGAAGACCAGCGCCCAGCCCGCCGACCAACGTGCGTCAGACACTTTGGGAACGGTGAAGAAGCGCATGATGACGTGCGGCAGACCCGCAGTACCGATCATCAGCGACAGGGTGAACAGCACCATGTTCAGCGTATTCGAGTGGTGGGCCGTGTAGTCGTTAAAGCCCAGCTCGGTCACGATGGCGTCCAGCTTGGTCAGCAGGGGTTCACCGCTGGCGGTGTCACCAAACAGACCCAGCGCCGGAACAGGCGTGCCGGTCAGCTGCAGCGAGATAAAGATGGCCGGGATGGTATAAGCGGTGATCAGCACGCAGTACTGAGCGACCTGAGTGTAGGTCACGCCCTTCATCCCACCAAACACTGCGTAGGCAAACACAACGCCGGCGCCGATCAGCAGACCTGTAGTGTTGGACACTTCGAGGAAGCGACCAAAGGCCACGCCAACACCGGTCATCTGACCGATCACGTAGGTCACCGACGCAACGATCAGACAGATCACAGCAACGATACGTGCGGTCTGGCTGTAGAAACGGTCGCCGATGAATTCCGACACGGTGAACTTGCCGAACTTACGCAGGTAGGGCGCAAGCAGCAGAGCCAGCAGCACGTAGCCACCGGTCCAACCCATCAGGAAGGTCGAGTTGTCATAGCCGGTAAAGGCAATCAGGCCCGCCATCGAGATGAACGAGGCCGCAGACATCCAGTCCGCTGCTGTCGCCATACCGTTGGTGACCGGGTGAACGCCGCGACCGGCGGCATAGAATTCCGATGTGGAACCCGCACGAGCCCAGATCGCGATGCCGATGTAAAGCGCAAAAGACGCGCCCACAAACAGCAGGTTGATGGTAAACTGATCCATGCCGATTACTCCTCGTCCACGCCGTGCTCAGCGTCGAGCTTGTTCATGCGCCAGGCGTAGTTGAAGATCAGCACCAGAAAGACCAGGATCGATCCTTGCTGAGCGAACCAAAAGCCCAGATCTGTACCGCCAACGGCGATGCCGGACAGCAGCGGACGCAGCAGAATGCCGAATCCAAACGACACCAGCGCCCAAATCGCGAGGCTGATGTAGATGAGGCGCAGGTTGGCCTGCCAATAGCCCTTGTCGGCTTCGGCAGTCTGCGCGGAGTTTGTTGAATGATCCGCCATCGCGGGTTCCTCCTTCGCTTCCCTCATTGGCGGCCCATTGCCCAACTCCTCCAGTGCGGTGGGCCGCTTCTCGGTTGTGCCAAACGCCCCGTGACGTCAGGCATAACTTCTCTGGTCCGCCAAGGCGGGTCCATTGAAGTATTCTGTTTTAGGATCAAAGCCCTAGGGCTTATCTCCTCCCCTTATTTCATGACCTCGCCGACAATCCCGTGAAGGTCTTGTGCGATGTCGTCGATCTGGCCCATGGCATCGATGCCTTTCAGCACGCCCTGGGCTTGATAGTAGTCAATCAGCGGTGCGGTCTGCGCGTGATAGGCCGCCAGACGCGACGCGACCGTCTCGGCATTGTCGTCGGCGCGGCGTTTGAATTCTGTGTGTCCGCACTTGTCGCATTTGCCGTCTTCGACGGGCTGCTTGTACGTGTCGTGATAGCCCTCACCGCATCCAGCGCAGGTGTAGCGACCCGAAATCCGCGTCACCATCTCGGCGTCTTCAACTTCAAGGCTGATGGCCGCGTTGATCTTCTGATCTGAAGACGCGAGCAGACCATCAAGAGCCTCGGCCTGGACTGTGGTCCGGGGGAAACCATCTAGTATGACGCCCTTGGCGCAGTCCGGTTCTGCCATGCGGTCGCGCAGGATCGCGATGACGATGCCGTCGCTGACAAGATCGCCCGCCTCCATAACCGCTTTGGCAGCATTACCAGCCTCGGTACCTGCGGCGACCGCGTCACGCAGCAGATCACCGGTGCTGAGTTGTACAAGCCCGAACTTCTCTTCAAGCATACGAGCCTGCGTACCCTTCCCGGCGCCCGGAGGGCCGAGAAGGATCAGAACAGCGGGGGATATGGTCGTGGCAGCGTCCATCACATCCTCACTTGTTTGCCCGGTTTTCGATCAGGTCTTCGACCACTGACGGATCGGCCAGGGTCGACGTATCGCCAAGCGAACCAAAGTCGTTCTCGGCAATCTTGCGCAGAATTCGGCGCATGATCTTGCCCGAGCGAGTCTTGGGCAGGCCGGGGGCCCACTGGATCACATCAGGCGAGGCAATCGGGCCGATCTCGGTCCGGACCCAGGTGCGCAGCTCTTTCAGCAACTCATCCGACGGCTCGCGGTCATTCATCAAAGTGACATAGCAATAGATGCCTTGCCCTTTGATTTCATGGGGGTAACCAACCACAGCGGCCTCGGCGACGGCGGCATGGGCGACCAGCGCGCTTTCCACCTCGGCCGTGCCCATCCGGTGGCCGGAGACGTTGATTACATCATCGACGCGGCCAGTGATCCAGTAATCGCCATCCTCATCGCGACGGCAGCCATCGCCGGTGAAGTAGTAGCCTTTGTAGTCCGAGAAATAGGTCTTCTCGAACCGCTCATGATCGCCCCAAACAGTGCGCATTTGACCGGGCCAGCTGTCTTTGATGCACAGAACACCCTCAACGCCATTTCCCTCGATCTCAACACCGGATTGCGGGTCCAGAACCACCGGCTGGATGCCGAAGAACGGTTTCATCGCCGAGCCGGGCTTCATCGCATGCGCACCGGGCAGGGGGGTCATCAGGTGACCGCCGGTTTCGGTCTGCCACCAGGTGTCAACAATCGGGCATTTACCTTTGCCAACAACTTCATTGTACCAGTTCCAGGCTTCCGGGTTGATCGGCTCGCCGACTGTGCCCAGCGTCCGGAGATCGCTCAGGTCGCATTTCTCGACGAACTCGGTACCCTGACCCATCAGA
This sequence comes from Ruegeria sp. A5, assembly GCF_056543005.1. NCBI lineage: Bacteria > Pseudomonadati > Pseudomonadota > Alphaproteobacteria > Rhodobacterales > Roseobacteraceae > Ruegeria > Ruegeria sp. A5. Next base: position 212,974 of record NZ_JBQGAV010000001.1, read on the forward strand.
GCGCGAATTGCCGTCGGAGCGGTGTAGAACTGGTTCACCTTGTGCTTTTCGCACACCTGCCAGAAGCGTGATGCATCCGGATAGGTCGGCACGCCTTCGAACATCAGTGTGGTCGCGCCGTTGGCCAGTGGACCGTAGACGATATAGCTGTGGCCGGTGACCCAGCCGACATCGGCGGTGCACCAGTAGACGTCGCCTTCATGGTAGTCGAATGTGATCTCATGCGTCATCGCGGCATAGACCAGATAACCGCCGGTCGTATGGACGACACCTTTGGGCTGACCGGTCGAACCGGAAGTATAGAGAATGAACAGCGGATCTTCGGCATTCATCTCGGCGGGTGCGCAATAGTCATCCGCTTCAAGCGCCATTTCGTTGTAATCATAGTCGCGGCCATCAATCCAAGTGGTCTGCCCACCGGTGCGTTTGACCACCAGACATTTCACGCTGTCTTTGCAGTGCAGCAGGGCCGCGTCTGCGTTGGACTTCAGCGGAGTCTTGCGGCCACCACGTGGTGCCTCATCGGCAGTGATGACGACCTTGGCATCACATCCGTTGACTCGGGCTGCCAACGCATCGGGTGAAAACCCAGCAAATACAATCGAATGGATTGCTCCGATCCGTGCACAAGCCAGCATCGCATAGGCTGCTTCTGGGATCATCGGCAGATAGATCACAACGCGGTCACCTTTGCGCACGCCCATCGATTCGAGAATATTGGCCATGCGACAGGTGCGACGGTGCAATTCGGCGTAGGTAATGTGCTGAGCTTCGTCGTTTGGATCATCCGGTTCCCAGATGATCGCGGTCTGATCGCCGCGCGTATTCAAATGACGGTCAAGACAGTTGGCCGAGACGTTTAGCGTGCCGTCCGCATACCAGTTGATACCAACCGAACCAAAATCATAGCTGACGTCTTTGACCTGAGTATAAGGCTTGATCCAGTCAACGCGCTTGCCTTGCTCATCCCAGAATGCTTCGGGGTTGTCGATCGACGCAGCGTACATATCTGCGTATTTGTCGGCGTCGACATGCGCACGGGCGACAGTTTCTGCGGATGGCGGATATGTCTTGGCATCTGCCTGGGCAGCGGTAGTCATCTTTGAGGCTCCTCCCTCTGGACTGGATTACATGGGACCGATTTTGCCAGCCGATCAGGCAATGTCGATCCGGTTCCTCCCCAAGTTGAATAATACGGGGATCAGAAAAGAAATAAATAAATTACCATAATCCTTGGATTTCTTTGTAAAGAAATTTCATTTCCGGCACTAATATTGTAAACAACTCTGAAATTATGCGTAAAATATAATTTAAAACAGTAAGATAGCTGTAATGACATCAGCGCTCATTGGCATGTGTCTGGGGCTTTGGCCGATAGCTTCACTTTAATCTCGAAGTCTGGTGGCGATAACACCACTTCTCCTCGCAGGGGTTGGCAGCTTCTAGACTTGGCGCTAGCTTCACAATCAAGCATCCCGATAGGGGGCGCAACTAAGGGAGATATCACTATGAAAAAGATGTTGAGCGGTGCGGCTTTTGCCGCCCTGAGCGTGGCGTTTGTCACCGAAGCAGCCGCGACCGAATGGAATGCCTCGGTCTGGGGTAAGCGCCGCGCATTTACCGAGCATGTTGAGAAACTGGCTGAACTGGTGAACGAAAAAACCGGCGGCGATTTCACCATCAATGTTAGCTATGGCGGATTGTCGAAGCCCAAGGAAAACCTGGATGGTATCGAGATTGGCGCGTTCGAGATGGCGCAGTTCTGTGCGGGCTATCACCGCGATAAGAACCGCGCGATCACCGTTTTGGAACTACCCTTCCTTGGCGTGAACACATTGGATGAAGAGGTGGCCGTCAGCCACGCAGTCTATGATCATCCAGCAGTCAAGGACGAGATGGCGCAGTGGAACGCGCGCATCATCATGACTTCACCGATGCCTCAATATAACCTTGTCGGCACCGGTGACCCTCGTGATGAGCTTGCCGAGTTCGACGGTATGCGCGTACGCGCAACTGGCGGTTTGGGGCAAGCATTTGAAGCAGTTGGTGGCGTACCTACGTCCGTGCCCGCGACCGAAGCCTATAATGCGATGGAATCTGGCGTGGTCGATACCGTGGCCTTCGCTCAGCATGCGCATTTGTCATTCGGGACGATCAACGAAGCTGACTGGTGGACGGCCAATCTGAATCCTGGAACGGTAAACTGTCCGGTGGTGGTGAATATCGACGCTTATGAAGCGCTGCCAGCCGAACATCGCGAAGCGCTGGACAGCTCGATTGATGAGGCTATCGATCACTATCTGGCCAACTACGGTGGACTGCTTGAAAAGTGGGATGGCGTGCTGGCAGAGAAAGGCGTTGAAAAGGTCGAGATTGACGATGCCGTGCTTGAGGAGTTTCGCGCCAAAGCCGCTGATCCGATTCGCGCGAAGTGGATCGAAGACATGACCGCCCAGGGTCTGCCTGCGCAGGATCTTTATGATCTTGTGCAATCGACACTGCGACAGCAGCGCGGCGGTAACTGATCGCCACAGCCGGGTGTCATTAGGCACCCGGCATCTCCTTCAATCAAAGGAATGCTGAGATGGCAGGACATGCCACGGTGCTTGAGGATGGCAGTCTTCTAAGCCGGTTGGATTACCGTTTGTTACGTCTAGAGCGTTTTATGGCGTTGATCAGCGGATTCGCGGTTTTCGGGCTGATGGTGCTGGCTGTTGTGTCAGTCAGCGGCCGAAACGCATTAAACGCGCCTTTGCCCGGATATGTTGACTGGATTGAACAGGCGATGCCCTTGATCGCGTTTCTGGGTATCTCGTTTGTGCAACGTGATGGCGGGCACATCCGAATGGATATCGTTATCTCGCGTCTGAAAGGGCGGGCGCTGTGGTTGTTCGAGCTGATCTCGGTTCTGTTGATACTGCTGCTGATGCTGGCGCTGGTTTGGGGTAGTTGGTCCCACTTTGACCGGTCCTTTGACTTCGGCGCTCCGATGTGGAGTCGCGACAGCTCGATTGATATCGGGATTCCTATTTGGCCAGCCAAGCTACTGGCACCCGTTGCTTTTTCGGTGCTGTGCGCCCGGCTAATCTTGCAGGTCTGGGGCTATGGACGCGCCTTCATACTGGGGCTCGAGACCCCGGTGGCCGTACCGCTGATACAGGATGCCGCCGCACAGGCTGCAGCCGAGGCCGAACAATTCGAAGGACGTAACTGACCCATGGACACGATTGATATCGGCCTTTGGGTCACTGCCGGACTGTTGGTTCTTGTAGTCACTGGCATGCGGGTGGCATTTGCTGCAGGTCTGGCAGGGTTGGTTGGCCTTGTTTGGATATTCTGGGCAAAGTTTGGGTATGATCCCGAGCGGTTTGGTAAGGCACTGACGGTGGCCGTCAAAACGGCTGGCCAGGTGCCACATTCCAAGGTGGCGTCTCATACGCTGAGCCTGATCCCAACATTCATCCTGATCGGCTATCTAGCCTACTACGCTGGCCTGACCCGCGCCTTGTTTGAGGCGGCAAAACGCTGGGTGGCATGGGTGCCTGGCGGGTTGGCCGTTTCAACGATTTTTGCGACCGCCGGTTTCGCCGCCGTATCAGGTGCATCGGTCGCTACATCAGCCGTCTTTGCGCGTATCGCCATCCCTGAAATGCTGGCTGTCGGGTATAACAAACGTTTCGCCGCCGGTGTGGTTGCCGCTGGCGGGACCTTGGCCTCGCTAATCCCCCCATCTGCGATCCTTGTGATTTACGCCATCATTGTCGAGCAGGATGTGGGAAAACTGCTGCTCGCAGGCTTCATCCCCGGCGCGTTTTCGGCGGTGATCTATGGCTTGCTGATCGTCGGTATCGCCGTGATCTTCAAGTCCGTCGGACCGCCGGTCACCGGGTTTACTTGGAAACAACGATTTGCTGCTCTTCCGGGCGCACTGCCCATTGTGGCGGTGATCCTCATCATAATCTGCTTTGTCTATAACCCTTTCGGCGACAAGGCTTGGGGCACTCCGACCGAGGGCGGGGCCATCGGGGCCTTCATCGTGTTCTGCTTTGCCTTGATCCACGGCATGCGCTGGCCTGAATTCAAATCGGCCTTGCTTGAAACCGCCAAACTGACCGCCATGATTTTCGCGATTATTTGGGGTGTTTTGATCTACGTGCGCTTTCTTGGTTTCGCAGATCTGCCGGGGGCGTTTTCCGACTGGATCACTTCGCTCGAAATGTCGCCTATGTTGATCCTCATTTGCATCCTGCTGGCCTATGCCGTGCTGGGCATGTTCATGGATGCGATCGGTATGCTGCTCTTGACACTTCCGGTTGTGTATCCCGCCGTAATGGCCCTGAACGGAGGCGAGGCCGTCAGCGCAGCAGACAGCGCCTTTGGTATGTCCGGGCCGATGTGTGCGATCTGGTTTGGAATCTTGGTGGTCAAAATGGCCGAGTTTTGCCTGATCACACCTCCTATTGGTCTAAACTGTTTTGTTGTCGCAGGCGTGAGGCCTGATCTTAGTGTTCAGGATGTCTTCAAAGGGGTAACGCCGTTCTTCATTGCCGATGCAATTACCATCGCACTGCTGGTGGCCTTTCCAGGGATTGTTCTATACCTGCCATCGCTTGCGGGATAAGAAAAAGCCCCGGCCAAAGGCCGGGGCACAGTTTTAGAAGTGCGGGTTCTTTATCCTGCCCGCATCAACATCCCGAACAGATCCCGCGGGTCGTCTGGGTCTGCGAGCATGTCCAATGGCTCATAGAAATCAGTGCCTTCAATCGCGCTTTTGATGTAACGTAGTGCCGAGAAGTCCTCGATTGCGAAGCCGACACTGTCGAACAACGTGATCTGTCGATCATCGGTGCGCCCTGTGGCTTGTCCGGTCATAACTTCCCACATCTCGGTGACAGGGTGATCATTCTCCAGAGCTTGAATTTCACCTTCGATCCGCGTTTGTTCGGGGTACTCTACAAAGATCTCCGACCGCAAAAGAATGTCGCGGTGCAGTTCGGTCTTGCCGGGGCAATCCCCTCCGATCGCGTTGATGTGGACGCCGGGGCCAACCATGTTGTCGGTCAGGATGGTCGCGTATTTCTTATCGGCAGTGCAGGTCGTTATGATCTGAGCGCCTTCGATCGCGTCCTCAGGTGTTTTACATGGCACGACGGTCAGCCCTTTGCCCTGCAGATTGGCTGCACATTTCGCCGTCGCGTTCGGGTCTGTGTCGTAGAGTCGGACCGTATCGATCCCGCACATGGCTTTGAAGGCCAGGCACTGGAACTCGGATTGCGCGCCGTTACCAATCATCGCCATCGTCGTCGCGGATTTGGGCGCGAGATATTTGCCGACCAGCGCAGAGGTTGCCGCTGTCCGCAAAGCAGTCAACATCGTCATTTCGGTCAACAATGTCGGGTAACCGGTATAGACATCAGCCAGCAGGCCAAACGCGGTCACGGTCTGCAGGCCCTCAGACGTATTTTTGGGATGCCCGTTGACGTATTTGAACCCGTATGCCTCACCATCCGAGGTTGGCATCAGTTCGATCACCCCATGTGGTGAGTGGGCAGGGATGCGGGGCGTTTTGTCAAAGCTCTCCCAGCGTTTAAAATCGGATTCGATCTGCGCGGCAATCTGCGTGATCATCTGTTCGACCCCGATGTGGTGGGCCAGACGCATCATGTTGTCGACGGACACAAATGGCACGAGGGCCTTATCAGAAGGTTGCATCAAAGACTCCTATCGGCGGGAAAGATGGATACCAGCGATCATACAACGTACGGATCCACCGGCTGTTTCAATTGTGGGAACCGAGAGCGGCAGCGGAGTTGCACTGGCTTCGATGATCGCGACTTGAGCAGGTGTAAGAGCCTGTAGCGCTCGGCTAGACAACGCCAGGACAAGACCATCATTGCCACTAAGCTCAATCGCGTTTCCTGCAAAATCTGCAATCTGCTCATGGGACAGATCGATGACAGTACGGCCAGATTCCTCAAGCCGTGCCCGAACTGTTGCCCGACGTTCTGGGTTGGAAATCATGTCCAAACAGATAAGGGCGTAGTGCGTGCCGATCCCCATCAGGACATTGGTGTGATAGACATCACGGCCTTCAGCGTCCTTTGCATCAAAGGCAATCGGCTCATAGTTGAAATGCGTACAGAAACGCTCCAACAACACCGGATCGGCGCGGTTGGATCGAACGGTGTAGGCAATACGGCCGACGTGATCCAGAACCATTGCCCCTGTTCCCTCAAGCGCGAGGTCGTCTTGTTCGAGGCCGGAATAATCGATGACGTCTTGCACTCGATATTCCCGCTTCAGCAACTCGATTACATCTGAGCGTCTTTCGCGTCGACGCGAAGGTACGAACATCGGATATACGGCGACATGACCGCCCGGATGGGTCGAAAACCAGTTGTTTGGGAACACGCTGTCGGGTGTGTCGCGCTCGCCTTCGTCGTCAAACACATGAACGGTCACACCAGCAGAGCGAAGCTGTTCTACTGCTTTGTCATGCTCATCCCGCGCGGCAGCAGACGTCGCCGCAGCAGATCGATTTGCCAGTGTTTGAAATGCATTGTCGTCGCGGGTTTCAGGATTCGACGCAAATGCGTGCGGGCGCACCATCACGACAGCAGAAGGAGATTGAAGAGAAATCATCAGAAGCTCCGGGTTGGGCGATCGAAGATGCGACGACCCATCAGCGAGGCTGCAAGATCGACCATCAGTTTTGCGGTTCGGCCGCGCTCATCCAGGAATGGGTTCAGTTCAACTAGATCCAGCGAACAAACGAGACCGCTTTCATGCAGCAATTCCATGACCAGATGGGCCTCACGTTCGGTGGCACCGCCGGGGACAGTGGTTCCAACCGCAGGCGCAATCGAGGGATCAAGGAAGTCCACATCCAGCGAGACATGCAGGATGCCGTTTGCTGCGCGTACTTTATCAAGGAAGGCCAATAGGGGTGCCTTGATCCCGTGCTCGTCGATGCTACGCATATCGGCCAGCATCGCGTGATCTTTTTCCAACGCCGCACGTTCGGCGGGATCGACCGAGCGCAGACCGATCATACCGACGCGATCCGTTGGGATCGGCGATATCAGCGGTGGAAAGGCGTCAAAGCCTGACTGGCCAGTGAAATAAGCGACCGGCGTTCCATGCAAATTACCGCTGGCCGTACTGCTGGGCGTATGGAAATCACTATGTGCATCTAACCAGAGCACAAATAGAGGGCGCCCGATACGGTCCGCATGTGCCGCCATTCCTGCCACTGTGCCCATCGACAGGGCGTGATCACCGCCCATGAAGATAGGAAGACCTTCAAGCGCGGCCTCTTGTGCCGTGCGGCTTAGCGCCTGTGTCCAGCCCACGCATTCCGGTAAAGAGAACAGATGGGTGTCTTCCGAAATGTCGACGGCATCTGGTCGCGTGTCACCGATGTCCGACACAGAATGCCCGAGATCTGACAGCGCTTGGGCGAGACCCGCGACCCGATAGGCATCTGGACCCATCCGACAGCCTTGGCGGTGTTTGCCGGCATCCATCGGCGCTCCGGCGAGTATGATGTTCATTTTGCTCATAAGTCTATCTATCGATACGATATGAGTTGAGAAAAGAGATCAAATTGGTCAAATTGAATTGGCTAATTCCGATTTGGTAATCACGCATGGACGAACTGGACAATCGCTTATTGAACGCACTGCACAGGGACGCTCGGGCATCGTTGTCGGAGCTGGCTGAACTGCTCGGAGTGACCCGAACAACCGTGCGCAGCCGACTAAAGCGGCTTCAGCAGTCTGGCGAAATCGTCGGCTTTACCGTTGTGACACGGCAGGGCGTATCGGAAAGCCCTGTTCGTGGATTGATGATGCTTGAGATCGCAGGCCGCGGGACCGAGCGGATCAGATCGCGGATCGCTGCGATGCGTCAGGTTCGGGCGGTGCACTCAACCAATGGAAGTTGGGATCTGATCGCAGAGATCGGAACCGATACACTGGATGAGCTTGATGAAGTCCTGTTCCAGATCCGTCGGATGGAGGGCGTTACACGATCTGAGACCAATCTGTTGCTCTCGACACGCAAGGGACGCTCGTGACGCGTTGGCCAAGGCCCTTTGCCGGATGGAAAATTCGTGCAAAGCTTTGAATTGACACTGATCTGAGGATCGCGGGGCAGGGGCGAACGGAATGACGACACAGCCGACAACGGAAGAGACACGCGCCGTACGTCTGGCCGAGTATGTGACAGGGCTGTTGGAAAAGCCGCTGGTCAAGATTGCGGTTCCGTTGCTGATTACAGGAATCGCGCTTGCGGTTCTGCATGACCTCTCTGCGCATGTGAAATGGTCAGATATCCAAAGCGATATCGCAGCGAAACCATGGAAATTCATGTTTTTTGCGATGTGCTGGACGGCTTTCAGTTTTCTGTCGCTTTCGTTCTACGATGTGCTTGCCGTGCAGAGCGTCGCCGATGGAAAAGTGCCTTTGCCCGTCGCAGGGATGGCCGGAGCAAGCGGCTATGCGGTATCGAACTGCCTGGGATTCTCCTATATCACCGGCACCGCGATCCGATACCGTATCTATGCGTCGCTGGGGCTTGATCTTGGCCGCGTGGCCGGGGTGATCGCGACCTCTTGGGTGGCGTTCTGGATGGGACTGATCCTGCTTTTGGGCCTGTTGCTTACAATACACCCGGATGGCATTTCCAAGGTCCTGCCGATCAGTGAAACGACGGAAACTGTGATCGGTCTGAGCATGTTGGCGGGGCTTGCGGTCTTGTTTGTCTGGCTTTCAAGCGGAGGGCGGCGATTGGCCTATGGCGGGTTTGGGTTCAACCTGCCGGGCGGCAAGCTGGCAAGTCTGCTGACAATCGCGGCGGTAGGCGATCTGTTCGGCGCTTCAATGGCGCTGTATGTGCTCATGCCGGACGATCTGGGGGTTGGCTACCCGTATTTCTTCGCGGTCTATATAGGCGCAATAGCGGTGGGTATCCTTAGCCATGCACCGGGTGGAATCGGTGTGTTCGAAGCCACTCTGATCGCTGGTCTAGGGGCGTCGGGCCGGTCTGATGTGATCGCTGCGCTTCTGCTCTACCGACTGGTCTATACGTTCCTTCCGTTTGCCATCGCCAGCCTGTCGATCGCGGTCGCGTCGGTGCTGACACAGCGCCATCGCATCGGGGGCGCGGTCACTTGGGTCTATCGCGCAATTCGCCCCATTGTCCCGATGGTGGCTGCCGGCGTCGCGGCTGTGGCAGGAGTTATCCTGTTGGTTTCAGGGGCTTTGCCTTCCAGTACGCAGAACCTTGGCGTACTGCGAGAGGTTTTGCCTTTGTCATTTGTCGAGGCATCTCATCTTGCAGGCAGCGCCGTGGGTGTCCTACTGCTACTTGTCTCACGTGGCCTATTCCGCAAGCTCTATCGGGCATGGGTTGTTGCCATGCTTTTGATGGTGGCAGGTTTCTTCGCCTCGCTCGCCAAAGGGCTTGATACGCATGAAGCCCTTTCATTGCTGTTCACGATTGGCCTTTTGGCGATGTTTCGGGGTGCGTTTTACCGGGTAAGCGGTGCATCTATCTTTCGGCTAAATATCCCTTGGCTGGTCAGCGTCGTCGCGTTGCTGGCGGTGATTTTCTGGATCGGATTGTTCGCTTATTCTCATGTCGAATATCAAAACGCGCTGTGGTGGGACTTTGCCTGGAGTGGAGACGCCTCGCGATTCCTGCGGTCCAGCCTCGTGGTGGCCGTGATCGTTGGCATCGTGGCGGTGAACTCGCTGTTCGGCCGTGAAATCCCCGCGCCGGTTAGGACTGAAATCCCCGAAGTTGTCGAACGGCTGGTGATGGAGTGCGAAGACACCGAATCTCAGATTTCACTGACGGGTGATAAGCAATTCCTGATCTCGCCTGACGAAACCGCATTCCTTGCCTATGCCGATACTGGCAATGCGCTGATCACCAAAGGAGAGCCTGTGGGTGATGAGCAAGCGGGGCAGCAACTGATCTGGCAATTGCGAGAAATGGCCGATCGCGAAGGCAAGCTTTGTGCGTTTTACAGTGTATCGACCAAATATCTGCCGACATTCCTGGACCTCGGCCTATCGATCCTGAAGATCGGAGAAGTGGCCCGCGTACCGCTGCAGAATTTTTCGCTGGACGGAAAATCGCGCAAACGGTTCCGGCAGGCGAAGAACAGGGCCGAGCGTGAGGGGTACAAGTTCGAAATTATCCCCAAAGAACAGCTTGCACCGGTGTTGCCCGAACTTCGTCAGATCTCGGACGATTGGTTGGCGCAAAAGGCAGGTGAGGAAAAGGGTTTTGCCTTGGGCGGCTTTGATGATGCCTACCTTTCTTATTTCGACCATGCGGTTCTGCGGGATGAGACGGGCAAGATCATGGCCTTTGCGAACCTGTTTCAAGGCGGAAACAAATCCGAACTGTCTCTGGATTTGATGCGTTATGAACCGGACAGCCCAAGCTTTGTCATGGATGCGCTGTTTGCTGAGATGATGGTCTGGGGGTCCGAGCAGGGATTCCACTGGTTCTCACTGGGCGCAGCGCCATTTTCAGGGATCGAAAACCGGCAGTTGGCCTCGCTTTGGAATCGGATCGGTGGGTTCGTTTATGAACATGGCGAACAATTCTACCACTTCGAAGGCCTGCGCGCCTTCAAGCAGAAATTCGATCCGGAATGGAGCCCCAACTATCTAGCCAGCCCCGGCGGGTTGGCCGCGCCACGTATCCTCTACGAAGTTAACATCCTGATCTCGGGTGGCCTGCGCGGGTTGACGAATTAGGCCTTAGTTCAAGCTGGCGCGTGTTGGCGTTTTCTCCAACAGATCACCCCAATCGGTGCGATAGGCCATCTCGGCCAGCACCGTCTCGGGTAGGAATTCCTGATTCTGCCGAATCTGCCAACCACCACCCAGACCTTTGTAGATCGCGACCAGATTCGAAGAGACCTCCTGCCGGGCCTCGATCAGGTTCGCCTGCGATCGTAATAGCGCGGTCTGCGTGTTCAGGATACGCGAATAGCTGGCGATGCCGTCTCGGTACTGATCGACCGCGATTTCAGCCGCCTTGCGCGAAGCTTCGACGCTGCGCTGATAAAAGGTGACCTGTTTGCGCGCCTGCGCGTAAGCAACCATCGCGCTTTCGACCTCGGAATACGCGGTCAGAACGGTATTCTGATAGTTGGCGATCAACGCTTGATAGGCGGCATCCTGCGCGCGGACATTGTTCTTGATGCGGCCGTAATTCAGGACGTTCCAGACAACGCCTGCGCTAGCCAATCCTGTGGCGCTGTTGGTGCTGAACAGATCGCGCCCACCCGAGGCCTGCAATCCGATCGATCCGGACAGGATGAATTGTGGATAGAGATCAGCCAGCGCGATCCCCACCTGCGCCGATTGGGTGGCTGCCGCCAATTCGGCGGCGCGGACGTCAGGCCGTCGCCGCAGCAATTCGGCGGGCACACCAACGGCCACGTTGCTGCGCCCTGTTGGAATGCGACCCGAGTTTCCGATCAAGCCCGCCATCTGAGACGGCGTTTTTCCTAACAGAACCGCCAGTGCGTTCTTGGCTTGTTGGATATCGCTTTCCAACTCGGGCACGAGTGCCTTGGTGTTGTTGAGCAGGGCAGTCGATTCCTGCACATCCAACTCGGTTGTAACGCCGTTGTTAAAGCGCAGCTGAGTGAGGTCTGCCGATGCCTGCTGAATCGTGATGTTTTCCCGCGCGATGCGCAGAGCCTCTTGCAACGAACGGATGTTGATATAAAGCGCCGCTACGTCCCCGGTCAGCGTGACCAGTGCGTCGTCATAATTAGCAACCTGCAGTGCCAGGTTCGATCGCGCGGCCTGTACGCCGCGACGTTGCTGGCCCCATACGTCCAGTTCCCATTGCGCATCAAACCCAACCTGCGAGGTCGAGAATTCGGTGTCCAAAGGGATGATCCGCCGGATATCCGAAATCGGCCCAAGATTGTCGCTGATCTGTCGGCGTTGGAGCGAACCGCCCACGGCCTGCGATTGCGGGTAGAGCTCTCCGAATGCGATACCAAGCTGCGCGCGGGCCTGAAGTACGCGGGCACCTGCGACCTGTAAGGTCAGGTTCTGCGCATAGGCTTCGGCGATCAGCTTGTTCAGCGTCGGATCATTGAATGTCTCCCACCAGCGCACAACCGGAGCGCTGCGTGAGGTCAGGCCGCTCTGGCCCGCGCTGGGGTTGTTGACCTCCATCCATTGCTTCACGACCGGAGAGTTTGGGCGCACGAAATCAGGCCCCACCGGTGTACAGGCGGTGAGGGTGGCAGCGCAAAGGGCAGTGCCTAACAACCGGCGGAGTGTCATCGTACGCATCCTCAGATATCCAGTGGCCGGATGAAGTTGGCGAAGGAATAGAGGCGAATGTTGATGCGCCTCAGAAATTCAAAGCTTTTTCCCATGCCGGTGTAAATCGCCACCGCAGCGTGGCCACCTGCAGGAAAAGTATGCCCCTCAGGCACATCGACCGAGATCTGAACAGCGATCCGACCGGGCAGTTTTGGCAGCTCAAAGCCGGGCAGGCGGCCTGAGGGCAAGTATTGGCCCTGACGTGTAGCCCACCAGACCGCCTCAACCTTGCCGGTCAGAATTTCTCCGGGATAGAGGTCCAGAGCAACTTCGACTGGTTGGCCGACCTCGACAAATTTCAGGTTCTGCTGGCGGAAGGTGGCTAGAATATAGGGGTCTTCTTCGGTGACAAAGCTGGCAATGGCACCCAGACGAATTTCCCCCACAACCATCCCCGGGCGGGCCTGTTGCGAAACGATCATGCCATTTTCGGGGGCATAGATCGTTGTGTTGTCGAGAAAATACTCGGCCTCGGCCAGCTGCGCCTCAGCCTCAATAATGCCCGTATTCACGCCGTCGATCTGTGAATCCAGCGCAAGGTTGGCCTTTTCCAAATTGGCCTGAGCTTCCTTAATCTTCGCCTGATCTTCCGCGACCTGTTCGTTCCAGCGGTCTAGTTCATCCTGGCGGGCGCCCCCGGCGGGAACGAGGTTCTCGTATCGCGCTTGTTCGGTCAGCGCATAGGCCAGCTGCGCGTTCGCGCGTTCGACTGCTTCTCCCGCCGCGATAACGTCCTGTTCAAGGATCTTTGCGTTTTGCTGCGCCGCCACCAGCTGTGCATTCGCCTTGTCCACGGCCAGCGAAAACACCGTGTCGTCGAACTTATACAGCGGATCGCCCTTAGTGACCCAGGTGTTGGGCTCGACCAAAACCTCGGACAGGATTGTGGGCTGAGTCAGACGCGGGACGATCTGGATGGTGGAGCGCACGACGTGGCTGTCGACGGAAAAGGGCTGAAAGAAGCGCAGCGCGACCAAAAAGATCAGCAGCAGATGAGCGCCGATCCAGAATGAGACGATCCCCCACATGATGTTGAATTTCAGCCATTGCACCTTGAAGAAGATGAACCAGACAAAAATAATGTAGAAAAGCGTGATGCCTAGGGCGACGAACATGAGTGCTGAATTCCTTTGGCCTTAGGCTTGCTTTGTTTCGTCGGTATCAAGTGGGTCCTGGTATTCCGGTTTGACGGTGCCTCCCAGACGCTTGATTTCATCCCTTATGGCCTTGCGTTCTTCATCAGGGCCGCGGCGCATGTCGACGGTGACGCCGTCGTGAAACGCCCAGATAAAGGCATGCACCCAAGGGACAATCGCCAAAAATCCCATCCATCCCATGATCTTGACCGCTTCGGCATGGGGGTGATTGCGTTTGATCGCGATACGTCCGGGCAGACCCATTATGAATAGAAACAACGCCATCACCGCTGCCAGCAGCAAGATAAGTGCAACAAATGTCAGATAGTCATAGTAGCCCAGCGGCTGCCCCAAAAGTCCCATGCTCGCGCCTCCTGTTGTTGGAAACTGTTCCATCCTCGGGCGCTGTTGTCCAGCTAATCAATCACTTTCTGGCTGATCGGAAGGATGCATCAGCATTCAATAATTTTGGTGTTCCAGTCTATGCACTTCTGATGGAGGTCGCCGGGCAGCGGTAGATCAGTATAAACCATATCAACATCGGATAATGAGGCGATGCGTGCGGGCGCGGTGCGCTGAAACTTTGAAGCATCCGCAACTAGGCTGATCTGCCGGGCTTGTTCAATGATAGTTTGACTGACCAGTACTTCTTGGAGATCGAAATCCATTAGATCCCCATCCGCATCCAATGCGGAACAGCCGATAATCGCGTGATCGAATTTGAACTGGCGGATGGTCGAGACCGCAAGATTCCCGACCAACCCACTATCTGATCTGCGCAGCACACCGCCTGCAACGACGATCTGGCAATCGGGGTTATCGGCCAGTATATTGGCAACGTTCATATTGTTGGTCACGACCATTAGGTTTTTGTGTTTCAGCAATTGGCGGGCAACGGCCTCAGTCGAGGTGCCTATGTTCATAAAGATCGAGCTGCCCTCGGGGATGTCGGCCGCGCAGCGTTCAGCGATGCGTGTCTTGGCTTCATGGTTCAGGGCGCGCCGGTCTTCGTATCCAATATTAGACACGCCAGAACGCAGAACGGCACCCCCGTGAACCCGATCCAACTTACCAGCTTCTGACAGTTCAGTCAGGTCACGGCGAATGGTCTGGACCGTCACGTGAAAACGCTCGGCCAGCCCTTCGACAGTAACGCGGCCCTCTTGCTCGGCGACTAAAAGAATGTCCGATTGGCGAAATGATAGTGACATGGGCGGTCCTGAGTTCCGGAGTTTTCGTTTTTGTTCTAATTTTGCGGTTAAGCAAGGGAATTCGTTAGTTGCATTTATTAATATTCGTTGTTTCAGCTAAAACGAACATTATCGAAAAATAAAGTTGACGATACGAACCATCATGCTGCTAATGCGCTTGAAACTGCCACGTTGGGGAATCAATTGGATATGTCATCGGACAGCAGCCAAGTTACCGATCTTTTTGTGATCGGCGGGGGTATAAATGGGTGCGGTATCGCACGTGATGCGGCAGGTCGGGGCCTATCGGTCACCTTGGCTGAAATGAACGATCTGGCCTCGGCGACGTCGTCAGCCTCGACCAAACTGTTTCATGGCGGGCTACGGTACCTGGAATTTTTTGAATTTCGTTTGGTGCGTGAAGCGCTGGTCGAACGCGAGACCTTACTGCGCGCGATACCCCATATCAGCTGGCCCATGCGTTTCGTTCTGCCTTATCACGCTGATATGCGTTTTGACTCTGAAACACCGACCTCACGGTTGCTTAGTACTGTGATGCCTTGGATGCGCGGGCGGCGTCCGGCCTGGCTGATCCGGCTTGGCCTGTTTCTGTACGACAATCTGGGCGGTCGTAAAATCCTGCCGGGCACACGTTCGCTGAACCTGCGCGCGGCACCCGAGGGGGCTCCGCTGCAAGACAAATTTGAAACCGCCTATGAATACTCGGACTGCTGGGTCGAGGATTCGCGGCTGGTGGTCCTGAACGCCCGCGATGCCGAGGCACGCGGGGCCAAGATCATGGTCAGGACCGAGGTTCTTTCGGCTGAGCGGATCGATCAAGTGTGGCAAGTCACGATCCGGGATCGGGATAGCGGCAAGACCGAAACCGTCCTTGCGAAGATGTTGATCAATGCGGGCGGACCTTGGGTAGGTGACATCATCCAGACCAAGATCCGGGTCAATTCCCGAGAAGGCGTCCGTCTGGTGCGTGGCAGTCATATCGTGACACCCAAGCTGTTTGACCATGACAAGTGCTATTTCTTTCAGGGCGAAGACGGGCGCATCATCTTTGCGATCCCGTACGAGCAGGATTTTACCTTGATCGGAACCACGGATCAGGATCATTCTGACCCCTCCGAGCCTCCGGTTTGTACCGAGGCCGAGCAGGAGTATCTGTGCGCTTTCGCATCGAATTACTTCGCGAAGCCCGTTACCCGTGAAGATATTGTCTGGACCTATTCAGGCGTCCGTCCGCTATATGATGACGGCGCAAGCAGTGCCACGGCGGCTACCCGCGATTACACGCTGAAAGTTGATGCCGAGAGCGGGGCTCCGGTGTTGAATGTCTTTGGTGGTAAAATCACCACCTACAGACGCCTCGCGGAAAGCGCGCTGGAGAAGATTGGAGAGCATTTCCCGGATATTGGCGGACCATGGACCGCAGGCGTCCCATTACCCGGCGGGGATTTTCCGGTCGACGGCGTGCAGGATTTGATCGGAAAACTGATAGCGGAGTACCCGTTCCTGACCGATTTTTGGGCCCGTCGATTGATCCGGGCCTATGGCACCGAGACCTGGGACCTTCTGGGTCCGGCAAAGGATCAGAGCGATCTGGGTGACGATTTTGGCGCGACGTTGACCGAGGCGGAACTGGTTTGGCTGATGGACAAGGAATACGCGCGCACCGCTCAGGATGTCGTGTGGCGGCGCAATAAGCTGGGTCTAAGGCTCAGCCTCGAGCAGATCGGCCGGATAGACGACTGGATGGCCAAACGGTTAACTGACTAGCGCGCGGATCGGTTGATCCGTGCAAAAAAAAGAAACGCCCCGCAGATGTGCGGGGCGTATTTCGATTTCAATGCCGGCCCTACGCAGCTTCCTCTGACGGTTCCGGATCGTTCTTGCTGCCTTTGACCCACTCGCGCAGGCTCTGCATCACGGCGTAGAGCACGGGAACCAGAATGACCCCGAACAGCGTCGCAGCCAGCATGCCGCCGAACACGGCGACGCCGATGGCCTTCTGGCTGGCAGCTCCGGCCCCGTTCGCGGCCAGCAGGGGAACCACGCCCAAAAGGAAGGACAGGGCGGTCATCATCACAGCGCGGAAACGCTGATATGCGGCTTCGGCCGCGGCCTCCTTGATTGACAGCCCATTGGCCCTTTGCTCCATCGCGAATTCGACGATCAGAATCCCGTTCTTTGACGCAAGCCCGACAAGCATGATCATCCCGATCTGCGTGTAGAGGTTGATGTCGCTGCCAACGATCGCCACCGCTGCGACGGCACCGAACAAGGCCACGGTCACCGACATTAGGATCGAAACGGGCATCGTCCAACTTTCATATTGGCCGACAAGGAACAGGTACCCAAACAGGATCGCCAACCCAAGGATCACCACGACCAGGCCACCCGAGGCCAGCTGCTGCTGCGCCGTTCCGGTCCATTCATAGGCATAGCCGGGGGGCAGGGCGGTCGCCGACTCCTCGGTCATGACATTGATGGCGTCCCCGGTGGAGAGCCCCGGTGCCGGAACCGCTGTCACAGTGGCCGAGCGGAACAGGTTATGCCGCTTTAGCAGGACCGGACCCAGCACGTTCTCGATATCGATCAGCGTGCCCAGCGGTACCATCTCACCCTTGTTGGAACGCACGTATAGCTCTGAGATATCGTCGACTTTATTCCGGTACGAGCCTTCGGCCTGGATCATTACGCGATAGACACGACCAAACAGGTTGAAGTCATTCACGTAATACGAGCCAAGCTGCGCCTGCATGGTCTGGAAAATCTCGGCCACCGAGACTTGCAGGGTTTTGGCCTTTTCCCGATCCAGATCGACAAACAATTGCGGCACGTTCGCGCGGAAAGTGGTATAGGCTTGCGCAATCTCAGGCCGCTGGTTTGCGGCATAGACATAAGACCCAACGGCCGAGGCCAGATCCTGCGGCGAGCCGCCACCGGTCTGCTGCACCTCCATCTCTACCCCTGCGGACATACCAAGGCCCTGAATGGGTGGCGGGTTGAACGCAACAATTGACGCCGCAGATTCACCATATGCAATCGCCAGAACCTGGTTTAGGATCGCATCCGCGCTGAGCTCGGGTTCCTGCCGCTCTTCCCAGTTGGTCAGGTTGACAAAGATGGCTGCGCCATTGGTAGTGGTCCCGTTCAACAGCGAGAACCCATTGACCAGAACGGTACTGGATACGCCGGAGATCTGTTGAATCTGTTCATCGATCCGCGCAGAAACCGCCTCGGTCCGTTCAAGCGTCGCCGCATCGGGAAGCTGGATATCAACGAACAGATATCCGTTGTCTTCCAGCGGAATGAACCCTTTGGACGTGTTGCCCATAATGGTCCCAGTACCCGCTGCGAATGCTGCAATGATCCCCAGCGAAATGACCGGCAGGATCAGTAGCTTTCGCACGATGGCGACATAGCCGCTGCGCATTCCGCCGATAAATTTCTCGAACACAGCCAGCAACCCTTTGGGCGGCCCCGAGCGCGCCTGTAGCACAAGCCCGCACAAGGCCGGTGAAAGGGTCAAGGCGTTGATCGACGAGATTACCACAGCAGTCGAGATCGTTACCGCAAACTGGGAATACAATCGTCCGGATATGCCGGGCATGAAAGTCACCGGCACGAAGACGGCCAGTAGCACCAGGGTGGTCGCGATAACGGGCCCGGTGATCTGGCCCATGGCCTTGCGGGTTGCCTCGGCAGGGGGCAGACCTTCATCGGCGATTATACGTTCGACGTTTTCCACCACAACGATGGCGTCATCTACAACGATCCCGATGGCCAGCACCAATGCGAACAGCGAGATCGTGTTCAGCGACATGCCAAAGGCCAGCAAGAATGCAAATGTCCCAATCAATGAAACCGGAATGGCCACCGCTGGAATGATCGTCGCCCGCCAACTGCCAAGGAAGATGAACACAACTGTGATCACCAATATGAATGTCAGGATGAGGGTCGAGACCACGTCATTGAGCGACTGTTCCACGAAGTCAGTCGTATTGAATGGAACATCGTATTCGACATCCGTGGGAAAGGACCGTGACAGGCGTTCAAGTTCGGCCTCAACACGTTCGGACACCGCAAGGGCGTTTGCGCCGGGGGCCTGATAGATGCCGATAACGGTCGCAGGAACGCTTTCGAAATAGCCCGAGGCGGAATAGAACTGCGCCCCTAACTCGACGCGTGCAATGTCTTTGACGCGCACAATCGCACCGGCTTCGCCTGTACGGATTACAATATCTCCGAATTCATCGGCCGAGGTCAGGCGGCCTTTGGTCTTGATCGTATACTGAAAGGTCTGCCCTTCAGGTACAGGCGGTGACCCGATTGAGCCCGCAGAGACCTCGATATTCTGTTCGCGGATGGCATTGATCACATCACCCGGAGTGATTGACAGCGCGGCCATCTTGTCCGGGTCCATCCAGATCCGCATGGCGTATTCCAGATTGGTCAAAACATCCGCTTTACCCACGCCCTGAACCCGCGCCAGAGCGTCTTTCAAGTTGATTGAGGCATAGTTCGACAGGAACACACTGTCATATGTGCCATTGGGCGAGGTCAGCGTGACCAGCAACAACATGTTGGTTGACGCTTTTTGCGTGACAACACCGGATGAAGTCACTTCGGACGGCAGCGATGCCATCGCCTGTGCCACACGGTTCTGCACGTTGACCGAGGCGATATCGGGGTCGGTGCCCACCTCGAACGTAACGTTCAACGAATACGAGCCGTTATCCGATGAGGTCGACGTCATGTAGATCATGTCGTCCACACCGTTGACCTGCGCCTCGATCGGGGCGGCCACGGTGTTTTCCACGGTTTCGGCATTTGCACCTGTATAGGTGGCCGTTACGCTGACCACCGGCGGAGTGATATCGGGAAACTGCGCAACCGGCAGAACCAGATAACCGATCCCGCCCAAAATGGTCAGGACCAGCGAAATGACAAGCGCCAGCTTGGGCCGGCTGATAAACAGGGCTGAGAACATCAGTTATTCTCCGGCTGCTCGGACGCAACGACTGCATCAACGGCGACGCCGGGGCGCACGCGTTGCAGGCCTTCGACGATGACGCTTTCGCCTTCGCGCAGGCCATCTGTGACGATAATCGCCGAATCCACGGTATCTCCGGTTGTGATGTAGCGTTGTTCAACCATCTGCTTGTCATTGACGACCAGAACGAATTCGCCGCGCTGATCACGCTGCAGCGCTGCTTGAGGGATCAATACCTGCAGCGTCGGCTCAAGCGCTTCGATCTGAACGTTCACGAAGGCACCATCAACGAGCAGACGCTTGGCATTGTCGAATTGAGCCGTGATCGTAATGGCGCCGGTCAGCGGGTCAATGCGGTTGTCGACAAAAATGATTTCGCCGGTTTCATCCAGCTCAGTACCGTTCGGCAGAGTCACATGAACATTCGGGCTTTGGCTGCTTTCAGCTAGCGTGGCCGGGTCTTCACCAAATTGTTCAAGAACCGACGTGAACTGCTTTTCATTCAACGAAAAATTCACATAGATGGGGGCTTCGCTGACCAGGGTGACAAGCGGCGGATTGTTGGGGCCCACAACATCACCGACACTGGTTTCCACGCGGCCGATGCGGCCCGAAAACGGGGCGTGGATCTGTGTGTAGCTCAGATCAAGCTCGGCCTGTTGGATCGCTGCATTGGCGGCTTTGACCTCGGCCTCGGCGACCAGTTCATTGGCTCGGGCAATGTCACGTTCTGATTCCGGTGTAGCGTCGCGCTTGTACAGCTCTTCCTTGCGGGCGAGATCGACTTTGGCCAGTTCAAGGTTTGCCTGCGCCCGATCCAGATCGGCTTTACGTGCCTCAAGCGTGGCTTCGTAAAGATCCGGTTCGATCGTGAACAGCAGGTCATCCTCATTCACCGGAGAGCCATCGTCGACGTTCTGGCTGTCCAGGAAACCACTGACGCGCGCGATAATATCGACCTTGTCGATTGCCTCGGCCCGTCCAATGAAGGTGGCCTGATCGGTGATCTCTTCGGTATAAGCTGCGGCGATCGACACCTTGGGCGCAGGGGCATCGCCCTGATCCTGCGCGACCGCTATCTGGGGCAGGCTGGAACATGCAAACAAAGCGGCAGAAACGCCGAGTGCCCTGAAATAGCCGCGTGGGCGGAGTGCTGGCTTCTTAAATGCAAGGGACATGTTGACGCCTCGTTCAAAGTAAAGATTGCACAACCGGGCAACAGAAACCCCCGGATGAGTCGATTGATTTTATAGGCAGGATGGCGGGTTTGACGCAGTTTCTCAAGCGTGTTGAGGTAGTGCGTTGGCAAGAATCGACCCGAAATTTCTTTCCAATCTGCAGACTTAGCCTGCATCCGCAGGCGTTTATCTGCCCGATGACAATTGGGGCGGGCGAATTTTCTCTGCCAAAAACCAGCAGCGGAGAGGCTTCAGGGCTCTGCTGCGGCATTCATAAATCGAATTTTGTTGTTATTCACGCGTTCCCGCAAACCGATTCTGCCAGTCTTCGCGCTGTTCGTCCGTGATTTTGGCAAACAGCACGTCGGGAACCGAAAATTCATGGCCAGCGGGCAGGGCGCGCAGCGCGGCATCGATATCTTCGGGCCAGCTGGTATAGAGTGTGTTCATCGCACTAAGCATTTTTGCAGACGCATCGGGAATGAACGGCGCGCTCAGAACTGCATAGAGGCGGATCAGGTTCAGCCCCAGCCGCACCTGCGCCGCAGCCTGCGCAGGATCTTCCTTAAAGGTAGACCATGGTGCGGCAGCCTGCAGATACTCGTTGCCAGCGACCCAGATCGCTCGCAGCTCTTGCGCGGATTTGCGCACTTCCATCGCTTCCATGTGGCCTTCGTAGGCACGTACTCTGCTAGTAAGCTCAGCAATCAGGGTCTGTTCACGTTCGCCATACGCACCACCTTCGGGCACTGCTTCACCGAATTTCGAGCGGCAGAACTTAGTGATCCGGCTGACAAAGTTACCCAGAACATCCGCAAGATCTTTGTTCACCGACTGCTGGAAGTTCTCCCATGTGAACTCGCTGTCGCTGCTTTCTGGCGCATGGCTCAACAGCCACCAGCGCCAGTAATCGGCGGGCAGAATGTCCAGCGCCTGATCCATAAACACGCCACGACCCTGCGAGGTCGAGAACTGGCCGCCATCATAGTTCAGGTAGTTGAACGATTTCAGGTGGTCGACCATCTTCCAGGGCTCGCCCGATCCCAGAATGGTGGCCGGGAAAGACAGGGTGTGGAAGGGCACATTGTCCTTGCCCATGAACTGAACGTAACGCACATCTTCTGCGCCTTTGTCGGTGCGCCACCAACGTTCCCAATCGGCATCAGACTTACCATTGGCGTCGGCCCATTCCTTGGCGCAGGCGATGTACTCAATGGGGGCATCGAACCAGACATAGAAGACTTTGCCTTCCATGCCGGGCCAATCTTGATCACCTTTCTTGACTGGTACACCCCAATCCAGATCGCGGGTAATGCCGCGATCCTGCAGGCCGTCGCCATCATGCAGCCATTTCTTGGCGATCGAGGTTGTCAGGATCGGCCAGTCTGTCTTGCTGTCAATCCACGCGTCCAACTGATCTTTCATTGCGGATTGACGCAAATACAGGTGCTTGGTCTCACGCACCTCAAGATCGGTCGAGCCGCTGATCGCGCTGCGGGGCTCGATCAGGTCGGTCGGGTCTAGCTGCTTGGTACAATTTTCGCACTGGTCACCGCGCGCGCGCTCGTAACCGCAATTGGGGCAAGTGCCTTCGATATAGCGGTCGGGCAGAAAACGGCCATCGGCGTTGGAATAAACCTGCTTTTCGCTGACTTCCCGGATCAGCCCGGCTTCATCCAGTTTGCCAGCGAAATGCTGGGTCAGTTTACGGTTCTGATCGCTGGACGAGCGGCCAAAGTGATCAAAGCTCAGGCCAAAGCGCTTGGCGATATCGGCCTGTACTGCGTACATGTCAGCGCAATATTCAGCCACAGGTTTGCCCGCTTTGGCGGCGGCCAGCTCGGCCGGGGTGCCGTGCTCGTCGGTTGCACACAGGAACATGACCTCATTGCCCCGGCCGCGCTGATAGCGAGCGTACAGATCGGCAGGCAATTGCGAGCCGATCAGGTTGCCGAGATGTTTGATCCCGTTGATGTAAGGGATCGCCGAGGTGATGAGAATTCGGGCCATAATGCGCTTCCACGTATCTATCTGCGCGCCCGTCTACCTTATGTGGCCAGTAAGCAAAAGCCCGCATTCATACCCGCTTGAATTTAACGGGTATTACTACGCGACTTCGTGCATTCCCGGGAGTTTGTGTCGCGTTCGTCAGCGATTTCGCCCCGTGCGTACCAATGGTGTATGATGATCAGGAGAACCCAGCTTAGGGGGAATTTCATTATGCAGAGTTTATGGATGGGCTGCTGTGCCGCCGTTGCAGCTATTGTATTTACCGCCAGCGCCATCGCCGACCAGAGCGCCACAGATGATCCGGTGCATGCTTTTGACCACGCTATGCTCTCGATCTTTCACCGTGGCCAGGATGCGCTGACGGCTGAAACCCGGCCCGTCATGATTATCGCACGTGATGTCACAGTCATGACCGAAGACGGAGAGGCGAGCTATCCAAGGGATGCGCCAACCTATCAACATCTGAAGTCCACGTCGCATGTTGTGTTGGGATTGATCGGGGCGGTGACTCCATGGCCTGATGATAATACCGATGATGAGCGCTGGAAGGCGGAGTTTGCAATTATCATCAATGAGATAGATGTATTTCTTGCGGCATTGGACGAACTGGACATAGCCAAGGACGACTTGGCGAGCCAGCGCAAAATGCTCGAAACAGCCCGGGCATTTGCTCAAGGTGTACTCGACAAGGATCAGATCACACGTGAAACGGTTTCGCAGGTGATCAACGACATGCGGCCCATCTGGGCAGAGAATATGGAGAAATCTGCACGTGCGGAGTTGAACGCACTTCATACCGCCGTGTCCGATGCACGCGCAGCCATAAGCGAAGAGGAGTGGGCCAAGATGTATGTGGTGCATCACGGCGGCTCCAGCGTCAAAGACGTCAATGTCGTGCTACTGTACCTACAGCGCGTGATGCCGGAAAAGGTTGCTGCCGGGCAGGTTCTGTTCGCTGAGAACGCACACGGGAACGACGCGTTGGCCGGATACGCCGGATACGTTCGAATGCAGAGGCATGTTGGTGCATGGGTGTTCGGGGACCCTGAACGGATGCGGGTTGACCTGCTGGGATATGAGGCGGGATCGATCCTGGATGAAATGATCCCGGCACCACCGCCAAAGCCCACCGATTAGAGAATTACTCCAGCAGGTGTGAACAGGTAATACGTTTCGCACGGGCGAAAGAAATTGAGCTTAATGTCATGGTTGCAGATTGTAACTGACATTTGGATGTAAATAACCTCAGGTTGAAACACAGAATCACAACCTCTTGAAATTGTAGCAATGACTTCCCATTTAAAATGTATACAAAAGTATACAATAACGAGGGCAATCTGCTGATGTTTGACTTTTTACTAGAGGGCGCATTTGTGCCCTTTACCTTGGCGCTTGCGCTTCTGTTCGGTCTTCTGGGCCTTGAACTGATCGCATTGGTTTTCGGGGGAAGTCTTCTGGCAGGCGAGGGCGAGGTTGATCTGGACATGGTCGACGCGCCCGATCTGGACGTCGTCGACTTTGATCTGGATATCGACGCCGACATCGATCTGAGTGACTTGGAACTGGCCGAAATTGAAACCGATGTGCCTGCGGCTACGCCCGTCGGCCCGTTTGGCTGGTTGGGCATTGGCAAGATGCCATTCATGATCTGGCTCGTTGTGCTGCTGGCTGGTTTCGGCCTGAGTGGCATAGGCCTGCAACTGGCGCTGCGTGATCTGCTGGGCTTTGACTTACCTGCATGGTTGGCCGCGATTCCGGCCGGAGTATTCGGCCTATGGTTCGCACGTGGCTTTGGTGGTGTCTTCGCTCGCCTCCTGCCCAAAACCGAAACCGAAGCGATGTCGGAACGGATGCTGGCCCGCCGCCGTGGCGTGATCACTCAGGGTATCGCATCGCGAGGCCGTCCAGCCGAAGTCCGCGTCATGGATCGCTTTGGCAACACGCACTACCTGCGCGCAGAGCCGTTGCAGGACAAAGATTCGCTGGAGCAGGGAACAGAAGTCCTTGTTCTGCGTGATCGACGGCGCGACCGGTTCGTTCTGGTTCGCATGTCAGTTTAACCAAAAAATCTTAACCCCAATCCGGAGGATATTGCATGGAACTATCATTCCTGGCCGTTACAGTTGTGACTATTTTAGCCGTACTCTTGTTCATAGGCCTTGTACTTGGCCGCCTTTATCGACGCGCCACGCGCGAGATCAGCCTCGTAAAAACCGGCGCGGGTGGCAAAAAGGTCATTATGGATGGCGGCGTCATCATCGTACCGTTGCTGCACGAAGTCAGCCCGGTCAACATGAAGACTCTGCGCCTTGAGGTGCAGCGCAGCGGTGAGGCCGCGCTTATCACCAAAGACCGGATGCGTGTCGACGTGGGTGTCGAATTCTACGTCTCGGTGATGGCGACTGAAGAGGGCATCGCGCGCGCCGCGCAAACGCTGGGTGATCGCACCTTTGACGTCGAGCAACTGCGTGAGATGATCGAAGGCAAGCTGATCGACGGTCTGCGCGCTGTGGCCGCTCAGATGACCATGGACGGTCTGCATGAAAACCGCGCCGACTTTGTGCAAGAGGTGCAGAATGCGGTGTCCGAGGACCTGCTTAAGAACGGTCTTTCGCTAGAATCCGTCTCGCTGACCGCGCTGGACCAGACCCCGTTCGAGGCTCTGGACGAGAATAACGCCTTTAACGCCGTGGGTATGCGTAAGCTGGCCGAGGTGATCGCCATATCCAAAAAAGAACGCGCGCAGATCGACGCCGAGGCCGAGGTTGAGGTGCGTCGTGCGGCGATGGAAGCGGAGCGTCAGAAGTTGCTGATCGAACAGGACGAACAGCAGGCGCGCATCGAGCAGGCGCAGAAGGTGGAAACTCTTCGTGTGGCGCAAGAGGCGGAGATCGCTGCGCGAACTGAAGACTCGGTACGCGAAACCGAACGCGCCCGGATTGCCCGTGAAGAGGCCATTCGTTCCGCCGAGATTGAGCGCGAGCGCAAAATCCGCGATGCCGAGATCGCCAAAGAGCGTGAGATCGAAGTCGCGGAACAGGAACGCCAGATCATCATCGCGCAGAAATCCGAAGAGG
The DNA here is from genome assembly GCF_056543005.1 of Ruegeria sp. A5. Classification (NCBI taxonomy): domain Bacteria; kingdom Pseudomonadati; phylum Pseudomonadota; class Alphaproteobacteria; order Rhodobacterales; family Roseobacteraceae; genus Ruegeria; species Ruegeria sp. A5. The sequence goes on from NZ_JBQGAV010000001.1 coordinate 238,944, forward strand.
AAAGCCGTGCGCGCGCATCCGCCGATCTGGCTCGAGCCGAGGCGACCAAAGCAACCGAAGCCGTGGCTACGGCGCGCGAAGTGGCCGAGGCCGAGCGTCAGAAGCAGATTGTTCTGATTGAAGCCACCCGTGAGGCCGAACGCCAGGCCACCGCGATCCGTTTGTCAGCGCAGGCCGAGAAAGAGGCCGCCGCAGACCGCGCCGAAGCCCGCCGCGAGGAAGCGCAGGCCGAAGCAGACGCGCTGAACATTCGCGCCGAGGCCAAGAAAAACGACATGCTGGCCGAGGCGGAAGGTAAGCGTGCGATCGTAGAGGCGGACAATGCCCTGTCACCTGAGCAGATCCGGATGAAGGTCGACTTGACCCGCATTGAAACCATGCCCTCGATCATCTCGGAAATGGTCAAGCCGGCCGAAAAAATCGACTCGATCAAAATCCATCAGGTTGGTGGGATCGGAGCTGCCAATGGTGGTGGTGTTTCAAGCGGTGAAAAGCCGGTCGTCAATCAGGCGTTGGATTCGATCATGCGAATGGCCGTGCAGATGCCAGCGCTCAAGAAACTGGGCGAAGAGCTTGGCTTGTCCATGGAGAACGGCGTCGGGGGCGTAGTGAACGGTGCGCTTGAGAGCACCGGGGACCCAGATGAGGTGGTCGACGCGGTCGAGGACCACGGGCCAGCGGTCCAGCAGTAAAACAGAAGGGCCGGGATTTCCCGGCCCTTTTTCATTGCTTTTCGCGAGAACCCTTGAGCAGCCTGCCGATGGTAAAGGATGTGCGCGGTGCATAGACATAATTCGTCCGTTTCTCGGGCGTCGGGCGCGAACGCATACGGGCGAGGCCAAAGACAATAAGAAACACATGACCCAATGCAACAAAAGCAAACAGGGCTCCAGGGCCGAATTGCTGGATCAACGTGGATGAGATGTAGGGCGATGCAATCGCCCCCAGCGCGTACCAGAACATCAAGGCCGCTGCCAATTCAACGCGTTGTTCGGTCGTGGCAAAATCATTCGCATGGGCCGAGGAAACCGAGAAAATCGGAAATGTGGTCAGGCCAAAGAACCCGGCGGCCAGCATAACGCCGACCGTTCCAGTTCCGCTAGCCAACATCGTGACACCGCAGCTTAGCACGGCTGCCACGGACAGCCAGATCAGCACCCAGCGTCGATCATACTTATCTGCGAGCCAACCCAAGGGGTACTGGGCCAGTGCGCCGCCCAGAACGAAAGAGGCCAGAAAGAAGGCAATCTGATCTACGCCCAATCCGACCTCCTGACCGTATACCGGGCCGACCATGCGCAATGATGCCGAGCTAAGCGCAGCCACGATAACGCCCGCCACAGCCAGTGGTGAGCTGTGCCAGGCCAGCTTGGGACGCAGGCGCGGGGTGTCCGGTGTCTTGGGTTGGCTGGCGCGAGTTAGGGCCAGCGGCAAGATCGATGCACAGCATAGGATCGCAAGCAGGTTGTACGAAACGTAAGAGGCGGGTGGCAGAACAGCAATGATAAGCTGTGCACAAAGCGAGGCCCCCATATCGGCGATACGATACGTACCCATCGCGCGCCCACGGGTTTCGTTGGTGACCTTGGCGTTCAGCCAAGCCTCGATCACGGTGTAACAACCGGCGACACAGGTGCCCGACGCGATACGCAGCGCGGCCCAGACATAAGGGTTTTCAGTCAGCGTATGCCCCAGCAACCCCATCGCGCCCAAAGCGGTGCAGACCGCAAATGCGCGCGAGTGCCCGACGCTGCCCATAAGCCGCGGAGCCCACCAGCAACCAACAAAGAACCCAATGAAGTGCGATGACCCCAGCAGACCGATCTGTTCGGTCGAAAAATCAAGCGTCAGCCCCGAGATTGCATCCAGCGGACCAACACCGCCCGTTGAGAGCTGCAGCAGAATGACCGAAAGAAAGAGGGCGGCAAATGAAATGATCGTACGCATGATAGGTGCAACTTGACCTTGTCGCCACGAAATGCGCGCGCCTATTCGACGCCCTGACGTCGTTTTTTGCCTTTTTGTGGTTAATCCTGCCGGATGATTTCGGCGTGGATGTCCAGGCCGATCGTGGGTTGTACAAGATCAGGATATCCAGACGCGCCAAACTCATTTCGATTGATCGCCCCCTCTAGCCGGATGGACAGGGTGTCCAAATCATCCACCGTGCTTCCCGGTCTCCGATACAGGTTGGCGCTCAAAGTCACCGGACGCGTGATACCGCGCACTGTCAGATCGCCGGTCACGGTTGCACCTTCAGAGATACGGCCAGTGGGTCCCAACTGAATCTTGGTCGTGATGAAACGGATGGTGGGGTATTGGGCAGCGTTCAACACACTTTTTCCCAACATCGGACCTCGGGCAAATGGTAGGTTCGTCCGCGCCCGGGCCACGTCCAGCACGACATCGACCCGGCTGTTTTGCAAGCGATTGGTATCAATCAGAATTTGGGCCGACTGTACTGGCATCGTACCCGTCTGAAGCGCGCCGGACAAATCATAGGTGAAGCCAACGGAACTGCGCGATGCTGCCAGCGCATATGGGGTGAGGGCGGCCATCGCTGCCCGTGCCATTGGTAACGCGCAAAGGCTTGCAATCAGGCTGCGTCGGGTAAGGTTCCTCATGCCATCGCCGTGCGTCCACGCGGGCGCGAGCGTTTCATGAGCATCAGCACGATTGCGATGTTCAGCCCGTTCCAAAGGATGCCATTGATGAAAGCAAGCTGATAACTGCCAGTCACGTCATAGATCCAGCCCGACATCCAACCACCCAGAGCCATGCCGAGGATAGTCATCATCATGACAAAACCCACGCGCGCGCCGGCCTCTTGCGGGGGCATATATTCGCGTACAATCAGCGCGTAGCTGGGGACGATACCACCTTGGGCCAGCCCGAATAGCATGCTGACGACATAAAGCGAAACCATGCCATCATAAGGGAGAAACAGGAACAGAGCGATACATTGCAGGACCGAGCCAATCAGCAGTGTTGAAAGCCCTCCCAACCGGTCCGCGACAAGCCCCGAGATGATGCGGCTAACCACGCCGCCCAACAGCATCAGAGACAGCATCTCGGCCCCAACGGCTGGGCCATAGCCCAAGCCCACACAATAGGAGACAATATGGACCTGGGGCATCGACATGGCCACGCAGCAGCCGATGCCAGCCAGCCCAAGGATGTACTGCAGGGCGCGGGGTGAAAAGCCGACGCTTTGTGCTTTGACCTGTGCTGCCGCCGCTGCCGTGCCGTGCGCCTCGATGGGGACCTGTCTGCGCAAAAGCAGGGACAGAGGAATGACGGCGACCAGGGTGATGACGGCGAGGCTCAGATAAACCTGCTGCCACCCGTCGCGCTGCAGAATGCCCGACAGCAGCGTGGGCCAGATCGCGCCCGACAGGTAGTTGCCACTGGCCACCAGTGCCACGGCAATCCCTCGCCTGCGCATGAACCAATGCGAGATATCGGCGATCAGTGGTCCAAATCCGATTGACGTGCCGAGCCCCAGCAGAAGATGCGCAACCGACAGCAGCGCAATATTCGGCGCAAGGGTTGCCAGCAGATAGCTTACCGCGCTCAGCACAGCGGCGCCGATCAACGCCATTGTCACGCCCAGTCGGTCCACCAGCTTGCCCAGCCACATGTTGCCGAAGGCAAAGCCGATCATGGCGAGCGTATAGGGCATCGACGCCGCGGCTCGGTCTGCGCCAAACTCGGTCTCGATGGCGGGCATGACGACGATCACAGCCCACATGCCCACATTGACCACGGTTGCGATGGCCAGGGTGATCAGCAGGCGAAGCCAGGAATATCGGCTGTCATGGATCGGGTGTGTCATGCCGGCACGCTAGGGGGCAAGTCCGGTTTTGGCCAGTCACAAGTTATGTGATCATCGGGGCGTCTTCGGATTTGATCTGCTTTAACTGCAGTCCGGAATGAGGAGCGGCCCGCGTCACGTGCCAACTGGCCGGGGGCAGGGCGCGGGCGCGGCGGCGGGTCAGACACCAACTGCAGGCCTCGTCCCGATAAGTGGGCGCCATATGCCAGCGCGTCTCAATCCCCTGTGCGCCACCATCGTCAGGCGTCAGCAATAGCCCCAGCGGAGCCTGTCCCGATATGCCGCCCTGTTCGGCAGCCAGATGCATCCGCCGGACCGGGGTCAGACCCGGCGGGCCGGGCAAATCGCCAATGACCAACGGGGCGGCACCGCTGCGCAAGGCTTCTTCCATGCACCACAACAGGTCTTCGGGTTTGTCAGGGCGGATCAGCAGAAACCGGGACGGATCGGCAAAAGGCAGCATGCCCTCGGGATGCAGCTGCGCCACCTCCCAAGCCGGGGCAATCCACATCACTGGCCCTTGAGTCTGCGCCGCCACCCACAGAGCAAAGCTACGCCGGGCAGGGCCGCAGGCTTCGTGTACACGGGCCAGTTGCAGACTGATCTGTGGGTGCAGGGCCACCCCGGGTGGGGTGCGCGCGGGCTTGCGGCCAAGAAGATTGGTGGACATGCTGATCAAATTAGCATGTTCTCATTTTGTTCTCAATTGAGGAATGCGGTCAACGCGACAGGATTAGACGCCCATCTGCGAACTGGATGTTCGAAAAGCGGTGCAGATACGCCATCCCTAGCAAGGATTGACCCAGATCGCCTTCATTGACTGAGGCCAGGATATCGCGATCGGTGATGGGGCCCAAAGACAGGCTGTCCAGCCGAACCGGCGCTGTACGCACAATGCCATTGGCCGTCGAGGCGCGGCCGAGATAGTTCAATTGATCCGTATCGATTCCAATTCGTTCGGCATCTTTCGGGCTGATGACGATATTGCTGGCCCCGGTATCGACCAGAAAGGTCACCGCTGTGCCATTCACCAGCATTGGTAAATAGTAGTGTCCATCATAAGAGCGGGGCACTTCAATCCGCTGATCGGTCACGGTCAGTTGCGGGGTCGGGCTGACGGTTGAACGGATGTCATCCCACAATCCGACAACGGCAATGACACCGATAAAGATAAACACCCAAGCCGCGACCTGCTGCATGGTTTTGCCCAAAGACTGACGGTTCTGAGTGATAAACCACATCAACAGGGCCGCACCCAGCAGAACCAGATAGGTCAAGCGCCCAATATCGTAGCCGTCCATTCAATCACCCGAAATCAGTTGTCTCATACCAATATGGTGTTTCACGAGGCGAAACCAAAGGCTTTGAGGCCATCAAGAATGAACTGAACCGACAGTGCAGCCAGCAGCATACCCAGCAGCCGTGTCAGCACGTTCAGCCCGGTCTTACCTAGAATACGGGCGATCATGCCTCCGGCCAGAAAGAACACAAATACAACCAACATGACGGCAAGCATAACAGCGCAGGCCGCTGCGATCCCAGGGACGCCCGGGTTTTGTCCGGCCAAAAGAATGATTGTTGCGATCGATCCAGGGCCCGCGATCAGGGGTATTGCCAGGGGGAAAACCGAAGGGTCAGAATGATCTTCTTCCTCGGCGCGGTCCTCGCGGCGTTTGGTACGGCGGTCGAACAGCATGTCCAGCGCAGTCAGAAACAAAAGCGCGCCACCTGCAACGCGGAAGGCTTCCATCGAGATGCCGACGAATCCAAGAACCGCTTCACCAAAAGCGGCAAAGGCGATCAGGATGAAAACTGCGGTCAGGCAGCTGCGAATAGCAATCTTACGGCGTGTGGCCGCATCCATGTCCTGCGTCAAGGCAACGAAAATTGGCGTGGTGCCGAAAGGGTCGATCACCACGAACATCGTGGTGAAAGCCGTTATGAAAAAGGCCATGTCGATCATGCTGCACTCTCTGCCTGTTCCAACCGTTCTGCGGCGGCGACCCATAGGGCTTCAGCCTTTTGCATGGCTTCGACCACCTCGGCGAATTTGCGGTTCCAGGTTTCCAGATCGTTGATCCGGTCATCTTCATAAAGCGCCGGATCCGCCAGCTTGGCAGAAAGCTTGTCGTGCATATCGGTCAGTTTCTCGACCCGGTCTTCGCATTTGCGCAGATCCGCACGCAGCGCCAATACGGTCTCGCGTGACGCACGTTTGGGTTTGGGCGCCTGTAGTTTATCTTTGACCGGTTTCTCGCGGGCCAGCAAAAGAGCGCGATAGGCCTCAAGATCGCCATCGAATGGCTTCACGGTGCCATCCGAGACCAGCCATAGCCAATCAGCGACAAGCGACAGTAGATGCATGTCGTGGCTGACCAAGATGACCGCGCCGGAATAGGCAGTCAGCGCCTCGACCAGCGCTTCGCGGCTTTCGATGTCCAGATGGTTCGTCGGCTCGTCTAGGATCAGCATATGCGGCGCGTCGATGGTGGCGATCAGTAGCGACAAGCGCGCCTTTTGTCCGCCCGACAGGCGACCGACCAGCGTTTCTGCCTGATCCGCGTTCAATCCGAACCCCGCCAGACGCGAACGCCACTTGCCGGGCGCCTCATTGGGGCGTAGGCGGCGCAGGTGATCCAATGGTGTTTCGTCAACATGCAGCTCATCCACCTGATGCTGCGCGAAATAGCCGATGCGCAGCTTGGAGCTTCGGGTCATTTTACCTGCCATCAGGGGTAGGCGGTCAGATAGCAGTTTTGAAAGGGTTGACTTGCCCTGACCATTCTTGCCCAGCAGAGCGATGCGATCATCCTGATCAATACGCAGGTTCAGTCGTCGCAGAACCTCGGTATCACCATAACCGGTCACGCCTCCTTCAAGCTCAATGATCGGTGGCGACAGCTCTTCTGGCTCGGGGAATGAAAAGGCGCGCAAAGCCGCCTCTTGTGGAGTTGAAACCAGTTGGATGCGCTCGATCATCTTCAAACGAGACTGGGCCTGTACGGCCTTTGACGCCTTATAGCGGAAACGATCCACGAAACTTTGCAGATGTGCGATGCGGGCCTTGGCCTTGGCGTTTTCCGACTCTGCTTGTGCCAGACGTTCAGCGCGACGTTCGGCAAATTTGTCGTAGGGAACCGCGTAATAAGTCAGCTTGCGATCTTCGAGATGCAGAATTGATCCCACGGCGCGGTTCAACAACCCCCGGTCGTGGCTGATGATGATGACGGTGTGAGGGTATTTGGTCAGATAGCTTTCAAGCCACAACGCACCTTCAAGGTCCAGATAATTGGTCGGTTCGTCCAACAGCAACAGGTCAGGCTGCGAAAACAGTACGGCCGCCAGCGCTACCCTCATGCGCCATCCGCCCGAGAAATCCGAACAGGGTTTCAGCTGATCCTCATCGTCAAAGCCCAGTCCTTTGAGGATCGAGGCTGCCCGAGCCTCAGCCGACCAAGCATCAATATCAGCCAGCCGTGTCTGGATTTCAGCAATCCGGTCCGGATCTGTCGCGCTGTCTGCTTCGGCCATCAATGTGCTGCGTTCCACATCCGCGGCCAGAACCGTGTTGATTAGCGAGACATCCGAGGATGGCACTTCCTGCGCCACGCCCCCGATCCGCGCACGTTTGGGCAGGGATATATTGCCTGATTCCAGCGACAGCTCGCCCCGGATCAACCGAAAGAGCGTCGTCTTTCCGGTACCATTGCGCCCGACAAGGCCGACCTTGTGGCCATCGGGAATGGTCGCGCTGGCCTCGTCGAACAGAGGACGGCCTTCAACGGCGTATGTGATGTTCTCGATCCGTAGCATGAGGCGCTCTTATCAGAGCATCCAAGACGCCGCCAGAGGTCACCATGTTCAAGCCAGAAGCAATGTGTTAGCGCTGTTCCGGTTCGTTTTCCAAACGGTTTCAATATGCGTGCGGCTCAATCTCCTCCGACCCTGATAACGCTGATCTTTGCAACGGCGCTCTCGGTTCTGACACTGAACATGTTCCTGCCGTCGCTGGCGCATATGAGCGAAGATTTCGACGTGGATTATGGCCTGATGAACGTGGCCGTCGCAGGGTACCTATTTGTCTCGGCGGTCTTGCAGTTGATCGTCGGGCCGCTGTCGGATCGCTACGGGCGAAGACCTGTCTTGTTGATCGCGATGGTCATATTTGTCGCCGCATCAATCGGTTGCGTGTTGGCCGAGTCGATCTGGGCTTTCTTGACGTTTCGGATGATTCAGGCGGCGGTGGTGGCCGGGCCGGTGCTGTCGAGTGCTTCGATCCGCGACCGATATCCACCAAACGAGGCCGCCAGCAAGCTGGGCTATGTCGCAATGGCCATGGCACTGGCACCAATGCTTGGGCCAATGCTAGGTGGCGCGCTGGATATGCTTTTTGGTTGGCGGGCCGGGTTCGTGCTGTATTCGCTGCTTGGGGCAGGGGTGCTGTTGCTGCTTTGGGCTGACATGGGTGAAACCAACACCAACCGCTCGTCGACTTTCGCGGCGCAGATGCGGGAATACCCGCATTTGTTCCGCGCGCGTAGGTTCTGGGGTTACGCCTTATGCGCCGCGTTCTCCATCGGCGGTTTTTTTAGTTTTATCACCGGCGCGCCTCTGGTCGCCGCAGCCTGGTTCGACCTGAGCCCAGCAATGCTGGGTCTGGGCATCGGTATCATCACGGGCGGGTTTTTGGTCGGCAACTTTGTTACCGGGCGCATCGCAAAGCGTACCCAGCTGACGACAATGATCTTGTTCGGTCGGGTCGTGGCCTCGGTTGGGCCATTTTGCGGGCTGCTGCTGTTCATCGGCAATATGGGCTCGGTCTGGGTGTTTTTTGGATCCGCCATCTGCGTTGGTTTCGGAAATGGTTTGACCAATGCAAATGCCTCGGCTGGGCTGATGTCGGTACGTCCGAAACTGGCCGGCAGTGCGGCTGGATTATCAGGCGCCTTGATCGTGGCACTGGGGGCTGTCTTGACCATGATGACCGGGACGTTTGTAAGCCCTGAAAACGGGCCATATCTGGTGCTGAGCATGATGTGCGGCAGCAGCTTTGCGGGTCTTTTGGCAGTGCTCTATGTCCGCCGGTTGGATCGTACCGACCCGCTGCCTGATGCGATCTGAGTGATAAACGATCATAACGCTTTTCATGAGACAAATACCATGTTAGGCGGCGCGCGATGGATTTCGGCGCGGGTATCGCGCCCTTAAGTCAAGGAGAGGCCAATATGGCACTGGAACGCACATTCTCGATCATCAAACCCGATGCAACCCGCCGCAACCTGACTGGCAAGATCAATGCCAAGTTCGAAGAAGCTGGCCTACGCATCGTCGCGCAAAAGCGCATTCACATGACCAAAGCTCAAGCTGGCAAGTTCTATGACGTGCACGCCGAGCGTCCGTTCTATGACGAACTGTGCGAATTCATGTCGTCGGCCCCCGTTGTTGTTCAGGTTCTCGAAGGCGAAGGCGCCATTGCAAAGAACCGCGAAGTCATGGGCGCAACCAACCCTGCAGACGCAGCACCTGGCACCATCCGCGCCGAGTTCGCTGAATCGGTCGGTGAAAACTCGGTCCACGGTTCGGACGCACCGGAAACTGCCGCGGTTGAGATCGCCTACTTCTTCTCGGGCATCGAACTGGTCGGCTAATCGGCCGTCAGATCACAGCTTTAGGCCGTACCCCATATCGGGTGCGGCCTTTCTTATGAGGGCAGGGCTCAAGAGTGTTTGTCCGCATTGCTTTAGTCGACAGGAGCGAAATGCCGTCATGAGCACAAACAAACGCATTGTTCTTTCCAGTGATCACGCTGCAATCGACCTCAGGCAGGCTATCTCTGCTTACGTTGAAGCCGAAGGTTGGGAGGCCGTAGATATCGGCCCGACCACATCGGAAAGCACTCATTATCCCGAACACGGAGCTGCCGCAGCGCGCCTTGTGGCTTCGGGTGATTGTCGCTTTGGTATCATCTTGTGTGGCACCGGTCAGGGTATCATGATGGCGGCGAACAAAATCAACGGCGTCAGATGTGGCGTTTGCAGTGATGTCTTTTCGGCCCAGATGATCCGTCAGCACAATGACGCAAACATGCTCTCGCTGGGGGCGCGGATTCTCGATGAAAAGCAAGCACTGGAAATCACGGCTGCTTTCCTGACATCCGAATTCGAAGGTGGTCGCCACGCAATGCGGGTCGACATGATCGAGGCTCTCGAAGCCTAGTCTGCCGACAAATCCTTGGCTGATATTCGCACGCCCAAAGCATCAAGATCGGCAATCATCTGATGCTTTGGCGTTATGCTGACTCCGGCTTTGATCGCATCGAACCGTTCGCGCAAGGCCTTCTTTTCCTCGCCCTTGCAGTCATTCCAGGGACGGCCTTGCAAGCCCATGACCAGCACATAATAGCCGATGAAATGAGGGCGCGTTCCGGCCTGTAGCAGGCGCGTATAAGCCTCGTCTGCTCCCAACGCTCGCAATTCCTGAGCTGTCATAATGCCCGCACGCGCGCAGGCTTGCTCGAATGCCGGGCCAAGATTGCGGATGGAGGATATCGGATCAGACATGCCTTGTCTTATCCCGCCCGATACGGCCTGTCACCCGCTCAAGGTTGTTTGCAGCTTCCCTTTCCGCTACCCAAGCGTTGGAGGGGTCAAGCATGAACGATCTAAGCCTAGAGAATGTCGCGCAAAATTTGGACCTGATGAACCCGCCCGAGGGGTTTGTCGACGACCCGTTCCCCTTTTATGATGCACTGCTTAAGCATGCGCCTGTATTGCGGCAGCCGGACGGTTCCATGTTGTTGTCGCGCCATGCGGATCTGGATGCCATTTATCGCAACACGACGCTTTATTCCTCGGATAAGGAGGCTGCGTTCGGCCCTAAATTCGGTGTTGGCTCGCCGTTATTCGAACATCATACAACTTCACTGGTGTTCTCCGATCCACCGCTGCACACGCGGGTGCGCAAGATCATGACCTCAGCCCTGACGCCCCGGGCAATCGCGCGGATGGAGCCGGGTCTGATCGAAACCGTTGATACGCTGCTGGATGATATGGCGGGCAGGGGACGGGTTGATCTGATTGCGGATTTTGCCTCGACCATTCCAATCCAAATCATCGGCAATCTGCTGGATGTACCGATGGATGAACGCGCGCCTCTGCGCGATTGGTCTCTGGCTATCCTTGGTGCTTTGGAACCCGCTTTGACGGAAGCTCAGCTGGAAAAGGGTCACACTGCTGTTCGCGACTTCAAAACTTACCTTCGGGATCTCGTCGCCCGTCGTCGCGCAAAACCGGGAGATCCGGAAACAGATGTTCTGACACGTCTGATCCGTGGCGAAGGCGCGGATGAGATGCTGAGCGAGATTGAGCTTCTGCAAAACTGCATCTTCATACTGAACGCGGGCCACGAAACGACCACCAATCTGATCGGCAATGGGCTGGCGCTGCTTCATGACTATCCAGAACAACGCCAAAGACTGTTGGAAGATGGCGAATTGATTGCTCCGGCGGTTGAAGAGGTCTTGCGCTTTCGGTCGCCCAACCAATTTGGCAACCGGGAAACTACGTCGGACGTTGAAATCCGAGGACATCAGATCGCCAAAGGAACGAACCTGCATCTATGTATCGGGGCAGCGAACCGTGATCCCGAGGTGTTCACCGACCCGACCCGGTTTGACATCACACGCAAGCCGAACAGGCACCTAGCTTTCGCAGGCGGGCCGCATGTCTGCGTTGGCCTGACTTTGGCGCGTCTTGAAGGTCGTGTTGCATTGGGCCGGTTGTTGAATCGTTTTCCCGATTACCAGATTCAAGGAAAACGGGTGCAGGGTGGTCGCATTCGCTTTCACGGATACGCTTCCTTGCCTGCAGTTATGTAATTTTATCAAGGCTATAGTAGATGTTCTTCATGTAATTACGAATTGCGTGACAACTTCAGAGTTGTCTCAAGCCCTGGCTTCCGGTTACGCGCAAGAAATGTGCCGCCGTGCATATGCGAAATTGCCGCCACAAGCGCCAGTCCAAGACCGGCATTGCGCCCGGTCCTTGCAGGATCAAGCGTGACAAACGGCATCTGCAATCGAGGCAGATCGCTTTCTGGTACGCCAGGGCCCCGGTCGCGAACGCTGAGTAAAGCATAGTCGCCGTCGTCTTGAATTTCGATGGTGATCGCTGTGCCGGGCGGGGCGTAGCGCATGGCGTTTTCAAGAAGGTTCGACAGCGCTTGAGACAGCAAAGGGCGGTGGCCTTGGATGGGTTTCGCGTTTCCAACGACCTCGAGTCGGATGTTCTGATCAGACGCGACAGGTTCGTATAACTCAACCACATCACCGACCAGTTGCAAAAGCTTTACCGGTTCAAATTGTTCGCGGCCCAGACCGGCCTCGGCGCGCGAAATCTCGGTCAGTTGGCTGAGAACGCGCAGCAGGTGGTCAATCTCTCCGGTCGCGCGCGCCATGTCGATCTCGCGATCTTGATCGCTTTTGCCGGGCTCAGCCAGGGATTCGACCCTTTGCCGCAGCCGCGACAAGGGAGAGCGCAGGTCATGAGCAATCGAATTGGAGGTTGTGCGCAGGTTGCTGATCAGTTCTTCAATACGATCCAGCATGTTGTTCAGTGTGCCTGCGACCTGATCGAATTCATCGCCCGTGCCACGTAGAGGCATGCGCAGAGCTAAATCGCCGGAAACGATATTGTCGGCTGTATTGGCGATGTCTTTCAGTCGTGAAAACACCAGCCGGGTCAGCAGCCAGCCGGTCAACAAACTCAGCGCCAATGCAGTGGCAAGTGCCAGTGCAACAGACCGGAACAGAACCCGGTCGAATTGCTGTCTGGCCAATGAATCACGCCCGACAAGCAGCCTTTCGCCACCCGGCAGCCGGACCGAAGCGGCAGAGATCGGGACATATTGATCCGTATCTTCTTTGCGAAGCTGAAGGTCGACCCAGCCGCTACCCGGAGTTATCCCTTCCGGCCAATGCGTCAGGTTGCCCGCCAGTTTCGTGCCTTGCCGACCTGTCAGCAAGTACAAGGCATCCCGCTCAGCCGCTGTCGGCAAGCGGCGGTCGATGGCCGAGATCAACCCGATCATGCCACGCCGTTCATATTCATCTGCCAGGCCCGTAAGCTCGGCCTGAACGACCGAACGCGTCTCGCCTGAAATCGTGCGATTGGCCGTAAAATACACCATCGTCAGAACGGTCGCCGTCAGCAAAGTGCTAAGCACCATGCTGGCCAGAACCAAGCGAGTACGAGAGTTTTTCAGCGACAGGCGCAGGTTATCCATCCGAAACCATGTATCCGGCGCCTCGGACTGTTTCAATCACCGGGTCGGCTCCGTCTTCATCAAGCTGGCGGCGCAGTTTCGAAATATGGACGTCGACCACGTTGGTGTTCGGGTCAAAGTGGTAATCCCACACACCTTCAAGCAACATCGTGCGCGAGACGACGCGGTTTTTTCGGCGCAGAAAGAACTCCAGAATTTGAAATTCGCGCGGGGTCAGGGTGATTTCACGACCGTTGCGCGTGACCTTGCGGGTCAACAGATCCATTTCGAGATCGCGGCAGGCAAGGGTCGGCGTTTCTTCGGCTTCTTGCGGTCGACGCAACAGGGCTTCGATCCGGGCATGAAGTTCCTGGAATGAAAATGGTTTGACCAGATAATCGTCTGCGCCCGCGCGGAGGCCTTTGACTCGCTCGTCCACTGCACTCATGGCGGTTAACATCAGAACAGGTGTTTTCAACCCAGCCGCACGCATTGACTTAATCAGTGATAACCCGTCCAGCCCGGGAAGCATTCGGTCCAGTACGACCGCATCAAATCCGCCGTCAGTTGCGTGGTACAGGCCTTCGCGGCCATCTGATGCGACTTCGACAACATAGCCTTCTTCACCAAATCCCTTGGCAATGAAGTCCCGTGTGTCTTGGTCATCTTCAACGATCAACAAGCGTCTGCTCATGGTCAGGGCTCCTTCCCAATGGGATTTAAACACACATACTCTTTGAAAAAAACATGCCGGGTGCAAAGGTGCACCCGGCTGTTCCGGCGGCACGTGGACAATCCGTGCCTGCCAGAATAAGCGCTCCAGATTTCCCCATCATGTGGCGCGCTTAGGTGTAGGGTTAGGCGATTTCGACCGCGACGAAGATCTGGTTGCCACCGCGATTGATCAAAACCAGAGCTGGATCCGTCTTTTCGTTCTCCAGCGCTTCTTTCAAAGCGTCTGGCGTAACTGTATCCAGATTGCCCAGTCGAACGATCACATCACCACGCTGCAATCCGGCCTTGGCCGCAGCGCTTTCGGGCTCCAGATCGGTGACAACAACACCATCGACGTTCTCGGCCACGCCAATCTCGGCGCGGGCGGTTTCGGTCAGCGGTGCCACGGTTACGCCCAGCGACGTACCTTCGAACTTGTCTTCAACCACGCTATCGGTAGCCGCCGAGGCTGACTGATGCTGACCGATTGTCAGTTCGATCTGTTCTTCTTTGCCATTTCGAAGAACAGTCAGCGTGCTATCAGTACCTACCTTGGTCGTGCCAACCAGGATCGGAAGATCGCTACTGGAATCAACGGCTTCGTCATTGAAGGTCAGGATCACGTCACCTTGCTGCAGTACGCCATCGGCCGGGCTGTCAGGTACAACATCCGATACCAGCGCACCTGTTGCCGTATCGATACCCATCGCAGCAGCCAGTTCGGGGCTGACATTCTGGATCGACACTCCCAACCAACCGCGGCTGACCTCGCCGTCATCGCGCAGATCAGCCGTGATGTGATCTACAATATTCGAAGTCACCGCAAAGCCGAGTCCGACTGAGCCGCCGCTGGGCGAATAGATCGCCGAGTTCACACCGATCACCTCACCATCCATGTTGAATAGCGGACCACCCGAGTTGCCTTTGTTGATAGCAGCGTCGGTCTGGATGAATTCGGCGTAGGGACCTTCCGAAATATTGCGCCCCTTCGCGGAAACAATACCGGTCGTAACGGTTGCATTCAGGCCAAACGGGTTGCCGATGGCGACGACGTCTTCGCCCACGCGAATGACATCGCTGTCACCCATTTGAACGGCTTGCAGGTCTTCTCCTGCGTCGATTTTAAGCACGGCGATGTCCGTAAGCGGATCTGTACCAACGATTTCAGCTTCGAATGTGCGGTTATCGCTCAGACGTACGGTCACTTCGCTGGCGTTGTCGACAACGTGGTGGTTGGTGACGATGTATCCTGCCTTATCCAGCACAAAGCCTGATCCCAAACCCTGGCTGGGGCCTCGCTGCGGCATGTCAAATCCTTCAGGACCGCCGAACCGTTTAAAGAACTCGCCAAAGGGATGGTTTTCGAGGTCGAACTCCTGACCTTGTGTGGGGCGTGGTTTGGCATCTTGCCTGGCGGTGATCGTGACCACCGAAGGCGAGACGGTTTCGACCAGATCGGCCAGAGCCTCGTCTGCCATTGCGGGCAGGGCGGTGGTGGCCATCATGGCCGCGCCCAGTGCGGTAGCTCCCATCCAGCTGGATGTGCGTGGAATAAGCAGTGAGGATTTACGGATGCTCATTTTGACTCCTGTCTATTTCGGCGGTTGATCCCGCGCATTGAGAGAGGAGATGCACTGGCAACCTTGGGATATCCTGAGAGAAATATTAAGAAACCTTAATTTCGCCACGTTTCGCCGCTTTAATGACTCCGTTCAACGTGCTCGGGTAGCAAGAATCAGCTTGGGTGCTATGTGGCGAATCGGTGGATTGTTGCCGATAAAGTCAATAATTTCGAAAAAGCATTGAATTGATTCATTTTTGTTAACAAAGAAACGACGCTTTTGCGGTCTCAAAAATACTTCTCCTAAAAGTTGCGTGAGATGGAGTGTTCAGATTTCGAACACGCCCGTCGATGCCTTTGAAATAGGTAAGTTAGCCGTATTCTAAGTGCGCAACTGACGGAAACTTCTGGAAAAAGTATAAGTCGATGCAACCATTGGTAGAATCCAGAGTGTTGCATTGTTGCTCAAAAGCCAGTGCGCCTGCGCTGAAATTTACCATTTCATCCAATTTTACATTGTTTGAACGCATCGGATCAGCGACATTGGAGTTGCCCAAGTGAGGGGGGCCTTAGGCACTAGGGGGTGTCAAAGGCGCATCTCAGTCTCCATAGCGCTGAGCGGCATGTTAACGAGGGGGTCTTGTTTAGGTTCAGCAGCACAACGTCGGGAAGCCTGATTGGCGATCTGACCGCGCTTTAGAGATTGGTGAAAGTGGTAGTCCTGTTTTTGGGCATGCGACCCGGTCATTATTGACCGGGTCGCGTTTATTTGAGGGGCTGCTTTTGCGGTCGGCCCGCACTCCAACGGGTCCAATCGGCGGGTGTATCCAAATCAAGCAGCGCATTCTGGGCGGGCAGGCGATGCAGATGAACCTTGCCCTTGTAGCGTTGCACGACAATCTGCGCGCCGCTGTCACCGTTCAGTTCCGAAAGCTCTGAAAATAGAGAACGATCAAACACGACAGGATGGCCGGGAGCGCCTTCGTCAGTAGCCCCACGCCATATCAGATTGTCAGGGTGGGTTTTGACTGATCGGAGAACACTGTTCAGGTCTTGGGTTGTGAGGTCCGGAAGGTCCGATAACAGGATCATGACCGCAGGTGCATTTGCTGGAACGGAGGCCATTGCGCCTCTCAAACTGGCATTCATGCCTTCTTGCGCATTTGGGATTTCGACCAGTTGAACACCGAGGCCCTCCAGCACCGTATATCGGGGATGTGGGGCCGGGGGCAGGGCGATGATAACGTGACCTGCGGCAAGCGCCCGCTGAGCCACTCGGCGCAGAAGCGGCACGCCTTCAATCGGTTGCATTAACTTATCAGCACCACCCATGCGGCTGGATTGCCCGGCAGCGAGCAGGATGATGGGAATCTGGGTCATTTCGCAAGCATGCCGTCGGTGGATTAATAAGTCATCCCCGCATTCTTGCGCCATCGGGATCGAAAAGTGGGGTCGTGATGACACGCGCTTTGTGCATCTGACCTAGAATTTCAATTTCAACCGCACGTCCCTCGGTGGCCTGTTCAGTCGGGAGGAACCCCATGGCAATCGACTTGCCCGCAAAGTGCGAATACCCACCAGATGTACAGAAGCCGACAACAGCGCCGTCTAACCAGATCGGTTCGTACGCGTTTACATCCGCATCTGCCGCGTCGACCTCAAAAGCCACCAAGCAGCGATCAACGCCAGATGCGCGCTCGGCCTCGGCCGCTGCTCGGCCGATGAAATCACTGTTCTTGGAGAATGAGATGAACCGATCCAACCCGGTTTCTGCCGCTGTATAGTCGGGTGAAAATTCTCGCATCCACGAGCCAAAGAACTTGTCCAGACGCAGACTCATCATTGCGCGCATGCCAAATGGGGTCATGTCATGGGCTTGACCCGCTTGCCACAGGTTCCACCATAGTTGCCGTTGGGCCATTTGGTCGCAATAAATCTCATAACCCAGATCGCCGGTATAGCTGACACGCTGAACGATGCAGTCGGTCATGCCAATTGTCATCTCGCGCACGTCGAGGAACCTGAGCGAGTTGACTGCTTCTCGGGTGCAGGCAGACAAAACCTCGGTGGCCTTGGGGCCTGCGATCTGAAACCCATTCAACCGGTCGCTGATGTTCTCGATGCCCACGCCATGGTCCTGGTTTTTCAGGAACCAACGCATATGAAATGCCTGACTGCCGTATGAGGCGGTCAGGTGAAAAAGGTCGTCGCCCAAGCAGGAGACGGTGAAATCCCCGATCAGCTTACCTTTGTGCGAGAGCATTGGCGTCAGTGAGACGCGCCCCGGTTTGGGTATGCGCCCCGCCATGATGCGATCCAGCCATGCACGGGCACCGGCGCCAGTGATGCGGTATTTTCCGAAATTGTGGACTTCGTTGATCCCAACACCTCCACGCACGGCACGAACTTCGCGGCCGGTGGCCTCAAAGGCGTTGGAACGGCGGAACGAGGGTGTCTCGAAATCCGGTTCATCGCCTTGGGCAAAGTAGTTTGGTACTTCCAGCCCGTATTGCTGCCCCCAAACGGCACCGAGATCGCTGAAGATGTCGTACATTGGTGTGGTTCGGTTGGGACGCGCTGCAGGCAGTTCCTCGTTCGGATAAGCGACGCTGAACCGCTTTTGATAATTCTCGATCACCTTGGGGCGCGTATAGCCGGGGCTGATCCAATCGCCAAACCGCGCCACATCCATGGCAAACACATCGCGTTCGGGTTCGCCTTCGATCATCCATTGAGCAAGGGTCAAGCCAACACCACCGCCTTGGCTGAAACCGGCCATGACACCGCAGGCTGACCAGTAGTTCCGCACGCCAGGCACCGGACCGACCAGAGGGTTGCCATCCGGGGCAAAGGTAAACGGCCCATGGATGACGGATTTTACACCCGCCTCAGCGAGAACAGGGAAACGTTTGTAGGCGAATTCGATGCTATCGGTGATCTTGTCGAAGTCATCGGGCAGTAATTCATGGCCAAACTCCCACGGGGTGCCGTCGACCGCCCAAGGCTTGCAGGGCTGTTCGTAGAAGCCGATGCACAGTCCACGCCCTTCCTGCCGCAGATAGCTTTCGCCAGCGGGGTCCATCACATGCGGGTGCTCGCCACCTGCGTCGATGATGGCCTCGATCTCGGGTATGTTATCGGTGACCAGATATTGATGCTCCATCGGATGCAACGGGAAATAGATCCCGGCCATCGCACCGACCTCGCGCGCCCACAATCCGCCCGCATTGACGATATGTTCGGCGTGAATTGTACCCTTGTCGGTCACCACGTCCCAAGTTCCGTCCGGGCGCTGGTTGGTCTCGCGCACCATGCAATGTGTTTCGATCGTAGCCCCGCCCATACGCGCGGCCTTGGCGTATGCGTGTGTTGTTCCCGACGGATCAAGATGCCCGTCCAGCGGATCATACAGCGCACCAAGGATGCCATCGGTGTTGGTGATCGGAGCAATTTTTTTGATCTCCTCAGGCCCGACGATCTCGGTCTCAAGACCCATGAATCGGTGCTTGGCGCGTTCGGCAAGCAACATGTCGAACCGGTCTTGATTGTCGGCCAGCGTGACGCCGCCGACGTGGTGCAGTCCACACGACATGCCCGTGATCTCTTCCAGCTCTTTGTACAGCCGGATGGTATAGCCCTGCAGGGCGGCCATGTTTGTGTCACCGTTCAGGGTGTGAAACCCGCCCGCCGCATGCCAGGTCGAACCGCTGGTTAGCTCAGACCGTTCCAGCAGCATCACATCCGACCAACCGAGCTTGGTCAGGTGATAGAGGACCGAGCATCCGACAACGCCGCCTCCGATAACTGCGACACGGGTGGTGGTTTTCACGATGTTTCTCCCTCGGCTTTTGGCCGAGCCTGCCGAGGGCTCTGGCGTATTACTGTTCCGTTCGCGACACCGCGCGTCGTTTGCTGAATACGCGCGCTGTAGGGCTTAGAGAGGACGAACCTTGAGGGCGGTGATCCTGTTGCCTTCGCGGGCCGTGACCTCAAATCGGAAACCGTGGAACGAGAATACTTGGCCCACAATGGGGATCATCTGAGCCTCGTGGATCACCAAACCGGCCAGCGTGTTGGCTTCTTCATCCGGCAGCGACCAGTCAAGCGCGCGGTTTGCGTCGCGGATGGTCATCGCGCCTTCGACCAGATACTGGCCGTCGTCAGATCGGGTAACGGGGACATCTTCGTCGATGTCGAACTCGTCTGCGATCTCGCCCACGATCTCTTCCAGAATATCTTCCAGCGTGATCAGTCCGCGCAGCGATCCGTATTCGTCGACAACCAAGGCAAAATGGCTGTGCATCCTAAGAAACTCACGCATCTGGTCGTCCAGGGTGGTGGTTTCGGGCACGAAATAAGGATCGTTGGCCACCTTCGCGATGTCGAAATTCTTAAGCCGCTCTGGGTCACCATCCGCGCCACCTACCTGCGCATACATTGCGCGAAACAGGTCTTTGGCGTGCACCACACCCACGATGTTTTCCTGTTCCTCACGGAACACAGGCAGGCGGGTGTGCGGGCTTTCCAGACATTGTTTCAAGATCGCTTCGGGTTCGTCATCCGCATCGATCATCTCAATATTCGAGCGGTGAAGCATGATCTCTTCCACTGCGCGGTCGCCAAGATCGAGCGCGCCCAGAATACGGTCGCGATCTTCTTTTTCGACCACACCTTCGGAATGGCCCAGTTGCAATGCGCCAGCGATTTCTTCACGGACCGCAAGGATGTTGCTATCGGGGTCGATCTGTACGCCGAACAGGCGCAATACACCGCGCACCAGCAGTCGGACGGCAGCCACCACCGGCGAGAACACCGTTACGACGACGCTGATAACGGGTGCCACCAAGGCGGCGGCTTTTTCGGCGTTGGTAATCGCGTAGGTCTTGGGCAGCACCTCGGCAAAGATCAGCACCAGAAGGGTCATCACGAGCGTCGCCAGCGCCACACCGCTTTCGCCGAACAGGCGAGTAAACAGGGCGGTTGCCAACGAAGCGGCAAGGATGTTGACAAGGTTGTTGCCGAGAAGGACCGAGCCGATCAGACGTTCGTTATCATCGGTGATTTCCAGCGCTTTTTTCGCCCCGCGCGAGCCTTTGTCAGCCTGCGCTCTCAGCTTGCCACGCGATGATGCGGTCAGCGCAGTTTCGGAGCCCGAGAAAAAGCCCGATAGGACAAGGAGAAGAAGAATGGATCCTGTCGTGATCCAGAATGCGCCATCAAGCAGAGAAGGAGTGGGTTCCATTGGTCCTAGGTTGTTCGTGTTGCTGCATTCGTTATGGGGGTGCGGGCCCGGCCAATCAAGGGGTTAGCCCTGATCTGTGGTGTCATCTTTGGCCAGCGGGTGGTGTTCCAACACCAGTTCCGACAGGCGTTCATCCAGAACATGCGTATAGATCTCGGTCGTCGCCACATCTGCATGGCCCAACAGCGTCTGGATCGAGCGCAGATCCGCGCCATTGGCCAGCAGGTGCGTCGCAAACGCATGACGCAGCGTGTGAGGTGTGACTTTTTCAGGCGAAACACCGCCTTCGACGGCCAGTTCCTTGACCAGCAGAAAGAAGCGATGCCGCGTCAGGTGCCCGGATTTCCCGCGCGACGGGAACAGGAAACGCGACGCTTGTCCTCCCTTGGAAACGGCTTTTTCCTCGGCCGCATCGCGGGCTTGCAGCCAGTCTGCCAACGCCTCGCGGGCAGGGGGGGACAGCGGAACCATCCGCTCTTTCCCGCCTTTGCCGAGGACCAGCAGCATGCGGGGATCACCTCTGGCCGAACTGACCGGCAGCGATACCAGTTCTGTCACCCGCATCCCCGTCGCATAGAGCAGTTCCATCAGGCACGTGTTGCGAATTTTGTCTGCGTCGGAACGACCCGTGCGCCGCGCTGCTGCAAGCAGGCGGTCAACTTCGGGCACGTCCAGTGTCTTAGGCAATCGCTTGGGGCGCCCTGGTCCCTTGATCTGGATGGCCGGGTTGCTTTCGCGCCAGCCTTCTTCGAAAGCAAATCGATACAATTGTTTGATCGCCGACAACCGCCGTGCCCTTGTCGAGCGCGACAGGCCCTGCGCATCGCAATCGATCAGGTAACCTTCGATCCGATCGCGATCCGCTTCGGAAAAGCCCGATTTCCGACGCGTCAACCAATCAGAGAAATCTTTCAGATCCCGGCCATAGGCGAGCAGGGTGTTGGTGGCGGCGCCAAGCTCAGCAGCTTGCGCTTCGAGGAAGGTGGAAATCCACAGCTCCTGAGACGCGGGCGCGGTCATGCTCAAGCCCCGTTCAAGATCATCAACTGCAAGGCGGCCCGACGTGCGGTGTCTTCAAGACCCACGCGGCGGAACGCAGCGATTGCAGCGGTCAGGTCGACCAGATTGCCGCGCGCGCCATGGGCGAACAATTGCATCGTTTCCAGAATCGCTTCGCCCAATTGATCGTTACTCAGCAGCCCGTCGATATCCGAAGGGATGGGCGCGGACCAGGCAAAGCCCTGCGAAATGGCATCCGCCAGAGGGGTTGGCGACGGCGCGCGTTGCGGATCACCCTGTGCCAGGGCGGCCAGAAACATATTCGCATCGGAACCTTCGGGCACATCTTGCGCCGCGTCTTCATAAAGCTCGGACAACAGCAGAATACGCCACCGCAGATTCTCGGCGGCCGAACCAGATAGTTTCATTGCTGCCAGACGCGGGGCAAAAAGTTCGGCAAACGGAACCTCAAGCCCGACGGTTTTCATCTGAGCCCAGACCTCAACAAGAGTTTTGGAAACCGCCTCGGGATTTCCAGTTTCCAATGCGGTTTCGAACCGTTGGATGGCGGCCACGCGATCCCACACGGCGCCCGAAGCAGCCGGCGAACGTTCGGTATATAGGCCAAGCAACTGATTGGGTGTCAGCGCCCCAATCCGCGTCAATCGTTCAGCAGCTTCGACCTGGGCTTTCCAGCCCGCCACATCGCGCAGATCGGCATTGGCGAACGCCCGTGGCAGTGAAGCCGTGGGCAAACGTTCACCAATGGCTTCGAACAGACGGAACGTAAGCGGATTCGGGTCGTCGGGCTGAGGAAGATACTCAGCCCCTTCGAACAATTCCGGGCTGAGAAAGCGATCGAGCAACGCAAGCTGGTCTTCGGGCAGCACCTGCAGCGCATGAGCGGCTTCGAGTGTCAGAGCAGCTGACGCCCAATCTCCACGACGGGCCTTGCAGAATATTTGCGCTGCGTAATCCCGAGACAAATTCGGCTGCGCGATCAGCGCCGTACAACTCCGGTCTTCGTCACCCGTCAGCAACGTCGCATCGAACCAGCGTTTGAAACGAGCTTGCGTATCGGTCGGACCGGCCAGTTGAACCAGAGACTGTACCGGATCGGATGCGCCCAATTGCATAAGGCGGTCCAGTCGCGCCATAAGCAATTTGTCTTCTGCCTGTCCTCCGCTTGGGGGACGTGCCTCGGAAAGGAGCAGGGTGAACAGCAGCCGTTGCATTGCGGGGTTGGACTTGACCCGCACCTGCCCGATCAGTTCCGCCAGACGATCCGCATCGCTGTTCTGCCACAAGTTGACCGGCAGACCCGTGACGGAAGAGGCCACCAAACCCAACGGAGGCGACAGCGCCTCAAGCGGGGTGACCTGCACGTCCGGCTGTAACCCTGTCTGGGTGACAGGTGGCTCTAATAGCACTGTGCCCGGCAGATTCTCAGGCGGGTCGGTCAGCCAGTCGATGATCGACAAGGGCTCAGTCGATTGTGCCTGCGCAGTTCCGGCCAGAAAAAGCGCCAGAAGAGAAGTCTTAGTCGGCATTCAAGATGACCGGTTCGCGGACTTCACTTTGAGGAGCGGAAAAGTCCGCACCAAAATACGGCCCGACATAGGCATACCCAACCAGCCCGATGAAGCACAGGCAGATGAGGTAAATCAGGAACTTGATCAAACGGCCCATGGGTGAACGCTGCCTCAATTTTTGCTTTTGCCCAAGTTATAACTAGCATTTTTCTTAAGATCACGTCATTCACGACGAAATGAGCGAAATTAAGCATAACACGGTGCGTTCCGACACAGCGGCGCAGTTTCAACTGCACAAAACCGTCGTTTTGGTCGGAATGATGGGGGCTGGAAAGACTGCGGTGGGCCGGGCTCTGGCGGCTCGGCTCGGCGTTCCCTTTCTCGATAGCGATTCCGAGATCGAATCGGCGGCCAACATGACCATCCCCGAGATCTTTGCCCGCGATGGTGAGGCGTTCTTTCGCAGCAAGGAAAGTCAGATCATCGGGCGGCTTCTGGACGAGGAAAAAGGCATCCTGTCGACTGGAGGCGGCGCGTTTCTGGCAGACGGCAATCGAAAAATGATCTCAGATCGCGGTGCATCTGTGTGGTTGCGGGCCGATCTGAACGTGTTGTGGAATCGCGTCAAACATAAAGACACGCGCCCGTTGCTGCGTACGGCAGACCCGTATGCAACGTTGCGCGGTTTGTACGAGGCGCGCGTGCCGATCTATGAGCAGGCCGATCTGGTGGCTGACTCAGATGGCGAAACCGCAATCGAAGATATGGTGGATCGGGTGATCGCTGCATTGGTGACGCGCCCTGATATTTTGGAACGAATTTAATGCATCAAACCGTACATGTTGATCTGGCCGAGCGTTCTTATGATGTAGAGATCGGCCCCGGCCTTTTGGCGCAATCTGGGGAACGGATTGCTCCACTGATAAAGCGTAAGCGTGTCGCGGTTCTGACGGATGAGACTGTCGCGGGCCTGCATCTGGATGCACTGCGTGAAGGCCTGGCCTCAGCCGGGATCGAGATGAATGCTCTGGCATTGCCAGCGGGTGAGGCCACCAAAAGCTGGCCGCATTTTGAGCGCGCGGTAGAATGGTTGCTGGCGGAGAAGGTCGAACGGAACGACATCGTCGTTGCGCTAGGTGGGGGTGTGATCGGTGATCTGGCGGGATTTGCTGCAGCAGTGATGCGGCGCGGGGTGCGCTTTGTTCAGATACCGACCTCGCTGCTAGCACAGGTCGACAGCTCGGTTGGCGGCAAGACCGGGATCAATGCGCCACAGGGCAAGAACCTGATTGGAGCGTTTCACCAGCCGTCACTGGTGTTGGCCGACACGGACGTGCTGGGCACGTTACAGGCGCGGGACTTTCTCGCCGGATACGGCGAGGTCGTCAAATATGGACTGTTGGGCGATGCCCAGTTCTTTGAGTGGCTTGAAGACAACGGGCCTCTGTTAGCATCCGGCGACATGGCGGCGCGCGTGCAGGCCGTCACACGCTCGGTTCAGATGAAGGCCGATATCGTGGCACGCGACGAGACCGAGCAGGGCGACCGGGCGCTGCTCAATCTGGGTCATACTTTCTGCCACGCGCTTGAGGCAGCAACCGATTATTCTGATCGATTGCTGCACGGTGAAGGTGTCGCCATCGGCTGTGCGCTGGCGTTTGAAACTTCTTCTCGGTTGGGGCTTTGCCCGCAAGAAGATCCAAGCCGTGTCAGGGCGCATTTGCGCGCCATGGGCATGAAGACTGATCTGGCCGATATTCCGGGTGAACTGCCGGATGCAGAAACACTGGTCGATCTGATGGCGCAGGACAAAAAGGTCGTGGATGGCCAGTTGCGTTTCATTATGGCACGAGGCATCGGGCAGGCATTCGTCACTTCAGAAGTGCCGCGCGAGACAGTGGTCTCGGTGCTTGATGATGCGCTGGCCGCCTGCTGAAATTCAGCGCCCCTGGATTACCATCAGCTCGCCGATGTTTTCGCGGGTGATATAGCCAACCATGTGTCCCGATTTGGTGCATACAGCAATTGCGGGTGCACCTTTATGCAGGCCATTCAGAACTTGGTCCAAACCGCTGGTGAGCGCGACTTGTGGTATGTTCTTATCCATAATCGACGCTGCAGGCTCGGATCGGGGATGGTCGCTTGCTAACGCTGCGAACAGTCGGTCACGGGTGACAAAACCCAAAAGGCTGCCATCCTCGGCCAAGACCGGAAACTCGTGCTGGGTCGTATGAATGACCGCTTGAGCCGCCGTCGCCAACGTATCATCGGGCGACAACGCCTTGAACTCGGTGATCATCGCATCCCGGGCCTTAACACGCCGCGCAACCGAACGTAGCGCAACGTCCTGGT
This sequence comes from Ruegeria sp. A5, assembly GCF_056543005.1. NCBI lineage: Bacteria > Pseudomonadati > Pseudomonadota > Alphaproteobacteria > Rhodobacterales > Roseobacteraceae > Ruegeria > Ruegeria sp. A5. The sequence continues at coordinate 264,440 of NZ_JBQGAV010000001.1, forward strand.
TTTCGGAATTCGCGGCAATGAAGACAAAGACGGCGATCAGAACCAGTATCGGGTTGCCAGAGGTCAGCCCCAGAAAACCAAGCCCGACCGCTACGATCTGACCGCCAAGGGCGGCGATCCGCGTGGCCTTGGCACGTTCCATCTTCATACATAGCAAAGCGCGGAATACACGCCCGCCGTCCATCGGAAATGCCGGGATCATGTTGAAGGCCGCCAGCAGCAGATTCACATAGGCCAGACGGCTCAATAGGTTCGTGCCTGCCGAGTCGATCTGGGCCAGCGATCCAAGTTGTATCCCCGCGCCTAAAACCACGAGGATGGCCCAGATGACGACGTTTACGGCCGGGCCTGCTAAGGCGACCCAAACCTCCTGCATCGGTTTTTCTGGCATCCGCTCAAGACGTGCCAGTCCACCGATTGGCAGCAAAGTGATATCAGGGGTGCGAATCCCGTATCGCTTTGCCATGAGCGCGTGACCGAATTCATGCGCGACGACACAGGCAAACAAAGCCAGAACGAACAGGATGTTGTTGAGCGCAGCGGGCCAACCGCCGCTGGAATACGCTGCAAAACCAACCCAGGCGAGCAGCAGGAAGAAGGTGACATGGACCCTCAGTTCCGAGCCGAGCAATCGGCCAAGTGAGAAGGACCATGCCATGTTGTTTCTCCGTTTGGTTTAGAACGGAATCTCGTCGTCATCGATGCCGCCGGATGCAGGGGCAGGGGCGCTGGACTGACCGCCATAGGGATCACCATAGCCTCCTCCGGCCTGACCACCGCCATAGCCACCACCGCCGCCACCGCCTTCACCGCGGGCATCCAGCATAGTCAGCTCGCTGCGGTAAGGGCGCAGGACAACCTCAGTCGAATAGCGATCCTGCCCCGACTGATCCTGCCACTTGCGGGTCTCTAACTGGCCCTCGACATAGACTTTGCTGCCTTTACGCAAATACTGCTCGGCAACGCGAACCAGAGGTTCCGAGAAGATGGCGACTGTGTGCCATTGGGTTCGATCCCGACGCTCACCAGTGTTGCGGTCTTTCCATGTCTCTGACGTTGCGATGCGCAGGTTGCACACCTTACCACCGTTCTGGAACGACCGCACCTCGGGGTCGGCACCGAGATTGCCGATCAGAATGACCTTGTTGACTGAACCCGCCATATATTCCCTCGTTTTACTCTGACTGGATGGCGCCCGAATCTGGCGCTGTATTCTGGTGCTGACCCTATACGGGCTACGACTTGGTTGAAACATGATTGATCGTGCAACGCTGAGCAGGAAAACATTAGGACTGTCTTAACCAAGCTTTCATTTCCGGCTGATTTAACTATAATCTGATTGGTTGTTGAGGGTGCAGGATTGGCATTAATGCGTTTTCTGGTCGGCGGTATCTCGGTATTGGGTCTTTGTCTGACGTCGTTTGCGACGCAGGCAGAAACGCTGTCCACCAAGAATCGTAAGGCGATATTCCTCAAGCAATCCAAGGTTTTGGATAATCGGGCCGCTACGCAATATCGCGGCTCTGAACGGCTTAAACCCAAGACCGAGCGTGGGAAATTCGTCAAGCGTTACACTGGTAACTATCGGGGCCAGTATCTCGATCATGCCAGAAAAGCAGCGCGGCAACATAATGTGCCGGAAGAACTTTTCCTGCGACTTGTTCAACAAGAAAGCGGGTGGAACCCGAATGCCAAATCCCACAAAGGGGCCTTGGGTCTTGCGCAACTGATGCCTCAGACAGCGCGGCTGCTGGGTGTCAATCCGCACGATCCGATCCAGAATCTGGAGGGTGGTGCGCGTTATCTTTCCTGGCAATACCGCAAGTTCAAGTCCTGGCGCCTTGCACTGGCAGCTTACAATGCAGGGCCCAAAGCAGTTGAAAAGCACGGCGGAATTCCACCCTACAAGGAAACCCAGAACTACGTAAAAGTGATCTGGGGGGGCTAGCTGCGCCGCAGCGTGTCTGTTTCTTGATCTACCGCCAAACGCTGTCCTAGTCTGATTGGATAACTTTTCGGACTGGTGCGAATTGCGATGATCAAAGATCGACCCAACATACCGCCCGAGACAATGGCGAACTGGCAGCGTTTGGTCGACCTTGTTTCGCAGCTGGCCGATGTGCCCGCCACTTTGATCATGAAGACCGAAGCGCCGGATCATGCGGTTCTGATCACATCGGATCATCCAGAAAACCCATACCCGGTCGGCATGAATTTTCGACTGAACCCGAAGCTCTATTGTCAGGGCGTTCTGGAACGCGACGGCGAATTTGTTGTCGAGGACGCAACCTGTGACCCGGCTTGGAGCGACAATGAGGACATGGAGCATGGAATGTCCTTCTATATCGGTTTTCCGCTGAAGTGGCCGGATGGTTCGGTATTCGGAACAATCTGCGTCTTGGACCGTCACCGCAATCGCCGAGCCTTGTTGTTTCGTGAAGGTTTGGCACAGTTTGCGCGCATGGTTGAATCGGATTTGGCTTTGATCCAAGAGGTTTACCTGCGCCGAGCGCTGGAAGTGAAGTTGAATGAAACTCTGGCGCAACTGGAGCACCGCGTTGCGGCGAGGACGCGGGAGCTGCAGGAAACAAACACGGCGCTACGGGTGCTGTTGACCAGTTTGGACGACGATCGGAAAGACCGGGATCAGGATATCGTAGATCAGGTTCGCACGATGGTGTTGCCATATCTGGACAAGTTGCGCGGGCTATTGACCGAAGGCGACGCCTCGCAAGTTTATCTGGAACTGGCCGAGCGTAATCTGCAAGAGATTACTTCAATGATTTCCGACAAGCTTTCGGATGCGTTTTCGGTCATGACGCCGACCGAGATCGAAATTGCTCAGCTGGTCATGTCGGGCAAAACCACGAAAGATATCGCCCGGGCGATGTCGCGCGAAACTTCTACAATTGATTTTCATCGTAACAATATTCGTCGAAAACTTGGCCTCGAAGGCCGTGATCAGAACTTGCGAAGCCATCTTTTGTCGATTTCGTGATTTCTGAATATGGGGATTTCCCCCATATTCCCCCCCGATTTTTCTGATCTGAGCAACCTGTGCCACGCGCGCTAGGCTGGTCGCAAGGGTGCGGACCAAGCCGTGCCTTTTCAACTCGGGAGGATAAAAAATGGATCGCAAAGATCTGAAACCCACAATTCTAAACGGAGAACGCGACACATTGGCAAGTGGTCTGTCGCGTCGATCGTTCTTTATGGCTGCCGGGGCCGCCGGCGTCGGTGCAGGGGCCTCACTGTTGGGTAGCAAACCGGCCGAGGCGCAATCGCAGGCCTGGCTGCAGCCTGGCAATAATAACCACGTAATCGATCTACAGGGCTCGACTGGTCAGGCAAGCACGGGAGCGGTTGGAATCGATTATTACGGTCACTGCGCGATTAAAATCACCTCTCCAAACGGAGCGACCGTGTTGTTTGATCCTTGGCGCGATGATCCCTCCGGCGCATGGGGCCTGTGGTTCCGCAACGAGTTCCCGCAGATCCCAGTTGATATCACCATGTCCACTCATGCTCATTTTGACCATGACGCTATCGAGCGACCAAGTTCCACAATGGTTTTAGACAGGATGGCGGGCAATTTTGAATTTGCTGATCTTAAGATCACAGGTTTTGCTGACAAACATGCCTGCGTTGCGCCGGGTTGGTACGAATGGACCAACGCCTTGGCCGAGTTTGGCGCGGAAGCTTGTCCGCCCAACAACGTCGGACATATGGATATGGTGGTCTACCTTGTCGAAACCGGAGGCATTCGCACCTTGATCTGGGGCGACAACCGCCACAATCCGCCTCAGGAGTTCTGGGATGCTATAGGACAGGTAGACGTGCTGACTTTGCCCGTCGACGGATCGGAACACATCCTTAGCTTCGATCAGGGCAACGATATTGTCGCCAAGCTCAAGCCCAAGATCATCATCCCGACGCACTACCTCAATGAGGTTACGTCATACACGCTTACGACGCTGCAGGCCGCAGACGATTGGGTCAAAAGCCAGCAGAGTTACAAGATGCTCGACAGCGCCAGTCTCAAACTGGAAGCCGGAGATGTGGCGGGTATGAACCAGGAGTTCATGCACTTCGGCAACAACGTGATGACGGGCTGATTACGATCAGAAACTGCCACTCACCCACGACCTGCGTCGCCTGTCTCCCCACTAAACGTGACGCAAATTGAAAGGGCCGGTCTTTGACCGGCCCTTTTCTTTCGTTTGCGCGGATTTATTCGGCCGCAATTTTGATAACCGGCTCCATTTTGGCCAGAATGTCTTCGGCAAGGTGACATTTCACCTGATGACCATCCGCAAGTGTTTGCACCGGAGGCACATGGGATTCGCATCGCCCATCCGGCACTTCTGATTTCCAACGACAGCGTGTTTGGAACGGGCAACCCGGCGGCGGGTTCATGGCCGAGGGGATATCGCCCTCAAGCACGATGTGCTGCTTTTCGATCGATGTGTCCGCGATTGGAACCGCACTTAGCAATGCCTCAGTGTAGGGATGATAGGGTGGGCTAAAGACCTGATCGGTGGTGCCCAGTTCAACCACATGCCCCAGATACATCACCATTACACGGTCACTGAGATAGCGCACGATTGAAAGGTCGTGACTGATGAACAGCAGCGTGGTTTTGTGCTCGCGCTGAATCTCCATCAACAGGTCCGTAACGGCAGCTTGTACGGATACGTCCAGCGCCGAAACCGGTTCATCCGCAACCACGATCCGTGCATCACCGGCAAATGCGCGGGCGATACCGACGCGCTGCTTCTGACCGCCTGAAAGTTGGCGTGGCATCCTGTCCGCGAAGGCGCGGGGCAATTTCACGAGATCCAGCAGTTCCAGCATCCGCTTCTTGCGATCCGCCTCGGAGTCACCGACACCAAAGATTTCCAGCGCCCGGATAATTTGACGGCCTACGGTCATCGACGGGTTCAGCGTGTCGAACGGGTTCTGAAACACCATCTGCACTTCGCCAACGGTCTTGGCGTCGCGTTCTTCGATGGGCACGTCCTCGATATTGCGATTGTCCAGCAGGATCTGCCCGTCGGTGGCCGTTTCCAGCCCCATCAAGACCTTCGCAAAAGTGGATTTGCCGCAACCGGATTCGCCGACAATGGCAAGCGTCTCGGATTCATGCGCTTCAAAGCTTAGCGTCTCATTGGCCTTGACCACTTTGGTCTCACCACCGCCGAACAATGCATTCGCAGCCACCTCATAGTATTTCTTGAGGTTATCCATTTTCAGAACAGTCCGGCCAATCTCGCCTTTCTCTTTCTGCTCACCAACGGTGATTGGCGCGTTCCAGTCGATTTCCTGGAATTTCAAGCATCGCGTGTGGTGTCGGTCGTTGCCCGGTACCGCCTCCATCAGGATATCCTTGGCGTCACAGCGACCTTCTTCGAAATAGTCGCAGCGCGGACCAAAGTTACAGCCCGGAGGCCGCTCATGGGGCAGGGGAAAGTTCCCAGGTATGGCCACCAGCGGGCGCGAGTTCTTGTCGGCGCCCGGCAGCGGGATCGAGCGGAACAGCGCTTGCGTATACGGGTGCTGCATTTCGTCGAATACATCCTTGATCGAGCCACGCTCGACGGCCTCACCTGAATACATCACGCAAAGCCGGTCGCAGGTTTCCAGCACCAGACCCAGATTGTGCGAGATGAACAGCATCGAGGTGCCGTATTTCTTGCCCAGATCCTTGACCAACTCGACCACGGCGGCCTCGACCGTCACGTCCAGAGCGGTTGTTGGCTCATCCAAGATCAACAAGGCAGGTTTCGACATCAGCGCCATCGCAATCACGATCCGCTGCTGCTGACCGCCTGACAGCTGATGCGGGAACGAGTTCAGCATCCGCTCAGGGTCGGGCAGGCGTACATCGGTGACCACTTCCAACGCACGAGCATAGGCCTCTTCGGCACCAACGCCCTCATGAATCATTGGCACTTCCATCAGCTGTTTGCCGATCTTCATCGCCGGGTTCAGCGAGGCCATCGGCTCCTGATAGATCATCGCGATTTCATTGCCACGAATGTCGCGCAGCTCCTCAGTGGTCATTTCACCCAGATCACGCCCCTTGAACTTGATCGAGCCACCGACGATGCGGCCATTCTTGCCCAAATCCTGCATGACACCCAACGCCACGGTAGATTTCCCACAACCTGATTCACCCACCAGACCGACGGCTTCGCCGGGTTGCACACTGACCGAGAAATCCATCACGGCAGGGATCTCACGAAGGCGGGTAAAGAAGGAAATCGAAAGCTTGTCGATCTCCAGGATTGGCCCGTCATAATCCGCCAGTTTGTTCATCTTATTACTCCTCGCGAGAGTCCGGGGGTTCCCCTTCATCTGGCTAAAAATATCTCGGGGGTCCGGGGGCAGAGCCCCCGGCCTCGATCACAATCAGTCCTTCAGACTTTCTTCGCGCAGACCATCCGCCAGCAGGTTCAAGCCAAGAACCAGCGACAGCAATGCCAGCGCGGGCGGCAGTGCGGGATGTAGATAGATCGACAGAAGCTTGCGCCCCTCGTTGATCGTCGAGCCCCAGTCCGGGCTTTCCGGTGGCAACCCCAGCCCGAAGAAACCCAAGGTTCCAAGTAGGATGGTCGTGTAGCCGATGCGCAGGCAGAAATCGACGATCAGCGGGCCACGCGCGTTGGGCAGGATTTCCCACAGCATGATGTACCATGGACCTTCGCCGCGCGTTTGGGCCGCAGCCACATAGTCGCGAGTTTTGATGTCCAGCGCCAGTCCGCGTACGATGCGGAACACGGTCGGAGAGTTCACGAAGACCACCGAGACGAACACCACCAGAATACCGCCTGGAATATCGAACAGATCAAGGTAGGTCGGCAGACCCCAGATGCGGTAGCTGTCGGTGTTGATGATGTAGCCACCGGTCGAAATCAGCGACAGGTAGAGCCAGAGCGCAACACCCAGAACCCCGATCAACAAAGGCGTTCGAAAACTGGGACGCGTATAGAAACGCGAATTCAGTAGAACGCCGAGGAAGATGATCGGGAACACGAACAGGATCGCGGCCATATAGTTCGGCACGCCGGTCGCTACGATCTCGGGCGTGACCAAAAGGTAGAACAGCAAGATCACGGGAAAGGCCAGGATCAGGTTCGCGAGGAATGACAGGAGCGTATCCAGACGCCCGCCATAGTAGCCTGCGGGTAAACCCAGAGTGATACCGACCATGAAGGCAAACATCGTCGCCAGCGGCGCGATCTGCACGACGATCCAGGCACCTTTAACCATACGGCTAAAGACGTCGCGCGCGAGGTTATCTCCACCCAGCAAATACCAAGCGTATTGACCGTCCTCCAGATTGGGAAGCGGGGTGCCCGGCACTTTGTTCTTCATACCCGAGATCTGCGACAGGGGATCGTGGGTTACGATCAGATCGAGTGCGCCAAATATGCCGGTGAACACCCAGAACATCACAAGGCCAAAGCCGATCATACCAATGGGGCTGTCGAACAGCTTGCCATATAGGCCCAGCTTGCGCTTGAACGCAATCGACATCGCATAAAGGATGATCAGCGACAGCCAGACGGGCAGAAACTGCTGAGAGATAGCGCCGATGATGCCAGCACTGGTCCCCATCAGGATGCCAAGGACAATGTACGCCACCGCGATTCCCACACTTGCCAAAAAGCTATAGCGCAGCGCCGATTGTATCAGGATTCTCAGGCCAGAGCTCGAACTGAGCGTCCCATCGGCATTCACAATCATCTGATCTTCGGGCAGCACGATACTTGCCAGCATCCAGACAACGATGGACAAAAGCATCAGTCCCAACGCAAGCATCAACAGCGGGTTCAGGAAGGCGATAGAGCCGGTCCAGGTAAGTGGTTCCATGATCTATCCCTCCTTACGAAATGCGGATGCGCGGGTTGAGGTAGACATAGCCGATATCCGAGATCAGCTGCGTCACCAGCACCACAAAGACCGACACGACCGAGATCGCCAGCAGCAGCTGGATGTCATTGTTGCCCGCTGCCTGTACAAGCGCCCAGCCAAAGCCCTTGTAGTTAAACAGGGTCTCGACGATCACGACACCATTCAGCAGCCATGGGAACTGCAACATAATGACTGTAAAGGGCGCGATAAGCGCGTTGCGCAGCGCGTGTTTCATGACGATATTCGGGAATGACACGCCTTTCAGACGCGCCGTCCTGATGTATTGCGCCGTCATCACCTCGGTCATTGAGGCGCGGGTCATCCGGGCGATATAGCCCATCCCGTAAAGCGCGATGGTCAACACTGGTAGGAAGAAATTCTCAAATGTCGGGTTCTCCATCGCCTGAGTGGCGGTGCCTTTGAACCATTTCAACCCGACGGCGGAGGATGTGAAGATCGCTATGAAGATAACGCCCGAGACGTATTCTGGGGTCGCCGTCGTCGTGATGGCAAAGGTTGAAAGCGTCCGGTCAGTGGCCGAACCTTCCTTCATCCCGGCCAGGATGCCCAGAATGAGTGCCGAAGGGACCATCAGCAGCATCACCCAGAACATCAGCCGTCCGGTCAGTGCCAGCCGGTTGCCAACAACGGTAGAGACCTCTTCCTTGAAGACAGTTGAATATCCCCAGTACCCCTGCAGGATACCGCAGAAATTCGGAGATTCCTCGGCAGTTTTGCCTGGCAGGATACATCTACCCTGAACGGTTCCGTCCTCATTTGTGTGTCGGAACGAGGGCAGGACACCGAGCCATTCACCGTATTTGATCGGCGTGGACTGGAGGTAGCCGTTTTTCTCCAGATAGCTTTCGACCTGTTCATCAGACATCCTGAAATTGCCCTGCGTCTTCGCAAGCTTTTCCAGGTTCGGGTAGAGATTGGTAAGGAAGAAGACCAGGAATGTCAGGCACAATGCTGTCAGCAGCATAATACCCACACGCCTTAGAATAAAAAGTCCCATGTTAGCCCCTGTTGATCGGCTGGCGTGACAGGCATTTCGCCCCACGCATTGCTATTATTCTGGTCGCCGTATTGAGGACGAAGGGCCGCGCCAGATTGGCGCGGCCCTTGTAGGTTTCGGCTTAGGAAGTCAGGCCGAACTTATAAAGCTGCGGCAGGTCCGCAATGTGCTTTTCGACACCGACCATATTGTCGCGGTGGTGACGCATCGCGGTCCGCCAATACGGCTGGATGACCACGCCTTCGTCGATCATGATCGCCTGCAGTTTCGCCATCACCTCGCGGCGCATATCGACATCCGCGATCGAGTTCGCCTCGGCCAGCAGCTTGTCGAACTCTTCGTTGGCAAAACCAGATTCATTCCAAGCGACACCCGACTTATACGCCAGTGCCAGAACCTGCGTGCCCAGCGGGCGGTGGTTCCAGTTGGTCGAGGAATACGGGTACTTGGTCCAGTCGTTCCAGAATGTCGAACCAGGCAGAACCGTGTGCTTTGCCTTGATGCCCGCATCGTTCAACTGAGCCACTACCGCAGCCGTGGTATTGCGACGCCAGTCATCGTCGATCGACTGCACTTCGTGTTCGAAATCGCCCATACCCGCTTCGTCCATCAGCGCCTTTGCGCCTGCCGGATCGTAAGGGATACGCGTCACAGCCGAGTCGTACTCGGGGTGCATCGGGCCGACATGACAGTTGTCGGCAGTGATGCCGTAGCCGGACATGCCAAGTTCAAGGCAGACGGCGTTGTCAACTGCCATGGCAAGGGCCTGACGGACCCTCTTGTCGCCATAGATTTTGTTGCCATCGGCGTCTTCAGCCAGCTGGTTGGGGCGAATGACAATGGTAAAGCCCGATGGGATTTCCGAGCGGACAAGGCCAATACTGTCAAAGATGTCGACAAACTCACCAACCGATTCCCAGTTCATATCGATCTCTTCGGCCTCATAGGCGGCCAAGAAAGCAGCAGGGTCAGTGCCATAATCGATGAATTCGATCCGGTCGATATAGCCGCCTTTACCAGCTTCGTAGCCCCACCAGTCAAAGCCTTCGTTGCGGACCAGAACGCCCTTCACGCCGACCTCATGGCTTTCGGGCATCATGAAACCCGTACCAACTGGGTTGGACAGCATATCATTTGCATCAAAGCTGCTGTGTACGATTGCACCCGGATAATCTGCCATGCCGGGGATGATCGTGATATCCGGCGCGTTGCACTTCAGCTTGACTGTATGCGAGTCGACAACGGTGATGGCGCCATCTGCGGCTTTCTGAGTGCTCTCATCCATCAGTGAGGCCATGCGCGAGGCCATCGAGTTCCCTTCCAGAGACCCGTCGCACCAACCTTCGATATTGCGAGCTACGTCTTCGGCAGTGAAATCGTCACCATTGTTCCACTTCACACCTTTGCGGACGTTCAGCGTGTATTCAGTGGCGTCATCATTGGCTTCCCAGCTTTCCAGCAGCATGGGTTTGAACGAGCCGTCATTATTGTATTCGACAAGATATTCCAGCCAGCCAGCCGTGAAGGTTGCGATCTGCGTCCAGTCATATGTGCGCGGGTCTTTCAGTGCGCGCACTTCCATTTGATAGCGGATGGTGCCGCCACGCTGAGGTTCGGCAGCGGCTGCCGGTGACTGCAGGCCAATCATGCCATATGCCGTCGGTACGGCAACGCCCAGCGCGGTTACACGGGCCAGAAATTCACGACGGCTCAGATTGCCCTCACGATATTCCTTGGCGTGCATCTCTGCCGCCCAATGCATCGGCTTTCCGTTGATTGTCTGGTTTTCCATAGATGTCTCCCTGTGACACATAATTTTTTTAGATTTCGTGTTTCTGATTGATAGAGCCGGGCACTACAGGGACCGTTTGGTCTCGGTTGGTAGGGCCACGGGCTTGGATTTACGATTTATCAACATCCCCATAGCCGCATTCGGCACCAGTTTTTTCCCTGCGTCAATGTTGGAAATCGTCATAGATGGTACAAAAACGACATCCGAGCAGAAAGTGAGGTTCGGAAAGTTTCAATGTGAAAGGAAACGAGACACGTTGTGACGGATAGATGGATATATATCTATCTCTCACCATGGTGCTGATTAAGGCGTTGTTATATTAGGCTTTATCGTCTCCGGCGACTGCAGCCTTCAACACGCAGCGTCAAGGTGATGCCAGAACTTCATGCGCGCACGGAACCATGTGCGTTGGCGCTTGGCAAACTGCCGTGTCGCGATCGTCGCTTTTTCGCGCGCCTCATCCAGTGTCATGCGGCCGTCCAGGTAGCCCATTAGCTCCGGAACGCCGATCGCTTTACAGGAGGGAAAAGAGGGGTCATAGCGATCGCGCATGGCCTCCACTTCCTCTATAGCTCCTTGGTCCAACATCAGGTCGAACCGCCGGTTGATGCGATCCAGAAGCCAGTCTTTTCTGGCGTCGAAAACAATCGGTACCGTGTTTTGAATATCCAGTATCGGGGCGGGTGTGTCAGCCTGCCAATCCGAAAGGGATCGCCCGGTTGCGTTCTGAACCTCCCAGGCGCGCTGAACACGCGCGCGATTTTGGGTGTCGATCCTCTGCAGGGTCAGACCGTCCAAACCCGCGATCAGTTCTTGCAACGGCAACTTATCCGCGTGTTCCCGGATTTCCGGCGGGGTTGCAGGGATATCGGCCATCCCCTCGGTCAGAGCTGTGAAATACAGACCGGTCCCTCCGACGATTATCGGACGAGGGCGTTGCGACAGCATCGGCGTGACCTCTCGCAGCCAATGACCAGTCGAATAGGTCTGGTCATAGGCAACATGCCCATACAAACGGTGCTGTGCGCGGGCCTCATCCTCGGGCGAGGGTCGGGCCGAGATAATACGCCAGCAGTCATAGATTTGACTGGCATCGGCGTTGACAATCACGCCTCCGAAACGCTCGGCGATCAACAGCGCCAGCGCCGATTTACCCGAGGCAGTGGGCCCGGCGATCAATACAGGTTTGTCATCGGGAATCGACGGCAATTGCGCCAAAAGCCGGTTCTCAGAGTTGTCGGCCATGACTGGTTGCCCCGTTCCTGACTATCCGCATTGAACCTGCGGAGGTTTTGCTTCATTTTGCGCCGGAAAATAACCCCGTGCCAGCCCGGAGCGCAACATGAGCCTTTCCCCTTCCGTCGAGACCACCGAGACCCCAAAAACAACATATGACCGTGTCATGTTGAAGATTTCCGGCGAGGCGCTGATGGGAGATCAGGGATTCGGACTGCATCCGCCCACCGTTCAGCGCATCGCGCAAGAGGTCAAATCGGTTCATGATCTTGGTGTTGAGATTTGCATGGTCATCGGGGGTGGCAATATCTTCCGTGGTCTGTCTGGATCTGCGCAGGGGATGGAGCGTACGACAGCCGACTACATGGGTATGCTGGCGACTGTCATGAACGCGCTGGCGATGCAATCCGCTCTGGAGGGGGTAGGGGTCTTTACACGTGTAATTTCGGCCATTCGGATGGATGAGGTGTGCGAGCCCTACATTCGCCGCCGTGCTGTTCGTCACCTTGAGAAAAAGCGGGTTTGCATCTTTGCCGCAGGAACCGGGAACCCCTATTTCACCACCGATACCGCTGCGACTCTGCGCGCTAACGAAATGGCGTGTCAGGCGATCTTTATGGGCAAGAACGGTGTGGATGGCGTTTATGACAAAGACCCCAAGGTACACTCGGATGCAGTGCGCTATGATCAGGTTTCCTATGACGATGTTTTGGCCAAGCGGCTGCGCGTGATGGACGCATCGGCCATTGCATTGGCGCGCGACAACAATCTGCCACTGATCGTTTTCGGTCTGGATGAACCCGGCGGGTTCCGCGGCATCCTGGCGGGTGAGGGGACTTATACCAAAGTTCAGGGCTAATGCTGATTTGAGCAACACTGAGCCGGGCATCTCTGCCCGGCATTTTCCTACCTAAAAGAAACTAAGCCCCGCGTGGGCCAATGACTTCGTCAGTGCACGCATTGCGTGGCGGCAAAAAATACCATTAACGCAATCACTTGACCCAACCTTCTACCTCTGGCTATCTGGCCGGGTCTGCTGGTGGTGATGGGGCCATCATGGGGGCTGCCGTCGATCCTTACCCGTTCCAAGGACCTGCGGCTGGGCTGGAAGACCTGCCTTGTTTTCGGGGATGTCCGGACTTTGCGCGGGCAACGACCCGGACTGTAGTGCATGATAAGGGAGAGAGATGCGATGGGCGCTCTTGATATTGAATTCGTTCGGGCACAGTTCCCGGCCTTTTCGGAACCCAGCCTTCAGGGACAGGCCTTTTTTGAGAATGCAGGTGGATCCTATACCTGCAAACCTGTGCTTGATCGGTTGAGCCGGTTCTACACCCAGCGAAAGGTTCAGCCCTACGCGCCCTATGAGGCGAGCCGTGCGGGTGGCGCGGAAATGGACGAAGCACGAGCGCGACTTGCCGCGATATTGGGGGTGGAAACAGATGAGCTGAGCTTTGGCCCTTCGACGACGCAGAACACCTATGTACTGGCTCAGGCATTCCGGCAGTGGATGCAGCCGGGCGAAGCGATTGTCGTGACCAATCAGGACCACGAAGCAAACTCGGGGCCCTGGCGGCGATTGGCCGATGAGGGGATCGAAATTCGGGAATGGAAGATTGATCCGGAGAGTGGGTCTTTGAACCCGCAAGATTTGGAGAATTTGCTGGACGAGAAAGTGCGGCTGGTGTGCTTTCCGCATTGCTCGAATGTCGTTGGGGAAATCAACCCGGTCACCGAAATCACCGCGATCGCCCATGCTGCGGGTGCTTTTGCCTGTGTCGACGGGGTTTCTTACGCACCGCACGGGCTCCCCAATGTCGGTGATCTGGGCCCAGATATCTATCTGTTTTCCGCCTACAAAACCTATGGCCCGCATCAGGGTTGCATGGTTATTCGACGAGCTTTGGGTGAATTGCTGCCCAACCAAGCGCATTATTTTAACGGCGACACTCTTTTCAAGCGGTTCACACCAGCCGGGCCTGACCATGCTCAGATCGCGGCCAGCGCAGGCATGGCGGACTATGTGGACCTGCTTTGTGCCCATCATGGAGGACCGGAAACAGGAGCTTCGGCAAGGGGGTCCTTTGTGCATGATCTGATGCGGGAACACGAGGTCGCTTTATTGCAACCTCTACTGGACGCGGTCAAAGACCGGAACGCTCTGCGCCTGATCGGACCGTCTGATGCCAGTCGGCGCGCACCGACGGTAGCGTTAAGTCTGAATAAGAAGGCCGAGCCTGTTGCTGCCGAGCTTTCCAAACACGGTATCATGACGGGTGGCGGTGATTTCTACGCACATCGCCCGTTGCAAGCGATGGGCGTTGACGCAGAACAAGGGGTCTTGCGCCTTAGCTTTACACACTACACCAGTCGACAGGAAATTGATCAGCTTTTGGAGGCGCTTGACCGCGTTTTGTGATCCAGTTTCTGCGGCGCTTCGTAGTTCGAAGAAAACATGGGGCGGACATGGATTTTGATCATTCTCCGATCATTTTGTGGTTCAGGCGCGATCTTCGGTTAGGAGATCATCCGGCGCTGAGCGCGGCGGTGCAATCAGGTCGACCCATCGTGCCCGTATTTGTTCTAGATCATCAGGTTCAGACTTTGGGTGCCGCGCCGAAATGGCGCCTTGGTCTGGGCCTTGACGCTTTTGCCGGCAGGCTTGAGCAGCTTGGCAGCAAGTTGATACTGCGCCAGGGTCAAGCACTGGATGTTCTTTGTGAACTGGTCAGAGAAACTGGGGCAGGCTCCGTATTCTGGACGCGGGCTTATGATCCAGAGGCGATCAACAGGGATACCCAGATCAAGGCTGCTTTGACCGAACAGGGTATCCAGGCACAGTCTTTTGCTGGCCTGCTTTTGTTTGAGCCTTGGACGATCGCCACCAAAACCGGCCAGCCGTTTCGGGTCTTCACTCCGATGTGGCGATCAGTGCAGGGGCGCGAAGTCTCTTTGCCCGAGCCCGCGCCCACGCGGCTTATGACGCCGAAAACCTGGCCTGCGTCCGATCAATTGTCTGATTGGCGACTGGATCGGGATATGCAGCGCGGGGCCGCAGTGGTCCGCCCGTTTGTCCACCCGGGCGAAAATGCGGCGCTGGACCAGTTGGATGTGTTTCTAGAACGTATTGATCAGTATCGCGAACAGCGGGATCAACTGGATCAATCTGGAACCTCTGATCTTTCAGAATACCTTGCACTGGGCGAGATCGGGCCGCGTACAATCTGGCATCGGGTGCAAATCGCCGACCAAACCGGGGCGCATGGTGGTGAAGGCTATCTGCGTCAGCTTGTGTGGCGTGAGTTCGCATATCACTTAATGTACCACTGGCCGCATCTTCTGAGTGCCAATTGGAAGCCTGAATGGGACGCATTCCCTTGGAATACAGATCCCGACACGCCCGAAGTGCGCGCGTGGCGTCAGGCAAGAACCGGAATTCCGCTTGTCGATGCCGGTCTAAGACAAATGTATGTCACCGGACGCATGCACAATCGGGCTCGGATGATTGTCGCGAGTTATCTGACAAAGCATCTGATGACGCATTGGAAAATCGGCGCAGACTGGTTCGGGGATTGCCTGATCGACTGGGACCCAGCTGCAAATGCGATGGGATGGCAATGGGTGGCCGGTTGCGGCCCTGATGCCGCACCGTATTTCCGTATCTTCAATCCCGACACACAGCGCGAGCGGTTTGATCCAAACTCAGGTTTTGTGCGTCGCTGGATTGCCGAGGGCCAATCCGAGCCGCCATCGAACGCGCTAGCCTATTTTGATGCCGTGCCGCGATCATGGGGGCTTTCTCCTGACCAGATGTATCCCGCACCGGTGGTGGGGCTGAAGGAAGGCCGCGCCCGTGCGTTGGGCGCGTATAATGCCGGAAAAGACCAGTAAGGAACTGAAAACTTGCCAGAAACCGAATCCCGTCCTAGCTTTGACCCGCAACCGCAGAGGGGAGAGCGGATGTTCCTGACGAGCACCGAAGGGCAGGAAAACCTGCCGAGATATTTTACACAAGTCTTCAAGATGCTGAAGAGGATGGAGCGCGGCCGACTTGACATCGCGCTGCCCGACGGACGCATTTTCCGCGCGGATGCGCCACAACCAGGCCCCGTGGCACATGTGGACATCCACGACCCGGACGTCTTTTCCCGGCTGGTGCGCGAGGGAGAGCTGGGCTTCTCGGACGGCTACCTTGAAGGCGATTGGAGCACACCGGACCTACGCAGTTTCATGGACCTCGTGCATCTGGGAACTGAGACGGTTTACGATGATTTTACCGGACAGTTTCTTGTGCGAGCCTATGAAAGACTGCGGTTCTGGTTGCATCGTAACAATCGGTCACAGGCGAAAAAGAACATCTCGTATCACTATGATCTCGGCAATGACTTCTATGGCCTGTGGCTGGATGACACGATGACCTATTCCAGCGCCATATTTGAAACGGGTCAGGAAAGCCTCGAAAAGGCGCAAACTGCGAAATATGCCAGCCTGGTGGATGAAATGGGGGCCAAACCGGGGGATCATATCCTAGAGATCGGGTGCGGCTGGGGTGGGTTCGCCGAATATGCCGCGAAAGAGCGTGGGCTGCGCGTCACCGGGCTGACCATTAGCCAAGAGCAGTTGAAGTTTGCTAGAGAGCGAATTGAAAAAGCGGGACTTTCTGATCTCGTGGAGTTCAAGCTACAGGACTACCGCGATGAGCAGGGTCAATATGATGGAATTGCCTCGATCGAGATGTTCGAGGCAGTCGGTCAGAAATACTGGCCCGCATATTTCAACACGGTCCGTGATCGGTTGAAGCCTGGCGCCCATGCCACTTTGCAGATCATCACGGTCGCGGATCATCGCTGGGACATTTACAAGAACGGCGTTGATTTCATTCAGAAATACATCTTTCCCGGTGGGATGCTGCCCGCACCGTCAATCCTTAGAGATCAGATCGATCAGGCGGGGTTGACCGTTGTACGCTCAAAAGAGTTTGGCAAAAGCTACGATCTGACCCTGCGACGCTGGTACGAGACATTCAATGCCAAGTGGGATCAGATATCGGAGATGGGGTTTGATGAGCGTTTTCGCCGCATGTGGAATTATTATTTGACCGCATGTGGCGCAGCCTTTGACACCGGTAATTGTGATGTGACACAGATCACGATAGCCAAACCCAGTTGAAGAACGGAAAAATCGAATGCCTACAGCCTCACGTCTCGTCGCCGCGTTGTGTCTGCTGGTGATCGCGTTCCTTGTGTCGGGCATGATTATCGACAACGGGGAAGAGGGTAAGGACTATGGTTATTTCACTTACGTGAACATAATCCTGGGTTGGATCTGCGGCTGGGTTGTCATGGGTAAACGTGCTGGCCGTGGCTGGACCGCGGCCGTCAACAACGGTTTAACCGGTGTAGCGGCGCTGGTGTTCTGGGGGCTGTTCGTTCAGGGCACCTACGAGATGTTCAGTCAGGCGATGCGCCATCGGTTTGGTGGTCCGTTTGAGGCTCTGCTTGCCATCTTTCAGATCGGGATTGGCTATGGTGAACAGCTTCTGGCACCGGAAATCCTGCTTACGCTGGGTTTTGGTGCTGTTCTCAGCGGGATACTTACCGAAATTGCCTTTCGCCGCTGGCGTTAAATCTGATCTGCAAATTCGGGGCCTCAACTTTGTCCAATCTGTTTTTCTATGGCACTCTGCGCCATGTCTCTTTGCTGGAACTCGTCATGGGTCGCAGCGCAGGCGATTTATCGGCGATGCAGGCTGTTTTGCCGGATCACGCCGTATACGCGGTTCAAGATCAACCCTTTCCAATGATTGTCACCGAAAAGGGCAGTAAGGCCAGTGGCGTTCTGGTGCAGGGCCTAGGTGACGTCGAGCGTAGTCGATTGGCCTTCTATGAAGGCGGGTTCGAATATGAACTGCGCCCGGAGACAATCGTGACTGAGGATGGAAAAGAACATCAGGCCTTGGTGTTCTTTCCGGATACTGACATTTGGAAAAAAGGCGCACCGTGGGATCTTGAAACCTGGATCAGGGATTGGGGTGCGCTTTCGGTATTCGCGGCAGACGAGGTGATGGCCCATTATGGAGGAATCGATGCCTCGGATATCGTGCGCAGCTTTCCAGCCATAAGAACACGCGCCTGGGCCAGATTAGCGGCAAGACAACGTGAAACGGGGGATGAGCGGAGCGTTGCGGATGACGTGATCGTTCATGTCCGCAAGCACGCCTATATAAATTATTTTGGGATGGATGAAATTGAACTGCAGCATCGTCAGTATGACGGTGCCATGAGCCCGGTGCTGCATCGCAGCGGGTTGATGCAAGGGTCTGCAGTGATCGTCCTGCCTTATGATCCGGTGCGCGATACGGTGTTGCTGGTAGAGCAATTCCGTGCGCCCGTGTTCCTGATCGACGACCCCGAGCCGTGGATGTGGGAGCCTGTGGCTGGCATGATCGATCCGGGCGAAACACCTCAGCAGGCGGCCACCCGCGAGGCCATGGAAGAAGCGCAGATTTCACTATACCAACTGGAATATGCAGGTGGTGCCTATTCATCCAGCGGATCGTCAACAGAATATGTTTATCTCTATGTCGGTCTTGGGGATCTGACTAGTACGGTTGAAAGCGGTGGCCTCGCTTCGGAAGGTGAGGATATCCGCAGCAGAATTCTGCCGTTTGATGAATTCATCAACATGGTAGATGCTCATGTTTTCAAGGATCTGCCGCTTCTAACTCTTGCTTATTGGTTGGCGCGGAACCGCGATCGACTGCGCGCTAAGTGATCCCTGCTTGTGATCGCGTCAGGGCACCTGTAAATCTGCTGCAATACCATATGACAAGAGGATGCCATGCGCATTGCACGAGACCTTGCCGACGCTGTCGGTAAAACACCTTTGATCCGGCTGCGTCGCGTCAGCGAAGAAACGGGATGCGAGATTCTCGGCAAGGCCGAATTCATGAACCCGGGTCAGTCCGTCAAAGACCGTGCTGCGTTGTTTATCATCCGCGATGCGATAGCGCGCGGTGATCTGAAACCCGGCGGCACGATTGTTGAGGGCACGGCCGGGAATACCGGCATCGGTCTGGCGCTGGTTGGTGCCTCGATGGGGTTCAAGACGGTGATCGTCATTCCTGAAACCCAATCCGAAGAGAAAAAGGATATGCTCCGCCTGGCGGGGGCTCAGCTTGTGCAGGTGCCTGCGGCGCCGTACCGCAATCCCAACAACTTTGTGCACTATTCGCGCCGTCTGGCCGAACAATTGGCTCAAACCGAACCAAATGGCGCGATTTGGGCCAATCAGTTCGACAATGTCGCCAACCGTCAGGCACATGTGGAAACCACTGGTCCCGAAATCTGGGAGCAGACCGGCGGTAAAGTCGATGGCTTCATCTGTGCCGTTGGATCGGGTGGAACTCTGGCCGGGGTGGCCGAGGCGTTGCAGCCCAAGGGGGTCAAAATCGGTTTGGCTGATCCGATGGGGGCGGGGCTTTATTCCTTCTACACCACGGGTGAGATCGCGATGGAGGGCGGCTCGATCGCGGAAGGTATCGGGCAGGTGCGGATTACCAAGAACCTTGAAGGGTTCACCCCCGACCATTCCTGGCAGATTACTGATAATGAAGCGCTGCCTTATATCTTCGATCTGCTGCGCGAAGAGGGTCTGGTGATGGGTGGCTCAACCGCGATCAACATCGCCGGTGCGGTCCGTTTGGCGAAAGAGCTGGGGCCGGGGCACACCATCGTTACGATTTTGTGTGACTACGGCACCCGCTATCAATCCAAACTGTTCAATCCCGAATTCCTGCGTGAAAAGGAACTGCCCGTGCCGGATTGGATGACAGAAGCGCCGCGCAGCATTCCTGGCGTGTTTGAGGACGTGTGATGCTGCAACAGGTCCGCCTGTTTCTGGTTCTTACGCTCTTCTGCCTGATTGGGTTGGGCGGGATCGCGTCTGCCCAACTTACCGATCGGCAGAGCGAATATTATCAGGGCTGGGTCAGTACGGCGGACCGGGCGGAATCTGTTATCCGCGCGAACCGCGCCTCCAACGCTGCATTAGAGAATTTGCGTTCGGAAATAAACGAGTATCGCGAAGACTTTAACAAGGCACGGGGGGCCAACACCGATCGTATTCAGACGCTGGAAAGCCAGCTCAAAGCGCTTGGCCCAAAGCCTGCCGAAGGGGAAACCGAGCCTGAAGATATCGCTAATCTGCGCGCGCATCTCGAAACACAGCTGAACAGCCTGCGTGTACCCCGCATCATCTCGGAGGAGGCGTTCAGCCGCGCCAATGGGCTGATCAGCGAAATCGATCGGATCGTCCGCGACCGACAAAAGAAAGAGATGCTGAAACGCGGGCCATCGCCGATCAACCCCATCTATTGGGGTCCAGCCTGGGTCGATATCAAAGAGGCGACGCGCAGTCTCATAAACGAAACCATCGAAAACTTGCGCTCTGATGTAGTGCGCGAACAAATCCGCGAGCGCGGTCTCGGCATTTTCGTGCTGTCGGTTGTTTCGGCCGTGCTGTTGTTTTTTGGGCGCAAATGGTCTGAGAAAGGCGGAGAGTATCTGCGAGCGCTGGGAGGCAGCGGCAGCGGAGTCTGGACCTTTATTGTCTCGCTATTGCGCATTTTGTTGCCCTGGTTGGGCGTGTTGGCGTTGGTCACCGCGATCATGCTGACGGGTGTGCTGGGCCTGCGCGGCACGTTATTGATCCAGAAAATCCCCTATTGGGCTGCGATTATCTTCTATTTTGATTGGATCGGTCGACAGGTCTATCTGATGGGTGCTGCGCAGAACTTCAAGAGACTTTCTGCAAGCAAAATCAGAGAATTGCGGGTCTATGTCGATCTATTGGCGGTCATGCTTATCCTGCATGAGCTGGCGCAACTGTTCGAGCAGATCGAGAATATCTCGGACGCGACCCGTGCCGTAGTTGGCTTCCCGATCGTTGTGGTAACGGCCCTTCTTCTGCTGCGTGTGCGTCAGATCCGACAATCAGAACCGCAGCAAGAACAAACAGACCAAGAGGCCACCCGCCGCGGCGCAGGGTTCAGCCAACTGGTCGAGTTCCTGCGGCGCGCCTTGTTCATGCTTGGGATCGCGACTCCGATCCTTGGGGCTTTCGGGTATATCAACGCTGCCGAAGCCATCGTGTTTCCCGCCGTCAAAACGCTGGTCCTGATTGCGGCGCTAGTCATCGTGCAGCGGTTCATCAGCACGGTCTATGGCTGGCTTTCGGGGCAGGGCGAGGCCGCGCGCGATTCCCTGTTTTCGGTTCTGGTCGGGTTCGCGCTTGCCATTCTGGCGTTGCCGATACTGGCGCTTTACTGGGGCGCACGCGAGACAGACCTGCGTGAAGCTTGGTCGCGGTTGCTGCTGGGCTTCGATATCGGCGGGGTCACGATTTCACCCAGTAACTTCCTGACATTCGTCGCCATCTTCGCCATCGGATATACGCTGACCCGTCTGCTGCAAAGCGGGCTGCGCAACTCGCTGCTGCCGAAGACAAGCATCGATCCCGGCGGCCAGAACGCCATCGTGTCGGGTACCGGTTATGTCGGGATTTTCCTGGCGGCGCTGATTGCCATCATAGTTGCCGGGTTTGACCTGTCCTCGCTTGCGATCGTGGCGGGGGCCTTGTCGGTCGGCATCGGTTTCGGTCTGCAAACTATTGTCTCGAACTTCGTCTCAGGGATCATCCTGCTGGTCGAGCGCCCGATCTCCAAAGGTGACTGGATCGATGTGAACGGGATGATGGGATATGTGCGTGATATCTCGGTCCGGTCGACGCGGATCGAGACGTTTGACCGGACGGATGTGATCGTACCGAACTCGGACCTGATCAGTGGGGTGGTCACGAACTATACCCGGGGCAATACGATTGGCCGGGTGATCGTGCCTGTGGGCGTGGCCTATGGCACGGATACTCGCAAAGTCGAAACCATTCTGGGCGAGATCGCAAACGGACACCCGATGGTACTGGCCAATCCCGCGCCCAGCGTGGTGTTCCAGGGCTTCGGCGCAGACTCGTTGGATTTCGAAATCCGCGCGATCCTGCGGGACGTGAATTGGGTGCTGTCTGTCAAATCCGACATGAACCACGAGATCAATCGCCGGTTCGTTGAGGAAGGCATCGAGATCCCATTCGCACAGCGCGATCTGTGGCTCCGCAATCCAGAGGTGCTGACGGGGCAGTCCGATCCATCCAGCGCTCCTTCTTCTGATGATGACGACCTGTCACCCCATGCGCCATCGTCAAAACCAGTGGACATGACCGCAGACGATCTGGACGGGGCAGGGGATCAGGACGGAGAAGGTGACAACCACTGAGAGTGGTGCGTTCAGCATGTTCCCGCAAATGGTTATCGGACTGTTACATTTTGATGTAGTCTGAAGTCATTTGCAGGAGGAATTTTGATGGTCACATTCTCACACAGCCTCGCGCGAATTGCCGTCTGGAATCTGGCGGGCTTCAATCCGGTGAACACAAGCCTGGGCATTCCAGACAGCAGTGACAGGGTTACCCATCAAATCGAAGGGCTGGCCCTGCTGGACGCCGAACTGATCACTCTGGTCGAGGTCAGCCCCATCGAACATATCGATCGGCTGGCCTTGGGATTGGCGGATAAGGGGCTGGATTATCAAGTCAAGATCCTGCCGCAGCCTAACGGTAATATCCATATCGGTTTTTTGCACAAACCGGGGGTCTCAGTGTCAGGTTTGCAGCTGATCGACGGCTCGGAAGGTGATGATCCCGGCGGACGTCAGGCCCTGATCGCCGATGTTGAGGTCGGCAAATTCAAGGCCAAGCTGATCGCTGTGCATCTTAAATCCGGACGAGACCGGCCCGAGCAGCAGATACGTGACAGCCAATGCAGGATTATCGGAGACAAGATCGCCGAGATCCGCTCGACCCCCGGTCTGACACAGCGCACGATCCTTCTGATGGGTGATTTCAACATGATCCCCGGTCAGGACGTCAGCAATTTCCACCATCTTGGTGGGGACGACATGATGGACTTTGTTTCGTGCTGGGACCTGCAAGACCGGTTCTCGCATATTCTGGATAAGGGGCGCGCCAATTTGCTGGACGGTTTTGCCGTATCACGCACTTATTCCACCGATTATGTCCGCGGCAGCCTGCGACTGTTTCCAATGCACTGGACCATGAATATGGGGCGCGAGGCGTTCAAGGATGAGGTGTCGGATCATCTGCCATTTGTTGCCAGCTTTCGTATTTTTTGACCGGTCCATTTTTGCGAATGGGGCCTTGCACTCGGTTCAGAAATTCGCATAAGTCACCTCTACCGGAGAGGTGGCCGAGTGGTCGAAGGCGCACGCCTGGAAAGTGTGTAGGCGGGAAACCGTCTCCAGGGTTCGAATCCCTGTCTCTCCGCCAGATACCCCATGAAATCTGAGATGCCTTGCGGTCTATGCGAGACTGTTTTGTGCACGGCTTTCAATGTGAAGTGTCGTGCACAATGCACCGGATTGATGAGATTTGACTCAATCTGACAACAAGGCGATGACTTGATCGGTTTCGGGTCTTCGTCGCGATGCCACCGGCACTTGAACCGCTAGAGCACGCCCTGTCGGGCAGGATTGCGCGTGGGCCGTTACGAGTGCACCAGATTTCAATGGCTCTTCGAGTAAGCATCGGTGCCCCATTAGCACGCCAGCTGCGGCCTTGGCCTCTTCCACGGCAAGGCTGTAAAGCGAAAACTGCGGGCCAGTTTTGACATCTGGGACCTCACAACCTGTGCTTCGCGACCATGTGGACCAATCGCTGCTCCAAGTCTGATCGTGCAACAAGGGAGTGCCTTGAAACCCGTTGTTGCCGGTTAACTGATCCAGCAGAGCAGGGGCGCAAACCGGTTGGGTTTCATCCTCGCACAGCACAATTTGGTCAGGTGCTTCGTCCAAGGTCGCGAAGAAGATCGCCAAATCGAACATCTCACGCGACAGGCTGGGTGGTGTTTCCAGCGCCGTGACCGAAAAATTGATATGCGGAAAACACTCTCTGATCCGGCGCAATCGTTTGGGCAACCAGAGTTGGGCAACAGCAGGCAAAGCGGCGATGTGAAAATCGGCATTTGGTTTAAGGTTTCGCAAGGCCCGAGCGGCATCGCCCATCTGATCAAAGGCTGTGGTGAAGACAGCGACAAGTGATTGACCTTGGGGCGTCAGTTCCACCCCTTGGGCGTTGCGGCGAAACAGCGGCGCACCTGCCCAACCCTCCAACGCCTTTACATGCTGTGAGATCGCACCCGGAGAAACGTTCAGCTCTTCCGCCGCCGCAACAAAGCTGACGTGACGCGCCGCGGCCTCGAACGCCCTCATTGCATTTAGCGGAGGTCCCTTGGGGCGTTTGGGGGCGACACTCATTGATCTAGCCTAAGTTTTTCTACGCCAAGAAATAACAATTCTGCTTTGCGGTGTCACGCGAAAGCCGCCAAACTGCAAAAAAACAGGAGGATGTCAGATGACACTTGTACAAAGAGACTGGGTGCCTGCCGCAAGCGAAACCCTGATTCAGGATATCGCGACCAAGGCCGCCTCGACGTCGTCTGGCGATTTACTGGCCCGAATCGAGAATCTGGCAGAGGAAAACCGGCGCATTCACGAAAAAGAGTGCTTTAACCTCAACCCGGCGACAAATGTCATGAACCCAAGGGCCGAGGCGCTTTTGTCTTCAGGCATCGGGTCCAGACCATCGCTGGGATATCCCGGTGACAAATATGAAATGGGGTTGGAGGCGATCGAAGAAATCGAAGTCATCGCAGCAGAGTTGTGTGCCGATGTCTTCGATGTGCAATTCGCCGAGGTTCGCGTGCCTTCGGGCGCAATTGCCAACCTCTATGGTTTTATGGCGACCTGCAAACCCGGTGATGCAATAATTGCTCCGCCAGCATCGATTGGTGGCCATGTGACTCATCATTTGGCGGGGTGTGCGGGGCTGTTTGGTCTGCGCACTATTGAGGCCCCCGTCAATGCGGATGGGTATACCGTTGATCTGGACCGGTTGAGGGCATTGGCGAAGACCGAATGCCCCAAGCTAATCACGATAGGCGGCAGTCTGAACCTGTTTGAGCATCCCGTGGCCGAAGTGCGTGCCATAGCGGATGAAATCGGCGCAAAGGTCATGTTCGACGCCGCCCACCAGTGCGGCATCATCGCCGGGCGTGCGTGGTGCAACCCGCTGAAGGAGGGTGCGCATTTCATGACCATGAGTACCTACAAAAGCCTGGGCGGACCGGCCGGGGGTCTGATTGTGTCGAACGATGCAGAAATCGCCAAGGCGCTGGATGCAATTGCTTTCCCCGGTATGACAGCCAACTTTGATGCCGCAAAAACGGCTGCACTTGCCGTCACCATGCTGGATTGGAAAGAGTTCGGCTCAGCCTATGCAGATGAGATGATTGCGATGTCCAAAGCACTTGCTGCCGCGTTGGATGCGCAAGGTGTTCCGGTCTTCGCGGGTGGAGAGGGTTTCACCAATTCGCATCAATTCGCGGTACTGGCAGCGCCGTATGGTGGCGGTCAGACTGCCTCCAAACTGCTTCGTAAATCCGGGTTTCTGGCATGTGGCATCGGATTGCCAGTTGAGCCGGTGGAAGGCGACATGAATGGCCTACGGATCGGCACGCCCGAGCTGGTCCGGTGGGGTATGACAGCAGGAGATGCAGAGCGTCTGGCGGAACTGATCCGACGTGGCTTGAGCGGTGAATCCGTTCTATCCGAGGTATCTGGATGGCGCGCTGAGTTCGACAGGCTGCATTTTGTGATTTGAACTAGTTGCGGCCAATCAGGTCACAGGCCCTGATTGGCCGCTCGATCAGAAACGCGGTTTAGCCGTTATCCGCTTCTTTCAAACCTTCGATCTGAAGGTCGAAACCTTCCTGAATGTGGCTGGTGAAAGTTTCCAGCGCTTCGGTGACATCACCCGTCGCAATCGCGTCAACGAGCGTCAGGTGGTTTCCGAGCGATTTGGAGATATCGACGTTTTCAATCGCCGAAAACAGATGGAACGCCATTGCTTTGCCCCAAATCATATCGAACATGTCGATCAGAAATTTGTTGCCCGCCTCAACCATGAAGGCACGGTGAATGCGCCGGTTTGCGATAAAGTAGTCTCGGGTCGTCGGCTGGCTCAGATCTTCTTCGCGACGAATGAGTTCACGCAATCGATCCAGCACCTCTGGTTCTGCGTGTACCGCAAGTATGCGCGCGGCTTGTCCTTCGATCGCGGCACGTGCCTGGTATAGTTGCCGAACCTCGGTCTGGTCCATGCGCGCCAGTCGAAATCCGCCGCTGGCGGCCACTTCCAACACGCCTTCAGTCTCCAACCGCATGAGCGCTTCACGTACAGGCGTCCTGCTGATGTTCAACTCGGCGGCCAGCTTTTCCTGCACCAGCCGATCTTCACCGGTGATCTCGCGACTCATGATGGCTTCGACCAGTTGATCATAGACCTCGTCCGCCAGGCGTCTGCGTTGTGTTTTGATTTGTTTCAGAGCCACTCGGAGCCTCTCTTTCTGTCCTTCATGAATTCTGTATTCAATAAAACAACTGCTGCCAAGGCGATTGGGGTTGCTATTGTCCGTGTACTGTATACAGTATACAGGAAAGAATGAACAGGGAGCTCTTCATGTGTGGAATTGCTGGTAGAATACTGGCCGCGCCCGGGAAGGTTGGGGCGGATCTTGTTGACCTGATGGATGCGCAGGAACATCGAGGCGCCGACAGCACTGGCTTCGCCGTTTATGGGTTGCCACGAGAAACCGGATACGTTTTACGCGGAATGGGATTCGACAAGTCTCAACAGGATGCGGATCTCTCCGCGTTTGAAACGATATTGCGTGAACACGGAAGCAGCTTTCTGTCTGACCCCCAAATCGTAACGGACCAAAGTCGTCACTATTGCTTTCGGATGGAAATTTCAGACCCAAGGAATCTTCAAGCCTGGGTCGCGGACGCGGATGAGCTGACAGACCGCATTGAAGTTCAATCCTGCGGCCGCAGTCTTGAGATCATCAAGGATATTGGTGGTGCCGAAGCCGTGGCAGAAAAGCACGGCGTTCGCGATATGATAGGAACACATGGGCTGGGGCATGCGCGGCTTGCGACGGAAAGTTCGGTATTGCCTAACGCATCGCATCCGTTCTGGGCGCGCCCATTTTCGGATGTCGCGATCGTACATAACGGGCAGATCACCGATTACTTCACTTGGCGCGATAAGCTGACCCGAATGGGTTATCGGTTCTTGACTGAGAATGACAGCGAGTTGATTGCCGTCTGGGTCAGCGACCAGATGAAGGCGGGCCTGACCATGGAGCAGGCGCTAAAGAAGTCCATTACCTCTATCGATGGTGTGTTTACCTACATGATCGCAACGCCAAACGGGATTGGGTTTGCCAAAGACCGATTTGCAATGAAGCCTCTGGTCGTCGTCAACCGCAATGGCGATCTGGCGGCTGCGACCGAAGAACAAGCGGTCCGCCGGGTGATGACCGAGGAATGCGATGTGATCAACTACGACGGCCCGTCGCTGACCGGTATCTGGGGCGTCGGAAACCGGAGTTTGGCGGCATGAATGAGGTGGCTGCAAAGATGGATGAGATCGTCATCGAAGTCGGCAAGCGACATATCCGCGAGGTCAATCGTGAGATAATGGATGCCTGCACAATGGGTCGGCCGATCCGCGTGGTAGATACGCTGTCTCGTCATAATTTGGGCGTGGGTCTGCCAGACAATGTGGATATCACTTTCGAGGGGTCGGTTGGTTATTACTGCGGCGGTCTCAATACCGGGGCGAAAATCACTATCGAACGCAACTGCGGCTGGGCCGTTGGCGAAGGTATGGCCAAAGGGCACATCACTGTCGGTGGCTATGCCGGTATGTCCTGTGGTGCTGCGATGATCGGCGGCACGATCCATGTCAAAGGCGATGCGGGGCCAAGGGTGGGCGTTGCGATGAAAGGTGGAAACATCGTCGTCGAAGGAAAGATTGGCTATCAGTCCGGCTTCATGGCGCATTCCGGTCGGATCATAGCGCTTGGCGGTGCGGGTGAATCCTGTGCTGATGCGCTTTGGGAAGGCGAAGTCTGGGTAGCTGGCGAGGTCGACAGCCTGGGTGTGGATGTCGACGTGATCGAACCGACTGCTGAAGAAGTGGCCGAGGTTGATGCGATCCTCGACCCGCTCGGGCTTGTCGACAGTTCGCGAAATTGGCGCAAAATGGTTTCGGGCCAGCGTCTTTGGTATTTTGAAAGCAGGGACGCAAGCGCATGGCTCATGATCTGAGTAAACCTTACGAATATCCGTTCGATGTTGCCTCGGAAGAGGAAATCAGGTTCCGCGATGCGGGAGCGATCGACGGCCGCCCGGCTGGCGTTCCTTCGTCGTATGACGAAGGAGGATCGACCCGCTGGACACCCGAGGCGATCTCGGAAGTTCACGCGCTGGCGCAGCTTGGGCGCTATCAGGTGCGTGGATACAACACGTTCAACAAGCAATTGCCGACTTTTGATGATCTGACATTCGTTCCTGCAACGATGACCCGCCTGCCGCTGGAAGGCTATCGCGAGAATTGCGATACGACGACCGTACTGGGTGGAGGGCGCGGCCTTGTGGAGCGCCCGCTTGAATTGAAGATCCCGATCTACATCGCTTCAATGTCCTTTGGTGCTTTGTCGGCATCGGCCAAGGCGTCGCTGGGTTATGGGGCCTCGAAAGTAGGAACCATGACTTGCACGGGTGAGGGTGGCATGCTGGAAGAGGAGCGCGAAGCCTCCCAACGCCTGCTCTATCAGATGTCACCCGCGCGGTATGGTGTGGATCTGGATCATCTGCGCCGCGCGGATGCCTTGGAACTTGTCGTGGGGCAGGGTGCGAAACCCGGAACCGGGGGTCTGTTGCTGGGTATGAAGGTCAGCCCGCGCGTCAGCCAGATGCGAACTTTGCCCGAAGGCGTGGATCAGCGATCTACGATCCGCCATCCCGATTTTCTCGGCGCTGATGATTTGGCAGTGAAGATTGAGGAATTGCGCATCGCCACCAACTATCAGGTGCCAATCTTCATCAAGATGGGTGCGACACGTCCCCGGTTTGACGTGGCAGTTGCTGCCAAAGCGGGTGCAGATGTTGTAGTAGTTGATGGTGCCGAAGGTGGTACCGGCGCGTCTCCGGAGCTGTTGTTAAACCATACCGGTATCCCAACGATGAGCGCTATTCGCGCTGCGCGTGAAGCATTAGATGAATGTGGCATGACCGGCAAAGTCTCTCTCGTGGCTGCCGGTGGCATTCGGTCCGGTGTGGACGCCGCGAAGTGTCTGGCCCTCGGTGCTGACGCTGTGATGATCGGCAACGCGGCTATGGTTGCGCTAGGGTGCAACAGTCCGCGCTATCTCGAAGATTACGCGGCCTTGGGAACATCCCCAGGTGCCTGCCACCATTGTCACACAGGTCGCTGCCCGGTCGGGATTGCGACGCAGGATGAAAGTCTCGAAGCTCGTATGAACCCGAATGCAGGGGCAGAGCGCATTGCGCGCTATTTGACGGCCATGACCATGGAGATTACAGCGCTTGCGAAAGCCTGCGGAAAGTCCTCGGTACACAATCTGGAAACCGAAGACTTGCGTGCGCTTAGTTTTCAAGCGTCAGCTTTCACTGGGGTGAAAATGGCTGGAATTGACAGGGTTTTTGACTGGTGAAAATCGCAGTTCTTGAGTTGACTAGCCACCCGCTGCCATTGTTGGAGGGAATGCCGCGGACTTCACAGCAGATTCAGGAGTGGATCGCCCCACACCTACCGGAAGCCGAGTTCGTAGTAGTAGGGGTTGTTGATGGAGAACCGCTCCCGGACGAGAGCGATTTCGACGGCGCTATAGTCGGCGGATCTGAATTTGGTGTTTATGATGACACGGATTGGATGCAGCCGCTACGTGCCTTCCTGGACCGTTGTCGAGAAATCCGAAATCCAGTCTTTGGTATCTGTTTCGGACATCAGATCATGGCTGACGTCTATGGTGGTCGGGCCGAGAAAGCCGAGGTAGGCAATGTCGTTGGCGCACGGCCCTTCAACTATGGCGGAGATTGCGTGGATGCATATGTCTGGCATCAGGATCAGGTAACAAGCATTCCGGACTCGGCTCGGGTGACCGGATCAGCGGGCCACTGTACAGTTGGTGCACTGGATTATGATTTTCCTGCCCGCTCTGTTCAGTTTCATCCCGAATACAAGGCGCATCACTTGCGCGATCTGTTCACCAGAGGTCGAGAGGTGCTTTTGTCAGCTACGGAAGCGGATGATGGGATGTCCTCGGTCAACGCGGCAAATGTGCCCGACGATATTGCAGCGCTTCAAGCAGTAGAGCTTTTTCGCGGTACATACGTCCCTGAGCAATAAGCCTTTGAGCGAACGGCTCTTGATCCTAATCAAGTCCAGCCAAGCCGCACTATGTATACTGTATACGCAATCGGTTGGGAGATTTGGCAATGACGGGATACAAGGATTTCTTTGAGAGGATTGCGCGCATTGTGAATGCTCCACGCGAGGGAAGTATCAGCGATCTGGAGCTATCGGATCTCGGTCTTTCCCGTGCTGATCTGGCCATGTTGCGCTCTGGCGCGCCCAACGCGAGAGAGCGTATCCTTTCTATGGCAAGTCAGTTTGGTCTTAGCGAAGATGATCTCAATGCACATCCTGAGCTTAGCCTTGAGCTTGCAGAAAAATGTGGGCATTGCCGTCAGGCGAAAACCTGCCGCGATGCAATTCGATCAGGTAGTCGCCTGCCGCAGGAGAAGTGTCCGAACTCAGGATTTTATCGTACTCTGTCGGACCTTTAACGCCCGCTTGGACTTTCCTTCGGGCTCAGTTTTCTTCGACCAGTGATCTTGAAACGATCAGCCGTTCCGAAGTCCTTCATTCCAACACCTGTGGCAAACTCGGCAAATACCGGCGCGTGTTTGAACAGATGTCCCGAGCAGCCGCCCGCGAACAGAACGTTTTCATGCTCGGGGTGCCAGTCGACAATAAAGTGCGTGTCTGGCGTCAGGATGATCTGGTTGAATTTGGAATCCACGACCCGCTCACCCTCAAGGCCCGGAAGACGATGACGGATGTAGCTGCGAGTGCGTCCCAGCGTTTCCTGTCGGATTAGCCTTTCGTCATTGTCCAGATCGATCTTGTCCGGGATGACGACTGCCGCTTTTACCCCTGAACCCTCGGAGGAGGGCAGCCCGAATGAGCCCTGACCATGATCGATCCAGCAGGGCATTCGGCTCATATCGAACTCCTCGGACCCATCTGGCGTTGAGGTATAGAGGACATTCACACCAACCACCGTCGATATCGGCTTGATCGTCTTGGGGAACATGTCCGCCATCCAGGGGCCGGTTGAGACAATGATAAGATCAGCCTCAAGCGGCTTTCCATCCAGCATTGGGCGCTCTGATCCATCGGTGGTCACGCGACCGCGCTGTACGATCCCGCCCGCTCGACGAAACAGCTCAAGCCCGGTCAGGACGCAGCGATGCGCCATTAACATTCCGGCTTCGGGTTCGAACAGGGCGTATTCGATGTCAGGAACGCGAAACTGCGGAAATCGCGATTCGATGTCCTGCCGCCCGTACTTGTAGTAGGGCACACCAACGCGGTCGAAGGTTTCGGCTGTGGCGTTCTCCCAGTCGCAATGACCGCCTGTTGCAAGAATCAGCGCACCGCATTCATACATCAGGTTCTGGCCGCTCTCGGCTTGCAGTTCCAGCCAGCGCAGGCGGCTTTCGCGGGCCCAACGTGTATAGAACTCATCCCGCCCGGAAATCGCACGGATGACACGGTTGTAATCCGTTGAAGATGCACGGGAATGTCCCGGTTCCCAGCGATCTATCAAAGTCACTGCCTCACCACGTCGTTGCAGTGTAAGCGCCGTCATGACGCCGACGATGCCGCCTCCGACAACGATGACCGAGTTCTTGGACATGATGCAGATTTTCCTTGTTTATCGATTGTCTTTGTGAATACTGTATACAGAATACAACAATTATAAAGCCAAAAAACAGGGAGAGCGCATCAATGAGTTCGGGATTTGATCTGCCCGAAGGAACGCACACCGTCATACTTGGTGTGGGTGACCTCAACGGCATCATGCGCGGCAAGCGCATTCCGGCCAGCCACTGGGACCACGTCTGCAAAAGCGGCAATGCGCTGTCGATTGCATTGATGGCGATCGATATGACGTGCGACGTCTGGGATACGCCCTATGTCAATTTCGACAACGGCTACCCCGATATGCACGTCTTCCCAATGACCCAGCCCGTCGCTGTGCCGTGGGAGCCAGGCGTCGCTGTTTGCTTTGGTCGGGCGGAAGGTATGGACCACAAGCCTGTTCCGATCGATCCGCGTCAGGCGTTGGTGCGTCAAGTTGAACGGGCCCGCGACATGGGGTTCGAGGTCAATGTCGGTACTGAACTTGAATTCTATCTACTGGATCCGGAAACCGGACAGCCGCGCGATAGCGGGATTCAGGTCTACGGTCTGGGCCGCGCCGCGCGTATGGAGCACATCGTTGGACCGATCCGTCAGCAGATCAACGAGTGCGGTATCCCAATCGAGCAATCGAACCCCGAATACGCTGCGGGTCAGATTGAGGTGAATATCCGTTACGGCGAAGCGCTGGCAGCGGCAGATCGTGTCGTCTTGTTCAAGTCGCTGATCCGCCAGCTGGGCATCGCCCACGGCTATCTGGCAACCTTCATGCCAAAACCGTTCTTCGATCAGTCCGGCAACGGCTTCCACACACACTACTCGCTTTGGAAAGACGGCAAGAATGTCTTTGCCGATAACGGCAAGATAAACGATACTGGCAAATCCTTCATCGCCGGGCTGCAACAACGCATGTGCGAAACGGCAATCTGTGGCAGTGGCACCGTCAATGGTTATCGACGCCGTCAGCCTTATACTTTCTGCCCGATCAATACGAGCTGGGGTTATGACAACCGGACCGTTGGTATTCGGGTCATTGAAGGATCCGACAGCGCGGTGCGCGTAGAAAAACGTGACGCTGGTGCAGATGCCAATCCCTACCTTCTGCTGGCGGCCGAGATTGCAGCGGGGCTGGACGGGATCGAGCAGGGCTTGGCTCCGTCAGAGCCGACAACCGGCAACGGTTACGAAGAAGGGATCGGCGATCCGATCCCGACCGACTTGCCAACGGCGATCGAACTGGCGCGAGGATCCGAATGGCTTCGCGATCTCATGGGCGAAATGCTGTGGGAGTTGGTATTGCAACAGGCCGAGCGCGAGCTTGAATTCTTCAATCAACAGGTCACTCCGGTTGAGTTGGACCGTTACCTGAGGACCTTCTGATGCATTTGGGCAAGGTCGCCGGGACCGTCACAGCCACGGCCAAAGACGCAAAACTGGTCGGTACGAAACTGCTGGTGACGGATTTGGTCGATAGCAAAGGCAAGGTGATCGAACCGGCGCGGGTCGCCGTCGACACCTGCGGTGCCGGGGTGGGGGATACGGTTCTGCTGGTCAACGGCTCGGCGGCGCGTATGGCCGCCGGTCTGTCCACCGCGCCCGTCGATCTGGCGATCATCGCGATTGTGGATCGCGTGTCCACGACCTGAACCAAGAACACCAAACATCTAAATTTCTTTGGAGGAACGAAAAATGGCGAAACCAGTGGCGGGGCAAATGGCCCTGGGCATGATCGAAACGCGCGGACTGGTCGGCGCGATCGAAGCGGCAGATGCGATGGTCAAGGCGGCCAGCGTTTCGATTGTCGGCCAAACCAAGGCTGGCGGAGGCCTAGTCACCACCCTTGTGCGTGGTGAAGTCGGCGCAGTCAAAGCCGCCGCGGATGCCGGTGCGACAGCGGCAAACAAAGTGGGTGAAGTCGTATCCGTCCACGTGATCGCGCGCCCACATGATGAACTTGAGGCCATAATCGACAGCCTTGGTGCTGGCTCTGCGGCTTAATCCGTCTGTCTTGAGGAGACGCTATGTCAGCCGGTTTCGAGGAATTCACACGTGCAGCGACACGTGGCTCAACCCGGGGTGCACCTGAACATCCCAAGCTCGACCGGATATCGGTGTTGGGCGGCGGGGCTGATGCACGCCTGTTGGCCGCTCTTTGCCTTGCCGAAGGGGCTGAGGTCACCTTGTTTTCGGCCTATGGGGCCGAACTGTCGCTGTTGGCCCAGTCCTCAGGCATCTCGCTTCGCGGTGAAGGTCCGGTCGGGACCTATCAAGTCGATCGGGATGGGCCGTCGGTGCGCACAACCGCTGAGCTGGATGCAGCGGTGCGCGATGCACAGGTGATATTCCTGACCGGACCGCTTCACAAACAGCGCACTTATGCGATGGTGCTGGCCGATCACCTCAGCGACGGGCAAATCTTGGTCCTTGCGCCGGGGCGATCTCTCGGGGCTGTGGAAACAGCCTGGTTGTTGCGTATCGGAGGCTGCGCGGCGGACGTCACGCTGGTCGAGGTTCAGGGTCTGCCATACTGGTTCCGTTCCGAGGGCGCAGCTTTGACGCTTTCGCAGGCGGCACCGATGGCTGCGGCAACCTTGCCGCGCGGTCGGGAAGAGGTTCTGGACACCGTGTCCGCCTATTTGTCCAACGTCCAGGCGGTCGACTCGGTTTTGTCGTGCGGCTTCAACGATCTGTCGGCCGCAGTCGAGATACCTGCGCTGATCCTCGGCGGTGCCGCAATGGGGACAGGTGGTCCTGACATTCCAATGGGTGGTGTTCCGCTTGAGGATAACCAGACGTTTGCGTCTCTGATTGGTCCGGACCAGACAGAGGTCATTCAGGGGCTTGCAGACGAACGGCGACGCATTGCTGCTGCGTTTGGAGTTCGCAACCTGCCGGAGACAGGGCAGTGGATATCCACTTTTGTCGGCGCCGAACGTGGCTCGGGCGCGCGTCCGATCCCGGATCAGCAAACGTCGCGCAGTATGATGCGGGATGGCGTGTTGGGCTCGCTTGTACCTTTGGTCTCAGCGGGTGAGCTTGCGGGTATCCCGAGCCCGTTGACGCACAGCCTGATCGCGATGTCCGACCGAATTTTGGGGGCGGATGTGGCTGCCGCCGGACGGCGCCTCGAAGCCATAGGGGTTTCAGCGGGCGACGTTGATCAAGCGCGCCGTATCTTTGACACCATCGTCACCGGAGCTTCTTGATGGATGCAGATCTGAAATCAATCGCCGCCGCACGGCGTGCCGCAGATAGCGCTTTCGAGGCTTATCGCGCCTTTTTGGGCACTGACCCGGCGCAGGTAGACGC
The DNA here is from genome assembly GCF_056543005.1 of Ruegeria sp. A5. Taxonomy (NCBI): domain Bacteria; kingdom Pseudomonadati; phylum Pseudomonadota; class Alphaproteobacteria; order Rhodobacterales; family Roseobacteraceae; genus Ruegeria; species Ruegeria sp. A5. The sequence continues at coordinate 299,698 of NZ_JBQGAV010000001.1, forward strand.
AATAGTCGACGCCATGGCGCGCGCCATCGAGCCCGAGGCCGAACGGCTGGGGCAAATGGCCGTCGAGGAAACCGGATATGGGAATGTGCCGGACAAGCGCGTCAAGAACCTGTTCAACGCGCTTTCAGTCGCGGATTATCTAAGAGATGTGACAACGCTGGGATTGCTTTGGCGCGATAATGCGACAAAGATCGCAGCCTTCGGTGAACCGATGGGCGTTGTGGCAGCTCTGATCCCGGTGACGAACCCCACTTCAACGATCATCTACAAAGTGCTTTCTGCGGTGAAGGCAGGCAATGCGATCGTGTGCGCGCCGCATCCGCGTGGCGTGAGTTGTGGCATCGAAACGGTGCGAATTATGGCGCGCGTGGCTGAACAAATGGGTGCGCCCAAGGGTCTAATCCAATGTCTGGATTCCGTGACAATTCAGGGCACAGCCGAGTTGATGAAACACCGCCGTACCTCGGTTGTGATGGCAACCGGTGGTCCGGCCATGGTCAAAGCGGCGTATTCCAGCGGCAAACCCACGCTCGCGGTCGGTGCGGGCAACGTGCCGTGTTACGTACACAAGTCGAAAGCACGCGATCTGGCGGAAGTCGCCGAGATGATCGTGACGTCGAAGAGCTTTGACTACGGGACCGCCTGCGTCAGTGAGCAGGCCGTCGTCGCTGATCCCGAGATCGCACGTGATTTGCGCCACGAGCTTAAATTGAAAGGTGCCTATTTCTGCACTCCGGCCGAAGCGGATCGACTTGCCGGGGTGATCTTCAAAGGCGTGCAGGCCATGGACCCTGAGAAGGTGGGGCAAAGCCCGCAGGCGCTGGCTGACGCTGCTGGTTTTTCCATCCCCCCACGCACCCGGTGCCTTGTTTCGGAAGAGACTGAAGTAGGCTGGAAACGCCCGCTGTCTGCAGAAAAGCTGAACCCCGTTCTGGCGTTCTACGCGGCGAAATCCACAGACCATGGGATCGATCTGGCGCAATCCATCGCCAAGTTCGAAGGCTGGGGTCATTCCTCGGTCATCCATTCGGACGACCCTGAGATCGTGGCCCGTTTTGCCACCGTGCCGACGGGTCGGGTACTGGTGAATACACCGGGCATCATGGGCGGTATGGGATATTCGACTGATCTGGAACCATCCTTCATGCTGGGCACTGGCACGTGGTCAGGTTCGATCACTTCGGACAATGTGACGGCCCTGCATCTCATCAACATCAAACGGGTAGCCTATGAAAGCAGACCCTGGCGCGACATTTACGAGGAGTATGGCGCATGAGCGAGATTACCATCCGGGCGCTGATGCAGATCGACAACCTGCAACCAAAATTCGCCGCCTATAACGGTGCGACGGTGCAAGGGTCGGTGCCTTTGTCCGGGGATACGGTTTTGATCGGAGAGTTTGCGCCGGGTAACGGAGTATTCTCGCTGATCGACCGGGCGCTCAAGGCATCTTCGGTTGAGGCGACAACACAGATGGTCGAGCGCGAGTTCGGGTTCTTTATCCTGCGGTCTCCGTCGAATGCGGAGGTGTCCGCCGCGCGCGATGCGATGCTGGCCGAGCTCGGCGCAACAATGTCTGACCGGTTGAAACCGGCGATCAGTTCCACGCAGATTATTACCAGCGTCGAACCCTATCAGGCGCAACTGCTGAACAAATGGCGCAAGGGGGCTCTGATCGTTCCAGGGCAGACGTTGGGCATCGTCGAATGTGCCCCGGCTGCTTATATCTCGATTGCCGCGAATGAAGCGGAGAAGGCGGCAGAGATCGATATAGTCGAAGTGCGCGCCGTGGGGCGGTTTGGCCGCCTGTTCATCTCGGGGTCTGAAAACTCGGTCAAGACCGCCGTCGAGGCCGCAACCCGCGCGATAGAGGCGGTGGACGGGCAAGCCAACTGATGGCAGTGCCGCGCGTCATAGGTTCAGAGGCGGTCGAAGATGCCCGCCGTCGCGGTCGGATCGTGTTTGAAGTCCTGCCCGACGATATCGTGACGGCCTTGGCACGCGAAACTGCCGAGCGTGTTGGCATAAAGCTTGTCGACGGACCGCTGGAAAAGCCACAACCAACGCGTACAGACGCTGCTATTTCAATGCAGCGTGTGTTGTATCGCCGCTCGCCCAAATGGGTTGCTCCGGTGCGTTCGAAACGCAAGGTCCGAAGGCTTGGCAAACTTGCCATGATCGGGGCAGGGGGCGTCGGGGGCAATGTGGCGCATCTGGCGGCGATGCAGGATATCGCGGATGAGATTGCTCTGATCGACATTGCTCCGGGGATGGCGGCTGCAACCGCGTTGGATTTGAATCACACTTCAGGCATCACCGGAGCGCGCGCCCGGTGTATTGGCGGCGAGTCGCTGGACCTTGTGGCAGGGGCTGAGGTGGTCGTGGTGACCGCAGGCCGTGCCCGGCGTCCGGGTATGAGCCGCGCGGATCTGATCGACGTGAATGCGCGCGTGATCCGCCAGGCCGCTGAGGCCATACGCTCCGCTGCGCCTGATGCCATCGTCATCGTGGTGACAAATCCGCTTGACGAAATGACCGTAGAAATGCTGAGCGCAACCGGGTTCCCTCGTGAAAGAGTGCTGGGCATGGCCGGTACTCTGGACAGCAGCCGGTTTCGCAACGCCCTTGCTATGGCTGCGGGAGTAGCGCCCGCTGATGTCGAAGCCTTCACGCTCGGAAGCCACGGGGACGAGATGGCGCCAATCCCAAGCCGGGCAAAAATTAAGGGCAGGGCATTGGATGTGTTTTTATCGCCTGATCAGATTGAGGCTTGCGTTCAGGACGCCGTGACCGGCGGTGGGCAGGTAGTTGCCCTGAAGAAATCCGGTTCCGCAACCATAGCACCGGCGCACGCGTCGATCGAGTTGATCGACCATATCCGGGGCGCACGCACCGGCCCGGTTCCGGTCTCGGTCATGTTGCAGGGGGAATATGGCATCGATGGGGTTGTGCTTGGTGTTCCTGCCCATCTGGGGTCTTCCGGGTTGGTCGAAGTCGAGGAGTTGCGGCTGACCGATCAAGAACAAGCAGCCTTGCAGAAAGCGGCGGATGCCATCCGATCGAGGTTAGGCCTGTGACCCTCCGCATCTGGAAGTCAGGCGGGCGGTTCGAAGAAGTTGCGTCTTATTCCCGCGCAAAGCGCATCGGTCCCTTCGTTTGGGTCGCAGGGACCACAGCGATCGAACCCAGCGGGCGTATTCATGCGCCAGGAGATGTGGGAGCCCAAACAAAATACATTCTGTCCCGTATAGAAGAGGCGCTTAAGGCCGTCGGTGCCGAGATGCGCCATGTAGGCCGGGTCCGCGCCTATCTGACCGATCTGTCGCGCGCGGGTGAATTCGCGAGCGTTCACGGAGAGGTATTCAAACATATCGATCCTGTTCTGACAGCCGTTCAAGCCGGGCTGACGCAACCCGGTTTGACGGTGGAAATCGATGTGGATGCGGTAATTCACGACGAAAACGGCGAAATCAGCGGAATCTGAACATGAGTCACCAAGAAAGGATTTGATCGAACTATCGTCTTGTGTACTGTATACAGAATACAAGAAGGGCACAATAAGACACAGGGAGCTAATGTGATGATCAAGACAGCGCTACTCAGCGGAACATGTATCGCGCTTGTGGCCTCGGCGGCCGCAGCTGAAATCAAGGTGGGCTTTATTGGATCTCTTTCCTCAGACACCGGTCTGTCGACGCTGCGTGGTGCAGAGATCGCGATTGAAGAGCTTAATGCGAATGGCGGCGTTATGGGGGAACAGATCACGCTGGTGTCCGCCGACACTGGGCAGGACCCGACCGAAGGGGTGCGGGCCTATGAATACTTGGCGGAAACCGAAGAAGTGGATTTCATCATCTCAGGCTCTATCGATGATGTTTCGCTGGGCTGGCTGCCGCGAATGCAGGAATACCGAATTCCGACGCTGGACACGTGGACGTCATATATCGGCATCATCGACATGGTGGTCGAAGATCCCGAAAGCATGGCGCCATATTTCATGAACATCGCTTCAGACGAGGCTCTTGCCACGCTTTATATCAATTTCGGCGCGGATGTTCTGAAGGAAAAGATGGGTTGGGACTCCGTTGTCATTCTGGCTGAGGATACGGCATTTGGCGAAGCGATCACCGGATTGGTGACCGAGGCGCTTGCGCCGGTTGCGGGGATCGAGGTCAAGGACATCATCACCTATGACGTAGCCACCGTTGATTTCGCGCCGATTTTCAGCCGGGCGCAGGATACCGGGGCTGACTTTATCTATCAGGTCTCATCCGTAAATTCGCAGGTGGTTTCGTCGCAATATGTCAAACTGCAGGTGCCCATGGCGATGACAGGGGTGAACGTAGCCGCATTAGGTATGGAATATTGGGAAGACACCGGCGGAGCCGGTGGCGGCATCTCGACCCTGTCACCGATCCCTTCCGTGGGATTCAAGCTGGATCCGGCCAGTCAGGCCTTTGTTGATACCTATCAGGCCAAGTATGACAGCCGCCCACTGCTGCCGCATTTCAATGGTTTCAACGCCTACCACGGTCTGAAACAGGCTATGGCTGCCGCGGAAGAGGCGGGTGGCTTCGACAATGTCGAAGGCTGGGCCGACGCAATGAAGAAGCAGGATCTGGTTCTTGAGATGGATGGTCAGCTTTGGCTGCGCTATGCCTTCTGGGGCGATGATGAGGTCGAGCCTGTGACAGGCCGCACCTATCCCCACAACATTCGCTTTGATCTTTCCGAGCCGTTTGATGATGCGGCCCCGTCGATGGTCGTTGTTCAGTGGTATGAAGACGGCACTGCCGCAGTTGTGTACCCCGAGAAATACGCGACGGGCGAATTCACGCTTCCCAGCTGGGTCAAGCCGTAACCCGGTCGCGTCGTTAGCTTGAAACGGGTGCGCGGCAGCGCGCACCCGCAGCCAAGGATCCATTTATGTTGCAGATACTGATTCAGGGGCTTTTGCTCAGCGGTCTCTACGCGCTTATAGCAATGGGGTTTACGCTGATCTTCAGCATAGGCCGCGTTCTGAATCTCGCCTATGGCGCCTATCTGATGGTCGGCGGCTACATTTACTTCTGGATATCGCAGTCACTTGGAATGCCTAAGCTTATGGGGGTTGCCGTGGCCGCCGCGCTGGGTGTGCTGATGGGAGTTCTGAAGTACCGTTTGATTGTCAAAACGCTCAAAGGGGATCACGTGGCTGTCGAGATTTCGACGCTGATCCTTGCGGTCGTCATTCAGGCCGGGATCGTTTTGGTCTTTGGCGACAGCAGCAAAATCCTTTTGCCGATTGTTCCCGGGGTGATCAATGTGGCCGGGGCCTCGGTCACGTATAACATCCTGATCGCAACCCTTATTAGCTGGGCAATTCTGCTTGGGCTCTATGCCTTTGTGCGGCTGACACATACCGGACGGGCGATGCAGGCGGTGTCGATGGATGCTAAAGGCGCTGCAATTTCCGGGATCGATCCGGATCGCATCAATCTGATCACCTGGGGTATCTCTGGCGCATTGGGCGCAATCGGAGGCGTCTTCTTTGCCAGCTACACTCAGCTATCGCCCTCCATGTGGGTGGCTCCGCTAATCATTTCGGTGGCTGTGGTTATCGTTGGCGGGATCGGATCGATCCTGGGCACTTTGGTGGTGGCGCATATTGTGGGCTTCCTCGAAGTCATCGTTGTGGCGACGCTTGCACCTGAGTTGCGCGGTGTTTTCACGATGCTGTTGATCATCGGGGTGCTGGTCACGCGACCGCAGGGCCTGTTCGGCCGAGAGGAGCTGTGACGATGGGGCTACGCTGGTTTCACTTTGCACTCTGGGGTGGCTTGATCGTCGGAATGTTCCTGCTTCCGCAATTCGTCTCGAACGGGACGATGCGCACGATGATATTTGCCAATTATTTGGCCATCTTTGCCATCAGTTGGGACGTGCTGTCTGGCCGAACAGGGTATGTGAGCTTTGGTCATCCGTTCCTGATCGGTATCGGGGCCTATACCACGGCAATCCTGACCAAGCGCTTTGACGTCGCTGTCGAAATCTCGATCCCGATCGCCGTGCTTGTCACCATGATCGCGGGCCTATTGGTGCTGCTACCAGCGCTGCGTATCCGTGGAAGTTATTTTGCGCTCGTCACGCTGGCGTTCATGGAGTTGCTCTACCAACTGGTCCAGGTCATTCGCCCGGATCTGACCGGCGGAACACGCGGCATGTCGGGTATTCAAACTCTGACGCGCGGCGCGGCGAACGGCTATTACCTGTCCACGACGCTGATGTTGGCAATCGCCGTCAGCATGTGGCTTTTGATGAAGACGCGACTAGGTACGGCCTTGTCTGCCATCGGAATGAACGAGGAAAGTGTGCGCGGTTCGGGCCTCAGCACCACGCGCCTCAAAGCTTTTGCCTTTCTGACAAGTGCGATGATCGCGGGCTTGGGTGGTGCCTTCTACGTTCACTATCTGGGATCGCTTGCGCCGCGTGCGTTGTTTGATATTAACTTCCTGTTCACAATCATCGTTGCGGCACTTCTGGGGGGAACATCGACCATCATTGGCCCCATGATCGGCGCGTTCTTCATGACATTCCTGTTGGAGTATCTGCGACCGGTCCTTCCTGGCGCCGAACGGTATTTCGTCTACGGAGCCATAGCGCTGCTCCTCTATATGTATCAGCCGAAAGGCATTGTTGAGCTGGTTCGGCGTGGTTTCAAAGGCCTGGGCAAGGGGCGGACGACATGAGCGTGGCGTTACAGGTTTCAGGTCTGGTAAAACGTTTCGGCGGATTAGTCGCGACGAATGATCTGTCGTTTTCTCTCAAAGAGGGCGAGTCGCTTGGATTGATCGGTCCCAACGGGGCAGGCAAGACGACCGTGTTCAGCCAGATCATGGGTGAGTTGCGGCAAAACGGCGGAACGATCGAACTGTTCGGGCAGGAGATTTCGACGCTGTCGACCCCGCAACGCATTCGGGCCGGGGTCAGCCGAACCTATCAGATCCCACGCCCGTTTGGTGATATGAGCGTTGCCGAAAACATCCGGGTTGGCCTAATGCCCGACAATATCTGGCAGATGATCGTCTCACCCCCAGAGAAAGAACGTGAGCGAGAGCTTGCGCTCAGCGTCGGGTTTACAGAAGCGGACTTGAATCGCGCGCCGACAGAACTGGCCATGGGTGATCTGCGTAAACTTGAGATGGCGCGCACAATGGCAACCGCGCCCAAGGTGATGCTGCTGGATGAAGTGTTTGCGGGTCTCACCACAGGAGAGATCGCCCAAATCTCTGATCTCATTCAGTCGATGCGCAAAGATGGGATGACTTTTCTGATCGTCAGCCATGATTTGCCTGCGCTTGAGCCATTGGTCGACCGTGCGATCGCCATTGAACGGGGCACCATGATTGCCGAGGGCTCGTTCAGCGAAGTCATGAACGACAAGGCTGTTCAGGCCTCGTATCTGGGGGGCGCGTAATGTCGTATCTGGAAATCGAAAACCTGTCGGCATTCTATGGCAAGGCGCAAGCGCTGACCGACATCTCGATCACCGTCCAACCTGGTGAGATTGTCGCTGTGGTGGGTCCAAATGGGGCTGGAAAATCGACCTTGCTGGACAGCATCATGGGGCTAGTCAAAATCGAGGGCGATATCCGGCTCAGGGGGCACAGCCTTGCCGGTCGGACGCCTTCCGAAATTGTACGACATGGCGTGGGTTATGCGCCCGAACGCTTCAACCTGTTTCCCTATATGTCGGTGCGTGACAACCTAATGGTCGGTGCCTTCACGGCCCGCGAAGACATCCAGAGCAATCTGGCAATGGTACACAGCCTGTTCCCGCGTCTCGAAGAGAGGGAAGGGCAGGAGACCTCGACCCAGTCGGGCGGGGAACGTCAGATGGTCTCGTTCGGACGCGCGCTGATGACCAGCCCCGAGCTGTTGCTCGTCGACGAACCGACGATTGGTCTGGCCCCAAAAATCTGTCACGAAATCGCCGAGGTGGTGCGCAAGCTCAACAAGGAATACGGGCTGACAGTTGTAATCACCGAGCAAAACGCCAATTTCGCGCTTTCGCTTGCGAGCCGGATTTACGTGCTCGAGTCAGGACGCATGCAGACATCAGGCACCGCAGATGAGTTGCGGAATGATAAGCGATTGCTTGAGGCCTACTTTGGCGGTCACTAAAAGCCGCTCAAAAGCGGTAAGTCGCGCCAATCAGTGGACCGGATTGGTCGAACTTGAAATCGTTTCCGTCGATGTCGTGGTCGAATGAGATATAGCGGTATCCACCGCGGATCAGCCAACGATCATTAATCGCATAGTCGGCTGTCAGCAGAACCTGCCATGTCTCGCTGCCACTGCGGAAGCCGCCATAGTCTACAAACCCAGTTCCTGACCATTTGTCCGAGAACTTGACGCGTGCGCGGGCCCCGATCACGGGATCGGTCCAGCTTGAATCAACCGTTGTTCGACGGCCGGGGGCCGCGCCTGGTTGCAATTCAAAGTCGGTTTCCGTGCTGAACCACCTGAATCCACCGACAATATCCACATTTGCGGTTTGATCCTCGTAGATCCTATAGCCGACATAGCCGCTGAGAAATTGCGTGGTGAAGGATGTGTCCAAGCCTGAGCTGGCAGGGCCGGGAGTGTCGCTGCTGAAAGACAGATTGGTATAGTTATAGTCGGCCAACAGGGACCACCGGCCATTTGTGGCGGCAAACGCGGCCATGAAGGCAAAATCGAGATTGTCCAACGCATCGGAAAAACTCAGGGTGCCATCCAGTGTACCCATCGGTGTGCTGAGTGAGGTCTCAGTTTCCGGCATGAAAAGATAGATTGAGGCCTCATATGACCAGTCCGACTGTTGGGCCAAGGCCATTGGTGCCATCGAACCTGCCATTGTGAGGCCAAGCGCCAATCCTGTCCACTTTACTGTCACATCCATTTTTCCGTCTCCCGCCAAGAATCTTGAATTGAAATTCCGTTGTCGCCTCATGCCAATCTAGCCAAGCGCAATGTTCATTCTTTCATGCTGCCACGTCTTCGGATTTGCCTGCGCCGTCACCGACACGATTGATATCGGTGCTGGGAAAAAACTCGGACCAGACATGCCAGAACACGCCTGCGCGCAGGGTTTCGACCCGTTGCAGTTGGCCCTGATCAGACATTCCCCAAAAGTCACATTGGGTCACGGGTTGACCGCTGTCATTGTACCAAACGCCCAAGCTTTCAAATTTCGGATCGAGGCTGACGACGATATCCCGCCCGCCGACACGCGCGTTGACGATCCAATCGTTGTCGACAACGAAATCGTCGGTCCAGCAGGTGGCATCCTGTCCGATTGTGATCCCCCAGACATAGGTTTTATTCGGCAGCCGATTGTCCGAACGGTCCATGTTGTCCATCACCGGAGCCTCTTCCTGATGCTGGCGGCCAATGCCCCAGCCGAACGTGATCTCGGTCATCATGTCCAGCAGCCGCAGCAAGGGGTTTGGGGAGGGTTTGTTCAAAAAAACCTCGCCTTCCGGGAAAGCCTTTTGAAATCCACGGAAAGTCATCCGATAGGTTGGCCAGGGTGTCATCTGCGCTTCGGGCCGCAAAGGGCACGCGAGGCCGTTTGCATTTGTGTCACGATCCGCTTCGCGAAAGCCGTATATGTGCTGGATGGGCTCACCGGTGTCATTATCACGCAAGATCAGGTTGTTGCCGTGCTGGGCGAGAACCTCAAGGTTTAGCCGTTTGCCTTCGATGCTTGGCGCATAGCCCTGACCGAGATTGGCCATGGCGCAATAGGTCATCACGACGTCTTCTCCGCCCAGCCCCTTTTCATCGCCCGCCAAATGTGGGCGCATGATTTGTGCATCAGGATGGGCGCGGGCATGGCCTTCATTTTCAATCACCATCACGGGGGCAGTCGGCCCGACATATTTGCAGGCCTCGTCGATGGGAAAATACTGCGCGTCATTTAGCTGATTTCTCAGACCTAGATGAACCCAGACATAGGGAAAGCCATAGAGAAGTAGAACAAGTAAAGCGGCAATGAGCCAAAGCCAGAACGGCCCGGCTCCCAGGGCGAAATGCGCGAGCGTTGCGAGAGCAAATGCGCCCAACCCGATGGCAATCAAGCGGTATTCATTGCGGATGAAACGCACCATATTCTCGCGCTTTACCTTCAACAGCATCTGGGACACGTCGCCCAAATCACGGAAGTAGACGAACCCGATCCCAAGTGATCCGATTAAACCCAGTGCGAATAGGAGTAATCCAAGCATGTGATGATCCTAGAAACTTGAGTGAATGACGACGGCGACACCGTGCTATTGCTTCGGGGATTGGCTTTTGATCAGGAAAGCCTCGACCGCTTGTTGGGTTTCGGGGCGCAGGTTCTCGATCCCTTCATAGGGCACGCCATACGCGGGTGGCGTGTCGGGGAATTTCTCTTTGCGGGCCATGTGTCGGCCAAGGATGCGTGCGAATTCCTGCCCGCCCCAGGCGCCAACCTCGGTCGAGACTGAATATTCCTCGCGCGTGTCCCGGTAGAGATCAAAGAACTTTGCCAGAATGGCGCTTTCCCCGGCTCCCGGCAGTTTGAGCTTAAGCTGGTCCTTCACGATCGCCTCGGGTTTGTTCACCGAATAGATGATCACGTGATCTCTGCGCGCTTTGGCTTCGTCCGCAAACAATAGCGCTGCGGATTGATCGACGCCATCCACCAGACGATCTCGCGGGATGTATTGCTCGGCCCCCGCAAAACGTGAAAGCGTTGTATAAAGGTCCGAAACGTGAATGATGCTGTTCAGCAAACCATCTGCCTGAATCATCCCCGGCCAGCGAATAAAGGCATCGACCCGAACACCGCCCTCGGTCGTATCCCCTTTGCCACCAGCATATATCATCGGAGTATAGCCCGATTGCGGGGCGTATTTGGTAAAGTGGCCGTTGTCCCCCATAACGATGACGATGGTATTCTCGCTGACCCCCAACTCTGCCATGCTGGCGAACAAATCACCCAGCCATTGATCCAAAAGTTGCATCTTGTCGACATAGAGACCGCCATTCGCGCTTTCGGGACCAGAACGTCCGGCGCGGGTATTATCCAGAGGGATCATCGGCCAATATTGCAGGAAAAAGGGAGTATCGTCGCTGGCAAGACGTTCAAGCTCTGACAAGGTTTTGTCCTGAAAGGCCTGGTTCATCTCATCGTATTTGGCCGCATTCCAGCGCTCACCTGACTCCATCCGAATTTCGCGAATTGGACCGCCCGTTTCGCCTTCGATGACGGTCATCATCGCTGAGGCGTCCGGCCTGAACCAACCGTCCAGCGTGTATTTGTCATCATAATCTCTGATCGCGACCGAGACCTGCTCTTTGATTGCATCATCATTAAAGATCGTCAGCTGACCCTGCTGGTGAATGGCGTGCTGCGCATAGTCAAAGCCTTGGTTCATCGCCCAACTTTCCGCGATATCCCCCATGTGCCACTTGCCAACATGGCTGGTTGCGTAACCAACCTGTTTCAGCACTTCGGCCAACGTCACTTCCCCCCCCGGCAGGCCAAAGCCGGCAATATCAACGGTGGTATCACCCATTCCCATGCGTACAGGCAGCCGCCCCGTCATTTGGGCGACGCGAGTAGGGGTGCAAGAGGGTTCGGTATACATCCGAACCATGCGCATCGCGTCGTCGGAGAAATCGTTGATATTCGGCGTCGAGTAACCCCGAACGGCGTTCAACTCGGGTATCCCCATGTCGCCGAATCCCAGATCATCGATCAGAACGCTGATGATGTTCGGTGGCTTACCGTTGTTGCCTTCGCGAAATGCAGCCAGGGCTTCATCCACAGCCATATCATCCTGGGCCCATTGCTCTGCGCGCTGTGCTTGCAAGATATAGAATTCGGCATCGTGTTGGATTGGGTTTTCTTGCGCGAACGTGCTGCGCGCGGCAAGGCTGGCGAATAAAACCAATACCCCTGAAATCTTCATTCGATATCCCCCGATCATGTACTGGGCGGAACGCAAACACTCCTGCCGCTGATTTCACATTAAAACATTATCATATTTAAACAGGAATTTCTGTAGCCTTCACTGCTGCCAGCTCGTGAACACATCGCGAGCCAGTTCAGATTCCGGACGCAGGTTGTCGATGCCCTCGTAGGGGATGCCGCGCCCGATTTCGGAATGTGGATGTTTCGCGATCATCTTCTGATGGCGTTTGATCATGTCCTGAAACGACGCTCCGGCCCAAAGTGAGTAACCGACCAAAGGGTGCAGTTCGCGTGGATCACGATAGATGTTGAAGGTCGGGGCCGCCGCTCCGGGTTGGCCGGGCGCGGGCAGGTGCATCTTGAATTCCTGCTTGACCACCGAGCGCAAAACCGGGCCTTCATAGACGTATACATAATCGCGGCGACCGTTGCCTTCACCGTTCAGCAGCAGGGCGGTCTGATCGACACCATCGATGATGCGGTCGCGCGGGATATGATCAGTCGCGCCTGCGATCCGAGCCATTGTGGTATAGATATCAGACACATGAAAGATATCTCCGGCGGCGCTGTCAGCCTCGATTACTCCGGGCCAGCGAATGAATGCATCCGTGCGTACGCCACCTTCCAGATGTTGGGTCTTACCGCCACGATAGATCAGCTGATTGAGCCCCGAAGTTCCTTCGTAGTGGTACATCAGTCCATTGTCGGCCATCAAAACCACAATCGTGTTGTCGGCTTCTCCGGTTTCTTCGAGCTTGACCAGCAGGTCACCGATCCAGCCATCCAGTAGTTGCAGTTTGTCAGCATGAAACCCGCCGTTGCGAGAGATTGCGTTCTCGGCATAAACGAAATTCAGCGGGTAGAGCGGCCAATATTGCAGGAAAAACGGTTCTTCCTCGGCTGCGGCACGCTCCAATTGCTCAAGAGCCTGACGCTGATACCTCTCGTTCATGGCTTCATACTTGGCTTGGGTCCAGACCTCGCCCGGTGACATATCCACCTCTCGAGCGGTGCCGCCTGCTTCTGCCTCGACACCGGTCACCAGCCCGTAGGGTTTGAAACGCTCATCCAGCAGAAACTGATTGTTCTGCCCCTCGGGCACGTATCCAAGCATGTTATTCGCGCGCATCGCCTCGGGGGTCATGAGGCTCAGTTGAACTTGTTGATGCAGGGGGAAGGCGGCCCAATCGAAACCTTGGTTGTGGGGGTAGGCCTGTTCGATATCACCTTGGTGCCACTTGCCGACATGCACGGTGTTGTAGCCAACCTCTTTTAGGATCTCGGGCAGGGTCACCTCGCTGGCTGGAAGGCCTTCGCCTACCAGAGCCACTTTGACTTCTGTCACACCGGCACGCACCGGATGTCGCCCCGTCAGCATTGCCGTGCGGGTCGGCGTGCACGAGGGTTCCGTGTACATTCGCATCAGCGACAAACCTTCGGTGGCGAACTGGTTGATGCTGGGCGTTTCGATGCCCATGACGTAGTTCATCTTGCGATCACCCATCTGACCAAAGCTGATGTCGTCGATCAGGATGTACAGGATATTGGGTGGTTTGCCCCCGTTTGCGTCGCGGATTTCGGCCAGTTTCGCGTCAATCTCAATGTCCTGGGCATCCCAGACCGCGCCGAACTGGGCACGCAGAAATTCGAACTCACCATCGTGAATAATAGGGTTCTGTTGGGCATATGCCGAAGCTGCAGTCAGGATTAGCGCGGGCAAAATGTGTTTCAGGGTCATTTCAAGCCTTTCGTTTTATCCAAATGCCCGGGAGTATCTGGAAGGTCTGATAGCTTTGCTTCGATAGAGCTTCGCAAATCAGTAACGGTTTCCGCCAGATCCGCGAGGTACCGAGGGCGAACGCCCGTGTCGGAAAGAGGAGACTGAGCCAGTTCGGTCATCATCTCCTGATAATCGAGGCAAATCCGGTCGAACTCACTGTCTTGGGCGCGCATGTTTCGCAGCAGAACGGAGGTTCCCGGGAATTGTGCGTCAAAGAAGTCTTCTTCGTCCATCCGCGTTGCCTTCGTGAAAATTGCTCATAAAGCATGCATTCCCTAGAATATGACTTGAACGTATTAAGCCGCATGCTACCGTAGCACCATGGGGTCAAGCCATTGTCATGAAAGGATAGTTCTTGACTGCCCAGGCGGATAACAAACAACGTGACACAGCGCTTTCTTTCTCGGATGAGGAAGTGCGAAGTGCTCTTGAGCGGGTATTGAACTCAGGTGGCTTCAAAGGATCTGCCCGAATGCGGGCCTTTCTTAGCTATGTCGTGACCGAAGCGCTTGCGGGCCGCACGGATGAGATCCGCGCCAAGACCATCGCCATGGATGTTTATGGTTACAGCGCCGACGACTTGACCAAACGGGAAGGGGTTGTGCGCGTTGATGCGGGTCGTGTCAGGCGAAAGCTAAAAGCTTACTACGGAGGTGATGGCGCAACTGATCCCGTGGTGATTTCACTGCCTGTCGGTAGCTATGCACCCGAATTTACGCTGGGGAGTTCGCAAGCCCAGAACCCACAGGGCATTCGGCGAAGCGCGTTGGTCATCGCGTTCTTTCTGGCTTTGATTGGCTTAGGCATCTGGGTATCAGGCTATTACTCAAAGAATGAGCCACGCAGCGCTGTGGGCCGAGGGCAAAGCGCGATTTACGACGTATCTCCCGCGCGCGTAGAGGCGATAAACCTTTGCAGTGCTGGCCGCGATGTGATGTTCCCCGTCGTTGACCTATCGCGCCTGCAACCGGCTTTGCTGATTTTTGAGACGGCGATTGAACGAGATCCACTCTTTTTCTGCGGCTATGCCGGAGCGGCACAGGTCGAGACCATGCTGGCGATTTTGTTGTTCTTTGAACCGGATGCAGAAAAGTATTTGAAGTCTGCCAATGAAAAAAGCGCCCATGCGATGGATATCGCACCTGATGAGGCCTGGGCGCTTTCGGCGCGGGCCTGGCTGGAATTTGCACTGGGCAATTACGATCGGGCATCGGCCCTGTCTCGCAGAGCCGTTGATCTGGCCCCCACCGATCCGCATGTCGCTGAGTTCGATGCACTTATTTCACTCTATACTCTGAATTTCGAGCGTATCCTGGCGCAATCTGAATGGTATGAAGAGCTCGCGGAACGCAGCGGCGGGCTTGTCTTTGGCAATGTACTAGGGTCTGCGCATTTTCATACCGGAGACTATGCAGCGGCGATCCGAACTTACGAGGACACGATCGAGCGCGGAGGACCATTTGGGCCGATATCAGCGGCCTATCTGATGGCCGCGCATTGGAACAATGGCGAACAAGTCGAGGCACGGCGTCTCGCCAATGTTTACCAGAAAACTTGGCCTGGTTTTCCGCTGGAGGCCCTGAAACGCCGCGTATTCAAAGAGTCGCAACCGGTTGATGCGCTTATTGCAGGCGTGAGGGCAGCGGGAGTCCCGTTGATCGACGGCGGGACCGCCCGCGAAAGTGATTGACTGGCAGGGTCTTATTCGTCCTGTGCGACCAGACCTAGACCGCGCAGATAGATTCCAATTCCGCTCTCCAGAAGGTCTTCAGGCGGGAAGGGGGAACTTGCGCCGGTATTGCGTGCGAAAAGTTCGACAACACCATGGCTCATGGCCCAGATATGGGCGCTGAACATCGAAGCGGGCGGACGCTTCTCCGGCGGAATATGCTGCGACAGATCGCTGGCGGCCTTTTCAAGCACGTTTTTGGCCCGGTTCGCGGCCAGCGCCAGTTCCGGTGTACGATTGATTGAAATTCCGCTTTCGAACATCGCAATATAATAGCCGGGGTGCTTGCGGGCAAAGGCCAGATAGGCGCGGCCCGTGGCCTCAAACGCCGCAAGTGCCGAGGGTTGCCCTTTGTCATAGGCAAATTGCATCAGGTCGGCGAACATCTCAAACCCCTGACGCGCAGCCTCAGCGATCAGGTCCTCACGCCCTTCGAAATGCCGATAGACGGCTGCGGGAGTGACCCCAGCGGTCTTTGCGGCCTCTGACAATGTAAAACCGGTCGGTCCCTTCTGTTCGATCAGGGACAAGGCGGCCTCCATCAAGGCTTGCTTTAGGTTTCCGTGGTGATATCCGCGTTTCGTCATCCCGGCCTCAGGCGCGTTTTATTGTATATATGCAGCGGCCAGGGCCTAATCCAGCGTAGGCTGAGCAGAGTGTTGCAATTAACTTATGCATCCCAGATTTCCGGACCACCACTGATCTTTTCATCCGGCATGCCCACCACTTCCAGGTTTTTGCCTTCGTAGTCGAGTTGGCTTAGCACGGTGCGAATGGCTGCCAGCCGGGCGCGTTTCTTGTCATCTGATCGAATGATCGTCCAAGGGCAGTTTTCGGAATGGCTTCGTGTAAGGGTTTCGGTAATCGACTGACTGTATTCATCCCATTTGTGCAGGCCTGCGATGTCGATCGGGCTGAGTTTCCATTGCTTCAACGGGTCGGTTTCGCGGGCAAGAAAGCGGTTAAGCTGCTCGGTGCGCCCGACATTCAGCCAGAACTTGAAGATATGTATGCCATCGTTGCTAAACCCGGTTTCCAAGGGCAGGACCTGCCTGAAAAAACGTTCACGCTCTTCCGTCGTGCAGAAGCCAAAGACATTTTCGACAACGCCCCGATTATACCAACTGCGATCAAAAAACACGATTTCACCGGCCGATGGGAGATGAGAGATATAGCGTTGGAAATACCATTGGCTGCGTTCTGCGTCCGAGGGTTTGCTGAGCGCCACGTTCCGCGCGCCCCTCGGGTTCAAATTCTCGCGGAACCGTTTGATGGTTCCGCCTTTGCCAGCGGCGTCACGGCCCTCGAACAGGATAGCGATGCGCTGGTCATTCTCCTTGACCCATCGCTGCATCTTGACCAGCTCAATCTGCAGACCTTCCATCTGCTGATCGTATTCCTTGCCTTTAAGCTTTTTGGAGTAGGGGTAGGTCGGGTTCAGAATTTCACCCTTCTTGGCCTCTTCAATAGCCGAGCGTATGGGTTTTGGGGCGTGGTTGTGAAAATAGTTCTCGATAGTGTCCGGGTCTGATTGGGTCATGCACGGCCTCGCCATAAAATCCATATCTTACTATGAATTACGGATGGACTTAACGCAAACCCGCGCGCTCGGCTGCGCGGTCGATTGCGGCGGCAACCTCTGGGGCTGCCACGACCTGCGGCATGTGTCCGATACCGTCCAACTCGATCAGCTCAGCGTCGGGAATCTGTTCGATCAGGCGCTCGGAGTGCCAGCCCAGCCCGACAGTCGTATCCGCCGTACCGTGGACAATTTCGGTTGGCACGGAGATCTCGCCATAGCGGGGTTGAAGCTCGGTGATTTCATCCAACAGATTTGCACGCTGTTTGGCATTTGCGTGCATCGAAGACTGGCGCATGGTCAAGCCCGGCCCGAAATGCTCGGCATATCCTTCGGGGGCTTTTTGCGGTGCAAACACCTGGTCCAATGCCTTCGTAACAAACCAGTCAGGAACAAATGCGCTGACCAAAGGCAAGGCAAGGGCGTTGCCCGCTGTCGTCGCACCAATAGTGTTGAACGCGTCCAGAGGTGTTTCCCACGGGATCGCCGCCGGAGCGATCAGGACCAAAGCTGCGATGTTGTCGGGCCGGGTGACAGCCCAGGCAAGCGAAACCGAACCGCCATAGCTTTGCCCGGCGACGATCGGTTTTTCTGCGCCTAGTTTCGATGCGGCCCGTTGTAGGATTACCGCTTGTTCGACAATGGTTTCGCCGTCGGAGTTAAAGCTATCTGAGTATCCAAGACCCGGGCGGTCAAAGACGATGACGCGATAGGTCTCGGCCAGAATTGGGGCCAGCGCAAAAGTCATGTCGCGAGTATTTCCACTGGATCCGTGGATCAACACCACATCTGGCCCTTCTCCCATCACGACGGCATGAACTGCAACACCATCGACTTCGACGATCTGGCCTTCTGGCGGAAACGAAGCCTCGGCGCTGCTTTCACGCTGCGCGCTGCGCCATGCGGTCACAAGAGCGAGACCCACAAGCGCAACGCTGAGTGATATCAAAAGCTTACTGGCCAATTTTACTCATATCAAACGGGGTTGTCTGGTAAATTTCATTGATCCAGTTACCATAAAGCAGATGCGCGTGACTGCGCCACCTGTTCTGAGGGTTCTGGCTTGGATCATCGTCGGGATAGTAGTTGATAGGCACATTAATCGGCGTGTTATTTGCGATGTCCCGGTCATATTCCTGTTTGAGCGTATCGCTGTCATACTCAAAGTGATTGAAGATATAGAGCGCCCGATGCACGGGATCTTCGATCAGGCAGGGGCCGACATCATCACTGCCAAGCAAAGTGATCAGATCAGGAACCGCATCGATCTCGTATTGCCGCATCTCGGTCCAGCGGCTGACGGGTATCACGCAATCATCAGAAAAACCACGCAAAAATGGAGACGCTGGTGCTAGGTTCCGGTGCCGGAAGCAGCCAAAGGCCTTCGCGTCCAGCATGTGTTTTTCAACGTCGTGGAAATGGTTGATCATCGCCATACCACCCCAGCATACGCCGAATGTGGAATGCACATTGGTCTGGGTCCACTCGAACACTTCGCGGATTTCATCCCAATAGGTGACGTCAGCGAAATCCAGATGTTCGATTGGTGCACCGGTTATGATCAGGCCGTCGAACTTCTGGTTCTTCACCTCCTGAAAAGGATGGTAGAACTCGGCCATATGCTCGGCGGCGGTATTCCTGGTCTGATGTTCCGTCATGCGGATCAGCGATAGCTCGATCTGCAGTGGGGTCGCTCCGATCAGGCGTGCGAACTGGTTTTCGGTCTGTATCTTCTTTGGCATCAGGTTCAAAAGCCCAATCCGAAGGGGGCGAATATCCTGCCGTGCGGCCTGATCATCAGCCATGACCATGACGCCCTCATTTGTCAGGACTTCAAAGGCGGGCAGGTCAGAGGGGATTTTGATCGGCATTTGGTCACGCTGTTGAAACTGCGAAGGAAGTTTGGAACTTAGGCGGGGTTGGGGCGGGTCTCAAGGGTGTGTTCGATCAACTCATCGAAATCGCCACTATTCCGCACTTTGGCGATGTCATCGGCTGCTATTGTAACGCCCCAATTTCGGGCCATCGCTTCATAGCGTGGCTGCCGGTGCGCCAGCGCTTGCGCATAGGTCCAGCGGATGAATGCATCCGGATCAACCTCGGTGCCGGAACACTTGTTGAGGGCGAGGTATTCGTCCCAAACCCTCTGCAGGAACTCGGCCTTATAGGACATAGGCTTTGGTGCCTTGTCGAAGCGTTTGATCAGTTCTTCAGTGTGGGCTTCATCGCCCTTGATCCAGATCATCAGGGTCTGGCGCGACAATTCAGTCAGAATGTGGTCATTTGGATTGTCAGGCTCTACCCATTCGCAGATTGACCCGCCGGTATCGCAGATAAAGTGTGGATAGTTATAAAGACGATTGGCCCGGTCTATGAAATACTTGGTATCCAACAGGGCATGGATTTCGGCCTGCCGAAACTGGTCTTGCCGCAGCTGATATTCCGAGATTTCAAGGCCGCCCAGATCGGGATTGCCCGGCTTGCCCAGATAAGTCGACACCGGGGTCAGGTTTTGAAACGTGATGTTCGATCCGATATATATTGAATCCGACAGCAAAAGCTCGCGGAGAAAGGGTACTTTCATCGCCTCAGCCTTGGCATTGTCCGCGATATGTTCGCCCATATAGCGGGTGCCGATGCGGTAATCGATTGAATAGTGGAACCAGTCTCCGGCATCTCGCAGCGTGTTTGAGACATAGGATTTTCCCAACCCGGACATACCGAAGAACAACACCTTCTTTCGCGCAGCCTGACGCCAGTCCGTTGCCGAGTTGTAGATCATAATCCGCCGTCCCTTGTTTTGCCCTAGCTAAAACGGGCCGCTGGCGGCGTCAATCGCGTCGGCGAGATCGGCTGAGGATGAGCAAGCCGATCGCCAGTACCGTAAAACCGATAAAAGCACGTGGTGGCAAAGCTTCATCGCGTACCAAAGCACCCATTAGTATTGCGATTGGCGGAATGATGAGCGTTACGAGCAGAACATTGCCGCTGCCTGCTTGTTGCAGTACGCGATAATACAGCAGATACGCCCCGGCCGTAGCGAGCAGGGCGTAATAGGCGATTGCCAGCCAGGTTTGCAGGGGCAGGGTGAAGGTCGGAACTCCATCGACCAATAACATAACAGGCGTCATCAGGATCGCAGATCCGGTCAACATACCTGCCGCGGCGATCTGAGGTGGAAGTGTGCTCATGTGGATGCGAGCCCAGATGGCTGCAAACGCATAAGAAAGCGTCCCAGCCAGGATCGCAACCTGACCCAGGTTGCTTGGGTTTAGGTTGCTAAACTGTCTGAGGCCAATTGTGATTGAAACGCCCAGAAACCCAAGCCCTACGCCAAGGAGGCGGGTTTTGGTCAGCCTCTCGTCGCGAAAAAACAAGGCCGCCAGAAGGACGCCGAAGATCGCGGTGGCAGCGTTCAGAATCGATGTCAGCCCAGTTTCGACATAGAGCTGCCCCCAGGCCATAAGCGAGAATGGCAGGACATTGTTCAACAGCCCCATGATCAGAAAAATACCCCAGACCTTGGGATCGCTCGGGACCGGTTGGCGTTGAAAGATGATGACGATCCACAACGCCAGCGCTGCCCAAAAAACCCTGTGGAAAACTGATGTTATGACGGGA
The DNA here is from genome assembly GCF_056543005.1 of Ruegeria sp. A5. Lineage (NCBI taxonomy): Bacteria > Pseudomonadati > Pseudomonadota > Alphaproteobacteria > Rhodobacterales > Roseobacteraceae > Ruegeria > Ruegeria sp. A5. Next base: position 320,372 of record NZ_JBQGAV010000001.1, read on the forward strand.
ATCGTATCAAGTGCAATTCGGATCGCAAGGAATGACATTCCCCAAATGACACCAAGCAGTATCAATTCGGACCAAGTGCGAGCTGTGAGTGTTTTCTGAGAAGTCATGGCTTGTTCTGGCATCTCTCAATCAGCATATCGACCCGGAACATGCGAAAAAGCCCCACCGAATTGGCGGGGCTTAATATGCACATTTGCATCTGCTTTAGTTCAGCGCGTAAGTCACCTGAATACCAACGCTCCATGCGCTGTTGCCAGTGAACGTGGCACGGTTATCGGGGCCAGTACCGTTGGCAGTGGCATCCCCAATATCCGTATAGCGTACACCACCGGAAATCTTGGCCTTTTCAAGAGAGTAAGTGCCGCCCAGGCCGATACTCCAGAACCCATCCGTCGGGCCTAGGTTCGAGACCGAGTTCCCCTGAGAGCTCTCGTAACCCAGCGTTACCGCGCCAGAGAATTCTTCGCTGAACTGATAGCCGAGACCCAGTGAGTAGGTCCATGTCGCCTCTTCGTAGTCGACTAGGTTAATACCTGTCAGACCAGTATAGACCGGCGGTGCGTACACGGTTTGCGGCCAGTCAACCCAACGGATCGAACCAAACAACAGGGTTTTTGGCGCGACACCTGTCTGGAAATCGAGATTGACCGATTGAGGCGTCACAACCTCGGTCGATGAATCGGCGCTGACGCGACCCACGACGGGTATTCCGGGTGGAACAATTCCAGTGATGGCATCGTTCGCTTCGGTCTGCGACAGATCATGTGTGATTTTCGAGTTATAGGTCAGAGCGACCCGTGCGGCGATATCTGGCCGTTCCCAAGCAACACCGACAACGTAACCGAAATCGATCTCGGCATCGGTTTCAACGCGGTATCCGCCGGACGCGAATGGTGTTGTGCTTGCACCAGCGATCGGAACTGAAACACTTGCTTTCAGACGCTGGGCGCGGAGACCACCGATAACACTGAAGCCACCATCCAATTTGTAGCGAAGCAAAGCCGTGATCGCATCGGTATCTGCTTTTGCGCGAAGCACGTCAGTTGTTGCTCCGGGAAGACCTGCCAGAGCCAAGACATTCTGCGACAAGGGATAATCCGAAGAATAGTCGATATCCGCGCCAAACGGCTCGTCATAAACCAGCGCGAAGTCGAGCTTTTCGGTCAAAGAAGTCTTGTATGCCAGATGCGGAGTGAAAAAGCTGTTCGAGACATTGCCCGAGTCAATCGTTTCCCCAAACGTCGGGCTGGTCGGGATTTGATCCTCCATCGATCCGCTTACGTCCGGCTTTGTATACCCAAGCCGAAACTGCACGACAGATCCCTCTTCGAACAGGATGTTAACACCTTGCCCACTTCGGTCTAGGCCGCCGGCCTGCGCCGCGGTTGCCCCAATGCACAACGCGCATGTGTGCAACAACACTCGTTTCATATATTCCTCCCTACACTGTCCAAATTGCCTGTTATACGCATCCTCATTGGGCGTATTCGGCCTCGTTACCGCTTTTTACTGTCTTAAACTTTAAAATTGGGTCAACCGGTGACGGAGCGTTATTCAGCAAAATAGCTCTATGCGGGTGTTGCTGAATTGTTACGGTTCTCGGACCAAACGTTCAGGAAAATCCCGGCAAAGATCACCACGGCCCCCAGAAGCGTCCAGTGATCCAGCGGCTCGTGATAAATGACCATCCCGAGGATCGCGATGGTCGGAAGGCGTGCAAAATCAAACGGCACGACCACGGTCGCAGGCGCGATGGCCAGGGCATTGGTAATACAGTAGTGGGCCAATAGGCCTGCCAAGCCGACAAGCAAAAGAAGCGGCGCAGTCGTTAAGGTTGGAAGTGTTATTTGCCCATCCAGACCTGATGCAACCAGACCCAAACCGGCCTGCATCAAAGTAAGCCAGAACATAATGCATCCGATGCTGGCTGTGCGCGTTAAGGACTTGGTCGATATTGCTGTTAACGCGAAGAAAATCGCAGATGCGGCCGCAGCAATAACGCCGGGACTAAGTGTGGCGGCCCCTGGACGGGCCACAATGAGAATCCCGGCAAATCCGATCAGGGCTGCGGTCAGACGCAAAGCGGTCAACCTCTCGTGCAGCAGCAGTGGGGATAGCAGGATCACCCAGATGGGTTGAGTGAATTCGAGTGCAAAGACCTGGGCCAACGGGATCACCGTTACTGCATAGAACCACAGGTTCTGCCCGGTGAAATGCAACACGTTCCGAATACCATGCAAACCAAGACGTTTGGTGGTTACCTGATGCCATTTGCGTGAAGCCGAGAGGACGATTGCCACCACGCAGATACCAACTAGGCTGCGATAGAACATGATCTCAAAGGTGTCGTGCGTCACGCTCAGCTCGCGGCCGGCAATGGCCATCGATGTGAATGAGGCGATCGCCCCTGTCATCCACAGCGCCGCCTTACCGATCTGCATTTTATTGCTGTTCATGAGATCTCTTACATGTGCTGTGGTGCAACGGGCTGAATAGATTGCGTTTTACCCGATGAAGCAAGGCTAAATGTAAGTCTGGCCGTCTATGATCGCTTTGGGTGAGGGGCTTAGATGATGCCAGTATTCTGACGCGAACCCGCAAATAAAAGGGGTTCTTAGCCGTTCGGCGTGCTGGCTCTGATACTCAGGTGGTTGGCAGAGCTTTGCTGACCGAATCGCCGTTCAACACGTATCGAGCACCGGTATGAGGGCAGGTAACCTCACCACGCCCAGTGAGAGGTAAATCCAACTGCTCGCCATACTCGCTCATCCAGCCAATCTGTTTGGCAGCGACGCCCACCATCAGTGCGTATGGCTTCACGTCAGCATTAACAACGGCACCTGCGCCGATAAAAGCGTATTCCCCGATTGTAGCACCGCAAACGATCGTGCAATTGGCGCCCAGCGTGGCCCCTTTCTTTACCAGAGTATTGCGGTATTCGGCCTTTCGTTCGATCAATGAACGCGGGTTGTACACATTCGTGAACACCATGCTCGGCCCACAGAATACGCCATCTTCCAGCGTGATGTTGTCATAGATCGAAACGTTGTTCTGAATTTTGCAATCGTCGCCAATTATAACCTTGTTCCCAACGAAGACATTCTGCCCGAGTGAAACATTTCGGCCCAGCTTGGCGCCTCCGCAGATGTGCACCCAATGCCAGATTCGGCAGCCATCTCCGATCTGCGCGCCTTCATCGACGATTGCCGTTTCATGTACCGAGTAGTTGCTCATCGAATTGTCCTTCTCCCGTCAAATGCGGTGCATTTCAGCACTGCCGAGGGGGAATAATCATTCCCATTCAATCGTTCCGGGAGGTTTCGAGGTGATGTCGTAAGTGCATCGGTTGATGCCCTTGACTTCGTTGATGATACGCGTGGCGGTTTCACCGAGGAATTCGTGGCTGAACGGATAGTAGTCCGCTGTCATGCCATCGACGGATGTGACCGCGCGGAGGGCGCAGGCATAATCGTATGTTCGTCCATCCCCCATTACACCGACCGTGCGCACCGGAAGAATGGCGACAAAGGCCTGCCAAATCTCATCATACAGACCATGTTTGCGAATCTGGTCGATATATATGGCATCGGCTTCGCGTAGGATCTCAAGCTTTTCGCGAGTTATCTCACCCGGGCAGCGAATGGCAAGGCCGGGGCCGGGGAAGGGGTGGCGACCGATGAAGCTGTCGGGCAGGCCCAACTCTCGGCCCAACGCGCGGACCTCGTCCTTGAAGAGTTCACGCAGAGGCTCGACCAGCTTCAAACCCATCTTTTCAGGCAGGCCACCCACATTGTGATGCGATTTGATGGTCACAGATGGACCGCCCGAAAACGACACGGATTCAATCACATCTGGATACAGGGTGCCCTGTGCCAAGAACTCGGCGCCGTCGATTGTGTCGGCGTGTTTCTGGAACACGTCGATGAACAGCTTGCCGATAATCTTGCGCTTGGTCTCAGGATCGGATTGACCATCAAGTTCACCCAGGAACAGTTCACTTTCGTCCGCGTGGATCAACTGGATGTTGTAATTGTCGCGGAACATGCCGACGACTTCGGCAGCTTCGTTCTTGCGTAGCAGCCCATGGTCGACAAACACGCAGGTCAGCTGATCGCCAATCGCCTCATGTATCAGGATCGCCGCAACCGAGCTGTCGACACCGCCAGACAAGCCACAAATGACTTTTTTGTCCCCGACCTGTTCGCGGATCTTGCGGATCATCTCGTCCCGATAAGCCCCCATGGTCCAATCGCCCTTGAACCCTGCCAGTTTGACAAAATTCTCATAGAGCTTTGCACCCTTGGGTGTGTGATGAACCTCGGGGTGAAATTGCACCGCATAGAAATGACGCGAGGCGTCGGCCGTGATGGCATACGGCGCGTTGGGTGAAATGCCGAACACCTCAAAACCCGGAGCGATTTCGCTTACATGATCGCCGTGGCTCATCCAGACCTGCTCGTCACCTTCGGCGAACCAGCCATCGAGGATATCAAGCCGATTATTCTGAGTAACAAATGCGCGGCCAAATTCTGCGGTGCCGTGCCCGCTTTCAACCTTGCCGCCCAGTTGATGCATCATCACCTGCTGACCATAGCAGATGCCCAGGATCGGCACGCCGTAGTCAAAAATCTCTTGCGGGGCGCGGGGTGAACCCTCGCGCGTAACACTGTCAGGGCCGCCCGAAAAAATGACGGCCTTGGGCGCCATCTCTCGCACGAAATCCATCGTGACGTTCTGGTAGGGGTGGATTTCGCAATAGACGTTCAGTTCGCGCAAGCGGCGGGCAATAAGCTGCGTCACCTGGCTGCCGAAGTCGATGATCAAAAGGCGGTCATGGCTGTCTTGGGTCATGATTGGCTATTAGGTCGCAAGCCTTGCTTGTGCAAGCGTAATGACGTCAATTCAGCGAGGAGGCTGATACATGACCACCATAAAACTCAGAACTGCCGAACGAAGCGACGCCAAGTCGATACAAGTTTGTATCGCAAGCGCTTATGCCGATGCGATGAGAGACATTGCCGATCTGCCGGATGTTACGTCTGGTATCGAGGAAGAGATCGCAGAGCATCAGGTCGTCATTGCTGAAGTGGACGGTACACTTTTTGGTGTCATCATATTTGATCAACAGGCCGAGGCTATGATGATATTCAATCTCGCCGTTTCGCCAGAGGCTCAGGGCAAGGGTATTGCGCGGCAACTGCTTGCAGTTGCTGAAGCTAAGGCCGTTGAGGCCGGGCTTTCAGTCCTGCGCTTGCGGACACATCGGCTGATGCGTGCAACCCGCGAAATGTACACTCATCTGGGGTGGGTTGAGGTCGAGGTGTCAGGAAACACTGTCGTTATGCAGAAAAAGGCAAAGTAGTAACCGACAGACATATGTCGCAGCGGCCCGCGGTTCATGTCGCTTTTACCTCTAGAGCGCCGTAAACTACCTGTGGCGAAGTTTGCCGTTCATGTAACACATCTACCAAACCAACCAATCACGGGATTTACTCAATGGCAGAGGCAAACACCCGGCGCAGGGCACGGGGTGGCGGTGGTGCCGCCCGTCGTGCCGAGCGTACGGCGGTCAAGATCGAAACCGCGAAATATATCGAACGCAATATCCCCAATTTCGAGGTCCTCAACGAAGAGGCGCTGGAGATTATCGAAACCAATGCGGAAACCGTATTGGCTGAGATTGGCGTCAATTTCGTAGACAATCCGGCAGCGCTTGAGCGCTGGAAAGACGCGGGTGCAGATGTGGATGGTGAGCGCGTCCGCCTGCCGCGCGGCCTGGCACGTGAGCTGATCAAGACCGCCCCTAGCGAATTTACCCAGCACGCCCGCAATCCCGAGAAATCGGTAGTCATCGGCGGCCGCAATATGGTTCTGGCTCCGGTCTATGGTCCTCCGTTTGTACGCGATGCGCAAGGCGGACGTCGTTACGCGACAATGGACGATTTCAACAAGTTCGTGAAGCTGGCCTACATGTCCAAGTGGCTGCACCATTCGGGCGGTACGGTCTGCGAACCGACAGATATTCCGGTAAACAAGCGCCATTTGGACATGCTGATGGCGCATATGACTCTGTCCGACAAACCGTTCATGGGTTCGGTCACTGATCCCAGCCGGGCGCAGGATTCGATCGAGATGTGCGAGATCCTGTTCGGCAAAGAGTTCGTGCAGAACAACACCGTGATGACATCTTTGACCAACATCAACTCGCCGATGACCTTTGACGACGTGATGATGGGTTCTCTGGAAGTTTATGCCGCAAACAATCAGGCCTGCATTATTTCGCCGTTCATCGTGGGTGGTGCTATGGCACCGGTTTCGGTCGCGGGTACGCTGACGCAGGTTCTGGCCGAGGTCATGGCAGGTGTAGCATATAGCCAGATCATCCGTCCGGGTGCTCCTGCGATCTTTGGGGCGTTCGTATCGTCGATCGACATGAATTCAGGAGCGCCGACCTTTGGCACCCCAGAGGCTTCGCACGTCACTTATGGCGCGGGTCAGTTGGCGCGCCGACTGGGTCTACCATATCGCTCTGCGGGTTCGTTCTGTGGTTCAAAATTGCCGGATGCGCAAGCTGCGTATGAGACCGCGAACTCGTTGAACATGGGTCTTATGTCGGGTGTGAATTTCATGCTGCATTCCTGCGGTTGGCTCGAAGGCGGCTTGGTGGCGGATTTCGAGAAATTCGTCATGGATGCAGATCAGTTGGGCGTCTTGCACGGATTGGCCAAAGGTGTGGCCTATGATGAGAATGCACAGGCGATGGACGCCATCCGCGAAGTCGGTCCCGGAGGTCACTATTTGGGTTGTGCCCATACGCAAGCCAACTTCAAGGAAGCGTTCTGGAAAACCGATCTCTTGGATTACAAGCCGTTTGAGACCTGGGAAGAAGAAGGCGCCCGCGATACACGTACGCTGGCTTCGGCACGGGTTGAGCATCTGTTGGCGAACTACCAGCAGCCGCAGCTTGACCCTGATGTAAAGGCGGCGCTCGACGCATATGTTGCCGAAAAGAAAGCATCGATGCCGGACGCGTTCACCTGATTACTGATACTGCGTTGCGCGACTGGCCTGATACAGTTGCGCTTCGCCATTCAATGCAATCAGCAGATCAAGATGGCGAACCAGTGAATAGGCCGCATCTTCTTCGATGCGCTGCGCGTTTATCTCACGCTCCAATTCCAGCAACCGGATCAACGCTGCTCCAGTGGCCGGCGTTGATCCATACCCAAGAAGCCGTTGCAGGTGGCGGTCGCGATTATAGTCCTGCGCCCCGATCTTGGCGGCACGGGCCAGTAGTCGCGGGCGGCGGAGTGTGGTGATCATGGTCATCAGGTCCTGCACGGCAGCTTTCCTTCTTTTTCAATTTCGCTGTCTGAAATGTGACACAACCTAAGCGGGTGTTGCCTTGTGCGGGATCACCCCGAACTATGGTTTCACCACTGTTTATCTTTTTGAATCAATTCTGCTCTGTGCCGTCTGTGATTAACGAACGAGTAACGAAAGCAACTCTAGTTAGATTTGGTTAACTAAGAATCCGACGGCTAAAACTGTCAGTTTGTTTTGTCGACGAGGGCGAAGAAATATGGAAAACAGCGTGGCATTCACTGTTCCGGCATGGGTTCCCGAAGGGGCGCAACGATATCTGGACCATACGGAGTCAGGGCGATCTATTCGGGATATCGCACGGTCCGCAGGGTGCCATGCCTCGACCATTCTGCGTCAGATCCGCAGGGTTGAGATGCGCAGGGACGATCCTTTGGTGGATGCAGCTCTGCATTCTCTGGCCCAGTCACACTTTGCGCCAATGGAGCGCACAGGTTCCTCATTTGCAATCGTGACGTCTGAGGCAGAACGGCCCGAAGCCCAAGACGACGAATTCGAGCGCGAGTCGCTGCGTGTACTGAGGCGCATGTGTGAATCCGGTGCAGTGCTTGCCGTGGCCGAGGATATGGACAAAGCTGTTGTGGTTCGGGACAACGGCGAAGGCGGAACTACTAAAACAGCGGTTGTAGATTGCCGGATCGCGCAGGCTCTGGCGCTGAATGATTGGATTTCATGCGATAGTCCGGGTCGGATCTCGCGCTACCGGATTTCAACCTCGGGCAGGGCTGCACTAAGTCATTTGATTGCCGAGGCCGAAAACCGGGCGCGTACGCAGAATGAATTTGGCATGGCGGAAGCGCAGGCCGCATTCAAACCCGCAACTGCGGGTGCAAGGGCGCCATCACAGCCTCGCGTCCGTTACAGCACTGTGGAAAGCCCGCTGATCGCTTTGGCGCGCCGCCGCGACCGGGATGGCAAGCCGTTTCTGGATGAAACTCTGGTGAGCGCGGGCGAGCGCTTGCGTGAGGATTTCGAACTGGCCCAGATCGGACCTCAGGTCACACAAAATTGGGATCGCTTTCTGACAGGCGGTGGACGCGGTGACTTTGCCTCGGACAGCCAGGTGGGGCGAGGACCTTCTGGTGCCAGGGATCGTGTGGCCCGCGCGCTGTCTGACCTTGGGCCGGGTTTGAGCGACGTCGCGCTGCGCTGTTGTTGTTATCTAGAAGGGCTTGAGCTGGCTGAAAAGCGGATGGGCTGGTCTGCGCGATCAGGCAAGATCGTGCTGCGGATCGCGTTGCAAAGGCTGAAGCGCCACTACGAGGACCAGACCGAGCGGGATCGGATGATCGGCTGAACGATTCATGCAGCCATATACCGGCCTTGCGGAAATGACCCCAAATGATAGTCAGGGGTTATGAATTTCACCTTCCGCCAGCTGCAATATTTCCAGGCCGTCGCCGAACAGCGTAACTTTGGCCGTGCCGCGCAGGTCTGCCATGTGTCGCAGCCTGCGCTTTCGGTTCAAATCAAGGCACTGGAAGACTCGATCGGTGGGCCGTTGTTCGAACGGCAGGCCCGCGACATCCTGTTGACACCACTTGGTCGAGACGTTTTGGACTATGTCCAACATGTCCTGAACGCGGCCGAACGGTTGGACCGGTTTGCACGCGACCATTCGGGTGGCCATAGGTCCCTGTCGATCGGGATCATTCCTACGGTTGCACCTTATTTGTTGCCGGGGGTGTTAGCCGGGTTGCGGGCTGCGGATGTCTCGTTGCGGGTTCAGATTCGTGAGGCCCGGACCGAGCGATTGCTATCCATGTTGGGCTTGGGTGAAATAGATGCCGCCGTACTGGCGCTGCCCTTGGGAAATGGAACTTTCCACGAAGAGCCACTATTCGAAGATCGGTTCTTGCTGGCAGGAAGTCAGACTCGCTTGAATCGATTGACCATCAGCCCGGAAGAGTTGCGGCCTGTGGACTTGAAGACAGCGCAGTTGATGCTGTTGGAAGACGGGCACTGCCTGACAGATCAGGCGCTAGAAGTTTGCGGTCAGGATCGTACCAGCGGCCAAATTAATATGGGTGCGTCCTCACTTGCCACGTTGTCGCGTTTGGTCGCCGAAGGGTTTGGCCTGACGTTGATGCCTGAACTTGCGGCGCAGGCCGAGACGGATGCAGTCCCTGGTCTGCGATTGTTGCGATTTGGTGCGCCGCAACCGGCGAGGACCATTGGCCTGGTGCGTCGCAGCTCGACCGGAGCGGAGGAGTGGTTCGATCGATTGGCGCAAGTAATTCGGCAGGTCGGTGAAGACGTGGTAGCTAAAACTCGAACCTAACGAAAAAGGCCCGCCGAAATGGCGGGCCATTCAAAGTAGTGCATGACAGGATTATGCCAGCGCCGGTTCGCGGGCTTCGTCCAGATGCTTCATTAGGTTTTCCGGGGACGACACTCCGTAAGGGTCTTCGGGGCAGTTATCCATCAGGCCGGGCTCTTCGAACCATGCCTCCACAACGCCATCGTTGACGATGGCTGCGTAACGCCACGAGCGCATGCCAAAGCCCAGATTGTCCTTGTCGACCAGCATACCCATTTTACGCGTGAACTCACCGGACCCATCAGGAATGACCTTGACGTTTTCCAGACCCTGATCGGCGGCCCATTTGTTCATGACAAAGCTGTCGTTGACGGACATGCAGTAGATTGCATCGATGCCCTTGGCCGCAAAATCGCCGTGGCCTTTTTCGAAACCAGGCAATTGATAGGTCGAGCATGTCGGGGTGAATGCGCCGGGCAGCGAGAACAGGATAACGCGCTTGCCTGCAAAATAATCCGCAGTTGTCTTGTCTTCCCAACGGAACGGGTTGGGGCCTTCGACGGCCTCATCGCGGACACGGGTGTGGAAGGTTACGTCAGGTAGTTTTGCACCGGTTTTCATCATCAAACTCCTGTGATTCACATATGTTTGCCGCGAGAGTTAAAATGATTCTAACTCGGCTTCAATGATATATATGCTGCAATAGCATAATATCTTTGATGGCGATAAAGCATTATAAGTAAGTAGTAAAATGATGTGCATGGTCACTTTCGCTGCACGCGCGTAGACGTGCCGCATAGCGGCTATGCGCCGCTGGTGTAACCAAATGAGTCGGTCTATGTTATGAACAAAGAAAATTGACCCAAAGTCAGGAAAGCCAGCCGTGCGTGATCTGAAAATACCCGAGCAAAGACACCCCGAAAAGGCACATCGACCTGACAATGCGGCTCCGCGCAAACCGAATTGGATTCGTGTCAAAGCGCCGGGTGGCAAGGGCTATGCCGAGACGCACAAGATCATGCGTGACAATAATCTGGTCACCGTCTGCGAAGAAGCCGGATGCCCGAATGTAGGTGAGTGCTGGAGCCAGGGTCACGCGACCATGATGATCATGGGCGAGATTTGCACGCGCGGTTGTACATTCTGCAACATCGCGACCGGTAAGCCGGATACTCTGGATGCATTTGAACCGGGTCGCGTGGCGCATGCGGTGCAGAAGCTGGGCTTGAACCATGTGGTCATCACATCCGTGGACCGGGATGACCTGCTCGATGGAGGCGCCGATCACTTTGCACAGACCATCCGTGCGGTGCGACACCGCTCGCCCAAGACTACGATCGAGATTCTGACGCCGGATTTCCTGAAATGCGATCCCTCGGTGCTTGAGATTGTTGTCGAGGCCAAGCCAGATGTGTTCAATCACAATCTTGAAACGGTGCCGGGCCTTTATCCTCAGGTGCGTCCCGGTGCGCGATATTTCCACTCATTGCGCTTGCTGCAGCGGGTCAAAGAGATGGACCCGTCCATTTTCACCAAATCCGGCATAATGGTCGGACTGGGCGAGGACGAGCAGCAAGTTCGTCAGGTCATGGATGACATGCGCGCGGCGGATATCGATTTTCTGACTATCGGCCAGTATCTGCAGCCAACACCCAAGCATCATGGCATTGACCGCTTTGTTACACCCGAAGAGTTTGCGGCCTATGAAAAAGCTGCATTCGGCAAAGGTTTCCTTATGGTCTCGGCAACTCCTTTGACCCGGTCGTCTTACCATGCGGGCGATGATTTCGCCCGTTTGCGCGAAGCTCGACAAAAGAAGTTGAACCAGAGGTGAAACCCGAACTTCAATCCTGGCTTACCGAAAAGCGCCATGAACTGCATCAAGTGCCTGAGATATCGGGCGAGGAACGTGGAACCGCGACGAGTATCTCGAACTTGCTTCAGGCGTGTGATCCCGATGCGGTTCTGACAGGTATCGGTGGCCACGGTGTCGCGGCGGTTTATGATAGCGGACAGCCCGGACCAACCATCGGAATCCGATGTGAGTTGGACGGTTTGCCGATTCAGGAAATCTCAAGTGCACGATACGCGTCGCAACATCCCGGAAAGGGGCATCTTTGCGGGCATGATGGCCATATGGCGATGGTGCTTGGTGTTGCCTTTGTATTGGGGGACAAGCGTCCGACCAAGGGACGGGTGGTTCTGATTTTTCAACCCGCCGAAGAAACCGGTCAAGGTGCGATTGCCTATCGTGCTGATCCCAAGTTTGCGGATATCGCTCCGGACTATGTGTTTTCTTTGCACAATTTGCCGGGTTTGGAATTGGGCGGGGTTGAGCTTTGCTCGGGTCCGGCGAATTGCGCCTCGCGTGGGATGCGAATTGTTTTGACGGGCAAAACCTCTCACGCGGCGGCTCCTCAGTATGGAGTGTCGCCAGCCGGTGCGTTGGCAGAGCTTATGCCTGCTTTGGCCATTCTGGGGCAGGGTGGGGCGCTGGATGCAGAATATGCGCAGACAACGGTAACCCATGCTAGGCTGGGTGAGGCCACTTTTGGTATCGCACCCGGTCAGGCCGAACTGTGGGTGACCCTGCGCACGGTCTCGGACAGCCGGATGGCAAGCCTGATCCGCGACGCAGAACAGCTGGTGGCTACACGTGCTCAGGCACAGGGATTAGGTGTTGAAATCACCTATGACGATGTGTTTGAGGCTTGCACAAATACGGGTGAAGCCGTGCAGATCCTGTCAGAGGCCTGCCAAAGCCGCGACATTCCTTGCAAGCTGGTTGCGACCCCACAAAGGTTTTCGGAAGATTTTGGGCAGTTCGGAAAAGGCGCCAAAAGCGCCATGTTCTGGCTAGGCGCGGGGCGGGATCATCCGCAGCTACACAACCCCGACTATGATTTCCCGGATGCTTTGATCCCGATCGGGACAGATATTTTTCTGGCTGCTATCGAACAAACGCTCAAGGCCTGAGTTTTCTGGGCTGGCTTTCTGCCCATTCGGGCCACCAACCCATATATTCAATTCCGGCAATCATCAGGCAGATAAGGATCGCGCCAAACACCAGTTTCACGCGCCGTTCCGAGGGCGGGTTTCGCCCCCATTTCGACATGCGAACAAAATGGCGCAGACTCATCAGTCCTGATCTTCGACAAATCGAACCTTGCCGATAAACGGCAGGTTGCGATTGCGCTGCGCATAGTCGATGCCATAACCCACGACAAATTCATCAGGGATTTCAAACCCGATCCAGTCCGAGCGGAAATCAACCTCGCGCCGGCTGGGTTTGTCCAGAAGGGCGATGGATTTCAACCGGTGTGGCTTGCGGGTACGGAGCAGCTTGGAGACGTGGTTCAGGGTATGGCCGGTATCCACGATATCCTCGACCACCAAAACATCACGCCCTTCAATAGCGCCGCGTAAGTCCTTAAGAATACGAACTTCTCGACTGCTTTCCATCGAGTCACCGTAGGACGATGCCTCCAGAAAATCGACCTCGATGGGCAGGTCCAGCTCGCGCACCAGATCAGCGATAAAGACGAAGCTGCCGCGCAGCAGGCCGACAACGACCAGCTTGTCGGTGCCGCCGAATTCAGCCGTTATTTCGCGGCAAAGCTCTTCGATCCGGGCAGCAATTGCCTTGGCCGAGATCATCTCATCTATCACATATGCGCGCTGGCTCATCGCTGCCCCCTTGATCTTTGGCGCGCAACATACGAAATCACGCGCCATTGTCACCAGTTAATCCCGGATATCATGCCAACCCATTCCGAGACCCGCCCGCTGCCTTACACCGCTCAGCAGATGTATGATCTGGTCGCGGATGTGGCGAAATACCCTGAATTTTTGCCTTGGTGCGCTGCGGCCCGCATCCGTCGGACCTATGCCGCGGGCGATGGCAAGGTGATGGAAGCGGATTTGGTTATTTCATTCAAGGTGTTCCGCGAACGCTTCGGCAGCCGCGTCACGCTGTTTGATGAGCTGAAACGGATCGATACCGAGTATCTGGACGGACCGTTCAAATACATGCGCTCGGATTGGGAGTTCGAGGATACAGTTGATGGCTGCAACGTCTCGTTCCACGTTGATTTCGAATTCAAGAACGCGGTTCTGCAAGGAATCATTGGCGTGGTTTTCAACGAAGCCATGCACCGTATCGTCCGAGCATTCGAACAACGTGCTGCCGTCCTGTACGGCTGAGGCTTTACGCCCGAGCGGCGCGCGCTAGACTGCGCCACATGACCGATTTGACAACTGCCCTTGCCGAGTTTGCTGCTGGTTCTGTGTCGACCACGGCGCAGGCTCGTATCGTGATATCTCTATCCGCGTTGGACTGGCTTGCTGTGGGGCGGGCAGGCGCAGATGAGCCGGTTTCCCGCATCATACGTCAGATGGTTCTTTCCGAGAGCGGTGCCGCACAGTCGCGTTTGTTCGGAGGCGGTGATGCGCCGCTACGCGCAGCGGCGCTGGTGAATGGTACCATTTCTCATGCGCTTGATTATGACGACACGCATTTCGCTCATATCGGTCATCCTTCGGTTGCCGTGTTCCCAGCCGCTCTGGCGCTTACGGCATGGGAGGATCGTCCGTTGGTCGATCTGCTCGAAGCGGCACTTGTCGGGATGGAGCTTTCGATTCGCGTCGGCCTCTGGCTGGGCCGTGGTCACTATCAGGCTGGTTTCCACCAAACCGCCACGGCGGGTGCGTTTGGGGCAGCAGTTGCCGCAGGTCGGATTCTGGCGTTTGATGTCAAACAGATGCGGGATCTGCTGGGTCTGACCGCAACCCGCGCTTCAGGGCAAAAATCGCAGTTCGGAACCATGGGCAAACCCTATAACGCTGGGCTTGCGGCTTCGAATGGGGTCGAGGCCGCGCAGTTGATCCGCAACGGGTTTCAACCTGGAGCCGACGCTTTGGAAGGCCCGTTTGGATTTGGGGCGACCCATTTGGGGGCAGGCGACATAGCTGCCTCGCTTGATGGTTTGGGGGACGAGTGGCTGTTCGAAAGCGTCAGCCACAAGTTCCACGCCTGCTGCCACGGCCTGCACGCGGCGCTTGAGGCCGCGCGAGATCTCGATATTGCAGAACCTGAAGTGGCCGAGATCAAGATCAAAACCCACCCCCGCTGGATGAGCGTGTGCAATCAACTGCAGCCGACCAGTGGTTTGGGTGCGAAGTTTTCCTATCGTACGGTGATCGCGATGCAGGCGATGGGCTACGATACAGCTCTGCCAGGGAGCTATTCCGACAAGATTTGTGCTGATCCAAGACTGCAATCCTTAAGGGACCGGATCGCGGTCGAGGCGGATGAGAGTCTATCCGAGACACAAGCCCATCTGTCCCTGTTACGCCGGGACGGCGCGCGCCGCGAGGCCAGCCATGATCTGCTGGCTCCGATGTCTCTATCGGATCGCGAAGATCGCGTCAGGGAGAAAGCGGCGAAGCTGATCGGAGGGGATGAGGCAGACGCCATCTGGTCAATGCTACGCACCGGTGGGCGCGCAGCGGATTTGGCTGAAAGGCTAACTGATTAAGCGACGCGCCAATGCAGTGGAAAGCCCGGATCGAATACGGTCACGGGGCCGTCGCCGCTTTCGATTTTGGCCGGATAGACGACCTCATCGCCTTTGGTCAGCGTGATGGTCTCTTCGTTTACTGGCAGGCGATAGAAAGCCGGGCCGCTGAGTGAGGCGAACGCCTCCAGCTTGTCCAACGCATCTGCGCGCTCGAACATTTCGGCCAACAGTGACATCGTATTGGTTGCAGTGAAACAGCCGGCGCAGCCACAGGCCATTTCCTTGTTTGCATCCGTGTGCGGCGCGCTGTCTGTGCCCAAGAAGAAACGCGCATCACCCGATGTCGCGGCGGTCAGCAGTGCCAGCCGATGCTCTTCGCGTTTGGCGACCGGCAAGCAGTAATAATGCGGCTTGATACCGCCCACCAGTATGTGGTTGCGGTTGATGATCAGGTGATGCGTTGTAATCGTCGCACCCAGATCTTTCTCATTCGCCTTGACGTAATCCACGCCGTTTGACGTCGTGATGTGCTCCATCACCACGCGCAGTCCGGGTGTTGCTTTGCGAATCGGATCGAGAACGCGGTCGATGAACACCGCCTCGCGGTCGAATATATCGATCTCGGCATCCGTGACTTCGCCGTGCACACATAGCGGCAGACCGATCTCGGCCATCTTCTCCAGCACCGGTCGTACCTTGTCGAAATCGCGAACGCCAGAAGACGAGTTGGTTGTTGCCCCAGCCGGGTAAAGCTTGACCGCCTTGACCAATCCGCTTGCATGTGCGGCGGCCACATCCGCCGGGTCCGTGTCTTCGGTCAGGTAGAGCGTCATCAGCGGCTCAAACGTCATATCCTCAGGCAGAGCAGCAAGGATGCGGTCCCGATAAGCTGCTGCGTCGTCACCTTTGACAACGGGCGGAACCAGATTCGGCATGATGATGGCACGGGCAAAATGGCGCGCGGTTTCAGGCAAGACGGCTTGCAGCATCGCGCCATCGCGCAGATGCAAATGCCAGTCATCGGGGCGGCGGATCGTCAGGGATTGGGTCATGGCCCCCGGCTAACATAGCCGCTTGGGTGGTGAAAGACCCTCTTGCCCTTGCCGATGAGACAGATCGCCGTAAGTCACTGACGGATGGTGGTCTTGACCTCTGGTTGTGGTCATGACCTGTTGGGGCGCAGGAAAAAGGGGAACTCATGACACAGCCAAACTCCATCGATGCCGTGCAAGAGCTTTTGGGCTCTGAGGGTTATGTCTGTGGCCGGGCTTTGGCGACGGTTGTGTTTCTTTCGCTGAAACTTGGTCGACCTCTATTTCTGGAAGGCGAGGCGGGCGTCGGCAAGACTGAGATCGCCAAGGCGCTGGCCGCAGGATTGGGGCGGCGCCTGATCAGGTTGCAGTGCTACGAGGGCCTTGATGCCTCTTCCGCTGTGTATGAGTGGAATTTCCCCGCCCAGATGGTGGCGATCCGAACCGCAGAAGCGTCGGGAGGGGCGGACCGAGGCGCGTTGCAGACCGAGCTGTTCTCGGATGATTATCTGATCGAGCGCCCCTTGCTGCAGGCCATGCGCCCGGATGCTACTGGGGCACCTGTTCTGCTAATTGACGAATTGGACCGGACCGACGAACCCTTTGAGGCTTTCTTGCTGGAGGCGCTCAGTGACTTTCAGGTCACGATCCCCGAGCTTGGTACTGTCAAAGCTCCAGAACCGCCCATTGTGATCGTTACCTCGAACCGCACGCGCGAAGTACATGACGCGCTGAAACGCCGCTGCCTATATCATTGGGTTGATTACCCTGACTTTGCGCGCGAAATCGAAATCCTGCACGCCCGAGCGCCGGAAGCGGCAGAAGCGCTGAGCCGTGAGGTGGTCGCCTTTGTTCAGCGCTTGCGCACTGAAGATTTGTTCAAGAAACCGGGGGTGGCCGAGACTATCGATTGGGCCAAGTGCCTGCTGGCGCTGGACGTTATCAACCTCAGTCCCGAAGTAATCGGCGATACGTTGGGTGCCATCCTGAAATACCAGGACGACATCCAAAAGTTGCAGGGGTCCGAGGCCAAACGCATTCTGGATCAGGCGAAAGCCGATCTCGAACCAGCTTGATGCTTCATATGCTCGAAAATACTTTGAGGGTTTGATGGCCGAACAACTCCCACTCGATATCCCGGACAACCCCAAACTGGCCCAGAACATCACCCATTTTGCGCGCGCTTTGCGCAAGGCCGGACTGCCGATAGGAACTGGGCGCGTGGTTGACGCGATCCGCGCCGTGCAGGCTGCGGGGTTCACCGAGAAACGAGATTTCTACTGGACGCTGCATGCCTGTTTCGTGAACCGGCCGGAACATCGAACGGTTTTTGCGCAAGTCTTCCGCCTCTATTGGCGCGATCCGCGGTATCTAGAACATATGATGTCCATGATGCTGCCCGCCATTCGCGGTGTTCAGGAGGAGCGCAAAGCGGATGCGGCTGAAAAGCGGGCGGCTGAGGCCTTGTTGGATGGCGTCGAACGCGACTTGCCAGAATCAACCGAGCAACAAGAGGAAAGCGAGATCGAGATCGACGCAACCCAAACCGCGTCATCCGAAGAACGCTTGCGCAACCTTGATTTCGAACAGATGAGTACATCCGAGATCGCCCGGGCCAAACGCATGCTGTCGCGCCTGAACTTACCGGTCAAACCCATCGAGTCTCGCCGAGGTCAGGCCAGTCACCTCGGTCACCGCATTGATCGCGCTCGGACACTTAGGTCAGCGATGCGGCAGGGTGGCGAACTACGCGATATCGCGCACTTGCAACCCAAACCTCGGTGGCCGAATTTGGTTGCGTTGTGCGATATCTCCGGGTCGATGAGCCAATACAGTCGGATCATTCTGCACTTTCTACACGCGGTTTCGAATGCCAAAGGCGCAGGTTGGGCCAAAGTGCACGCCTTCACGTTTGGCACACGCCTGACCAACATCACCCGCCATCTGCATCAACGTGATGTCGATGCAGCTCTGGCCGCTGCCGGGGCCGAGGCGCAGGACTGGGAAGGCGGAACACGGATCGGAGAATGCCTGCATCAGTTCAACCGCGACTGGTCGCGGCGTGTCATGGGGCAGGGGGCGGTCGTGTTGTTGATCACCGACGGGTTGGAGCGTGGCGATCCTGAGATGCTGGAAAAGGAAATCGAGCGTTTGCACCTGTCGTCGCGACGCTTGATCTGGCTGAACCCATTGCTGCGCTGGGATGGGTTCGCGCCAAAGGCTCAGGGCGTTGCGACAATGCTTCCACATGTCGACAGCTTCCGCGCCGGGCATTCGATTGCGTCGCTGGAAGATCTGGCCGCCGTGATATCTCAGCCTGACGATCAGGGTCAGAAAGCGCGGCTGATGGCCGCGCTTTCTGACTAGATATTAAGACAGCTGTTCTTCATTGCACTTTCGCGCCATCTCCATGGCTTTGTAAGTGCCGGTCAGATCGACTGTGAAGGCGAACTCTTTTTCCGGGAACACGACCATCACCTTCTTCTTGGCAAGGTCATCCGCGAACTGAGGGTCGTCCGACAGAACATACCCGCCCGAATAGCCCTTGGTGATGTTCCCCTTCATACCGGTGGCTTCTCCGACATAAATATTGTCGCCTATAAGGATGGCAACAGCCTCTTTCTCGCCTTTCTTGATGTTGGTTTTGGCCTTGGTGAAGACACCAACATAGCCAACGCCGCGATCTTCGGTCAGGCCCATCTGCACGACATTTGCAGCGTCATCAACCGCTTCGATAAGGCAGGATTTCTTGTCCTGATCGATGAAAACCTTCCAGCCTTCGACCTCACCGTATTTCAGAAATGTGTCAGCCCAGCCGGTGCTGGCAGTCAACAGGCCGATCGCTGCTCCGAGTGTAAGAATGCGTTTCAACTGTTTGTCTCCGCTATGAAATATGTTGGGACGATCCCGAATAGGCCCCGGAATCGCATGCAGGCTAGAATGACGCCTTCCAACATTCAACAATTTGTGAATGTGAGTTCAAAATCGGCTTGTTAGCGCCACAAGATCGACCCGCTGAGCGCTTTTCATTGCTCCAAAGCTGACTATGTTGAACCCAAGCACGGCCGGAGGTCTAAATGGAACGATTCGATAGCAGCCCGGAAACCGCACTAAAATGGTATCGCGCCGGGAAGGGCGCTGCTTTGGCCACTGTGGTTGAGACCTGGGGCAGCGCGCCGCGCCGTGTAGGCGCGCAGTTGGTCATTGCGGGCGATGGTCGGATCGAAGGCTCGGTTTCTGGTGGTTGCGTCGAAGGTGCCGTGATCGTCGAAGCGCTGGAAGCCATAGAGGAAGGCGAGGCAAGGCTGCTAGAGTTCGGTGTAAGCGACGAGGATGCGTTTGCCGTCGGTCTGGCCTGCGGCGGTACGATCAGGGTTTTGGTTGAACCGGTCGGCAAGGTCCTGCCCGAACCAATGCTGGCCGAACTGGTCGCGGCACGGGCGCGGCGCGAATCCTTGGCCTATGAAGTCAATGTCGAGACGGGCCAGCGCGCGTTGCGCCGTAATGCCTATTCCGAACGCTTGCGTATGGACAGGTCCGGGTTCGAAGAGGATGGGCAAACCTTTGTCGCTGTCCACAACCCACCGCTACGGTTGATAGTGGTGGGAGCGGTGCACATCGCCCAAGCTCTGGTGCCGATGGCCCGGATCGCGGGCTATGACCCGACGATTATAGATCCGCGCGAGGCCTTCGCATCGGACGCACGTTTTCCCGGAGAAACCATCCTGACGGATTGGCCGGATGAGGCTGTGTCAAAGCTTGGTCTCGACTCGCGCACGGCGCTTGTGTTGCTGACCCACGACCCCAAACTTGATGACCCCGCGCTTCAGGCCGGTTTGGCGGCCGATGTGTTCTACATCGGCGCACTCGGATCTAAGCGCACACATGCCAAACGCGTGGAGCGGATGAAGCAGGCCGGGTTCAACGATGACCAGATTTCACTGATTCACGGACCTGTTGGGCTTGATATCGGGGCGGCTGGACCGTCTGAGATAGCCGTTGCGATTCTGGCGCAGATGACGGCGGTCCTGCGAGGCAGAGCGTGAAGTTTGGTCCGGTACCCGTTTCCGACGCCGACGGCGCGATATTAGCCCATTCCGTCAAAGCGGGAAACCGCAAGCTTAGGAAAGGTATAACGCTTTCGTCCGAGCACATAGCCGAGTTGCAACAAGTCGGTCTGACCGAGGTCACAGTCGCCAGACTGGAGCAAGGTGATTGCCATGAGGACGAAGCCGCAGCGCTGCTGGCAGAAGCGCTTGCACCAAGTCCCACACAGGCAAATCTGCGTGTCACCGAAGCCTTTACAGGCCGGGTCAACCTTTTAGCAAATGGACCAGGCGTCGCGGTGCTGGATACCGATGCCTTGCAAAAGTTCAATCAGGTCAACCCGATGATCACGGTTGCGACGGTGCCACAATATCAGCAGATGACGGCTGGCGGTATGGTCGCGACGATCAAGGTGATTTCTTATGCCGTACCTCGATCCGACGTTGAGAGTGCGGCCCGTCATGCGCAGGACGCTATTCGCTTATCGGTGCCCAAATACGAAAATGCGGGTCTCATCGTTACCGACATTGCTGGCGGGCCATCTAATGAAAAAGGTATCGCTGCTATTCGTAGCCGGGTTGAGGCTTTGGGTATGAATCTGTCAGATGTTCAGGTGGTGCCGCATCGGATGGGCGACTTAACAGCATCGATTTCGACCATTCGGGGTGAGATCGTCATGATCCTGACCGGATCGGCCACGTCGGATAAAGATGATGTGGCGCCTGCTTCTGTGCGGGCAGCGGGGGGTATCGTCGACCGGTTTGGAATGCCGGTCGATCCGGGGAACCTGTTGTTTTTGGGATCTTCCGGCGGGCGCCCCATTATCGGTTTGCCCGGATGCGCGCGCTCACCAGCATTGAACGGGGCGGATTGGGTCTTGTCCCGCGTTGCTTGCGGAATCGAAACGACGGGCGCGGACATCGCAGGGATGGGTGTCGGTGGGCTGTTAAAAGAAATCCCGACGCGGCCACAGCCCCGCGCTGCCAAGAGTAAATGACGCAACGGCAATTTTGCCCTGTTTGGTGGACGCATCATTGTTAGAAGGCTGATCAGCGAAACTGCGGAAAAATCAGGCAAATATTTTTGTTCTCAAACGAAATTTACCGTGTTTAACTCTGGCTTAGCAAATAAGCCAAAAAAAGGGGAGGATCTTATGACCAAGGTCTCAATGACCGTGAACGGCGTTGCCGTCAGCGGTGATGTTGAAGGGCGGACTCTATTGTCCGGATTTCTACGCGACCACCTGAATTTGACAGGCACACATATTGGCTGCGACACGGCTCAATGTGGCGCGTGCGTGGTGCACGTGAATGGTGAGGCGGTCAAATCCTGCAACATGCTGGCGCTGGAAGCAGACGGCGCGGATGTGGGCACGATCGAGGGGCAGGCGGCCGAAGATGGCACGCTGAACTTGATCCAACAGGCCTTTCAGGATCATCACGGGCTGCAATGTGGATTTTGCACTCCGGGCATGGTGATGAGCGCTGCAGCATTGCTCAAGGATAACCCGCGCCCGACCGAAGGCGAAATTCGCAAGTACCTTGAGGGTAACCTATGCCGGTGCACAGGCTACCACAACATCGTCAAGGCAATCATGGCCGCATCGGGTCAAGACGTTTCCAGCATCGCCGCCGAGTGAGGCGGTTAAGAATTTTCGACGAAAATTCTTTTCCACGGAGGAGAACAAGCAATGCCCAAAGACAGTGGCATCGGAGCCAGTTCCAAGCGGCGCGAGGACGTACGCTTTCTGACCGGAGCAGGCAATTACACCGACGACATCAACGTACATGGCCAGGCCTATGTGCATTTCCTACGGTCCGACATCGCGCATGGCCGGATCACCAACATTGACACATCTGCCGCCGAGGGTTTGCCGGGGGTTGTGAAGGTGTTCACCGGCAAGGACTTTGAAGGCGTGGGCGGAATGCCCTGCGGCTGGGAAGTAACCGACCGTCATGGCGCCCCGATGCAAGAACCACCGCATCCCATTCTGGCGCAAGGCAAGGTCCGACATGTAGGCGATCCCATCGCTGCCGTTGTCGCGGACAGCCTTGAACTCGCCCGAGATGCGGCGGAAGCGATTGAAGTGGATATCGAAGAGCTCCCTGCCGTGCTGGATATGAAAGCCGCAGCGCAGGATGGCGCGACGCTTATCCATGAGGATTTGAAGAACAACATCTGCTATGACTGGCATCTAGGCGAAGAAGACAATGACAAGGTCAATGAGGTTTTTGCCAACGCGGCCCATGTCACCACTCTGGACCTGATCAATAACCGTCTGGTTGCGAATCCGATGGAGCCGCGCGTTGCGGTGGCCGAATACAGCCGGGGTACGGATGAGTACACGCTCTACACCACTTCGCAGAACCCGCATGTGATCCGCTTGCTGATGTGCGCATTTGTTCTGGGCTTGCCTGAACACAAAGTGCGTGTTGTAGCGCCTGATGTTGGTGGTGGATTTGGCACGAAGATTTTCCACTACGCGGAAGAGGCGTTCTGTACATTCGCTGCCAAGGCCTGCAACCGTCCGGTCAAATGGACCGCCAGCCGGTCCGAGGCGTTTATGTCGGATGCGCAGGGCCGCGACCACGTCAGCACGATTGAGCTCGCGTTGGACGCGGACAATAACTTCACAGGCCTTCGCACTAACACCTACGCCAATCTGGGCGCGTATCTGTCGACCTTCTCAAGCTCGGTTCCGACTTGGCTGCATGGCACTCTGATGGCGGGCAACTACAAAACGCCGGTCATTCAGGTGAATGTGAAGGCAATGTTCACCAACACAGTGCCGGTGGACGCTTATCGCGGTGCGGGTCGGCCAGAGGCAACCTATCAGTTGGAGCGCGTCATCGACAAGGCAGCGCGTGAACTGGGTGTCGATCCGATCGCCCTGCGTCGCCAGAATTTCATCACCCAGTTTCCGTATGACACACCGGTGGCGCTGACCTACGACACCGGGGATTACAACGGGACGATGGATAAGCTTGAGGCTGCTGCTGATTTGGCTGGCTTTGCCGCGCGGCGGGCGGAAAGCGAGGCCAATGGCAAGCTGCGTGGTCTAGGCGTCAATTGCTATATCGAGGCCTGCGGCATCGCGCCCTCGAACATCGTCGGTATGCTGGGGGCCCGGGCAGGACTCTATGATGCAGCTACGGTTCGGGTAAACGCCACCGGTTCTATCAGTGTCATGGTTGGTGCACATAGCCACGGGCAGGGGCATGAGACTGCTTTCCCGCAGGTAGTGGCCGACATGATCGGCATCGACGAGTCGATGGTCGAGATTGTGCATGGCGACACCTCGAAGATCCCGTTCGGCATGGGCACTTATGGCTCACGCTCGCTGGCGGTCTGTGGTTCGGCCATGGTTAAGGCGACCGAAAAGGTCATCGACAAAGCCAAGAAGATCGCGGCCCACCTGCTCGAGGCGTCCGAGGCCGATATCGAGCTGAAGGACGGTCAGTTCAGCGTCGCGGGCACTGACAAGTCGGTGGCCTGGGGTGATGTGACTCTGACAGCCTATGTACCGCACAACTTCCCATTGGAGGTTGAGCCGGGGCTGGAGGAGACCGCATTTTATGACCCGGCCAACTTCACCTTCCCAGCGGGGGCATATGCCTGCGAGGTTGAGGTGGATCCCGAGACTGGACAGGTGACCATCGAAGCGTTCACCGCTGCGGATGACTTTGGCAACATCGTTAACCCGATGATTGTGGATGGTCAGGTACATGGCGGTATCGGTCAGGGTATCGGTCAGGCTTTGTTGGAAAACTGCGCCTATGACGAGAATGGCCAGTTGCTGAGCGCATCCTTCATGGATTACGCGATGCCACGCGCCGATGATCTGCCGTTCTATGCGGTCGACCATTCCAGCCAGACGCCGTGTACGCACAACCCGTTGGGTGTGAAGGGCTGCGGTGAAGCTGGTGCGATTGGCTCGCCGCCTGCGGTAGTCAACGCGGTTCTGGATGCGCTGAACTCGGGTGGAAAGGCTGTTGATCACATTGACATGCCGATGAGCCCGTCGCGTGTTTGGACAGCAATGCATGGTTGAGAGGTTCGGGTGCGAGGGGCCAGCCCCTCGCGCTCCCCGAGATATTTATAGCCAGATGAAGGGCGGATCCGCGCTTTTCGGAAAGGAAGAACGAAATGTACAATTTCGAGTTTGAGAAACCCTCGACCATCGCTGACGCGGTTACTGCGTTGGGAGTTGAGGATGCACAGGCATTGGGGGGTGGGCAAACCCTGATCCCCACAATGAAGCAGCGGTTGGCCGCGCCATCCAAGCTGGTTTCGGTCAATGGAATCGCTGAAATGAAAGGGGTCTGCGTCGAGGATGATGGCTCGGTAGCGATAGGCGGTGCGACAACCCACGCAAATGTGGCCGCTGAAGCTGCTGGTAACTATCCGGCGCTGGCAGCGCTGGCCGGCCAGATCGGTGATCCTGCGGTGCGTAATCGTGGCACTATTGGCGGTTCGATTGCCAACAATGATCCAGCGGCCTGTTATCCGGCGGGAGTGCTGGGTTCAGGCGCGACCATTGTCACCAATAATCGCCAGATAGCGGCGGATGACTTCTTTCAGGGCATGTTCACGACAGCTCTGGAAGAGGGCGAGATTATCACTTCGGTGCGTTTCCCTGTGCCTCAGGCGGCGAGTTATCAGAAGTTTTTGCAGCCCGCGTCTCGGTTTGCGTTGGTCGGGGTTTATCTCGCTCGGTTCGCCAATGGCGTTCGGGTTGCAGTAACCGGCGCAAGCGAGGACGGAGTTTTCCGCTGGGCAGAGGCTGAGGAGGCCCTGAACAAAGAGTTCCGCGCGGACGCTTTGATGGGGCTGCACATCAATCCGATGAACATGATTGGTGATCTGCACGGGAGCAAAACGTATCGGGCGCATCTGGTCACTGTTATGACGAAACGGGCTGTCGAAGCTTGCAGCTGATCTGATTGTTAATCAGCTTTGAGAGCCTCGGTGAAAGCCGGGGCTCTTTATTCTTTCCGAACTCTTGGGGGCTTGGCGGGGCGCCAGTAGGCGCCGGTGTCTTCTCGTGCCGTCTGATAGCGTTCCACGCGGTCACGCGCGGCTGATCCCCCGGCGGCAAAGAGATGACCTAGCAGGCATTCAAGCACTGCCATCGCTCCGGAGAAGCTGGAAAAGTGATGTTGCGCGCGGGTACTTACAGGCAGCACGATGTCAGGGTTAACACCAGGGGCGATGACGTCGCTATCCGACAATAGCACGATGCGCATGCCGCGTTTACGCGCAAAACGCATGGATTGTATGGTGTCAGAGGAATAGGGGTGAACGGTAATAGCGAAAAGGCAGTCCGCTTCATCGGCCTCGAGCAAATCATCGATGGCTGATCCCATATGTCGCGGGATAAGCTGAAATCCTGGGTGTGCCATCCGACCCGCATAGTGGAGATAATAGGCCAAAGCATAGCTGGCCCGGGTCGCGGTTATGAAACAGCGATTAGCTGCAATCATGTACTCCGTGACCTGTTGCATCAAATCAGGATCGGCCAGTCGCAGGGAGCGGGCTACGACGTTCAGTTCGTTTTGCGCAAACCCAGCTTGCGCGGCGCTGAATTGGCCCCCCGATTTCATGCGATCCAGCCAGCCTTGACCCAGCCGATCTTCCCGGTCTGTGACAAGGGTCTGGCGAAAGGGCCGTCTGAACGCATCAAAACTGTCGAACCCCATACGTTGTGCCAACCGAACCAGAACGTTTGAACTGACACCGATTTTCTCGGCGGTAAGCCGAACCGGGTCGAGCCCGAAATCGCCAGGGTGGTCGATGATGTATTTCGCTGCGGCTTGCATTTGCTGAGGCAGGGTGTCGATTTCGTGCCGAAGCTGCTCGGTCAGTTGGGATGAGGTGTGTTGCATTTGGTAAGAAAAAACAAATGTTATGAAGATTGCAAATTGAAAACGTGAGCGAGGTGTCTAATTCGGGATCGTAAAAAACAGGTGACGGAATGTCTGGGACTGGTTTGAGGATGACGAGAAGGCCATATGTGTTGGTGGCTCCGAACGGGGCGCGACAAGGGCATGGAGATCATCCTGCCCTGCCGATCAAGACTGATGAAATCGTCAAGGTCGCGAAAACGTGCCATAGGGCAGGTGCGCAAGGTCTGCATCTGCATATTCGCGATCAGTCAGGTAACCATTCACTAGATGCGGGTTTGTATCGCGAAACCATTGCTGAACTGCGTGCTGCGGCCCCTGACATGGACATCCAGATTACGACAGAAGCTGCTGGCGTTTTCGGCGTTCAAGCACAACTTGCTTGTTTGCAAAATGTGCGCCCGGACTGGGCTTCGATTTCGGTGCGCGAGATTGCACGGTCGCCCGAACTTGCGCCAAAGGTCTACGCACTATGCGCGGAACAAGGGACTCGTGTTCAGCATATCCTCTATGATGTCGCTGACGTCGAGTTACTGACCCATTGGCAGGCTGAAGGGGTGGTAAAATCGGATCAGGTCGACCGTCTGCTTGTCCTTGGTCGCTATGCCACGGCGCAGGAATCGAGTCCGAATGATCTGGATGTGTTTCCGCACAGCGCTGATCCATGGATGGTCTGTGCCTTTGGAGGGCAGGAGCATGCGTGCCTGCAAAAGGCCGCGCAGTTGGGTGGCGATGTGCGCGTGGGTTTTGAGAACAGCCTTGCCGGTCCGGATGGACAAACCTGGGCTGACAATGCCGCATCCGTCGCGGCGCTGATTGATCTTCTGAAAAGGACGTCGACATGAGTCACGTATTTCCACGCCATACAAAGTCGGAACTGCCTGAGGCCGCTGGTGGTGACGGCTGTTATCTCATCGACTCAACCGGCCGTCGCTATCTGGATTGTGGTGATGCTGCCGTTTCATGCCTCGGCCATTCCAACGCCGCTGTGGTCAAAGCGGTGCAGGATCAGGTGGCGCAGATTGCGTTTGCGCATACGGGCTTTATGACCTCGGCACCGGCCGAGGCACTGGCCGATCTGCTGATTAAACACTCCCCCGGCGAACTGGACCGGGTCTATTTTGTCTCGGGCGGGTCAGAGGCGACCGAGGCTGCTATCAAACTGGCGCGGCAGTATTATCTGGAAACCGGCCAGCCTGAACGCCGTCATGTCATAGCGCGCCGACAAAGCTATCACGGCAACACTTTGGGGGCACTTTCGGCGGGTGGCAATGAATGGCGGCGGGCGCAGTTTGCACCGATGCTGATCGAGATGACTCATATCGCTCCTTGCTATGAGTACGCCGAAAAGCCTGAGGATGAGAGCAGTTTTGAATATGGTCAGCGCGTTGCGAATGAGCTGGAGGCAGAAATCCTGCGCCTTGGGCCTGAAACGGTCATGGCTTTCATGGCGGAGCCGGTGGTTGGTGCGACGCTTGGGGCTGTTCCGGCAGTCGAGGGGTACTACAAGCGAATCCGTGAAATTTGCGATCAACACGGCGTTCTTCTGATCCTCGACGAAGTAATGTGCGGCATGGGGCGTACCGGGCATTTGTTTGCCTGTGATCATGACGATGTCACGCCGGATATTCTTTGTATCGCCAAAGGGTTGGGGGCTGGGTATCAGCCTATCGGAGCGATGCTGTGTTCGGGTCGAATCTATGATGCGATCCGGGATGGATCGGGCTTCTTCCAGCATGGCCACACCTATATCGGTCATCCGGTTGCGACTGCGGCTGCGCTTGCCGTTGTACAGGAACTTACTTCTCGTGAACTGCCAGCGCGGGCCGGCGTAATGGGGGGCAAATTGCAGAGCATGTTGGAAAACAAGTTTGGCCAACACCCGAATGTCGGGGACATACGGGGCCGCGGCTTATTCCGAGGAATTGAGTTGGTCGAGGATCGGGATACGAAAACTCCGTTTGATCCGTCGCGCGGCCTAGCGGCCAAGATCAAGAAGGCCGCCATGGCCGAGGGATTGATCTGTTACCCGATGTCGGGAACGCGTGATGGACGCAACGGAGATCATATCCTCCTAGCACCGCCCTTTGTCATCGAAGATGACCAACTGGTCGAGCTTGTAGACAAGCTGGATCGGGCGATATCCTCGGTGATCTGATTTAGGCGAGAAGCCAGAAAACAAAGAAGCCCCTCCGATTTCGGAGGGGCTTTTGTCATTCTACAAAAAGAAAACCTACTTCTGTGGCAGCGGGCCAATCATCATGATCATCTGACGGCCTTCCATCTTGGGCATGTTCTCGATCTTGCCCAGATCCTTGACGTCTTCGGCCACACGTTCCAGCAGCTCACGCCCCAGGTTCTGGTGCGCCATCTCGCGGCCCCGGAAACGCAGGGTGACTTTGACCTTGTCGCCGTTCTCAAGAAACTTGAACACGTTGCGCATCTTGACGTCATAGTCATGCGTGTCGGTGTTGGGCCGGAACTTGACCTCTTTCACCTCAATGATCTTTTGCTTCTTGCGGGCTTCGCTTTCGCGTTTCTGCTGTTCGTACTTGAACTTGCCGAAATCCATGATTTTGCAGACCGGCGGGTTCGCGTTGGGCGAAATCTCAACCAGATCGAGGCCGACATCGGCGGCCATCTGCATGGCCTTTGCGGGATGAACCACCCCGACATTTTCACCTTCGGCGCCAATCAGGCGAATTTCGGGAGCACGGATCTTGTCATTGACGCGCGGGCCGGTATCTCGCTGTGGCGGCGCGTTGTGAGGTCTGCGGGCTATGGGTTCATTCCTTTGATGATTGCAGAATTTCGAGCCCGGAATTTAGACCGGGCTGAGAGGTGTTTCAAGCGGCATAAATTGCAAGCCGCATGAATTTTCCATGAATTTCGTGAGTTTTTGCCGGTTTAGGGTGTCGATAACTCCACCGGCAAACCCCATTAGCCCACAAATGCCTTTTCAATCACGAATTCCTTGGGTTCGGAATTTGCACCTTCTCGCAAGCCGAACTCTTCCAGAATTGCTTTGATGTCATGGTTGAAGGCAAGGCTGCCACAAACCATCGCGCGATCAGTATCTGGCTTGATACCACCTTCGATGCCCAGATCGGCAAATACGGTGCCGTCTTTTAACAGCTCGGTTATACGGCCCATCTTTGGGCTCTCTTCCCGCGTGGTGGTGGGATAATAGCGGATCTTGTCGGCGAAACCGTCACCAATCAGTTCGGCCAGCAACTCGTCCTGTTTGACGCCCTCGATCAACTCGCGACCGTAATCCAGTTCAGCTACGTCGCGGCAGGTATGGGTGATGATAACCTCGTCATAATCCTCATAGGTCTGCGGTTCACGCAGCAGCGACGCGAAGGGCGCAAAGCCTGTGCCGGTGGCGAAGAACCAGATGCGCTTGCCGGGCAGCAATGCGTCATGCACCAGCGTGCCGACGGGTTTGGGCCGAAGGATGATCTGATCACCAGGCTGGATGTGCTGCAGTTTTGAGGTCAGCGGGCCGTCTTGCACTTTGATCGAGTAGAATTCCAGTTCCTCATCCCATGAAGGCGAGGCGATGGAATAGGCGCGCAACAGCGGTTTGCCATTATCGCCCAGTAGGCCGATCATAACGAACTCACCCGAGCGAAAGCGCAAGGAAGCCGGGCGCGACACCTTGAAAGAAAACAGGCGATCGGTCCAGTGCTTGACCTCGGTCACGGTCTGGGCATCGGGCAGGACAGGGGCCTTAACGGCGGTTGCTTCACTCACGGGTTTCATCTCTGTCATCGTTTCACTACCGGTCTGCTAAACCGACATCTCCGTTTAATCTTTGATCCAAGTCAGGAAAAGGGGCAGATTGCCCCTTTCGTATCACAGGTTGGCGATGGCGGGTCAGCCGCGCAGACGGGTCTGGTAGTTGTTGTCCTGCCAATTGGCCCGGGCCAACCACTGATCTTCGGGCTGCCGGTTCGCCAAGGTGTCATCAATTTCGACTTCGTCAAAGCCGCTACGACGCGCCATGGCGTATTGGTCTGCAAGAACATGGCCTTTTGCCCGCAGGCGACCTGTATAACCTTTCAGACGCAGAACGCGCGCGATCGTAAAGCCGCGCCCATCCGCTGAGGATGGAAAGTCCACGCGCACCATCTGGGCGCTGCCCAGCCGGTCAAACAGTTCATCGGGGTCAGTGTCCGAGGCGATATCCAGTGCAACCACGTCATTCGCTGCATCGTCCAGCGTGACATAGCCATCGGTCCAATCATCGGGGGCAAAGCCCTCGTCGTTTACGATTACGTTCATGTTTTCTCTCCGATGCGCACCATTTTTCCATCAACAAAATGGATGCCGCATTCTTCCTTGTTCTGATCGCGCCAGCGCCCGGCGCGGGGGTCTTCGCCTTCTTTGACCGGCGAAGTGCAGGGCGCACAGCCGATCGAGGGGTATCCTTTGGCCACCAGCGGATGCCGGGGCAGGTTGTTTTCTTCCATATAGGCGCGCACATCGTTGGGCGCCCAGTGGGCCAAGGGGTTGACCTTGATCCGGCCGGTTCCGTCCTCGACCTCGAAAAAGTCCAGCGCTGCACGGGTGCCGGACTGAAACCGTTTGCGCCCGGTGATCCAGCCACAATACCCGGTCAGAGCTTTCTGCAGCGGGAAGGTCTTGCGCAGGTTGCAGCAGGCATCGGTGTCACGCAGACGCAACGCGCCATAAGGATCGTCGCGCTGAACATCTTCATCCTCGGCGCGGATGATCTGCACATTGCGCAGGCCCAGACGCTCGCTGACCTCCTGCTGGTATTCCAGCGTTTCGGCAAACAGCATCTGGGTGTCCACGAACAGCACTGGGGTCATCTTGTCGACCACTGCAGCCATATGCAGCAACACCACCGATTCCGCGCCAAAGCTGGAGACCAGAGCAAGCTCCTCGATCTCGTCCAATGCGCCATGCATCACATCATGGGCACTGTGGTGGCGGAAGCGGGCGTTCAGCGCCTCGACCTTTTCGGTCAGTTCGGCGCGGTCAGTCCCCAGTTCCGTTTGGATCAGGTCAAGCGGCATTGGCCTGTGCCTCGGGGTAAAGCGCCGCTTTGAACGGTGCCATGCCAACGCGGCGATAGGTCTGCAAGAAGGTCTCTTCGGCGCTGTCGCGCTGCTCCAGATACGTGTCGACGATGCGCTCGACCGCCGGAACGATCTCGTCATAGGCGAAGCCCGGGCCAGTACGATCACCGATGGCGGCGGATTCGGTGCCGTCACCACCCAGAGTGATCTGGTAGTTTTCGACGCCAGCGCGGTCTAGGCCAAGAATGCCGATGTGACCCACATGGTGGTGACCACAGGCGTTGATGCAGCCTGAAATCTTGATCTTCAGGTGGCCGATATCATGCTCCAGTTTCAGGTCTTCGAACCGGGTCGCGATTTCCTGCGCCACGGGGATCGAACGTGCCGTCGCCAGTGCGCAGTAATCCATACCGGGACAGGCGATAATGTCGCTGATCAAGCCGATGTTGGCGGTCGCCAATTCGTATTCTTTCAGCGTCGCGTGGATCGCGGGCAGGTCGGATTTGTGGACATGCGGCAGGATTACGTTCTGCTCGTGGCTGATACGCAGTTCGTCATAGGCAAACTCTTCGGCCAGATCAGCCATTACGCGCATCTGCTCGGCAGTCGCATCGCCCGGCGTCTGGCCGTGCTTCTTGATCGAGATCGTGACGATCGCGTGGTCCGCGTTCTTGTGCGGCGCGATGTTGGTGTCGACCCACGAACGGAAGACCGGATCGTTGGTGTAGGCACTCTCGAACGAGGCAACCGAACCATCACGGAAGGCTGGAGGCGCAAAGTGGCCTTTGATTTCTTCCAGCAGGCTCATATCCGCGCCTTTGAATTGCGGGCGAACCTTCAGGAATCGCTCGTTCACTTTGGCACGGATGGCGTCGATGCCATGCTCGTGCACGGTGATCTTGATGCGCGCCTTGTACTTGTTGTCGCGACGGCCGATCTGGTTCCACACGGAAACGGTGGCCTCAAGATAGGCCAGCAGGTCGTCAAAGGCGACGAATTCCGATAGCTCTTTGCCGATCATGGGCGTACGGCCCAGACCACCGCCAACGATGACGCGGGCACCCAGAACGCCATCACGCTCAACCAATTGCAGACCGATGTCATGCGCCTTGATCACGGCGCGGTCATTCTCGCTGCCGGTGATGGCGATCTTGAATTTGCGGGGCATGAACTGGAATTCAGGATGGTCGGTCGACCACTGGCGCAGCAGTTCGGCATAGGGGCGCGGATCAGCGACCTCATCCGCGGCGGCACCGGCGAAATGATCGGCGGTCACGTTGCGGATGGTGTTACCCGAGGTCTGGATGGCGTGCATGCCAACCTCGGCCAGTGCGTCCAGCATATCCGGCACGTCGTTCAGTTTTGGCCAGTTATACTGGATGTTTTGACGGGTGGTGAAATGGCCGTAGCCTTTGTCCCACTTCTCGGCGAGCAATGCGAGTTGACGCATCTGTGCACTGGACAGCGTGCCATAAGGAATGGCAACGCGCAGCATGTAGGCGTGCAGCTGCAGATACAGGCCGTTCATCAGGCGCAGGGGCTTGAATTCGTCTTCAGTCAGCGATCCGTCAATGCGACGCTCAACCTGCGCACGGAACTGCGCGTTGCGTTCTGCCAAAAATGCTGTGTCGAACTCGGAGTAGCGATACATGTTTAGCTGTCCTTAGTTGCAGCCCCGGACCCGGGGCCTTGAAGGGGAGAGAGAATGGCCTGAGATCAGGCCCGAGGCTGCGGGGAGGTTTCCTGTTTGCCGTGGGCATAGTTGGACGGACCAGTCCGGCGGAAATCCTCCCGAAAGTGGGTGGGTTCGGGGCCGTTTTCTCCGGCCACCGCGTCGGCAAGATAGGCACCGACGATCTTGTTGGCCTGACGCGCGGCATCCAGCAGACGAACCTGAGCGTGGGCTTCGTCCGTGATCAGTTCGGCATCGGACAACTCGCGCGACCACCGGTCATCTTCGGTCTGGTAAATCACATCACCTTCCAACAAGTCGTTGGCGGTGACGACTTTGGGGGTAAAAGCGCGGGCCATCAGGCAAGCTCCTTATTGAAAACCGAGACTTTGTGCGGGTATTGCGCAACTCGGGCGACGCCGGGTTTGTGAATGCGCATATTTGTTTGTTTGACCTGCATCGGATCATCTCGTGACTGAATTGACTTGTGTGCCAATATAGGAAATATTCCCGCCAAATCGCCATATGCGTGAAGAAATAAGAACATATGTTCTATCTGCGGCGAGTGGAAGAAGGTTTGTTCTGAATTGGAAGGGAAATTGGAATGTCGGTGCGAATAGACGACACGGATCGGAAAATTCTAGCCGAGCTGCAACGGGATGCCAGCCAGTCGCTTGACGAAATCGCAGCCCGTGTAGGGAGCTCCAAGACGCCGGTTTGGAATCGCATTCGCAAGCTCAAGGGGGCAGGGGTCATTGGCCAGCAGACCGTATTGCTGGATGCCGAAGCGTTGGGCTTTGAGGCCACATTCTTTGTGCTGATCCGTACGTCGGAACATGAGGCTGAGTGGCAGCAGAAGTTCCTGAAAGCGTTGCGCGATCGTCCAGAGGTTCAGGAAGCGCACCGTTTGGCTGGAGACATCGATTACATTCTGAAAGTGCGCGTCAAGAACGCGCGTGCGTATGATGCGTTTTATCAGGCTTTGATTTCAGAGGTACGGGTGCACAACGTCACAGCCTTGCTTTCGATGGAAGAGATCAAATCGACCACCATGCTACCACTGAAGTCTGTCGGATAGGATGAAGCGTGAATGGGGGCGCCGCCCCCGCCGCCCGAAGGCGACTCCCCCGAGATATTTATGGCCAGATGAAGCACGGATCCGGGTTTCTTGACAGGATGCTAAGTCAGACCGCTACCATGAGTTTGGTCAGCCCGTGGAAATGGTAGCTGTCCGAATATTGCGGCTCTGCCGTCAGCTCTAGCTTTGGGCATTGCTGGAACAGGATGGGCAGGGCGATCCGCATCTCAAGCCGGGCCAGCGGAGCGCCCACACAGAAGTGAAGGCCACCGCCAAAGCTAGTATTAGCGCTTACATCTCGCATCGGGTCGAATGTATCGGGTTGGGACCAAGCAGCAGGGTCGCGATTGGCTGCGCCCAGAAGCAAGGCAACTTCGTCACCACGCGCAAAGCGGTGACCGAAGAGTTCAATGTCTTCATAGGCATAGCGTCTGAACATGTGCAGTGGTGGATCGAAACGCAGGATTTCCTCGACTGCGCCGTCGATGGTGCCGGGCGTCAGGACATACTGCTGTGTACCCGTCGTCAACATAGTCTTCACGCCATTGCCGATGGCGTGCACGGTGGCTTCGTGACCGGCGTTCAGCAACAAAATGCAGGTCGTGATCAGTTCGTCGCGCGAGAGTTTTTCACCATCTTCCTCTGCCGCGATCAACCGGGTGATCAGATCGTCACGCGGGTCAGTGCGGCGTTTTTCGATGTATTCTTCGAGATAGGTGGTAAAGGCTTGTGTGGCACGGACGGCTTCGTCTTCGGTCTGGCGCGTCCGGTTTGCCTGATACATGGCCACCATGGCGTGCGACCACTGCAACAGTTGCGGTGCCATGTCTTCCGGCACACCAAGCAGACGGCAGATCGTGATCACGGGGACCTGGGTGCAATAGGCCTCCAGCAGATCGAAGGGGCCAGCGGGGAACTGCTTGATCAAATCGTGGCACAACTGTTCAGTGGACCCCTCAAGCGCCGTGATCGCGCGAGAGGTAAACGCCCGCAGTACCAGAGAACGCAATTGAGTATGACGCGGGGGTTCAAGCTCTAACATCGAATGGGATTCGACTTCTAGCCAGGGTGCAATATGCTCTGGGCCGGGTTTTGCAAGTTCCGCCGGGATTTCACGCCCGAAGCGCCGATCGCGCAGCAGAATTTGCACCGCTTTGTGCGAGACAGCCGCGACAAGGCCGTAGTCTTTCCAGTAGAACAGATCGCCCGACTGACGTGCGCTGTCATAAAAGGGGTATGGGTTTTGCACGAATGCCGGGTCGGTCGGGGATTGGGTCAGCGTCTTCATGCGGTGCAGACTTGCCATAGCGGCTGCTGAATGCAAGACCCTAGATATGCAACGTTTTTGGATCATAGCCGGTTTCTTATGCGCGGTCGGATTGCTGTCAGCGGCGGTCTGGACTTATGGCTATCGTCAGGCCCTGTCGCAACTGAGCGAGAAGGCCGAGGCTGATTTGGAACTGGCCGCCGACCGTCTGAGCACGCAAATGCAGGTCTATCAGGAAGTGGCCGCCTTGATGGCGGATCATCCTGCTTTGCAGGAGCTAGAAACATCAGAACAGCAACGGGCCGCCCGAAAGGTGCTGCTGGATGTGGCAGACAAAACCGCTGCCGTTAACGTTATGTACCTGAATCCGGAGGGTCAGGTTCTTGTCGCGGCCCAACCGGTGACGCAGCGCGATATGTCCGCACATCCGGCCTTCGAGCGCGCCATGCAAGGTGCCTTGGGCAGCGCGCATGGGGTCGAAGACGCAAGCGGCGATCGCATCTATTCATATGCGGCCCCTGCATTTGGGGAATTGGGGCAGATACAAGGCGCGTTGATGGTTCTGGCCGATGTGCAGGACGTTGAACAAACTTGGCGCGGTAGCACCGATGCGGTGTTTTTCGTTGATACGGATGGGGTTGTCTTTATCTCGAACCGATCGGATCTGCTACTATGGCGCCGCGGGCAAGGGCAGCAGGGCCTGATGTCACCCGAAGGTGAGAATGTCGATTTCGCCTCAACCTGGATTGCGGGATATGAAGTGTGGAAGCTCAATTGGGGTCGCTATCTGCCCCGTCGCGCCCTGCATCTGACGCTCGATCTTCCGGTGATTGCGATGACCGCAGAGATGCTGGTTGATGTCGCCCCGGCGCGCCGGTTGGCGGGGTTGCAGGCGGCGGCGGTTGCGGCGATCTGTTTCGCCTTTGGTGCTTTGTTGTTTCTGGCCTCGGAACGCCGTCGGACACTTGCAGAGGCAAATACCGTGCTGGAAAGCCGGGTCGCGCAACGCACGCGCGCCTTGACGGCGGCTAATAGCGCTTTGCGCCACGAAGTTGCCGAGCGGCAGGAGGCGGAAGCCGCGCTCAAACAAGCGCAGGCCGATTTGGTTCAGGCTGGTAAGTTGAGCGCTTTGGGCAAGATGTCGGCTGGCATCAGTCATGAATTGAACCAGCCCTTGATGGCGATTCAGCAGTTCGCCGACAACGGGTCCGCCTTTCTTGAGCGCGGCAAGGGCCAGAGAGCTGGCGAAAATCTGGGCCGTATTTCCGATATGGCCGCACGCATGGCGCGGATCATCAAGAACCTGCGGGCTTTTGCGAGAAATGAAAGCGAACCAATGGGGCGCGTTGATCTGGTTCAGGTTCTGAACACTGCCACCGAATTGACTGAGGCGCGCCTGCGCGATGAGAATGTCGCGTTGGAGTGGGTGCCGCCAAAGACTGCGGTCTATGCTTGGGGTGGAGAGGTGCGTCTTGTGCAGGTGTTTGTCAACCTAATCAATAATGCAGCGGATGCGATGGTCGATCGACCGACGCGCAGGATATTGGTCACTCTGTCAGGGGGGAAGCCTATTCGCGTGTCTGTGCGGGATACCGGACCCGGCATCGAGGACCCCGACCGCGTGTTTGAGCCGTTCTACACCACAAAAACAGTTGGGACGTCCGAGGGGATGGGTCTGGGGCTGTCGATATCCTACGGTCTGGTTCAGAGCTTCGGGGGGGATATTCGCGGTGCCAACACGGACGAGGGTGCTGAATTCACGGTTGAACTGGAACCCTTTGAAGAAGATGAGGCAGCATGATCCGCAAAGTGCTTTTGGTCGATGATGATGCCGCCGTACGTGAGGCCTTGGCGCAAACCCTCGAATTGGCCGAGTATGAACCGGTCACCGCGGGATCTTTCGTGGCCGCAAAGGATCATATTCATCGTGACTTCGGCGGTGTGATCATCTCGGATATTCGCATGCCGGGGCGGGATGGGTTTCATCTGCTCGCATACGCGCGCGAGGTTGATCCTGAGCTTCCAGTGGTATTGCTGACAGGTGAAGGCGATATCCCGATGGCAGTACAGGCCATGGGGCAGGGAGCATTTGATTTTCTGGAAAAGCCCTGTGCAGCAGCGGATTTATTGGCGGTACTCGAACGAGCCTTTGCCGCGCGCGCAGAAATTCTGCAGGAACGCGAGCAACGGCGCGAACTTGAGCGTGGCGATCCCGCAGCACGCATGCTGTTTGGGTTGTCAGATCGAGCCGAGGCCTTGCGTGAGCGAGTGCGGAGCGTAGCGCCAACACGGGCCGAGGTACTGGTTACCGGGCCAGCGGGTAGCGGAGTTTCAAAGGTTGCTGAAGTTGTCCATCTGATGTCTCCGGTTGGACAGGGGCCATTTGTCAAACGCCCTGCCTCAGGCCTGAACCCGGATGATTTATTGCGTGTCTGCAAGGACGCGGCAGGCGGATCGCTGTATCTGGATGAGATCTCGGCGATGTCGGATGCCACGCAATACGCCGCGCTGGAACTGATCGAACAAGGGACGGAAGCCAGAATCATCGCAGGGGCAACGGCCGATTTGTCGGACCTTACTGCACAGGGAAGGTTCAATGCCGATCTGTTCTATAGGTTGGATGTCATGCGGGTGCGAATCCCGGCCCTGTCAGAACGGCCCGAGGATATCCCCGTCATCTTTCGCCGCTATGTGGCGCAGGCCGCTGAGCAGGCCGGGATTGCGGAACCTGAAGTGACACCCGAGCATCTGGCCTCGCTGATGGCGCAGGATTGGCCGGGCAATGCCCGATCGTTGATGTCGGCGGCAATGCGGTTTGTGTTGGGGATGCCGGATGAGGTTGCACAGGCCGCTGATCTGGGGTTGAGCGAGCAATTGGCGCGTGTTGAGAGGTCTTTGCTGATTGCAGCCCTTGGGCGCCACAATGGCAAGGCTGCGGATGCCGCCAAGGCACTGAAGCTGCCGCGCAAAACTTTTTATGACAAGCTGACCCGCTACCACATTAGGCCAGAAGACTATCGTCGTTAGCAAAACACTTCCGCTAGGGCGAACTGCGGTTGCGCTGTGGCTTAAGCGAGCGATTCGCTCGCATCGATTCGGATATTGTGCGGAAATTCGCACAAGGTGCTGACTGCCTGTGCGAAAAATCGCACAGCGTAGTTCTGCCGAAACACCAGATTTATAACGAACATCATTTAACCGTAAGAAATTATTTGGAAAAAACAGATTTCAGCAACATCTAAACAAAATGTTGAGAGTGAGGAGCCGATTCGGTTCACTCCGCAACATACGGCGCTGATTGGGCGCTCGATGGAAGTTTTAGGGAAGTCTGGGAGGATAAGACTGATGAAATTCCTGACAACGGCAGCAACCGCAATCGCACTGTCCGTGACAGCGACCGCTGGTGTAGCAGCTTGCGATGATGGCGAGATCGTCGTGAAGTTTGCGCATGTGACCAATACGGACAAACACCCCAAGGGCATCGCCGCTTCGCTGCTTGAGCAGCGCGTCAATGACGAGATGAACGGCGTGATGTGCATGGAGGTTTATCCGAACTCCACTCTTTACAACGATGACAAGGTTCTTGAAGCGATGCTGCAGGGCGACGTGCAGTTGGCCGCGCCCTCGCTGTCGAAGTTCGAGAAATTTACAAAGCAATTCCGCCTGTTCGATCTGCCGTTCATGTTCAAGAACATCGATGCTGTGGATGCGTTCCAAGCCTCGGCTGATGGTCAGGCGATGAAAGACAGCATGCAGCGCCGCGGCCTTCAAGGGCTGGCATTCTGGCACAATGGCATGAAGCAGATGTCTGCAAACAAGCCGTTGGAAGATCCTTCGGATGCGAACGGCCTGAAGTTCCGCGTTCAGTCTTCGGACGTATTGGTTGCCCAGATGGAAGCAATTGGTGGCAGCCCACAGAAGATGGCGTTCTCGGAAGTGTACGGTGCTCTGCAACAGGGCGTTGTTGACGGGCAGGAAAACACCTGGTCGAACATCTACGGCAAGAAGTTCTTCGAGGTGCAGGACGGCATCACAGAAACGAACCACGGTATCATCGATTATCTGGTTGTAACCTCAGTTGACTGGCTGGACAGCCTGGAGCCTGAAGTTCGCGATCAATTCCTGACGATTCTCGCCGAAGTGACCGAGACCCGTAATAAGGAGGCCTTTTCCGTAAACGAAGCTGCCAAGGCTTCGATCACTGACGCAGGGGGCATCATCCGGGAACTGAACCCCGAGCAGCGCCAGGCCTGGGTCGATGCGATGAAGCCAGTCTGGGACAAATTTGCCGGTGACGTTGGTCAGGACAAGATCGACGCCGCACAGGCGATCAACGCCGGGTTCTGATCCCGGTTCAAGCCACGCGTCCGGGGACTGGGGAGTTATGGACGCATTGGCTGGGCGGGCCTTAGTGGCCCGCCACACTCCCACCACTCTCATCAAAAAAATGCGGGGACAGAGAGATGTCTGGTGCGAAACCCGGCCAAGGCGGGCTGGTCGACCATTTCGAAGAAACCATGATTGCGTGCCTGTTGGGTCTGATGACAATTGTCACCTTCGCCAATGTGATCGCGCGGTTTGTATTCAATTCTAACATTCTTTGGGCGCTGGAACTGACAGTATTCACCTTCGGTTGGTTGGTGCTGCTGGGTGCGTCTTATGCAGTGAAAAAGCATGCACATCTGGGTGTTGATGCGATCCTGAACATGCTGGCCCCCGCGCCACGCCGGGTTTTGGCGCTGATAGCCGTGGCTTGCTGTCTGGTGTTTTCTCTGCTCCTGCTCAAGGGTTCGTATGACTACTGGGCAGTGTTTGCCGATCTGCCGCCCACCTCGGGTCGCTGGTTTCCGACCGGCTTTGACATGAGTGCGCGCAGCCAGAGCTTCTATGAAGTTGATGATATCCCGATGGTCGCGCCGCTGCGGTTTCTGGAAGATATGATCAACTATGGCGAATATTACGAGAAACTGCCCAAGGTCGTTCCGTATTTCGTTCTGCCTCTTTCGATGTTGCTGCTGGTGATCCGTTTTGCACAGGTCGCAGTACAGATTTGGCGCGGTGAAACTGATCGCCTTGTAGCTAGCCACGAGGTTGAGGACGAGATCGAAGAAGTCCGCGCCCAGCAGGGGGAGCATGACTGATGGACGTCGTACTACTTTTCTCGATGGTCATTGGCCTATTGTTGATCGGCGTTCCGATCGCGGTGGCACTTGGTCTCAGCTCGACCCTCTTCCTGCTGATCTATTCCGACAGCTCATTGGCTTCGGTCGCGGGCACGCTGTTTGAGGCATTTGAGGGGCATTTCACCCTCTTGGCTATCCCGTTTTTCATTCTCGCGTCATCTTTCATGACCACAGGTGGAGTGGCGCGGCGGATCATCCGGTTCTCGATCGCTTGTGTGGGGCACTTGCCCGGAGGTCTGGCAATTGCTGGCGTCTTCGCTTGTATGTTGTTTGCGGCCTTGTCCGGTTCGTCTCCGGCGACAGTTGTGGCCATCGGATCGATCGTCATCGCTGGCATGCGTCAGGTGGGCTATTCCAAGGAATTCGCCGCCGGTGTGATCTGTAACGCAGGGACACTGGGCATTCTGATTCCGCCATCAATCGTGATGGTGGTCTATGCGGCAGCCGTG
This sequence comes from Ruegeria sp. A5, assembly GCF_056543005.1. NCBI lineage: Bacteria > Pseudomonadati > Pseudomonadota > Alphaproteobacteria > Rhodobacterales > Roseobacteraceae > Ruegeria > Ruegeria sp. A5. Next base: position 361,212 of record NZ_JBQGAV010000001.1, read on the forward strand.
GAGGTTTCGGTCGGGCGAATGTTCCTTGCAGGCGTTATTCCGGGTTTGATGGCCGGTCTGATGCTGATGATCACCATTTACGTCATGGCCAAGGTCAAGAACCTTCCCAAAGGCGATTGGAAAGGTTGGGGCGAAGTTTTCACCTCGGCGCGCGAGGCCGGTTGGGGTCTGTTCCTGATCGTCATCATCCTCGGCGGTATCTACGGAGGTATCTTTACCCCGACCGAGGCCGCGGCTGTTGCTGCCGTCTATGCGTTCCTGATCGCAAGTTTTGTCTACAAGGATATGGGGCCGCTCAGCACCGAAGGGGATGCGCAGAACATCTCGCTGCTCAAGAAACCCTATGCGTTGATCACGGCCTTTGTGCACCCCGACACCAAGCATACACTTTTCGAGGCGGGCAAGCTGACTGTCACGCTGCTGTTCGTGATCGCCAACGCGCTGATCCTAAAACATGTGCTGACGGATGAGCAGGTGCCTCAGCATATCGCAAGCGCCATGCTATCGGCGGGTCTGGGGCCAGTGACTTTCCTGATTGTGGTCAACGTGATCCTGCTGATCGGTGGCCAGTTCATGGAGCCCTCAGGTCTGCTGGTCATTGTGGCCCCGCTGGTCTTCCCGATTGCCATCGAGTTGGGTATCGATCCGATCCATCTGGGCATTATCATGGTGGTGAACATGGAGATCGGGATGATCACGCCTCCGGTCGGGTTGAACCTGTTCGTAACCTCGGGCGTAGCGGGTATGCCGATGATGAGTGTTGTGAAGGCAGCGTTGCCGTTCTTGGCCGTGCTGTTCGTCTTCCTAATCATGGTTACGTATATCCCGTGGATTTCGACATTCCTGCCCAACACATTCATGGGGCCTGAGATTATAACCAACTAGATCGGTTACACCGAACATATGAACCGGGCGGTGTAATCCGCCCGGTTTTTTTTGCCTTGAAACCGATGCCCAAACACATATTTGTGGATCAGAGGACGACCTCACCATCATGGACGATTATTCGGGACGACCCGATCTCGGAAAGTGAGGTGTTCTTATGCCCTGGATATTACTGTTGTTTGCTGGCCTCCTCGAAATCGTCTGGGCCGTCGCGATGAAGCAGACCGCTGGTTTCACGCGGCTGTGGCCGACGGCGATCATGGGTGTTGCGATGATCGGGTCATTTGGCCTGCTTGCAATGGCGATGCGGGATCTACCGCTTGGCACCGCCTACACGATCTGGACCGGGATCGGCGCAGTAGGGGCGTTCACTGTTGGCATCCTATTCCTGGGTGAAGCGCTGACGCCCATGCGGATCGGCGCTGCGATTCTAATCGTGACGGGTTTGGTCATCATGAAACTGGCCTAAGCGTTGACCGCCGTAGTGGTGTCGGGCAGCTTTGCGAAACAACTCCGAACAAAGGACACCTGCATATGCTGACCGACACCGATGCACGCTTGCTGCGCGTTGCCTATGATGAGGCGAAAGCTGGATTTGACGAAGGAGGCTGCCCAATCGGTTCAGTGCTTGCGCGGGGTGGTGAGGTCGTTGCGCAAGGGCGTAATCAGCGTGTCCAACTGGGCGACCCGATCGCCCATGGGGAAATGGATGCGCTGCGCAAGGCAGGGCGGCAGAAGACCTATCGCGATACTGTGCTTTATACCTCGCTGTCGCCTTGCATGATGTGTTCTGGCACGATCGTACAGTTCGGTATCCCGCGCGTTGTGATCGGAGACACCGTGAATTTTGGCGGCAATGAGGACTTCCTGCGCGATCGTGGTGTCGAGGTCATCATCGCAAATGACCCGGACTGCATTGCATTGATGAAGCGTTTTATCGAAGAGAAGCCCGCGCTTTGGGCCGAAGATATTGCCGAATGAGGTTGGCGATCAGGCGCTTTCAAGCGCCTGAATGATGCCCGAGAAATCATTTGCTTTCAGACTGGCGCCACCCACCAACGCTCCGTCAACATTTGAAACGCCAAAAATCTCGGCAGCATTACCGGGTTTGACCGATCCGCCATACAGCAGGCGGACTGAACGGCCGACACCTTCGCCAAATCGGCGTTCCAGACGTGCGCGTATGAAATCGTGCACTTCTCCGATCTCTTCCAATGTTGGAACCTTACCGGTGCCGATGGCCCAGATCGGCTCATATGCGACAATCAGGTTCTCGCCTGTCGCTTGATCCGGGATCGAACCCGACATCTGTCCACCGATGATATCCAGAGTATTTGCTGCTTCGCGCTGTTCAAGGCTTTCACCAACGCAGATGATCGTCTTCAGGCCTGCATCCATGGCGGTGCGGGCTTTGGCACGGATGTCTTCGTTCTGCTCAGCATGATCTTCACGGCGCTCGGAATGGCCAAGAATCACTGAGCTTGCCCCTGCATCCAACAGCATCTCGGCACTCAGATCCCCGGTATGCGCACCCGAGAGCGCCGCGTGGCAGTCTTGGCCACCAACGGTAATGCCCGAACCTTCAACCGTATTTGCCGCGCGATGAAGCAAAGTGGCTGGTGGGCATATCAGGATTTCTACCGCAGAAGATGGGTGCGAGGCTTTCAACGCTTCCAACTCGCTCAGCGCAACGCCAGTTCCGTTCATTTTCCAGTTGCCTGCCGCCAACTTACGCCGCATCGCGATCCCTCCGGTTTTCTGCTTTGAATCCTCGGATATCACCCGCAGGCGGGGCTGACAATTCCGGTTGCATAGCGCTACTTGTCAGGACACATTGCGCGCGTTGTTGCGGAGGATGGCATGATAGACGATCTCGATCTCGCCAAATTGGATCTGCGTGATCCAGCTGAGATGGAAAAGCTGAGACATGCTGTTCGCCAGATCGGATTTCTAACAATCTCCAATTCCGGCCTCGATGCCGCCCGTGTGCAGCTGGTGATTGACGCGTATCGCGATTTTTTTCGTCAACCCGATGAGATCAAGCAGAGCGTCGATATGGCAGCTACGGGTGCCAACCGCGGTTGGGGTGCGCCGCGTTCCGAACAGGTGGATCTCAGGGCGAACCCGGATTTCAAAGAAGTCTTTGATAGCGGTTTTGAACTGCCAGCCGATGATCCATATGCGGGGCGGGGATTAAGTGTGTATGCCCCAAATCTCTGGCCAGACGGGGCCGACGCCTTTCGGAGAACGATCCAGAGTTACTATTCAGACGCCTGCTCAGTTGCCATTCGCGTTTTGCGCGCGATTGCGATTGCCATCGGTAGGGATGCAAACAGTTTTGATGCGGCCTTTGATACGCCAATGGCGCTGCTGCGCGGTAACTTCTATCCGCAACGCCCTGATTGGGCAGGAGAAAAGGACTTTGGTATCGGCGCGCATACGGATTATGGCTGCCTGACTTTGCTGGCCACGGACGGCACACCGGGTCTGGAAGTTCGTATGCCTGATGGCGATTGGCAAGCTGTAAACGCCACACCGGGACAATTCATAATCAATTTCGGCGAGATGCTGGAGTTTTGGACCGCAGGAGAAGTCAAAGCGACCGAGCATAGGGTCAAAGGCAGCGTGAACGGGAGGATCTCGGTTCCGTTGTTCTTTAATCCTTCTTACGACACAAATGTTGCGCCGCCGGGTTCATACGCCACGATCCGCGCCGGAGAGCACCTGACGCGGCGATTTAATGAGACCTACGTCCACCTAAAAGCTGCGAGTTAGCGTTGTTCAGCCAAGGTTTCGTCGAACTTGATCGATTCTCCGCATCCGCATGCATCGACTACATTCGGGTTTCGGAACTTGAACCCGGCCTCAAGCAGTGAAACCTCGTAGTCGATCTCGGTTCCGAACAGGAACATCTGTGCCATGGGGGCGATCATTACACGCGCGCCATCCTGCTCGACCACTTCGTCGTTCGGGTCGGCATCATCGACGTAGTCCATGGTGTATTCCATCCCCGCACAGCCGCCTTTCTTGACGCCGATGCGCAATCCGGTGTGACCGCCGGATTTCATAAGCCGAACAATCTGTTCAGCAGCTTTAGGTGTCATGGTCACGGCTTGTTTGCCGGGAATGCCAAACATGGTGGGCTCCGTATTCGCGCGTTATCTCTAATCTAAGGCCGACACGCGCCGGGCTCAAGAGAGAGCCTGTTCAAATACACGCTCCGAGCAGGGTTGTCACGATGGTGCGCAAAGCTTTAGCGTATCTGAAGTAAAGGACAGGCATTCCAGAGAGGGTTGGATCGATGAGAGCGCAAAACTGGGCAGGAGCAGCCATTTCCACATCTATGTTGCTGGCGTCCGCGTCTGCGGCATTTGCGATAGATGACACAAAACGGCACCCGGTCAACTGTGCTACCGCACCTGGTGATCTGCGCGCAATCGCAGCTGAAAAGAAACATGCCGAGGACCAGCAGGCTGAAAGCGTGTTCTCGATCCTCCCTGCCGGTGCCTTGCTGGGTCTCGTCACAGGAACCGAGAGCAAGCACCTGAAGATGCTGTCAGGCGACTATATAAAAGAGCTGGACGCGCGCGCTGCTGAAATCAAATCGACCTGTAACATAGAATAATCAAACAAAAAGGGCCGCTCTCGGGCAAGAGCGGCCCGGAATGGGCCCATTGAATGGGGGATGGCTATGGTCAGAGGCCCATGCAATTCACGAAGTATGTCAATTTAGCGGGGCAATCGGATAAGACGCCCGCGACTCAACATCCTGCGCCAGCACGTCCAGCAGATCGAAAAAAGCATGCTTAATCACTGGGTCAGTACCTGAGGTCCTTGTGACCCAGCATTGTGACAACATGAAAACGGTTAAGTAACACGCAGTACACCGTTTTGTAACATCGCCATGTTTTTTGTGAGTAAATCGGGAGTTACATGAAACCCAGCTCAAGCCGGGCTTCATCTGACATCATTTCCATGCCCCAAGGTGGCTCCCAAGTCAGTTCGACGTCGACCTCTTTGACGCCAGCAACGGGTTCGATTGCTTCCACGATCCAACCGGGCATTTCACCGGCGACGGGGCAGCCTGGCGCGGTAAGGGTCATGATGACCTTGACCGCGTTTTCTCCGGTAATGTCGATCGTGTAGATCAGGCCGAGGTCGTAGATATTGACCGGAATCTCGGGGTCAAATACCGTCCGGCAAGCTTCGACCACGGGTTCGTAGAGCGGGTGATCGATAGTCGAGGGCGCGATCAGGGGGCTGCCTTCAAACTGTTCACTGGGGTGGGTCATTGATGCCTCGGGTCTGTTACCTGAGAAATTATATAGGGAAAGTGCCGGTCAGCGTCCAGAGGTGCCGTGGCGCCCGATTTGGGCGCCGCGACAGATCAGTCGTTGATGTCGTGCTTGAAGGTTTTGACCTGACCGTGCGGCAGGGCAAACATACGGCGCAGAACCAGCCATGCGACCAGCGACAGAACCGCAAAGATCAGCAGCAGAACGGGTAGGGATGGCGTGAGGCCGGGGACTAGCAAAACCACTCCGGTGACGGCCGCACCGATAGCGAAGCCCAGGAAGATGAAGCCGGGCAGCGCGACCTCAAGGATGCCCAGAGCAAGCGCTCCGGCCAGCCATATCCACCATGTCAGCCAGAAAGGATCGGCCATCATTTGCCTCCTTTAAGCATGTTAAAGGCATTGCCGAAGGCTTCAAGGGCGTTTGCAGGCACAACGATGGTCTGCGAACCGGTGCCGTTACCCAAGGCGTTCAGCGATTCCACCTGTTTCAACGCAACCTGATATTGAGCAGCTTCCAACCCATTATCCTGAATGGCTTTGGCCACAACCTGAGTCGCATAAGCTTCGGCCTCAGCAGAGATACGGCGGGCTTTGGCGGTTTGTTCTGCCGCATAAAGTTCGGCATCAGCCTGCAGCTCAACGGCGCGTTTCTGACCCTCGGCCTCGGTCACCTGCGCGCGGCGGGCACGTTCGGCGTTCAACTGCTGCAGCATCGCGTCACGAGTGGCCTGATCGAGGTTCACGTCCAGAATCTCGGCGCGGGTCACTTCAATGCCCCAATCGTCAACGGCGGTTTCAACGCTTTCCTGAATACGTTCAATCAGTTGCGCGCGGTTCGATTGTACCTCATCCAGGTCCATTTTACCGATCTCGGCACGGACGATACCAGCGACCGTCGTGGCAATCGCTCCGTCGACGTCGCGGATACGATAAACCGTCTTTTCCGGCTCAAGAATGCGGTAGAACACCGAGGTATCGATCTGCACCAGAACGTTATCCTTGGTGATTGCGTCTTGCGTTGCGTTGGGCAACTGACGCTCAAGGATGGATATCTTATGGCGGGCAACGTCCAGAAAAGGAACGATAAAATTGATCCCTGGCCCAAGCACCGAATGCAGACGGCCGAACCGTTCAACCACGTATTTCTCGGATTGAGGCACAATCTTGATGCCCTTGAAGATGACAATGGCGACAAGCGCCGCTGCCAGCAGGTAGATAATGTTCGAAGTAATCAGTCCGATAATCTGGTCTTCTATCATACTGTCCTCATTTATTGTGTACTATGGTATACATATGGGGATTGAATCGCTCAATTTCAACTCTGGTATGGATTGTACAGGCTGGAATGCAAATCTGTGAAAGCGTTCATACCGGCCAGAAATTCCCTTTTGTGGCAGCTTTGCATCCCACTGGTGTTTGCGTTATCGGACGAGGATGAAACTGATAATAGATACAGACCCCGGCATCGACGACGCAATGGCCATTGCCTATGCCGCCGCTGCCTCCGAAATTGACCTGATCGGCCTGACCACCGTGTTCGGCAACACCCATGTGCATCAATCCAGCCGCAATGCGCGGTTTCTGGTGGACAAACTGGGGCTGGGCATTTCCGTGGCCCAAGGCGCGCCCTTCGCTTTGGGAGAGCGCGCGCATTCACCTTCGGAACATGTGCATGGCCCCGAAGGATTTGGTGACCTGACACAGATTGATGAGATAGGCGAAAACCACGCCCTGTCTGCCGCCGAGTTTCTGGTCGACATGGCGCGCACGCATCGCGGTGAACTTGTCGTCTGCGCGATCGGACCGTTGACCAATATCGCAGAGGCCATGCGATTGGACCCCGAGTTTGCGGACAATCTTGGCAAGCTCGTCATCATGGGTGGTGCCGTGTACTGCCCGGGCAACATTACCGAACATGCCGAGGCGAATATCTATCACGACGCCAAAGCTGCAGACGAAGTCTTTGCCGCGCCGCCGCCTACGGTTCTGGTAGGCTTGGATGTGACTCTGAAAACGCTCTACGAGACCGCTGATTTCGAGGCGCTGGCTGAACGTTCCCCGGATATGGGTGGTTTTCTGCGTGATATCTCGCGCTTCTATCTGAAGTTCTACAAAGAGGTCGGGGGGCTTGAGGGTTGCGGGCTGCATGACTCGACCGCCGTTATCGCCTGCACCCATGAACCGATGTTCGAGATGGTCGAAACCGGTTTGCAGGTGGCGTTGGACGGGGCTGAATTCGGTGCGACTCGTCCGGCCCCCGATAGACCCGCTGTGCGCGTGTGCCGAGATGTGGACGGGGCGGGGGTGGTACGCCTGTTTACGGATCGTGTGGCCTCGCTACCCTGACGGGTTGCATCGAACCAGCAGATCGGGCAAAGCCTGCCCGGTTCAGCGATCCAAGGCGTTAACATGACCCAGCGATTTTCTTTCGACCTGAAAGCCACTGACGGCAAGGCCCGCACAGGCGTGATCAACACGCCGCGCGGTGAGGTGCGGACGCCAGCGTTCATGCCTGTGGGAACCGCCGCGACCGTCAAGGCGATGATGCCGGAAAGCGTGCGGGCCACAGGTGCCGATATTCTGCTGGGCAACACCTATCATCTGATGCTGCGCCCCACGGCCGAGCGCATTGATCGTTTGGGAGGTCTGCACAAATTCATGAACTGGGACCGCCCCATCCTGACGGATTCGGGCGGGTTTCAAGTGATGTCGCTGGCGGGTCTGCGCAAATTGACCGAGAAGGGCGTGACCTTTAAATCTCACGTCGATGGCTCGAAGCACGAATTGACGCCGGAACGGTCGATGGAAATCCAACGCCTTTTGGGCTCGGACATCGTCATGTGCTTTGATGAATGCCCGGCGCTGCCCGCGGATCGCGACCGGATCACCGAGTCCATGCGACTTTCGATGCGGTGGGCTGCGCGGTCGCGCGAGGCGTTCGGCGACCGCCCCGGCCACGCCCTGTTCGGGATCATGCAAGGCGGGTTGGAACAAGACCTTCGCGAAGAAAGCGCCGAGGCGCTGAAACAGATCGGCTTTGAAGGTTACGCCGTCGGTGGCCTTGCCGTGGGTGAAGGGCAGGAGGCCATGTTCAGCTGCCTTGATTATGCGCCAGACTTCCTGCCCGAGGATAAGCCGCGCTACCTTATGGGCGTGGGCAAGCCGGATGACATTGTCGGCGCGGTCGCGCGCGGGATCGACATGATGGATTGCGTTCTACCTTCGCGGTCCGGTCGTACCGGGCAGGTGTTCACGCGCTACGGCGTGGTTAATATCAAGAACGCCCGCCATGCCGACGACCCGCGCCCGCTGGATGAGAACTGCACATGCCCGGCATGTTCAAATTACTCTCGCGCCTACCTGCATCATGTGTTCCGCTCGAATGAGATGATCTCGGGCATGCTGCTGACCTGGCACAATCTGCACTACTTTCAGGAAATCATGCAGGTCATGCGGGATGCGATTTCCGAGGGAACATTTACTGAGTGGCAGTCGCAATTCCACGCGCAACGGGAACAAGGCGATATTGAACCACTCTAGATTGTAACCCATGCGGTGACAAACGTCGCATTTTTTGCTATACTGTTCGCGCATTATTTACCATTTTCATTTGTTTTGTTCAGGAGGATTCAATGCCTCGCTTTATTGTTTCTATCGCAATCGTTCTTTGCGCATCGACATCTCTTGCGGATGTCTGGACCTTCGAAACCCCGTCCGAGAATATTCAGTGTGTCGTCGGGCAGGGGGCGAGTGTTTCGGACCTGTCTTGCACTATAATTGAGCGGAGTGGTGCGCCTGCGTTCCCGCGCCCGGCGGATTGTCAGTCGGACTGGGGACATGATTTTTTCATGACCAATACGGGCGCCGTCCGCATGCTGTGCCAACCAGTCAGCCATAACCGGGATGGATTTGACCGTGCAGACTACGGCGTAACCGGAGAGTTTGGCGGGTTCGTTTGCCATTCCTCGAAAAAGGGCTTGGAATGTAGAAACGAAGTCGGTCATGGCTTCTTTTTGTCGCGAGCTAAGCAGAGGGTGTTCTGATCCACGCTGGATGATTTGTTGCCCGTTTTAATGCTGGGTTCGCTAAAATCGGTGGATATGTCTGTCGGATGCCTTGAAGTCCCCAAATCATCCGGTCATGCTGCATCACGACAAACGACGATGAGGTTGAAATGGGGGAACAGGTGCCCCACCTTTATCGTCCAAGACAGGAGATGGCCAAAGGTTGCCTGAATCAGGGACCAGCGCCGTCTTGCCAATGATAAGGATAGAGCATGCAAGAGCCTCTGAATTCCTCATACCCCGTCCTGCCGCTGCGCGATATCGTGGTCTTCCCACATATGATCGTGCCGCTGTTCGTGGGCCGTGACAAATCGGTCCGCGCCCTGGAAGAGGTGATGCAGGATGACAAGCAAATTCTGTTGTCCAGCCAGATTGATCCTGGTGAGGATGATCCGGAAATCGACGGTATCTACCGCTCGGGCGTTCTGGCCAACGTGCTGCAACTGCTGAAACTGCCCGATGGCACCGTGAAGGTGCTTGTCGAGGGGCAGGCGCGGGTGCAGATCACAGAATTCCTTGAAAACGATCAGTTTTTCGAAGCGCGCGCCGAGTATCTGACCGAGATTCCGGGCGATGTCACCACGACCGAAGCACTGCTGCGCACCGTCGCCGATGAGTTCGAGCGCTATGCCAAAGTGCGCAAGAACATCCCCGAAGAAGCGCTGGCCGCTGTTGGTGAAACCACCGAGCCTGCAAAGTTGGCCGACCTTGTGTCAGGTCATCTGGGCATCGAGGTTGAACAGAAACAGGAACTGCTTGAGACGCTCTCGGTGAGCGAGCGGCTTGAGAAGGTCTATGGCCTTATGCAGGGCGAAATGTCGGTTCTGCAGGTCGAGAAAAAGATCAAGACCCGCGTCAAATCCCAGATGGAGAAGACGCAGCGCGAGTACTATCTGAATGAGCAGATGAAAGCCATTCAGAAGGAGCTTGGCGATGGTGAGGACGGCAGCAACGAAGTTGCCGAACTGGAAGCCAAGATCAACGAGACCAAGCTGTCGAAAGAGGCGCGCGAAAAGGCCGAAGGTGAGCTGAAAAAGCTTAAGAACATGTCGCCCATGTCGGCTGAAGCGACCGTTGTGCGCAACTATCTGGACTGGATCCTGTCACTGCCGTGGGGCACCAAATCTCGCGTTAAAAAGGATCTGGGTCGCGCGCAGGACATTCTGGACGCCGATCATTATGGACTTGAAAAAGTCAAAGAGCGGATCGTCGAATATCTGGCGGTTCAGCAGCGCTCGAAAAAGCTGAAAGGCCCGATCCTGTGCCTTGTTGGCCCTCCGGGTGTGGGTAAAACCTCGCTGGGTAAATCGGTCGCAAAAGCCACGGGGCGCGAATTCATTCGCATCTCGCTGGGTGGTGTGCGCGACGAATCTGAGATTCGTGGCCACCGTCGGACTTATATCGGGTCGATGCCCGGCAAGATCATTCAGGCGCTGAAGAAGGCGAAAACCACAAACCCTCTCATCCTGCTCGATGAAATCGACAAGATGGGGCAGGATTTCCGTGGCGATCCAGCCTCGGCGATGCTGGAGGTGTTGGACCCGGAACAGAACAACACGTTCATGGATCATTATCTTGAGGTCGAATATGACCTGTCCAACGTGATGTTCCTGACCACGTCTAACAGCTACAACATGCCTGGGCCTCTGCTAGACCGGATGGAGATCATCCCGCTGGCCGGTTACACCGAAGAGGAAAAGAGCGAGATCGCCAAGCAACACCTGATCGACAAACAGGTCAAAAACCATGGTCTGAAAGCCAAGGAGTTTGAGCTGACCGATGAGGCGCTGCAATCGATCATCCGCACCTATACCCGCGAGGCGGGTGTGCGGAACCTCGAACGCGAAATCGCCAAAGTGGCGCGGAAATCGTTGACCAAGATCATCAAGAAAGAGGCGGAGACCGTAAAGGTGACGCCCGACAATCTGGATGATTTTCTTGGAGTGCCCAAGTTCCGCTATGGCTTGGCTGAACAGGACGATCAGGTTGGTGTAGTCACTGGCTTGGCCTGGACTTCGGTCGGTGGTGATCTGCTGCATATCGAGGCTCTGAAACTGCCCGGCAAAGGGCGGATGAAGACCACTGGTAAGCTGGGCGATGTGATGAAGGAATCGATCGACGCGGCGTCGTCTTACGTCCGATCAATTTCGCCTCAGATCGGGGTTAAACCGCCGCAGTTCGACAAAATCGATATCCACGTGCACGTGCCCGATGGTGCGACGCCAAAGGATGGTCCGTCTGCGGGCTTGGCTATGGTGACCTCGATTGTTTCGGTCCTGACCGGTATTCCTGTGCGCAAGGACATCGCCATGACCGGCGAGGTTTCGCTGCGCGGCAACGCGATGCCGATTGGCGGGCTGAAAGAAAAACTGCTGGCTGCCCTGCGTGGCGGGATCAAGACCGTCCTCATTCCCGAAGAGAATGAAAAGGATCTGGCAGATATCCCCGACAACGTGAAAGAAGGGCTGGAGATCATCGCGGTCAAACACGTCTCGGAAGTACTGGAGCAAGCGTTGATACGTAAGCCCGATTCAATTGAGTGGGATGAGGCCGCTGAAGAGGCCGCTGCCGCTGCCGCCAGGGCGGCCGAAGGGGCAGGACCGTCGGCAACAGCCCACTAAGCCTGAAACAGATTAATTAGAAAGGCGGGGTCATTCCCCGCCTTTTTTTGTTCAAAGTCCAATGACAGGTTTGGCCGGGTCCAGCACCTCTTCGTTTTCGATGTAAGCCTGGAATTTTTTGTCTGACAGCGCCGAGCGTACGGCGAGCGCAAAAATCACCGCCGAAAACGCCGCACACAGCACAATGTCCCAACCAAACGGGATCTGCTTCTGCGCGCCTTCTCCAAACTGACCCATGTAAGAGATCAGCCCCAAACCACAGAAATAGGGCATCAGCCAAAGCGCCTCGGTCGCGTCCATTTCATCGAGCCGATTGTGAAAGCGGATCAGCAGCAGTGCCATGCCGATGAGCAGTGCAATTCCCAGCCTCCAGACCGTGTCCCATCCGCTCCAGTAGACGATCAGGGTAGAGATCGCGAAGGCCGTGAGCCCGACAAGATTGACGGCGGGAATACGGATTGAGCGCGGGCGGTCAGGCATCAAATCGCGTAAGCACACCACGGCGATTGGGCCGACCGCGAATGAAAGCACAATGGCGGCCCCGTTCAGGGCGATTACGGTTGCGAACGGGACCGTCAGTAAAAACAGAGTGCCAATCAGAAAGTTGAGAGCCAAGGCCCAAAGCGGTACTCCGAACGATGACAAGATCTGCAAACGTTTCGGCAGGAACCCGTTTTGCGACAGGGCCAGAGCGATACGGGCGTTCGATCCTGTTGCAACCAACCCATTGCCAAACGGGCCGATGACCGACCCGACGTTCAGCAAGCTGAGGAACCACAATATCCCGACGGACATTATGACGCCATCCAAGGGACCTTGTCCGCCAAAGTTGAGGCTTGCCCAACCATTGCGGATCATCGCGGGATCAAGCGCGCCGATAAAGGCCACCTGTAATCCAAGGTAGATCAAGGCACATAATACAATGGATAGAACCAGAGCGGCCGGGATGTCGAATTTTGGGTTTCGAACTTCTCCTGCCATATCAACAACATGTCGAAAACCTATAAAGGAAAAGATCACCCCACCGGTTGATACTGCGGCCATGATGCCTTTCAGGCCGTAGGGGGCGAAACCGTCAGGGGCGGAGAAATTCTGCACGTCAAAGCGGGTCGCGATCAACAACACGGACAAAACTATCGGAATGGCAATCTTGGCCCAGGTCAGCGTTGCATTTACCTGTGCAAAAAATTTCACGCCCAGTGCGTTCACAGCGACGAACAGCAACATGAACAGCAAGGCGACCGAAACACCAGCGCCGGTCAGTTCGCCGGTATCTGCGGCGTGGAGCCATGACGCGTAGGGCGCGAGGTATTTAAGCATGGCTTCAACTTCGATCGGAGCGGTGGTGTTGTAGCCAATCCAGGCCGTCCATCCCATCGCCATCGACACGATGTTGCCGTGTGAGAACTGAGGGACGCGTGCGATTCCGCCTGGGATAGGTAACATCGCTGAAATCTCGGCGAATGTTATTGCCAGTATGAACATCGCAACGGCGCCAATAATCCAAGAAAGAACCGCGGCGGGGCCTGCGTGTTGCACGGCGAGCAGGGGGCCGAAAAGCCAGCCTGACCCAATGATTCCTCCAACCGAAATGAAGGTCAGGCCGACCAGGCCAATTTCCCGCTTCAGTTTTGCCATGTTATTTCTCGCCCAAAGAGGGGTGCCTTATTGGTGGCTATGAAATCAGGATAAGCAGGCAACGGGAAACATAGCAAGTGCCACATATCATGCGGAAAATTCGCGAGAACGAGGTCTGCCCGATTCATCTTCTAAATCCTGCTGGGCGTGTTCTTCGAAACGCGATCGCCGGCAATAGGTATTTGAAGTGGAATCGACTCGGAACATGAGGCACGCTGGTCGTCTGTGCCAAGGTAGGAGAACCCAGGATGCCTCTGTACAATGATATGTTCGAGCTTTCGGTCGAAGATATGGATATAATCGAAGAGGCGATGCGTCATGCCATAGCTTCCAGATCGAATGTCCCTGTTGACGAGAGGGTAGAAGAAAGGGAAACCCGTGAAGACTTTGTGCGCAAGGCACACGACCTTCTGGGGCGTCTGCATGACCAAAAGGTTTTTTATCGTCCTAAATCCGGCGTGTATGTCGGAGGATGACAGCATTGTGCTCGCAGCGTTGAACCAAATGGTTCCAAAACGCTTCAACTATGTCGCATAAGCATTTGAATAATATGGTGGGTGATAAGAGATTTGAACTCCTGACATCTTCGATGTGAACGAAGCGCTCTACCACTGAGCTAATCACCCATAGCGGCGTTTGATACAGCGGCTTGTGTTTCGCCGCAAGTTCAAAGCGTTCAAATTGCAGCGCGTCAGACGAAATCCGGTTTTCACACATTGCCCGCCAAGTCGGATAGATCGGAAAAAATCAGGTTCGAGCAAAAAACTTGAAAACGCCGCTTGACGATGCCGGGGTGTAGCCATAATACACCCCAACGTTCAGAGATGAACGGGCAGTGGGCGGTTGTAGCTCAGTTGGTTAGAGTACCGGCCTGTCACGCCGGGGGTCGCGGGTTCGAGCCCCGTCAACCGCGCCATCGCTGCCAGCCTTTGATCCGGGCAAACGGATCGCACATAGACCCTAAATGCGCGGTTGTAGCTCAGTTGGTTAGAGTACCGGCCTGTCACGCCGGGGGTCGCGGGTTCGAGCCCCGTCAACCGCGCCATTTTCCTTCGATTTAGAAAGTCATACGCCCTTGTGGGCGTTTTTTTGTGCCGACATCTTACTGATCTTATGGTTTATTGCCTGCAAAACATCAGGGGCAAGCAGTGACCAGTCTAAATCGAGTTATCATGGCACGGCGCAGCCGGCAGTGGGTCCGCGGCCTGAAGCCGGAAACACTTGATGTCATTGAGATTTCTGGTTCGTGGGGTAAGCAATTTGGATTTTGCAGCTATGAACAGATTTGGCATAAGCAACATGATATCTGCACCGGACCCGTTCTGAACAAACAACAGCAGGTGCGAAAGGTCGATCTGGTTTTGGCCAATCAGGTGTGGGAGCATTTGGATCGCCCGGTTGAAGCCACGCTGAACGTGCTAGAGATGTTAAGGCCCGGAGGGTATTTCTGGCTGGCCGTCCCGTTCTTCATTCCGTTTCACGCTGCTCCGCATGACTGTTCGCGCTGGTCTGCGCGCGGATTGAAAAACCTGCTCACGGAGTGTGGGTTCGACCCGGATCTCATCCGGGCCGAACAGTGGGGCAATCGGCATGCCGCTTTGCGCAATCTCGAACTTGAATGGCCTCCTGTTTATGACCCTGAGACAGACAATTTGGAGAACGATCCCGATTTTCCAATCTGCGCATGGGCTCTGGCTAAGAAATCCAGTGCTTAAGCCGAGTGTCGAAAAATCGCCTGTTCTTACTTTGTTCTAATTTTTTGGTTGGAGACTCAGCCGCTCTCGCCTATCTCTGAGTGACGTTGGTTGTTGGGGGCCTGAATGGCTGAGCTGAAGAATATCGTGGTGCGCGGTGCGCGCGAGCATAACCTCAAGAGCATTGATGTCGACATCCCACGGGATCAGCTGGTGGTGATCACTGGCCTGTCGGGCTCGGGTAAGTCTTCTTTGGCATTTGATACGATCTATGCCGAAGGGCAGCGCCGCTATGTCGAAAGCCTGTCGGCCTATGCGCGCCAGTTCCTCGACATGATGGAGAAGCCCGATGTGGATCACATCAGCGGACTAAGCCCCGCGATTTCGATCGAGCAGAAGACGACCTCAAAAAACCCGCGTTCGACCGTGGGCACCGTAACCGAGATCTACGACTATCTGCGCTTGCTCTTTGCCCGTGCTGGTACGCCTTACAGCCCGGCCACAGGATTGCCGATTGAGGCGCAGCAGGTGCAGGACATGGTCGACCGGATCATGACGATGGAGGAGGGCACGCGCGGCTATCTGCTGGCCCCCATCGTTCGTGATCGGAAGGGTGAATATCGGAAAGAGTTCCTTGAGCTGCGCAAGCAGGGTTTTCAACGCGTCAAGGTAGATGGTGAGTTCTATGAATTGGATGAGCCGCCGACGCTGGACAAGAAGTTCCGCCACGATATCGACGTCGTTGTCGATCGTCTGGTGGTACGAGAGGGCATGGAAACACGCCTGGCCGACAGCCTAAGGACCGCACTGGATCTGGCGGACGGGATCGCAATCCTCGAAACCGCACCGAAAGAGGGCGACCCCGAACGCATCACATTCAGTGAGAATTTTGCCTGCCCGGTCAGTGGGTTCACCATCCCCGAGATCGAGCCGCGCCTGTTCTCATTCAACGCGCCCTTTGGGGCTTGCCCCGATTGCGACGGGCTTGGGGTTGAACTGTTCTTTGATGAACGTCTGGTCGTGCCGGACCAGACATTGAAACTCTATGACGGGGCACTTGCGCCCTGGCGGAAGGGTAAATCACCGTATTTTCTGCAAACGATCGAAGCAATCGCGCGACATTACGAGTTTGACAAGAACACTCCCTGGAAGGACTTGCCCAAGAAAGTCCAGCAAGTGTTTCTGCGCGGGTCTGGTGATGAAGAGATCCAGTTCCGTTATGATGAAGGTGGCCGCGTCTATCAGGTTATCCGAAGCTTTGAAGGCGTCATTCCCAACATGGAGCGCCGCTATCGCGAGACTGACAGCGCCTGGATTCGCGAAGAATTCGAACGCTATCAAAACAACCGACCCTGCGGCACGTGCGAAGGCTACCGTCTACGTGCTGAGGCGCTGGCCGTCAAAATTGCGGGTTTGCACGTTGGACAGGTCGTCGAAATGTCGATCCGCGAGGCGTTGGCCTGGGTCGAGGATGCCCCAAATCATCTGAGCGCACAAAAGAACGAGATCGCGCGCGCAATTCTCAAGGAAATTCGCGAGCGGTTGGGTTTTTTGAATAATGTTGGATTAGAGTATCTTACGATGTCTCGCTCAAGTGGTACCCTGTCCGGAGGTGAAAGTCAGCGTATCCGTCTGGCGAGCCAGATCGGCTCGGGCCTGACCGGGGTATTGTATGTACTCGACGAGCCATCGATTGGTCTGCACCAACGCGACAATGATCGTCTGCTGGGAACGCTTAAGAATTTGCGTGACCAGGGCAACACGGTCATCGTCGTTGAACATGACGAAGAGGCCATTCGCGAGGCGGATTATGTGTTTGATATCGGTCCCGGTGCAGGAGTGCATGGGGGACAGGTGGTCAGCCACGGTACGCCCGAGCATATCGCCGGCGATGCGGCCTCGATCACCGGTCAATATCTTTCGGGCACGCGCGAGATCCCGGTGCCGGTTGAGCGGCGAAAGGGTAAGAAGCAAAAAGTAGCCGTTGTTAAGGCGACGGGAAACAACCTCAAGAACGTTACGGCCGAATTTCCGCTGGGAAAATTTGTTTGTGTGACCGGTGTGTCTGGCGGTGGAAAATCGACGCTGACGATTGAGACTTTGTTCAAAACCGCCTCGATGCGGTTGAACGGCGCTCGCCAGACACCGGCGCCCTGTGAAACGATCAAAGGGCTAGAGCATCTGGACAAGGTGATCGACATAGATCAGCGACCCATTGGCCGGACTCCACGTTCAAATCCAGCGACTTACACCGGGGCTTTCACCCCGATCCGAGACTGGTTTGCCGGGTTGCCAGAAGCCAAAGCGCGTGGATACAAGCCCGGGCGGTTCAGCTTTAACGTCAAAGGCGGCCGGTGCGAAGCGTGTCAGGGTGATGGCGTCATCAAGATCGAGATGCACTTTCTGCCTGATGTTTATGTCACCTGCGAAACCTGTAAAGGCGCGCGATACAACCGTGAGACGCTTGAGATCAAATTCAAGGGTAAGTCCATCGCGGATGTACTTGATATGACAGTGGAAGATGCGCAGGAGTTTTTTAAAGCGGTGCCATCGATACGTGACAAGATGGATGCCTTGGCTCGCGTTGGGCTCGGCTACATTAAAGTTGGTCAACAGGCGACCACGCTCTCCGGTGGTGAGGCGCAGCGTGTCAAGCTCTCTAAAGAACTGAGCAAGCGATCAACGGGTCGAACGCTGTATATTCTGGACGAACCCACAACGGGTCTGCATTTCGAGGATGTGCGTAAACTACTGGAAGTCCTGCATGAACTGGTCGATCAGGGAAATACAGTTGTTGTCATCGAACACAATCTGGACGTGGTAAAAACCGCTGATTGGATTATCGACATTGGCCCGGAGGGGGGCGATGGCGGAGGTCAGATTGTGGCCAAAGGCACGCCGGAGGACGTCGCAGAGTGCGAGCGCAGCCATACCGGACGCTATCTGAAGCCGATGCTGGATGCCCAGGCTGTGGCCGCGGAATAGGAAAATGGCGGGCGGAGAAAATTCTGCGAATTTTCTCCTCCGGTGCTTCTATTTGCGTCGGCGAAACGCTTCGAATGGGGTTGGTTCAGTCGCGCGACCGCTTCTCAAATCGCGGCAGCATGGCGCTGAAATCGCGCCCCAAGCCATCTTCGTGTTCGACAAACAGTTCATAGAGCTTTGTCGCGACCTGTCCCATGGGTGTATCGGCATCCGCACTTTCAGCGGCCTGTTGGCTGAGGCGTAGATCTTTCAACATCAGCTCGGCCGCGAAACCGGGGGTATAGTCATTGTCGGATGGGCTTTCGGGGCCAACACCGGGGGCAGGACAGTAGGCGTTCATTGTCCAGCTATACCCCGAGGAGGTGCTGACCACATCGAACATCTTTTGCCGGTCCAATCCCAGTTTATCGGCAAGTGCAAACGCCTCGCAGGTTGCGATCATCGTTACGCCGAGGATCATGTTGTTGCAGATTTTGGCGGCCTGACCCGCGCCAGCGTCACCGCAGTGAACCGCTTTTTGCCCCATGATTTCAAATAACGGAGCCGCCTTGGCAAAAGCTGCGTCAGATCCACCGGCCATAAAGGTCAAAGTGCCTGCAGCGGCCCCACCAATCCCGCCGGATACAGGTGCATCGACTGATAGCAGACCAGCCTGAGCAGCTTGCTGCGCCACCGCGCGGGCGCTGTCGACATCGACCGTAGAGCAGTCAATCAGAACCGCACCGTCTTGCATTGCCGGGACGACTTCATTGGCCACAGTGCGCAGAATCTGCCCGTTGGGAAGCATGGTGATGACGGCGTCGGCTTCCGCAGCTGCACCGGCGCCAGAGGACGCCATGGAAACGCCTTCGATGGCGACATCAACTTGATCAAAGCCGATGACGTCATGGCCCGCGCGCGCCAGATTGGCCGCCATCGGGCCGCCCATGTTGCCAAGCCCTATGAATGCGATTTTCATCCCTTACTCCTCTGAAAAGCTTAGTGCATCAGCACCGAGCGGTTGCAGCATCTTGGACACCGCGACTGCAGGCACATCCAAATCAGCAAACTGCCATTTCGGGTTGCGATCCTTGTCGATGATCTGGGCGCGAATGCCTTCCAGAAAATCGCCATGCTCCATCGCGCGATAAGTAAACCGGTACTCCAGATCCAGCGCTTTTTGCAATGTCAGGCCGGTTCCGCGCAGCCGATGCAACATCTCGACAGCACAAGCCATGGAGATAGGAGAGTTTCGCTGCAGGGTGCCGAGAATTTTCGTCGAAAATTCTGTGTCATCGTTACGCAAGCTGTTCAGGATATCGCTAAGGCTTTCTCCGCTGAATAGCCTGTCGATCTCGCCCTGCATTTCAGCCAAGGGGCTATCCGGTGCGGGCACTGCATGCTCATCCACCAGTTCCGCCCGTCCAGAGGCTTCCAACTGGTCTATCAGCCCCGCCCAATGCTCTTGGGGAATGAAATGGTCGGCAAACCCGGCATAGATCGCATCTCCGGGCCCCATGCGGTGGCCGGTGGTGCCCAGATACTCGCCCAATCGCCCCGGCGCCAGCGCCAACATCAGCGATCCGCCCACATCAGGAACCAGCCCGATTGAGCATTCCGGCATCGCGATCTTTGAGCTTTCTCCAACCACTCGATGGCTGCCATGGCACCCGATGCCAACCCCGCCACCCATGGTGAAACCTTGCAGGAAGCTGATCACTGGTTTTGAGTGCTCAAAAATCAAGGCATTCAGTCGGTATTCGTCGCGCCAAAACGTTTGGCCATAAGCATAGTCCGCCTTGGTGCCAGTCGCATAAAGCTCGGCAATATCTCCGCCAGCGCAAAAGGCTTTGTCGCCTTCGGCATTGAGAATGATCAGATCGACTTGATCATCCTCACGCCAGTTGCGCAGAGCGGTATCGATGGCCATGCACATCTCATAGCTAAGGGCGTTCAGGGCGTGTGGTCGTGTCAGCGTGATGCGCCCGGCACGGCCTGTAGTGCGAATGTCAATATCGGACATCAAAGACCTCAGCGATTGGAGAGCATCTGGCGCGCAACGATCACGCGCATGATCTCGTTCGTGCCTTCCAGAATTTGGTGCACGCGCAGATCCCGCACCAGTTTCTCGATGCCATAATCCGCCAGATAGCCATATCCGCCGTGCAATTGCAGACACTGATCCACAACCTTCGATCCGGTTTCTGTTACGAATTTCTTGGCCATCGCACAGAATTTTGTGGCGTCCGGTGCGCCCTGATCAAGTTTCCACGCTGCCTGACGCAAGAATGTGCGCGCCGCCTGTAGCTCAATCTCCATATCTGCTAGTCGGAACTGCAGCGCCTGAAACTGATCGATCGATTGACCAAAGGCCTTGCGCTCGGACATATACTGCAACGTCATGTCCAGACCGTTCTGAGCTGCCCCCAGCGAGCAGGAGGCGATGTTCAGGCGGCCACCGTCCAGCCCCATCATCGCGTATTTGAAACCGTCGCCTTCAGCCCCGACCAGATTGCTGGACGGAATTTTGCAATCGTCAAACTGAACTTGCGCGGTTGGCTGGCTTTTCCAACCCATTTTCTGCTCCAGACCACCAAAGCTCAGGCCGGGTGTGCCGTCTTCGACATATACCGTCGAGATACCCTTGGGACCGTCCTGACCCGTACGCACCATGCAGACGTAAGCATCCGAATAGCCGCCGCCGGAAATGAACGCTTTTGTGCCATTCAGTGTGTAGCCTTCATTGGTCCTTTCAGCGCGCGTTTTCAGCGCCGCAGCGTCCGATCCCGATCCGGGTTCAGTCAGGCAGTAGCTGAGGACGGTTTCGAGGCTGAGGATACTTGGCATAATGCGGGACTTCAGATCGTCACTGCCAAAGCTGTCCAGCATTTTGGCGCACATGTTGTGAATCGACAGGAACGCCGCGACCGAGGGACAGGCCATCGATAGCGCTTCGAACACCAGTGTCGCATCCAATCGCGTCAAACCCGAACCGCCAGCCTCTTCCGAGACATAAAGTCCACCAAATCCTAGTTCGCCGATTTTGGGCCAAAGCTCTTTGGGGATGGTTCCGTCTGCTTCCCACTGACGCGCGAAGGGGGCGATGTGGTCTTGGCCAAAGGCGTAGGCCATGTCGAAAATGGCCGTTTGTTCTTCGGTCAGCGCGAAATCCATGACGTGTGCTTCCTGATGGCTATAGAATTGAACGAGCGTTTTATTCTTCAATCCTTACAGAAATTTTTCAATGACGGCAAACCCGGCGATTTAGGGGATTTCTGGACGGTGAGGTATACTGCGGGAATTCTGCTTTCTTGATCATTACGGAGTATTCTTATGTCGTCACACAAGCTTGCTGTTATCGCGATTCACGGCATGGGCAGCCAGTACAATCCTCAGAACCAGCCCCCATCCACGACCCCAACGTTTTCCAAAGGGCTGAAACGACGCGTTTCGAACCAGGTCGGCGCGGATATGGATGATGTGATCTGGCACGAGGTGGTATGGGCACAGATCCTGCAAGGGCGGCAGAAGGCATATCTGCGCAAGGTCAACCGCAGCCTTGGATACGACAAGCTGCGCGAGTTTGTAGTGTGCAATCTGTCGGATGCGGCTTCCTACCGACCAACTCCGGATGATGGCGATAAGATCTATGAGGCGATCCACAAGAAAATCGAGAATGTGATGGGGGTCGTCAAATACCAGGTCGGACCACAGGGGCCTGTACTGATCCTGGCGCATTCGCTGGGTGGGCACATAATGTCGAACTATATTTATGACATGCAAAGACATCTGCGCCAGGGTGGTTCACCGGTTCATCCGACAGATGTTGAAAACATGAAAACCGTTGCTGGCCTCGTGACGTTTGGGTGCAATATTCCGATTTTTCTGTTCGCATATCCCGAGAATGAGATTTTTCCGATCATGGCCCCGAACCGCGCGCTGCCGCCTGCGTTGCAGTTTTCGACCTGGTGGCGAAACTACTATGACAAGCATGATGTTTTGGGTTTTCCTTTGGGCAAAAGCGCGCCAAGCTATGAACAGCTCGCTCAAAGTGGGGCCTTGAAGGATAAGCCGATCAATGCGGGCAAAATCTTTACGTCGTGGAACCCGCTTTCGCATAACGGATACTGGACGGATCGCGATTTGTATGAACCCGTAGCGGACCGGATCAAAGAGATTTTGGCGGCGGTTTGACTTTAAAGGTCGGCGTGAAATTCCTCGATCAGGTGCTTGACCACCGCCATGCCCGGATCATCCCCGCGCGCCAAAGCTTCAGCATAAACACGGCGTTGGCGGGTGGCGGAGGTGCCATTTTCTGCGATCTGCCGAAGGCGGGCGAGTTCGGTCATGGTGCCCAATGCCTCGGTGTCTTCGGCCAACATGCCCATCAGCTCTCCGATCAGTTCAGCCATCGGCTTGATTGAGCGATCACCGAAATCGATCAGACCTTCGCCCACACCGTAGCGCTGCGCGCGCCAACGGTTTTCGCCGATCAGAAACTTATCATATTGCCGCCAACGAAGATTGCGGTCTTTCAGGCGGCACAGCATCCGGGTCAGCGCCTGCACTAGCGCTGCAAGCGAAAGCGTATGTTCAAGCCTTGGCTGTACGTCCATGATGCGTGTTTCTAGGGTGGGGAACCGGTGAGATGGACGTAGGTCCCACCAGATTTTAGAGGTGTCCTCGATCACGCCGAGTTCGACCAGCACGCCGGTGGTGCGTTCGTATTCGCCCCAACTGCTGAACACCGGGGGCAGACCGGTCCGGGGCAGATTGTCGAACACGGTGAGCCTATAGGAGGAAAGCCCGGTATCTTCGCCGCTCCAATAAGGAGACGAGGTCGACAACGCCAGCAGATGGGGCAGAAAGTAAGAAAGCTGGGGTACCAGGTCGGCGCGCAAGGCTTGATCTTCGACGCCCACATGCACGTGCATTCCGCAGATCAGCATCCGCCGCGCCACGCCGCCCAAAGCATGCTGCAGGGCGTCGTAGCGCTCTTTCCGTGTGTGGTGTTGATCTTTCCAGTTCGCAAACGGATGGCAAGAGACCGCGATCGGAGCCAGATTATACTCGGACGCACGTTTTGATACACAAGAACGCAGGCGCTTTAGATCTTCGCGCGCCGATCTGATCGTAGCATGTGGGCGGGTCCCGACTTCGATCTGGCACTGCAGAAATTCCGGGCTGACCTGGCCTTCGAAATCTGCCTGACAAGCTTCCATCAATGCTGCGGGCGCCTCGGCGAGCTGCAGGCTGTCTTGATCGACCAGCAGGTATTCCTCTTCAATGCCGATCGTAAATTCCTGCTGCATGGCGGCCCTCGTTGGTCAATTCACGTTAGTGAATACGGAAATTAGCGTTTTGCCAAGGGTTTGGCCTGTCGGTTCTTGCGGAAGTCCTGCGTGCACGGGTAAAGAGCGGGCGCAACGCAATGTGGAGCCGTCCTCGTGAAACCCAGAAAATTTCCGCAGATCAATGCCGCCCTGGATGAGTTGGGCGTTAAGCTGATCGACAAGGTTACGGAACAGGATGAACGGGCGCGGCTGGAAGCGTTCGAACGGGCAGGGGGATTGACCAGGCCCGCTTATGCCCTGTCGCCGGGAATGGACGGATTCGATATCGCGCAACTTGTCGAAGAGTATACGCGCCATGCCGATGCGCTTGCAGCTTTGAAGGACCCGGCGCGAAATCAGACTGGGTATCACACCGGCAATGGATATTACGATAGCCCGGATGCGGATGCGCTTTACCTGATGATCCGCCGCTTTCAGCCCAAGCGCGTGATCGAGGTCGGCTGCGGGAACTCTACCCGCGTGACGCGGCAGGCGATCATAGATGGTGGTTTGGATACGACGATCACGGCAATTGATCCGTACCCGCGCGCAGATATCGCCCAGGTCGTCGATCAGTTTGAGCAGAAGCGACTGGAAGAAGTAGATCCCGCGCTGTTCGATCAGCTTGAGGCTGGGGATGTTCTGTTCATCGATTCAAGCCATGTGGTTCGGATGAGCAACGATGTCGCCCATCTATTCTGTCGGATCATTCCGGCGCTGAAACCCGGCGTTGTCATTCATGTCCACGATGTTTTTCTGCCTTATGAATATCCCAAACGGTTCTTCTATGACTGCCCAGGATGGGGTGAGCAGTACATGTTGCACGCCTTGCTGCAATCCGGTTTCTATTCAATGCTTTGGCCCGGATATTACCTGCAGCAGGATCGCCCCGACGCCGTCGCAGCGCTGCCGTTTCTAGAAGAGGGCCGTGCGCAGAGCATCTGGGTTCAGCTCAAAGAAAATTGATTTCTGTGTGATCCGGTTCGAACCCAGGCCCGTAACCCTTTCCATAACAAGCTGGAGAGGAGTTAACAGCCATGTTCCGCCGCACATTCATGGGCGCTGCTGCCGCATTTGCACTTGCACTGCCCGTCAAGGCACAGGCCGCTGATATCGTAGATACCGCAGTTGCCGCCGGGTCTTTCAACACCCTGGTTGCTGCCGTTCAGGCCGCAGGCCTGGTCGATACGCTGAAAGGCGATGGGCCCTTCACCGTCTTTGCACCCACGGATGAAGCTTTTGCAGCTCTGCCTGAAGGCACCGTTGAAACCCTACTTCTGCCAGAAAACAAGGACCAGTTGGTGTCGATCCTGACCTACCATGTCGTGCCAGCCAAAGTGATGTCCGGCGACATTGCAGGGAAGCGCGCGAAGGTTTTGACCGTGCAAGGCGACCGACTAAGCGTGAACGCAAAAAATGGCGTGAAAGTTAATGGTGCCAAAGTTGTGCAGGCCGACATCGAAGCCAGCAACGGCGTCATTCACGTTGTCGACGAAGTGATCATTCCCGAATAAATCTACCACCTTCACGAAAACAAAAGCCCCGTTCCTGATGGACGGGGCTTTTTTGTGTTTCGTGTATAAACTCGCCGTTTAGACCAAACGTACCTGAGTACCGACCTTTACCAGCGGATACAGCTCTTCAACGTGCTGGTTATAAAGACCGATACAGCCGGACGAGCTCTGACGTCCAATCTTGCGGGTATCATAGGTGCCGTGAACCAGGTAGGCAGGCCAGCCAAGATACATAGCGCGAGTTCCCAATGGGTTTCCAGGTTCACCACCCTCCATGCGAATTGGCAACGAGGGATCGCGCTCGCGCATTGATGGGGTTGGTGTCCAGCTTGGGTTCTCCGCCTTGCGTGTGACTTTGGTATAGCCGCGCTTGGTCAGCTCTTCGCTCATCGGGACAGAACTGGGGTACAGCTTGTAGGTTCCATCCGGCCCCCAGTAATGAACAGCCCGGCTGGTGATATCGGCCAACAATGCGCCGACGCCCAACTCGTCAAAGTGATCCTGCCAATTCTGTTGCGAGAACGATGAAACGTTACGACGTACTGGAAGCTGCGTGCTGATTGCTTCCTCGGTCTGTGGGAAAGCATCAGTGCTTTGAGCACGCACGATAGCAGGGGCCGCAATCAGCGATGCAGCGCCCAAAAGGGCGTGACGACGGGTAAAACGATTTTGGGACAAGGTTGCCTCCAGGGAGTTATGAGCTGTTCGGATAGTTGAATTACCGATAAAATATTAGTGAATGCCTGCTTTTTCCAGAGGGCGACCTCTGAATTTCTTGTGAGGTACGCGATCAGGCAGCAACTGGCGCATGCACGAAAAAACCCGACCCATGTAGGGCCGGGTTTCCTGATTTGTAAGCTGAATGATCAGTCCATCGCTTTGAAGTTGAACTCGCCACCTTCCTTGATGCCCGACGGCCAGCGCGATGTCACTGTTTTGGTGCGGGTGTAGAACTTGAAGCTGTCCGGACCGTGCTGGTTCAGGTCGCCGAACATCGATTTCTTCCAGCCGCCAAAAGTGTGGTAGGCCAGCGGAACCGGGATCGGAACGTTGATGCCGACCATGCCGATGTTCACACGGCTGGCAAAGTCACGCGCCGTATCACCGTCGCGGGTGAAGATCGCAGTGCCGTTGCCGTATTCATGATCCATCGCCAGCTTCAGCGCCTCTTCATAAGAACCCGCGCGTACGGTTGACAGGACCGGGCCAAAGATCTCTTGCTTGTAGATATCCATCTCGGGTGTGACGTTGTCGAACAGGTGCGGGCCGACAAAGAAGCCGTCCTCATAGCCCTGCAGGCTGAAGTCGCGGTTGTCGACAACCAGCTTAGCGCCTTGCTCAACACCCGAGTTGATCAGGCCAAGGATACGCTCTTTCGCGGCGGCAGTAACAACTGGCCCCATGTCTACGTCGTCGCCCGCTGTGTAGGGGCCAACTTTCAGCTTCTCCACGCGAGGGATCAGCTTTTCGATCAGTGCGTCTGCGGTTTCTTCGCCCACAGGCACGGCCACCGAGATTGCCATGCAGCGTTCGCCAGCCGCGCCGAAACCTGCACCGACCAGCGCATCAGCAGCCTGATCCAGATCGGCGTCAGGCATAACGATCATGTGGTTCTTGGCACCACCGAAACACTGCGCCCGTTTGCCGTTGGCGGTTGCACGAGCATAGATGTATTGCGCAATCGGAGTTGAACCCACGAACGACACGCCCTGAATGATTTCGCTGTCCAGCAGGGTGTCCACGGCCTCTTTGTCACCGTTTACGACTTGGAACACGCCCTTGGGCAGACCAGCTTCGACAAACAGCTCTGCCAGCATCAATGGAACAGAAGGGTCGCGCTCGGACGGTTTCAGAACAACTGCGTTGCCGCAGGCCAGTGCCGGGCCAACGTGCCAAAGCGGCATCATTGCGGGGAAGTTGAATGGCATGATCGAAGCGACCACGCCCAGTGGCTGACGCATCGAATACATATCGATGCCCGGGCCCGCGCTGTCGGTGAACTCACCTTTCAGCATCTGTGGCGCGCCGATGCAGTATTCTATCACTTCCAGACCACGCTGCAAGTCACCCTTCGCATCGGGAATGGTCTTGCCATGTTCCCGGCTGAGAGCCTCGGCCAGCTTGTCCATGTCGCGGTTCATCAAGCCAACCATCGCCATCATAACGCGCGCGCGCTTCTGCGGGTTGGTTGCGCCCCAAGCGACCTGAGCTGCTGCAGCGTCTTCGATCGCAGCGGTGGTCTCGGCGACACTGGCCATCGGGCATTGGTACTGCACTTCACCCGTTGCTGGGTTGAATACATTGTCAAAGCGGCCAGATGTGCCAGCGATATTTTCGCCGTTGGTGAAATGGGTCAGGTTCTGCATTGCAAACTCCTCCGGATTAAGTTGCGCGAAGAATAGACTTGCGAAAATCACCTGAACAGAGGCAATATTTCAAATCAGTTTTGCAAAAATGCAAAGGGTAGAGCATGACGCCGAATTGGGATGATTTGCGGGTTTTCCTGGCGGTCGCGCGCGATGAAAGCCTTTCAGGGGCGGGGCGGGTTCTCAAGATAGACCCGGCGACAGTCGGGCGCAGAATCGCGCGGCTCGAAGCGGCATTGGACGCGGTCTTGTTCACGAAATCACAGCAGGGCTATGTGTTGACGACTGCGGGGCAGCGTCTCATGGAGCATGGGCTGCAGGCAGAAGAGGCTATGCGCGCTGCGACCGGTGTTATGTCAGGTTCCGCCAAGTCGTTGAGTGGTCAGATCAGAATTGGAGCACCGGATGGAAGTGCCAATTACCTTTTGCCGCAGGTCTGTGCCAAGATCAGCGATGCGAATCCCGATCTCGACATTCAGATCCTGGCGTTGCCGCGCATCATCAACCTATCCCGGCGAGAGGCCGACATGGCGGTAACAGTCAGTGCGCCCACCGCAGGGAAACTGCTGGTGCAGAAGATATCCGACTATCGGCTGCATATGGTCGCAACGAAGGAATACCTGAGTCGTCACGCCGAAATTCGATCCATCGAAGATCTAAAAGGGCATCGGATGATAGGCTATATTCCGGACATGATTTTCGACCGCGAGCTGGACTATCTCAACGACATTGGTGTTGAACGTGTCGCGCTTGCATCAAACTCTGTTTCCGTTCAGCTGCGACAAGTTTCGCTGGGAACAGGGGTCTGCGTTGCACATGATTTCACATTGCCGTTCCATCGGGGATTGCAGAAAATCCTGACGGATCAGGTCAGTCTGACCCGGGGGTTCTATCTGGTCCGCCATCAGGGCGATCAGCGCAATGAGCGGTTGAACCGCTTTGCCGAGGCGTTGACGCGCGGAATACGGGACGAAGTAGCGCGGCTTGAGCGCGAAGCTTCACCTTGACACATTCACACATTCCGGCAACGCTTTGGAAAACAGTACGTAATTCCGGAGGTTTTCGCTTATGCTTGTACAGGCCATTCTCAAATCAAAGGCCAGCGGCGGTGTGGAGACGGTCGAGCCAACGGCATCCGTTTCTCAGGCTGCCAAGATTCTTGCGGAAAAGCGGATTGGTACTGTGGTCATTTCCGAGGATGGGGGGCAGACGGCAGCGGGCATTTTATCCGAACGAGACATTGTTCGCGAGTTGGCTGCCAGCGGCAGCGGATGCTTGGATAAACCCGTTAGCAACTATATGACCAAGCAACTTGTGACCGCCAGCCAGCAGGATACGGTCGAGTCTATCCTGTCCCAGATGACCGAAGGACGATTTCGCCACATGCCTGTATTGGAAGATGGCAAACTGGTCGGCATCGTTACGCTGGGTGATGCGGTCAAGGCGCAACTGGCTGAACTTGCTATGGAAAAAGACGCGCTTGAAGGCATGATCATGGGGCACTGAACGCGGGGGCTGTTTCAGCCTCTTGCACCTGCGGCAAAGTTATGTTTGCTTGCGCAGAAATATTGTTGCGCTGGAGAGCCCAATGCGGGTTGGATTATATCCCGGTACTTTCGACCCTATCACCATGGGTCATATAGACATTATTCGCCGCGCGGCTGCGCTGGTGGATAAGCTCGTCATTGGTGTTGCTATCAACCGGGACAAGGGCCCACTGTTTTCTTTGGAAGAGCGTGTTGCGATGATCGAGGCCGAATGCGCCCATCTGACCGAGCAGACCGGCACTGAGATTGTCGCGCATCCGTTTGAAAACCTGCTGATCGATTGCGCCCGCGATGTAGGCGCTCAGATCATCGTGCGCGGACTGCGTGCGGTTGCGGATTTCGAGTATGAATTCCAGATGGTTGGGATGAATCGCGCGTTGGACGACTCGATTGAGACCGTGTTCTTGATGGCAGAGGCACGGCATCAAGCCATTGCGTCGAAACTGGTCAAAGAAATCGCCAGATTGAACGGGGACGTGTCAAAATTCGTCACGCCCCGCGTCAATTCCGCCTTGAAAGAGCGGTTAGGATAGCGCGCCCATCGCGGCGGCTGTGTCCAGCATCCGGTTCGAGAAGCCCCATTCGTTGTCGTACCATGCAAGCACACGAACCAATGTGCCGTCAGTTACTTTGGTTTCAGCCAGTGAAACCGTCGAGCTATGCGAGTCGTGGTTGAAATCGATCGAGATCAAGGGGCGATTCTCGGCCGCCAGCACACCGGGGATTTTGGCGGCGGCTTCTACAAAGAGGGCATTGACCTCTTCTTCGGCCGTCGGTCGCGAAACCTCAGCAACCAGATCAACGACTGAGACATTGGGCGTGGGGACACGAATGGCTTGCCCGGTCAACTTACCAGCAAGCTGCGGCAATACCAGACCCACTGCAGACGCCGCGCCGGTTGTCGTGGGAATCATCGACAGTGCTGCTGCGCGCGACAGGTAGGGGTCTTTACCCGCAGTGTCGTGAACCGGTTGGCTGGCCGTGTATGCATGAACTGTGGTCATGTTGCCGTGTTTGATGCCCAGTCCTGCGTCCAAAGCCGCCGCGACCGGCGACAGGCAGTTGGTGGTGCAGGAGGCATTGGAAACAACGATATCGTCGGCGGTTAGCTCATGATCGTTCACGCCGAACACGACTGTCTTCACGCCGCCGTCGCCACGGGCAGGGGCCGAGATCAATACTTTCTTTGATCCGTTTTTCAGGTGCCGCTCAGCTGCTTCACGGGTCCGGAAAACACCGGTGCATTCCAGAACCACATCCACATCAGACCAGTCCAGTGCTTCGGGATCACGCTCGCTGGTCAGCCGGATGGGCCCAGCACCCACATCCAGACCTGCATCAGTCAGACTTACGGGTTTGGAATAGCGTCCATGCACACTGTCGAACTCGAACAGATGTGCGTTCATTTCGGGCTTTGCCAGATCGTTGATTGCGATGATTTCAACATCAGTACGTCCGGATTCCATGACGGCCCGAAGAACGCCGCGCCCGATCCGTCCAAATCCATTGATTGCCAGCTTGAGTGTCATAATGCGCTCCGTCAGAACATGGTCCATAGATGGTTAGCGCTAACAAAGCCAGATTGGCGCGAAAGTCAAGAAAAACCTCTGTCAGCGCCAGAAGGCGAGCCAATCCAGGAAATCGTAGAGCTTCTTGCCCAGGAACAGCAGGTGTTCGGTGCCGAATAGTGCCACGTCCAGCATCAGACCGCCCAGAATTAGGATTCCAAGCCAGATGGCGATTTGATTTGTCATTTCTGCGCCCTGAACGAAAATGCCCGCTCAGATAACCTGAGCGGGCATAAAGGTACAAGCTATGTCCAAAGGGTCAGTTAAGGCGGCCCATCGCGACGGCGACATCCGCCATACGCACCGAGAATCCCCATTCGTTGTCATACCACGCCAGCACGCGCACCATACGGTTGTCGACCACACGGGTCTGATCCGGCGCGAAGATCGAGCTTTCTTCGGTATGGTTAAAATCGGTCGAAACCAGCGGCGCAGGCTCATACCCTAGAACGCGCTGCATCGGGCCTTTCGCTGCCTCTTCGACGATGGCGTTAACTTCTTCGACAGTGACGTCGCGCGAGGCGCGGAATGATAGATCAACGGCCGAGACGTTTGGAGTGGGCACGCGGATGGCCGAGCCGTCCAGGCGCCCTTTGAGGTTCGGCAGAACCTCTCCCAGTGCTGCAGCGGCGCCAGTGGACGTCGGGATCATCGACATGGCGGCAGCGCGGGCGCGATAAAGATCGCTGTGGCGACGGTCCAGCGTCGGTTGGTCGCCGGTATAGGCGTGAATCGTGGTCATGATGCCATGCTCGATGCCGATACCTTCGTCCAGAACCTTGGCAAGCGGAGCAAGGCAGTTGGTGGTGCAAGAACCGTTCGACACCATATTGTCGTTTGCGGTCAGGCTGTTGTGGTTCACACCAAATACGATGGTCTTGTCGACATTTTTGCCGGGAGCCGACAGCAGAACCTTACCAGCGCCGCGCTCAAGATGGGTTTTGGCTTTCAGGCCGTCGTTGAATTTACCGGTGCATTCCAGAACGACATCGCAGCCTTCCCAGTCCAGCTCGTTCATATCGTAGGTTGAGAACATCTCCATCGGGCCGCGACCCAGATCCATGGTGTTGCCTTCGACCGAGACGTCGCGTGGGAAACGTCCATGGATGCTGTCGTATTTCAACAGATGCGCCGAGGTTTCCAGCGGGCCGGTGGCGTTGACCTTGATCACTTCGATGTCGTTGCGCGCCGATGCGGCGATGTGCGACAGAGTACAGCGGCCGATGCGGCCAAAACCATTGATACCGACCTTGATGGTCATCCGACGTCTCCAAAAATGCGCTTGCGTTGCAGGCCATATAGCCGCGAATATTGAATCTCAAAAGGGCAAAAATGGCATATTTTTAAGGTGTTAGCGCAAACCTGCGCCGATTGCGCTAACGCTTGCGCTAGCCGTTGGATCAGGTAGGGTCCGATCGAACAGATGAATGGAAAGGAAGCGCGATGAGTGGTCTGTTGGCCCTGTTGGACGACGTGGCGGGCATTGCAAAGGTTGCGGCGGCCTCGGTGGACGATGTGGTGGCCGCTGCCGGCAAGGCTGGGGCTAAGACTGCGGGTGTGATCATTGACGATGCGGCCGTGACGCCCAAATACGTTCAGGGTTTTGCCCCGGCGCGGGAACTGCCGATCATCTGGCGCATCGCGCGCGGATCGATTTTCAACAAGATCATTCTGTTGTTGCCAGTGGCATTGCTACTCGCCAATTTTGCGCCTTGGTTGATCACACCGCTGCTTATGCTCGGTGGTTCATATCTGTGTTTCGAGGGGGCCGAGAAGATTTTTCACGTCCTGTTTCCACATGGGAGCCATGCGATAGACGAAGATATGAAAAATCCTGATCCTGGCCATCTGGAAGAAAAGAAGGTGAAGGGTGCGATCAAGACTGACTTTATTCTTTCTGCTGAAATCATGACCATCGCTTTGGCGGCCATTGAAGCGCCGAATGTGTGGATGCAAGCCGCGACGCTGGCCGTGGTGGGCGTTGGGGTCACCGTCGCCGTTTATGGCTCGGTCGCTCTGATCGTGAAAATGGATGATGTCGGGCTGTTCCTGGCGCAAAACGCTCCGACGCCGATAGGGCGTGGAACGGGAAGGGGCCTCGTCAAAGCGATGCCCGTTGTTATGAAAGTTCTGTCTATCGTTGGTACTGCTGCGATGCTGTGGGTCGGCGGGTCGATCATGATCCACGGTATGGAGGTCCTGGGCTTTGGCTGGCTGGGCCATCACATTTACGACTGGGCAAATGCTGCGAGTCATGCTGTGTCTGAACAATGGGCAGGCGCGGTAAAGTGGATCGCGAAGGCGACAATGGATGGTGTATTCGGTCTGGTCTATGGGCTGGCGCTGATACCGGTGGCAACCAAGCTGCTGTCCCCCGCGATCAGCGCGATTTCGGGATCTGCGAACAAACACTGAAATCAGGATCATTTGACGTGAGGTTTCATCTGGCACAACGGTAAGAGCGGGGTAAGTTCCAATCGAAGCATACCCGGTGTGAGATCGATGACTAAACTCAGCCTTTCCCAAGTCCTTGCCAGTTCAGATCGGTTGAACGGGATGCTGCAGTTTCCGGTGCCGCCAAACTGGATGCAAGGCCGTACAACATATGGCGGCTTCTCGTCTGCCTTGCTGCTGGCTGCTGCGAGAAATGCGGTCGATGTTCTGCCGCCATTACGCTCGGCCCTGATCAATTTTACCGCGCCCATCGGTTCACCTCCGCTGATCGAAACTGAGGTGCTTCGCAATGGGCGGAATGTCACAACGATCAATACACGAGCAAGGATTGAGGGGAATACAGCCGCGCTTGGGACATTTACGTTTGGCAAGGCACAGGAAAGCCATGTGGCGTTCGAACATCCGGCTAAGGCAGAGATACAGCCAGAGATCACAGAACACTATTTCCCGCCAGATTTGCCAAAACTTCCCATCGCATTTCTTGAGAACTTCGACGTTCGGTTGATCGACGGGGCGCGGCCATTTGCTGGTGCAGAGCGTGGCTATGTGAAGGTTTGGGCGCGCCATAATGATGCCGATATGCGCGATAGGATCGAAGGGTTGATCGCAATTGCGGACCTATTGCCACCGGCCATATTCCCGACATTGAAGAAGCCGGGAAACAACTCGTCAATGAACTGGATTTTCAACGTGCTGTCCGAGGATATTCATACTCGCGATGGATGGTGGTTGATGGAACATCAATTGACAGCTGGACATGACGGCTACAGCTCTCAGGTCATGCGGATGTGGAACACCGATGGTGATCTAATTGTCGATGGTATGCAGTCAGTAATAATTTTCGTCTAACAAAAAAGGCCCCGGTTTTAACCGAGGCCTTTTGACTAATTTGGGTAGGTTCAACCCAGCAGTTCTTTGACCTTGGCGACTGTTGCCTCGGTCGTGATGCCAAAATGCTTGTAGAGCTCTCCGGCGGGTGCCGACGCACCAAAGCTGGACATGCCGATGAACCCAGCCTTGGCCTCGCGACCACGCTCGCCCAGAAGCCAACGGTCCCAGCCTCCGGCGCGAACCGCAGCCTCGATACCGACGCGGACGGCTCCCGCAGGCAATACGCGCTTGCGGTAGGCTTCGTCTTGTTCGGCAAACAGCTCCATACAGGGCATGGAAACGACCCGAGTGCCGATGCCTTCGGCCTCAAGTATTGCTTTAGCTTCCATCGCCAGCGAAACCTCGGAACCTGTGGCAATCAGAATCGCCTGACGCTTGTTTTCTGCGTCAGCCAATACATAAGCGCCTTGCGCGGTCAGGTTTTTGGCTTTGTGCTGGGTCCGAACAGTTGGCACGCCTTGACGGGTCAGCGACAGGACTGAGGGGCTATCCTTGAAGGTCAGCGCCAATTCCCAGGCTTCGGCGGTCTCAATCGTATCGGCTGGGCGGAACACATAAGTGTTCGGCGTCGCGCGTGAGATCGCCAGATGTTCCACCGGTTGGTGCGTCGGACCGTCTTCGCCCAGACCAATCGAGTCGTGGGTCATCACAAACACCGTCGGGATTTTCATAAGTGCAGCCAAACGCATCGAGGGCCGCGCATAGTCGGTGAAGGCCATGAACGTACCGCCATACGGGCGAATGCCACCATGCAGCGCCATACCGTTCATAGCAGCGGCCATACCGTGTTCACGAATGCCGTAATGGATATACCGACCCTTGCGGTTTTCCGGAAGGAACACGCCCATATCAGCCGATTTGGTGTTGTTCGATCCAGTCAGGTCAGCCGAGCCGCCAATGGTTTCGGGCATGATCGGGTTAACGACATTCAACACCTTCTCTGAAGAGGCGCGTGTGGCCAGCTTTGGCTGGTCTTCCGACATCTGTTTCTTGAACGACCGGATGGCGCCGGCCAGCTTCTTTGGCGCCTCAAACGCATAGGCGCGGTTGAATTCGGCTTGTTTACGTTCGGAGACTTTCGCAAAACGCTCCTCCCACGCTGCGCGCTCGGCTTTGCCACGTGCACCAATGGCCTCCCAAGCGGCTTTGACCTCAGCAGGGATGACGAACGCATCATGCGGCCAGTCATATGCTTCTTTGGCGGCGTTCAACTGATCCTGATCGGTCAGAGCGCCATGGCCTTTTGAAGTGTCCTGCGCCGCGTGACCCAGTGCAATGTGGCTTTCACAAGCAATCATCGTCGGCTTGTTCGACTTCTTCGCCTGCATGATGGCCGCATCGATGGCCTTGGGGTCGTGGCCGTCAATCTCAAGCACATGCCAGCCCGAGGCCGCAAAACGGCGCACCTGATCCGTGCGGTCGGCGATGTCGACTGTGCCGTCGATGGTGATGTTGTTGTTATCCCAGAAGACGATCAGCTTGCTCAGCTCGTGGCGACCGGCCAAAGTGATCGCCTCTTGGCTGACGCCTTCCATCAGGCAGCCGTCGCCCGCAATCACGTAGGTATAGTGATCAACGATCTTCTTGCCATAATGCGCACGCTGAATTTCCTCGGCCATCGCAAAGCCAACGGCATTCGAAATGCCCTGACCCAAAGGTCCGGTAGTGGTTTCGACACCATCGATCAGGAAGTTCTCGGGGTGCCCGGCAGTTTTGGCGCCCAATTGACGGAAGTTCTTGATCTCTTCCAGCGTAACATCGCCATGACCGGTGAGATACAGCAGCGAATAGACCAGCATCGAACCGTGACCCGCCGATAGGATGAACCGATCGCGGTCCGGCCAGTTCGGGGCAGCGGCGTCGAATTTGAGGTGCTTTTCGAACAATACGGTCGCAACATCGGCCATGCCCATCGGCATACCGGAATGGCCGGAATTGGCGGCGGCGACAGCGTCGAGGGTCAGGGTGCGGATGGCCGCAGCCTTGTCCCAGTGTTCGGGGTTGGCATTGCGCAGCGCAGTCAGGTCCACGGGCGTAGTTCCTTTGGTTTACGGGCAGATGGGCGCTGAATACCATCCGATTGTCAAAGTGCAAGCAGAACCGCGTGGCACACCGAATTGGCGCTTCAAGAGCGGTGTGCAAGTGGTTGAAACCAAACAGTGGGTATTTTCTGTCGCATTCCGTTAGACTAGGGCCGAGCGCCGCCGCTTTTGATTCGGGTAGGCGAATATTAGAACGAACCTTGATAAAGAGGTGACACAGGCATGAGTCAGATCGAAGAACTACAACGCCGTATTATCACCGCGATGGAGCGGATCGGTAATGGTGTCGAGGCCTTGCACGATGCTGGATCCGCAGCCGGTGATGATACGTCGCTGCGAACGGCGCTTGAAGAAGAGCGGGTGGCCAATGCCCAGCTTGAGGAACGGCTGAAAACGATCAAAGAGAGGCACGCGCAAGAGATTGACGCGCTGCGTGCGCAACCGGCACCGAGTTCGGAAGTGGATGCGCTGCGTGCGCAATTGGCCGAGGCGACTTCTCAGCTCGCCACGGTTGAGGCTGCGCGGGCCGAGTTGGCGGATGCCAAGGCTGCGCTTGAAAACACGGACGAAGTCGAGGGCTTGAAGGCAGAGATTGAGACTCTGCGCTCACATCAGGGCGCCGCAAAAGAGGCCAATACATTGCGCGCGCAGGTCGAGAAACTGACCCCAATCGCGGATCGCGCGGAAGAGATGGAGGCCGAATTGGCGCGTCTGCGGGCTGAACTGGTCGATAGCGAGCGGTTAACCGAACTCAATGCCGAGCTTGAGATGCTGCGCGCGGAACGGGCTAGCCATGGGGCCGCGATGTCCCGGTTGGATGATGATTTGCAACGGCTTCGCAATGCAAACGATCAGCTCCGAAGCGCTGTCGATGAATTACGCGCCGCCGCAGAGGACGGTGTCACGGATGCTGACATGCTGAACCGGGCCACGACAGCCGAATTAGAAGCCATACGTGCCGCGCGCGCGTCGGACGCAGCCGAAGCGCATGCGGTCCTGGCTCGGCTTGAGCCATTACTAAGTCATGCCAATCTGGCCGAGGGAGAGGTGGAATAATGCCCGAAGTAACCATTCATATCGGTGGCCGCGGCTTTGATGTCTCGTGCCAGGACGGTGAAGAACCGTTTCTGCAAGCGGCAGCCAGACTGCTGGATGATGAGGCTCAGGTTTTGTCGGACCAGATCGGACGTATGCCGGAATCGCGGATGCTGCTGATGGCGGGACTCATGTTGGCAGACAAGGCAGCCGCGCATGAAGATCGCATGAAACTGGCCGAGGCCAAGCTGGTTGAATTGGAGACCGAATTGAAGCGGCTCCGCAGCCAACCGCAGCCGGAACCTGAACGGATCGAGGTCGCGGTAGTGCCGCCATCTGTCACGGATACGCTGGCTGAAATGGCGGCGCGCGCCGAAGCCCTGGCGGCAGTCATTGAAGAAAGGACGGCCTAATGCCGATCGCCCGAATGGCCTTTTGCGCGGCCGTCGTCTCGCTGACTGGCACGATGGCAAAGGCCGATATCGACATTCTGTCCGTGACGTTTACCTGTGAGAACAACACGCAAGTGCCGGTGTCCTACTTTAACGCCTCAAATGGCGATGGGGCGGCTGCGATGATGATCGATGATCAGTTGATCCCTATGAAACAGGTTCCAAGCGGCTCGGGCATCCGGTATGAATCCGTCGGAGGGGCAGGGACATACACCCTGCGCTCCAAGGGGTGGGATGCCACGATCAGCCATCAGGCCGAAGGTGATACAGCCCCGGAACTCGTATTGTTCAAGGACTGTAGCAGCCGATAGCTTACGCGTTTGCTTCGCGGATTTTGTCCGCAGCGTCTTTGTTATAGCCCACACTGTTTTCATCGAACAGTGTGTCTAGCTCACCCGACAGCGTCATTTCAGTGATAATGTCGCAACCGCCGACAAACTCGCCTTTGACATAAAGCTGAGGCACGGTTGGCCAGTCGGAGTAGTCCTTGATGCCCTGGCGCACAGCTTCGTCAGCCAGAACGTTCACATCGGTGTATTCGACACCCATGTAATTCAGAACACCGGCCACCCGGGATGAGAACCCGCACTGCGGCATCTCTTTGGTGCCTTTCATGTAAAGCACCACATCGTTGGCTTTGACGGTTTCGTCGATCTGGGTCTTAACGTCGCTCATCTTGCTTTTCCTTTTCATCCGCTTGCGCGGCGGTCGTTCGGTTATCGGGCGGTTCAGGTGCCCATCCTTCTTCTTCAAGCCGCCGGTGTTCTGCTTGTGCAAGCGTCACCGGATCAAGCCCGTATCGTTCAATTCCCCCAACCTTGCTAAGCGTATCGGGGTCAGGGCGCATATCCGACAGTTTTCGTTTTCTGTTGCGTTTGACATAGGCTTCGATGAGGGCGGCGACAACTATCAATGCACCAAGAAGAGATATCCAGAAGGGCCAGCCACTCATCTTTTCAAAGCCACTTAGGCGCTTTTTTGAAAGTAGTGCTGTGTCATTCAGGTACCTTCGTCGTCAACGCCAGCGCGTGCAATTCCCCATCAGATCCATCCATCTTGCCTTTCAGCGCAGCGTAAACCGCACGCTGTTGCTGAACGCGGTTTTTGCCGCGAAAGCTTTCGTCCACGACCATGGCGGACATGTGCACGCCATCGCTGCCACCAACCTGAATTTCCGCATTGGGAAAGCTTTCGCGCAGCAGGGTTTCGATCTCGTGGGCGCTCATCGGCATGTAGGTTCACTCCTGTAGGTCTTTCCCAAGATGTAGAGTGATGGGAGCGGGCGTGCAAGATGTCGAGCATCTTTCAGATACGCGAATCCCGCGCCTATGGAAGACGCGGGAATTCTGGAATTCGGAAGAAACGATTTATCAGGCGACCGCGGCGGCAAAGCTCTGGCGGAAGGTCTCGGTCAGTTCTGCCAAAGGAGCTTCGGAATTGCCGATCTTCACGCTGTCACCGGTAAATCGACCAACCGAGACCAGCGGGACACCAGCCTGACCGGCAGCGATCATTAGCGCCTCGGCTTGATCGAAGTTGCACGCCACAAGATAACGGGCCTGGTCTTCGCCGAATAGGAACTCGGATGATGCATCATCCAGGCAAACGCCTACGCCTGCAGTTTCAGCAAGTTCAAACGCTGCCAGTGCAAGGCCGCCATCGCTCAGATCAGTACATGCTTTGATCATCTCGCGATTGGCACGGATAAATTCCCCGTTGCGCGCCTCTGCAGCCAGATCAACATGCGGCGCGTCTCCGTCCTCGCGGTTGAATACCTCGGCCAGCAGGGCGGACTGACCCATATGGCCGTTGGTTTCGCCGATGACCAGCGCAACATGGCCATCCCGAACCTCGTTTCCGATGATCTCGTCGCTATGAGCAAGAAGACCAACCGCGCCGATGGTGGGGGTTGGCAGGATCGCCTGACCGTCTGTCTCGTTATAAAGCGAGACGTTGCCCGACACGATGGGCATATCCAGCGCACCAACGGCGGCACCGATACCTTGGATCGCGCCGACGAACTGACCCATGATCTCGGGCTTTTCGGGGTTCCCGAAGTTCAGGTTGTCTGTGGTGGCAAGTGGTTTGGCCCCCACGGCGGTCAGGTTGCGATAGGCCTCGGCCACCGCTTGTTTGCCGCCTTCCACCGGGTTTGCACGGACATAGCGCGGGGTTACGTCGCTGGTGAAGGCCAGCACCTTGTCGGTGCCATGTACGCGGACCATGCCAGCGCCCAGACCCGGCGTGCGAGTTGAATCCGCCATGACCATGGTGTCGTATTGCTCATAGACCCATTGTTTGCCTGCGTAATTGGGTGAAGAGAGCAGGGCGCGCAGACCGTCGATCGGATCGATCTGTGGTACGTCTTCCAGTGGCGCGGACTCAGGGGTCGGTTCCCACGGGCGGTCGTATTCAGGCGCGGTCGAGGACAGTTTAGACAGGACCAGATCGGCTTTGATCTCACCATTGTGCATGATCAGGAAACGGTCTTCGGCAATGGTTTCGCCTACGATGGCAAAATCGAGGTCCCATTTTTCGAACACGGCGCGGGCCTCGGCCTCAAGCTCAGGTTTGAGGACCATCAGCATCCGTTCCTGAGATTCCGACAGCATCATTTCATAGGCTGTCATGTTCTCTTCGCGCTGAGGTACGTTTTCCAGATCAAGGCGCACGCCAAGGCCGCCCTTATCGCCCATTTCCACGGCAGAACAGGTCAGGCCCGCCGCGCCCATGTCCTGGATCGAGATCACGGCACCGGTCTGCATCAGTTCCAGCGTTGCTTCCATCAGGCGCTTTTCGGTGAAGGGGTCGCCGACCTGAACGGTGGGGCGTTTTTCTTCGATGGTGTCATCGAATTCGGCCGATGCCATGGTTGCTCCGCCCACACCGTCACGACCGGTTTTTGCGCCCAGATAGACGACGGGCATCCCAACGCCCGAAGCGGCCGAGTAGAAAATCTTGTCACTGTCAGCCAGACCAGCGGCAAACGCGTTCACAAGGCAGTTGCCGTTATAGGCCGGGTGGAACCGAACTTCGCCACCCACGCAAGGCACACCGAAGCAGTTGCCGTAGCCGCCAATACCCTCGACCACTCCGTTCACCAATTGGCGCGTCTTATGGTGGCCTGGCTCGCCAAAG
This sequence comes from Ruegeria sp. A5, assembly GCF_056543005.1. Taxonomy (NCBI): domain Bacteria; kingdom Pseudomonadati; phylum Pseudomonadota; class Alphaproteobacteria; order Rhodobacterales; family Roseobacteraceae; genus Ruegeria; species Ruegeria sp. A5. The sequence continues at coordinate 401,715 of NZ_JBQGAV010000001.1, forward strand.
GACAGTGCGTTCATCGAGGCGATGGGCCGTGCGCCCATGGTAAAAACATCCCGCAGGATGCCGCCCACGCCGGTCGCCGCGCCCTGATAGGGTTCGATATACGAGGGGTGGTTGTGGCTTTCCATCTTGAACACCACGGCCTGACCGTCGCCGATATCGACGACACCCGCATTCTCGCCTGGGCCGCAGATAACCTGAGGGCCAGAGGTTGGAAGGGTGCGCAACCATTTCTTGGATGACTTATAAGAACAATGCTCGTTCCACATCGCTGAAAAGATGCCAAGCTCGGTAAAGGTCGGCTCACGCCCGATGATCTCAAGGATCATGTCGTATTCCTCGGGCTTGAGCCCATGTGCGGCAATCAGATCGGGTGTGATGGCGGGCTCTTGCATCTTCTGTCCTGTGTCCAAGTGGGCCGAGATTGCGGGCCTTTTAGGGCAATGGGCCGCTTGAGGAAAGAGCCAAACCCGCACAGGGGTCATCGGGCAATAAAAAACGGAACCGGCCATAAGACCGGTTCCGATTTGAGAGGCGTGCTGATTTGGTTCAGCCAGCGGCTGAAACGTGTCGAAGCTTAAGTGTCAGGCGGGGTTTTGCCCTTTGTTGACCGCATCTGCGGCGGCTGCGCCGGCGGCAGCTTTTTGTTCTTCAGTTATGTTCTCAGCCTCATCCAACCCCGGGATGGCGACGCGCACCTCGCGGCGGGCGAAGTCGATACCATTTGCGTTGAATTCGGCCTTCACACGGTTAAAGATTTCCTTACGCAATGTGAATTGCTTACCGGGCTTGGCCATGAACTTGCCTCGGATGATCATACCGACATCGTCGAAGTCGAACACACCCTGAGATTTGAAGGGCTGCAGGAAGCCATCTTTGTGAACCTCGTCCTGCATCATCTCGGCACCGATCTTCTTGAAGATCTTCTTGACCTTGTTGGGGTCGGTGTCGAACGGCACAGTAAATTTCAACTTCATGATCACCCAGTCACGGCTGAAGTTGGTGAGCTTTTGAATCTCGCCATAAGGTATAGTGTGCACCGGACCACGATGGTGGCGAAGCTGCATTGAGCGGATCGAAATTTTCTCGACCGTTCCCATGGTCCCGCCGACATCGACATATTCGCCGACGCGGAAGGCGTCATCGATCAGGAAGAAGATGCCGCCAACGATATCGGCCACCAGTTTCTGCGCACCAAAGCCGATGGCCAGACCCAAAACACCAGCACCAGCCAGCAGCGGCGTGATGTTGATGCCCAAAGCGCTCAGGGCCAGTAGGCCGAAGATCACCGAGATGGTGACTTGTGCGGTAATCCGCAACAAGGGCAGGACTGTCGCCAGACGCGAACCACCCGCGCCGCCACCTTCTCCGCCGGCTTCTTCATCCAGCTCCTCGGCCGCTGTCTGTTCCTTGGCCAGACGACGGTTAATCCACAGCGAGACGATCTCGTTCAGGATGTAGCCGACAGCGATGATCAGCAGGAACTCGATGATTGCGCCGCCAACTTCGGCACCGATTCCTGCGGACGCAACATGGCGCAGATCTAGCTGCCAAACACGGGAAATCATGAAGACGACGAAGAGGCCAGCAATCACCCGACCGATGCGAATATAGCTGCGCTTGGCCGATCGATAGGCGCGTTCTGCTAATGGCCCTTCGCCCGACATTGGCGGCTGCAGGTGACGCACCAAACCACGTATCAATGTATCAAGTGCAGGTGCAATCAACAGCCAGAACATGGTTGTGAAATGCGCTCCACCGGACAGCACGCGGATCAGCGCCGGGTTGCGTTGTGCTACCAGGAATTCGACCAGCAGCCAAATCACGACAGAAACGCCGATTGCAAAATACGGGTAATACCGCGCGACTTCTTCGTCGAACTTGGTGTGGTCCGGGTCGGTACCCAGCATCATCTGTGACAAACCTTCGCGCGCTGTCCAGGCGATTATGCCAATATAGACGTGGATTGCTGCGTTCAGCCAGAAACCGATGCGCGTCTGATCGCCGGTAACCCCGTTCAGCGCATTGAACCTTAGTACGAACAAGGTAAAGCCGATCAGGATCAGCAGACCGATCAGGTTGCGATGCAGGTATTTTGCCCAGTGGTCGTCAATGTTTACCAATCGGAATTGTGGCTTTTGCGGCGCAAGAACAAAGCGCGAGACTGCTGCCCCCAGACGCGGCACCCAGATTAGGTAGAATACAAATGGGGCTGCATAGATGATCTGCTCGGGGCTCAGCAATCCTCGGCCAATCGCCCGAATGACGACGTAGAATACGATAAGCCCTGCAATTTCGCGGCAAAATCGGCGGAACAGGTAGTTCACAGCGCCTCTGAGATCAGCGTCACCCGAGGGCTCGGTTGCCTCATGCCAGCGGCGGGTCAGGAAAATGAATAGCTTCTCAGCAATGAAGCCGACTATCAGGACCGAGAGCACCAGCCCCATTAGCGTCATAACACCAGCGCCCCCCAATTTGTCAGAGAAATTGCTAAATGCAGTGATTTGCGCACTGATGATATTGGGAACTGTGGTCAGAACATGTGTCCAGGATGCGACCATTTCTGCCCAGATCTCATTGAGCTCGGTCAGCGGGTCTTCCTGACCTTCCTTTTCCGCCGCTTGCTTTTCGGCAACAGCGTCAAGGCGTTCCAGAAGGATTGCCCGTACCTGGTCGTCAGACATGCGCGCAACCAGATCATCAACCTGTTCTGGCGTCAGATCTTCGGGAATTTCAACTGTAGCGGTTGTGCTTGTGTCTTGTGCATGAAGTGGCACGGCCAGGAACAAGACTGAAATCATCGCCAACAATAGGCGGAATGAGTGGAACATGAATTAGCCCTCGAACACGAAATTTAGGTGTTTTTTCGGGATCATAGGCCTACGCGTTGGATTTTCCCAGTGCTTTCCACTGAATTGCATCAGCCTGGCGAAAAAAAAAGGCCGAGCACTAAGCTCGGCCGTAGTCCAACAGGGAGGTATGAAGATGATGAGCGTTTCAGCATCACCGCCTTCATGTGCTCATTTAGGGATCAGTTTATTAACGATCAAGGTCTATTAGCAGACCCCGGCGTCATGCCCGCTATGCTCTGAGTGCATGGCTATAGCTTGCCCAATTGCCTCAGCTGTTTGCGATGGGCGATTATCTCATCCTGCACAAAGTCCCGAAATGCCGCTATCCGTTTGGAATGACGCAATTCTTCGGGGTAGGCGAGGTAAACCGGGACATCAGCACTTTCGATGTCTGACATGACGGGGACCAGATCCGGGAAGTCCTCAGTCACATAATCAGGAAGTACTCCGATACCCAGATCATGCAGCACGCCCTGAAGAACGCCGAAATAGTTGTTCACGGTCAGCAACGAACCGGGATTGTATGTCATAAGGTGACGAACCATCGACGCGCTTGCCCCAACCTGAGGGGCTGCGGGCGTTTGGCAGATCAATCGGTGCTTGGAAATGTCTTCCAGCGTTTCAGGCGCCCCACCATGAGCATCCAAATAGCTGCGCGTTGCATAGAGCAGCATCTGCACAGTCATCAGCCGTTTGCGCACGAGATCGGCCTGGCTGGGCTCTTTCATGCGGATGGCCACATCGGCTTCACGCATTGGCAGATCCAACACCCGCTCTTCAAGCATGAGGTCGATATTGAGGTCGGGATACTGTTCATAGAGCTTCGGTAGGCGCGGGGCGAGCCACAGCGTGCCGAACCCGAAGGTGGTGGTCACCCTCAGTACGCCAAATACCTCATCTTCACTATCCCGGATACGCGCTGCAGCGGCATCCAGACGTTTCAGCATAGCTGTCGTAGCATCGAACAACAATTCGCCTTGTTCTGTCAGAATCAGGCCGCGTGCATGGCGGTGGAACAAGGTTGCATCGAGTGATTCTTCAAGCGCGCGGATCTGACGGCTCACCGCGGATTGAGATAAATTGAGCTTGTCTCCCGCGTGTGTGAGGCTGCCAGCGTCTGCAACCGCGTGAAATATTCTGAGCTTGTCCCAATCCATCGCCGCAACTTTCGTTATCCTCGCGCAGCCCTATATGAAACAGGTAACAAATTCCACAATGAAACCCGGAAATCGTTACGGAATAGAGTAAAATCACTATACAGGTCAGTATTTATGACCTAATATGCACGAGAATAAAGCACACTAATCCGACGAGGGGAGACGTCAGATGAGTCAGCCGAAAATTTCACTCAACGACCGGTTCGACCTGTCCAAAAGCCCGGTTCTTCTGAACGGCACGCAGGCACTGGTGCGTTTGATGCTGATGCAAAAAGTACGAGACACTGCGGCGGGATTGAACACAGCAGGTCTGGTCACAGGCTATCGGGGGTCTCCGCTTGGGGCTGTAGACCTTCAGATGTCTCGTGCAGAAAAGCAACTTGCCGAAAAGGATGTCACCTTTCAATTCGGATTGAACGAAGATCTGGCTGCAACCGCATTGTGGGGCAGCCAACAGGCGGGGCTGCGTGGCGACGGAAAATTCGATGGTGTTTTTGGGCTCTGGTATGGCAAGGGGCCGGGCGTAGATCGATCCGGTGATGTGATGCGCCATGCCAATATGGCGGGCACGGCGCAACATGGCGGTGTATTGATGGCCATGGGCGATGATCACACGGGTGAAAGCTCCACCGTTTTACATCAGTCGGAATGGTCACTGGTGGACATGTACATGCCCGTGGTCAGCCCCGCTGGTGTGCAAGAAATTCTGGACTATGGCATCTATGGGTTCGCGCTTAGCCGGTTCGCCGGGGTCTGGGTCGGGCTGAAAACGATGAAAGACACGATCGAAGTGACTTCCGTCGTAGATGGCCGCCCTGACCGAATGCAGCTGGTCACCCCTCAATTCGATATGCCAGAGGGTGGGCTGAATATTCGGCTGGGTGATACGCCGCATCTGCAGGAAGCGCGCGTAATCGACCACAAGCGCTTTGCGGCAGAGGTCTTTTCGCACGCCAACAAGCTAGACAAGAGGGTCTGGGGAAAACCGGGTGCCAAGATTGGGTTTGTGGCGGCGGGTAAGAACTGGCTTGATCTGACTCATGCCATGTCGCTGCTGAACATCAACGCGGATGAGGCCGAACGGCTAGGCATTACCACCTATAAGATCGGGCAGACTTTCCCCTTGGATATGAAGGGCTTCCACGATTGGGCTGAGGGGCTGGACCTGATCGTGATCGTCGAGGAAAAGCGCAAGCTGATCGAAGTTCAGGTCAAAGAGGCTATCTTTGACGACCGTCGTGGGCGCCGTGTTTATGGCTGGTACAAAGGCGGCGCGGGGACGCTGCACCGCGAAGAACTGTTCCCGACCCGAGGGGCGCTTGACCCGATCATGATTGCCGAGAAGCTGGGTGAGATCCTAATCGAAGAGGGGCGCGATACAGATGGCGTTCGTGCCGGACTGGAGGCGCTGTCCGAAGCGCGCCGGGCTGACAATGCGCAGGAAATCGCGGCGCGTTTACCATACTTTTGTTCTGGATGTCCGCATAACAGTTCAACCAAGCTGCCTGATGGCAGCCGTGCCTATGCCGGAATTGGCTGTCACTACATGGTGCAGTGGATGGATCGCGAAACCACCGGTTTCACCCAGATGGGCGGCGAAGGCGCAAACTGGATCGGCGAGGCTCCGTTTTCAACCACACAACATGTTTTCCAAAACCTCGGCGATGGCACCTATAACCATTCCGGCGTGCAGGCGATCCGGGCGGCACTGGCTGCGGGCACAAATATCACCTTTAAGATCCTCTATAACGACGCCGTTGCGATGACTGGAGGTCAGGAGAACGAAGGTGGGCTAAGTGCCGAACGCATCGTCGCCGAGGTCCGCGCGATGGGTGTCAGCAACGTCGCTGTCGTTTACGACGAAAAAGAAGATGTGAATTTTGGTGCGTTGCCTTCGGGCGTTGAGACGTTCGAGCGTTCAAAACTGATGCAGGTTCAGGAAAAATTCCGCGAAATCGAGGGTGTATCGGTCATTGTTTATGTCCAGACCTGCGCAGCTGAAAAGCGCAGGAGACGCAAGCGCGGCACGTTCCCCGACCCCGATAAGCGAGTGTTCATAAATACTGATATCTGTGAGGGTTGCGGAGATTGCGGCGTTCAGTCGAACTGTGTTTCCATCGTACCGAAAGAGACCGAACTTGGCCGCAAGCGTGCGATTGATCAGTCAAGCTGCAACAAGGATTTTTCCTGCTTGAACGGGTTCTGCCCGTCTTTTGTAACCGTTGAAGGGGCGAAAATCCGCAAAGAGGCGACGACCGACCTCGACTTGCCCGATCTACCGGACCCCGTTTTGCCACAGATCATTGGCACTCATAACGTCGTAATTACCGGAGTTGGCGGCACAGGCGTTGTCACCATCGGGGCGGTTCTGGCGCAAGCCGCACAAATCGACGGCAAGGGTGCCGGTATGATGGAAATGGCCGGCCTCGCACAGAAGGGTGGCGCCGTACATATCCATTGCCGTCTGGCCAACCGGCCCGAAGATATCAGCGCGATCCGTGTTGCCACTGGCGAGGCGCATACGCTGATCGGCGGTGATCTGGTGGTATCGGCCGGGGCCAAGACGCTTGGCCTCACGCAAACCGGCCAGACCGGCGCTGTTGTGAACAGTCATGAGATTATCACCGGTGACTTCACGCGCGATACAGAATTCACGATCCCCAGCGATCAATTGCAGCTTGCTCTGCAAGCGCGGTTGAAAGATGGGGTGGCCCTTTTCGATGCCACCGATCTGGCGCGAGCCGTGATGGGCGACTCGATCTATTCCAATATGATGGTCTTTGGTGCAGCCTGGCAGCGTGGTCTGCTACCGATCAGTCACCAAGCGATAATGGGTGCTATTGAGTTGAATGGTGCGGCGGTCGAGCGCAACAAACGCGCCTTTGAAGTTGGTCGCTGGGCGGTGACCCACCCCAACGACGTGGCCAATATTTTGCGCCCCAACGTGGAAGAGTTGCCAAAGACCCTCGATCAAGTGATCGATTTCCGCGCTGCGCACCTGATCGACTATCAAAATAAGCGGTTGGCGAAACGTTATCGCAAGCTGGTCGACAGCGTTGAAGATCAACACGTTCGTGAGGCTATTGCCAAAGGCTACCATAAGCTTTTGTCATATAAGGATGAATATGAAGTCGCCCGATTGCTGCTCGACAGTCGCCAGAAGGCGGAGGCCGAGTTTGATGGTGACTTTAAGATGACCTTCCATCTTGCGCCGCCAACCCTGGGGACGAAGGGCGACAATGGACGCCCGGCCAAGAAAGCGTTCGGAGAGTGGTTTCTTGGTCCGTTGAAGGTTCTAGCCAAGCTGAAAGGTTTGCGCGGCACTCCGCTGGATATCTTTGGCTACACGACAGAGCGCAAAATGGAGCGTGCTCTGATCCGCCAGTATGAAAAGGACATGAAAGAGGTTTTGCCCAGCCTGACACCCGAAACCAGTGATGCGATCGCGGCCCTTGCGGCTCTGCCATTGGACATTCGCGGTTTCGGTCCGGTTTTGGTCGCGAATGAAGCCAAGGCTGCGAAACGTCGCGAGGAATTGTTGGCTGTTATTCGCGATGGCGGGCCTCAGATGAAAGCTGCGGCAGAGTGAGGCTTTACAAGCTTGTCATCAAACCTATGCAAAATGGCTACCCGGCCTTATCTAAGCGGCAGCAAACCGGAGTAGCCAATGCCCTCGCGCCATCACGTCGCTCGTGACATCTCTTACGCCCATTCCGCAGAAACGCGGAGCGGGCGGATGGTGATCAAGCTGATGGAAAACACCACCGGTCGTCTGCGTCTTATCCGCCGCGCTGACGGGTATGAGCAGGAGGTCGCACAGGGGCGTGATTTTTGGTCCGTAATGGTGGATCGATATGGGCTGACATTAGACGTGGTTGGCGGTGCGTTGTCGAACATCCCAAAAGATGGGCCATTGATCCTGATTGCGAACCATCCTTACGGCATTCTAGACGGGCTAATGATGGGACACATCCTGTCTCAGACTCGGACAGACTTTCGCATTCTCGCCAATCATGTTTTTCGCAAAGCTGAAGACCTGAACAGCATCGTGCTGCCAATTTCGTTTGATGCCACAAAAGATGCGATGAAGCTGAATCTTGCGACCCGCAAAACCGCTCTGAACTACCTAAGCGATGGTGGTGCAATCGGGATCTTCCCGGGTGGCACCGTCAGCACTGCGGCCAAGCCATTTTCTCATCCGATGGATCCAGGGTGGCGCGGATTTACAGCGCGGATGGTTGCCAAATCCAATGCGACCGTTGTGCCGGTTTTCTTCGATGGTCACACCTCGCGTTTGTTCCAGATTGCCAGCCATCTGCACAACACTCTGCGGATGGGGTTGCTGATCAAAGAGTTCAAGAAACGTGTCGATACCCCCGTCCGCGTAGTTGTAGGAGACCCCATTGGGCGCGACATTCTGGACCCGCTGGGCAAGGATACGCGCAAGATGATGGATTTCCTGCGCAAAGCCACGTATGAGCTGTCTCCAGAGCCATTGAAGTCTTATGACTATGGCTATGAATTCGAGGAACGGCATCGCGCCTGAAGGGGCAAATGGCAGTAGGTATCTTTGATTCCGGATTGGGTGGTTTGACCGTCCTGAACGCCGCGCAGAAACGTCTGCCCGACGTTGATTTTCTTTATTTCGCGGACAGCGCGCATGCGCCTTATGGTGTGCGCGATGCCGAAGATATCTTTAACCTGACACGAAACGCTGTGCAGGACCTTTGGGATCGCGGCTGCAATCTGGTGATTCTGGCCTGCAATACCGCAAGCGCCGCCGCCCTGCGTCGGATGCAAGAAGCGGGCGTGCCAGAAGGAAAGCGTGTACTGGGCGTATTTGTGCCTTTGATTGAGGCGCTGACTGAACGGCAATGGGGCGACAACTCTCCGCCGCGTGAGGTTCAGGTGCAGCATGTTGCGCTGTTTGCGACGCCCGCGACAGTGTCGAGCCGTGCGTTTCAGCGGGAGCTGGCGTTTCGGGCGATCGGGGTTGATGTCGAGGCGCAAGCCTGCGGCGGGGTGGTGGACGCCATCGAAGAGGGCGACATGATCTTGGCCGAGGCTTTGGTACGCAGCCATGTGGATGCTCTGAAGCGCAAGATGCCGGAACCGCAAGCAGCCATTCTGGGCTGTACGCATTACCCGCTGATGGCAGAGACGTTTCAGCAGGCGCTCGGACCGGATGTGAAAGTCTATAGCCAGGGTGATCTGGTTGCGGAAAGCCTTGCAGACTACTTGCAACGGCATCCGAATATGCTGGGTGAGGGCACTGATGGCTTCCTGACAACGGGTAAGCCGGGCGTTGTGACGGATCGCGCGACTCAGTTCCTCCGACGACAAATCACCTTTGAAGCCGCCTGACCTAGGTCAAGGACGGCGCTTTTCCGATTCCGTAATTCGTTGACCGTCACAGCGGCGGTCACCCCATGTGACACATGAATGAAAGAGGTCTGACATGACCCACAAAATCGCAATTCTTGGCGCTTCTGGTTACACCGGCGCGGAACTCGTGCGGCTGATCGCCGGGCATCCGAGTATGGAAATCAAAGCTCTGGCCGCCGAGCGGAAGGCTGGACAGACAATGGCGCAGGTATTTCCGCATCTGCGCCATTTGGATTTGCCGGTGCTTTGCAAGATTTCCGAGATCGACTTTAACCAAATCGACCTGTGTTTCTGCGCTTTGCCGCACAAGACCAGTCAGGAAGTCATTCGCGAACTGCCCAACACCTTGAAAATTGTTGACCTGTCAGCAGATTTTAGACTTCGCGATGGCGACGAATACAAGAAGTGGTATGGGAATTCACATGCCGCGCTTGGGCATCAGGAAGTGGCGGTTTATGGTCTGACCGAGTTCTACCGTGACGAAATCCGCGGCGCGCGGCTGGTTGCCGGGACCGGATGCAATGCCGCGACGGGGCAGTATGTGCTGCGTCCGCTGATTTCGGCGGGTGTGATTGATCTTGATGACATCATTCTGGACCTGAAATGCGCGGTCTCGGGCGCAGGTCGGGCGCTGAAAGAGAATCTATTGCACGCAGAACTCAGTGAAGGGGCGAACGCATATGCCATTGGCGGGACGCACCGGCATCTGGGCGAGTTTGATCAGGAATTCACGGAACTGGCTGGACGGACGGTGCATGTGCAGTTCACACCGCACCTGATCCCAGCCAACCGGGGTATTCTGGCCACAACCTATGTAAAGGGTGACCCGCAGAGCGTGTATGAGACACTTCAATCGGCCTATGAAGCCGAGCCCTTCATTGAGATGCTGCCATTTGGCGAGACGCCCTCAACCCACCATGTGCGGGGGTCGAACTTCTGCCATATCGGTGTCGTTGGAGATCGGATCGAACGCCGTGCAATCGTGGTGGCAGCATTGGATAACCTGACAAAAGGTAGCAGTGGGCAAGCCTTGCAGAACGCCAACCTGATGTTAGGTGAGGATGAAACCCTGGGTCTGATGATGGCCCCCTTGTTCCCGTGAGGACGGTATGAAAACGCTTAAGAAACGTCGTCGTGTACAAGTCATTCTAGTGGCTGTTGCGGCCCTGATACTGGCGACGGGTCTGATCGGATATGCGATGCGTGATGGCATCAACTTTTTCCGCTCACCCAGTCAGGTGATTGCAGAACCGCCGAAACCGACCGAGGTGTTCCGTATCGGTGGATTGGTCGAAGAAGGTTCGATCATTCGCGGGCAGGGTGAGACTGTGCATTTCGTCGTGACCGACGGCGGTGAAAGCGTAAAGGTCGCTTTTACCGGTGTTCTGCCTGATCTGTTCTCGGAAAATCAGGGTATGGTGGGCACCGGAAGTTATGTGAATGGAGTCTTTGAAGCCACTGAAATCCTTGCGAAACACGATGAAACCTACATGCCCAAAGAGGTTGTGGACGCATTAAAAGAGCAAGGCGTTTATCAGGAATCAGGCGATAGCTGAATGCAGCATCGCTGAATGCCATTGGCGTTAAAATTTCTAAATAGAAGAAGCGGGGCGTTGCGTGCTAAGGTAGGCAGCGCCCTTTGTTTTGCAGTGGTGTTAACGAAATTGTCCGACCGTTTGCCAAAGTTTGGCATAGGGGTGACGATGTTGACGGTACGACAGATTGCGAAAGGGATCGTGGCGCGGGAAGGTGGTTTTGTGGATGACCCCGATGATCCCGGCGGTGCCACGAAATACGGGGTGACGATCCATACCATGCGCAGATTGGGTCTCGATCTGGACCGAGATGGTTCGGTGACGCAACAAGACGTGCGCATGCTTAGCAAAGCGCAGGCCGTCGATATTTTTCTGGAACACTATTTTGAGAGACCACGCCTTCAGGTGCTGCCGGAAGCCGTACAGGCATCCGTGTTCGACATGTACGTCAATGCAGGAGCTCAAGCGGTGAAAATCCTGCAGAACCTGCTGCGGCAGATGGAGTATGACATTACGGTTGACGGGGTCATCGGCCCTCAGACTGCGCAGGCGAGCCGCGAGGCGGCTAGTCCAAAGCCTCTGGTGTTTCGTGATGCCTATGGGGTCGCAAGACGAAACTATTATTTCCGTTTGGCAGACCTGCGGATGGCTCTTCGTAAATATGCCAGAACACGCGCGGGCGGCAAAGGCGGATGGATCAAGCGTGCCGAAGAGTTTTTATCGCCCAAGTATCATCTGAGCGAGGACGCGTTTCAGAAAAGGGTTTCGGGATGGGTTTGATCTCGGGTTTGTTGGCGCTCTTGTTTGGCGGAGGTCGCAATGTGGTTCGCGAAACTGCGGAAATGTTTCGCGAAAATGTAGAAAGCGGTGCCGAGCGTTCTGTCGAACTGCGCAGTGCGGCCATGGCGCAATTCGGCACTGAATTCCAAGCCCCAAGCAAAACCAGATTTGATCGGTTCATGGACGGGCTGAATCGCCTTCCGCGACCGGCGCTGGCTTTGGGAACATTGGGTTTGTTTCTGGCCGCCATGATCGATCCGCTGTGGTTCGCAGCACGTATGCAGGGAATTGCGCTGGTGCCAGAGCCACTGTGGTGGCTGTTAGGGGTGATCGTGTCGTTTTACTTTGGCGCGCGGCATCAGATCAAAGCGCAGGATTTTCAAAGAGAGATCAGCGCGACAATGCTGAGGGCGCCTGAGGTGATCGCCAATCTTGAAACGATCCGCGGGTTGCGCGATGACAGTCCGGGTGTCGCCGATACTGGCTCGGACGCATCGTTGGCCGAAGCAGTCAACCAGCCGGATTCGAACCCTGCATTGGAGGACTGGAAGCGACTACGAAAGACCTGAGGCGCGACATTATGTGCGGTGATCCGAGGCGAATGTGAATGGCACTTGCACCGGTGCCGCAGTATAAGCAGGCCATGATTACAGAACTCGGCCATTTCGCACTTATCTTAGCCTTCCTCGTTGCCATCGTCCAAACTGTGGTGCCGTTGATCGGGGCTGCCAACCGTTGGAACGGGTGGATGGTTTTCGCTGAACCGGCCGCCATCACGCAGTTCATTTTGGCCGCCTTTTCCTTTGGTGCGCTGGTCTGGGCGTTTACCACGTCTGACTTCTCGTTGCGGATCGTGGTCGAGAATAGCCATTCGGCAAAACCGATGCTCTACAAGATCACCGGGACCTGGGGAAACCATGAAGGTTCGATGCTGTTATGGGTCCTGATTGTAGCGATATTCGGCGCGATGGCCGCCATATTCGGCGCTGGCTTGCCTCCGACCTTAAAGGCGCGGGTGCTGGCCGTTCAGGCCGCGATCGGAGTGGCTTTCTATGCCTTTATCCTCTTCACATCGAACCCGTTTGACCGACTGCCTGTTCCTCCGTTCGATGGACGGGACCTGAATCCGCTGCTGCAGGACCCCGGTTTGGCCTTCCATCCGCCATTCCTGTATCTGGGCTATGTCGGCCTCAGCATGGCGTTCAGTTTTGCCGTTGCTGCATTGATCGAGGGCCGGGTGGACGCGGCTTGGGGGCGTTGGGTTCGGCCTTGGACATTGGCGGCTTGGGTCTTCCTGACGATCGGTATCGCGCTTGGATCCTGGTGGGCCTACTACGAATTGGGCTGGGGCGGGTTCTGGTTCTGGGATCCTGTTGAGAACGCCAGCTTTATGCCTTGGCTACTGGCGGCCGCTCTATTGCATTCCTCCATCGTGGTGGAAAAACGCGAGGCGTTGAAAAGCTGGACGATCTTGCTTGCGATTATCGCGTTTGGGTTTTCTCTGATCGGGACCTTTATCGTGAGATCGGGGCTGCTGACTTCGGTCCATGCTTTTGCCAATGATCCTGAGCGTGGCGTATTTATCCTGTTCATCCTGATCATCTTTACCGGCGGTGCGTTGACCCTGTTTGCTGCACGCGCGCAGGCGATGGAGGCGAAGGGTGTCTTTGGAATGGTCAGCCGCGAAAGTGCATTGGTTCTGAACAACATCTTGTTGGCAGTTAGCTGCTTTGTCGTGTTTTTTGGCACAATGTGGCCAATGGTGGCCGAGATGGCGTTCGATAGAAAACTCTCGGTGGGCGCGCCGTTCTTCAATGCCGCATTTACCCCATTCATGGTCGCCCTCGGAATCGTTCTTCCCGTTGGCGCAATGCTGCCGTGGAAGCGGGGCAAGCTAAGCCGGGCGGCATGGTCTTTGCGCTATGCATTTGTGCTGGCGGTCACGATCGCGATACTGGTCTGGGTGATGCAGACCGGACGCAGCGCATTGGGACCCGTGGGTTTGTTCCTGGGGGCGTGGATCACCTTCGGCGCCATCGTCGATCTTTGGAGCCGCACTGGCCGCAAAGGCAGTCTTGGACGCCTGTTTCGACTGCCCGGCGCAGACTGGGGTAAGGCGGTGGCCCATAGTGGTTTGGGCGTCACCATGTTTGCCATCGCAGGCCTAACCGCTTGGGAAGTCGAGGATATTCGTGTCGCTCAACCGGGTCAGCCTTTTGAAGTGGGGCAGTTTACGTTGACGTTGCAAGATGTGCGTCAGGTACAGGGGCCGAACTATTTCTCAACCATGGCGGATGTGCTTGTTGAGAAGGACGGGCGCTATATCGCGACTCTTAACCCGGAAAAGCGCGACTACCCTGTGGCACGGATGCCGACAACTGAGGCTGCAATCGACTACCGCTTTCTGCGCGATCTATATGTTGTGATCGGGGATCAACAAGCTGATGGCGGCTGGGTGATGCGAACCTATATCAAACCTCTGGCCAACTGGATTTGGGGCGGATGTATCCTCATGGCTCTGGGCGGTGTGCTCAGCCTGTCGGATCGCCGTTTCCGTGTTGCAGCCGGTGCACGGAAAACGCCTGCAAGCGGGGTTCCTGCCGAATGAAGCGCCTGCTTGTTATCCTGCTGCTGATTGCATCCCCCATCATGGCTATTCAGCCGGATGAAGTGCTTGACGACCCGGCGCTCGAGACACGAGCACGGGATATTAGTACCGGTCTGCGCTGCTTGGTGTGCCGGAACGAAAGCATTGACGAAAGCAATGCTGAACTTGCGCGTGATCTGCGTATCTTGGTGCGAGAACGTCTGGTTGCGGGGGATACTGATCAAGAGGTTGTGGACTTCATCGTTGATCGCTATGGCGAATATGTGCTGCTGAAACCTACCGCGACCGGCGCCAATCTGTTGTTATGGCTGTCGGCTCCTGTCATGCTGCTGATAGCGGTCGGCATGGGTTGGAACTTTTTGCGCAAGCGTGCGCAGCATCAGGAAGTAGCGCATTCCGAAGGCCTTAGTGAGGAAGAACAAGAGCGTCTGCGCCGAATTCTTGAAGACTGACGCGCGGTTCTTCTTTTCCTTTTTCCGCATTTGCGTCAGTGTTTTGCAGAACGCTGCGCAGCTGAGGTTTTGCATGGAATACGAAGCGGTCCTTCTGGACATTACTGGTAATTTGGCGGTTTTGACATTGAACCGGCCGGATAAGATGAATGCGTTGACGACGCAGATGCGGGCCGAGATCACCTACGCAATGAAAGACGCCGCGCAACACGCCCGCGCGATTGTCCTGACGGGTGCTGGTTCTGCCTTTTGTTCAGGTCAGGATTTGGGTGACGCGTCGAGCACAGGAAAGATCGACCTCGAACGCGCGCTTCGCGACGAATATGAACCGATGCTTGAAGCTGTCTATGATTGCCCCGTGCCAACTATAGCGGCAGTTAACGGGCCTGCAGCGGGGGCGGGGGCCAACCTGGCACTTTGTGCCGATGTGGTGATAGCAACCGAGAGTGCCTATTTTCTGCAAGCTTTCGCTCGGATCGGTCTGCTGCCTGATGCAGGCGGCACCTGGTTCATGCCGCGTCAGATGGGGTTTGCCAAAGCGATGGGTGCAGCGTTGTTTGCAGACAAGATCAGCGCGCGCCAGGCGGATGAATGGGGATTGATCTGGGAAGCGGTTGCAGATGATGAGTTCGACGCTCATTGGCGCAAGAGAGCTGCGTATTTGGCGAATGGCCCAACCTCTGGGTTTCGCGCGATCAAACAAGCGATCCGGGGAACTTACGATAGAACATTACCTCAGCAACTTGCGGCCGAAGCCCACCTGCAGGGCGAATGCGGACGTACCCGAGACTTTGCCGAAGGCGTCGTAGCCTTTCTTGAAAAGCGCCCTGCGAAATTCGAAGGGCGCTGATCATTCAATCAGGCCCGGCGGCGGCGACGAGTGCGCCGTTCGGGAACGGCCTCGTCCCCAGTGCCATCTGAGGCTGAGGTAAACGGACCAAGCGCCGATACGATCTGATCCAGGGTCGGGCGCTCGCCGCGCGGACCGTTATCTAACGCCTCGCGCATTTTGCGCAAATGCGCAGGCATAGTGCCACAGCAACCGCCAATGATCGTTGCACCTGCATCGCGCGCCATGGCGGCGTACTGGCCCATCAGTTCAGGCGTTCCATCATAATGGATATGACCGTCCACATATTTCGGGATCCCTGCGTTGCCCTTGGAAATCAGTGGACGTTCGTTTCCTTGGGCAGCGAACCCAAGTACCGTCCGCAGTATATCCGAGGCACCAGTGCCGCAATTCGCCCCGAACGCAACCGGAGGATTGGGCAGAGTTTCCACGATCATTGCGAGATCAGAAGATGTAACACCCATCATTGTGCGGCCAGCCGTGTCAAAACTCATGGTGCCGCACCACGGCATATCTGCCAGAGCGAACGCTTCTGCCGCAGCCCGGAATTCTTCCGGCGCGCTTATGGTCTCAAGCCACAGAACATCTGCGCCTCCGGCCTTCAATGCCTCAGCTTGTTCATGAAACATCTCGACGGCTTCGGCGTGTGAGAGGCTACCGACAGGTTCCATGATCTCGCCGGTCGGACCAACGGATCCGGCCACGATGATTGGGCGGCCTGCTTTATCAGCGACTTCGCGACCCAGTTCAGCGCCAGTACGGTTCAGCTCGGCCACGCGGTTCTGGGCGTCGTGTAACTTCAAACGCGCGGCTGTTCCACCAAATGTGTTTGTCAAAAACAGATCACTGCCGGCATCGACCGAGCCCTGATACAGAGCACGAATCTTGTCAGGCGCATCGACATTCCACAATTCCGGCGCATCGCCTGATTGCAGGCCCATGTTGAACAGGTTCGTCCCGGTCGCGCCATCCGCCAGAATGACGTCTACGGTTTCCAGAAGGTTGCTGAGCGCGTTTGTCATTGGAGTATTCCAAAATTGGGGCCACAGCCCGTAAAAATATGAGACGCCCCGTGTCTCACGACCGGGGCGTCAAATCAAATTCATAAAACTCATGAAGATCATGAGTTTTGAAGCTCAGGCATCAGGACTCGGCTTCTGCCATCACCTGCTCTTTGGCTTCGACCAGAAGTTCGACCATCTTCTCGCGGATTTTAGCCTCATCCGCGAGGTCACCGAGGTATCCTTTGACCGCCTCGACAACATCGTCTTCGCTGACATTTTGCAGGTCGGTGTGGACCAATTCCTGCCCGTATTTTCGCGCCTGTTCCACAGTCTCGCCTTTCAGCGCCGAGGCCCATACAGCCATAAATCGGTTGCGGCGCATCCGGGCGATGAACTGCATCTTTTCGTCATGAGCGAATTTGTTTTCAAACGCGGCTTCACGTTCGTCGAATGTGGTCATTGGTTGGGGACCTCTTGGGTTAGATGTTCTTTTCTGATGATATGACTATACGACGCCCTGTGCGCAAGGTATTTGCGCTGCGTCAAAGCCTCTCGGGGTTGCGAACTTGCGGGAAAGCGGGGCTTGCACTATGAGGGCGCCAACGTGAAGGGACTCATTCCCTTTCCCCAGACTGGAAAGGTCGCTCATGGCGCGTCGCAAGAAGATTTACGAAGGTAAAGCCAAGATCCTGTATGAAGGTCCCGAGCCGGGCACCATCGTGCAGTACTTCAAGGATGACGCCACAGCTTTCAACGCCGAGAAGAAAGACGTGATCGATGGAAAGGGCGTTCTGAACAACCGGTTGAGCGAATTCTTCATGACCGGTCTGGCCCAGATCGGAGTTCCGACGCACTTTATTCGCCGTCTGAACATGCGGGAGCAACTTGTGCGGAATTGTGAGATCATTCCACTGGAAGTGATCGTCCGCAACTATGCCGCCGGATCGATGTCCAAACGCCTCGGTATCGCCGAGGGTACTCAACTGCCGCGCCCGATTGTTGAATACTGCTACAAGGACGATGCGCTGGGTGATCCGTTGGTGACCGAAGAGCACATTGCGGCATTCGGCTGGGCGAGCCAGCAGGATATGGACGATATCCTGAGCCTTGCACTGCGCGTTAATGATTTCATGAGCGGCGTGATGCTGGCGGTTGGTATTCGTCTGGTCGATTTCAAAATCGAGATCGGGCGTGTGTTCGAAGGCGATTTCCAACGACTGATCATTGCGGACGAAATCAGCCCCGATAGCTGCCGTCTATGGGATATCGAAACCGGTCAGAAGCTGGACAAGGATGTGTTCCGCCGTGATCTGGGTAGTCTGACTGATGCGTATTCTGAGGTCGCCCGCCGTCTTGGTGTTCTGCCCAAGAGCAATGTCACAAAGCCAACGCTGATCAACTGATCCTGTCTCATATCGACAGGGTTGTCCGACAAGCCCAAGCGGGGTATCCCGCGCCCAACGAAACGGATCGATGCGCGGTCCATCAGTGGAGTTCTCGAAAATGAAAGCACGTGTGCATGTGATGCTCAAGAACGGGGTTCTGGACCCGCAGGGCGAGGCTGTGCGTCACGCATTGGGTGCGATGGGCTTTGATCAGGTCGAAGGTGTCCGTCAGGGCAAGGTGATCGATCTGGAACTGGCAGACGGCGCGACCGAGGCGGACGTAACCAAGATGTGCGAAAAGCTGTTGGCCAATACGGTCATCGAACGCTTTGAGATCGAACTGCTCTAAGTTTTTCTGACCTAGGAGGGTCCGCCATGCGCGCAGCCGTCATCGTTTTCCCCGGTTCCAACTGCGATCGTGATCTTGCCGTTGCTTTCGAGCAGGCCGGTTTTTCCGTCGATATGGTCTGGCACAAGGATGCCGCGCTGCCCGAGGGTATAGATATCGTCGGTGTGCCGGGTGGGTTTTCTTACGGCGACTATCTGCGCTGCGGCGCGATTGCGGCGCAATCGCCCATTTGTAAAGCGCTGGCCGCGCATACCGAGCGTGGTGGCTATGCCGTCGGTATCTGCAACGGTTTTCAGGTTCTGACCGAAACCGGAATTCTGCCTGGCGCGCTGTTGCGCAATGCCGGTCTGAAATACATCTGCAAAACGATCGGACTGAAGGTCGAAACCAGCGATAGCGCCTTTAGTGAAGGGTACAATGCCGGGGATGTGATCGATATCCCGATTGCGCATCACGATGGCAATTATTTCGCAGACGATGAGACCTTGGCCGAGTTGAAAGATCAGGATCGCGTTGCCTTCACATATGCCGAAAATCCCAATGGTTCGCGCGACGATATTGCAGGGATTTTATCGCACAACCGGCGCGTGTTAGGCATGATGCCCCACCCAGAACGAGCGGCGGATTCAGGCCACGGAGGCACTGACGGGACGGCGCTCTTCCGCGCATTGGCCGGGGTGCTGACGCCCGCGTGACTTGAGGTCATCAGTCGGGACGCGTAGCGTCAGTACATGAGCGCGGAAGATCAAGCAGACAGCAAAGGGTTTCTGAACCGGTTTCGCGGCGCGCCTATGGGCTGGCGGCTGCGGCTTGCCGTGTTTTTGTTGCTGCTTGCTACCGTCGCCACAGTGTGGATCACCAACAGTCTGCTAACAAGTCGCTTCACCGAATCGACCAGAAACCGGGCCGAACTGCGGTTAGCTTTGTATTCCGGCAACCTGCTGAGTGAGTTGCGACGCAACGCCATCGTGCCGCAGTTGCTTGCCCGTGACCCCACCCTGATTTCGGCCCTGCAATCCAGCGATTACACGCTGTCGAGCCAGCGCCTGATCTCTTTCGTTGAAGAAATCGGGGCGGCCTCGCTGGTTTTGCTGGATGGGGATGGCCTGACACGTGCCGCAACCGACCGGAATCGGTTGCAGGAAAGCCACCGGAACTCGCCTTACTTCATCGATGCAATTCGATCGAATGCCACTATATTCTCGGTCATTCCACGTGAGTCCGGCGGTTACAGCTTTGTGTACTCGCGGCGAATCGAGGCGAATGCAGAGATTCTTGGCGTGATCGTAGTTGAAGTTGATCTGCAGAAATTTGAACGCGCCTGGGCAGGTATTTCTGATGCGGTGATGGTCACCGACAGCACTGGTACGATCATCCTCTCGACCGAGCCTCAGTGGAGGGGTCTGGATGAAAGCGGTGCCATGTTGCGCCAACCCCCTCAGAACGCAATTCAGCGCGCAATCCGGGCCACAACCGATTGGAGCGCTTTGCCCCCCGATGCCTATCTTCAGGGCGAGGCTGTGATGCGTATGGAGACCCGCATTCCGTTCCGGGGCTGGCAAATGACCTCGTTCACCACCTATTCGTCGATCCGCGAGCGGGTGAACAGCGTTCTGGCGCTTGAGATCATGGCCTTTGCGATTCTTCTGGCGCTGACCTTCTATGCGCTTAGCCGCAGGGCGACGTTGCGCATGACCTTGTTCCAGCGCGAGTCGGCGGAGCTTCGCGCATTGAACGTAAGGCTGCAGCGGGAAATCGCTGAGCGTGAACGTGTTGAAAAGACGCTGGAAGTTGCCGAGCAAACCCTTGCCCAGAGCTCAAAACTGGCAGCACTTGGAGAGATGTCTGCGGCAGTCAGTCACGAGTTAAATCAACCTCTGGCTGCGATGAAAACTTATCTGGCCGGCGCGCGTCTGCTTTTGCGTCGAAACCGACCCGAAGAGGCGTTAGCCAGCTTTGGGCGGATCGACGGATTGATCGAGCGGATGGGAGCGATCACGCGCCAACTCAAATCCTATGCGCGCAAAGGTGCAGATGCGTTTTCGCCAGTAAATCTTGGCGAAGCGCTGGCCTCGTCCCTATCGATGATGGAGCCGCAGCTGCGTCAGCGACATGTTAAGATAACCCAGATTTTGCCCGAAGAACCTGTTATAGTGATGGGTGATCGGATGCGGATCGAACAGGTTATGGTCAATCTCTTGCGCAATGCGCTGGATGCGACCAAGTCTGTGGATGAGCCGGATGTCGAGATCATTCTCGCTGCAGGTGAAACTGCGGTACTGACCGTGCGGGACAATGGCCACGGGATCGAGGATATCGAAAACCTGTTCGAGCCGTTTTATACGACCAAACGCCCGGGGGACGGCGTTGGTCTGGGGCTTGCCATCTCGTCCGGGATCGTGAACGACCATGGCGGACGGCTGACCGCGCGCAACGGCCAACAGGGTGGCGCGGTGTTTGAGATGCAATTGCCCATATTGGGAAGCGACGGCCTTGAGGCCGCGGAATAGAGGAAGTGACTATGGCACAGGCCATGAAAATCGCCATCGTGGATGATGAACAGGACATGCGCCAGTCGATCAGCCAGTGGCTGGCTTTGTCGGGGTACGACACCGAAACCTTTTCAAGCGCCGAGGATGCGCTCAAGGTCTTGGGGCCAGAATACCCCGGGATCGTGATTTCTGACATCAAGATGCCGGGAATGGATGGCATTCAACTGCTGAAAAAGCTGATGGGGGCCGATAGCACGCTCCCGGTGATCATGATCACGGGACATGGCGACGTGCCAATGGCCGTAGAGGCGATGCGTGTCGGGGCGTTCGATTTCCTTGAAAAGCCGTTTAACCCCGATCGCATGTCCGAACTTGCCAAACGCGCCAGCAATGCGCGTCGTCTGACGCTTGACAACCGAGCCCTGCGGCGTGAGCTGTCTGGCGGTACGCAGATCATGAACAAGCTGATCGGTGCCAGCCCCGTCATGGAGCGGTTGCGTGAAGATATTCTGGATCTGGGGCAGGCGGATGGTCATGTCCTGATCGATGGGGAAACCGGAACCGGAAAGACTTTGGTGGCGCATGCATTGCACGCGGTTGGTAGCCGGGCGGGTAAGAAATTCGTCCTGGTTTCTTGCGCAGCACTTGAGGAAGAAGCGCTGTCGAAACGCCTGTTTGGCCCGATGCTCCCCGAAGACACGCAGTTGCCCGCCATCGAAGAGGCCCGAGGCGGTACGCTGGTTCTTGAGGATGTCGAAGCCCTGAGTGATACGCTGCAGGCCCGTCTATTGAGCGTTATGAATGAGCAGGGCACCCCTGCGGAAACGCGGATCGTTGCGATTTCGAACCTGCAGGAAGCGGGCAAAACCTCAGAAGATGTATTGCGTCCCGATCTGTTCTATCGGTTGGCGGCGCTGCGCATCACCATGCCTCCGCTGCGACAGCGGGGTGAGGACATCCTGACGCTGTTCACCCGTCTGAGCGAACAGTTCGCAGAGGAATATGGCTGCGACGCGCCTCAGGTCAGTGCGCAGGAAGCGGCTCAGCTGCTTCAGGCCCCGTGGCCCGGGAATGTGAGGCAGTTGATCAACATTGCTGAGCGTGCGGTGCTGCAGTCGCGGCGCGGGTCGGGGACAATTGCTTCGCTGCTGATGTCGGATCACGAAGAGATGCAGCCAGTGATGACAACTGAAGGCAAGCCGTTGAAGGAATATGTTGAAGCCTTCGAGCGGATGCTGATCGACAATACGATGCGCCGTCACAAGGGATCGATCGCCTCGGTGATGGAAGAACTCTGCCTGCCACGCCGGACACTGAACGAAAAGATGGCGAAGTACGGGTTGCAGCGTTCGGATTACCTGTGAAAGCGGAGGAGGGGGCTGGCCCCCTCTTGAGCCTGCGGTTCAATTCAACCCCTGGATATTTTTGAACAGATGAAGGGACTCTTCGGCGCGTTCTTGGGGCGCGATGCAGTTTGCCCATTGTCTTTTCCACAGGACTGCTTTTATTGTGATCGAACGGGCCGGGTATTTTGTGCCTGCAAGCCCCGTGTTTTGAGTTTCGCTGCTGAGCTGATGGTG
This sequence comes from Ruegeria sp. A5, assembly GCF_056543005.1. NCBI lineage: Bacteria > Pseudomonadati > Pseudomonadota > Alphaproteobacteria > Rhodobacterales > Roseobacteraceae > Ruegeria > Ruegeria sp. A5. Next base: position 424,141 of record NZ_JBQGAV010000001.1, read on the forward strand.
AGGATAGATCCCGCGCGGCGCGGCAGACCGATTATGCCCCAATGGGGCAGATGAACGCCTGAACCCGTCTATGCGGGTGAAAGGAATAAATGGGCGGGCCGCATTTAGACGCGCCTGTCGGAGAAGAACCGCGATGACGCGCGCGCAACGATTGAGTATACGGGCAGGGGGCCAAAGCGCCAGACCCTGCCGCGCGCCGTCCGATATCGCCCGTACAAGACACCTCCCCAAAAGCGCCTGTCCGCCTGGACGGGTCAGGACAACGCGTTTGGCGCGGTGCACCAAGGACACATGGCTAAGAAAATGCTTATCGATGCCACCCACGCGGAGGAAACCCGCGTTGTGGTGGTCGACGGAAACAAGGTTGAGGAATTTGACTTTGAATCCGAAAACAAACGCCAGCTTGCTGGCAACATCTATCTTGCAAAAGTAACACGGGTTGAGCCGTCGCTACAGGCGGCATTTGTGGATTACGGCGGGAACCGGCACGGGTTTCTGGCCTTTTCCGAAATCCATCCCGACTACTACCAGATCCCCGTCGCTGACCGCGAGGCGCTGATGGAGGAAGAGCGCGCCTATGCCGAGGCGATGAAGGCGCGGGATGAGGCCGAGGAAACAAAGCCCAAGAAGCGCCGGTCGCGTTCGCGCTCGAAGGCCGCTGACGTCAAGACGGACGATCCGGTTGAGACGCTGGAGGTTTCCTCAGAGCCGACCGGAATGGAAACCATAGATCTGGATGACGGTGAAGAGACGGAGGTGCCCGAAGGGACGTCTCCGATGGAAATCGTTGCCGAGACGCCGGTGGAAGAGCCTGAGGATGCCGCCGAGCCTGTCGCTGAAGAAGCTCCGATCGAAGAAGCCAAGTCCGAAGATGTAGATCAACAGGCGGAAGCGCCAGAAGAGACTGCTGAGGTAGCGGAAGACGCGCCGGTCGAAGCAACTGATACCGACCAAGAAGAACCTTCGGATGAGGTCGAAGCCAAGTCTGACGAAGAGGAGGCGGAAGCTTCTGGCGATGAGCCCGAGGCGGATGGCGAGACAGAAAGCAAAAGCGCTGACGCGGCTTCGAAAGACGATACCATCGAGTCGGTGGCGGACGAAGACGATAGCGAGGATATCCGTCCTCCGCGCAAGCCACGCCCGCGCCGCTACAAGATTCAGGAAGTTATCAAGGTGCGTCAGGTCCTGCTGGTGCAGGTGGTCAAGGAAGAGCGCGGCAACAAGGGTGCGGCACTTACCACGTATCTGTCTTTGGCGGGTCGGTACTGCGTACTGATGCCCAATACCGCAAGGGGCGGCGGAATTAGCCGCAAGATCACCAATGCCGCTGACCGGAAGAAACTGAAAGACATTGCCGCTGAAATCGACGTGCCCACGGGCGCGGGTCTGATCGTTCGTACGGCGGGTGCCAAGCGGACAAAATCAGAGATCAAGCGCGACTATGAATACCTGCAACGACTGTGGGAGCAGATCCGCGAGCTGACGTTGCAATCCATTGCGCCTGCGAAAATTTATGAAGAAGGCGACCTAATCAAACGCTCGATCCGCGACTTGTATAATCGCGACATCGATGAGGTTCTGGTTGAAGGCGAGGGCGGGTATCGCATCGCCAAAGACTTCATGAAGATGATCATGCCGTCGCACGCCAAAAACGTGAAGCGATACGAAGACGCGCTGCCGCTATTCGCGCGATATCAGGTGGAAAGCTATCTGGCTGGGATGTTCAACCCGACGGTTCAGCTGAAATCCGGCGGTTACATTGTGATCGGCGTGACCGAAGCGCTGGTGGCGATCGATGTGAACTCGGGCCGGGCGACCAAAGAAGGTTCGATCGAGGAAACCGCGTTGAAGACCAATCTGGAGGCCGCCGAAGAAGTGGCGCGCCAATTGCGTCTGCGCGATCTGGCCGGTCTGATCGTGATCGATTTCATCGATATGGACGAGCGCAAAAATAACTCGGCCGTTGAGAAACGACTGAAAGACAAGCTGAAAACGGATCGTGCCCGTATTCAGGTGGGCCGGATTTCGGGCTTTGGACTGCTCGAAATGAGCCGTCAGCGCCTGCGTCCTGGAATGCTTGAGGCGACGACCCAGCCATGCCCGTCTTGCCATGGTACCGGCCTGATCCGGTCGGACGACAATATGGCACTGTCAATCCTTCGCCAGATTGAAGAGGAAGGCACTCGCCGCCGTTCGCGTGAGGTATTGGTGCGTTGCCCGGTTAGCATCGCCAACTTCCTGATGAACCAGAAACGCGAACACATCGCGCAGATCGAAGCGCGGTATGGTTTGTCGGTTCGGATCGAAGGGGACGTTCATTTGGTCAGCCCCGACTTCTCGATGGAGAAGTTCAAGACCGCTAGCCGCGTTGTTCCTGAAGCAACTGCGCCGGTGGTTTCGGTTGATGCGTCGCTGATGGATATGGTCGACGCCACGGATGAGGACGAAAACGAAGAAGAAACTGCGGTTCAGACCGAGGAAGAGACCAAGCCCAAGCGTAAACGGCGTCGGCGCCGGCGCAAGAAGAGTTCGGGCAATGGTGACGCGCCGGATGGCAATGCAGACGAGTCTGACGCAGACAGTGTAACCGACTCGAGCAACGAAGCTGAGAGCGTCGATACCAAGCAGACCGAGGCTGAGGAAGATGCTGAGAAAGCGGCCAAACCGAAAAAGCGCCGGGCACCGCGTCGACGCAAAAAGGATACTGAGGCCACAGTCGATGCAAGCGAGACGCAGACCGAAGCGGATAATGCGAACTCCGATCCGCATAAAGAGCCGGTCAATGCTGAGGCCGCCGAGGCTGAACAGCAAGAGCCAGCCGATGAGTCTGAAAGCATCGAACCAGCCGCTGAGCCCGATAGTGCTGATGCACCATCAGAACTTGAGATCGCCGAAGCAACGTCGGCTTCTGAAGTCGATGAAGAAGTGCCAGAGGAACCTGCTGAAGCGCCTGAACCGGTTGCCGAAGAAGCCGAAGAATCGACCGTGGCAGCAGAACCCGAAGTCATTGAAGCAGCCACCCCAGAGCCGGTCTTGGAGGCAGTGGCGGACGAACCCGAACCCGCGCCGGCCAAGCCAAAGCGCCGAGGGTGGTGGTCATTGGGACAGTAAGAAAAAGGCGGGCCAACTGGCCCGCCTTTTTCATTAGGGTGCGTTCCAAAGAATCCTCAGGCCGATTTTTGGATCACATATATCTGATGACCATCCACTGTATCTTGCGAGACAAGTGTATGGCCAGATTCGGTACAGAAATGCGGTACGTCGATAATCGCGGCAGGATCATCGGCCAGCACGCGCAGCATACCCCCCGCAGGCAAGGATTTCAGGCGCTTCCGAGCCTTCAAAACAGGCAAGGGGCACAACAATCCCAACGCATCCAGTGTTTCAATCTCATTGGTCATGGGGCTGAGATATTTCTAACGAGCGATACTGTCCAGCGCGCAACCACGAGGATGTGACCGAATGGCCTCGTGACGAAACCCGCGCGATACCATATGTGCTGAGTCATGTTCGGAATTGAGATCATAGACGCGGGCCTTCTGCCTGCCATGTTTATCGCCATGCTGGGCGGGTTGATAAGTTTTCTGTCTCCCTGCGTGCTGCCGATTGTGCCACCGTACCTCGCGTATATGAGCGGTGTGACTATCAACGAGATGCAGGATGAGGCGCGCGCGCGGCGCAAGGCGACCCTGGCGGCACTGTTTTTTGTTCTGGGTCTGTCGACCGTGTTCCTGCTGCTAGGCTTTACAGCCTCGGTCTTTGGGGCGTTTGTTCTTCAGAATCAGGTGCTTTTCGCCAAACTCTCGGGCGCTGTCGTCATTGTCTTTGGCCTGCACTTTCTGAACGTGTTCCGTATTCCTTTGTTGGATCGTGAGGCACGCGTTGATACGGGTGACTCCAGCGGATCTGTGTTCGGGGCATATATTCTGGGACTGGCCTTCGCCTTCGGTTGGACGCCGTGTATCGGCCCACAATTAGGTGCAATCTTGTCGCTGGCCGCCTCCGAAGCATCAGTCACGCGTGGCACCGTATTGCTTGGCGTATATGCGGCAGGCCTGGGCATTCCATTCTTGCTGGCTGCGATGTTCCTGAACCGCTCGATGGCGGTTATGAACCGTATCAAACCGCATATGGGCACAATCGAGAAGGTGATGGGCGGGCTGCTGCTTTTTGTTGGCATCATGCTTGTCACCGGTTTGTTCACCGAATTCAGCTGGTGGCTGCTGGAAACATTTCCGGCTTTGGCAAACCTCGGATAACCCTCTGGCTTTAAACGCGGATGGATAGACGCCAGGTCTTACCTTGGCGTCAACGCTGCGCTAATCTTTGGCGCAGGGGGCCGGGTAATGAGCAGTCAGCAATCCAATCCGCAGGTGCGCAAACGCCGGGTGTTTTACATTCCCGGCTACGACCCGATTCATCCGCGCCGATATCGAGAGCTCTACCGCAAAGAGGGGGGCGCCCAGGCTGAGATATCGGGATACCAGATCGATATTAGCGCTAGGACGGGCGAAGGTCCCTACGGCTGGCAGGTGATTTCTCAGCAGGACGGCAGTCCTGTTGATGCAGATGTTCAGGTTCTGGTCTGGTCGGATATCGTGCGTGACAGCATGGCTCAATCGATACCGGCAACCTATCTGCAACTGGCGAGAACCGCCTGGATATATATCTCGACCGGTACGCTTTGGCGGCTGATGCAGCTGCGCAAGGGGCCCGTAATTGCGGCGCTATACCCGGTGGCAATGCTGCTGCTGCAGCTTTTTGCATCGTTGTTGATTGCTTGGGGTTTAGTCTCTGTATTGAAACCACTCGTTGGGTGGTGGTCTTTGGTACCTGCTGCCGGGGTAATCTATGCTCTGATGCAATGGTTCCGAAAGATCGATAATCGACTGTTCGCTTATTACCTTATGCATGACTATGCCCACTCGGCGAAGCTATACGGCGCGTATTCGCAAGATCTGCAATCGAGGCTGCGGGAGTTTTCTGACCTGATCACCGAGACGCTGGACACAGACACCGATGAGGTGCTGGTCGTAGGTCACAGCTCTGGCGCCCATCTTGGTGTGTCAGTGTTGGCAGATGTTTTACGACGACGGGGCGGTATACAGGATAAGCCAGTCTTATCCTTTCTGACCTTGGGGCAGGTGGTGCCAATGGTTTCGTTTCTACCGCAGGCACACACGCTTCGCGCTGATCTTAAATATCTGTCCGAACGCGCGGATATGACTTGGATCGATGTCTCTGCACCAGGGGATGGCTGCGCGTTTGCGTTGTGCGATCCGGTCGCGGTCAGCGGCGTCGCTGGCCCCGAAAAATGCGGGCCGCTGGTTCTTTCTGCGGCCTTCACCCAAACACTGTCCCACGCGCGATGGCAGCAATTGCGTTGGCGCTTTTTTCGCCTGCACTTTCAATATCTTTGTGCGTTCGATCAACCTGGACTTTATGACTATTTCCGCATCACCGCAGGTCCTGAAACATTGAAACAGCGGTTTGAAAGGCGCGCGCCATCACGATCGCGCATTGAGCGGGCTGTTTCGAAATACATCGCGGTGGAAGCATGAAGCCCCCAAAGCCCGAAGCACGACCAGATAAGGTCTCGCTGTGGCGGTATCTACGTCTGTTTCGGCAAGACTTGCTGTCTGCTCAGCCCCAGCGTCTATATCGAGCGTGGATGGCTGAATTCCGAACGCCGTTCTTTCGCTCGTATATGGTCAACCAACCCGATCTGATCCGCGCAGTTCTGAAAAAGCGCCCGGATGCGTTTCCAAAATCAAATCGCATCAGCGAAGGCTTACGCCCCTTATTGGGCCGGTCCGTGTTCCTGACCAATGGCGAAGTCTGGAAACGGCAGCGCAGGATCATTGATCCCGCCTTTGAAGGCGGACGTTTGAAAGATACGTTTCCCGCAATGTTAAATGCGGCGCAGGCTTGTGCGGATCGGCTTTCTGGCAGGGTTGGGCAGAAGGTGGAATGTGAAGAAATCACAAGCCATGTCGCGGCGGATGTGATTTTCCGCACCCTGTTTTCGGTTCCTATCGAACATGAGGTTGCCGCGCAGGTCTTCGATAAATTCAGAATCTATCAGCGCGAACAGCCCTTGCTGAACCTGGCCGCCTTCTTGCCCGTTCCAAGCTGGATGCCCCGTTTTCATTCTCGCAAAACCCGCCAAACGGCCCGCGAGATCCGAGATCTGATCAGCCGATTGACGGATGAACGCGCCAAGGCGATAGCAAACAGGTCAGCCCCCGATGATCTGGCCACCAAGATCATGACGACAACAGACCCGGAAACTGGAGACCGGTTCGATGCGCAGGAAATGGTTGATCAGGTCGCCATCTTCTTTTTGGCGGGGCACGAGACCAGCGCATCGGCACTGGCCTGGACGCTCTATTTGATGGCACTGTATCCGGACTGGCAGGATAAACTGGCTGAAGAAGCGCAGGCCCTGGACACGCCTGATTTTTCCACCATGTCCCAATTGAAACTCAGCCGCGATGTATTTCGCGAAGCTCTACGTCTGTATCCACCAGTTCCGATGATGGTGCGCGAGGCGACATGCCCAGAACGCTTCCGTGATCGGGATGTTCCGCAGGGCTCTCAGATCGTTGTGAGCCCCTGGCATTTGCATCGACATGAGCGGCTTTGGGACAGGCCGGACGATTTCGATCCCACACGATGGACGACGGAGAACGGAAAGAAATGCCAGCGCGAGGCCTATATTCCGTTTTCGGCTGGCCCCCGTGTCTGCACGGGCGCAGGGTTCGCGATGGTAGAAGGTCCTTTGATCTTATCGATGCTCTTGCGTCGTTACCGATTCGAAACAATACCAGACGAAACGCCGGTACCGGTCGCGCATTTGACCGTCAGATCGAAAGACGGAATTTGGTTGCGCTTGGTTGAGCGCTAACAAACTACCATCGCTCTTCGGCATGCTGTATGCGGATTGAAAATGCGGAATCATATTGAACGGGATTGAGTTATGTCGAAAGCAGAACAGCGCGCGCAGATGTCCGAAGGCGCAGGATTTATCGCAGCACTGGACCAAAGCGGCGGTTCAACCCCCAAAGCGCTGGCTTTGTATGGTGTTGAAGCATCGGATTACGGATCAGACGAAGAGATGTTCGGCGAGATTCAGAAGATGCGCGCGCGGATCATTCTGGCTGACGATTTCACCAAGGATAAAGTGATTGGCGCGATCCTGTTCGAACGGACTTTGGGTGAAGAAATCGACGGCAAGAAGGTTGCGGATTACCTTTGGTCCGAAAAAGGCATCGTGCCGTTCCTGAAAATCGACAAAGGACTTGAGGATCAGGCCAACGGTGTTCAGATGATGAAGCCAATTCCGGGGCTGGCTGAGACGTTGGCCAAGGCGGATGGTGTTTTTGGCACCAAGGAACGCTCAGTTATCCACGAAGCAAATGCTCAGGGCATTGCCGACGTTGTCGCGCAGCAGTTCCAGGTCGCACGCGTGGTCACTGATGCGGGAATGGTCCCAATTGTCGAGCCTGAGGTAAACATCCACTCGGAAACCAAGGCCGAGGCTGAGGACATTCTGAAATCAGAAATTCTGAAGAATCTGGATCAATTGGTCGAGGGTCAGGAAGTGATGCTGAAGCTGACCATCCCCAGCCAGGCCAACCTTTATGATGAGGTGGCGGATCACCCGCGCGTCCTGCGTGTTGTAGCGCTGTCCGGCGGATACTCGACCGAGCAGGCCTGCGACCTGCTTGGCCAAAACAGCAAGATGATCGCCTCGTTTTCGCGCGCACTGACCGAAGGGCTGTCCAAACAGCAATCTGACGCAGAATTCAACGCAGCGCTCGGCGGGAATATCGACAATATCTTCCGCGCCTCGATCTGATCGTGGGGTAATCTATTCGGGCTTGATGAAATCGCGGCGCATCTGCGCCGCTTTTTCGCGCATGACACATCCGTTGGCGTGATCATTGATCAACCCCATGGCCTGCATAAAGGCAAAGATCGTGGTGGGGCCTACGAATTTCCAACCGCGTTTTTTCAGATCTTTCGACATCGCAATGGATTCTGCCGACGTGGAAGCGCTTTGCGGGGCGGGTGGCGCCGTAGGCTCGTACCTCCAGACATAAGCGGCCAATGATCCTTCGGAAGCGATTAGGTCCTGCACGCGGCAGGCATTGTTGATAACGGCTTCAATCTTGCCGCGGTGTCGCACGATGCCTTTGTCGTCCAGAAGTCGATTGATATCTGCGTCAGAAAACTCTGCTATCTTATTGAAATCAAATTTACAAAACGCTGCTCTGAAATTCTCGCGTTTTGACAGAATAGTGCGCCAACTCAGGCCCGACTGAAAGCTCTCGAGGCAAAGTTTCTCAAACAATCGTCTGTCATCGGAAACCGGATATCCCCATTCGTTATCATGATAGTCAAAGAATTCGGGGGCGGCGTTGCACCACGAACACCGAGGTTTTCCATCTGGGCCCGTTGCCAAATCGTTCATGAATGTACCCTTTTTGTTCTCCGCGAGGATAAGCGACGCGATTGTTTGAAATCAAGTACTCAATCGGTTTGACGATACCAATTCAGAATGAAGACACGAATGGCCGAAGCCAGTCCGGTTTCCGGGTCGCGCTCTGCATCAATATTTGCCGCCAGGACATTGATTGGGATATCTTTTTTCCGCGCGATGTCACGGAAGGCTTGCCAGAACTCATCCTCAAGCGAAACGGATGTTCGATGACCTTGCAAGGTCAGGGAGCGTTTGACAGGACGTCCACTCATTCGTCGACCTTGTGACCGTCAAGGTCCCAGCGCTGCCGGTCTTGCTGCAGCTTTACAACGGTCCTGTCGGCTTTGGATTGCCCGTGTTTCGCAGCGTTTGCATCCGCGCGGGCCTTTTTTTCAGCCCGCGCTTTTTCTTTTCGAAACCGGTTCAGGTTAACCGGTTTACCCATCAGTCCTTGGGTCCAATCATATGCTCGGGCCGTACAACCGCATCAAACGTCGCCTCGTCCACAAAGCCCAACGCAATGGCTTCTTCCTTAAGTGTTGTGCCGTTCTTGTGCGCTGTTTTGGCGACGGTCGTGGCGTTGTCATACCCGATTGTCGGTGCCAGAGCAGTCACCAGCATCAGGGATTCCTTCATCAGCTTGTCGATGCGTGGCTCGTTGGCTTTGATGCCCAACAGCATCCGCTCGGTAAAGCTGTCGGCTGCATCGCCGAGCAGCTGGATCGACTGCAGCAGGTTATAGGACATCATCGGGTTGTAGACGTTCAACTGGAAATGGCCCTGCGAGCCTGCAAACTTCATTGCTGCGTCGTTGCCCATCACATGTGCGGCCACCTGAGTCAGCGCCTCGGCCTGTGTCGGGTTCACCTTTCCGGGCATGATGGAGGAACCGGGCTCGTTTTCGGGCAGGATAAGCTCACCCAATCCTGAGCGGGGCCCCGAACCCAACAGACGGATATCGTTGGCAATCTTGTAGCAGGAACCGGCGATCGTGGCCAACGCGCCCGACAGGAAGACCATGGCATCATGTGCAGCCAGAGCTTCGAATTTGTTCGGCGCGGTCACAAAGGGCAGGCCGGTGATATCGGCCATATTCTTGGCGACAGCCTCATCCCAGCCGCCATGCGTGTTCAAACCGGTACCCACAGCAGTACCGCCTTGAGCCAGTTCATAGATACCGGGCATTGCAGCTTCTACACGCGCAATGCCCTGACGAATTTGATGCGCATACCCGCCGAATTCCTGTTCCAACGTCAACGGCGTGGCATCCTGCGTATGGGTGCGGCCGATCTTGATGATACCGGCAAACTCTTTTGCCTTGGCTTCCAGCGCCGAGGCGAACTTCTCAAGCCCGGGCATCAACACATCGCGCACACTCATCGCTGTGGCGATGTGCATCGCGGTGGGGAAAGTATCGTTCGAGGATTGACCCATATTGCAGTGATCATTCGGGTGAACGGGATCTTTCGAGCCAATCTCGCCACCCATAATCTCAATCGCGCGGTTCGCAATGACCTCGTTCGAGTTCATGTTGGATTGCGTGCCCGAGCCGGTTTGCCATACGACCAGAGGAAAGTTGTCGTCAAACTTGCCTTCGAACACTTCACCGGCCGCTTGTATGATCGCGTCGGCGATCTTGGCGTCCAGCTTGCCGATGGCTTTGTTTTCAATTGCACAGGCCTTTTTGATCACACCCAACGCGCGCACGATGGCGACGGGCTGCTTTTCCCAGCCAATGGGGAAGTTCATGATCGAACGCTGCGTTTGCGCGCCCCAGTACTTATCGGCAGGCACCTCAAGCGGGCCAAAGCTGTCGGATTCAGTGCGGGTTTGAGACATCGGTCGCTCCGGTCTGGTATGCAGTCGTATGCCGTTTACCCGCAGCAAGGCTGTGGCGCAATCGGCCAGTTGAGCGCACCTTAAACTTGGGCCGCGCAAAGGTATAGACGCGGCACAGCTACAAATAATTTCTGTTAGCGAAAACAGTGCCATTGTACGTCGGCGGGCTAAAGTTAAGATGGGACAATAACCCTGACGGAGGCAACCATGCGCGTGTCACTTCTCAAAAGCCCTTTGTATACGCTTGCGTTATTGTTTGCCGCGAGTTTTTGGCTGGCAGTATTTGTGCAACACGCTCAGGCGACGGGAATCGAGCCGTTCGTGGGCGACTATACCGGTTCAGCCGACGTTGTTGATGCGGATGGTACGGCGACCCCTCGGGATATGAGCGTTTCGATTCAGGAAATTAAAGGGGGCTTCAACGTGAGTTGGACCACCACGACTTACAAAGCCGACGGTCGCATCAAGGATGAGAAATACTCGGTTGATTTTCAAAGCTCGGATCGGCCCGATGTTTATTCTGCGGCCATGAAGCGAAATGTGTTTGGCCATGAGGTGCCGCTTGACCCGATGAAAGGGGAACCCTTTGTTTGGGGGCGGATCGAAGGGGATACTCTGACGGTGTTTTCGTTGTTCATAGCCGAAAACGGTGGCTATGAGCTTCAGCAATTTGACCGGACACTAGCTGATGGCGGGCTCGACCTGTCATTTTCCCGGTTTCGCGATGGGGTTAAGTCGCGCTCGGTCGAGACATTCCTTCAAAAAGAATAAACCCCGCATCAAGCGGGGTTTTCTGGGTCATTTCCGGAAGCTGTCCAGCGAGACCACATCCGCATCATGCTGCGGTTCTGCCTCTTCGGCCTCAAGCTCAATCGGGGCTTCTTCCGTCACATGGATCTCTTCGTCCTCGTCTTCCGGGCTTTCAAAGCGCAAGCCAAACTCAACCGAAGGATCCACGAAGGTCTTGATCGCCAGATAGGGGATGTAAAGTGGTTCCGGCGCATCCCCGAAATTCAGCGTAATCGAAAAGCCATCGTCACCGACTTCGAGGTTTTCGAACCAGTGCTGCATGACAATCGTCATCTCGCCTGGATAGCGCTCACGCAGCCAATCGGCCAACTCAACGCCCTCATGCCGTGTATCAAAAGTGATAAAGAAATGATGCGAACCGGGCAGGCCGGTTTCGGACACGTCGGTCAGGACGGTCTTGATCAGGCCTCGCATGGCCTTGTGCATCAGATTCCCGTAGTCGATGTCTTGCGACATGGTAGATCCTCGAAAGTGGTTAATCCCAGCATAGTTCATTCGGACGGAAACGAAAGGCTGTGCTGGGCTGTATTGATTACAAAATCTGCATGCCTAGTCCGGCCAGAACCATGATACCAAGTGTGGTTGCTAAACCGGATTTCATGCGGAAAATCAACAGGCCAGCCAGAACGGTCAGCACAAGTGCGTTGAATTCAAGCGACGAAAGGTCGGGTAGGGGGAGAGAAACTGGTCCCCAATGCCACCCCGGAATTGAGGTGAACAAGACGTTTAGCCCGAACCACACGGAGAGGTTGAGAATCACTCCGACGACCGCAGCTGTGATTCCGTGCATCGCGGCCCCAAGACGCGGACGCGCGGCGATTCTGTCCAGATGCGGGGCTGCAAGAAAAATCCACAGAAAACACGGTACAAACGTCGCCCATAAAGCGACAATGCCCGCCGCCAACGCCAGCGAGGCGCCTCCGGCAATCTGACCGCTAAGCATGGCCACAAACTGAGTCACCAGAATCAGTGGCCCAGGCGTGGTTTCGGCCAGACCTAGCGCGTCGATCATCTGGTCCGTGCTGATCCATTGGTAGGTTTCGACCACGGTCTGGGTCATATAGGCCAGCACCGCATAGGCACCGCCAAAAGTTACAACCGCAAGGCGGGCAAAGAACCAGCCCAGATCGCTGAGCAGTTCCTGACCGCTCAAAGACAGCACAAACAACGGCCCCAGCCAAAGGATAAGCCAGAAAACCGCTGTGCGAACAGGATTGGCAAGTGTTGGGCTGGCTTGAACGGCAACGGGCTTGTCGTCTTTCGAAGTCACGAATCCCCAAACGGCAGCGCACAGGATGATTAGCGGGAAGGGCAGGTTGAAGACAAAGATCCCCAAAAAGGCGAGGCCTGCGATTGCCCGGTGTTCAATGTCTGTAAGTGCTTTCTTCGATAGGTTCCGTAATGCTTGCAGGACGATGATGATCACCGTGGCCTTGATGCCCAAGAATCCGGCTTGAACCAAAGGCAATGTACCATAGGCCGCATAAAGCAATACCAGCAGCGCGATCACCAGAGCACCCGGCAGTACAAACAAACTGCCTGCGATTAACCCCCCGGCCACTCCGCGCAGCCGCCATCCTGCATAAGTGGCAAGCTGCATGGCTTCAGGGCCCGGCAACAGCATGCATAAGGAAAGCGCGCGCAGATAGGTCTGTTCGTCCAACCAAGGGCGCTTTTCGACCAGCTCCTGATGCATCAGTGAAATTTGGGCGGCGGGGCCGCCGAAGGACAACAACCCGATGCGCCCAAACACCCTGATCAACTCGTGATATGAAGGGGTCATCTGCCGTGACCCGCGGGCCAATCATGCGTCTCGCTAGAGCCATCGCGCGCCCAGCGATAGAGTGCATCATAGATGTGCATTCCAGCCTGCAATTGTTGTTGGTCATCCCGATACTGGCGCGACAAGCCGACCGAAAGGGCCAGCAACCCGGCGGCCTCAGGCGCCAGATCGTGCCTGTTTGTATCGGCGGCACGTATGATCGTCGCCATGCGGTCCAGAGGCTCGGATCGAAGCTTGAAGTCATCCAGCATCGTGTCAAAGGTGCAATTGTCGCCGCGATGGCTCCAATCAGTTCCTTCAACATCAAAGGGTGTGGCGCCGAAGTGCTCGGCAACCCCCTGAATTTCATCCGGTGCTACAAACAGGAACCGAGCGCGCCTGTCGACAAACCTGCGGATCAGCCAGGGGCACGCGATGCGATCAATCTTGGGGCGGTGCCGCGTCAACCAGACCGTGTTGCCTTTTGCAACTGCAGGAAGGGCAGGCACAGGCACGACCATTGCGCCCGGCATAGCGCGCCAGGCGAACATTCCACCTTCCAGAAATTCTGCCACCACCCCTTCAGCCTGCAGCCATGAAACAACGCCCTGACTCAGCTTTTTGCCTTTCTGGCAAATTACTACGCAAGAATGATCGCCGGTATGATTTCTTATGCCATCAACATTTTGATATGGCATTCGGAATGCGCCGGGTATGAGGGAGGGATCATCGTCGAAATCCCCATCTGTTCGCACATCAAACAGGATAGGAGCCTGAGGCGTACCGATCAGGCGCAAGAGTTGTCGGGGTGTAATTGCATTGGGGGCAGCCATTGCATGTTTCCTTATTGCTTTGGATACATGCGAACTTGGGCTGCCGCCTCACGGGGTGTTCGCAAGCTTACCCCTTGATCCTCTGCTAGCGCGCAAATGCGGGATGGGTCAAGCTTGCGGTCAAGTTTATCAGGCCCAGTCCAACCTTTGCCCGGTCATGCAAACCGGAAGGGTATCCTGTGGGAACTGCCCCAGTTGTTCAAAAAGTGTAATGAAATCAAAATGATTATAGGCCTCGACCATCTTGTCCCCTTTGAAGCGCGCCATGACTTGTCCGGTAACTTCAAGCGGGGCACCGTTATCGGCCCGGAAGGTGCGGACATGCAGAATACCAGAGACCCAATCACCATTTTCGATGATCTTCGGCAGTTCGACTGTGATCTCGCCCAGAACATGACGAAACGCCATGACCAGATCGCGAAAGTCGTCCGCGCCAACCTGCATTTCGGGTATCAACCCTTCGGCCATCGTATCCGGGGCAAAAAACTGATCGATTGCATCGGTATTGCCTTGTTCCCAGACCTCTGAATACCATGCCCTAAGCCTGTCAGAATTCGTCATCTCAGCCCTCCTGTCGCTTGTTCAGGAAGATGGATCAGAGAAATGAATAAACCCTGAATCCCTGGTGAGTTATGGGCATGGAGCAGACATAATCGGTAAAATGCAGGTTTCTGTTGCCAGGTACCTGCGAACCCCGCCTTACGCGGCTAGGCGCAAGGGCTTAAGTTTCGGTCTTGCTACTGCTTACGCAGCAACTGCAACCGGAGCACGATTGTCGTTTGCAATTGTACTAGTTTCGCCGGTAACGGTGGCAGACAGCCGAGACAAAGCTAACCCCTTTAGACGTTCGTCGATCCTATTTCGGCCCCATGATCCTCAAACGAAGGATGTTGGTGGAGCCGCCGGGTACCGCCCCCGGGTCCGATCCGCTTATTACGAGCGCGTTTATGTCCATAGTCCCGAAGGACCCCTCATATATAGGTTAGGACGTGGTCGGATGCAAACCCGGAATGCTAAGGTTGACTTATATAAAATTCAATAAGTTAAGCAGCTCTGTTCATGTTGGCGAGAATAAGCCAAAGGGCCAGAACAAGCTCGATTCCACCAAAAGTCAGCGCCTTGACGAACGGGGGATTATCCAGCGCCAAAGACACAAACCGACCCAACGCCGCCCCTGCATAAACAACGCCCAGCATGGCATATGCCATCGGTGTGTTGAGCCAGAGAACCACGGCACCTGTCACCACGAACAACCCGCCAACCGAGGCTCGCATCTCACTAAGTCCCATGGTGCTTTTGGTGGGGGCTAGGTCCAGCGCGTTGGCTGTGTAGGCCGGGGCCAGAAATCCGAACAAACCAAAGCCGACGGTCAGCAAGGCGGCAATCACGTTAAGGGTTGCGATCATGGACTTTTTCCCTTTCTGCTCTGCTCGCAGAGTCTAGCGCAGCACTATGTAAAGAAAAGCATCTAAATCGCTGACCACAAGCCTATAACTCCGACCGCGATCAGGCTGAGAGCCCAGACAAGTTCCAGATTGAACCAGCTGCGTGACAGAAATTGAAGGCCCAGCCAGCGATAGACGGCGAAGGCCAGAATGCCTCCGCCAAGGATCATGGCGGCTGTGTGAAGTGCAGCGACCGTCAGTACGAGCAGGCCATTGCTCGCCATGATCTGAGAGACTGCGAACTGGCCCGTTTCCAGCTCGTCTGATCCACACAATCCAAGATAAATCGGAACCAACATCAACGCCGCGCCGTGTGCCAGCGCAACGAGGAACGACCAAAGTGCCAATTTGCTTGGCGGTACGCGCGACAACATCCGGGCATGCCGGCGTGTTATGGCGATGTAAACACCCATTGTGATCACAATCAGCGCAGCGCCGATACGAATTTCGCGTTGATATTCAACCAGAACTGCCATCATAGCGAATGGCAGTAGGACCCCCAGCATGGCGACGAAATGACCACCAGCCAGGGCGGTCAATGCGCGCCACAAAGCTGATGGCCGTTGTTCCATCAGCGCCGAAGATACCGCAAGCGGCCAGCCCATTCCGGGATTCAGGCCATGATAAGCGCCGCTAAGCACAACGGCCAGCCAGAGACCAGCCGTTGATGTCATCAGAGTCTCCAACTCAGACCGATGGGTAGCAGAAACTATCGGTTGAACAGTCTCCACCCTCAAGCCGGATTTGGTGGGCCCGATATCCGTCGGGGAAGTCGACCCAGAACTTCGGATCCAATGTCAGGCCCCCGTTCTCGCCAACATCCGCCTTGACCATCGCAGCCCCGCGTTCACCGGGATAGAACTGATCATCCCATGTGGAATACAGCGAATTGGTCCAATATACCCGCTTTCCGTCGCGGCTGATTTCAACCATCTGCGGCCCGTAACCAAAGTCTTGCCCGTTGGGATGTTTTGTTTTCTTGACGATCCCCCCGATCTCGACTTTGCCCGCAAGGGTCGGGTTCATCGGATCAGAGACATCGTATTGATGCATCTCACCCGTGCCCCAACAGGCCACATAAAGGTATTTATCGTCCAAGCTGAGATCGATATCCGTGACCAGTGGCGGAACGGCAGAGAAGCCTTTCAGCAATTCAGGCAAGTCATCTGGATCAGCGGGCTGCGGATCGATCGTGATAGTCTTCTTGGCCTCGAAGGTGCCATCATCATTACGCCACCAAGTAAAGATCGCGCCCTGCAGGTTGGTCGTGTCAACCACCACACCACAGAACCCATATTGTTTGACCGGATCGTGAGCGGGCCGGATTTCCAGGGCCATCTGGTGATTTTCACCTAGATCGATGGTCTGAATATTGGTCCGGCTGCGTAGGTTCCAGAAATGGATGCTGTGCCCGTATTTGTTCGAAAGCAGATCCTCGGCCACGATGCCGTTTTCGAATTGCGGAGGCAGCCCCCATTCCGAACTGACCATATAGTCACGTGGCAGGTTCCACCAGAAATCGTAGTGTTTGTCTTGGATACCTCGCTCGATCTCGTAGCGCCCAATGATCTCGAAGCTCTCGCAATCCATGATGAAAATGCCCGGAGGGCCGTCCGTGCCGTCTTCGCCACCGCCTCCAAGCGTGCTCACGTAGATCCCCTCCGGTCCGCAATGGATCGTGTGCGGGCGGGAATATCCAGTTTTTGCAAAAACTTCTTCGGGTTCGATGATCTTGTGTATCTTGGCCTCAAGCGGGTTCTTGACGTCGATAATGTAGATCCGGCTGGATCGTATACCAGGAACAATGAGGTAGCGGCGTTCCAGAAACGCATGACCACTAAGTGGTGACAGCGCAGAGGAACAAGCGTTCCACCCGAAATGGTGAAACTCATCGCCTTTCTCTGGCATGATCACTTGATGGACAATTTTTCCGTAATCATCCGAAGTCGGATCCACGTTCACGACGGCCAAACCGTCTGGTTGGGAAAAATCAGGGCTTAGCATCAAAGTGAATGCAAGCGTCTCAGTGGGGCCCTCCATCGCCAGTTTGGCTGATGGGTAAAAGGTTGGGTCCGGTCTTTGGTTCATAACGTCCTCCCGTAAGTCATTGATCTTCAATTCATGTTGGAAGTTCCGGTCTTAACGCCGGATGTCATGCTGCCTGCTCGGGCACCTCGCCGTCCTTCGTTCCTTTTTGCCTGTGGTCAGGCGGGTTTGCGTCGTCTTTCGGCCACGTCCTGCGCCAGTTGCCGTGTGTAGGCCTCAAGTTTGATCAATGCTGCATCGACCGAGCCGGCATCACGCGCTTCTAGTGCGTCTGTGATGTCACTGTGGAGGGCGATGATCTCTTCGCGGGATCGAGCCGTGAACGTAATCATGTTCATCAGAGGTTGCATAGCCTCGACCGCACCGGCCAATTGGTAGGACAGAACGGGGTTGCCCGCGCCATCCACAAGCGCGCGATGAAAGGCGACGTCGGACGCGCAGAAAGCCTCATCTGTGAGACCTGGTTGCGCCTGACGAAATATCTCGGCCCGCATGGTGGCGAGTTGATCTGCGGTGCGGCGTTGTGACGACAAAGCAGCGCATGCACGTTCGAGCGCATAACGCGCTTCGCATGCGGTGTCGAAACTGACAGCGTTCATCGACAGCAGCAGTGTCGAGGTTGTGACTTGTTGGGAATAGGCGTCCTCAAAACTCAGTCGGTTCACAAACGCACCACCCGATGCCCCGCGTTGCGTGCGGATAAGGGACTGCGCTGCCAGACGTTTCAGTGCTTCGCGAACCGTAGGCCGTGATACTTTGAACTGATCGGCCAACTCAGATTCTGAGGGCAGACGCTCATCTACGATTAACCGACCCGAAATAATGGCGTCGCGGATTGCCTGAGCAATTTGAGCGGATAGATCTGCAGTACTCTGAGGGTCGATTTTCATGGTTGTTTTCAGCGATGCGTAATTTTTATTTGTCTGACATTTAAAAGTCTGACATTTGAAAAGCAAGAGAGTTGAGTCGGGAGGAGCAAGTGAGTCGCTCAATTTTCCGCAGCGCGCTTTGGTTGGGCTTCTACATCACGATCCTTTGGTCGTGGTGGATGATGGTCTCGATGAGCCGCGATATGGACGTGGACTGGATCGGTCGACCTGGACCGATGGGTCAGGCGATGGCGGCCATGGATCCGCGTATGGACATGTATATGCCCATGGCCGAGTTCGGCCCACTTTTCTGGATGTGGGCGATCATGATGGCGGCCATGATGCTGCCGACTTTGGTGCCCACGTTGCGCAGTTATGATGATCTGATCCGCAGCGCGAACGGTACGCGGGCAGGGTGGCTGGGCGTTCTATCCGGATATTTCATAGTTTGGGTGGGCTTTGCTGCGCTGATCACTGGCCTGCAATTGGCGCTGCTGTTTGGCGGCGCGGTCGATATGTTGGGAATCGCTAAATCGCCATATCTGGCCGCCGGCCTGTTGATCGCCGTGGGTGCCTTTCAGTTTTCTCGGGTGAAAGAAGTCTGCCACGGTGTTTGCCATGCACCGATGACGTATTTTCTGGGCCACTGGAAAACCGGATTCGGCGGCGGTGTACGCATGGGCGTCGGACTGGGTGCGTTCTGTGTCGGTTGCTGCTGGGGCTTCATGGCGTTGGGCTTTGTCGGCGGCGTAATGAGCCTGCTCTGGATGGGGCTGGCGACCCTGTTCATGGTATTGGAAAAACTTCCCCAGATCGGGCACGCCGTGACCCGTCCTATGGGATTCGTCTTGATTGCGGGTGGTTTTGCACTGCTCGCTCATCACATTGTTTACGGAGGATAAGCCGATGGCTAAAAACAGAAAACCGGATGCAGACAAGCTGCCGGTCAGTCAAAGAATTGACAGCCGGATGCCAAATCCCAAGCGGCGTGAGATGAGCCCGACCGATTGGGCGGTTAAGGGTGAACTGATCCTGAACTGTTCGTGTGACGTATTCTGCCCATGCGTGGTTTCGCTGGGTGCACACCCTCCGACCGAAGGGCATTGCCATGCGTGGATGGGTATCGCGATCGACGAAGGCCATTACGAAGGCGAAGATTTGTCCGGACTGAATGTAGGCCTGTTGGTCGATATCCCCGGACGCATGGGCGAAGGCCAGTGGAAGGTCGCGGCTTATGTGGATGAACGTGCTAGCGGCAAGGCTTACAATGGACTGTTGCAGATATTCAGCGGTCAGGCAGGTGGCACAACCGGGCTGTTCACTATGTTGGTCAGCGAGATCATAGGGGCTGAACGTGCACCGGTTCAGATCGAAAGGGACGGCACCAAACGCCGGATCATGATAGGGCGCAAGATTCAGGGTGAGATCGAAATGCTTGCGGGCAAAGACCCAGAGCACCCGGTGATGGTTTCAAATTCGAAATACTGGATGGGGCCGGACATCATTGTAGCAAAAGGCACGAAATCCAAGGTGCGCGACTATGGTCGCGTATGGGACTTCGGCGGCAAGTCAGCCGAGATCTGCCCGATTGACTGGCACGGGCCAAAGTAATGATAACCGGTGCCTATGCCCGTGAAATGGCGCGATATAACCACTGGCAAAACAACCAGTTAAAGAGCTTTCTCAAAGCTCTTTCAGACGAAGAATTGGTACGGGATCGCGGCGCTTTTTTCGGGTCGATCATGGGAACTGCCAATCATCTGCTTTGGGGGGATTGGATCTGGATTTCCCGGTTTGACAAGGGACCGGGGCCAGGTGGCGGCATTCCTGAGAGTGTCTCGATCTGCACTGGCATGGCCGACTGGCTGCCGCTGCGCGATACGATTGACGCCCGTATTGCCAGATGGGCCAATACGTTGGGGGATGATGTCCTGAGCGGTTCGTTCACGTGGTACTCGGCTGCAAAAGAGAACGACGTAACAAAGTCTTACGGGCAATGCGTCATTCATATGTTCAATCATCAGACGCATCATCGCGGACAATTGCACCAAATGCTGACCGAGGCTGGTTCGCAGGCACCTGTCAGCGATCTTGTCTTTCTGCCAGAGGATTTCTGACATGGCAGTCATCTCACCGAACCGGCGCGTGCGCAAAACCCCATTCACTCCGGGCGTCGAGGCCGAAGGCGTCACAGGGTATACCGTTTATAATCACATGCTGCTTGCGACGGTTTTTGAAAGCATCGAGGCTGATGCGGCGCATCTGAAACAGCATGTTCAGGTCTGGGATGTCTCGTGTGAGCGGCAGGTACAGATCAAAGGTCCGGATGCGTTGCGGCTGATGAAGATGCTCAGCCCGCGCGATATGGACAAAATGCAGGCGAACCAGTGCTATTATGTGCCGATAGTAGATCACAATGGCGGCATGCTGAATGATCCTGTTGCGATCAAGCTGGCGGATGATCACTATTGGTTGTCGGTTGCCGATGGTGACCTTTGGCAATTTGCTCTGGGAATCGTGATTGCGCTGGGGCTGGATGTCGATATTTCTGAGCCGGATGTGTCGCCCTTGGCGGTACAAGGCCCCAAGGCGGACGAGCTGATGACGCGCGTCTTTGGTGATGAAGTCAGGGATATAAAGTTCTTTCGATATAAACGGTTGGCGTTTGAAGATACATCATTCGTCGTCGCCCGGTCTGGCTGGTCAAAACAAGGCGGGTTCGAGATATACGTCGAAGGAACGGATTATGGCATGCCACTATGGGACACGCTGTTTTCTAATGGCCGAGACCTGAATGTGCGGGCAGGTTGCCCAAACGGGATTGAGCGTGTTGAAAGCGGTCTGTTGAGTTTCGGGTCGGACATGCGGCGCGAGAATACGCCCTATGAATGTGGGCTAGCACGGTTCTGCAATTCTCCGCTGGATTACATCGGCAAAGCCGATTTGGCGGATCAGGCGAAAAACGGTCCACCCCGGCAGATCCGTCCGCTTGTCATTGAAGGTGAGATCGGACCGTGCACCGAATCTTGGCCGCTGATGGCCGGGGGCCGGCAGGTCGGGCAGGTGGCTTCGGCTGCGTATTCACCCGAGTTTGGAGTGAATGTAGCCATTGGAATGGTCGACCGGTCCCATTGGGCGCCAGGTACGCGGATTGAATTGATGACCGAACATGGAATGCGATGGGCCGAAGTGCAGGAAAAATTCTGGCGCTAAGCCCTTGTTTCAGGAACACAGCCGATTGAGGCAATAGAAGGAGTAAGTTCATGTTTAATGCACTTGTCGTTGAAAAAGATGAAGAAAGTGGCCTCGCAAGCGCTTCGGTGAAGCAGATTTCTCTGGATACGCTGCCGGATGGAGAAGTGACGATCGCCGTTGAATATTCAACGGTGAACTACAAGGACGGCCTGTGCATGTCGCCCAAAGGCGGTGGTCTGGTGCGTAGCTATCCTCATATTCCGGGCATCGATTATGCGGGCACGGTCGAGCAGTCCTCGGATGCACGCTACAAACCTGGCGACAAGGTCGTGCTGACGGGCTGGCGCGTAGGTGAAGCGCATTGGGGCGGCTATTCACAAAAAGCAAACGCGCGGGCAGATTGGCTGGTGCCGTTGCCGGATGGGTTGGATACACGGCAGGCGATGGCAGTTGGCACTGCCGGGTTCACCGCTATGCTGGCCGTCATGGCGCTGGAGGATCAAGGTTTGCAGCCGGGTCATGGCCCGGTGTTGGTCACAGGTGCCGCAGGAGGTGTCGGCTCGGTCGCGACGGCCATTTTGGCCCATCTGGGCTATGAGGTTGCAGCAGTAACCGGGCGTCCTGAAACCGAAGAATACCTGAAATCACTGGGTGCAACCACAATTGTCCCGCGTGACGAGTTGAACGAGACCACCAAGCGTCCGCTGGAAAGTGAAACTTGGTCCGGATGTGTTGATGCGGTGGGCGGAGCGATGCTTGCCCGCGTGCTGGGGCAGATGAAGTATGGGGCCTCGGTAGCTGCGGTTGGCCTTGCCGGTGGTGCGGCGCTGCCCGCAACCGTGATCCCATTCCTGCTGCGCGGTGTTAATCTGTTGGGCATCGACAGCGTGATGCAGCCATACGACAACCGGGTCCGTGCCTGGAAGCGTATCGCGACCGATTTGCCTATGGATAAGCTTGAGGCGATGGTCCATGCAGCAACCCTTTCTGATCTGCCCCAGTTGGGAGCGGACATCCTGCAAGGTCAGGTAAAAGGGCGCGTAGTGGTAAACGTGAACGCTTGATAGACAAAACAGACAACGGATCGGCCGGAGCATGCATCCGGCCGACCCAATTGTCGGGAATGAGGCCGAAATGCCGGAAACAGTTCTGGCCATTGCCACATTTCGTGACCATGATTGCTATACATCCCATTTGTGATGGCTTAAGACCCATCCGAACATCACCTGAAGACGGGGAGTGAGCAGCATGTCTGATGATTTCGAACTCGATACCGATGATCTGAAACGCCGTATGGACGGTGCCATGGCCAACCTCAGAACCGAATTCGCTTCGCTGCGGACCGGTCGTGCATCGGCTTCAATGCTTGAGCCCGTCATGGTCGATGCTTACGGCGCGATGACTCCGATCAATCAGGTCGGTACCGTGAACGTCCCTGAACCGCGCATGGTAACCGTGAATGTTTGGGACAAGGGCCTGGTCGGCAAGGTTGAAAAGGCCATTCGGGAAAGCGGTTTGGGTATAAACCCGCAACTGAATGGTACCATCATCATGCTGCCGATTCCCGAACTGAACGAAGAACGCCGTCGCGAGCTCGGCAAGGTCGCGGGGCAATATGCAGAAAGCGCACGGGTTTCGATCAGGAATGTGCGCCGTGATGGCATGGACCAGATCAAAAAGGCCAAGGCAGACGGCATGTCCGAGGACGATCAGAAATTCTGGGAAACCGAGGTTCAGGAGCTGACGGATACCATGATCAAATCCGTCGATGATGCGCTCGAGACCAAACAAGCCGAGATCATGCAGGTCTGAGCCTCGGATATGCCAAAGGATCCCGATACCTCTCCGATTGCAGGGCCGCGCCACGTTGCTATCATCATGGACGGCAACGGTCGCTGGGCACAGTCGCGCGGGCGGCCTCGATTGTTTGGTCATCATGCAGGTGCGCGCCGCGTCCGTGAGGTGGTCGAGGCCTGCCCGGGTTTAGGGATCAAGTATCTGACAGTATTTGCGTTTTCGACTGAAAACTGGAAACGCACTCAGGTCGAAGTTGCAGGCTTGATGAGCTTGTTTCGCCGTTACATCGTCAAAGAGACCAAGACCTTGAAAGATAACGGCATTCGGGTCCGTTTCATTGGGGATAGAGTTCGGCTGGATGCCAAGCTGACCGAGCTGATGGATACGCTTGAACGCGAAACACAGAACAACGACCTGGTTCATCTAACCGTTGCCTTGAACTATGGCGGTCGTGACGAGGTGGCGCGCGCGACCAGACGTTTGGCACGTGACGTGGCCGATGGCATTCTGCGCCCCGAGGACGTGGACGAGGAAACTCTGCCCAAATATCTGGACACGCGCGTTCTGCCTGACCCCGATTTGGTGATCCGTACCAGTGGTGAAGCGCGGATTTCGAATTTCCTGCTGTGGCAGTCTGCCTATTCCGAGTACGAATTCATCGATACTCTGTGGCCTGATTTCACCGCTGCAGAACTGGAACGGCTGTGCCGCAACTATGGATCGCGTGAACGGCGGTTTGGAGCGGTCCCGGCATGAGTGATGGCCGATGGTCTGATCTGACTGCCCGGGTTTTGTCGGCTTCGGTTCTTGTGACTATTGCGGCAGTCGAAGTTTGGCTAGGCGGCCTGTGGTTTGAGATATTTATCGGCACCGTCTGCGGTCTGATGATATGGGAACTGATCCGGATGATCGACCCAGAACGTCAGGGTGTCGCGATTCAGCTGGCGATACTGACCGGGTTCGCCGTGGTCCTAAGCTATCATCTACCACCGCTATACAAGCTTCCATGTTTGGTGGCCCCGGCATTGGTAGGAGCAGGACAGATCAACCGTGCGCGCGGGATATACGTCCTGTTTGCCCTTTGGATAGCGATGTCGGGGCTGGGATTCATATCGATCCGAGAAAACCTGGGATTTGGATGGATGGTTTGGCTGATCCTTGTGGTCGTGGCCACGGATGTCGCCGGGTATTTTGTGGGCAAAACGCTTGGCGGACCTAAGTTCTGGCCCAGAGTTAGCCCCAAGAAGACATGGTCCGGTACGGTTGGAGGCTGGGTTGCCGCCGCGCTGGTCGGAACAGTTTTTGCGCACTATGCCGGTTTCGGCATTGCTTTTATCGTTGTCTCGGTTCTTGCCTCTATGGCCAGCCAGATCGGTGATATTGTTGAAAGCGCGACAAAACGTGGCTTTGGCGTTAAGGACAGCTCAAACCTTATACCCGGTCATGGCGGGTTTCTGGATCGGTTTGATGGGATGATGGGCGCGTCAGTCTTTGTGTTGCTCGCAGGGCTGTTTTACGCGCCTGGAGGTATGTGATGCGAAGGGTATCCATATTTGGTGCGACTGGTTCCATTGGCCAGAATACGATTGATCTGATCGCAAGAAATCCGAATGCCTATGACGTGGTCGCGTTGACCGGTGGACGCAACGTCGCGCAGCTTGCACGCGATGCAGTGCGCCTGGATGCAGACGTGGCGGTGACTGCGTTTGATGACAAACTCGATGATCTGCGTGACGCATTGGCCGGCAGCAGAGTGCGAGCGGCTGCGGGGCAGGCCGCTCTGATCGAGGCCGGGGCGCGACCGGCGGATTGGGTGATGTCTGCAATTGTCGGTTCCGCAGGACTGGCTCCGGGGATCGAAGCGTTGAAACAAGGGGCGACACTCGCGCTTGCCAACAAGGAAACGCTGGTTTGTGCCGGGCCGCTGGTTCTGGAAACGGCTCGGGCGCATGGCGCCACGCTATTACCCGTGGATAGCGAACATTCGGCAGTTTTTCAGGCGCTTGTGGGCGAGGATATGACAAGCGTCGAACGGATCATTATCACCGCAAGCGGTGGAGCGTTCCGGGATTGGCCGCTTGGCGATCTGGCCAAAGCAACTGTTGAACAGGCATCGAGTCATCCGAACTGGAACATGGGACAGCGGATTACGATCGACAGCGCATCTATGTTCAACAAGGCATTGGAAGTTATAGAAACCAAAGAATATTTTGGCGTTAACCCATCGAATATCGAAGTCCTCGTGCACCCCGAATCCATCGTTCACGCACTGGTCGGATTTCAGGACGGCGCCTTGATGGCGCATCTGGGGGCTCCGGATATGCGCCATGCCATCGGGTACGCGCTGCATTGGCCCGAACGGCGCGATTTACCTGTTGCGCGCCTGGATCTCGCGCAACTGGGTCAGTTGCGATTTCATGCACCGGATGAAGCGCGTTACCCGGCTTTGCGTCTTGCCCGCGAAGTGATGCAGCGCGGCGGCTTGTCCGGTGCGATCTTCAACGCCGCCAAAGAGCGCGCATTGGACCACTTTATAGAAAACCGGATACGTTTTTTGGATATGGCAGACACGGTGTCGGCCGTGTTGGAGCGCTTTGAGGCCTCAGACAGCCTGATTGATGCACCATTGACCCTTGATAATGTACAGCAAACGGACCATCTCGCACGTCAGTGGGTCGATGAAACCGTATTGGAACGAGCAGGATAGAACTTTTGGATATACTCTCTTTGATCCCGCAATTTGGCAATCTGCTCTACACGATAATAGCCTTTGTTATTGCGCTTTCCGTGATTGTCGCAGTGCATGAATACGGCCACTACATCGTTGGTCGGTGGTCTGGCATTCATGCCGAAGTGTTCTCGATCGGTTTCGGCCCGGTTCTATGGAGCCGCATAGATAAGCGCGGCACTCGCTGGCAGGTCGCGCTGCTGCCATTTGGCGGTTATGTCAAATTCCTCGGGGATGCCAATGCCGCGTCCGGCAAAGACGTAGACGCGATGAGTGAGATCTCCGCGCAAAGCCCGGAAGAGCTGCGCCGCACCATGCACGGCGCCCCGCTTTGGGCGCGTGCGGCTACTGTTGCGGCAGGGCCGGTCTTTAATTTCGTGATGTCGATATTGGTGTTTGGCCTGATTTTCTGGTCGCAGGGTGTTTCCCGTGAACCTTTGACAGTTGGTGCACTGCAGCCGTTGCCTGGTACAATTCAGGGTCTGCAGGAGGGCGATGAGATTATCGCCATCGCAGGCATTCCAACACCGGATTTCGATGACGCAAGCAACTGGTCCGATTTCATCAATTCGCTGCCTGTAGAACCAGAGCTGGACTATACGGTTATCCGAGATGGAGAGACCACTGATGTCGTGGCACCTTGGCTCTTTCCACCGCTAATCCAACAGGTTACGCCGCGCAGTGCAGCGATGGACATACAGTTGCAGCAAGGCGACGTAATCACGGCGGTAGACGGTGATCCGATCTTTGCGTTCGAGCAGCTTAAAGAACATGTCGAAGGATCGAACGGGCGCGTATTGCTGCTGGATGTATGGCGCGACGGGGCGGATTTAGAATTTGCACTTGCGCCCCGACGCACCGACGAGCCGACGTCCGATGGTGGTTTCATCACCCATTGGCGCATCGGTATCGTCGGCGGCATGATGATCGATCCCGAAACCGTTCCAGCGGGCATTTGGGATTCGATCGAAGGTGGCGTGGTCCAAACCGGGCGCATCATCGAAGGCTCACTGTCGGGAATGTGGCACATGATCACCGGAGCGATCAGCACCTGCAACATTTCCGGGCCGATCGGTATTGCCGAAACCTCGGGTGCTATGGCCAGCCAGGGGGCACAGAACTTCATCTTCTTCATCGCCGTATTGTCAACGGCGGTCGGGTTGCTGAACCTGTTCCCGATCCCAGCCTTGGATGGGGGACATTTGCTATTCTACGCTTATGAAGCTGTGTCTGGCAGACCACCCAGTGATAAAGCGCTGAGGGTACTGATGGGGGTCGGTGTCACGCTAATCCTGTCATTGATGCTTTTCTCGGTCAGTAATGATCTGTTCTGCTGATTAAGGCGATCTTGGCACCGTTCCGACGCAAAATTGCCGCAATTCAAGCCTATCTTTTGGAGTGCATCGTTAAGTGTAGGCTTGAGTTCAATGACCAAGGCGTTTCAAAAATCCTATCAGAGTGTCAGCGTCCTGTTCCAGTTGAACTGGGATATGCTGCTTAGCTTTGCCGTGACCGCACTGGCTCTAGCTGTTGGTGGTTATCTGCTCGGTTTGTGATTCTCCAGAACATGTCTGACTTACGTGCAACGGCCTTATGGGCCGTTTTTGCTTTTTCGTCTTTTGACATGGCCTCACAATCGGGCTACTCAGCAGCTAAAGGCTGAAAATTCTGGGTAGTGATAAAAATGACTGACAGCAGGCGCACGGGCACATACTGCGGCTCGCGGGGGCGGAAAAGCAACATTTTGTGGCAGGCACTAACGTTCTTTTTCCTTTTTGCTACACCGGGTTTACTGGTTCTGACGCAGCCCGCGCAGGCGCAATCCTACACCATCAACAGCTTCGAAGTTGAGGGCAATCGACGGATCGAGACTTCGACGATTATCGCCCGCACCGGAATC
The DNA here is from genome assembly GCF_056543005.1 of Ruegeria sp. A5. Classification (NCBI taxonomy): domain Bacteria; kingdom Pseudomonadati; phylum Pseudomonadota; class Alphaproteobacteria; order Rhodobacterales; family Roseobacteraceae; genus Ruegeria; species Ruegeria sp. A5. Next base: position 451,850 of record NZ_JBQGAV010000001.1, read on the forward strand.
GAACCGGGGCAGACTGTTACGGCAGGACAATTGAATGATGCCTTCCAGCGTTTGCTTGACAGTGGTGTTTTTGAAACAGTCGAACTTACACCGCGTGGCAGTACGTTGGTCATCGCGGTCGAGGAATACCCGACCATCAACCAGATCAGCATCGAGGGCAATCGCCGCGTAAAAGATGATCTCCTGCTCGAAGCGATATCGTCCCAAACCCGCCGCGTATTCACGCCTCAACAGGCCGAAGCGGACGCTGACCTGATTGCCGAAGTATATTCGGCGCAGGGCCGCGTATCCGCGACGGTTATCCCGCGTATCATACGTCGCAGCGATAACCGTGTCGATCTGGTGTTCGAAGTCGCCGAAGGAACGACAATCGAGGTCGAGCGCGTCAGTTTTGTAGGAAACCGCGCGTTTTCGGACCGTCGCCTGCGCCGCGTGCTTGAAACAAAGCAGGCGAACATTCTGCGGACCTTCCTTCGCGGCGACACCTTCATTGCCGACAGAATCGAATTCGACAAACAGGTGATCCGTGATTTCTACCTGTCACGCGGTTATATCGATTTTCGCGTCAATAGTGCCAATGTCGAATTCACCCGTGAACGGGATGCATTCTTTCTGGTTATGAACGTCACAGAAGGACAGCGGTTCTCGTTCGGTCAGATTACGACCGTCAGTGAGATCCCGGGTGTGGACCCGGCGCCTTATCAGGCGGCTCTGAAAGTCAAACCAGGTGTAATTTACTCTCCGACGGTGCTTGAGAACTCGATCGCGCGGATGGAGCGTCTGGGGCTGAAAAACGGCGTTGATTTTCTGCGGGTCGAGCCCCGGGTAACGCGTAATCCCCGCGATCTGACATTGGATGTCCAGTTCGTGCTGACCCGTGGCCCGCGTATCTTTGTGGAACGCATCGATATCGAGGGGAACACAACCACGCTAGACCGTGTGATCCGCCGTCAATTCGATACCGTTGAAGGCGACCCCTTCAATCCCCGCGAAATCCGCCAGAGCGCCGAACGTATTCGCGCCTTGGGTTTCTTCTCGGTCGCTGATGTGGAAACCCGCGAGGGATCGTCGCCAAGCCAGGTTATCGTGGACGTGGATGTCGAAGAACAACCAACCGGTTCGTTGAGCCTGGGTGGTAGCTACTCGGTCTCGGACGGTTTCGGGATCGCAATCGGATTGAATGAATCGAACTTCCTCGGCCGCGGGCAAAACCTGGGTATCACGTTGTCGACAGCTCAGGATTCTGAACAGTACGTTATCAACTTTACCGAGCCTTATCTGCTGGGCCGTAAGCTACGCTTTGATCTTGGGCTTGGCCTGGCCAGCACCAATTCGAGCTTTGCCAGCTACGACACAAAAACAGTGTTCTTCCGCCCACAGCTGAGCTACGCGATCGGTGAATTGTCGGCGTTGCGTCTTCGCTATGGTTGGGATCGCAGCGAAATGACCCAGCAGAGCAATGAGCGGAACGGCGCTGTCATCTCATCAGAGATCGATCAGGGGAAACGAACCAGCAGTTCTCTGGGTGTGTCCTACGTATACGATAGCCGTATTGGTGGCCTGAACCCCACAGCGGGCGTCCTGTTCGAAGTCGGCGTGGATGCTGCTGGTCTTGGCGGGGACAATGAATTCTTCAAAACCACGGCGCGGGCGATCGCGCAGAAACGCGTCCTCAACGAAGAAGTCGTATTGCGCGCGACGCTTGAATTGGGTGCACTGAACTGGACCGGGGACGATTTCAGCCGCACGCTCGACCGGTTTGTTCTAGGTCCTAGCACATTCCGCGGGTTTGAGCCTGCTGGTATCGGGCCGCGTGACCTTTCGAACGGGCAGGACGATGCCATCGGCGGCAACTACTACTGGGTTGCTCGTTTCGAATCGGACTTCCCGCTGGGGCTGCCCGAAGAACTGGGGCTGCGTGGCGGCGTCTTCTATGATGTTGGCAACCTCTACAATCTCAACAACGTCAACACCGCTGGCGCTGATATTGTTGGTGAAAGCGGTTCGATCCGGCATGTTGTAGGGGTATCCGTGCTGTGGGAAACACCGTTTGGTCCGCTTCGCTTCAACTTCTCGCAGGCCCTCAAGAAAGAGGACTTCGATAAAGAGCAAAGCTTTGACCTGACCGTTCAAGCCAGGTTCTGATCGCGAATGATCACCGAAGTTAAGAACATCCTGCAGGGCCCGCTAAGGGCCCTGTGCGTTTTGGTACTTGTAGCTGTAGCAATGCCGCTGGGTGCGCAGCAATTGGGCGTGCCGCAAACAGACGTTCTGACAATCTCCAGTGAGCGTTTGTTTGCAGATTCCGCCTTTGGGCAGCGGGTCTTTCGCGAGATTGAAGCCGAAAGCACCCTTTTGGCCGAAGAAAACGAAAGGATTGTGGCGCAGTTGAGCAAGGAAGAAAAAGATCTGACCGAAAAGAGGTCAGATCTTTCGGCGGACGAGTTTCGCCCGCTTGCCGAAGCTTTTGACGAGAAAGTTCAATCACACCGTGACGGCCAGCGCGCCAAACTGGACGCATTAGCGCGGCGCGGCGAAGAGGCGCGCGGTCAGTTTTTTGAAATGGCGCAACCGGTGCTGATCGAACTGCTGCGCGAATTTGGCGCCTCGATTGTGATCGAGCGGTCCAATGTGGTTCTAAGCACGGACGCCTCAGATATTACCAACGCTGCGATCGCCAGGATCGATGCCGCAATCGGCGACGGCGCTACACTTGAAAACAATAACAACGAATAGGCTGGCTTGCCCTTGGGTACGGGTATTGCTAACCACGCTTAAAAGAGACATCCAGAACAGGACATCCGCACCATGACCACGGAAACCAAGAGCGCCGACATTCAGCTGATTCAGCGTATATTGCCGCATCGCTATCCGTTTTTGCTGGTCGACAAGGTTGTGGATATCGATGGCTATCAATCAGCGGTGGGCATCAAGAATGTCACCATGAACGAGCCGCACTTTCAGGGCCATTTCCCCGGAACTCCGATCATGCCTGGCGTGACCATTGTCGAGGCGATGGCGCAGACTGCAGGGGTTATGCTGGGTGTCGGCATGGATGTAATCGACAGCGAATTGCTGATCTATTTCATGAATATCGACAAATGCAAATTCCGCCGCAAAGTCGTACCTGGCGATGTTCTCGAAATGCATGTCGAAACTGTACGCGGTAAGAAAGGTGGCAAGATCTTCAAGTTCAGCGGCCGCGCGACAGTCGAGGGCGAGGTTGCTGCCGAAGCTGAATTTTCGGCCTATGTCGACTGGGACATGGAAAAAACAACATGAGCGGTATTCATCCCAGCGCCATTATCGAAGACGGTGCGCAGATCGGGCAGGGTTGTACGATTGGTCCATTCTGCCATATCGGTCCGCAGGTCCGTCTGGGCGATCGGGTCGAATTGAAATCCCATGTCGTGGTCACCGGCGATACGTCAATTGGTGATGACACAGTGATTTTCAGCTTTGCTGTTGTCGGGGAAATTCCGCAAGACAAGAAATTCGGTGGTGAGAACACGCGCCTTGAAATCGGTGAGCGCAACCGTATCCGCGAACACGTCACTATCAACACCGGCACGGATGGCGGCGGTGGTATCACCCGGATTGGCGATGACTGCTTACTGATGGCCGGTGTCCACGTGGCGCATGATGTACAAATCGGCAACCGGGTCATTCTGGTGAATCACGCTGGTGCGGCTGGTCACTGTATTATCGAGGATGACGTCATCGTTGGCGGAATTTCGGGCTTACATCAGTTCGTGCGCGTAGGTCGCGGTGCCATCATTGGCGCGCTTACGATGGTCCCGAATGATGTGATCCCATATGGGCTTGTTCAGGCGCCTCGGGGCGAGCTGGATGGCTTGAATCTGGTCGGTTTGAAACGGCGTGGTGTAACGCGTGAGGATATCTCGGCATTGCGCGCGGCCTTCAAGGAACTGTCAGAAGGAGACGGCACCTTCATGGATCGCGCCACCCGGCTGGGTGAGGATGCTGACAACGAATATGTGCGCCAGATCGTCGAATTTGTGACGGGGCAAACAGACCGTTCGTTCCTGACCCCGAGGAAGTAGGCCAATGCTGGCATTGATCGCAGGAACTGGCGCTTTACCAGACGAGGTGGTCACTTGTCTGCCAAACCGCCCGCTAATCTGCGCTCTGGAAGGGTTTGAGCCCGATACACTGACCACCGACTTGGTTTTTCCATTGGAGCAACTGGGTAGCTTCATCGCCGATCTCAAAGCCCGCGGCGTGACCGAGATTTGCATGGCAGGGGCAGTTCGTCGTCCGACTGTCAATCCAGCTCGCATTGATGCGGCAACGATGCCGCTGGTGCCGATCCTGCAAAAGGCCATCATGGCCGGTGACGACGGCGCATTGCGCGCGGTCATTGGTATATTTGAGGATGCCGGTTTGACGGTCCGTGCGGCGCATGAGATCGCGCCGGATTTGCTGCCGTCGCTTGGCTCATTGACCGAAGCCCAGCCTTCTGAAGCGGATCACGCCGACGCAGATCGAGCGGCAGGAATCCTGCGCAACATGGGGGCGGCGGATATCGGTCAGGCTTGCGTAGTACTGAAATCTCAAGCGTTGGCGATCGAGGGCATCTATGGCACCGCATGGATGCTGCAATCCTTGACTCAGCGCCCTGACGCGGGCGGTGGCATTCTGTACAAGGGTCCAAAACCAGATCAGGATCGCCGCTCAGATATGCCTGCCATCGGACCCGACACCGTGTCAGGAGCCGTCGCTGCGGGCTTGTCTGGCATTGTCATTGAAAAGGGCGGCGTCATCGTTTTGCAACGCGATCGCGTGATTGAAGAATGCAATCGCCTTGGTCTGTTTCTTTATGTCCGCGAGCGCACGGTCTGATGCGCGTCTTTCTGGTCGCCGGTGAACCTTCGGGCGACCGATTAGGGGCCGCGTTGATGGAAGGTCTGCGGACCCTTGTGCCAGAGGTGCAGTTTGATGGGATTGGCGGGCCGCTGATGCAGGCGCAGGGACTGACCAGCCGATTTCCCATGTCCGAACTCAGCATTATGGGGTTGGTCGAGGTTCTGCCCAAGTTCTTTCACCTAAAACGCCGTATCGCTGAGACTGCTCAGGCAGTTCTAGATACGAAGCCTGATGTACTGATCACTATCGACAGCCCGGATTTCTCGTTGCGTGTGGCTAAGCTGGTAAAGGCCTCCAGCGAGATTCGCACTGTCCACTACGTTGCCCCCAGCGTCTGGGCCTGGAGGCCGGGGCGCGCAGACAAGATGGCGAAAGTAATCGATCACGTCCTTGCGCTGTTACCCTTTGAACCGCCTTATATGGAGCGGGCAGGGATGGAGTGTGACTTTGTCGGCCATCCGGTTGTGAACGAACCCATTGCGTCCGATCAGAATATCCAGCGATTCCGTGCGGCTCACGATCTGGGCGACGCGCCGATCGTGCTGGCTTTGCCCGGCTCTCGGCGGGGTGAGGTCGAACGGCTGGCTCCGATCTTTGGCGCTGCTTTGCAGGAATTTCTGAAAGACCGTTCCGATATGCGCGTGGTCGTGCCCGCAGTTGCACATATGGTTGATGCGGTCGCCGAACAGGTTCGGAACTGGCCGGGGAATCCGATAGTTGTCGATCCGCGGGAATTGCCCTCGGACGACGCGCAAGCGCAGAAACGGGCAGCGTTTGCCGCAGCTGATCTTGCATTGGCTGCATCCGGCACGGTCTCATTGGAACTGGCCGCGCAGGCAACACCGATGGTGATCGCCTATAACCTCAACTGGCTGACCACGCTGATCGCAAAACGAATGGTTAAGCTGGACACCGTCACACTGGTCAATCTGGTCTCGGAGACACGCGCAGTACCCGAATGTCTGCTGGATGAATGCCAACCGGATAAGATCGCTGCGGCGTTGGAACAGGTGGCCGCCACCCCCAACGCCCAACATCAAGCCATGGCGACGACGATGGAGCGTCTTGGTCGCGGTGGCGAAGCACCGGGTTTGCGTGCGGCAAGGTCCGTTTTGGACAGAATGAAATCGTGATGCTGGATCATGTGATCTTTGCTGCTTCTGCCTTCATGGCGCAGGTTTTGACCAATCTCGACAACCTTGCAGCTCTTGTAGCGTTGATGATGGTGTCTGGTCCGCGCCGGACCGTTGCGGGGTTCCTGCTGGCGCAGATGTTAATCATCGCGGCCGCCTTATTGTTGGCCTTGGGTGTCGATGATGTGGTGCCACATTGGGCTGGATATCTGGGCGTGATACCACTTGGCCTCGGGCTGATCGGAGTTATCCGCCAGTTCCGGGGATCGGAGACCGAGGAGGCCCCTCAAATATCCACGGGTGCTTCGACATTCGTCACCATGCTGCTGTTCATAAGCCTGTCGATGGACACGTTCGCTGTGCTTGCGCCGCTATTGGCCGACTCAGCCCCCAGCTATCGGATTGCGGGTGTCACCGGCGCGGCGGCAGCAGCGCTGACGCTGACCATGCTGGGGCTTTGGGGTGCACAATCCCCGATCATGACCGGCGGTTTCGCACGTCGGCTTGAGAAACTGGTGCCTTACGTGATGATTTGTGCCGGGATCTATATCCTCAGCAACTCGTGGACTGACGCGATTTAGTAACCGCGCCAGATCCAGCCGCCGCCAAAGATACGGCTGCTATCGGTTTCGTAGAACACACAAGCCTGACCCGGAGAGATACCTTCCTCGGGCGTCAGCAATTCAACCTCGGCTGTTGTGTCCGAAAGGGGTCGAATAATCGCCTCACGCGGGGGGCGGGTCGAGCGGACTTTGACCGAAACATGCCATTCGTTCTTTGACGTGAACGGTTCGTCACCCAGCCAATTGATCTCGCGCACGGGAACGGTTCTTGTGGCCAACATCTCTTTGGGGCCGACAACAACCTGTTTCTTGTCCACATCCAGCTTGACCACATACAAAGGTTCGCTGAGACCACCGATACCGAGCCCACGACGCTGACCGATCGTATAGTGAATCACCCCGTTATGCTGCGCCAGAACGCGGCCATCGGCGTGTACGATCTCACCGGGTTCTGCGGCTCCGGGGCGCAGTTTTTCGATCACGCTGGCATAGTTTCCGTTGGGCACAAAACAGATGTCCTGACTATCCGGCTTGTCCGCAACGGCCAGCCCATATTGTGCCGCCATCTCGCGCGTGGCGTCTTTGGAGGGCAGGTGGCCAAGCGGGAAACGCAGGAAATCCAACTGTTCCGGTGTGGTCGAAAATAGGAAATAGGACTGATCGCGATTTGCATCCTCAGCGCTATGAAGCTCGGCGCCATTGGGGCCCATCTTGCGCTGAATATAGTGGCCCGTGGCCATGCAGTCGGCCTCAAGGTCCTTGGCGGTCTCAAGCAAGTCCTTGAACTTCACCCGTTCATTGCAACGGATGCAGGGCACCGGAGTCGCGCCGGCAAGATAGCTGTCGGCGAATTCGTCGATTACGGCGTCCTTGAAGATATTTTCATAGTCCAAGACGTAGTGAGGGAACCCGCGTTCTTCCGCCACGCGACGCGCATCGTGGATGTCGATCCCCGCACAGCACGCGCCTTTCTTGGCCAACGCCGCACCGTGATCGTAAAGCTGCAAAGTAACACCTACGACATCATAGCCTTGATCAGCGAGATGGGCCGCCACAACAGAGCTGTCCACACCGCCGGACATGGCCACGACAACCCGCGTTTCCGAGGGTGGTTTGGCAAAGCCAAGCGAGTTCAGCGGGGTCTCGGTATCGAGGGCCATAGGCGGTTCCTGTCCGGGTTAAGAAAGACCGGCAGAATATAAGAAAATTCTAGACACTCTCAAGGGGCGGTTTCACGCCCTTTTAAGTAGGCTGGGTGCAGCTTTGTCGCAGCAGCAGAAGGTATGAGAGATGTATTTGCACAAAGTGGAAGGTCCAAGGTCGGTCACCCTGCCTGACGGGAGCGTGCTGACACGCGCCGATTTGCCTCCTGCGGATACGCGGCGCTGGGTGGCGTCGCGCAAGGTGATCGTTGTGCGTGGTGTACTTTATGGGTTGATTTCGTTGTCCGAAGCCAAAAAGCGCTATGGCATCAGCGATGAAGAGTTCAACTCGTGGGTCTCAGCAGTTGCTGAGCATGGGATCGATGCATTGAAGGTGACGGCCTTAAAAAAATATCGACAACTTAAAGGTGAAAGTGAATAAATGATTCAACGGTAACGTCAGATTAACCATTTTTATTCAGGCTCAAATCAGTTGAAGAATTTGACCTAAATTGGAGCAGTGAACATGCGCATACTTCTTGTCGAGGATGATCCAACCACGTCCAAAAGCATCGAACTGATGCTGACACACGCCAATCTCAACGTGTATGCGACGGACCTTGGCGAAGAAGGCATCGATCTGGCCAAGCTATATGATTACGACCTCATCCTGTTGGACTTGAATCTGCCGGATATGAACGGCCATGAAGTGTTGCGCCAACTGCGCATAGCACGGGTAGAGACACCGATCCTGATTCTGTCGGGCGCTGATGACACCGAAAGCAAGATCAAGGGCTTCGGATTTGGAGCAGACGATTATCTGACCAAACCTTTCCATCGCGAAGAGCTGGTGGCGCGCATTCATGCGATTATCCGCCGCTCTAAGGGGCATTCTCAATCCGTGATTCACACCGGGCAGGTCGCCGTAAATCTGGATGCCAAAACCGTAGAGGTGAACGGAAAAACCGTACACCTGACAGGCAAGGAATATCAGATGCTGGAACTTCTGAGCCTGCGGAAAGGAACAACACTGACCAAAGAAATGTTCCTGAACCATCTCTACGGCGGCATGGATGAGCCCGAGCTCAAGATTATCGACGTCTTCATCTGCAAGTTACGCAAGAAACTCAGCAATGCGACCGGCGGTGAGAATTATATCGAGACGGTCTGGGGCCGTGGATATGTCCTGCGGGATCCACAAGCCAACAACATGGGTGAAACCCGCATGGCCGTGGGCGCTTGACCTGATCTGATAGCTGCCGTCGTTGGTCTGGGGCGGTAATTCCACTCGCGTTTCAGTACAACACTGGACCTGACCATGGCCTCGTCCTATCACTGGTTTTCAAGACGATGTGACAGGGCGGGGCCATGAGCGATACCACAGCAATCGCAGATCTGACAGAAGATGAAGCACGGGAAGAATTGGCCCGGCTCGCCAACGAACTGCTGCGGGCAAACCAGCTTTATCACACTGAAGATGCTCCAGAAATTTCGGATGCCGACTATGATGCTCTCAAGCGTCGCAATGCCGAGATCGAGGCGCGATTCCCCGAACTGAAACGCTCCGACAGCCCTACTGAACAAGTGGGCGCACGCGTTTCAGATGGGTTTGCAAAAGTGACCCACGCCGTGCGTATGATGTCACTGGGCAATGCGTTTGATGACACGGATGTTGCCGATTTTGACCGCTCGATCCGCAAATATCTGGGACTGGGAGATGAGGCACCGCTCGCCTATACAGCTGAGCCCAAAATCGACGGCCTGTCATTATCCCTGCGGTATGAGCAGGGTGAACTGATGCAGGCTGCAACACGTGGTGATGGTGATACCGGTGAAAACGTTACCGCAAATGCGCGTACGCTTTCCGATATTCCACACCGAATTGAGGGTGCACCAGACGTTCTTGAGGTTCGCGGCGAGGTATACATGTCTCACCATGATTTCGAGGCTTTGAACGCACGTCAGGTCGAAACAGGTGGAAAGACCTTTGCAAATCCGCGCAACGCTGCGGCTGGTTCGCTCCGTCAACTGGATTCCGAAATAACACGATCTCGCCCGCTGAAATTCTTTGCCTACGCCTGGGGTGAACTGTCTGCACCGCTAGCTGAGACTCAGATGGGCGCAATTGATCGCCTCAAAACCTTGGGGTTCCAGGTAAATGCGCTGACAAGGCGTTGCTCAACGACTAATGAGATGTTGGAACATTACCGTCAGATTGAAGCTCAGCGCGCGACCTTGGGCTATGATATTGATGGGGTCGTATACAAGGTCGATGATCTGAGTCTGCAGGCCCGGCTGGGTTTCCGATCTACCACGCCCCGCTGGGCGATTGCGCACAAGTTTCCTGCCGAACTGGCTTGGACGCGGCTTGAAGCCATCGACATTCAGGTGGGCCGTACGGGCGCGCTTAGCCCGGTAGCGCGGCTGCATCCGGTAACCGTTGGCGGGGTAGTTGTTTCGAACGCGACCCTACACAATGAAGATTATATTGCAGGGCGGGACGCCAAAGGCGGAGTCATTCGTGAGGGCAAGGATATTCGCGTTGGAGATTGGGTTCAGGTCTATCGGGCCGGGGATGTGATCCCGAAAATCTCGGATGTTGATCTGTCGAAACGACCCGATGATGCGCGGCCCTTTGCTTTCCCGACGAAATGCCCGGAATGTGACAGCGACGCAATCCGGGAAGAGGGGGATGCGGTCCGCCGCTGCACAGGGGGGCTGATATGTCCCGCGCAGGCGGTTGAAAAACTCAAACATTTCGTATCGCGCAAGGCGTTCGATATCGAAGGGCTTGGCGCAAAACAAATCGAGATGTTTTATGGCGATCCTCTTCTGCCAATAAACACACCCGCTGACATATTTACATTGAAAGATCGCGACACCGAAAACCTGGCCCGGTTGAAAAACCGCGACGGCTGGGGCGAGACATCGGCAAGCAACCTGTTTGCAGCGATCGATGACAAGCGAACCATACCGTTTGCCCGTCTGTTGTTCGCTCTGGGGATTCGTCATGTGGGCGAAGTTGGTGCGCGAGATTTGGCGTTGTTTTATCGGGAATGGGATGTAATGGCGGCCTCCATTGATACGGCCCGGCCTGCCGCGCTTGCGCAGCGTGCAGCCGATGAAGCGGAAGACGCCGAGAGAATCGCGGCTACTGCAGAAGCGAGACGCGCGAAAGTTAAAGAAGTTAGGGACGCGGCTTTCGCGCGAATGGATGTTTCGTCGGATGCCGCCAGCGCCTGGGCTGATCTGATTGGTATCGACGGAATAGGCGCCACGCTCGGGTTGTCACTATCTGATGCGTTTGCCAATTCGGAGGAACGCCAAGCATTTGATGATCTGCGTAAACATCTGACGGTTGTTCCACCAGAGGCTCCTGCGTCGGACAGTCCGGTCGCAGGAAAAACCGTCGTGTTTACGGGAACGCTTGAAAAGATGACACGCGCCGAGGCCAAGGCCCGCGCCGAAGCGCTGGGGGCCAAGGTATCTGGCTCGGTCAGTCAGAAAACTGATTTGCTCGTGGCGGGCCCGGGCGCAGGGTCCAAGGCGAAAAAAGCGGCTGATCTGGGCATCGAAACCTTGGATGAAGATAGCTGGCTTCAACTGATTGGCGATCTATGAGCGGTAGGCCTGAACAGCTCTTTCCGCTGTTTGCGGGTCTTGAAACACTAGATGGTGTGGGGCCGAAGACCGCGCAGCTTCTGGGCCAATTAGGGATCGATTCACCGCGCGATGTATTGTTTTCGCTACCCTATGCGGTGATTGACCGGCGGCGACGCGATACGATTCAGGGCGCCGACCTTCCGACGACTCTGACTGTTGAGGTGACGATCGGCGCGCATCGAGCACCGCGGAACAAAGGGGGCGCATATCGCATTCATGTTGAAGACAGTCAGGCGGATTTCCAACTGGTGTTTTTTCATGCCCGAGGGGATTATCTGAAGAAGCTGTTGCCGGAGGGCGCACGCCGGGTGGTATCGGGAAAGCTTGAGCTGTTCGATGGCATGGCTCAGATGGTACACCCCGATCATATGGTCGCGCCTGAAAACGCAGGCGAATTGCCCGAGTTTGAGCCGGTTTATCATCTGACGCAGGGTGTAACGCAAAAAACTGCCTATAAAGCTGCTCAAAGCGCGTTGGCGCGAGTACCTGCATTGGCCGAATGGGCCGACCCCGCTCAGGCGGCACAACAGAATTGGCCTGATTGGGCAACTGCTATTCACGCGGCGCATCACCCGCAGGGGGCGGACGACGTAGCACCTTTTTCGCCCGCGCGGGAACGTCTGGCTTACGATGAGCTGCTCGCACATCAACTGACGCTGGCCCTGGCACGACAGCGTGAGCGTAAAGCGCGAGGGATCGTCAGTCTCGGCACCGGCGTGTTGCAATCCAAGGTGCTGGCAAGCCTTCCATATCGACCAACCGGAGCGCAGACACGCGCGATCGAGGAAATCTCGGCAGATATGGCCGCTAAGACGCGGATGAACCGGTTGCTTCAGGGCGATGTGGGGGCAGGAAAGACTCTGGTAGCATTTGTTTCGCTGCTTATAGCCGTCGAAGCTGGCGGGCAGGGGGTGATGATGGCCCCTACCGAAATCCTTGCCCGGCAGCATCTTGAAGGGCTGCGACCATTGGCAGAAGAAGCCGGAGTTGTGCTGGAAATCCTGACCGGGCGCGACAAGGGGGCTGAGCGTCGAGCGAAGCTGGCTGCGCTGAAGCAGGGAGATATTCAGATATTGGTCGGAACCCACGCGGTGTTTCAGGACGATGTTGAATTCAAAGCCCTAAGGCTGGCCATCGTTGATGAGCAGCACCGTTTTGGCGTCCGCCAACGCATGGAGCTGTCCGAAAAGGGCCAACGCGCGGATGTGCTGGTGATGACCGCTACGCCCATCCCGCGCAGTTTGGCGCTTGCGCAGTACGGCGATATGGACGTCTCGGTGCTGGATGAAAAGCCGCCGGGCCGTAAACCGATCAAGACCGCAGTCGTCAGCACGCAACGCATGGACGAAGTTGTGGCCCATCTGCGCGGTGCGATTGATGCAGGCAAACAATGCTATTGGGTGTGCCCATTAGTCGATGAATCCGAGGTCTCGGACCTGACTGCAGCTGAAGAGCGTTTCAAAAGGTTGCGCGCGATCTTGGGGGACGATGTGGTGGGTCTGGTACACGGCCAAATGCCGCCCGCCGATAAAGACGCGGCAATGGCGGCGTTTCAGAGTGGTAAGACCAAAGTCCTTGTCGCTACTACGGTGATCGAGGTTGGGGTGAACGTGCCCAACGCCACGATCATGGTGATTGAGCGGGCAGAGATTTTTGGTCTGGCGCAGTTGCATCAGCTTAGGGGCCGAGTTGGACGTGGTGAAGATGCCTCAACCTGTTTGTTGATGTATCAGCCACCGCTTAGCGAGGGTGGTCGCAAACGGCTGGAGGTACTCCGAGAAACTGAAGACGGCTTCCGCATTGCCGAGACCGATCTGCAGATGCGCGGTGCGGGTGACTTGATCGGAACCGCACAATCTGGCCTGCCAAAGTTCCGGATAGCTGATCTTGAAAGGCAAGCTGGGCTGATGGCGGTGGCGCAATCAGATGCGCGCGCTTTGCTGTCCGCAGACCCCAAATTGACCTCGGATCGGGGGCAGGCTGCGCGTGTTCTTCTGTGGCTTATGAAGCAGGATCAGGCGATCCGTTTGATATCAGTGGGTTAGACCGAAAATCCCACTAAGTTCACAAATGTTCTCAAAAAGTTCTTTACCGACTCGTTAAAATATGAGAACAAAAGGTCAACAAAGGATTAAACCTGACCGGAGGTGAGACCATGCTGAGCCAGATCAAAACTGCCTTTACCCGTTCACAATCCACGATTTTGCAGGATGCAGCGGGCGCGGTTTCACTGGTTGTGATGCTGGTGGTTGCCCTTCACCTGCCAACCGGGTTCTAAGCCTTTCTGCCTGCGATCTCGTGCCGATCACACCGCGCTTGTCTCCCCGTCATAGTCAAGGGTGACCTGCCTGTCCCATTTCCCTTGAAGGGGCCTGCCTCGGCCCCGTGCGGTGATCCGGACCCTACATGAGAAACGCATGACTTGCCGCCGCCCTTTCCGCCCGGAAGGTGCGGCGGTTCTTTTTACAGCTGTCCGGTTTTGATGATTTCGATCGTGGCGGATAGAACTGAATTTACGGCGACGGATGCAAGGATCATCCCCATCACGCGGCTGATGATCGCTGCGCCGGAATGCCCGATCAACCGGATGATCGGCTCGGCCAGCAGCATCAGCACAAACGCTATGGCAATAACGACCAACATAACCAGTGCAGTGATGCTCTGATCGGCGACGCTGTATCGGTTGTTGTCCGTTAGAACCACTATCGCCAGCATCGCGCCCGGTGACGCAAGCGAAGGGACGGCCAAAGGGAAAATGGCCGGATTGGTCTTGTGCATTTTGTCGTCCAGGTCCTCTTCGGCCTGGCGCTGCTCGATCACCTGTTTGCTTTCGCCAAAGATCATGGTCAGAGCGAAGAGAAACAGAATAATTCCGCCTGCAACCTGAAACGAGTTAAGGCCGATATCCAAAGCCTCGATCACAAGTTGCCCAAAGATCAGAAAGAACAGCAGAATGCCTGCGCTGACCAACGCGGCCAGTAAAGCGGTTTTACGACGCGCACCCGTCGCGATCCCAGCAGTGACAGCGATAAAGACGGGGATGGTGCCGATCGGGTCGATCACGACCCAGAGCGTCACAAAATGTTCCAGCAAATTGTTCACGTTAGCCCCCCCAATCATTGGGGGCACCCTATACGGCTTTGTATGGAAAAGCCAATCAGGCGCAGTTGGCTTGTTCGGCCTGCTCCATCGCCTCGGCGGTCGCGTCAAGCGCCAGCAGGATTGACGCGTGGCGGTTCTTGTAGTCCCGCGCGGGCATCAGAACTTCGAGCCCGTCAAAGGGCGCCTCGGGGGCAGGGCCGTCTTTCTTCAGCATTGCGGAAAGCTGATCACGTGCGGTTTCGACCTGCGACCGCGTCGCCCCGATCACGGCGCTGCCTACGACCGAAGCCGAGGCCTGACCCAACGCACAGGCCTTGATGTCTTGCCCAAAGTCCACGATCCGCCCATCTTCGAGCTTGACGTCTACAGTCACGGTCGATCCACACAAAGGGGCTCGTTTCTTTACCGTCGCATCGGGATTATCCAAGCGATCCAGATGAGGAATATCCGCAGCTAGCGCCAAGATGCGTCCGGAATAGAGCTTGATCAGATCGGTTTCGCCGCTCATGGCTTTCCCTCGTTGTCCATTCCCCATACATAATGGCGGGATTCTGGGATGCAAAAGGTTTTTGCGATGGCTGACGCAGTCTTGTTCGATCCGTCGACACTGAAATTCAATGAGGCGGGTTTGATCCCCGCGATCGCACAGGACGAAGCGACGGGCGAGGTTCTGATGATGGCCTGGATGAATGCCCAATCCATCGAGCAAACGTTGGAAACCGGACGGGTTACGTATTGGTCGCGGTCACGACAGGCGTTCTGGATCAAGGGCGAAAGCTCAGGCCACTTGCAGGCCCTGGTGGATTTTCGCGTCGATTGCGACAGGGATTGCCTGCTGGTTGTGGTGAACCAAACGGGGCCAGCCTGTCACACCAACCGGCGAAGTTGTTTCTACACGGCCGTCCGCAATGAGACCGAAGTCGAACTCATGAAGCCGATGGAATAGTGGGGCCTCTGATGGTGGTCAGGTCAAATGCCCACCATCTCTCTGATTTCAGCGGGAGATGCTCCTTGTTCGCGATAAAGCGAGATGGCGCGTGCGTCGTCACGTTTCGCGAGGCGTTTGCCGTTGTTGTCCCGGATCAGACGGTGATGATGATAAACAGGTGTCGGCAACCCAAGCAGCCCTTGTAAAAGGACATGTATCTGCGTGGCATCGAACAAATCCTCGCCCCGGACCACATGGGAGATGTTCTGATCCGCATCATCAACCACGACGGACAGGTGATACGAACTGCCCATATTGCGCCGAACGAGAATGATGTCGCCAACCGCGTTCATGAGGTTGTGCGCATCAAGCTCATGCGTTCCCAAATACTTCGCACCAGTTTCACAAAATCCACGAAGTTCGGATGCCTTGATTGCCTTGTGCATGTTCAGGCGCAGAACATCCCCAGCTGAAGCATCCGACAAAGGGCGGTCGCGGCACGTGCCTGGATAGATGCGCCCGTCAGGTCCGAACTGGGGTACACCTTCCTGCGGAGCACCGGCCGCAGATTCGATATCGGCACGATTGCAGCTGCAAGGGTAGACAAGGCCCATGTTTTTCAGAATTTCCGATGCCTCTCTGTATCGCGGCAGCCTGTCCGACTGGCGCATCGCCGGGTGCGGCCAGCGCAGTCCAAGCCAGTGCAGGTCGTCGTAGATCTGGGTGTCCCAATGGGACCTGGATCGCGATTGATCAATATCTTCGATCCGTAAAAGAAATGATCCACCCGCAGCCCGTGCCTGATCAAACGCAAGAAGCGCGGAATAGGCATGCCCCAAATGCAGCGGACCTGTTGGCGATGGCGCAAAACGCGTTCTGAATATCACTTTTTTTCAACAACATAAACGTCAGATTTCATGTCCATACCCGGTAGGTGCGGACCGTATTCGCGGAATAACAGCCTTGCGTGACCCATGTCCAGCCAGTCGTTCAGCCGCCCGGTGTAAGTGCGGTCAGCCAAAGTGTGATCGTTGAAGGAAAACGCCAGATATCCGCCACGTGGCAGCGCGTTCATAAGTAGATCAAAGGTTTCAGGCGGCGCGGCACCAACACCGATGACGCCAATGCATGTTATGGCTGAGTAAGCTTCGGCCTCAATGGGGTTGGGATCAGTAACTTCGAAGTTTATCAAGTTGCGATAAACCCCCTTGGCAGCGGCACCTTCCAGCATCTTTGGTGTTGGATCCATCCCATCGATGACACGAAAACCCGCCTTGCGAAGTGCCAAACCCGACAACCCGGTACCGCATCCGTAGTCCAGCACTGGCGCATCAGCATCTGAGACAAAGGATTTCAATGCTGCCGCAACACGGTCCGGGGTGACATATCCGTGCTCACCGACCTCATCATCGTATGAGGCCGCCCATTTCTGGTAGTGATCGTGCGTTTCCTGGGCAGAATTCAGATTGTATGTGTCTTTCAGAAACTTATCGCTCATACCTTACATGTTAGGCGCAGGCTGGGGGCGACGTCCAGTCAACACTGCTTTACCCAATCGCTCCAGACTTCCTTGGCGCGATCGGTATAGGCCTTGTAGCGGTCCTTGCGGCCTCGGCGCCCCCCCTTCAGGCCGTCGACCGGGCGAAACAGACCGAAATTCACGTTCATCGGCTGGAAGGTCTTGGCTTCGGCGCCGCCCGTGATGTGGTGGATCAATGCGCCCATCGCACTGTCTTGCGGTACGTCGGGAAGGGATCGGCCTAGTATTTCGGCAGCGGCCAAACGGCCTGCCAAAAGGCCCATCGCTGCGCTTTCCACATAGCCTTCCACCCCCGTGATTTGCCCCGCAAAACGAATATTTGGCCTAGACTTGAGCCGCATCTGCGCGTCCAGCAAAGTCGGAGAGTTGATGAAAGTATTGCGGTGAATGCCACCCAATCGCGCAAAGCTGGCATTTTCCAGACCCGGTATCATACGAAATACCTCGGTTTGCGCACCGTATTTCATCTTGGTTTGGAAACCGACGATGTTGAACAACGTGCCCAAGGCATTGTCGCGCCGCAATTGGACGACGGCATAAGGTTTTACGTCCGGTTGATGCGGATTTGTCAGGCCAACAGGTTTCATCGGGCCATGGCGTAAAGTTTCACGACCGCGCTCGGCCATAACCTCGATCGGCAGACAGCCGTCGAAATAACCAGCGGTCTCTCCCTCGTGGAATTCGGTCTTATCTGCAGCCAGCAGCGCATCAATGAAGGCTTCGTGCTGATCACGATCCATCGGACAGTTGAGGTAGGCGGTACGCTCTTCCTCAGTCTCGCCCTTGTCGTAGCGTGACTGCATCCAGGCTTTGCTCATATCAATGCTGTCTGCATAGACGATGGGGGCGATCGCGTCGAAAAAGGCCAGCGCCTCGGCACCAGTCTCTGCGCGAATGGCTTCCCCCAATGCGGGCGAGGTCAACGGCCCGGTTGCAAAGATCCACTTTCCGTCTTGGGGTAGACTGGTTACTTCTTCCGCTGAGACCGAGACCCGTGGATGGGCCTTCAGTTTGGCAGTTACGGCTTCGGCAAAAGGATCACGGTCAACCGCAAGCGCGCCACCCGCAGGCAGGCGATGGCAATCTGCGGTCGTCATGATCAACCCGTTTGCCGCGCGCATTTCCCAATGCAGCAAGCCGACTGCGTTCTGTTCATCATCATCCGATCGGAATGAGTTCGAACACACCATCTCGGCCAGATTGCCGGTCTGGTGTGCAAACGTGCCCACATTAGGACGCATTTCGTGGATCACAACATCCACGCCCATTTCCGCTGCCTGCCAGGCGGCCTCGGACCCGGCCATGCCGCCGCCCACGATATGCAATGTCTCTGTCATGTGCTGCCAAATAGGGCAGAGCAGCGCCATGCGCAATGCGCAGTAATCGCTTTAGTTCTGAGGGGGATTCTTGGGGTCGCCGCTGCGGGAATGTCAACGCCGGTGAGAGAAACCAGCTTGGAGGGACCTTCCGCCCACGGCGACCCAAAAGTATGGTCAGGCCTTGGCCTTGACCCAGCTTTGCCACAGTGTCGCCCTTTTGAAAAGTGAAAAAATGCGAACAGTCGGCAAAAATGTATTAAATAATTGCGTTACTGGTGCCAATCAGGCGGGCGCTTTTCGATAAAGGCACTAATCCCTTCCTCAGTATTCCGGTCCATCATATTCTGTGCCATTACCTCGGCGGTATAATCGTATGCCTGATCAGTCCGCATTGTAATCTGTTGATAAAAAGCGGTTTTACCGATTTTCACGGCACTGCTGAGCTTGCCTGCCAACTTCTCGGCCAACGCATTGGTTTCATCTTCCAACAAGTTCTCGGGAACCGCTCGATTGATCAGACCCAGCTCGGCCGCGCGTTCGGCGGTGATAAAATCACCGGTCGTGAGCATTTCAAACGCCTGTTTCCGCGGTATATTCCGGCTGAGAGCCACCATCGGAGTGGAGCAGAACAAGCCGATATTGACACCATTTACGCCGAACCGTGTGCCCTCGGCCGCGATTGCCAGGTCACAGGTTGCTACAAGCTGACACCCTGCGGCAGTGGCGATCCCGTGCGCTTGGGCGATCACGGGTTGGGGCAGGGACTGAATGGACATCATCATCTTGGCACATCGGTCGAACAGATCCTGAAAATAGGAAAGCCCACCATCGGGTGCCTGCCGCCCCTGGGTCATCTGTTTCAGATCGTGCCCCGCGCAAAACGCTTTCCCCGCACCGGAAAGAACAACAACACGAATCGACTTGTCTTCGCGCAGCGCATCGAACTCTGCCTGCAGGGCCGCCAGCATTTCATCGCTGAGGGCGTTCAACCGCTCAGGCGCGTTCATTCGAAGCCGTGCAATCGCACCTGTATCGTTACGTTCCAGAATTGCCATCTTGCCCTCCCGCTGGCGTTCAGGCCAACTCTAGGCGGGCAGAGCGACGAGGGGAAGCATGTCATTAGCACTGAATAAACAAGAATTGACGGAATACCTGGCGCAGGTGTTTCCACAGGTTCATAACGACTTTGTTGTCGAGGGTCTGACAGAAGCCAACATCACCATGCGCCTGAGGGTCGAAGACCGTCACCTGCGCCCCGGAGGCACAGTATCTGGTCCATCCATGTTCGGGCTGGCCGATGTCAGTGTATATGCAATGGTTTTGGCGCGGAAAGGTCGGCAATCTCTGGCTGTCACGACCAACAGTTCTCTGGATTTCTTGCACAAGCCTGAAGGCGGGGCGGACCTGATTGCTGAGTGTAGGTTGTTGAAATTAGGTCGAACACTGGCTGTCGGGGATGTGCTGATTTACTCGGAAGGCTCTGACAAGCCCGTCGCGCGGGCCAGCATGACCTATTCGCTTCCTCCAGAAGGCTCAGCCGCTGCTGCCTTTGGGTAAAAAAGGCCGGGGATAAACCCCGGCCAGGAAGAGGTCCCTTAGATGGGACTGGGGATAATCTATTTCATCCAGAAATAGCGGCTGACTTCTGCATCTGCCCGATGGCGGGTCAGCCCGACATCGCGGAGCAGCCTGTCATCCAGCTTACCTAAGTTTACCCGGCTGCGGCGGCGTTGTTCCCATTGTGTGACCGACGCCGCAAACCGCACGGCCAGCGCGGCGATCAGCGGCAGCCGGGGGCTGTCGTTCAGCAGCAAGAGGGCGGGGTTGTGCATTGCGCGTGTCATCTTGGGTATCCTTTCAAATTGTATTGACACAAAGTAAAAATGTTCGGTACACTACTTTGATACATTCAGCATTGTGTCGAAATCAAAGGAAGAATTGTAATGGATACAATTTGGCCAGAGGCGTTACCGAAATCCAAAGGTCCAAAATATACTCTGGTCGCTGACACGATCCGAAAAGCGATAGAAAACAAAACACTGGAGGTTGGAAAGAAACTACCTCCGGTGCGGGAACTGGCGTATCGATTAAAGATTACACCAGGCACAGTCGCGCGCGCCTATACGATCCTGACCGATGAAGGTTTGCTACAAGCCGAGGTCGGGCGTGGTACATTTGTAGCCCCGCCGAGATCGCCCATTCTGGACGATGTCTGGTCGCGGCAGTTACATCTGAGGGACGACAAATATGAATCCAACGTCAGTCTGTTCAGCCCACGCTTGCCAGATGTGGGGCAGGTGACATTAATCCGCGAATGCCTTGAAAAGGTTGCAAAAGGCGATCCGCGGATGTTTATGAACTATCCGACCCGAGATGCCTACCTACCCGTGCGCCAGGTTGTGGCCGACTGGTTGTCAGATCTTCCTCTGGGCTCATTGAATGCAGATGACATTGTACTGACACATGGTGGGCAAAGTGGCATTTGCGTTGTGTTCCAGACCGTTCTGAAAGATCCGAAACCCATCGTGTTGGTTGAGGACTTGTCTTATGCCGGGTTCAGACGGGCAGGTGAGTTGATGCGCGCCGAGGTTGTCGGGGTAAAAATGGACAAATGGGGCATAAGCCCCGATGCGCTGGACCACATCCTCAGGCAGACGAAGGCGCAGGCGATCTGCGTCTCACCCGAAGTGCAGAACCCAACGGGCGGGCATTCACCGTTGGAACGGCGCAAAGAAGTTGTCGAGATTGCGCGAAAGCATGAATTACAGATCATTGAAGACGATTGCTATCGCATGGGCGAGGCCCGCGCGCCCAGCTATCGTGCTTTGGCACCCGAACGGGGCTGGCATGTTTCGTCAATTTCGAAAACTCTCACACCAGCATTACGGGTAGGTTTCGCCATCGCACCGAAAGAGCAGAGCGTCGATCTGCGGCGTTCTGCAGAATACGGGTATTTCGGGCTCGCCCAGCCTTTGGCTGAGTTGACGCGGTTGCTGTTGGGACATCCAGAGGCGAGGCAACTTGCAAAAAACGTCCGTACCAAGATGGGCGAATATGTACGTGTGGCGGTAAACGCCCTGGGTGGCTTCGATCTAAACTGGGATTCGGAGATTCCCTTCGTCTGGCTTCATCTGCCTTCCGGTTGGCGGTCCGCTGCGTTCAGCCGTGCGGCCGAGCGGGAAGGTATTCAGCTGCGATCGGCCGATGAATTCGCGCTGCGGGATGGTCGCGCGCCAAATGCCGTTCGTATAGCGGTGAATGGGCATGTCTCGCTTGAGAAGTTCGAAGATGCCATGCTGCGTCTGCGCGCGCTGCTCGATAACCCACCCGAACAAATAAGCGTGTAGCCGCTATTGCACTGGGGCAGGGTCACCGAAAAAGCCCGACAAATGAGAAATCTTACCATCGGCATCGAGACGAATGAAATCATGTCCGGCCACCATAATGGAACCATCGGGAGCAACCATATGCCAGGTGAAGTGGACCACATCATGGTGTGAATTCGGCTCACTGGTCAGCTCAACGCGGCCCTTTGTATCACTCAGAACTGCTCCGATATGGGCATTGAGTTGATCTCTGCCGGAAACTTCTGCAGTTGGATCGACGTAACGACCAGTTTGTGCAAAACACTGCTCAAGAAGGCTCAGTCGCCTTTCGGGATCGGTCGACTGCCATGCCGCACCATAGGCAGCGATAACCTGTTCCAATTCTTGCATAGCCACCTCCGACATTGGATGATCTTGGTTGAGTCTAGCTTAACTAAGCTACGCAAAATTGGATATGCCGAAGAAATTTTGGGGTAAAATAATACCTATTTTATAAGTTATTGTTATTGATAGATATATTATACTTTGCCTGTATTGACCTGCATAACTAGTAGGTCTAAACCCCCTCCATCGAATTCGGGCCGCTCCGCCAAGGGGCGGTCTTTCACATCAAACAGGACTATCCTGCCATGAAAACCTTTTCTGCAACACCTGCAGACATCGACAAGAAATGGATCCTGATCGACGCCGAGGGCGTTGTTCTGGGCCGTCTTGCGTCGATCGTCGCCATGCGCCTGCGTGGCAAGCACAAAGCGTCGTTCACACCCAACATGGACATGGGCGACAATGTCATCGTGATCAACGCTGACAAAATCCAGATGACCGGCAAGAAGCGCGAAGAGAACTTCTACTGGCACACTGGCCACCCGGGCGGCATCAAGTCGCGCACCAAGCAGCAGATCCTCGAGGGTGCACACCCCGAGCGCGTCGTGACCCAAGCGGTCAAGCGCATGCTGCCGGGCAACCGTCTGGCGCGTCAGCAGATGACCAACCTGCGCGTTTACGCAGGTGCCGAGCATCCTCATGAGGCGCAAGCGCCCGAAGTTCTGGACGTAAAGTCCATGAACAAGAAAAACACCCGGAGCTAATGACCGATGGCTGATCAGATCAATACTCTCGAAGAGCTGAGCGCCGTCGCAGGCGTTGAAACCGTGGCCGAAGAAGTTATCGTACGTGAACCCGTACGTGACGAGTTGGGTCGTTCCTACGCCACCGGCAAGCGTAAAGACGCTGTTGCCCGCGTCTGGATCAAGCCGGGTTCCGGCAAGGTCACCGTAAACGGCAAGGATCAGGACAAGTATTTTGCGCGTCCCGTTCTGCAGCTGATCCTGCGCCAGCCGTTCCAGGTTGCTGGTGTGGAAGGTGAGTTCGACGTTGTTGCAACCGTCAAAGGCGGTGGCCTGACCGGTCAGGCCGGTGCGGTCAAGCACGGCATCTCGAAAGCGCTGCAACTGTACGATCCCAACCTGCGTGGCGCTCTGAAAGCCGCTGGCTTCCTGACCCGCGACAGCCGCGTTGTGGAACGTAAGAAATACGGTAAGCGCAAAGCGCGTCGTTCGTTCCAGTTCTCGAAGCGTTAATCGCTACAGATACCGAATTGGAAAGGGCTCGCAACTGCGAGCCCTTTTTCCTTGTTCGGTTTATTCTTCGTAAACCAGTTTCCACGCACCATTTTCGACGACGCTGACAAATACAGAGTCAGCACCCTGATGGTCATCGGGCCCATAGGTGATCTGGTTGCCGACCAACTCATCCATGTAATCCAGAGATTCCATCGCGGCGATGAAGCTATCATGCGTCAGATCAGGACCTGCAGCTTCAAGCGCTTTGACCATCATCTCGGCCGCTGAATAGCCCAGCATTGAAAATCCGACCGGGTCTTCGCCCGTAGCCTCTTTGTATTCAGAAATAAATGCTGCCGGGGCTGGCTCTTCGGCGCGCGCCCAGAGATCCAGCCACGAGGCCGCCGCATAGAAACCGTCGGTCACTCCACCGGGCACCTGCGCCACCACGGTTAGGAAGCTGGCAGAGGTGCCGAGGAACTTCATGTCGATCAGGCCCATTTTCTTGGCCGTTCCAACAACAGTGATTGCCTGACGCACGCCTAGCGCCATCGTGACGATGTCACAACCTTCTTCTTTAAGCTTGCTCAAGGACCCCACGAAATCCGTCTCGTCCGGTTTATGGGTGGTCTCAGCGCCGAAAGTGATGCCAGCCTCTTCGGCTCCCGCTTTGCTGCCTTCCAGAATTTCCTCACCGAAATCAGTAGGCAGGTACATGGTGCAAACGGTTTGCGATCCAAATTCACCGTTCAGATACTTCACCCCAATCCGAGCTTGATCGTAATAGGTCGAGAACGAGGTGAACTTGTTCTTAATCGGCTCTTGCAGCATTTGCCGCGCGGCGGTCAGAGGGGCGACGTTGGGAATACCTTTCGGATCCAGCAGCTTGAACCCAGCAACATTCATCGGCGTACCCAGCGACTGCAACATCGCGAAAACCTTGTCACGGTTCAGCAGCTTGTTATAGCCCTGCATCGCGCGTGGCATCTGATAGCCGTTATCCTCGACGACAAAGCGGATCTTGCGGCCATGCACGCCACCCTCGGCGTTGACGCGATCAAAGACCACATTTGCGCCTTTGGTGGCCGGAACGCCCACAGCAGCGAAGATGCCGCTGAGGTCGTTGACTGAGCCAATGACGATCTCGTCATCTGTCACGCCTTGTGTTTGCGCCCAGCTGATCGTGGCAGATGCAGTCAATGCCGTCGCTGCGGCAAGGCCCTTAAACAAGTGTTTCATACTTCTCCTCCCTGTTGGGTCGCCCCTTAACTAATTGTACATATCTTCAATGAGATGTGCGTGTTTCTTTTCCACCAGACCACGTTTGAGTTTCATAGTCGCCGTCAGCTCCTCATCTTCGGCAGTGAGCAACACGTCGATCAGCCGGAAATCCTTGATCTGTTCGACCCGCGCAAAGTCCTTATTGACCGCTGCGATTTCATTGCCGATCAACTCCGTCACTTCGGACGCAGCACAAAGGGAAGAAAAGTTCGAAAAGGGGATCTTGCGCTCTTGTGCGAATTTCTCAACGTTTTCCTGATCGATCATGATTAGCGCCGTCAGGTACTTGCGCCGATCCCCGATGATCACCGCGTCCGAGATATACTGGCTGAACTTCAACCCGCTCTCGATCTCTGCGGGCGTGACGTTCTTACCGCCCGCAGTAATGATGATGTCCTTGAGGCGCCCTGTGATGGTGACAAAGCCTTCCTCGTCGATATGCCCCATATCCCCAGTGCGCAGCCAACCGTCGCAGGTGAAGCTTTCAGCTGTTTTGGCATTGTTGCGCCAGTAGCCCTGAAAGACGTTCAGGCCTTTGACCTGAATTTCTCCGTCTTCCGCGATGCGCAGGTCGTTGCCAGGAACAGGTTTTCCAATGGTGCCGATCTTGTTGGCCTCAAGCGTGTTCAGCGCTGCTATGCCGGCGGTTTCAGTCATACCGAAGCCCTCGACAATGGGCACACCAATTGCCCAATACCACCTGAGCAAATCGGGAGAGATCGGCGCTGCACCAGAGCCGCCTCGGCGGAGACGATCTAAGCCCAGCATCCGGCGCAGGTTACGCAGAACAAGCCGATCCCAAAGCCAGGACTGCATAGCGATCGGTGCTGGAACAGGTTTGCCCGCAAGGATAAATTCAGCGCGCGCCATTCCAGACTTAAGCGCCTGTGCAAAGGCGAAGCGTCCTGTGGGCGTTGCTTCCTTCGCCATGAACATGACCTGCGAGTAGATCTTCTCCCACACGCGCGGGACGGCAGTGAAGGTGGCGGGAGAGACCTCTTGCAGGTTGGAGAACACTGTCTCGGGGCTTTCAGCGAAATTCACAGTAGTCTTCATCGCAAGCGGGTAGTAGATCGACACGTCGCGTTCGAGGATATGACAGAGCGGCAGAAAACATAGCTGTTCGTCGGCTGATTGGGAGGGCAGGGAATGTGCCCCTGCCTCGATCGCGGCCATGATGTTCTCATGGCTCAGCATGGCGCCTTTGGGATTACCGGTGGTACCTGAAGTATATATGAGCAGGGCGGTGTCTTGTGACGTGGTTTCAGCGATTTCTGCTTCGAATGCGCCGGGTTCATCGACCTGAGCCTGCTGCCCCAGAGCGTACAAGTCCTCGATCATCATGCAACGCGGATGATCCAGGTCGTGCAGGCCTTCATCCTCAAGGATAATGACCTTGAGCAGATCGGGCAGATCCGCCTCGACTTCGAGGAACTTGTCCAACTGCTCTTCATCTTCAACGATCAGAAACCGGCTGCCACTGTCATTGATCAGATATTTTAACTGGCTGGCCGAATCTGTGGTGTAGACGCCCGAAGCAATCCCTCCGACACACTGGATGCCCATGTCGAACCACGCCCATTCCTTGCGGTCTTCGGACAGGATCGAGACAACCTCGCCACGTTGCAGACCCAGCTTGCGCAGGGCCAGCCCGATCCATTTGGCGTGTTGCCAGTAGTCGGCCCATGAGTAGGATTTCCAGATGCCGAAGTCCTTCTCGCGATGCGCCGTACGCTGTCCCAGTTCGGCACAGCGTTTCTGGAATAGCTCGCATATCGTGACACAGCCATCGACTCGCAGGGGTCTCTGACCTGGCGTAGCGTTGAACTGCACACCGTTGATTCTGGTCTGAGGGGGCAGGGGGCTTGCGTCCATCCAGCTCACCTCCATGTCTTCTTGCGTTTCCAGCGGCGGTTTTCTCGCGCGCCTTCTTCCTGAACGCCCAGATAGAAATTCTGAATGTCCTCGGATTGCAGCAAGGTTTCAGCCGCACCATCCATAACGATCCGTCCGATCTCCATTACATAGCCATGATGGGCGAGTTCCAGTGCCGCATTGGCGTTCTGCTCGACCAGCATCATTGTCATGCTCTGTTCGTCATTCAGGCGCTTGAGAATGCCAAAAATCTCTTGCACCAGCAGCGGCGATAAGCCCAGCGAGGGCTCATCCAGCAGCATGATACGCGGGTTAGCCATCAGGCCGCGCCCAATCGCCAGCATCTGCTGTTGCCCGCCGGACAGAGTGCCAGCTTCCTGATTGCGGCGGTCTTTCAACACAGGAAAGTAGGAAAACACCAGATCGCGGTCATGATCGATCTGACCCTTGTCCGAAAGGGTATAAGCCCCAAGATTCAAATTCTCGTCGACGGTCAAAAGTGGAAAGACCTCGCGTCCCTCGGGCACATGGACGATGCCTTTTTGCACGACCTTGTGAGGTTCCGATCCCTGTATTTGCTGACCGTCAAATGTGATTGAACCTTTCTCGGGATCCATCACGCCTGAGATTGTTTTCATCAGCGTTGTCTTGCCCGCGCCATTTGCGCCCAGGATTGAAACGACCTGCCCTCGATGCACGTCCAATGACACGCCACGAATGGCCATGATCGGGCCATAAAAGCTTTCAACATTGCGAATGCTAAGGATCGGTTGGTTCATGAAGCTTTGCCCAAATAGGCCTCTACCACAGCAGGATGAGATTGAACTTCGGCTGGGGTTCCAAGGGCAAGCTTCGCTCCGTCGGCCATGGCAAGAACCCGGTCGGATACGCCCGAGACCAGACCCATATCATGCTCTACCATAAGCACGGTAATGCCCATCTGACGCCGGATGTCATCGATCCACCAACGCATATCTGTGGTCTCTTCCACCGATAGGCCCGAGGCGGGTTCATCCAACAGCAGGAGTTTTGGATCGGTGGCCAACGCTCGGGCGACTTCGACCACCTTACGCACGCCATAGGGGAGGCCCGAGATCATCTTGTCACGAAAGGCCTGGAGGTCGAGGAAGTCGATGATCTCTTCAACCTTTTCTCGGTTCTCGATCTCCTGCCTGCGAGCTGAGGGCGAGAACAGAATTTCCGAGATCAGATTGGTTTTGCGGTGCCGGTGGCGCCCGACCAGAAGGTTCTGCAAAACGGTCGCATGTTCGAACAGTTCAATGTTCTGGAATGTCCGCGCGACGCCATAGGCCGCGACACCCGAGGGCTTGATACGCAGCAGATCATGCCCGTCAAAGTGGATCGCCCCTGCATAAGGATCATAGAAGCGCGAAATCAGGTTGAAGACCGTTGATTTGCCGGCGCCGTTGGGACCGACGATGGCGAACACCTCACCTTCTTGCACGTTGAAGGACAGATCATCCACAGCAGTCAGACCGCCGAATTTCAGGGTAACGTTTTCAAACTCCAGCAAGCTCATCTCAGACGCTCCGTCTTGAGATAGGACTTTTGTCGTTTGAACATGTCCTTGCGGTAGAAGGGGAACAGTTCGAACCACGTCCGGATTTTTAGCCATCGACCATACAGACCCATCGGTTCGAACAGGATGAAGGCGATCAGGATCATGCCGAAGATGCCGAATTCGAGCCCCGGAATGGCGACCGTATTGCCGCCAAACAGGGCTGCCGCGTATTCCTTTGAAATCGACAGAAACTGCGGCAGGAAACCGATCACAACTGCGCCCAAAAACGCGCCATGGATCGAACCCAGACCTCCGATAACGATCATCATCAGCAATTGGATGGAAATTACGACGCTGAATGTCTCGTTATTGAACGCCCCAGAGAACATACCCATCAATGCGCCTGCTAGTCCGGTGACGGCGCAGGAGAGGGCGAAAGAGATTGTCTTGGTGCGCGCGATATCCACACCCATCGCCTGCGCTGAGATCTCAGAGTCTCGTACGGCGATGAAGCTGCGGCCCAAGGGCGCGCGCAATAGGTTGATATAGCCCAGTGTCACGATAACGGCGACGGCCAGCACCAGCCAGAAAAACGGGGCCGGGGTGGCCCAACGATCGACCAGATGTCCGAAGATTTCGACACCACCCAGATATTTACCCGCGACACCTCCGGTGACGGGTTCGGCCAGAACGATGATGTCGTCCATGAGCACAGACAGAGCCAGGGTGAAGATCGCAAGATAGATGCCATGCAGGCGCAGGGCAGGAATAGCGACGGTTGCTCCGACGATGCCGGTCAACAGGCCCGCCAACGGGAACGCCAGCAGAAAGGGCACCCCAGCCTCAATCAGGATGACATTGGCATAGCACCCAACGGCCAGAAAGGCGGCATGGCCAAGGCTGGCCTGCCCGGTATGGCCGGTTAGGATCATCAAGCCCAAACCCGCGATGGCCCAGATCAGGACATTAGTCAGTTCCCCAAGATAGAAATCATCCAGCCACCACGGCGCAGCGGCTACGACCGCCAACAGGATCAGATAGAGGCTAAGCTGATAGCCATCCTTCCACGGGCGAATGTCCTGCATATAGTTTGTTTTGAAAACAATCCGCATGCGATCAGACCTTCTTGACCCGCACCTGGCTGAACAGCCCATGCGGTCGAAAGATCAGAACTGCCAGCAACAGCGCATAAGGCGCGATCTGACTGTACCCGGCTGCGATATAGCGGCTGGCAAAGGGCTCGATTACGCCGACGATTAGCCCGCCGGCCAAAGCGCCGGGCAGGCTGCCGAATCCGCCTATCACAGCTGCTGCAAATGCCTTGATTCCCAGAAGCCCAGTTGTGGGATCGACCGAGCCTTTGGCCGCGAACAAAATTCCGGCAATCCCAGCGACAACTCCGGCCAATGCCCAGATTAAGCCCTGAACCCGCTTGACCGGGATCCCCATGTAATATGCCGCCAACTGGTTTTGAGACGCACCTTGCATGGCAAGCCCCAGCTTGGTCTTGCTGAAGAACACATAAAGACCCCAGGTCAGTAGGACGGTGACAACAATCACGGCCACGTCCTCCATCCCCAGCACAAGACCACCGAACCGGATTTCCTTACCAGCCAATGGGTTCTGCAGCGTTTGCGGCTCGTGCCCCCAGATCAGACCAGCTGCAAACCTGATCACAAAGCCCAAGGCGATGGTTAGGATCACCACGGCAGTCTGACTTTCGCCAAAGACGCGGCGGATGATCAGCCGATCGATCAGATACCCAAGTGCGCCCATAATCCCCAGTGAAATCGGTAGCGCCAGCCAGAAGGGCAGCCCCATATATTCCGTATTCGTAAGGCCAATGGTGACAAACGCACCCAGCATCATGAAATCGCCCTGCGCAAAATTCACTGCCTCGGTGGCTTTGTAAATCAGTACAAAGCCAAGGGCGATCAGGCCGTAGACACAACCATTCGCCAGCCCGCTAATCAGCAGCTGTGCGTTATCCAATCTCACCCTCCCTAAGCCGGTTAAGTCCGGCGCTTTGTTCTACTATGGAGTGATTATCACCTTCCCGTCACTCTTTTTCAGAGCATCCGCCAGATTTGGCAGCACTTCTCGTAGCGAAAGCCGTGCGGAAACATCTGTGCGCCAGCGCCCATCTGCAAATCGCGCCTGCACTTCGCTGACAACTCGCATTTGATCAGCCGGGGGTGTGTCCATCATCCAGCGGGTCAGCCAGAAGCCCTCGATCCGTTTGCTCATGAAGATCAACTGGCCCATCTGAGTCAACTTCGGCATTTCCGTACTGAGTTTCCCATAGCAAACCCACCGCGCGCCATTGGGCATCGCGCAGAACACCTGCTCTGACAGTTGGTCGGCAACCGCGTCGAGAAAAACATGAGGTTTCAGATCTGCACTGATCGTGGCAAACCGCGTCGGCGCATCCGTATCGCTGGTCACGACCACCTCTGCCGCACCCAGGCCTTTTAACATCTCGACCGTTTCGGCGCGCCGCACCAGAGCGATCGGTTTCAACCCAAGATCCCGTCCAAGGCTGCACATCAACTTACCAAGCTGGCTGGTGGCGGCAGAGACTACAAAAGCCTCGCCCTCAGCCCGTGCGATATCCACCATCGCCATTGCGGTTAGCGGGTTTACGATCTGCGCCGCCCCGTCTTCATCCGAGATTTCGGGGCGCAAGGGGATACACATCTGGGCCTGCGTCACAACATACTCGGCCCAGGCACCAGAGCCTGCTGCCACAAAGGCCACGCGCTGATCCAGCAGGGCGTTAGCCCCGGTACCGGTGGCAACAACATCTCCGCACCCCTCGAACCCTGCTGCGGCGTCTTTGACCCGCGGCTGACCATATTCTCCTTTGATAAAATGGATATCTGAAGGATTCACCGAGGCAGTGCGCACTTTGATCAGCACTTGTCCCGCCTTTGGGACAGGTACAGGCAGTTCAGCCTCCGCTAACCAGTCCGAGGCATTCTCCAGCGTCGGTCCCGTGGCTGTGCCGGAATATCCGTCCTGCGATTGAACAACGGCAAACATGGTGTCGGGCAGGGTGGTCATCGTTCGATCCTTCTTTGATGCGAGTTCAGCACGAGGCCTTCATCGTCACAATGTAACACATTGACAAAAGGTTTTATTTTTTCAAAACAATCTCAAGAAAGCAATCAAACACGGTGAGCTATGTCAATTGGGTAATGCCGTAATGTGACGCAAATTAAGTCGCATCCCGTCCGGGTGAACCAGCCCTCTAGGGGCTGGTTCTGGAACTGTTCACTGCTGCGTCATCAGATTGCGCAGATCCTGTATCTTCGCGACAACCAGCTCAGGCGACGCTTTGATCTCGTCGAGGATCTTCATAACCTGTGTTTTGATGTCCTGAGACAAGGCGCTTTCCTGAACCGACGTGACGATAGCGTCATAGTCGAAATTCTGCGCGGTTAGCATGCCGTCCTGAACCCACGAGTTGAACAGTTCCTGTCCCTGACCGGCAAGCGCTGCGACCTGATCTCCAGCTGCTGAGGCTGCATCATTGGCCTGCTCGGTCAAAGATGTAGCAGCGTCGCTGGCCTGTTCCGATACGGAAGATGCAGCTTCCGAGGCCTGATCCGCAATCGAGGACGCAGCCTCGGATGCTTGTTCAGTCGCCGCCTCAACGGCATCAGCAGCGCCCTCTTGTATTGCCGAGGCTGCTTCACCAACCGCCTCTGAGGCATCTTCAGCCGCCGATTGCAACTGCTCGGCAGGGGTTGGTTCAGGTTTTGTGGCGAAATAGTAAGCGCCTCCGCCGATAACGGCGATGGCTACGATAAGTAAAAGACGCGACATTGGATGTCTCCTTCAAATGATGTGTCGCTCAGATGGGGTTAAGGTACGTTAAAGCAAAGGGGAAAACACGTGATTTTGCAGCATATTGCGGGTTTGAGCCACACTGCGCTGATTGACACTGCAGGCAGTGGCAACATCATGCCATCCATTGCAGGAATCGCAACACAAGCAAAGAAACAGCCTTGAAGGATGAATTGATTGATGACGAAGTAAAAGGGATTCGAACCCTGGGTGGGCTTGCACTCACAACGATTTCCGAGACCGTGTTCTACATCAAAACAGAAGTCCTTGCATTAAGAGACAAGAGCTTTGTGGCGGCAAGATGGGCAGGTTCGGCACAGAAAGCGGGCAGCAATCTGAACAAAGGCGATAGGAGCTCGGGAAAACGCTCCATTCTTGCTATCTACCTGTATTGACGTTGTTTCGGTGTGAGTACCCAAGAATAGTTTCTTCTTCACAATGGCTTGACGATCTGAAGCCACCTTTGAAACCGCCCCATGTGCCGACGGCAGCAGTATTCCAGACGAAATTTCGCTTACGCAAAACCTGTTGTTTGTTGACCTTCCAGCGCGGGAACCGGGCATACAGCCCAAATGAGTCGTAAAGCAAGAATACACGTTTGGGGTGGCGGGCATGAAACCGAACAGGGATAGAAAGGCTGTTACGCGACGCGGAGTGATTGCCGCGTTTGCTGCGACAACTCTTTTTCCAGCACCGGCCGTTTGGGCCCAATCGATGACAACCGAGGGGACGCGCCGGAATGTTTCCTCATTCCGCGTTGCTAAATGGCAGGATCACTTTGATACGCTTAAGAATGGTGTGATCCTGTCCGATACACAGTCCAAGGTCCTGCAATATTGGTCAGAAGACGAGAGCGTCTATCGGATGTATCCAACCAGCGTGCCGTTGACGGAAGACCTTACAAGGCTGGGCTACACCACAGTAACTCGCAAGGTTGAGGGGCCATCTTGGCGGCCGACACCAGCAATGAAAAAGCGCAACCCCGCTTGGCCCGACTATGTGGGACCGGGTCCGGAGAATCCTCTGGGGACACATGCACTTTATTTGAGCTGGCAATACTACCGGATCCACGGCACCAATGACACACGCAAGATCGGAAGAAGATCCTCCAATGGCTGCATCGGCTTATACAACGATCAGATTGCGGAATTGTTCGAGCTGGCGGCTGTAGGCACGCAGGTAAAACTGATCTGACCTTGGTCAATGCGATTTTTCTGAGCGGGCCCAAAAGTCAGAAACTGAAAATCATAAGAAAAACTGAGATGGATAAACTTACACTCTTGATAGGCGGAGTAGTGATCGCAGGCGCCGCCGCGTTCGTCTACAACCTAAATCAGCAACCGACAGGCCATTCGATGACGCCGCCCGATACGTCAGCACTGGAGCCAGGGGACCCAATCCAAAACGTCAATCTGCCTGACCAGCTGAGTGATTTTGCATCAGTCGGCAAAGTGGCATTCGACGCAAAATGCTCGGCGTGCCATGGCGCGAATGCAACAGGTATGGAGGGCCTTGCACCACCATTGGTGCATAAAATCTATGAACCAGGCCACCATTCGGACGAGGCATTTTACGTGGCAGTCCAGAATGGTGTTCGAGCCCATCATTGGAAGTTCGGCAATATGCCGCCGGTTGATGGCTTGACCCGAGCGGATGTGAAAGGCATCGTGGCGTATATAAGAGAGTTGCAGCAGGAAAACGGGATTTTCTGAAGGTGACGAGCCGAACGAGCAGTGCAATTCGTTACTTCATCCTGTCAATGGTGTTGGCCATTGGCGGGCTACTTGTAACGGCCGATTCTGCGCATGCACATGGCGGTGATTCACAGCATGTGATTGACCAAAGCGACTCTGCGGACGTTGAGCATGTCAAGCAGGGTCATCCCGGGCATTGTCATGGCGGAGCCATATGCAACGCTGTCGGGCTATTTTTGATAGGCCCAACGTCGCCTGACCCCTATGTCGCTGAGCAAAGGTACTCGATCTCGCGAGCCCAATACCGGGTTCTCGGCATCACATCGTTTGACCCACCGCCGCCGCGTGTTCTGATCTGACGAGTCGAATTGCGCTCAAGATGGGCGCGTCGAAGCAGACGATAAGGACAAAAAATGAACATTCTAAAAATGACTACAGGCGTCGCCCTGGTTTCTTTGTTTGCAGCCGCCGCCTTGGCGCATGGTGGCGCAACCGGCATTGTCAAAGAACGCATGGACGGCATGTCCGCGATGAAGGACAGCATGAAGGTTCTTACACCGATGATGCAGGGGAAAACGCCCTACAATGCGCAAACGGTAAGAAGCGAAGCCAAGAAAATCGGAAGCCACGCCGGTGAGAGCATGACAAAGCTGTTTCCAGAGGGATCTGATGGCAAACCCTCAGAGGCCAAATCGGAGATTTGGCAGGATTGGGGCTCCTTTTCAGAATTGGCCAGCCAGTTGGAAACTTACTCCAAAGGCCTTGAGCTTGCGGCGGACAACGGGTTGATGATGTCCGGGTCGGGGCAAGGTTCGGGCATGATGGCCGGCGCATCCATGATGGGCGGCGGTTCTATGATGGGTGGCGGGATGATGGGCGGCAGTCCAGATCAAGCACAACTGTCTGAAATGCCGGCAGATGGTGTATTCATGATGCTGAGCCAGACATGCTCGGCGTGTCACACGCAATTTCGGTCGGAATAGGAATGCGTCATGAGACCGATATTCCGATTGGGCCTTGCTGCCGCCGTAATGGCGTCAGCGGGATTTGTTGCCGTGATGGCTTGGCCGATTGGCCAGCCCTTACAAGCTCTCGACATTCAGGGTGACGTTAACCGCGGGGCGTATCTGGCAAGGGCAAGTGGCTGTATCGCCTGCCACACAGATTTTGCCAAAGGAGGTGCGCCCTTGGCCGGTGGGGTGGAGTTGGATACCCCGTTCGGCACGCTCTTTTCGCCGAACCTGACCACAGATCCCGATCACGGGATCGGTGATTGGACCATCGAGGAATTTGCCCGCGCAGTACGTCAGGGTGTGTCGCCCGACGAACAACCCTACTACCCGGCCTTTCCTTATCCGTTCTATGCCAACTTTACGGATCAGGACATCGCCGATCTTTGGGCCGCCTGGCAAACGGTTCCGCCAGTAGCGGAACCGTCAAAAGAGCAGGAAATGGTGTTCCCCTTCAATCAGAGATGGGGCCTGAAGCTATGGCGGGCGGCATTTTTGGAACCGCCGCGGACCGATCCCGTGCCGGGCAATGATGATGTATGGAACCGGGGCCGGTTACTCGTTGAAGGTGCCACGCATTGTGCCGCCTGTCACACCGGGAGGAACCTGGCTGGCGCAAGAAACTCGGACACGGAACACTTCAAGGGAAGTGACTCTCTGCCGGGCGGTGACAAGGCACCGGCCATCGACTTTGAGACCCTGCAAATGCGTGGGTGGACAGTCGATGATCTGGCCTACGCGTTGCGCACCGGCGTCATGCCTGATGGCGATGTCTTCGGCGGCGCCATGGGAGAGGTTGTAAACTATGGCACCAGTTTTCTGACAGACGATGACCGGAAGGCAATGGCGACCTATCTGCTGGATGTACACGAGGGGGGATAATCCAGTGAGAGATCAAGTATTCTTTGGAAGGAAGTCCTAATGAAGCTCAATCGCAGGCAATTCGTTGCAGGCACGTCGGCACTAATCGCAGTGCCGACTATCGGGAGGGCGGCTACCGCCCCCCGAATAATAGAGGCGCGTTCAGGATTGGCACGTGTTGCCCCCGACAACTATCCGGAGACCGAGATATGGGGATATGATGGCGGTGTTCCGGGCCCTGAAATTCGTGCCCGGCAAGGCGAAACGGTTCGCCGGACACTCCTGAACTCGCTACCTCAGCCTACAGCAATCCATTGGCACGGATTGCGGGTTCCAAACAATATGGACGGGGTGCCGGGCCTTACGCAGGAGGCTGTACCAACCGGCGGCGAATTTCAGTATGACTTGCCTCTGAAGGACGCGGGGACCTTCTGGTATCACTCTCACAACCAGTCAACGGAACAAGTGGCCAGGGGCCTTTACGGCGCGTTCATCGTCGACGAAACGGACCCGCCGGACACGGACCATGACATCACGATCCTTCTGGATGACTGGCGGTTGTCTAAGGACGCTCAAATAGTTGATGATTTTGGTGCAATGCATGATTGGACCCATGCAGGTCGGATGGGAAACTACGTTCACGCGCGCATATCGCCAATGACCGAAGTTTTGACGAACCAGCGATTGCGAATTCGAATGGTCAACGTGGCAACTGATCGGATCATGTATGTGTCAGTAGGTGGCGCAAACGGGAAACTGGTCGCTTATGATGGCATGCCTGTAAGGCAGCCAGAAGATTTCGAAACACTTGTTTTCGGACCTGCACAGCGAGCAGACTTGATCGTCGACGTCACAGCGGAATCGAACGAAGCCGTTCAAATAACTCTTCACGAACGCGATGAATCATTTGTTATCGCTGAGATCCCGGTTTCGGGAAGCGGTACATCTGCCAGCCGCGGTGAGATCGAAGCTCTGCCACCCAACCCTGTTTCTTTTCTTGAAGATGTTTCTGACGCCTTAAAGGTTCCATTGGTGATGGAAGGCGGGGCGATGGGCGGACTGCGTCAAGGTACTTACAACGGCCAAGTCATGAGCGCTAATGAGTTGGTTCAGGAAGGACAGATCTGGACATTCAACGGAGTCGCAGGGTTACCCGAAGACCCGCTCGCTTCTGTTTCGCGTGGCGACATAGTCCGTATTCAGATGCAGAACGACACTGTCTTTGCGCATGCCATGCACTTGCACGGGACGCACTTTCAGGAAGTTCTGCCGAACGGGAGCCTGGGACCGCTGCGAGACACAATACTGGTTGACCGGATGGAAACGCGGGAGATTGCGTTCGTTGCGGATAACCCGGGGGACTGGCTGTTTCATTGCCACATGCTGTCGCATCAGGCCGCTGGAATGAAGACCTGGCTGAGCGTGGCGTGATGAACAAGAGTGCGGCGAAATGGGTGTCACTAGCTGCTGTGGTGATCATTGTCGCGGTCGCTGGCTGGGGCCTGAGCGGGCGCGCACAAAACGGTGCATCAGCGGATTCGGCACGTGGTGCAGTTTTGTACGCCGAAAACTGCGCGTCATGCCACGGGGCAAGTCTGGAGGGTCAACCAGATTGGCAGACACCTGATCCAGATGGCGTCTTGCGAGCTCCCCCGCATGACCGAACAGGGCACACTTGGCATCACGGCGACAAGCTGTTGTTCGATTATACAAAGCTTGGCGGGTACCAAACACTAAAACAGATGGGCGTCGCTGATGTCAAAAGCGGTATGCCAGGTTTCGAGGACACTCTGTCGGATCAGGAAATCTGGGACATCCTTGCCTTCATCAAGGAGAGTTGGCCGGATCGGGAACGCAAGCTGCAAGAGCAGCGCACCGAGGCAGAACAAACGGAAGGAAACTGACGTGAAACGATTTTTTGCAGGCTTAATTGCCATCACTATGTCGATTGGTGCTGCTATGGCGAGTGCTGACGAATTGTCTGACTCCGATGTAAAACGGCTGGCTCTGGAAGCCATTATGGAAAACCCCGAAATCATCATGCAGGCGATTCAATTGCTTCAACAGCGCGAAGATCAGGCAAAAGCCGAAGCCATTGGAAACGTCTTGGAAAATCAGCGTGAATTGCTGGAACAGGATCCGAATGCGCCTGTCATCGGAAACCCGGAAGGTGATGTAACCGTAGTCGAGTTTTTTGACTATAACTGCCCATATTGCAAACGCGCGGCCCCGGTCGTGAAAAACGTAATCGCAGGCGATTCCGATGTCCGAGTTGTTTACCGAGAATGGCCCATACTCGGAGAAGGTTCCGACTTCGCGGCACGCGCCGCGCTTGCCTCACGAAATCAGGGAAAATATGAAGAATTTCATTGGGCGCTTATGGCTCTGAACGGTCGTGCCAGTGAGGCCAGTGTCCTGAAAGTTGTTCGGGAACTTGGCCTGGACGAGGATCAATTGCGCGCAGACATGGAGGCGCCGGAAGTCGACGCGCATATCCAGGTGTCCATGGAATTGGCCCGGCAGCTTGGCTTCAGTGGCACCCCTTCGTTTGTGATTGGAGATGCGCTTGCCCCGGGGCTGATCGCCGAAGATGAAATGACCCGGCTAATCGAGGCAGTCAGAGACGCAAGATAGAACCAAGGGGCGACAGCATGTGCGCCCCTAAGCTTCTGTTGCGACCGTGGCTTCGCATCCCTCGGACTCTGAGCTGCAAGGATATGATCAAGTTGATTAGCGCTTAAGACACGTACCCTGCGGTTTTTCATGTCAAAGTCCAACTTTGCGGAGGAAATTACTGTGTCAATGGCTTTGTCTATAACTGACTTGCGGTGCCCGCAGCTCATATCCGGGATACTTAGCGTCGTCATGGATGATGAGAAAGAAAGTCAGCCTCATCCCTTGACCTTCCACTTGCTGGAACCCTTATGTTGCCCGTCAGCAGAACATACGTGGTGACAATATGACTGAAAATTTACATGCGCGGCTCCAGGTTCAGGGTATGAGCTGTGCTTCCTGCGTTGGGCGCGTCGAGCGCGCTTTGAAAGATGTTCCAGGGGTAGATACCGCTTCGGTTAATCTCGCCAGCGAAAGCGTTCAGGTCGATTTCCGCGATCCAGCCGATATAGCGGCCATTGCTGATGCGTTAAACCGCGCCGGATATCCGGCGCGGACGGCAGAGGTCACTCTGGATATTCAGAACATGTCCTGCGCATCCTGTGTAGGGCGCGTTGAACGAGCCCTGGAAGCCGATGGCGGCGTCTTGTTCGCGTCGGTCAATCTGGCCACTGAAAGTGCAACTGTGCGTTATGCTGAGGGAGTCACAACACCCGAAGCCATAGCGGCGCATGCGGTATCTGCCGGCTATCCGGCGAGCCTGCGATCCGCAACGCAGACCGAACCACAAGACCGCAAAGCGGCAGAGATCAGCCATCTGGCGCGGCGAACAAGCTTCGCCGCTTTGCTCGCATTGCCGGTATTCATTCTCGAAATGGGCTCGCATGTTATTCCGGGCATGCACCACCTGATAGCGAGCACCATCGGCATCCAGAACAGCTATTACCTGCAATTCCTTCTGACCACGATCGTTCTTTTTGGGCCAGGCTTGCAGTTCTACACCAAGGGATTCCCTTCCTTGTTCAGAGGCGCGCCGGACATGAATTCTCTGGTGGCTCTGGGCACTTCGGCGGCCTATGGGTTCTCGCTTATCTCGACCTTTGCGCCGGGTGTTCTTCCGGTCGGAACCGCAAATGTCTACTACGAGGCCGCAGCGGTGATCGTGGTTCTCATATTGCTCGGGCGATTCCTCGAGGCGCGCGCCAAGGGTCGAACTGGTGAAGCGATCCGAAAACTGGTCGGTCTGCAGGCAAAAACAGCGCGAGTTGAGCGCGACGGATCGGTTGTCGAGCTACCGATTGAGCAGATTGTTGTAGGTGATATTGTGCACGTTCGACCGGGCGAAAAAATCGCGGTGGATGGTGCCGTAATGACCGGCGCGTCATATGTCGATGAAAGCATGATCACCGGAGAGCCGGTTCCCGTCGAAAAAACCGAGGGCGCAACTGTGGTTGGGGGGACCGTAAATGGCGCGGGTGCATTGACGTACCGTGCTGAAAAGATCGGCGCAGACACTATGTTGGCCCAGATCATTCAGATGGTCGAACAAGCACAGGGTGCCAAGCTTCCGATTCAAGGCCTGGTCGACCGCATCACGCTGTGGTTTGTGCCGGTAGTGATCGCAGTGGCCGTTGTGACAGTGCTGGTATGGATGTTGTTCGGACCCGATCCCGCGCTTAGCCTGGCGTTGGTGGCCGGGGTTGCGGTACTGATCATTGCTTGCCCCTGCGCCATGGGGTTGGCCACACCTACTTCCATCATGGTCGGCACCGGCCGCGCTGCCGAGATGGGCGTCCTGTTCCGAAAGGGCGATGCCTTGCAAATGCTGCAGGAAACCACCGTTGTTGCGGTGGACAAGACGGGCACCCTGACCGAAGGGCGTCCGGAGCTGACCGACCTGATTGTGGCCGAAGGAATGACCGAAGACGAGGTTCTGCACCTTGTTGCTGCCGTTGAGGTCACTTCCGAACATCCAATCGCCACAGCCATCGTGCGCGCGGCAGAAACCCGTGGTCTGGAGCTTTCCAAGCCAGAAGACTTCACGTCGATCACCGGTTACGGGGTAAGCGCCTCAGTCGAAGGCCATAAAATCCTGATCGGAGCCGACCGCCTGATGAGTCGCGAAGGGGTAGAAATGGGCGCGTTGTCTGATCGGGGCGCTGAACTCGCAATCAACGGAAAGACTCCACTTTATGCTGCCGTAGACGGGGCTATCGCGGCCGTAATCGCTGTGGCGGACCCAATCAAAACCACCACGCCGGACGCAATCGAAGCTCTGCACGGGCTAGGCCTGAAAGTAGCGATGATTACTGGCGACAATGCCGCTACTGCCAAATCCATTGCAGCGCAGCTTGGCATCGATCATGTCGTGGCTGAAGTTCTGCCCGAGGGTAAAGTATCCGCGTTACAGGATTTGTGTTCAAATGGCGGAAAACTGGCCTTTGTGGGTGATGGCATCAATGATGCGCCTGCTTTGGCGGCAGCTGACGTAGGAATTGCGATCGGGACAGGCACTGACATTGCCATCGAAGCGGCTGACGTCGTTCTGATGTCAGGCGACCTGACGGGCGTGGTCAATGCCTTCGATATTAGTCAGCGCACCATGCGTAACATCCGCCAAAACCTGTTCTGGGCGTTCGGCTACAACACACTGCTCATACCGGTTGCGGCAGGGGTGCTTTATCCGTTTGGCGGCCCGCTGCTGTCGCCGGTTTTGGCCGCAGGTGCCATGGCGCTGTCCAGCGTATTTGTCCTAACCAATGCGCTGCGGTTGCGCTGGGTAAAGCCGATCAAAGTTGGGCGAGAACAGATCTCGCAGAACACCGAGCAAACGCTGCGTTCAGTGCATGCTGGATAGTATAGGAGAACCGCTGTGAATATCGGAGATGTAGCAGAACGTTCGGGTCTGCCTGCCAAAACCATCCGCTATTACGAGGATATCGGGTTCATCAAACCCAAGCGGAGCCTCAATGGGTATCGCCATTTCGACGAAAAGGAACTGCACAAGCTGGCCTTCATCGGGCGGGCCCGCTCATTGGGCTTTACCATTGAGGATTGTCGTTCGCTACTGGCGCTTTACGAGGACAAAGAACGCGCAAGCGCGGACGTGAAAGAAATTGCAAAACAGAATCTGAAAGAGATCGACGATAAGATTGCCGATCTGAAGGCGATGCATGAAACACTGTCTCATCTGATCGAAGAATGCGCTGGCGACCACCGCCCAGACTGTCCAATTCTAAAAAACTTGGGCCAAGCGTAGTTGACCTTGTTGTTTGATCTGCCTCCAAGTTTGGCAATCTTTTTCTTCAGACGTGGCAATCCGCTCTTCTCAAATGCGTGCCGCACTATCAAATGTAGTTTTGTTGGCTTCGGGTCAGCACTAGGGACGGCTTCGGCACAAAAAGCGGGTGGGGGGTGTCATGGGAAAGCGTCATAGTGATTAAAGTTGAGTAACCTTTGCCGGCAGTTATCGATGGCGCATTTAGGTCCCTTAGGGCGGAAAGCACTCCTTACCTCAAGTCCGCACAGCGCAAACTAGACGATAGCAAATTCGGTTATCGTAGTGACCGGCAAACTGCATCAAGAGGTCATTGTCCTAACAGCTTGTTAGTAAGACTTTGGTTTGAAATGTCTGCGTCGTGTATCGGCTTGAAGCTCCATCCTAATGCTCGCATTTGATTTCAAAAAAAAGCGTCATCCAGTAAGAACAGTGGCTAAGCGTTCAACCAACACTCGTTGAACGATTGCAAATCTTGGTGTGTTCGCAATTTCGTCCAGTGCCGCAACCCAGAGCGGAACCTGAATTTCTGGAGTGATGTCGTGAGACTTTCGAAGTCTGGAATCCGCGTCGCCAAAAAAAGTAGGCAAAAACGTTTTACCGACTCCTGCGGCTGCCATCTGCTGAAGCACCAAAAAACTGTCTGCCCCGTTGGTCATTTGGTCAGCACTGACATTCGCTTTTAACCATTTGGCAGGAAGTGAACGGCTTAACGCGCCATCTAGCCTCAACCATTTGCGATTGGGGGAGCCGTCGTCAAAGACTCCGAAAGACAGTGTTCCGGCACGCTGTCCGATCAGACCCTCCCCGAGCTTTATCGATGGGCGCACGGCGATGTCTGCGCTTAACCGGGACAAATCATGGTGACTATTCCCGCTTAGCAAAGTCAGCTTCAGGCCGGGGTAAAGCCGTGCGATCTCATTTAGTATTGAAGGTAGAACAATCTGGCAAAGACTGTCTGTAGATGTAATTCGCACATGGCCCGTAGGGGACTGATTTGCACCGACAATCGCGCGTTCGACCGATAGCACCGCATCTTCGACGCTTTCCATAGCCGACAGAACTGCTCTGGCCTCGGGCAGGGCGGAGTATCCCGAAGGGCTTTTCTGGAAAATCACACAGCTATTGCGCTCTTCGAATGCGGCCACCCTTCGCAACACGGTCGCATGCGTGACGCCCAGTGCCGCTGCCGCTGCATTGAGTGAGCCGTATTTGCTTACGGCGAGCGCGTACCGAATATCATCCCAGTTTTCGTTGTTCATAAATTAACAAGTGACGACCAATAACAAACAATTACAAGAAAAATCGTTCAAGTTAACATTCGGAGCATTAAACAGGGAGACACATCATGAAGAAGAAGTTCTCAGTATTCGCGGCAGGTCTTTTGTCATTGGCCGCCATTGGCACAGCCATCGCCCAAGAAAGTGAAAACCCAGCTGTGAAAGCTCGTACCTCAATCATGCAACTCTATGCCTTCAATCTTGGTACACTTGGCGGAATGGCTAAGGGAGAGGTCGATTATGATGCCGAGGCCGCAACTCGGGCCGCGAATAATCTTGTTGTACTGACACAAATCGATCAATCCGCGATGTGGCCCCAGGGATCTGACAATGCGTCCGATCCGACCACCCGTGCATTGCCTGCGATCTGGGAGAACTTCCCTGACGTTGGTGCGAAAGGGCAGGCCATGGCAGACGCCGCTGTTGCGATGCAGGCTGCGGCAGGTCAAGATGTTGATGCCCTAAAAGCAGCGATGGGCGATCTGGGCGGAAGCTGTTCGGCATGTCACAAAGCATACAGAGCTCCAAAGAACTGATTTGGCACTGACGGTGCGGCGCTTTCTTTTCTTTGTCGCAATCGTCATTGTGTTGGTCGGGTTGGCCGGTTTGGTGCTGACCCGACCTCAACGAATGGAACAATCACGACTCGACGGTTTGAACCCAGATCTTGCCAGCGGTGAAATCGTGTTCCACGCGGGGGGATGCGCATCCTGTCATTCAGCGCCGGATGCGGTCGGTGAAGACAAGCTCGTGCTCGCTGGTGGTCGCCGGTTTGAGACGGAATTCGGCACGTTCATTGCCCCCAACATTTCCAGTGACCCGGAAACTGGTATCGGATCCTGGTCTGCCCTGGATCTGGCCAATGCCTTGATCCATGGAACCGGACCCGAAGGGCAGCACTATTTCCCAGCGTTTCCCTATACCTCTTACGCCAACATGTCGGCCGAAGACGTGGTTTCGCTACACGCATTCCTCGGCACGCTGCCAGCGGCCGCA
This sequence comes from Ruegeria sp. A5, assembly GCF_056543005.1. Classification (NCBI taxonomy): domain Bacteria; kingdom Pseudomonadati; phylum Pseudomonadota; class Alphaproteobacteria; order Rhodobacterales; family Roseobacteraceae; genus Ruegeria; species Ruegeria sp. A5. The sequence goes on from NZ_JBQGAV010000001.1 coordinate 495,273, forward strand.
ACGGAAAGTGTTGCGCATGACGTAGGTTTTCCTTTCAGCGTTCGGCGCGGATTGGGGGGATGGAAGCTCTTGTTCATGTCATCAGGCTGGGTGGTCGAAGGTGATCTGACCGACCAACAAAAACATGGCAGGTATTTGGTCGAGGCGCTGGGTCATTGCGCTGAATGCCATACCCCGCGAAATGGTTTAGGGGGCCTGAAACGAGACCTTTGGCTGACGGGTGCACCAAATCCAAACGGGAAAGGTCGTATCCCCGGCTTAACCTCAGACCAGCTTGATTGGTCAGAAGCAGACATTGCCGAATACCTAAAATCTGGCTTTACACCAGACTATGACAGTGCGGGTGGTGAGATGGTGGAGGTCATCGAGAACACCTCACGGCTGACGGATGAGGACCGTTTGGCGATTGCAGCCTATCTCAAGGCTGTTCCTGTTTCGTCGACCGGGCTTTCATCCGAATAACAGTCGTTTGGCGCCACGCAGCGGCGACCAGATGCTGTCGCCAATAGGATGCCGTAAGACCTATTCCCTTTTCGCCAAACACCTGTTTTACGTTTTGAACATCGGAGCTCACCAATCACCCGAGTTTCTGTTCATAATTGACTGAGGGTCGCGGCCAAATGACACAAAAAATCGCTCTTTGGTCTATCCCGATATCCATTGTGGTACTGGCCCTGAAACTGTTGGCTTGGTGGCTGACAGGTTCGGTGGCTTTGTTGTCAGACGCAATGGAATCAACCGTGAATGTTGTCGCGGCTTTGTTGGCGTATTTCGCAGTTCGGGTTGCCAATAAGCCCCCTGACCAAAACCACCCCTTTGGTCATAAAAAAGCGGAGTATCTTTCAGCCGTGGTTGAGGGCGCGCTGATTGTGTTGGCGGCGTTCTTGATCATCAGAGAAGCTGTACTGGTGCTCCCGAACCCGCATCTTGAGGATGCGCCGCTGCTTGGAATTGCCGTCAATATCGTTGCAACGGGTGTGAACGGTGCATGGGCCTACCTCTTGCTTAGGACAGGTAGGCGCGAGGGATCGCCCGCCTTGCAAGCGAGCTCCCGCCACATTTTTACGGATGTTATGACTTCTGTTGGTGTCGTCGCAGGACTGATACTAGCGCTTGTCACCGGCTGGTTGATCCTTGACCCGATCCTGGCAATTCTTGTTGCGCTGAACATCTTGTGGGAGGGTTGGAAAGTTATTCGGGCATCCGTCGATGGCCTGATGGATGTAAGCCTGTCGGAACATGACTTGCAGACTGTTTCTAATGCAATCGAAGCAAACCTCGGTGCAGCCTTAGAGTATCATGACCTCAAAGGGCGCAGATCCGCGAATGTTATCTTTGTAGAGTTTCACCTTGTTGTGGACGGCACAATGCCAGTCAGCGCAGCGCACGATATATGTAACGACATAGAGGAAGAACTAGAGTGTCTGTACCCGGGTTCCGTCTTTGTCATTCACCTCGAACCTGATGACGAGTTGAAAGGCGACGGGGTTAATCCCCACTGAACTGCTCATTTGGTTCTGCAAAGAATCTATTGGTTTGACTGATCTGGTTAAGACGTTCGGCTTGAAATTCGTCAGACCTAAGCCCGATGTGGGAAAGTCGGGCCGGTAGTAGCCTGTCTCCAATGCCATGAAGCGTGACGATCAAAATTGGAGGCGAAAATGAAAATTCAAAGAAAGCTGGGTCAACTTCTAAGTACCGCGGCGTTGGCTTCGTTGATTGCCGCGACGCCTTATGTGCCAACCTTTGATGACGATGGCCGCCTACATTTTGAACCGTCATATGCCTTTGCCAAAAGCGGCAAAGGGAAAGACGGGGATGATCGTGACGATGACAGGGATGATGATCGCGACGACGATCGGGATGATAACTCGGGGTCGGGTAATAGCGGCCGTGGTGGCGACCGAGATGATGATCGTGATGACGATAGAGACGATGATCGAGACGACGACAGAGATGATGACCGGGACGACAATTCGGGGTCAGGAAAAAGTGGTCGCGACGACGATGATGATGACGATAATGACGATGATGACTCCAAACGCTCCAATAAGGGCAGCGGAAAGAAGGATAAGTCTAATTCAGGGGGCAAATCGTCGGGTTCGGCTGGGATAACAAAGGTCGAAACGAACGCCAAGGGCATTGAGGTGCGTTACTCGGACGGAACCAAGGAAGAGATCGAAGACGGGCGGTATGAGAGAAAGAATGCTCAGAACCGAACTGTTGAGGAACGCCCCGCGACAGGCGCTGACGTTTCAAGGCTTCGGTCCTTGGCGAATGGTATCTCAATCGACAATGTACGCTCATCTGGGCAAGGCGGCACTGCTGGAAGTCGACCCACGAAAATCGAACGCCAAGGCAACAATATCGAAGTAAATTATGCCAATGGTTGGAAAGAGGAGATCGAGTTTGGGCGTTACGAGTTGAAAGACCCTTACAACCGGACTGTTGTTGAAAGAAACGCAACGGCCTCTGATCGCCGGAGGTTACAGTCGGTCGCCAACTGAGCTGCAATTCCAGTCGATAATCCGTTGGCGGCTTCTTTTTGGTGAGGGGCCGCCACCGTCGTCAAAGAGACCGCAGCTATTCTCCCTTGTTCCAAACATCATGTGCAATGAGCGCGGCCTCTACCCGATTTCGCGCATGAAGCTTGGACAGAACTGCGGTCATGTAGTGCTTCACGGTCTTTTCCTGGAGGTCTAACTCGTCAGCGATTTCACGATTACTCAGTCCTTTGGCCACACGTCTCAGTATTTCTTCCTCACGATGTGTAAGGTCATCTAGAATGCTGCTGTTAACAGACATGCCGGTGTCAGCGTTGATTTGAAGAAGTACCCTCGAGGCCAAGCCAGGAGAAACGAACCCTTCACCTGCGGCGATGCTGCGTAAAGAAGCGGTTAGTTCGCTCGCGGTTACTCCCTTCACAATGTACCCAATCGCACCCGCCTCCAAGGCGTCCGCGACATCGCCGCTGTTCTCTGAGACCGTCAAGATTGCAATGACGGGTGGATTTGCCATTGCCGCGATTTTACGTGTCGCGCTTATCCCGCCACCGGGCATCGAGAGGTCAAGAATAGCTATGTCCGGCTGATGCGTGCCGACCAGCGATACTGCCTCTTCAGCACTGGACCCAGCGGCTAAAACTTCGAAGCCATCTGCTTCATCCAACGTGCGTTGCAAACCATCCCTGAATATCGGGTGATCATCGGCTATTACGACAGATGTAGTCATGATGTGCCTAACTTTCTGGGAAATAGTGTCATAGCTATGGTGGTGCCTTCGCCCGGTCTCGATGCGACGTCGAACCTGCCACCAATACTCTCGACCCGATCTCGCAAGCCCATAAGCCCCTGGCCACCATCGTCTCGCAACGCGGTTTCTTCTGACCTGTCAAATCCTGGTCCGTCGTCTGTGATCTTTACAACTATGCGGTCGTTCTGCGCCTCAGCGATAACAGTGCACTTGGAAGCTGGAGCATATCTAGCGGCATTGGAAAGCGTTTCCTGGAGGAACCGAAAAACGCACAGTTTGTCGGACAATGACAACTCTGGGGCCTGGCTGCCCAGGAATGAAATATCCGGTCGCAACGGGCTGTGTTCGGCGTGATCCTCTACGGCTCTCTTCACAACATCGACGAGTGACAGGCTATCGATATCTGGCGCGGACAGCCCTCGCGAAATTGCGCGAATTTCAGCCAGCGATTTTTGCAAAGACTGCTGAATTTCCACTGCCTCTTTAGGCCTTTCCGATTCTTTGGAAAACGCGGCCTCCAGTCTAAGGGCGGCGAGCGACAGGTATTGCGCAGGGCCATCATGTAGCTCAGCTCCAAGATTCTTGAGCAACCGATCTGTTTGCGTGGTATATCTTTCTGACGCCTCGACCACACGCGCCCGCAGCAGCGCATTCTGCTCAGCCATCCTTTCACTTTCTGTCAGACGCTGTTTAAGCAGAGTCCCCTGTTGTCGAATTGTTTTGTCGCCAATTGCGACGATGGTATACAGAACAATAGTACTTGCCAGGAATGCGGAGCCGACGACCAACCAACTTGTTCGCCTGGCCTTGGCTAAGTCTAACTCAAGCTGGTCAGCTCTTTCGTAGAACTCCGCAACTGCGATGATTTCGCCGGACCAGAGTTCGCGGATGGGGCTGTAAACTTCCAGCAGTGGTATCCCCAATGCCGCCTCGGCGGCGCTCTCGGCATGATCAAGCTCTTCGAAAGAGCCGGAGATATCACCGTTCCACGCTCGCCTTAAATCATCCGTTGGATTGAAACGGTTTCCTATGATGTCTGTATCCGAGGCATGCGCAATCACACCGCCTTGCTTCCAGAATTTGTAGGAAACGATACGGTCACGCATTGGCTGGGTCATGAAAATCTCGTCCAGAGCCAGGCCCGCCTGTTCAGAAAGGCGGTCGCCATGTGCCAATTCCTGGCTGAGCGGGGAAACTACGCTTTCCATATACAGCGCCGCAGAGTTAGCGGAGTTTTGCACGACTGCGTTCTGAATTCGATTAGACACCCAGACCCCAACGACTGCGGTAGCAGTACCCATCACGAAGATACTGGCCGCAAGAAAGACTCGCGACAACGACCAATTGCCAATCGTCAAGTCAGTTACTTTCACTCTCATCGTGAAATCGACTATGAACTACAATCTGTTACCGCACCACAGACCTTGGTCTGACGTGATCTGGCTAAATCTCAGACCCTGAGTTTCCGCCCAGTGTCCAGTGTCAGATATCATCCATCGTTCCCAGTCTTTGCAGCATCGGGCAGTGAACGTTACCACTATCACAATTGGCGGTAAGCTCACTCAAGGCGAGCTCCAGACGTCTGAGCTCATCAATCTTGCTTCGAACGCTGGCAATATGCGCCTCGGCCAATTCTTTCACTGACCAGCAGTCTTCGGCACTTCCTTCTGACAGCTCTAAAAGCGCCTTTGCGTCTGGGAGAGGAAATCCCAGGTCGCGGCACCTCTTCAAAAATCGAAGTCTTCCCACATCGCTTGCTGAATAGAGGCGACGATTGTTCAGAGCTCGCACAGGTCTTGGTACGATACCTTCGCGTTCGTAGTAGCGGATGGTTTCTATGCCAACCCCGGATTGCCGGGAAGCCTCACCTATCGCAATCATGTGAAGTGCCTCCACTTGATCCTGTAGTTACTACAGGAGTTATACGCTCTGAATACCGGTGCTTCAACACAATCAAATCGAGCATCTCGGGAGCAAAAGATGAAGAAATACGTGAACCTCAGCTACTTGGGATCGGTTTCAGCTCTGGGCGTCGCAACGTGCTGTGTTCTTCCAATGGCCATGATGTTGTTAGGCTTGGGCGGCAGTTGGTTGGCAGTATTCGGAAAAATAGCGGCGGCAAGCTACTATGTTCTCGCCGTCTCAACAGCGCTGGTCGCGGTTTCGTGGTTCTTAGCGCATCTAAACGGGACGTTGGCAAATCTGAAATGGTGGCTTGTCGGAAGCACGGCGACTACCGCGTTGGCATGGGTCATCGTGTTCAATGAGGCTCAAATCAATGACTATCTAATCATGCGGATGTGAGACAATGACAAATCAAACTGTGATGCTCGATAGCAATTTGACCTGCCCAAAGTGTGGGCATATGGAAACCGAAAGAATGCCAACTGACTCGTGCCAGTGGTTTTATGAATGCAAATCGTGCAAGGCAGTCTTGAAACCGTTAGAAGGCGATTGCTGTGTCTTTTGTTCCTACGCAACTGTACCGTGTCCGCCAATTCAGTTGGGGGATAGCTGTTGTGGATAGGTCTTTCTACGGGTCGGATTGATTGACTGCGGACAATACCGAAGGAGTAAAAGATCTAGTACTTTTGGCCCGATCCAGCCGTTGGGCAATGGTTCTTGAACGACTGCTCGGCCGAAAATAACAAATTGGAAAGAGGGCGCCGGGCACAGTAGCTTTTTTGGGGCAAGGCAAATGAAAAACTACTTCAATCTATTTGAAAACGGACCCATCCGATGCTCAACGACAAGTGCACTCGGTCGTGAGTAGGGCATCGAGACTGTATTCAGGAATGTTGCTGGTAGCAAAATAGTGGCGGAGAGACAGGGATTCGAACCCTGGGTGGGCTTGCACCCACAACGGTTTTCGAGACCGCCCCGTTCGACCACTCCGGCACCTCTCCGCGGGGGTCTGTGAGGGGGGGATTTAGTGGTGAACGGGCAGGGGTGCAAGCAGAAAGTTCCGGATTTTGACGATAGTGGGATTTTCCATTGCCAGAGGTAAGAAAACACCTAGGCTGATATGTATGACTTACTTTATACGCCAGTTCGCAATCAGCCTCATCCTTCCAATTTTCTCACTTGGTGTCATGGCCTCGCCATCTCAGGCCGCCAGTCAGGATCAGATTGAGGCGTTTCTGACCACGACAGGTTTTGACGTTGCCTTGGAAAGCATAGCGCAGGCCTCTGCTTCGGCCCCGCAGATGCTGGGTATCGACCCTGACGGCTTCGGATCGGATTGGGCGCGTCTGACCGAAGAGGTGTTTGATACCGCTTTGATGCACGAAACGGCCGTCTCTATCCTTGAACAGACGCTTAGCGAAGAGGCGCTGGTCCACGCGGTCTCGTTTTATGCCTCGGAGTTGGGGCAAAGACTGGTCGTTGCTGAAAACGCCGCTCATATGGATGACGATGATGATGCCAAACAACTGGCCGGGCAGGAAATCGTCTCGAAGTTGATAAAAGAAGGCTCATCGCGCGTTGAAAGCCTGAAGCGCATGAACCGTGCGGTGGACGCCAGCGGAACCTCGCTGCGCGCGCTGCAAGAGATTCAGGTGCGGTTTTTACTGGCCGCAAGTGCGTCTGGCATTATCGACATGCAACTGAGCGGAGATGAACTGCGCGCGATGATCCAACGCAATGAAGGTGAGTTGCGTCGATCTCTGCAACTGTCAGCTTTGGCAGGGGCGGCTTACACCTACCAGGATTTCTCGGATGAGGATGTCGACGCCTATGTTGACGCTCTGGAACAGCCTCTGATGCAGGAGGTCTATGAGCTGTTGAATGCGATCCAATATGAAATCATGGCGATGCGGTTCGAAGTATTGGCCGCCCGCATGGCCGAATTGCGCCCGGCGCAGGATATCTGATGCGAGTTTTAGCTACGGCACTCTGTTTGACGATCTGGGCGCTGCCTCTGGCCGCAGGCGAGCGTGCTGAAAGACTGATGCATGCGATGCATATTTTGGATTTTATGAAAATTCTTAGTGAAGAAGGCGTGGCGCAAGGGCATGCAATCAACGAGTCGATGCTGGGTAGCTCAGGAGGAGCCTATTTTTTGGCGCAAGTTGAGGATCTGTACGATCCGACCACGATGCACCAGCAACTTTCGCTGTCGGTTGGCGAGGTGATGTCCGATGCGCAGCTAGAACAAGCTTCGATCTTTTTTGAAAGCGAACTGGGGCAAAGCATCGTTTCTCTGGAAAACTCGGCGCGCCGGGCCATTGCAGATGACGCGATCGAAGAGATGGCACGCAGCGCTTACGAACAGGCTGATCGCGAGGGCATGTTTTTTCGTCTTGTAGACGAATATGTGCAAGTCAACGACCTGATCGAGAAAAATGTGCAAGGCACCATCAGCGCTGATTATAGTTTTTACCAAGGACTTGCCTCTGGGCAAAGCGCCCTGTTTGACGATGCATCCGTGTTGCAGGAACTGCTATCTCAGCATGAGAACACCAGGGCTGAGACAACTGAATGGATGTACTCGTTCCTTTTATTGGCCTATCAGCCGTTGAACGAGGCTCAGATGCGAGAGAACATCGCCTTTTCCCGCACCGATGCGGGTCGGGCCTTGAATTCCGCCTTGTTCATGGGTTTTGATGAGATGCTAAACGGCATCTCTTACCAGCTTGGGCAATCCGTCGCGCAAGCCATGAAAGCGTCGGATCTCTGAGCCGCAGATTTTCGGATCTCAAAGCTGCGGATTTTTGGTTGACTTTCTTCATGAATGCTTCGATAAGCGCGCATCCCGGCCGGCTTTCCGCGCCGGGTATCGTTATTCTTTGACCTGATGGCATGTGCCAAAGGTCATTCACACAGCCCGAAAAGGGCGCGCTGTTCGAGGTGGCGAAAGCCAGTAACACCCAATCGGGGACCACAGAACGCGGTTAGACAAAGGAAAGACGCATGTTTGCGGTCCTCAAGACTGGCGGCAAGCAGTACAAGGTTCAGGCGGGCGATGTGCTCCGTGTTGAAAAGCTGGCTGCCGACGCAGGTGAAAAAGTTCAATTCAACGATGTTCTGATGCTGGGCGGCGACGCACCGGTTGTTGGTGCACCTTTCGTTGAAGGCGCAGGCGTACAGGCCGAAGTGATCGAACAGATCAAAGGTGACAAGGTCATCAAGTTCGTCAAGCGCCGTCGTAAGCACAGCTCGAAGCGTACCGTTGGTCACCGTCAGAAACTGACTCTGGTCAAAATCACCGACATCCTGTCGTCGGGCGCTGACAAGTCGGGCATCAAAGCTGCAACCGGTTCGGCACCGGCTGGCGAAGCTGCTCCGGTAGCGAAAAAGCCTGCCAAGAAAGCTGAAGCCAAAGCAGAGGCACCCGCCGCAGCAGCTGCCGCCGACGATCTGACAGCCCTTAACGGTGTCGGCCCTGCCGCTGCCAAAAAGCTGGTTGAAGCCGGTATCGAAAGCTTTGCCGCTCTGGCCGCCTTGTCGGACGAGCAGATTGCTGCTATCGACACCATCAAAGTGAAACCCGAATGGGTTGAGCAAGCCAAAGAGCTGGCTCAGGGCTAAGGAGAGAGAGAATGGCACATAAGAAAGCTGGCGGTTCCTCCCGTAACGGTCGCGACTCAGCTGGTCGTCGCCTTGGCGTGAAGCTGTATGGTGGCCAGGCCGCCATCGCAGGCAACATCATCGTACGTCAGCGCGGCACCAAGTTCTGGCCGGGCGAAGGCGTAGGCATGGGCAAAGACCATACCATCTTTGCAACTGTCGATGGCGCCGTGAAGTTCCATAAGGGACTTAAAAACCGCACCTTTATTTCGGTCCTGCCAGTGGCGGAGGCCGCAGAGTAAGCCGAAACCCAGAAGGTTTAAGAAAAATTCATGGGGGACCGGCACAAAGTGCCGGTCCCTTTTTCGTTTTAACGCAGTCGTGATCACCAGAACCGATGACAGTCGCAACCACCAGTTTCCTGATTTTTGCCGCTTCGCAGGTCGGCACGCCGGGACCGGCCAATATGGTCCTGCTGGGTACAGGTGCGCGTTTTGGCTTTCGGTCGGCACTGCCCTTTGTGGGCGGGGTCATTCTGGGAAAACAGCTGATCATCTGGCCGGTTGGATTTGGCCTGATGCAAGTTGCCGATCAAGCGCCGTTGGTGTTCGAGACACTCAAATATGCTTCTGCTGCATATATTTGCTGGCTCGCGTGGAAAATTGCCAATCTGCGGCTTTCCCGAGGTCAATCGGATAAGCAAGTGCCCGGTTTTCTGGCGGGGTTAATAGTGCATCCTCTTAACCCTAAGGCTTGGGCAATGATTATCGCAGGCTTCACCGGGTTTGTGGCAACAGGAACACCCAGTTTTGAGGCGACCCTCACGATCGCTCTCTGTTTGTTAATCTGCCAGATCGTATTGCACCCGATCTGGACATTTGCCGGAGATCGGATCGCCCATGCGGTTGAAGGTCGGCCTGCGGAAAAATATCTGATGTGGACGTTAGCCAGTTTGACAGTTGCGTCCGTACTTTTTGTGTTGTTCGGAGGAGGAACGCACTCATGAAAATTGAGGCAATAATAAATCAGCCGGTCATTGAAACCGAGCGGTTCGACCTTCGCCCTCTGCGTCGGTCGGATTTGGGTCTCATTGAGCACTATGCAGGCGATGAGCGTGTGGCGCGCATGACGACATCGATCCCGCATCCATTGCCACCTGGCTCGATTGAGGCGTTTGTGATGCGCGCGATGGCCGAAGACCGGGACGAGGATGTCTGGGCAATGGATGCCACAAAGGATGGTGGCCCGGAGCTGATCGGACTGATTTCATTGACCCGGCTGGATCGCAACCAGTCCGAGGTCGGCTATTGGGTCGCCCCGGTGTATTGGAACACCGGCATTGCATCGCTGGCCGTTGAAACGCTGGTCAACGCCAATCCGCTGGAAAACGCGACCATGTTTGCCAGCGTGTTCCAGGACAACCCGGCCTCGGCCCGGGTTCTGACCCATTGCGGGTTCCAGTATCTTGGCGATGCGGAAACCTATTCGGTGTCGCGCGATGCGAATGTGCCCACCTGGACCTATACAAAGAAACTCTGACTTGTGGCCGATGGGGCCTTTGCAGTAGGGGACAGCTATGAAATTTCTCGATCTTGCAAAGGTCTACATCCGGTCCGGGGCCGGAGGTGGCGGCTGCGTCAGCTTTAGACGTGAAAAGTACATCGAATACGGCGGACCCGATGGCGGGGACGGCGGTAAAGGCGGTTCGGTTTGGGCCGAAGTTGTGGACGGGCTGAACACCCTGATCGACTTCCGCTATCAGCAGCACTTCTTCGCCAAAAACGGCCTGCCCGGTCGCGGTCAGCAGCGTACCGGCAAGGATGGCGATGACATCATCTTGCGCGTGCCAGTTGGGACCGAAATTCTGGACGAAGACGAAGAAACCGTGATCTGCGACCTGACTGAGGTCGGTCAACGGTTTTTGCTGGCCAAGGGCGGCAATGGCGGATTCGGCAACCTGCATTTCAAATCGGCAACCAATCAGGCCCCGCGCCGTGCAAATCCGGGGCAGGCGGGGATCGACCGCACAATCTGGCTTCGGCTAAAGCTGATCGCGGATGTGGGTCTGTTGGGCATGCCCAACGCGGGCAAGTCGACCTTTCTGGCCGCAACATCGAATGCGCGACCCAAGATCGCCGACTATCCGTTTACTACGCTGCACCCCAATCTGGGCGTTGTCGGTGTCGATAATGTAGAGTTCGTCGTTGCCGACATCCCCGGACTGATCGAAGGCGCGCATGAAGGGCGTGGAATCGGTGACCGGTTTCTGGGCCACGTGGAACGCTGCGCTGTGCTTTTGCATCTGGTCGACGGCACCTCGGAAACTGTGGTCGAAGACTATCGCACAATCATCACCGAGCTTGAGGCTTATGGCGGAGAGCTGGCGGATAAGCCGCGTATCACCGTATTGAACAAGATCGACGCTCTGGACGATGAGGAACGCGAACTGATTAAGGCCGAACTGGAAGAAGCCGTTCGCGGCCCGGTCATGACCATGTCAGGCGTTGCGCATTTGGGCGTGACCGAGGTGCTGCGGTCCTTGCGAGCTCAGATCGATGAAAACCGCCTGCGCCAGAAACCCGCCGAGGAGGCCACGCCTTGGCAACCCTGACCCATGCCCGCCGCCTGGTGGTCAAGATCGGATCGGCCTTGTTGGTCGACCGGGATACGGGATTGCTCAGGTCGGATTGGCTGAAATCGCTGGCGCAGGACGTGGCTTGGCTGAAAGGGCAGGGGACAGCTGTTGTTCTGGTCTCGTCCGGGTCAATCGCGTTGGGTCGAGGTGTACTTGGCCTGCCGATGCAGAATCTGCCGCTGGAACAGTCACAGGCCGCTGCGGCGGTTGGACAAATCCGGCTTGCCCGTGCGTATGAAGAAGCGTTGACGCCGCATGAGATCAAAACCGCTCAGGTGTTGGTCACGTTGGAAGACAGCGCGGATCGGCGGCGTTATCTGAATTCCCGTGCAACGTTGGAAACGCTGCTGAGCCTGGGTGTTGTTCCGATTGTCAACGAAAACGATACAGTCGCCACAGATGAGATCCGGTATGGCGACAATGACCGGCTGGCAGCGCAAATCGCCGTGACCATCGGCGCGGATCAGTTGATCCTGCTTTCAGATGTCGACGGGTTCTATTCGGGCAATCCCAACGAGGACACGACAGCCACCCGATATGACGTGATCAAACAGATCACGCCCGAGATCGAGGCCATGGCAGGTGACGCGGGATCGGGGCTGTCAAAGGGCGGCATGAAGACCAAGCTGTTGGCTGCCAAGATGGCAACCGCAGCTGGCTGCGATATGGCGATAACTGAAGGATCACCCCTGAACCCACTGAAAACGCTTGAAAATGGAGCGAGCTGCACTTGGTTCACGGCCACGCTCGATCCGCATGCAGCCCGGAAACGCTGGATTTCGGCGATGAAACCGCGCGGAGAGATCGTGATCGATGACGGCGCGGCAAGGGCGCTTTCCAATGGCAAAAGCCTGTTGCCCGCTGGCATTGTCGAGGTCACGGGTGATTTCGGTCGCGGCGATCCCGTCGCTGTTCTGGATGCGCAGGCGCGGAGGCTGGCACAGGGGCTAAGTCGCTATACCGCGCAAGAGGCGGATGCGATCAAAGGACGTAAATCGTCTGAAATCGAGGCGACGCTAGGCTATCCAGGCCGCGCGGCCCTGATCCACCGGGACGATCTGGCGCTGTAAGGGCGTGATTTGATAAACTGAGACCGAAAGGCGCTTGAGATGAAGGATTTCGACAACATTCCCGCAATGATGGCCGACCTTGGTGCGCGCGCCAAAGCAGCCTCGCAAGAGCTTGCTTTTGCCACCGCCGAACGCAAGCACGCCGCGCTGATCGCAGCCGCAGACGCCGTTTGGCACAAACGTGCCGACATTATCGAAGCGAACAAGAAGGATTTGGAGTTCGGGCGAGAAAAGGGTTTGAGCCCCGCGATGATGGACCGCCTGATGCTGGATGAAGCACGCGTTCAGGGCATGGTAGACGGGCTGCGCACCGTCGCCGATCAGACCGATCCTGTGGGTGAAGTATTGGCCGAATGGGACATGGCTTCGGGCCTCAACATTCAGCGTGTGCGCACGCCATTGGGTGTGATCGGCGTGATCTACGAAAGCCGTCCCAACGTGACGGCGGATGCGGGTGCATTGTGCCTGAAATCCGGGAACGCCGTGATCTTGCGCGGCGGGTCTGAGAGCTTTCATTCGTCAACCGCGATCCACGCCTGTCTGGTTGAGGGGCTAGCAGCTGCTAGCTTGCCCGAAGACGCCATTCAACTGGTGCCGACTCGCGACCGGGCTGCGGTGCAAGAGCTTTTGACCATGACTGATTATGTCGACGTCATCGTTCCCCGAGGTGGCAAAGGATTGGTCGGTCTTGTGCAACGCGAGGCGCGCGTGCCCGTCTTTGCGCATCTCGAAGGTATCGTTCATATTTATGTTGATAAAGCCGCCGATCCCCAGAAGACGCTGGATGTTGTGTTGAACGCCAAAACTCGGCGCACCGGTATCTGTGGCGCGGCAGAATGCTTGCTGATCCATCAAGACGTTGCAGAAACACTGGGCCGTGATCTGATCGCTGCTCTTCAAACTGCGGGTGTTGAAGTGCATGCCGAAGGCGTTTTGGCCAATGAAAACACCATTCCTGCGTCGGATGATGACTGGGGCAAAGAGTACCTAGATAGTATCATCGCTGTACGGCCCGTCGCAGATATCGACGCCGCGATTGCGCATATCCGGCAGTTTGGCTCAAGCCACACCGATTGTATCATGACCGAGGATTCCGTGGCCGCCGAGCACTTCTTCGAACGGCTTGACAGCGCAATCCTGATGCATAACGCCTCGACCCAATTCGCGGATGGCGGTGAGTTTGGCATGGGCGCTGAGATTGGTATCGCCACCGGCAAGATGCACGCGCGCGGTCCTGTCGGTGCCGCTCAGTTGACCAGTTTTAAGTATCTGGTGCGCGGAAACGGGACAACTCGGCACTAAAACCGCAGTGTCACCCGGGTTGCGGTCGTTTCTACCGTGATCCTGCGCCCCATCGTCGAGGCTGTGTCCGGCAGCAGGGCAAATTGAACCTGCGCCGGGCTTAGTTTTTCGGTAAATCGCCCCGAGCCAATCCCTTTCCACAGACCCGTATTGAGGTTCAGCTTGTCAGCAACGCCAGTCACCGTCCATGCGTCGCCCTGAGTTTCGATTTCCACTTCGCCGCCGAAGGGCATCGCATTTTCACAGCACATCACAGCCAGAAACGCGAGTTTAACCTGATTGCGCGGGACAGTTTCGGTCAGGTTCCAACTGATCCGCAGACGCCCGGCCTTTTCCACATCTTTAAGAAGCTCGACCACTTCGGTGCGACCCAATGGCTGATCGCTTGCTGATCCAAAGGCTACGCGGAAAAACCGGATGCGGGCGCCTGCACTGCCAACGCTGCCTGAAATCAGCTCCATTTCAGGGCCTTGGACTGCGCCAACCATCTCCAACAGCTCAAGCCCGTTGGTAATTGCCCCAATGGGGCTAATCAGATCATGACAGATCCGAGAGCCGATCAATTCGGCCAGGTTGACGTCTGACGCGCCCATGCGTACCTCCTGCTGCACCTGCCATTGGACCCGGAGCCCAACATGACAGATCTGAATGCCATTCTTGCACCGGGCATGTATGTCCGCCACCCCGATTTCCCCGATTGGGGCGTTGGACAAGTGCAGTCCAATATCGGAGGCAAGATCACCGTTAACTTTCGCGAGCAGGGGAAAGTGGTGATCGACGGGACACGTATAGCCCTGATGCCGGTCTTTGATCCGTGAAACTGGTTTAGGAAAGGTTAACAACTCGGGCAAAACGCGGGCTTGTTGCCTTTGGCCGAGCAATCGCGTTATCAGCGCGCAACAGCGATCGATGGAATTTTCTTGATGCCCGACGAAGGCCCCTCATTCACTGTCAAATTGGCCAATACCGAGGTTGAACTGCGGGCGGCCCAACGACTGCGCTACGACGTGTTTGTTCAGGAATTGGGCGGTGGCGGCGAGATGGTGGATCATGAGGCGAGGCTCGAGAAGGATCGGTTCGATCCATACTTCGATCATATGCTCGCCATCGACGATTCATCTGAAGAGGTGATCGGAGTCTATCGACTGCTTCCTGGTGAGCGAGCTGCCGAACTGGGGCAATTCTACTCTGAGGATGAATACGATCTCACCGTCCTGAAACAAAGCGGGCGCAAGCTGTTGGAGCTTGGACGCTCGTGCGTGCATCCGGATTATCGTGGTGGCACGGCGATGTATCATCTGTGGAATGGTCTAGCTGCATACGTCACCGAGCGTGATATTGAGGTCTTGTTCGGGGTCGCGAGTTTCCACGGAACCGACGTGAGCAAATTGGCGCAGCCGCTGTCGATGCTGCATCACAACCATCTTGCCCCGCTGGATTTGCGGGTTCGGGCCCAGCCAGAGGTATTTCAATCAATGGACCTTTTGGCACCCGACGCGCTGGATCGGCGCGCGGCGATGGTTCAGGTGCCGTCTCTCATCAAGGCCTACCTTCGCCTCGGTGGATTCGTGGGCGAGGGGGCATTTATCGATCATGCCTTCAACACAACCGATGTGTGTCTGATCCTTGACACAGCCCGCATGAATGAGCGTCAGCGGCGTATTTATGGTGGAGCATAACCCTGTGAGCGACCCATCGTGGCAAAGTGAAGACGCTCCTGATCCAATTGAGCTTGGTTTCTTAGGTTGGGTCCTGGTGATACTTCGCGGTCTGCCGCTGGCCCTTCTGGTTTTTGGGGGGCTGTTCGTCTTATTGGCGATACGTTTCATCGAACGACCGCTTTATGGCGTTCAACGGCCAGTGACACCGTTCATTTCTCAGTTCGTTTGTCGCAGTGCATTTCGAATTCTCGGGATCAGATTTCGCACCTCTGGCGCGCTCATGCAGGAACGCGGCGCTGTGGTTGCAAACCATACGTCGTGGTTGGATATCTTTGCGCTGAATGCCCGTAAGCGCGTGTATTTCGTATCGAAAGCCGAAGTTGCAAAATGGCCCGGCATCGGCTGGCTGGCACGCGCGACGGGTACGGTCTTCATCGAACGTGATCGCAAGAAAGCCCGCGAGCAGACCCGGATTTTCGAGGAACGTCTGAAAGCCGGGCACAAGCTGTTGTTCTTTCCAGAAGGCACCTCGACCGACGGACAGCGAGTTTTACCCTTTAAAACAACACTCTTTGCCGCGTTCTTCACTGAAGAGCTGCGGGAATTCATGTATGTTCAACCGGTTTCGGTCATCTTTCACGCTCCCCAAGGTCAGCCCAATAGGTTTTATGGCTGGTGGGGCGACATGGATTTCGGACCGCATTTGCTTAAGACTTTGGGGGCACGCCGACAAGGCACCGTGGAATTGATCTACCACGTGCCAGCCAAGGTTAGCGACTTTGAAAACCGCAAAGCTCTGGCAGCCCATTGCGAAGACGCGGTACGTCATGCGCATTCACTGGCGCGGCTTGAAAAATAGGGGCATTTGGCCCTTGCGCTGATGCTAAACCTGCCGTATACGCGCGCCATTCAAACCCGCAGGCGGGGTTTGGGCTTTTTGAGGGAGACATCCTTATCTGGCCCGCCGGTTGGAGCATCCGCTTCTTTCACCCCCGCCGAGGCGTAAACCGGAAAAGGAAAGTAAAGCATGGCTCTTCCCGAGTTCACCATGCGTCAGTTGCTAGAAGCTGGCGTTCACTTTGGTCACCAGACACAGCGTTGGAATCCCCGCATGGGCCCGTTCATCTACGGCTCGCGCAATGGCATCCACATCATGGACCTGACTCAGACCGTTCCGATGCTGGATCAGGCTCTGCAGGCTGTTCGTGACACCGTCGCAAAAGGTGGCCGCGTTCTGTTCGTAGGTACCAAGCGTCAGGCTGCTCAGCCGATCGCAGACGCCGCTGAAAAGTCGGCTCAGTACTACATGAACCACCGCTGGCTGGGCGGCACGCTGACCAACTGGAAAACCGTTTCCCAGTCGATCAACCGTCTGAACCAGATCGACGAAGCCATGGAAGCTGGCGCCGAAGGCCTGACCAAGAAAGAGCGTCTGGGCATGGAACGTGATCAGGCCAAACTGCAGGCTTCGCTGGGCGGTATCCGTGAAATGGGCGGCGTTCCGGATCTGCTGTTCGTCATCGACGTCAAAAAAGAAGCACTGGCGATCGCCGAAGCCAACAAGCTGGGTATCCCGGTTGTGGCTGTTGTCGACACCAACTGCTCGCCCGACGGTGTTGACTACATCATCCCCGGCAACGACGACGCAGCACGCGCAATCGCTCTGTACTGTGATCTGGCCGCACGCGCCGCTCTGGACGGCATGACCGCTCAGATGGGTGCTGCTGGCGTTGACTTGGGTGCGTTCGAAGAGGCGCCGGTTGAAGAAGTGGTTGCCGAAGAAGCACCCGCGGAAGAAGCCGCACCGGAAGTCAAAGCCGAAGCGTAAGCTGCCCGTCACGTAAATGACATATGGGGCAGGGTAGACCTGCCCCAATTCCGTTTGAATTGAGGAGAGCCAAAAGATGGCAATCACAGCAGCAATGGTAAAAGAACTGCGCGACTCGACCGGCGCAGGCATGATGGACGCAAAAAAAGCGCTGACCGAAACCGGCGGCAACATGGACGAAGCCGTTGACTGGCTGCGCACCAAAGGCCTGGCCAAGGCGGCCAAGAAATCGGGCCGTACTGCAGCGGAAGGTCTGGTTGCTGTTCACGTCAACGGCGGCAACGGTGTTGCAGTCGAAGTGAACTCGGAAACCGACTTCGTTGCGAAAAACAGCGAATTCCAAGAGATGGTCGGCAAGATCACCTACGCAGCCGAAGGCGTTGATGACGTCGACGCGCTGCTGGCTGCTGATCTGGGCGGCAAGTCTGTTGCAGATACCCTGACCGACAAGATCGCCACCATTGGTGAAAACATGTCGGTCCGCCGCATGTCGAAACTGTCGGGCGATACCGTCGTTTCCTACGTTCACAACGCGGCGACAACCGGCATGGGCAAAATCGGCGTTCTGGTCGCTCTCTCCGGCGGTGATGAAGGCTTCGGCAAGCAGGTTGCAATGCACATTGCAGCTGTGAACCCGGCGGCCCTGTCCGAGGCGGACATGGATCCGGAAGTCGTCGAGAAAGAGAAGCAGGTCCAGATGGACATCGCTCGCGAATCCGGCAAGCCCGAGCAGGTGATCGAAAAGATGATCGTCGGTCGCATGAAGAAATTCGTCGCCGAAGCGACCCTTCTGAACCAGGACTTCGTTGTGAATCCTGACCTGACCGTCGAAGCGGCTGCCAAAGAAGCAGGTGCTACCATCACCGGTTTTGTCCGCATGGAAGTAGGCGAAGGCATCGTGGTCGAAAAAGAAGACTTTGCTGCCGAAGTTGCAAAGGCAGCCCAAGGCTAAAATCTTTTGCAGCTTCGGTTAGAGGCTGCAACAAATACCGAGCCCGGTTGCATAGCGCAGCCGGGTTTTTTTTCATGTCAAAAGCCTGAAAACCGATGCTTGCGAAGATTGGTGAATTGAGGGGCCCTGCATGATGGGGATGGAAGGGCCCCTCAATAATCCTGACAAAGAGACGTGGACGAATAGACGCCTCGGTGTCAGAGCGATCAGAGAGCTTTGGTATAACAAAGATCCGATCAAAACGTTCCCTGGCTAAAGCCACCACTCACGGAACAATATCAATTTGCAATTTTATCGGGAGATTCGGAAAGTCATGTATTCCTTACCCTAGGTCAATTTGATGCTAATTAGCATCAAAATAGGGTCATGCTTCCATCACAAACATCTGATTCTGCAACGCGGCCTTCAACACGGCCTGTGCCGTTGTTTCAACCGAAAGCGCCTCACGCGCGAGTCTCAGATGTTTTTCCACCGTTGCCGAAGTCAAACCCATCAATAGCGCGATGTCCTGCGTGGTCTTTCCGTCGCCGACCCATTGCAATGCTTCGCGCTGTCGTTTGGTCAGCGCGCGGTTCGGGGCATGATATGGCAAGGTCAGGATTTTGAGATGGGCAACATTGTTCATCAGAAGGATGTCGTCGCCGTGCTCGTTCCAAACCTCGTCCATCTCCTCCTGGCTGTGATTACGTGCCGCAAGCGAAATCGCCCCTTTGGAACGCATCGATACCGAATTGAAGCTGACCGTATAACCTACTGTAATATCGCGCGACTTATTGAACTCGAAAACCCGAAGCTCTTCGTTCGACATGACCCCGCTGGACATCATGTCCTGTATCATGCTCCAACTTGCAGCGCCTTCGTTGTTCAGCGCCCATTTCAGCATGGGGGCGTGAAAATACAGGCCGGATTGAAGGAACCCTTCCAAGTAATCCGAGCAGTGATTAGTCAGGATTACAAAGTCTTCTGGATCGCCGAGCGAAGTCGCCGTTCGGTATTGCGTATACCCATACAACAGCCGGTCGAAGCCATACTTTTCCATCTGGCGGCAATGTGCATCCCAAAGCTCTTCCAGAGTTTTCGTGTAGCTCAGAAAATTCAGATACTCTTTGAGGGTCATCCTGTGTCCCTCTCAGCCAGATGCGCGGCAATCGCGTTCAGTGCAAGAACATAGCTTTGCGCGCCAAAACCACAGATCTGTCCAATCGCGACTGGTGCGATATGCGATTTGTGACGAAACGCCTCGCGCGCGTGGATGTTAGATAAATGAACTTCAACCACGGGTACTTCGGCCGAAGATATCGCATCCATCAGCGCAATCGATGTATGCGTGAATGCGCCTGCATTCAGTACTATGCCATCCTGAACGCCGCGTGCCGCGTGGATCGCATCAATCAGCGCGCCTTCGTGATTGGATTGGAGATGGGTTATGTTTTGACCCAGCGTTTCACCATGCGCAACGCACAGGTCCTCGATCATCTGCAACGTCGTTGCGCCGTAGACCTCGGGTTGCCGTGTACCAAGCAAATTCAGGTTCGGACCATTCAGAACCAGGATATTGTGCATATTCAAACTGTCCCCATCTTCCTTTTTTCATAAACATGAATTTAAAGGCCGTCCAGCGACCTTCGCTCTTATGGGTAGAGCTTCATTGACGCATGCAGGTTGCTGGATCGGCTCAATCCCATCCTCTATTCAATTATCTTCCATCGTGACCACAACTTTACCGAGAGCCTCGCGCCGTTCGAGCATGCCAATTGCCTCTGCCGCCTGGGTTAGCGGAAATCGTGCACTGATACGGGGTGAAATCTTTCCCGATCCATATAGGCGGAACAACTCGGCCAGGTTTTGTGCGTGCCCCTTCGGGTCGCGAAGTACGGACGCACCCCAGAACACCCCGACGATCTGACAGCCCTTGAGCAAAGTCAGGTTCAGCGGAATGCTGGGGATGCCGGCAGGAAAGCCAACAACCAGATAACGCCCGCCCCACGCCATACTTCGCAAGGCGGGCTCAGCGTAGTCTCCGCCGACCGCGTCGTAGACCACATCCACACCTTCGCCCAGGGCCAGTGCCTTTATCTCGGCGGACAGGGCCTTTTGCGCTTCGCGGTCCAGATCGCGTGGATAGATCAGCGTCTGGTCTGCGCCAATATCTCTGCAAAACAATGCTTTGTCTTCAGACGAGACCGCCGCGATCACATGTGCCCCCATCGCTTTGGCTAGCTCAATCGCCGCAGACCCAACGCCACCGGCGGCCCCCAGAACAAGCACTTTTTCGCCGGGCTTAAGTAGCGCACGGTCCTTGAGGGCGTGGTATGAAGTGCCGTAGGTGAAGACAAAGCTAGCCGCATCTTCAAACGGCATCACGTCGGGTATCTTGACGGCAGTCGCTGGTTTGAGCTTCAGATGCGTGGCGAACCCTCCGTGCCCTGTCAGCGCCAGAACCCGATCACCAGGCGCGAAGTCTGTGACGCCTTCTCCGACCGAGACAACTTCTCCGGCGATTTCACCACCTGGCGCAAAGGGGCGGGGTGGTTTTATCTGATAGAGGTCCCGGATCATCAGCGTATCAGGGAAGTTCACCCCGGCGGCGCGGATACGCATTACAATTTCATCTGACTCAGGGGTTGGATCGGGCAGGGTGGTCAGTTCCAAACTCTCGGGGCCGCTTGGTGTGACGCTGAGTAATGCCTGCATGTTTTTCAATTGCCTCTTGCTTCACCTGTTTTGAAATCGTTGGATTGTCAGCACGTATTGTCAAGAAGACCTCACGCCAGAATCCCAGATCGCCTGAATGGAGTGCACATGACGCCCGAGACTTTGTTTTCGCTCAGTGGAAAGACGGCACTGGTAACTGGGGGTGCCACCGGTATCGGCCGAATGGCGGCCGAGGCGTTGGTACGTGCCGGGGCGCATGTGCTGATCGCTTCTCGCAAAGGCGAGGCATGCGAGGAGGTTGCAACGGAGTTGAACGCTCTGGACGCGTCAGGCTCGGCCGAGGGGTTTGCTGGCAACATCAGCAGTGAGGCGGGTGTAGATGCGTTGGTGGATGAAGTCAAAAATCGCACTCAAGCGATTGATATATTGATGAATAATGCAGGTGTGTCTTGGGGCGCGCCGATGGGGCAGTTCCCTCATTTCGCTTGGGACAAAGTCATGTCGGTTAATGTCGCAGGCGTATTTGATCTGACCCAAAAATTGCTGCCACTTCTGATGAAATCCGCAACCGACGAGGATCCTGCGCGGGTCGTCAATGTAGGTTCGGTCATGGGTGAGGTCCCGATGGGTGACGGGGCCTACAGCTATTCCGCGTCCAAAGCGGCGGTTATTCACCTGTCCAAAATCATGGCTAAAGAATTGGCACCATACAGAGTCACGGTGAATGCGCTGGCCCCGGGACCATTCGTATCGCGCATGACGGCCTTTGCCACCGAAGACGAAACCAAGCGCGCGCGCGTCGGCAAAGGTGTTCCACTGGGCCGGGTTGGCCAGGCCGAGGATATCGCTGGTTGCATGTTGTTTCTATGCGGTCGCGGAGGCAGCTATGTCACTGGCGCGGTCATCCCTGTCTCCGGCGGGATAAATGTGCAGACCGGTGGCAATATCTTTGCCGATGCCCTTTAGCCGTGGGTTCATACGCAGGCTGAATATATGACACACACTGAAAACACTTTGGATATCAAGTCCGTCGACGCTTATCTAAACACGCATCTTGTTGGTTATCATGGCCCTCTTGAAGCTACAAAATTCACCGTGGGTCAGTCGAACCCAACCTATCTGCTGCGTACGCCGGCCAAATCCTATGTTCTGAGACGCAAGCCGCCGGGCATATTGCTGAAATCCGCACATGCAGTGGATCGGGAATTTCGCGTACAAGCGGCGCTGGCTGGTAGCAATGTGCCCGTCCCGCAAGTACATCTGCTTTGTGAAGATGACAGCGTCATAGGCTCTGCCTTTTACGTGATGGAGCATCTGAAAGGGCGCACATTTGTCGACCCTGTCATGAAAGGCGAAAACAATGCGACGCGCACGGGTGTGCTGAAAGAGATGAATCGCGTACTGGCCGAACTGCACATGGTCGATATCGATGCGGTGGGTCTTTCGGATTTCGGACCTCCAGGCAACTATTTCGAACGGCAAATTGCTCGCTGGACCAAACAATATCGCGCCTCTGAGACCGAAAAAATCGCCGAGATGGATCAGCTGATCGCCGAGCTTGAGCGCCAGATCCCCGAGGATGACAATCAAAGAACACTGGTTCATGGGGATTACCGCATCGACAATCTGATGTTCGAGGCGGATGGAAGCGCCTGCATCGGAGTGCTGGATTGGGAGCTATCGACCATCGGCCATCCATATGCCGACCTGGCGGCCGTCATCATGCAGTGGCAACTGCCACCGGGCAAGGAGGGACGGGGGCTGGCTGGCGTGGATCGGTTAAGCCTCGGGCTGCCGTCCGATCAGGACTTCATCGCCAATTATTGCGCACGCCGCGGCCTGCCAGGGATTGAGAATTTTGGCTTCTACCTTGCTTTTAACTTCTTTCGGATGGCCGGTATTCTGCAAGGTGTCTACAAGCGGGCCTTGGATGGAAACGCGTCAGACCCAGCACGCGCTAAGGCTTTCGGTGCCTATGTGCCGGTCTTCGCCCAACACGGATTATCTGCGCTGCAAAAAACGTAGGCAGTATTCTCGGCGCACTTCAACAAATCCAGCAAAAATCGGCAGAATTCGCTGTTGCCTAGGGTCTTACGAAGGCAAAATCGGCCTGTTCAAGATGGAGTTGCCTCATGGGATTTGATCCGACCGCGCAGACCCACATCCGCCAATGGATGCACAGATATGTTGAGCAGAAGAAATACGCAGGCAGCGCCCTTCTGATCCACCAGAACGGGCAAGAGGCATTCTTTCACGCATGTGGCCGCCGCTGCATTGAAACCGACCTCGCGTTCCAGCGCGACAGCCTGGTTCGGATCTATTCGATGACTAAGCCTGTGACGTCCGTTGCTTTGATGATGTTGGTGGAACAAGGGTTGTTTCATCTAGATGCCCCGGTTTCCGATTTCCTGCCAGAGTTTGCAACGATGCAAGCTTTGGTCCCGGGTGCAACGCAGTTGAACCAGACCGAGGACGCGCCGACACCCAGCTTGCATCAATTGCTGACGCACACCAGCGGGCTGAGCTACCCGTTCAATCCCGGTCTGTTACCCGAGGCTATGGATGCGTTTGATCTAATCTTTTCCCCGCAACAGGGTCTGCTGGCGGATCGGGTCAAAGTGCTGGCAGAGTTACCGCTGGCGTTTCAGCCAGGCAGTCGCTGGGAGTACTCGGTCGGGATCGACGTGATTGGCCGCGTGATAGAAGTTGTATCAGGCAAACCGCTGGACGTGTTTCTGACCGAACACATCTTTCGACCACTTGGGATGAGTGAAACCGCGTTTTCAGTGCCTGAAGGGACAGGGGACCGATTTGCCTCGCTCTACACCCCGCTTGAGGGTGATGCCATGGCGTTGAACGCGGCAAAGTCCGGTGGCGAAACATTGCGGTTGGTGGATCAGCCCGGAGAGTCGCCGTTCGAGGCAGCAACGACCTTTTCTGGCGGTGGCGGATTGATCAGTACCATCGACGATTACAGCAAGTTCGCCGAGATGTTGCGAAACAAAGGAACCGCAAATGGCGCGCGATTGCTCGGGCCGAAGACTGTAGAATTCATGTTTCGCAACCATTTACCGGACGATATTGCATCCATGGGTCCACAAAGCTTTGCAGAGCAACCCATGGAAGGCACAGGCTTTGGCATCGGAGGCGCGGTGGTACTGAACCCGGCGCGCACCCGAGCCCCAAGCTCGGTTGGCGACTATGGCTGGGGCGGGATGGCCTCCACCTATTTCTGGATCGATCCGGTCAACGCGCTTTCAACAGTGTTTTTTACACAGCTCTCGCCATCCAGCTCTTATCCATCCCGAGCCGAGTTAAAGGCGCTTGTTCACGCGGCGCTCGTTGAATGATCGGTGTTTGAGTGATACCGGAAAAGGCCAAGACGCCGGAGAGCCCCGAATGACCGAAGCCGAACGCATATTGCTTGATCTGCTGAATATCGAACCGCTTGAGGTCGATTTGTTTCGCGGAACCGGTTCTGGTGGCGAGACACCAACGCGTATCTTCGGCGGGCAGGTGATCGCGCAAGCGCTTGCGGCAGCGTACAGGACGGTCGAGGATCGTCTATGCCATTCCTTGCATGCCTATTTCATAAGGCCCGGCGATCCGTCAATTCCGGTTATATATCAAGTGGATCGCGCGCGCGATGGTGGTTCTTTTACAACCCGCCGCGTGGTTGCGATCCAGCATGGCAAGCAAATTTTGAACATGTCGGCCTCGTTTCACAAGCAGGATGACGGATGGGAACATCAGCATCCGATTCCGGACGTTCAAGCGCCCGAGCACCATCCATCGCGTGACGAATTGCGCGAAAAATACCTGGATCGCGTTCCCGAAAAGCTGAAAGCTGAATTGCTGCGCGAGCGCCCGATCGAAGTGCGCGAAATTGATCCGCTGGACCTGTTTGCACCCGCCAAGGCAGATGACAAGAACCACGTCTGGTTTCGCATGGGCGCAGCGAACCACGCGGACACCGTCACACAACATCTTCTATTGGCCTATGCCTCGGATATGAGCTTGCTCAGTTCCGGAATGCGGCCCCATGGGCTGAGCTGGTTCACTGGTGAAATTGATGGGGCCAGTCTGGACCATGCCATCTGGTTTCATGCACCCGTGCAGTTTCAAAACTGGCATCTGTATTCGATGGAGTCGCCGTGGACAGGGCAGGGGCGCAGCTTCAATCGGGGTTCGATCTTCTCGCAGAATGGCGAATTAGTTGCATCCGTCGCGCAAGAAGGCCTGCTCAGAAGACGGAAACCGCGCTAAGAACTGCCAGCAAACCTTTGATTAAGCTTCATCATTCCACCCAACCATCGGTCGTAGTCTTCTGTTTTTAAACGCATATAGTCAAGCACTTGTGGATGCGGAAGAATCAAGAAACGTTCATCCGCCAGCGCCTCGACACAGGCTTGGGCGACCTCATCAGGTTCAATTATTCCGTCAATCGCGGCGACCGAATCCTCATGTCCACGTATCATCTCCGACCGAACGGCCTGTGGACACAGAACTGAGACCCTGAGACCTTTGTCGCCATAGGTCATCGCAACCCATTCAGCAAAACCCACAGCCGCATGTTTGGTTACGCCATAAGGGGCTGCGCCGGGTTGATTGAGCAATCCAGCCGCTGAAGCTGTGATCATTAAATAACCACCATCACGCGCAACCATCCTTGGGATCAGGTGCCGCGCGGTCCAGACATGAGACATAACGTTGATCTGCCAGATGCGGTCCCATTCAGCATTCGGCACTTCAAATCCACCTAGGGTGAGTATTCCCGCATTGGCAAAGAATAAATCAATCGGAGCGATCGTATCCTCGACAGTCTCAATCAGATTTCGAATATCACTTTCCTTGGACACATCACAGCTGAGTGCATCACCGCCAATTTGCGCCGCCACGGCCTGCGCGCCGGCAAGGTCGATATCGGCGCAGACTACATGCGCACCTTCTTCTGAGAACCGCTTGGCAAGACCTTTACCTATGCCATTTGCAGCGCCAGTGATGACGACGGTCTTCCCAATCAGAACCATTGCATAGCTCGTGTCTTACTTCTCAAACACAGCGTAACATATTGGCAAGCCACGACCAATGTGTGTTCTATAGTCGTGGCTCGCTTCCTATTTTTTTACATAATACCGATTATACGATTAATAGATGCAATCTCAGTAAAATGCCTGTAGCCCGGTTTGCGCCCGCCCCAGGATCAATGCATGAACGTCGTGCGTGCCCTCATAGGTGTTGACTGTCTCAAGATTGATCATGTGACGCACCACCTGGAACTCAAGTGAGATACCGTTGCCGCCGTGCATGTCACGCGACATCCGCGCAATGTCCAATGCCTTGCCGCAATTGTTACGTTTGATGATCGAGATCATCTCGGGCGCAGCTTCAGCCTGATCCATCAGACGGCCGACGCGCAAGCTTGCTTGCAGTCCCAAAGAGATTTCGGTCTGCATCTCTGCCAGTTTGCGTTGAAACAACTGGGTCTGCGCAAGTGGTCGATTGAATTGTTTACGATCCAAGCCGTATTGACGCGCTGCGTGCCAGCAGCATTCCGCGGCCCCCATCGCACCCCAGCTGATACCATAGCGTGCGCGGTTCAGGCAGCCGAACGGTCCCTTGAGACCCTGAACATGTGGAAGCAAAGCGCCCTCGTCCACCTCAACGCCATCCATGACAATTTCACCTGTGATCGAAGTACGCAGGCTCAGCTTGTTCTCGATCTTCGGTGCGCTCAGGCCCTTGGTGCCTTTATCCAGCACGAACCCACGAATCTTGCCGTCATGCGCATCTGACTTGGCCCAGACCACATAGACATCTGCGATCGGTGCGTTTGAAATCCACATCTTGCTGCCGGTCAGACGATACCCGCCATCAATCTTCTCGGCGCGGGTCTTCATCGCCGCCGGGTCCGAACCCGCATCCGGCTCTGTCAGGCCAAAACACCCAATCCATTCGCCGCTTGCCAGTTTCGGCAGATATTTGCGACGCTGTTCTTCGCTGCCATAGGCGAAAATCGGGTACATCACCAACGAGCTTTGCACCGACATCATCGAGCGATAGCCGGAATCCACCCGTTCAACTTCCCGCGCCACAAGTCCATAAGATACGTAGCTTGCACCGATCCCACCATATTCTTCGGGGACTGTCGTGCCCAACAGGCCCATTTCACCCATTTCACGAAAGATCTCGGGATCGGTTTCTTCGTTTGCAAAAGCCTTGGTGACACGCGGCTGCAATTTCTCCTGGGCGTAAGCGCGCGCGCTGTCGGCAATCAGGCGTTCATCCTCTTCCAACTGGTCCGACAAGCGAAATGGGTCGTCCCAGTTGAAACGTCCAAGGTCAGGCGCATCTTTTGCGCGCAGGACAGGATTTGTATCTGGAGCGTTCATTTTGCTTCTCCGAATTGAATGGGTTTGGGCAAGTATAATCTGAGAAATATTCAAAAAACAGCGAGACATTTGCATTGTTTCATGATCAAAACGCATAGATGGACACCAAGCGCCCTATCCTGCCGCCTATATCCGCGCTGCGCGCGCTTGAAGCTTTGGATCGCCTTGGATCAGCCTCGGCAGTCGCGGATGAAATGGCACTGACGCAGAGCGCGGTCAGTCGGCAACTGCAGACGCTTGAAGCGCATTTGGACGCAGAATTGGTCAGCCGTGATCGCAAGCGATTGTCACTGACAAAGGCTGGACAGGACTATGTACAAGAAATTCGGCCAGCCTTGTCTCAGATCGCGCAGGCGGCGCTGAAACTGCACATTTCCCCTGTCGGTGGGACATTGAATCTGGCGATTCTGCCGACATTCGGAATGCGCTGGCTGGTACCGCGTCTGCCGGATTTCGCCCGCCGCAATCCGGATATCACAATCAACATGACCACGCGGTTGCGACCGTTTAGTTTTGCTTCGGAACCCTTTGATGCGGCTTTACATTTTGGGGAACCTGATTGGCCCGGAACTGATCGCTTGCTATTAAGTGTCGAGCGGGTTTTGCCCGTCTGCGCGCCCGAGCTTTTACCCAAAGGCACTCCGACCTCACCTCGCGATCTGCTAAAACTGCCGCTGCTGCATATCCAGACACGACCGCGCGCCTGGCAGGACTGGTTTCAACAGATGGGTGTCACGCACCCGCATCCCCTGCCCGGCACCGTCCACGACCAGTTCAACACGATCAACCAAGCCGCGCTGCACGGCCTGGGTGTTGCCCTGTTGCCAAACTATCTGGTGGAACAAGACCTTGCGACAGGTAGGCTGGTTGCAGCCTTCCCTGACGCGATAGAGACGATGGGGGCATATTATCTGGTTTGGCCGCGCGAAAAATCGGATGACGGATCATTGCGAGAGTTTCGACACTGGCTTGCTTCTCAGGCCCAGACCGAAGAAGCACTGCCACGTTAGCCGAGCGCGTATCCTGCCCCGCGCACAGTGCGCACCGGATCTTCACCGCCATGTTGGGTCAACGCTTTGCGCAGACGACCGATATGAACATCAACAGTACGCGTGTCGACGTAGATATCGCGGCCCCATACGCGGTCAAGCAACTGCTCGCGGCTCCAGACCCGGCCGGGCTTTTCCATGAATGTGCTCAGCAACCGGAACTCGGTCGGGCCCAGTTTTAACAGCTTGTTGTCGCGGCTGACCTTGTGGGTCTCAGAGTCCAGTATGATATCGTCAAACTCCAACCGGATGCCAACGGTCGCTGGACGGACTCTGCGCAATTGTGTCCGTACACGTGCCATCAATTCGACAACCGAGTAAGGCTTGACCACATAATCATCGGCACCGGTTTCAAGGCCGCGCACTTTATCAACCTCTTCTGAGCGCGCCGACAGCATGATGATCGGAATTGATCGGGTGTCCGGCCGCGTTTTCAGGCGGCGGCAGACCTCGATACCGCTGAGATTGGGCATCATCCAATCCAGAACGATGATATCCGGGCGGTCTTCTTCGACCAGCAACAAAGCTTCGTCGCCATTAGCGGCACGGATTACCCGGAACCCTTCGGCGTCCAGATTATAGGCCAGTACCTCTCTTTGGGCCAACTCATCCTCAACAACCAGTACCGTCGGTTGATCAGCGGACATGACTGAGATCTCCTAGATCGTTTGCGACGTGTTGTCGGCTTTGGGGCGCGCTTCGCTGGGTCTCTCGCCGGTGACGAGATAGACGACCTGCTCGGCAATGGCGGTGACGTGATCGCCCATGCGTTCGATATTTTTTGCGATGAAATGCAGGTGCATGCACGATGAGATGTTGCGCGGATCCTCCGCCATGAAGGTCAGGAACTCGCGAAACAGGCCGTTGTACATCTGGTCCACTTCCAGATCCCGCTCGATCACGTCCTGCGCCAGCTCAGCATCACGCTGGATATAGGCATCCAGCGCGTCGCGCAGCATCCGCTCGACCTCGCGCGCCATTCGGCGCAGAGCGGCGGCACTGCCGTTGATTTCGCCGGCATTCACCAGAACGGTCGTTCGCTTGGCGATGTTCTTGGAGTAATCTCCAATCCGTTCAAGGTTGGTCGCAACCTTCAGCACGGACAGCACCAGCCGCAAATCGCTGGCCGTCGGTGCACGCAAGGCAATCAGGCGCGCGGTCTCTTCGTCAATCAGTTCTTCCAGTGCGTCGATGGCCTTGTCGCCTTGACGCACTTCATTTGCCAGTTCTTCGTCGCGGGTCTCCAGCGACCGGGCCGCGCCCATAATGGCGGCTTCGACCAGTCCACCCATCTTCATGATGTGTGCTTGGATGGCCTCAAGGTCGCGGTCGAACGCGGATGCAATATGTTGTTCGCTCATTGCAGTTATCCTGTGCTCAGCCAATCCGGCCGGTGATGTAACTTTCGGTTCGGGGATCTTCGGGGTTGGTGAAGATCTGCCCGGTTTCGCCGAACTCAACCAAGTTCCCCAGATGGAAAAACGCTGTCTTCTGACTGACCCGCGCGGCCTGTTGCATCGAATGGGTTACGATCACCACTGAATAGCGTGAACGCAGTTCGTCAATCAGTTCCTCGACCTGCGCGGTTGCGATTGGGTCGAGCGCCGAACAGGGTTCGTCCATCAATAGCACCTCAGGCTCGGTGGCTACGGCGCGCGCGATGCAAAGACGCTGTTGCTGACCACCAGAAAGGCCGGTACCGGGGGCATCCAGACGGTCCTTGACCTCATCCCAGATCGCACCACGACGTAGAGATTTCTCTACGATTTCATCCAGTTCTGCCTTATTCTTGGCAAGGCCGTGGATACGCGGACCGTAAGCCACGTTGTCATAGATCGATTTGGGGAACGGGTTCGGTTTTTGAAAAACCATGCCGACCTTGGCACGCAACTGTACCGGATCGACGCGCTTGTCGTAAATGTCTTCACCGTCCAGCAGGATATCACCCTGCACCCGGCAAATGTCGATTGTGTCGTTCATCCGGTTCAGACAGCGCAAGAAGGTGGATTTACCGCAGCCAGAGGGACCGATGAAAGCCGTCACAGTCTTGTCTTCGATATCGACGCTCACGTCCTTAATGGCGTGGGTCTCACCGTAGTAGACCTGAACCTGCTTGGCGTTGATCTTGATGTCTTTGGAGTCCACGGTTCTCTCCACTCGTGTCATATCGTTCATTTTAAACCCCTCCTACCAGCGGCGTTCAAAGCGGCGGCGCAGGATGATAGCGATGATATTCATGGTCAGCAGGAACATCAAAAGGATGATGATGCCGCCCCAGGCTTTCTCGTAAAAACCCACATCGGCACGCGCGGCCCAGGTGTAGATCTGTGCCGGCATGGCCGAGTTCGGCTCGGTGAAGCCCGCCAAAAAGCCATCGGGATAGCCTCGGGCGACAAAACCCACCATGCCGATCAACAGCAACGGAGCAGTTTCACCCAGCGCCTGCGCCAAACCAATGATGGTACCAGTCAGGATACCGGGCGCGGCCAACGGCAGCACGTGGTGGAAGACGGCCTGCATCTTCGAGGCCCCTACCCCCAACGCCGCGTCGCGGATAGACGGGGGAACCGCCTTTAGCGAGGCTCGGGTCGAGATGATGATCGTTGGCAGGGTCATCAGCGTCAGCACCAGACCACCCACCAGCGGTGCCGACTGCGGCAGGTGCATGAATTGAATGAACACTGCCAGCCCCAGGATACCGAAGACGATGGACGGAACGGCGGCCAGGTTCGAGATATTCACCTCGATCAGGTCGGTAAATTTGTTCTGCGGCGCAAACTCTTCCAGATAGATCGAGGCGGCGACCCCAATGGGCAGCGATAGGCACAGCACCACCAGCATCATGAAGAACGAGCCAACAACTGAGGCACCAATACCCGCGCCACCGGGGTTATCCACGCCCGAGTCCGCACCAGTGATGAACGGCCAGTTGAATGCCTGTTTGATGATCCCTGCCTCTTTCAACGCGTCCACCAGATCCAGATCGCTGAGTTGCAGGAAGCGGCTGTCCTGCAGGGTGTCACGAGACACCCGACCCTTGAAGTAGCCATCCACACGGCTTGAAGCCGCCAGATCGAACATGATCGGCTCACCCAGCTTGCTAGGATTATCGGCATAGAAGGTTCGGATCGTACCGCCGATTTTGCCCAACAGACGCTCGATGGCATCCTGATCGAAATCCACGGTGATGCCACTTTCGGCTAGTTGTTCATTCAGTTCCGCAATGAACAGATTGGAGTAGGCCTTTGTCTTGAACATCGTGCCTTCGGCTTCATCGCGCTGCGCTTCACTCAGCGTGAATTCTAAACTGATAACTGTGCGCTGGAAGGCCGGGATGCCCTGCGACAGGATTGAGGCAAACAGCACAATCAGAAAGAACAGTCCGGTCGCGATGGCGACGATCCCATAGGCGCGAAAACGCTTTTCGGCAGCCGCGCGTTTTTTGGTCCGGGCATCGGATGCAGTCAGCGAGGTCGAGGTGTTTTGCATGCTGGCGTCGGTCATTCGTACTGCTCCCGATACTTGCGCACGATATAAAGGGCGAAAACGTTCAGCCCCAGCGTGAGGATGAACAGCGTCATGCCAAGCGCGAAGGCGACGAGGGCCTCGGGCGAGGCGAAATCGGCGTCGCCTGTCAGCTGGCTGACGATCTTGGCGGTTACGGTGGTCATGGCCTCGAACGGGTTCAGGTCCAGACGCGCAGCGGCCCCTGCCCCCAGAACCACGATCATGGTCTCACCAATTGCGCGCGAAGCTGCCAGCAAGATCGCACCGACGATCCCGGGCAAGGCTGCGGGCAAAACGACCTGCCGGATGGTCTCGGATTGTGTGGCCCCCAGCCCGTAAGAGCCATCACGCATGGCCTGAGGCACCGCGTTAATGATGTCGTCGGAAAGCGACGAAACGAACGGGATCAGCATGATGCCCATGACAAGACCGGCGGTCATCACCGCCGTACCGGCTTTCATCCAGCCCAATCCGTCATCCCCGAACACGCTCAGCAACAGCGGGCCAACGGTCAGCAGGGCGAAAAGGCCGTAAACGATGGTCGGGATACCGGCCAGCACCTCAAGCATCGGTTTGGCGATCGAGCGCACGCGCGAAGAAGCGTACTCACTGAGATAAATCGCAGCGAAAAGACCGATTGGCACGGCCACCAACAACGCCACCAACGAGATATAGAACGTGCCCCACAGCAAGGGGATGATACCCAGATCTGATGCCCCGCCACGGCCCGAGAAACTGGGCGCCCAGGTAGTACCGAAAAAGAACTCTGATGCCGGGTAAAGCTTGAAGAACTCCCACGTATTGAAAACCAGCGAAAGGACGATGCCGACCGTTGTCAGGATCGCAATCGACGCAGCCGCCAGCAGCATCACACGAATTCCCTGCTCAACCACATTGCGGGCACGATATTCAGAATGCGTCTGGAACCAACTGAACGCAGCACCGGCCAAGGCGACCAGTATCACAGCGACGGACATGATCGCGTAACCGGTTGAATTTATCGCCCGATAGGCTTGAGCTGCATGCAAAACCATCTGCGTGATGTCCGAGGTTACGACTTGACCCGCGTCCTTCAACTTTTGGGTCATCTCGGAAATATCCGCCCGCGCATCCTGTGCGAGCGTTTCGGTGAGATGTCCCTGGGCAACGGCACTGTCCAGACCATTTGCGGTCCGACGCACCTCGGCCATAACAAGACTGCGCGACGATCCTTCCTTGATCGCCGTTTCGGGAACCATCTCCGAGACCTGAGAGTTAACGTAGAGCGGCTGAACCAGCAGCCAGACGATCAACAAACCTAAGGCGGGAACTATGACTTTCAGTGCGACGTTCGCGCCATAAAACGAGGGAAGAGAATGCAGATTGCGGCTGTCCCCTCCGGCACTTTGCAAGGCGCGCATTCGCCCCAAAACATATCCGACTGCCGCGATCGCAAGCACGATCAGAATGAGCCAAAGAATTGGCATGACGCCCCCATAGGTCTTGATCGGGATTAGGGAAAAATTGGGGGCGACAGAAAACGCCGCCCCCAGTCAATTCAATCGGGGTGAGGGATTAGCTGCCCGAACCCAAGGTTACTTCGTTGGCAATCGCGTCCTGCGTTTTTGCCAGTTCAGGATCGGCAACCAGACCGTAGTTGGCCAGCGGGCCCGAGGGACCAGCAATTTCTTCATGAGTGAAGAACTGGGCGTATTCTTTCAGACCGGGGATCACGCCGATATGCGCTTTCTTGACGTAGAAAAACAGCGGGCGCGAGACGGGGTATTCACCCGACGCGATGCTCTCGGTCGACGGTGCGATACCACCCATCGTAGCCACTTTCAGCTTGTCGGTGTTGTTCTCGTAGAACGCCAGACCAAACACGCCGATACCATTGGTGTTGGTATCGATGCGGGCCAGAGTTTCGGTGTAGTCACCGTCGATATCGACCGATTTGCCGTCGGTGCGCACGTCCAGGCATGCATCTTCGGCGTCATCTTCGCTTAGGCCGCCCGCGACCATGGCTTCCATCGCGCCCGTCGCTTCACAACCTGCCAGCAGAACTTTGTCTTCGAACACTTCGCGGGTGCCGTGCTTGGTGCCCGGGATGAACATTGCGATTTCCACATCCGGCAGGTCAGCGTTGAACTCGGCCCAGCTGTTGAAGCTGTTGTCGACCAGCGCGCCATCTTTCATCACTTTCGATCCGATGGCATTGTAAATATCCGCAGGCTCAAACGCCGTGAAGGCAGGACCCGACTGCTGGCTTGCAAATACGATGCCGTCATAACCGATGCGGACTTCCATGATGTCGGTCACACCGTTTTCGGCGCATGCTTTAATCTCTTTTTCACGGATGGCACGCGATGCGTTTGCAACGTCGATCGTGTTTTCACCGACGCCTTCGCAGAAGCGTTTCAGACCGGCGGACGAGCCGCCTGATTCAACAACCGGTGTGGGGAAGTCGGTATTTTCACCGAACAGTTCTGCAACGATTGACGCATAAGGCAGAACGGTGGAAGAGCCAGCAACTTGAACGTTGTCACGCGCAGCAGCAGTGGTTGCCGAGACGGCAGCGATAGCCAGCGCAGAAGCCGACAGTTTTACAAAGGACATTTCAGTCTCCTTGAAAAGGATGGGTACTGATCATCCCCATGATGATCTGAGCGCAGCACTATGACGCCTGCGTAAGCCTTTTGTGACAGGTATGTAACGGTTTCATGACAACTCATGAATTTCTCAGAAATTCTTAACTTGACGATGCGTCACCCCAGTAAAGCCTGCGTTTGGCACGACCTTAGCGTGGTAAAATGACCGTAAACGTCGCTCCCTGCCCCGGTTCACTTTCCACACGCAACCTGCCCCGATGGCGATTGACGATATGCTTCACGATCGCAAGCCCCAGTCCGGTTCCGCCCAACTCGCGCGAGCGGTGACTGTCTGCGCGATAGAACCTTTCGGTCAACCTGGGCAGGTGTTTGGCATCAATACCGGGCCCTTGATCAATGATCTTGATCCGTACCGCAGGACCGCGCATCGCCGTATCCCGCTCAGACAGGGTTACGACCACACCGACCTTGCCACCGCTGCCCCCGTATTTGATCGCGTTTTCAACGAGATTGGTTATCACCTGACGAAGCTGATCGCTGTCTCCGACCATCTCGATCGACTCGTTTGGGGCATCCAACGAAACAACAACACTGGCATCATCCGCCAGCGGTCGCAGAGTGTTTAAGGTCGATTGAATCAGGCCTGTCAGTTCCAATGGCTCTTTAGGTCTGACCCGTTCTTCACTTTCCACCCGATTGAGCGACAGCAAATCCCCCACAAGCCGGTTCATCCGATTGGCCTCATCCGCCATGATCTGAAGAAAGCGGTCGCGGGCGGCGGTGTCGTCGCGGGCGGGGCCTCGCAATGTTTCGATAAACCCCATCAAAGCCGTTAGCGGCGTGCGCAATTCATGGCTGACATTGGCCACGAAATCGCGCCGCATCTGACCGGCCTGTTCCAGATGCGTGATATCCTGAAATACCGCCAATACCGCCTCGGTCCCGCCGACGAATCTGCACTGCACCTCAAACGTCGTATCCTGAGCACCATCATTGGACAGATGCCGCGCTTTGCCGGGCTGCTTCGAGCGCAGGCATTGTTCGACGGCATCGATGACCTGAGGCTGGCGCAGGATTGTGGCAAAATGCCTGCCTTCGATTGCGTGCCCCAAAAGCGTCCGCGCCTCGCTATTTGCGGCGACAATACGCTCGGTCCGACCAACCAGCACGGCGGGCATCGGAATGGCTGAAACCAATTCGGCAAGCAGGGTATCCGTCATGCGCGTTTAGACCGGACGCAATGTTTGGCGAAACTTGCGCATGTTGTCCTGATAGTGCAGCGCACTCAGCGTTAGTTTCTGGGCCGCCGCCTCATCAAGCTGCCGCACAACTTTGCCCGGCGAGCCCATAACCAACGAATTATCGGGAACCTCTTTGCCTTCGGTGATCAGCGCCCCCGCCCCTATCAGACAGTTCTTTCCGATCTTCGCTCCGTTTAGAACGATAGCCCCCATACCGATCAGCGTATTGTCTCCGATCGTGCAACCATGCAGCATGACCTTGTGACCAATTGTGCAGTTCTTCCCAATGGTCAGCGGATAACCCGCATCGATGTGCATCACGCAGTTTTCCTGCACATTGCTGCCTGCGCCCACACGGATTTCTTCGTGATCGGCCCGGATGGTGCACCCGAACCAGACCGAAGCGCCTTGTTCCAGGACTACTTTGCCGATCAAGTTGGCGTCGGGGGCTACCCAGGTGTCTTCGTGAATTTGCGGCGAGTGATCGCCCAAGGCATAGATGGTCATGACAAGCCCTCGAACTCGGTCTGCAACGAGCGGATGTGGTTCTGCAGGCTGGGCTGTTGGATGCGACGCATGCGTTCTGCGCTGACGATGGTCTTCAGCTTTTCCTCGGTGGTATCCAAATCATCGTTGATCAGAACATAGTCGTAGTAGCCCCAATGGCTGATCTCATCCCAGCTTTTCAACATGCGCTTGGCGATCACATCCTCACTGTCCTGCCCACGCCCTTCCAGCCTGCGCCGAAGCTCGCGGATCGAGGGCGGGAGGATGAAAATCGACAACGCATGCTTGCCCAGATCCGAATTGCGGATCTGCACTTCTCCCTGCCAATCGACATCAAAAAGCACATCGCGCCCCTGTGTGATGGACTCGCGGACCGGTCCAGCAGGAGAGCCGTAGAAGTTGCCGAACACATGCGCGTGTTCCAGCATCTGCCCATCCGCCACCTGCTGTTTGAACTCGTCCTCGGATAGGAAGTAATACTCCCGGCCATGCTCCTCACCCGGGCGCGGAGCACGGGTGGTGGCCGAGATCGAGAATTCCAAACCGACATCCCATTGCATCAAACGGCGGGCCAGAGTGGATTTACCTGCGCCCGAAGGCGAGGACAGTATGATTAATAGACCGCGGCGATCCGCCATGTGATGTTCCCGTCCTTATTCCACGTTCTGCACTTGCTCGCGCATCTGATCGATGACCGCTTTCAGCTCCAACCCAACCGCCGTCAGTTCGGCATTCTGCGATTTCGAGCAGAGCGTATTGGCCTCACGATTGAATTCTTGCATCAGGAAATCCAGCTTACGCCCAACCGGGCCGTCTTGCGTCAGAAGGGAACGCGCCGCAGTGACATGGGCCTTCAACCGGTCAATTTCTTCGGTGATATCGGCCTTGACCGCGATCAGGGCCAGTTCTTGTGCAACGCGATCAGGGTCCGCACCTTGCGTATTGTCGAGAACGCGCGTCAGATTTTCGCGCATGTTTTGCGCCATTTCCTCGCGGCGACGCTCGGCCAGATCAGCGGCCTGATCCGTCAGCTTTGCGACTTGGTCGAGTTGTCCCGCAAGAATGCCTGACAGAGCTTCACCTTCGGAACCGCGCATCTCAATGAATGAAGCAAGCAAGCCACCGAACTCAGATTTCAGGTGCTCGACAAGCTGGGCTGGATCATCCGCGTCAGCTCCGGCTTCCAACATCCCTTTCAACGCAAGAAGATCACTGGCTTTGGAGGGAGCCAACAATACGCCCCGCGCGCCTGCAAGCGCTTCGGTCTGGGCCAGTGCATCCAGCGCAGCTTCCATCGCTGGGGTATTCAACCGGACATCCGCGGCGGTTTCTTCCCGTCCCATCCGAAGGGACAGCGTGATGTTCCCTCGGTTGACCTGCTTCGACAGATCGCCTCTCAGCGCGGCCTCTAACCCTGTCAACCAATCGGGAAGCCGCAGACGTAAATCCAGCCCCTTGCCATTGACGCTGCGCAATTCCCAAGTCCAGCTATGGGGACCAAACGCCCCCTTGCCCGAGGCGAAACCGGTCATGGATTTGATCATGCCTGCCCTTTCCGTCAAATTCACTGGTCGCACCTAATGCCATTGACCAGCAAGGGGCAAGACCTTGCTCATTCCCCAATCAATGCCAAGAGGTTAACCATTCGTTAAAGAATTGCTCCAAAATTGTATTAACCCGTGTCAATCTGACAGTCAGAAAAGCTGGCGGATCGCAGCTTTGCCCATTAGATGGCATTTTAGGAAAATCGCGAGTGATTGACGGTAGGGTGATGAAATGAAAACCTTTTTCGGGACTGGTTCCGGCTCAGAACTTGGAAAGATCATCGCAATGGACCGATTTGACAGCGGGCGAAGCCTTTCTCCCATCCGTCAGGCCGAAGCCTATTGGACCGCCTTGCTGACAGGTGAAGGCGTTCCGATGCGCTCGCAGATCGATCCGCGCGGCCTGGAGAATATTCTCGAATACACATTCATACTGGAACGCATCGCGCCGGGTTTGGCCCGGTTTCGGCTGGCGGGAAGTCACCTGAACAATCTGGCGGGCATGGAAGTTCGCGGTATGCCGCTAACGGCTTTTTTCGAACCGAGCGCCCGCGATGATGTCAAATCCATTCTGGACCAAGTCCTCACCGGCCCCGCGGTTGCCGAACTGGGCTTGCTTTCGAAAGGCAAGCTCGGACGAACCAGCCTTCAGGCCCGCATGATCCTGCTGCCGCTTAAAAGCGATCTGGGCGACGTCAGCCGCATTCTTGGGGTCATGGTCAGCGACGGAACCATCGGGGCGACACCGCGTCGCTTCATCGTCTCGGATCGCCGCGTCAACACGATCTCTGATTTGCAACAGCCTCCGAGGCCTATCCAACAGCAAGCAGAGGGGTTCGCTGAAGACCAGACCACGTTCAAAGGGGCACCGCACCTAAGGTTGGTATCATCACGTGACGACTAAATGAAAACGGCGGGCATGAGGCCCGCCGTCTTACTAATTCAGGATGTATTCGAAGTCAGCTTGCAGCGCGCTTGCTGCGGTCACGACGTAGGTTGGTCAGTTCTTCCGCGACAAGGAATGCAAGTTCCAGCGACTGCGAAGCGTTCAGGCGCGGGTCACAAGCTGTGTGATAGCGATCCGAAAGATCCTCTTCGGTCACCGCGCGCACACCTCCGGTGCATTCGGTGACATCCAGCCCTGTCATCTCGAAATGAACGCCACCGGGGATCGTGCCTTCAGCCTGATGTACGCCAAAGAAATCGCGTACTTCGCGCAGCACGGAATCAAACGGCCGGGTCTTGTAGCCGGTTGCGGATTTGATCGTGTTGCCATGCATCGGATCGCAGACCCAAGTAACCTGTGCGCCCTCTTCCTTTACGGCTTTGACCAGACGCGGCAGATGCTCACCCGCTTTACCTGCACCAAAGCGCGCGATCAGAGTCAGACGCCCCTCTTCGTTTTCGGGATTCAACTTGGACATCAGAACCTTGAGGTCTTCGGCACTGGTTGTCGGGCCACATTTCAGACCAATCGGGTTCAGAACACCCCGGCAGAACTCGACATGCGCACCGTCGGGCTGACGGGTCCGATCGCCGATCCAGATCATGTGCCCGGAACCGGCCAACCAATTGCCCGAGGTCGAATCCAGACGGGTCAACGCCTCTTCGTACTCAAGCAACAGGCTCTCGTGGCTGGTGTAAAACTCCACCGATGAGAATTCGTGGGTGGTGTCGGCGGTGATGCCAGCAGCCCCCATGAAGTCAATCGAATCCTGAATGCGGTCGGCGATCTCAGAGTATTTCTGAACGTCTTGCCCGTCGGCAAAACCCAGCGTCCACGAATGCACGTGGCTCATATCCGCAAAACCACCGGTCGAGAACGCCCGCAGCAGATTCA
Source organism: Ruegeria sp. A5 (assembly GCF_056543005.1). NCBI lineage: Bacteria > Pseudomonadati > Pseudomonadota > Alphaproteobacteria > Rhodobacterales > Roseobacteraceae > Ruegeria > Ruegeria sp. A5. The sequence goes on from NZ_JBQGAV010000001.1 coordinate 534,804, forward strand.
GTGTTGCCGCCGCCTGTGTATAGGCCTGAAGCATCTTGTCGGGATTCGGAATACGTGCCTCGGGTGTAAAGGCCAGCTCATTGATGATGTCACCGCGGTAGCTGGGCAGCTCCACACCGTCCACAACCTCGGTCGGCGCACTGCGCGGTTTTGCGAACTGGCCCGCCATGCGGCCAACTTTAACCACGGGAACCTTGGCGCCGTAGGTTAGCACCATTGCCATCTGCAGCATCACCTTGAACGTGTCACGGATCGCATCCGCGCTGAACTGCTCAAAGCTTTCAGCGCAATCCCCGCCTTGCAACAGGAACGCTTCGCCACGACCCGCGGCTCCCAGATGCTGCTTCAGCCGTCGCGCTTCACCCGCAAAAACCAGCGGGGGATACTGCGAAAGCTGCGCCTCGACTTTGGCCAGCGCGGCCGCGTCGGTATAGTCTGGCATCTGAACCCGGGGCTTGTTGCGCCAGTTCGTTTTTTGCCATTCAGTCATAGCTTTTATCTCCGCTGAAGTATTTCAGGTGGCCTCTATACAAAATGCATGAATGAGAGGCCATATCCCTTTTGCGCCTCTTGACGCCATAATCAAGCTTTGAGCATGGTGACTGGCATATCCGCCACCGTGGAAATCCCGGTGCGCGCCGAATCAAGGACAGTTCGCCATGCAAGAGCAACGCCAAGTTGTCACTGTGGATCATAGCACAGGCAAGCCGCATAACTTTGTATTTGTGCTTTTGGACAAGTTTTCCCTTTTGTCATTCGCTTCGGCTTTGGACAGTCTGCGGATCGCCAATCGAATGGCCAACCGAGAGCTTTATACCTGGACCTTGACGGGCGAAGGCGGTGAAACAGTGACTTGTTCAGCCGGAACTTCTTTCAATCTTGATTCTGATCTGACCGAATTGCAGCGTGACGACGTCGTCCTGATCTGCGGGGGGGTCGATGTACAAGCGGCAACCACCAAGCGCATTCTGAACTGGGTACGTCGCGAAGCGCGTAAAGGGTTGAAAATCGGCGGTCTTTGCACCGCGGCCTATACGCTGGCCAAAGCCGGTTTGCTGGAAGGCAAGCGCGCAACGATCCATTGGGAAAACTCAGACAGTTTTGCCGAAGAATTCGACACAGTAGAGCTGACCAAGTCGGTGTTTTTGGTTGATGGCAACCGAATGACAACTGCTGGCGGCACATCCTCGATTGACCTGATGCTCAAGCTGATTGCCGAAGACTACGGAGAAGATCTGGCCAACGCGGTCGCTGATCAGATGATCTATTCTTCGATACGTACGGATCAGGACACGCAACGTTTGTCGACACCTACACGGATCGGCGTGCGCCACCCCAAGCTCAGTCAGGTTATCCTGATGATGGAAAAGAACATAGAAGAGCCAATCTCGCCTTCTATTCTAGCCAAGGACGTAGGCATGTCGACGCGCCAGCTAGAACGTCTGTTCCGCCGCTATCTCAGCCGCTCGCCCAAGCGCTACTACATGGAGCTGCGCCTGCATAAAGCGCGGAACTTGCTGATGCAGACCGATATGAGCGTCATCAATGTGGCGCTGGCTTGCGGCTTTGCCAGCCCGTCGCATTTCTCCAAATGCTACCGGGCGCATTACAACACCACGCCTTATCGCGAACGCGGTGCACAGAGCGGTCGGTTGTCTGTTTGATTCACGGCCGCAGGGAAACCTTACAAATCTTTCGCAAAGTAGTGCAGGTGCGGCCGTAACATCGGTTGATCCAAATAGGTCGTGGTTTCGATTGGTGAGTCCAGTTCAACAAAACCAAGTTTGGGGTACAGGTCGCGCATTTCGACATTCGGTGTAAGCGTATCGGCGATGAGGCGTTTCAAACCCATATCACGCGCGGCCTGTTCCCGGGCTTCGATCAAGGCACGCCCGGCACCGGTCCCCCGTGCCTCATCGGTCACAAAAACCCGCTTAAGTTCTCCGGTTTGGTGATCAAATCGTTTCAGCATCCCACATCCAATGATGTCTCCGGCATCGTTTCGCGCCACCACAAGACATCCATTCGGGGGTAGGTAATCCTCTGTATGCGCCCAAAACTCCGCCAATGCGCTTTCGGGGGCTGCTGGATCAATCTCAAAGCCCATATCCTGCATTCGTTGCACGATAAGCGCATAATATTGTGCCAGGATCGTATTCAGTTCGCGCTTTGGCGGCATTGTTTCACAAAGCTCGATTACAAAATCACACATTCAAATCTCCCGATCACCCTGAAGCCTGGAATAGATACACCGTGACCGAATGGCATAGAAGCAAACGCCCTAACCCCGTTTAATACCGTCAGAGGGGCGTCATTCGGTAAACCGCGCCTTGCCCGACGGAAATGAACCAGATCGACCCATCTGGTGCTTCGGCGATGTCGCGAACACGTTCGGTCTCGGGGCCTTCGATCTGCTCAGCCTCACGCAGTGGATCGCCCGCCAAACGTGCAATGTAGTCGAATTTCAAAGAGCCAACGAACAGATTCCCCTTCCATTCCGGCCAAAGTTTCCCGGAATAGACCATCAAGCCAGAGGGTGCGATGGAAGGATCCCAATAATGCTCGGGCTGTTCCATCCCTTTTTTCGATGTGCCTTCGCCGATTTTCTGACCAGAATAGTGAACGCCATAAGAAATCACCGGCCAGCCATAGTTGGCACCGGGTCTGATCAGATTGACCTCATCCCCGCCTTTTGCCCCGTGTTCCGAAACCCATAACCGACCTTGCTGATCCAAATTGGCACCCTGAGGGTTTCTGTGACCAAACGACCAGATCTCGGGGCGGACACCGGGATTGCCCACAAACGGGTTATCACTGGGAACTGAACCATCACGGTTGATCCGAATGACCGTACCCATGTGGTTCGATCGATCTTGTGCAGCCGGGCGATCACCCCGGTCACCGATAGTGACGAACAACGTGCCATCATTCGCTTCAACGACACGAGAGCCAAAGTGGCGCCCGCCGGAGCCACCGGGAGAGGCCTCGAATATCACGCGTAGATTGGTCAGACGTTCTCCGTTTTCCGATAAACGAGCGACAGCGACAGCGGTGCCTGCACCGCCGGATTGCGGTTTTGAGAATGTCAGGAAAAGCTCGCGGGTCCGATTGAAATCCCACGCGATGGTGACATCAAGCAAACCGCCTTGTCCGTTTGCAGCCACCTTAGGCAGGCCTTCGACACGCTTTGCCTCACCTTCGGCAACAAACAAAAGTTCGCCATCTCGTTCAGTGACAACGAAGCTGCCGTCAGGAAGAATGCCAATCGCCCATGGTGTATCGAGGCCTCTGACGACCTGGGTTACCTGAACCGGCCCACTGGCTGTCTCGATCACATCGGACCAGCCGGCGATCGACCAGCACGACAGAATGAGAATCGCAAAAGTCCTGAACATATCTGCCCTATTCCCCAGTGGTACGTTGTAACGAACTAGCCTAGCCTAACAAAACAGATAGGATCGCTGCATTCAAAAGCACTTTTTTGTTAGGACTTTTCTTTTCTGAACAGCTTGCCTAGGGTCGTGCCCAGAACGACGACGTTCAAACGATAAATAGGGAGTAACTTAATGAAAAAGCTGCTTACAGCTACTGCAGCAATCGCTCTGCTGGCGGGCACCGCGATGGCCGACGATGTAAAGCTGGGTGTTCTGTTTGGCTTTACCGGCCCGATTGAATCGCTGGCCCCGGCCATGGGTTCGGGTGCCGAGTTGGCGATGGCCGAAGTCACCGAATCGGGCAAGCTGCTGGACGGAGCATCCGTCACCGGAACCCGCGCCGACACCGGCTGTATCGACAATGGTCTGGCCACATCGAACGGCGAACGTATGATCGCCGATGGCGTCGCCGGTATCATCGGCGGCGACTGCTCGGGCGTCACTGGCGCGATCCTGCAGAACGTCGCGATCCCGAACGGCATGGTCATGATCTCGCCGTCGGCCACGTCTCCGGGTCTGTCGACCATGGAAGACAACGGCCTGTTCTTCCGCACCGCCCCGTCGGATGCGCGTGAAGGTCAGGTGATGGCTGACATCCTGAACGATCGTGGCATCAGCTCGATCGCGCTGACCTACACCAACAACGACTATGGCAAGGGTCTGGCGGATGCGATCCAGTCCTCGTTCGAGGCATCGGGTGGCGAGGTGACCATCGTTGCCGCGCACGAAGACGGCAAAGCCGACTACTCGGCTGAAGTGGGCGCGCTGGCCTCGGCCGGTGGCGATATTCTGGTCGTTGCCGGCTATCTGGATCAGGGTGGTCTGGGCATCATCCAGTCGGCGCTGGACAGCGGCGCGTTTGATACATTCGGTCTGCCCGGCGGCATGATCGGTGACTCGCTGCCGACAAACGTTGGTCCCGACCTGAACGGCTCGTTCGGTCAGATCGCTGGCTCGGGCGGTGAAGGTGCCGAGAAGTACTTTGCCATGGCTGAAGCTGCGGGCTTTGACGGTTCGTCGCCCTACTCGCCGGAAAGCTATGACGCCGCCGCGCTGTTCATGCTGGCGATGCAGGCCGCAGGTTCGACCAACCCCGCTGAATACGGCGCGAAAATCATGGATGTCGCCAATGCTCCGGGTGAGCAAATCTTCCCCGGAGAACTGGCTAAAGGTCTGGAGCTGTTGGCTGCCGGTCAGGACATCGATTATGTCGGCGCATCGGGCGTTGAGCTGATCGGCCCTGGCGAAAGCGCAGGTTCCTATCGCGAGATCGAGGTGACCGACGGCGAAAACAAGACCGTCAACTTCCGTTGATCCAAGGTTAAAAGTCATAAAAACAAGCAGCCCGGCCCTTGTGCCCGGGCTGTTTCAATGAAAAAAGGCCGCACTCCGGTTAACGGGGATGGTAAAAACGCCGAAAACGGCGGCTAGGGGAAAAGATGATCGTCGTCGATGACGTGCACAAGCATTTCGGCGGGTTTCATGCGGTGGACGGGGCATCGCTGGAAATCCAAAAGGGCTCGATCACCGGTCTGATCGGACCGAACGGGGCCGGAAAAACCACGCTATTCAACGTGATCGCGGGCGTACTTCCACCGACCAGCGGTAAGGTACACATGGACGGTGAGGATATCACTGGCCTGCCCCCGCACGAGCTGTTTCATAAGGGCCTGCTGCGCACCTTCCAGATCGCGCATGAGTTTTCGTCGATGAGCTGCCGTGAAAACCTGATGATGGTGCCCGGCGCACAATCCGGGGAATCGCTGTGGAACACATGGTTCGGGCGTAAGCGTATCGCGGATGAGGAACGCGCACTTAGGGCGAAAGCCGATGAGGTGCTGGAATTCCTGACAATCGAACATCTGGCCGATCACAAGGCCGGTCAGGTCTCGGGCGGTCAGAAGAAGCTGCTGGAACTTGGCCGAACCATGATGGTCGATGCCAAGATCGTGTTTTTGGACGAGGTCGGCGCTGGTGTGAACCGCACCCTCCTGATGACCATCGCCGACACGATCCTGCGCCTGAACAAGGAACGCGGCTATACCTTCGTCGTTATCGAGCACGACATGGATTTCATCGGCAAGATTTGCGACCCGGTCATTTGCATGGCCGAGGGCAAGGTGCTTGCCGAAGGTACTCTGGACGAGATCAAGGCCAATGAGCACGTGATCGAAGCTTATCTGGGCACCGGCCTGAAGAACAAAGACAAGCTGGAGGCGGGCGCATGAGCGACAACCCCTACCAGGACGACAAGGGCAACAAGGACGCTTCGATCACCAATACGCATGGTGTCGGCACCATGACTCCAGCACATCGCAAAAGCGGTGAAACGCATCGGGTCGAGGGCGGTCCTTTCCTGATTGGCGACACCATGACTGGTGGCTATGGCAAAGGGCCGGACATCCTGCATGACTGCACCATCGCCGTTGATAAGGGCGAGATCGCGGTGATCGTCGGCCCCAACGGCGCGGGCAAATCCACCGCAATGAAGGCTGTGTTTGGCATGCTGGACGTACGCCAAGGGTCTGTGCGGCTGGATGGCGAAGATATCACAAATCTCAGCCCGCAAGACCGCGTGGTACGCGGCATGGGCTTTGTCCCGCAGACCTCGAACATTTTTACGTCGATGACGGTGGAAGAGAACCTTGAGATGGGCGCCTTCATCCGTCGTGACGATTTCTCGGATACGATGGAGCAGGTCTATGACCTCTTCCCCATTCTCCGCGACAAACGCAATCAGGCCGCCGGAGAGCTGTCAGGCGGCCAACGCCAACAGGTTGCCGTGGGCCGCGCGCTGATGACCCAGCCCAAGGTGCTGATGCTGGACGAACCCACCGCGGGTGTCTCACCCATCGTAATGGATGAGCTGTTTGACCGGATCATCGAGGTTTCCCGAACCGGGCTGCCGATCTTGATGGTCGAGCAAAACGCCCGTCAGGCGCTCGAGATCGCCGACAAGGGATATGTGCTGGTTCAGGGGCGCAATGCCTATACCGGCACGGGCAAGGAACTGCTGGCCGATCCAGAAGTTCGCAAGAGTTTCTTGGGGGGATGACGCCAGTGACAGCTACTCTCGTGTTTGATCACTCTGAAATCAGGTCGAAAAGACGTACGAACTTGGAAAATGAGGTAACGAACTAATGGACTTCCTCAACGCCCTTGTGGCGCTCTCCAACTTCGTTCTTGTTCCCGCAATCGCCTATGGCAGTCAGTTGGCGCTGGGCGCTTTGGGGGTGACGCTGATCTACGGCATCCTGCGGTTTTCGAACTTTGCCCATGGCGATACGATGGCCTTTGGCGCGATGATCGCGGTGCTGGTCACTTGGGGCCTGCAAGCCGCAGGCGTCAGTTTCGGGCCGTTGCCAACGGCTCTGCTCGCCCTGCCCTTTGCCATTCTGGGCTGTATCGTTCTGGTGCTGATCACCGACCGGTTGGTCTATCGCTTCTATCGGGAACAGAAGGCCAAGCCTGTCATTCTGGTGATCGTCTCGATGGGCGTGATGTTCATCATGAACGGGCTGGTTCGTTTCATCATCGGTCCGGATGACCAGAGGTTCTCAGACGGAGCGCGTTTCATCGTCTCGGCGCGAGATTTCAAGGCGATGACTGGGCTGCGTGAAGGGCTGGCAATCAAGACCTCCCAGGGCATCACGGTGATCGTCGCGGTTGTCGCCGTGGCGCTGTTGTTCTGGTTCCTGAACAAAACGCGCACCGGCAAATCAATGCGGGCCTATTCTGACAATGAGGATCTTGCGTTGCTGTCCGGTATCAACCCCGAGCGCGTGGTGATGATCACATGGATCATCGTTGCCGCGCTGGCGACCACTGCGGGCGTGCTTTACGGCCTCGACAAAAGCTTCAAGCCATTTGTCTATTTCCAGCTTTTGCTGCCGATCTTTGCCTCGGCTATCGTGGGTGGCCTCGGAAACCCTCTGGGAGCTATCGCGGGCGGTTTCATCATCGCGTTTTCTGAGGTGACGATCACCTACGCGTGGAAGAAAGTGCTCACCTATCTGGCACCTGAAAATCTGGAGCCGTCAGGTTTGGTGCAGTTCCTGTCCACCGATTACAAATTCGCTGTCAGCTTTGCCATTTTGCTGATCGTACTTCTGTTTAAGCCAACCGGCTTGTTCAAAGGAAAAGTGATATGAGCGAGCCAGTCAAAAACACGCTGCTTTTTGTGGTCGTCGGCGCACTCATCCTGTTGACCGGATTCACCCAAAGCTGGAACGCCGCAATCCTGATCCTGAACATGGGCTTGATCTCGGCCATCATGTCGATTGGCGTCAACCTGCAATGGGGCTTTGCTGGCCTCTTCAACGTTGGTGTCATGGGCTTTGTAGCGCTGGGCGGGCTGGCGGTTGTGCTGGTCTCGACACCCCCAACCCCCGGCGCCTGGTCTGGTGGAGGATATGGCGTCATCCTGTCGCTTTTGATGGGCGCGGCAACCGTGGTTGCAGCTGTGATGGTGGCCCAAAAAATGCCCAAGGGACGCCCACAAACCTTTGCAATCATCGGTATTCTGGTCGTAGGTTTTTTTGTTTACCGCGCAATTTTTGATCCCAACGTAGCTGCGATCGAAGCGATTGATCCTGCTGTCGCAGGTAATATCGGCGGTTTGAACCTTCCTGTCCTATTCGCTTGGCCTGCCGGGGGACTTTTGGCGGCGGGCGCAGCATGGCTGATCGGAAAAACGGCGCTGGGCCTGCGCTCGGACTATTTGGCAATTGCCACACTTGGTATCGCCGAGATCATCATCGCCGTCATGAAAAACGAGGACTGGCTGGCACGTGGGGTCAAGAACGTCTACGGCATTCCACGCCCCTCACCGGTGGTTGGCTACGAAGTTGAATTGCAGCAAGACCCAACTTTCCTTGCAAGGGCCGAGTGGTTCGGGCTGGATCCGGTTACTGCCTCGACGCTTTCCGTCAAGCTGGGCTACTCTTTGCTGTTCCTGATCGTGCTACTGGTGCTGCTGTGGATGGCTCAGATGGCGTTGAAAAGCCCTTGGGGCCGCATGATGCGCGCCATCCGCGACAACGAGGTTGCCGCCGAGGCGATGGGCAAGGATGTCACCCGCCGCCATCTACAGATCTTTGTTCTGGGCTCAGCCATCTGCGGCATCGCCGGTGCGATGATGACCACTTTGGACGGGCAGCTGACGCCGGGCACTTACAACCCGCTTCGCTTTACCTTCCTTGTCTGGGTCATGGTGATCGTCGGCGGGTCGGGCAACAATTTCGGAGCCGTACTGGGAGCGTTCCTGATCTGGTTCCTGTGGGTTCAGGTTGAACCCATGGGCCTGTGGCTGATGAACCTGATAACCTCAGGCATGCCTGACGGCAGCGCACTTAAGACGCATCTGATAGATAGCGCCGCACATATGCGCCTGTTCACCATGGGGCTGATTCTTTTGATTGTTCTCAGATTCAGTCCAAGAGGGCTGATCCCCGAGAAATAAGCAAAATTTCTTGCGAAATTCCCCTAACGCACCGTTAATCGGTGCGTTTTATTGTGCGGCGAGTCAGAACGCTCTAAATCGGTGTATCGTGATCCACCACATCGCGCTGTGCCCCATACCATGTTTGTTTGGTGCGGAGTTGTAACGATCTGACAGTTAACCAAGATGAGAGCACCGTAGTCGCAATGATTAAACCACTCAGAGTTTTCGCAATCGGGATCCCGCTGATGGCAACGCTATCAGCGTGTATTCCCTCACCCGAACAGTTGGAGACCACCCCGGTCAAGGTCCAGACGCCCAAAGGAGTTGTGACCTGTCAGCTTTACCGCCAGGACCGCGTCACCTGGGACCGCGCAATCGATTTTCCGGCCACCAAAATGTCGGTGCCCGAGGCGGATAATTATTGCAGACAGGAAGGCCTGCGCCGGCTTAATCGATAACAATATGGGCGCGCGACTGGTTCGGCGCGCGCTGCGCTCCGGATTCTATCGATTGCGGAACAAGCCGCCCAGTATGCCCCTGACGATGCGGCGGCCAGTTGTTCCTTTCAGCTCTTTGATCACGGCCTCGCTCATGGCCGTGGCGAAGGTATCCTTTTTGCGCGAAAGACGAGATGACGATCGCCCAACGCGGTTGCCCGAATACCTTCGGGCCGAGGCGTATTCGCGTTCTGCCGGGCTCTGCTGTTCCAGAACTTCGTCGGATTCCGCCTGTTCCGCCGCATTCGCAGCGGCATCCGCGCGCGCCTGCAGAATCTCAAACGCCGATTTGCGGTCGATACGCTTGCCGTATTTTGCATCCATCGGCGAAGCTTTGATCACCGACTGACGCTCAGCTTTGGTAATCGGACCAAGTTGGGAGCCCGGTGGCCGGATCAAAGTGCGCTCGACCACGCCCGGTACACCCTTCTTTTGCAGCATCGACGTCACGGCCTCGCCCACGCCCACCTCTCGGATTGCGGTCTCAGTATCGAAAGCTGGGTTTTCACGATAGGTCTCAGCAGCAAGTCGCAGATTCTTGCGGTCGCGCGCTGTGAAGGCCCGCAGCGCATGTTGGACCCGGTTGCCCAGCTGACCCAGAATATCTTCCGGGATGTCCGCCGGATTCTGCGAGATGAAATAAACGCCAACGCCCTTTGATCGGATCAGGCGCGCCACCTGCTCGACCTTGTCCACCAGCACTTTGGGGGCGTCCTCGAACAGCAAGTGCGCTTCATCAAAGAAGAACACCAGTTTCGGTTTTTCAGGGTCCCCCACTTCGGGCAGTTCTTCAAACAATTCGCTAAGCAGCCACAACAGGAAAGTCGCGTACAGACGCGGAGAGCCCATCAGCTTGTCAGAGGCCAGAATGTTCACCATCCCTTGCCCGTTCGCATCTGTCCGCATCAGGTCGGCCAGGTCCAACGCAGGCTCGCCAAACAGATTGGTACCGCCCTGATTTTCCAGAACCAGCAAGCGGCGTTGAATAGCACCGATCGAAGATGTCGAGACATTGCCATAGCGCAGCGATAGTTGGGCACGTTTCTCGCCTATCCAGACCAGCAATGCCTGCAGGTCTTTCAGGTCAAGCAGCGGCATGCCTTCTTCGTCTGCGACCCGAAAGGCGATGTTCAGAATGCCTTCCTGCGCCTCGCTCAGCTCCATCAGTCGCGATAGTAGCAGTGGGCCCATCTCTGTCACTGTGGTTCGGACCGGATGCCCCTGCTCGCCAAACAGATCCCAGAACGTGACTGGACACGCGGCGTAAGAGAATGTGCCGAACCCGATCTTCTCGGCCCGATCCAAAAAAGCCTGGTGTAATTTGTGGGTTTCGCTTCCAGGCAGCGCCAGCCCAGACAAGTCACCTTTCACATCGGCCAGAAACACTGGAACCCCCGCCTGTGAGAAGCCTTCAGCCAGAATTTGCAGCGTAACCGTTTTGCCCGTACCGGTCGCACCAGCAATCAGGCCATGGCGGTTCGCATATTTCAGCGACAGCCCCTGTGCCACTGAATAGCCGTCGCCACCACCGCCTACGAAGATCTTGTTGTCCATTGAAAATCTGTCCCGAATTCTACCGATCTGCTGCAAGCATACAAAGTTAACCTTTCGCTGCGAGAGTAAATGTTGCTTCTCGTGGCTTGGCTGCGGGGGCAAACTTCCTCCCTGTCGACTGGCCGTGCCTTTGGGCACGGCTTTTTTTTTTAATTTCTACGAAAACCGAAAGACGCAAGAATAGTTTTTTAGGGTTAGGAGTTGACCAACGGGTTCCCCTTTCGTAACGTCTGCGCATAACTAAGTCGGCCAGTCCGACGGGGAGAAAATATTCAGGAAGGGAGCCGCTCCACCGGCTCCCTTTTTCGTTGCAGATCGCGGTGTTTCCCACGCATTTCGGCAAAAAACGATCAATTCACGGTCTGGAATTCGGATTTACCCTGACACCACTGAATTGCGGTGATAGAGGAAACAAAAAACTGGATCAGTTAGATGAGGCATTCATGATCAGGAAACTTGTCCCTTTTAATGTGGCGGCCGCAGCACTGTTGTGCGGAACAGCATTTGCGCAGGAAACCACACAGCAACCTGAAGCCGAAGTTGGCAGCGATCTGGATCTGGGTGAATCTGGTCCCCGTGTTGGCGAGCAATACGTCAAAGAACAAACGGGTGAATGGAATATTTCCTGCATCAAAACCGAAGGCGAAGACGATCCCTGCGCGATGGTTCAGATCCTGAATAACCAACAGGGTGATCCGATTGCTGAAGTTTCGATCGGAAAACTGCCCGAAGGCGGTGCCGCTGTTGCTTGGGCGAATGTTGTAGTACCGCTCGAAACCCTGCTGCAGGCGCAATTGGCTATGTCGATCGATGGGGCACCGCGCAAGCTTTACAATTATCACCACTGCATTCCGGTTGGCTGTGTGGCGCAACTGGGTTTGACACAGGGTGATATCGACGCGATGAAATCAGGCCAAAAGGCAGTGCTGTCGCTGGTTCCTGCGCGCCTGCCAGATCAGGTTCTGAATATGGACATGTCTTTGTCTGGCTTCACAGCAGGCTTTGACGGACTGAACGTTTCCATAAACTAAGCCCCGCAAAAGCATCGAATAAGAAAGCCGCCGTGATTACACGGCGGCTTCTTCATATACGCTTCAACGCAAGAACGGCGTTCAGCCCACCAAAGGCGAAAGCATTGCTAAGGGCGACATTAACTTTCGCCTCACGCGACTCGTTTGGCACCACATCCAGCGCGCATTCGGGGTCGGGCTCTTCATAGCCAATGGTCGGGGCGATCACCCCGTCGCGCAGGGCCATGATACAGGCTAATAGCTCAACTGCCCCGGTACCGCCGATCAAGTGACCGTGCATGGACTTTGTTGACGAAATCATCAGATCGTCGGCGTGCGGACCAAACACACCAGCAACGGCTGCGCATTCGGTTTTGTCATTTGCAGCCGTGCCGGTCCCATGGGCATTTATGTAACCCACATCGCATGCATTCAGCCGTGCATCCGATAACGCCCCGGCCATGGCCCGTGCTGCCCCTTGTTTGCTGGGCATAACTATGTCGGCCGCGTCCGAGGACATGGCGAATCCCACGACCTCGCACAGGATATCTGCTCCGCGCGCGCGCGCGTGTTCGTATTCTTCGAACACAAAAACACCCGCACCTTCGCCTTGCACCATCCCGTTTCGGTTTGCGCTAAAGGGCCGACAGGCATCTTTTGACATGACGCGAAGCCCTTCCCATGCCTTGACGCCCCCAAAGCACAGCATTGACTCCGAGCCACCGGTCACCATTGCGGGCGCTGCCCCGCTGCGCACCATCTGAAATGCCTGCGCCATCGCATGGTTCGAAGACGCACACGCTGTTGATACTGTAAAGCTAGGGCCTTTGAGGTTGTGCTCCATCGAAACGTGGCTGGCCGCCGCGTTGTTCATCAGCTTGGGCACGACAAAAGGATGCACGCGATTTTTACCATCCTCGTAAACCGAGCGGTAGTTGTCATCCCAGGTGGAGACGCCACCACCGGCCGTTCCCAGCACCACCCCCGACCGCGCGGCTGTGTCACCCGAGAATACGATACCGGATTGATCGATCGCTTCTTTGGCGGCGGTTAACGTGAACTGCGTGAACCGATCATACAGCGTCATCTGTTGGCGGTTGAAACGGCCCTCGGCCTCAAAACCCCGGACTTGACCGCCGATCTTGATCGACAGGCGATCCACATCACGAAACTCAAGCTCGGAGATACCACAACGACCCTCGCGCATGGCTTCCAGAGTGTCGGGGACGGAATGGCCCAACGCGTTAATGGTGCCAGCACCCGTAATGACGACGCGTTTCATACCAGCGGTCAGACCTTTTCAGACACGAGTTTTTCGATACCCGCAATGATCGCTGTCACATTCGAAATGTCGAAATCGCCGGATGTGGGCTCGTTTGCGTTGAAGGGCACGGTGATATCGAACTCTTCCTCGATGGCAAAGATACTCTCAACAAGACCCAGGCTATCGATGCCCAATTCTTCGAGCGTACTGTCGGGCGTCACATCCGAAGGCTCAAGCACGGCCTGTTCGGCAATGATTGCTATGACGCGGTCGCTGATGCTCATCTCGATCCCCTGATTTTCGCCTTGGGGATGATTTAATCACTTGAAGGCTGTTTGAAAACAGCCTTTTTCAACGCCTCGACGTCGCGCGACAATCGGGGCAGACGACGTTGGGCTTTATATATCTCGGTATGGCTTTCCATTTTAATGCCCGGGTAGCCCATGATCACGCGACCAGCAGGAACATTTGACAGAATCTTGGTGCCGCCACCGGCAATCACGCCATCACCGATGAAAATATTATCGACAACACCAGTCTGACCACCCAGTACTACGTTATTACCAATCTCGACCGAACCAGAAACGCCGGTTTGCCCACATAACAAACAATCCTGCCCGACTCGGGTGTTGTGTCCCACGTGGACAAGATTATCCAGTTTCGATCCACTACCGATTACAGTATTGCGTATGGTCCCGTTGTCGACAGTGCAGTTCGAGCCGACCTCGACGTCATCGCCAATCTCGACCGCACCCAGCGAATGGATGCGCAACCAGCTTTGCGCCTTTGCATCCCCCTGATCACCCAGAGTTTTCCGCGCATTTTCGGCACCCGAGACTTCTGGTGTGACATAGCTGAAACCGTCCCCGCCGATACGGGCACCCGGCTGCGCGATAAAGCGATCACCGATTTGAGCCCGCGCACCTATGCTGACCATTTCGCGCAGCAGAGCGTTTTCACCAAGCGACGCATCCATACCGATCACGCAATGCGCGCCGATAACCGAACCCGCGCCGACGCGCGCGCGCGCACCGATAACAGCAAGCGGGCCGACCGATACGTCTACCCCGATCTCGGCGGTTTCATCAATGACAGCCGATGGATGAATTCCCGGCGCAATCCCCTGCCCGCGATCCAGCATCGCGGTGATCCCTGCCATCGCCATGCGGGGGCGTTGCACAAAAATGGCGGCCTCAAGCCCCAGTGCTTTCCAGTCCGCGCCATCCCACAAAACCGCGGCCCGTGCTGTACCGGTCTCCAAGGCTTCAGCATATTTTGGCGACATCGCCATGGCCAGATCGGTTGGCCCGGCATCTCCCGGCTCGGCTGCCCGCAAGATGGTCAGCCCAGTCTGGCCTTCTGCGACGACCCCCAGGGAATCGGCGATTTGTTGAACGGTAAACTGCATGTCGGGCGTCCTCGTGGCGGGATTTGCCTCGTGATTACCCTTGAACGTCCGGCAGGACCACCCCTGCCTTTTGCAGCGCTTCCCAGATTTTGCGATCCCGGTCATACACGTCGCGGCGATACTGCACCTCGCCTTTGGGGCCAATATAGGCCGTGCGATAAATCAGATGCACCGGAATTTTTTTATCCAGTTCAACCTTCGTTTCTTTGCCCGTGTTCAGAACGCGGTGGAAAAACGCCTTAGGATCCTCTTCCTGCTTGGCCAGCAGCTTATAGGCAAACTCGAACGGTTGCGCCAAACGGATGCATCCATGAGAGAATGCCCGAACCTCGCGTGCGAACAGAGATTTCTGAGGCGTATCATGCAGATAGATGTTGTACTTATTAGGGAACATGAACTTCACCAGCCCAAGTGCGTTGCTTTTGCTCGGGGGCTGACGCATGGAAAACGGGAAATTACGCGCAGTGAACTGGGTAAAGTCAACCGCTCCACGATTTACCTGACGGCCACGGCGGTCGGTGATCTGGATATGGCCGACAGCATTTGGATTGGCCCGTAATTGCGGCAGATATTCCTTCGTGATGATCGAGCGTGGCACATACCAACTTGGGTTGATCACCATATGCTCCATCTCATCCGAGAACTCTGGGCTACGGCGATCATGTGTGTTTTTGCCGATCACGGCACGAGTCTCAAACGTGACCTGCCCGTCATCGACGATCTTGGCAGAAAAATCGGCCAGATTCACCAGAATATGCCGCTCACCACGGTCTTTGGGTAACCAGCGCTCCCGTTCAAGCGCAACGTAAACAGCTTTCAAGCGATCTGAAACTGGGCGATTGATCTCGGAAATCGTGCCTTTGCCAGCTACGCCGTCCGCCTCAAGACCATGAGCAGCCTGAAAGGATTGCACCGCCGCAAACAGCGCATCATCATAGTTTGGGCTGGCAGTAGGCTTCAGATAACCCATCGCAACAAGTCGATTGCGCAGCCTGATGACACTGTTCCCTGTGTCCCCAAGCTCAAGCTTGGAGACAGGAACGGTCTCGCCCCAGCCACCTTGTGTCATCAGCGCTTCCAGCGCCTTCTTCTGTTTCAGCAACGCAAGATACTGACGCGATTGCGGCATCAAGTTCTTGAAATACGTATCACCCTGGCTGGAAACAAGCAGTTCAAGATGCTCTGCGGCGCTGCGCTTTTCCACAGCTCGCACCAGGCCGGCATCGATTTGCGATGGCGATACAGAACCGGACTGCAAGTCGCTGGCATATTTAACAAAAACTCGTGTCAACTCAGCCTCGAGCATGCCCAGATCACGGGTGTTGCGCGCGTCCTGCATCTTTGTCACCAAAGTCTGGACGTCGTATTGTGCCCCAGGCAATCCATGCAGGTCGGTTGTCGAAAGCGCTTCGATCAGAGCTTTGCGTCGTGCAGCATGTTCGGTCGTATCGCCAACCCAAACCGGATCAAACCCGTTTGTGCGATAAAACTCAGCAATTGCGGGGCTGTTGGACACACTTTCCGCAACGGCCATTTGAAACGCTGTGCCATCCGTCCCCGCCTGCGCGACTGAGGCCGAAGCCACAAGGAAAGCGGCGATAAAAACACTTGAACGAGCACGGGTAACAAATGACATAGGATGGCCCTGTTTCTTCAATGACTTGTCACGCCCTATAAGCGGCGTCTGAAAATAATGTTTTGCTGAGCGCCTGATGTCTATTCACAAATTCATCACCAGACCGCTTCTTTGACCCCTGGTGCGCGATTGCATCGCCGACGCGCGAACTGCGCCAAAAGCAAGCATACTTGCATCAGTTGCGCAAAAAACTGCCGAAATTTCCCCCTTGATTTGACTGCGACCAAAGATTTCTTGGCTGTTGAATCCTACTGTGCCATAAATCCCGCATCTGGGATGGGAAAAAATTAATACGGCGCGCGTAACATCGTGTGCAGGCAGGAACAGTACGGGACGAAACAAAAAATGACCAAGAGCAGTACCTCGGGCCTGACCCGGCGTGCCCTATTGGGCGCATTCGCCGCAACCGCAGTTGTTGCAGCTCCCACATATTCCAACGCAGCAGGTTTCCTTCGCGGCGGAGGTGATATTCGCCGTATCCGCATGTATTCCGGCCGTACCGGTGAACGTATCGATATGGTCTATTGGGTTGATGGCAAATACATCAAAGACGCGGTGAAAGAGGTCAACCACTTCATGCGCGACTGGCGCAGCGATCAAGTCAAGTCCGTGGACCTGAGGACCGTCGACATTATGGCGGCCACTCATAACCTTCTGGATGTCAGCGAGCCATACATGCTGCTGTCGGGTTACCGCTCACCGCAAACCAACGCAATGCTGCGCCGCCGCTCGCGGGGTGTTGCCAAGAATTCGCTTCATATGAAGGGTCAGGCTGCTGATCTGCGACTGTCATCACGCTCGGTCTCGCAAATGGGCAAAGCAGCGATGGCCTGCCGTGCCGGTGGCGTTGGACAGTACTATCGTTCGAATTTCGTTCACATGGATTGCGGTGTCATCCGCTCGTGGCGCGGCTAATCGAGCATTTCATCTTTCGCTGTTGCACAACCCCCATCAGATAGTTCTGGCGGGGGTTTTGTTTTGCCTGGAAAAACAGGTTCGTGCACCGTCAGTTCTGCGTAATATGCCGACTAGCAAGGGTGAAATGGCGCACCTGAGAGGATTCGAACCTCTGGCCTCTGCCTTCGGAGGGCAGCGCTCTATCCAGCTGAGCTACAGGTGCCTTGGCCGTTAGCTACCCTCGTTCCAATCCGGGTGCAACTGCAAATCCGCAGTACGATCAGGCAAACAGATCGTGGGCAAGCTCCAACGCATCGATCAGAGTGTCGACCTCATTCGTCGTGTTATAAAGCCCAAAGCTGGCACGACAGGTAGCAGTGACCCCTAAATGATCCATCAGCGGCCCGGCGCAGTGGTGGCCTGCGCGCACGGCGACACCCTTTTTGTCCAGAATGGTTGAAACATCATGGGCATGCCCTGCCCCATCCAAAGTAAAGCTGAATATCGCGGCTTTGTTCGCTGTGGTGCCTTGAACCTGCAGCCAGTTCAATCCATTCAACCGTTGCATTGCATAGTCGCGCAAGCCGGCCTCATGCGATGCGATGCTCTCCATGCCAAGGTCCATCATATAGTCAAGCGCCACACCCAACCCGATGGTCTGCACGATGCCAGGGGTTCCGGCCTCGAACTTCATTGGCGGATCGTTGTAGATCACCTGATCTTTTGAAACCTCTTTGATCATGTCACCGCCACCAATAAAGGGGCGCATTTCAGCCATACGGTCCGATTTGATAAAAATAGCGCCAGAACCGGATGGGCCGTACAGTTTATGACCCGTGATGGCATAGAAGTCACATCCGATGTCATCGACATTGACGGGCATATGAACCGCGCCCTGGCTGCCATCCACCAGAACCGGAACGCCTTTGGCGTGGGCGCCTTGCGTGATTGCTTTGACATCAACCACAGTGCCCAGCACGTTCGAGCATTGGGTCACCGCAACCAGCTTTGTCCTGGGGCCAATGGCGTCGATTACCGCCTGAGGGTCAAGATGGCCGGTCGCATCGACATCGACCCATTTCAGCACCACGCCCTGCCGTTCGCGCAGGAAGTGCCACGGTACGATGTTGGCGTGATGTTCCATCACGCTGAGGACAATCTCGTCCCCCGCCTGCAGGCGTGGCATTGCCCAACCGTAGGCGACTAAATTGATTCCTTCGGTCGTACCCGAATTCAGGACAATCTCATTCTCGTTTGATACGCCCAGAAACCGCGCAACCGTGCCACGGACGGCCTCATATTTCTCGGTCGCGAGATTTGACAGATAGTGAAGCCCTCGATGCACGTTCGAATATTCGAGCGCATAGGCCTGCGTGATCGCGTCGATCACTACCTGGGGTTTCTGCGCGGAGGCCCCATTGTCTAGATAAGTCAGCGGCTTTCCGTTGACCTGACGTGACAGGATCGGAAAATCTGCGCGGATTTTTTGTACGTCATACATAGACAGGACTTCCCTATACAGACCCGGCGGGGATCAGCCAAAGAACAAACGGGACGGCCACAAGACCAGAGATCAGGATCACAACAAACGACTTTCCCAACGAATTAAATCGATGCGCCTCGTTGAGAAAATGCAGGGTGATGTAAAGGCTAAGACCCAGCATCGCCAGACTGGCCGGTAAGAATAGAAACGGCAGCGCTGCAACCAGCGCTAGAATAATTGCTTGCCCCGCAATTTGCAGGATTTGCAACCAGACAATCAGCGTCATGAAGTCATTGAACGTTCCCGTTCCACCCAGGACGCGGCCCACTAATAGGAACGTCACGACGCTGATCATGATTGCCGCAACGGAAACAAAAAGCGTCCTCGATAGTGGCTCAGCCAGTTGCTGAACATCCGGACTGATAAGCGGCAGGACGAAGCTGGACGCAGACTGGACCAGTGCGTTCAGGATCACCGCAAGAGAAAAGGCGAGCCATAGTACCTCCGTACCCAGCCGCAACGCGAGCAATCGTCTTGCGGCTTCGGCTGGATTGGACAGGGTCAGAACGACCAGGTTGAGCAGTGCGGTGGAATTCATTTAGCAGCCTTTTGCGATTGCTTGAGGCCCGACAACCAGAACCAGAGGAATACCGCAACCCATAACAGCCCCACAAGTGTTTGCGCTGACCCGGGGCCGATGAAACCGGACACAAGCCCATTCAGCAACACCAAAGGCGCTGACGCGAGAAGCGCCCAGAACAAGGCTAGCCGCGCGCCATAACTGGTGCCATCGCCCCCCATCATCCGCGCGATGAAATGGGTGAGCCAAGCAAGAAGATAAAAGCACAATGGCAGAATAAAGACCGATCCCAACAGGGCCCCGCCCATCAGCATGTTCAGCTCTATCCCTTCCAGATGAGCCCTCCGTGCAAGTCCGGGCAATTGTGCGATAAAGCCTATTACACAGAACGCCATCACAAACGCCAATGCGCGGTCTTCGCGCGGCCCCATATCAAGCAGCCGACGCACCACACGCCCCGGTCCGCGATACGTGGCCACGATATCAGTTGTGACAGGCATCAGCGGCGGCGTGCCAGCCAATCTTGCAATCGGGACACGATATCAGCTGCCAGATCCTCGTCCTCGATTTCATCAACGGCTTCAGCCAGGAAGGCCAGTGTCAACATGTCCGTTGCCTCTGCCGTCGGGACTCCACGCGAGCGTAGGTAGAATAAAGCCGTTTCATCAATGGCGCCAGAGGTTGAACCGTGCGAACACGCCACGTCATCGGCGTAAATCTCGAGCTCCGGCTTTGCGAGGAACTGACTGTCATCGTCCAGAAGCAGCGACTGGCTGATCTGGTAACCGTCGGTTTTCTGAGCGCCTTCCTTTACCAAGATCTTGCCCTGAAAAACACCCGTCGCCCCGTTGCGAAGCACCTTCTTGAACACTTGGCGGCTTTCGCAATTCACCGCATCATGGGTGACAAAGACCGTGTCATCATGGAGAAAATCACCATCTCCAACACACGCACCCGCCACGTGCGCGACCGCATCGTCACCCGTCAGTTCGACGACTTGCTCGTTTCGCGTCAAAACTCCGTTCACGGTCAGCGTGAAGGATTTATAGACGGATTCCTTACCAAGCCGCGAGAACATATGAGTCGCCGCACGACGTTGATGATCCCGGCCCTGCGCACGGATGTGATGCAGTGTGCCATTGTCGGCGATATCGATCTCCATGCATTTGTTGAAGCGCGACGCTGCGGGTCCGTTTTCAAGGATCGTGACTTCGGCACCGCTTTCAACCCGAACGACATGATGCAAGATCGCGTCCGACGTTTCAGATTCATGGCGATAGATCAAATTAATCGGTTTGCTCGGCTTGCCGGTAACATGAATGGCAACACCATCTGATGCATGGGCTGTGTTCAGCGCCGCCAAGGGACGCGCCACTGGATTTTGGCCTTTTGCTTCAAGAACGCCGTATAACTCTTTGGCCCAATGAATATCTTTGCAACAGATATCTTCCAGCCGATCGATCGTTACACCCTCCAGAGACAGATCATCAGACTCTTCCGGGCTGAATACGCCATCAATGAAAACGATCTTCAGCCGGTCGAGCGCGTGGAACAGAGCCGGTTCATCCGTTTTGAACAAAGCAGCACTGGGAGCTTCCGCAGAGACCAGAGTGTCTGGACGGGTATATTTCCAGTATTCATCTCGACGACTGGGCAAACCCATCGCGCGTACACGTGCAATTGCGGCTTCGCGCGCTTTGCGTGTGCATCCCGCATCCGGCATGGTCAGCGCTGCCAGCCGTTCCTCGGTTGCTGTCTGTTTTGCTTGGGGCAAAGCCATCAGTTCACTTCAGCCAGTATGTCGGCATAGCCGTTGTTTTCAACTTCCAGCGCCAGTTCGGGACCACCGGATTTCACGATACGACCATCCGCCATGATGTGAACCACGTCAGGTTTGATGTGATCGAGAAGCCGCTGATAGTGCGTGATAACAAGGAACCCGCGCCCCTCATCACGCAACGCGTTCACGCCCTCGGCCACCAGCTTCATCGCGTCTACGTCAAGGCCCGAGTCCGTTTCGTCCAGGATACACATCTTCGGCTCAAGCATCGCCATTTGCAGGATTTCATTGCGCTTTTTCTCACCGCCTGAAAAGCCCACATTGACCGGGCGCTTCAACATTTCTGCGTCGATTTTCAGCGCCTTGGCCTTGGCACGAACCTCTTTCAGAAAATCCGTCGCCGACAGCTCTTCCTCGCCACGTGCTTTGCGCTGCGCATTCACGGCGGTGCGCAGGAAGGTCATGTTGCCCACACCGGGAATCTCGACCGGGTACTGGAACGCCAGAAACACACCTGCGGCTGCACGTTCTTCCGGTTCCATCTCAAGCAGATCCTCGCCGTCAAGGGTCGCGCCGCCCTCGGTCACCTCATAGCCATCACGGCCTGACAACACGTAGCTGAGCGTCGATTTGCCCGAGCCATTGGGCCCCATGATCGCGTGCACTTTGCCAGGCTCGACCGTCAGGTCGACCCCTTTCAGAATTTGCTTGTCTTCTTCCTCAAGTTTGACGTGCAGGTTGTTGATTTCCAGCATTTTTTGTCCTTTTGCATCTCGCAAGGGGCGTAACGTGGCCCCGATGTGTTCCTATCCCAGTGCCTTGCGGATCACACGGGCGATAATCCATCCAAGCAAAGCACCTCCGCCCACAGCCCAAACCGGGTTAATAAAATCCATGTACTTGGTATTGACGTAAGCAACCCCCAACAGGCCGCCGAGCACCGGCAACGCATAGCCAAGCACGGTCAGGACATCGTCCTTTCGGATTCGCTGTTGGGGTTTTGGTGTCATCAGCCGACTGATCCCTCAAGGCTGATTGCCACAAGCTGTTGCGCTTCCATCGCAAATTCCATCGGCAGCGCCTGCAGAACGTCCTTGCAGAACCCGTTGACGACCAAGGCCACGGCTTCTTCCTCGTCCATGCCACGCTGACGGCAATAGAACAGCTGATCGTCATCCACTTTTGATGTCGTCGCCTCGTGCTCGACCCGAGATGAGTTGTTCTTCACCTCGATATACGGAACCGTATGCGCCCCGCATTTGTCGCCAATAAGCAAGCTGTCGCACTGCGTATAGTTGCGGCTATCCTTGGCCTTTGGATGCATCGACACCAGACCACGATAGGTGTTCTGCGCCTTACCGGCACTGATCCCTTTCGATACGATCCGCGACTTGGTGTTCTTGCCCAGATGAACCATCTTGGTGCCGGTGTCGGCCTGCTGCATGTTGTTCGTGATCGCGATCGAGTAGAACTCACCCTGGCTATCGTCGCCACGCAGGATGCAGGACGGGTATTTCCAGGTTACGGCTGAGCCGGTTTCGACCTGCGTCCACATCACCTTGGAGCGATCACCCCGACAATCGGCGCGCTTGGTCACGAAGTTGTAGATCCCGCCCTTGCCATTCTCATCTCCGGGGAACCAGTTCTGAACGGTCGAGTATTTCACCTCGGCATCTTCTTCGACGATGATCTCGACAACCGCCGCGTGCAACTGAGCGGTGTCGCGCTGGGGCGCGGTGCAGCCTTCCAGATACGAGACGTAAGAGCCCTTGTCGGCGATGATCAGCGTGCGCTCAAACTGGCCGGTATTTTCTGCATTGATGCGGAAATATGTGCTCAGTTCCATCGGGCAGCGCACGCCGGGCGGGACGTAGACGAATGAACCATCCGAGAATACAGCCGAGTTGAGCGTGGCATAGAAATTGTCCGAGACCGGTACGACCGTCCCCAGGTATTTCTTGACCAGTTCCGGATGCTCTTTGATCGCCTCGGAAATCGAGCAGAAAATAACGCCAGCTTTCTTCAACTCTTCCTGAAAAGTCGTCCCGACCGAAACCGAGTCAAATACTGCATCAACAGCAACCTTACGGCCTTCTGCCGGAGCATTCTCAGCGCCCTCGACACCTGCCAGGATCATCTGTTCTTTCAAAGGGATACCCAGCTTTTCGTATGTCGCCAGAAGCTTGGGATCGACCTCATCCAGAGATTTGGGTTTATCTTCCATCGATTTCGGACGGGCATAATAATACTGGTCCTGAAAGTCGATCGGCGGGTAGTGCACCATCGCCCATTTAGGCTCTTCCATCTGGGTCCAGCGCTCGAACGCGGCCAGACGCCATTCGGTCATCCACTCAGGTTCATCATTTTTGTCCGAGATCAGACGAACGATATCGGGATTCACGCCTTTTGGCGCATACTCCATCTCGATATCAGTTTCCCAGCCGTATTTATAAGTGCTGACCTCGCGAACCGCGTCTACGGTTTCCTGATCGACACCCTCTTTCACCTGGGTCTGGTCCAAAGCGGCCATAATTCACCCTCCGTCAGATCACGCGGCCCGCGCGCGATGCTTTTTCTCTTTTTCAAGCCACGTTTCCGCGAAACGCAGCACATCTTCTTCTACCGTCTCTGGCCCCAGCGATACGCGGATTGCGCTAGAGGCCGTCATCTCATCAAATCCCATGGCCGTCAGTACGGCGCTTGCACGAACCTTGCCGCTGGAGCAGGCCGAGCCCGCACTGATCGCGAAGCCTGACAAATCCATCTGCATGACCTGTGTCTCGCCCTTCCATCCCGGTGTGGCGAAGCACAGAGTGTTGGGGAGTCGCTCCTGGACTTTCCCGACAAAAATAGTAGCTTTCGTACCAGCCTCAAGAGCGTTTTCTAGAATATTTCTAAGTTCTGCAACGTTTTCCCAAACGCCATTTGCTAAATCACGGGACGCGGCTTCAGCTGCTGCTCCGAACCCCGCAATTCCAGTGACATTTTCTGTACCCGAGCGACGCCCCATCTCCTGCCCGCCGCCCTTGATTTGCGCAGCAAGATTGGTGCCGCGTTTCATCACCAACGCCCCGATCCCTTTTGGCCCGCCAAGTTTGTGGGCTGAAATCAGCGCCATCTCAGCCCCCAGCCAGTTGAAGGCTATCGGCAACTTACCAAAAGCCTGAGTCGCGTCGGTGACCGCAAGACCGGCAGGCAAAGTTTGAACAATTCCAGTTTCCGAATTGGCCAGTTGTAGCGTGGATCGGGAAGCGTCCGGCACGTCAACGTAACCGCCTTGGGAGACAGGCAGAACCTCATTAATCCAAGCTCTTACCGCGTCATGCTCAATCGCTGCACCTTGAAGATCGCGCCCCGCCATGGCCAAAGCCGCTGCCTCCGTCGCACCAGAAGTAAACACGATGTCGGCACCATCGGCCCCAAACGCTGTTGCGATTTGAGCCCGCGCTTTCTCGACCACCGCTTTTGCGGCGCGCCCTTCGGCATGGACCGAGGACGGATTGCCCACCAAATCCATCGCCGCGATCATTGCATCGCGGGCCTCGGGCCTCAGAGCGGCGGTTGCGTTATGGTCGAGATAAACCCGTTTCATAGATGTATCTTTTCCAAGATGGGTTTTGACGGAACACAGAAAAACGTCATCAGATCAATCGTCCACGACTGCGAACAAGCTAGGAACAGCGGGACACGGTGCAAGATCATTCCGAATTACATCCGACAGCCGCGTTTGATGCAGGAATACGTAAACATTCGCGCTCAGGCTTTCCCACAACCGATTGGTCAGTGACTGCGCCCGGCTGCCCGAAGACGCGCCCGAGGCACCTGCCCCCTTGTGCATCGCATCCACCGTCTCATCAACCGCGGCCAGTATCTCGACCACACGGATTTCCGAGGCAGGTCGCGCCAGGCGATAGCCCCCACCCGGTCCGCGTACTGAACTGACCAGATCAGCTCGGCGAAGTTTCACAAAAAGCTGCTCCAAATACGGTAGTGAAATATCCTGACGTTCGGAAATCTCGCCCAACGTGACAAGTTTGTCCGAGGACTGAAGGGCGATATCCGCCAGCGCAACCATCGCATAGCGGCCTTTGGTCGACAGCTTCATTTTGTTTCCTTCAGGCAAGAACTGCGCGAAAACATTGACGTCGCCCGAGCCAGTGCGTATCTCCCACTGACAGCGTTTTCACGCGACACAATGTAATTAGAACCGTTCTAAGGTACCTGAGGATTACCGTCAAGATAATCTCGGGGCCGACGCGTCAAAAAACAGGACCAAAGCACACATGCCCGAGGTGATTTTTCCCGGACCCGAAGGCCGCCTGGAAGGCCGCTACCACCCGCAAAAGGAAAAAGACGCACCGATCGCTATCGTGCTTCACCCGCATCCACAATTTGGCGGGACCATGAACAACAAGGTGGTCTATAACCTGCATTACGCCTTTTACAACATGGGCTTCACGGTTCTGCGTTTTAACTTTCGCGGCGTTGGTCGCAGCCAGGGTGAGTATGACCAGGGTGTAGGTGAGCTGAGCGATGCAGCATCAGCGCTGGATTACCTTCAGTCGATGAACAACAACTCCAAGCATTGCTGGGTCGCTGGGTTCTCGTTCGGTGCATGGATCGGAATGCAGCTTCTGATGCGCCGCCCCGAGATCACTGGCTTCATCAGTGTATCGCCGCCCGCAAACATGTACGACTTTTCGTTCCTGGCACCCTGCCCGTCTTCTGGCTTGATCATCAACGGATTGGCGGACCGTGTGGCACCACCTGCAGACACTGCGTCTCTGGTCGGAAAGCTGCATGAACAAAAGGGTATCACCATCACCCATAATGAGGTGGAAGGTGCCGATCACTTCTTCCAAGACCGCCACATGGACACGCTGATGACAGATGTGACGGATTACGTGAAACGCCGCCTGACAGAGAATACGCGCTGATGTCCGACACCATCACTACCCTCGCCGCCAGATTGGCCGAGGACACGATGAAGGTTATGGACGAGACGGGCGAGGATCGATTCTTTGTGGAGGTTGGAGACGTTCTCGGCGCAGCCTCGCAATCTCTGGAAGAAGCGTTCTTGACCGAAATCCGGGTTAGGCTGGCGGAACGCAAGGCGCGTCAATTCGTGGTGAAAAGACTGTCTGAACATCGATCCAAGCTGAAAGCGATCGAAAAGCAGTAAAGATTGCTTAGCGTCTGAAGAAAAGAAAAGGAGCCCGAAAGCTCCTTTTCAAGGATATCGCTCGGTGGGCGCCTAAACCGGAAAACCTGTGAACCGCTCAACATTCTGGGCTGCATCAATGTCGACGGACCCCCCGTCTGCAAGCCACCCCAACGCCACAATCAAAACCGAAGCGATAATGACCGATTTTGCAAAAGTCGTCATCTTATCAAACTCATTAAAAACACACTAAAAACAATCGAGTGTTTAGCACATATGCAAAAGCCCGAATAGTCGGGTTTACCTGACCTTTGGTAAAGTTAGGGTTTTGATCATCTGCATCTGAATCCCCTTGCCCAAATGATCGCAAGTATGCTCAACCTTTCGCGATAATTCAGAGAGGCATCGCTCGTGCCAAAGACCTACCTAATCCTAATGTTGGCTGTTATCGCGGAAACCATCGGCACGACTGCGTTGCAGGCTAGCCATCAGTTTACGCGATTTTGGCCGTCGGCTCTTGTCGTGGTTGGCTATGGGTCGGCCTTTTATCTTATGGCCCTCACGTTAAAGGTCATGCCTGTGGGCATTGTCTATGCAATCTGGTCGGGCCTTGGTATTGCCCTGATCGCACTGATTGGATTTCTGGTTTTTGGCCAAAAACTCGATTGGCCCGCAGTCTTGGGTTTGGGCATGATTTTGAGCGGCATTCTGATCATCCACCTGTTTTCAGCTACAGCGGGCCACTGACCGCCGGTTAGGGCTGGTATATTTTGTCGCGCCGCGTTATGCGCGCGGCAACTTCCCGTTCAAAGGCTGACCTCTCATGGACCTGCGCAACATCGCAATCATCGCTCACGTGGACCACGGCAAGACGACCCTGGTGGATGAGCTGCTTAAACAATCCGGCGCGTTCCGGGAAAACCAGGCCGTGGCAGAACGCGCCATGGACAGCAACGACCTGGAACGCGAACGCGGCATTACCATCCTGGCCAAAGCCACCAGCGTTGAGTGGAAGGATACCCGCATTAACATCGTCGACACCCCCGGCCACGCTGATTTCGGTGGGGAAGTCGAACGTATTCTCAGCATGGTCGACGGCGTTGTACTGCTGGTCGATGCCGCCGAAGGCCCGATGCCGCAAACCAAATTCGTGACCTCAAAGGCGCTGGCTTTGGGCCTGCGCCCGATTGTCGTGCTGAACAAGGTCGACAAACCCGATGCCGAGCCTGATCGCGCGCTGGACGAATGTTTCGACCTTTTCGCCAACTTGGGCGCCGATGACGATCAGCTGGACTTCCCGGCCATGTATGCTTCGGGCCGGTCCGGCTGGGCCGATATGGAGCTTGACGGTCCGCGCAAGGACTTGACCGCCCTGTTCGATCTGATCGTTGATCACGTCCCCGCCCCCAAGCAGATCGAGAAAAAGGACGAACCGTTCAGGATGCTCGCCACCACTTTGGGCAGCGATCCATTCATCGGTCGTATTTTGACCGGTCGTGTGGAAAGTGGAACTCTGAAAGCGGGTGACAGCCTCAAGGCACTCAGCCGAGATGGCACCCAGATTGAAAGCTTCCGCGCGTCGAAAATCCTTGCATTCCGTGGATTAGCTCAACAACCCATTGACGTCGCTGAAGCAGGCGACATTGTCACGATTGCGGGTATGAGCAAAGCCACCGTGGCAGATTCCCTTGTAGCCCCGCAAGTCGAAGAGGCCCTGCCTGCCCAGCCTATCGATCCGCCAACCATCACAGTGACCTTCGGCATAAACGATTCCCCGCTGGCCGGTCGTGACGGCAAAAAGGTTCAGTCTCGGGTCATTCGTGATCGCCTGATGAAAGAAGCCGAATCGAACGTAGCCATCCGCATCAGTGACACGCCCGGCGGCGAAGCCTTCGAGGTTGCTGGTCGCGGCGAATTGCAGATGGGTGTTCTGATCGAAAACATGCGTCGCGAAGGATTCGAGCTTAGCATCTCGCGCCCACAGGTTTTGTTCCGCGAGGAGGACGGCCAGCGCCTTGAACCTATCGAAGAAGTCACGATCGATGTGGATGATGAATATTCTGGCGCCGTGATCGAGAAAATCACGGGTGCGCGCAAAGGTGAACTGGCTGAAATGCGCCCTGCAGGGGCAGGCAAGACCCGGATCATCGCCCACGTGCCGTCTCGTGGCCTGATCGGCTATCACGGAGAGTTCCTGACCGATACACGCGGAACTGGTGTCTTGAACCGGGTCTTCCACGGCTGGGCAGCCCATAAAGGGCAGATTCCTGGTCGACGTGCGGGTGTTCTGATCTCGATGGAAAACGGTCAGGCGGTCGCCTATGCGCTGTGGAATTTGGAAGAGCGTGGCCGCATGTTTGTTGGACCGCAAACCGATGTCTACCAGGGCATGGTGATCGGTGAACATTCGCGAGACAACGATCTGGAAGTGAATCCGCTGAAAGGTAAAAAGCTAACTAACGTGCGTGCCAGTGGATCGGACGACGCAGTAAGGCTGACCCCTCATATTCAGTTCTCGCTTGAAGAGGCAATCGCCTATATCGACGACGATGAACTGGTCGAGGTGACACCTAATGCGATCCGGCTTCGCAAACGTTACCTGGATCCGCACGAGCGTAAACGGATGTCAAAATCAGCCTGATCAATGCTGTGAACTTGTTCACGTTTTGGAAACATTGCCACATTCGTGACATTTTTGCGTCAGGCTAGAAACAACACAGAAAAAGAAGACCTGGTGCAACAGCAGGTCTTCTTTTTGTTTCTTATGGATTAATCGTGTTTGAGTGAGCTGGATCACAGAAATCCAACAGAAAGTTTGCTTGAAAACAGGCGATAGAAAGAGGACTTTGTGTTCAAAGTGTGACGCCGTATGAGTATACGGCAGTTTAGTTAACGAGTGTTTAAGGAGTGTGCGATGCGCATTAGATCCAAACTGTTATCGATTGCTTTTGCTTCCGCAATCTTACCCTTCACCTTCGTAAATTCCGTTCAGGCGGCTGGTACGTGCACAGTGAGCACGGCCAAACAGTCTGTTTCGTCGAACACTCTTTGTGCGTGCGACGTGGTTTCTTCGAGCATGCTCCGTTACATCCAACGGCGCGCCGACTTCGAGTCGATCCTGGAGCGTACAATTCTCGATTGCCCAAGATTTGCAGCTGTTTTGACTGACTTGCCAACTGCGAGCATCGGCTTCGCCGACCAAAGATCAGGCGACGGTCCATCAGATGAATCTGAGCGGGAAAGTTCAAGTTCCGGCCCTAGCGGTGATTCTTCTCCGGACAACAACCCCGGTTCGTCGACGCCGGGAGGTAACAACAACGGAAATGACAACGATCCTGATGACAAGAAATCCAAAGACAAAAAGTCGAAGGATAAAAAGTCCAAAGACAAAAAGTCCAAAGACAAAAAGTCGAAGGATAAAAAGTCGAAGGACAAAAAGTCCAAAGACAAAAAGTCGAAGGATAAAAAATCCAAAGACAAAAAGTCGAAGGACAAAAAGTCCAAAGACAAAAAGTCGAAGGACAAAAAGTCCAAAGACAAAAAGTCGAAGGATAAAAAATCCAAAGACAAAAAGTCGAAGGACAAAAAGTCCAAAGACAAAAAGTCGAAGGACAAAAAGTCCAAAGACAAAAAGTCAAAAAACAAAAAGTCAAAAAACAAAAAGTCGAAAAACAAAAAGTCGAAAAACAAAGTTAATACTGGTATATTTGATAACTAATGCTGAAAAAGGGCGCTGCTCATTACAGGCGCCCTTTTTTGTTTCTCGGATTTCTAGCTCTTTCCGTAAACTCCGACCCAATTTCGTGGCTGTTTAGGATCTTGCATCCTCAGGAACAGATAGCGCGTCGCCTTCCAAGGCTTGATCTGATTGGTCAAATTATCCAGAACCAGATCGCCGTCGCTTGACCGATAAACCAAAACAGCATGAGAGTTTCTGCGCGTATCCAACACTGTCGCGAGCAGTAGTTTACGAGGGTCGAAACCAGCCTGGATCAAATCTCTTTTCTTTAGAAGCGCAAAATCTTCGCAGTCACCACCGCGCGACGTTGGAAGCGCCCAAAGTTCACTGGTTTTGTATTGCGACTGATCCGTGACCTCTCGCGTGGATCGATTAACGCGGCGGTTGATTTCTTTGACAAGCTTCAATTCTTGGCTGGTGGATAAGGAACCGATACCTTTTTGCGCACATGCCCAGGAATACTTACCGCAAAGCTGACGCGCACCGGAGGGTGGTGGCGAGGCAGCGATACTCGGGATAAACGCGGCATCTTTCGCCGATGCTTCAGTCCCAAACAACAGCGAACCGTTAATCAGGATAGCCAAACCAAACAGCCCGCCAAGCTTGGCAGCGCTCTTTAAGTGGGCGTCTAAGGTCGTACCAAAGAATTTCATGCCTGTCCCTCGAGTCCTATTAGTCCCTGCAAACTGCGTGGATCAGAACCCATCTGTACACCGGACCATATCCGCAAACCGTGGTTGTCACGCAATCAAATCCGAGATTGAGCGGAAAAAACGGCGGAAATTCGTCACTTTTCGTGACCATTTCCGCGCAAGAAAGTGGCGCGAAGTGCCACAATCGGACAGAGAAATATGTTCAAAACCAACCGGAAGTATGCACAACCCATTGTAATAATGTGTATAAATTCAGAGCGATCGTGAAGAGCCGCCCACGCTAAAATGCATGGCAGGTCGCACGGCTCTGGGCCGGGCAGAATTTGCAAATTTCATGCGAAGGTAGATTGAGCCTGATTCTCAGTCGGTAACTTCAACGACCACCAGCTCTCGCTCGCTGGCGCCACGGGCATGATCCAATGCCTGCTGATATGCAGGAGAATTGTAGCACTCTACCGCAGCCTCGACGGTTGGGAAGCGGGCGACCACATTGCGTGGTCGCTCTTTGCCCTCTAACTGCACGTAACGTGCCGCGCGGGCGATGAATTCACCCCCATGCGCCGCAATTGCCGGCCCTGCAAGCTCGGCGTATTTTCCATAAGCATCGGCATCTGTCACAGTGACGTGTGCGATCCAAAGTGCTGGCATCTTATCCTCCCAAAACCTGTTCAGCGGCCTTGATTGCAGCCTCTGCATTCGAGGCATCCTTGCCCCCCCCCTGTGCCATGTCAGGCCGTCCGCCACCGCCTTTGCCGCCCAGTTCAGCGACCGCCGCCCGGACCAGATCCACCGCGGATACCGTGTCTGTCAGGTCAGACGTGACGCCCGCAGCAACAGCCGCTTTGCCGCCGGTATCAGCAATCAACAATACTGCACCGGTTCCCAAACGGCTTTTGTGCTCATCAATCAATGCAGGCAGGTCCTTTCCGGACACACCCGAGAGCGACTGCGCAAAGAACGCAACGCCGTTCACATCGCGCGCTTCCGCTCCACCGCCCTGCCCCGCGCCTCCGGCCATGGCCAGATCACGGCGCAACTGCGCAACTTCGTTTTGCAGCGACTTACGCTCATCCAGCAGAGTCTTAACACGCGCCACAACGTCATCAGGCTGCGCTTTCAACTCAAGCGCAATTGAGGAAAGGCGATGATCCTGTTTCGACAGATACTTAAATGCGTCATCACCCGTCAAAGCCTCGATCCGCCGCACGCCCGCGCTGCTGGCACTGTCGCCCAGCACGACGAAGGTTCCGATATCACCGGTCTGGCGCACATGGGTACCGCCACACAGTTCAATCGACCATGTTTCGCCATCCTGGCCTTTGCCGGTGGGTGCTTTGCCCATCGAAACCACGCGCACCTCATCCCCGTATTTCTCACCGAACAGAGCTTGAGCACCCAGTTCACGGGCGTCATCAGGTGTCATAATCCTGGTTTCCACGGTTGAGTTTTGCCGGATGAATGCGTTCACCTCTCGCTCAACTTTCTGCACTTCTTCCAGTGTCAGAGCCTTGGAATGGCTGAAATCGAACCGCAAACGATCTGATGCGTTAAGCGACCCGCGCTGCGCCACGTGGTCACCCAATGTCTCACGCAGAGCTTCATGCAGAAGGTGCGTCGCGGAGTGGTTGGCACGAATGGCCGTGCGGCGCGCGTGATCGACTTCCAGCTCAACTGCGTCACCTTTTGAGATCGCCCCATGATCAATCGTGACCTTGTGAGCATAGACTTTGCCATCAGCAAACTTTCTGGTGTCTTCAACACGGGCGATATCGTCGCGCTCATCCAGCCTGCGAATTTCACCGGTGTCGCCGACCTGGCCGCCGGCCTCGCCATAGAACGGTGTCTGGTTGACTACGACCCAGCCGGTACCACCCTTCTCGATCTTGTCGACCAATACACCATCGACCACCAACGCAGCGACCTGACCTTCGGCCTTTTCAGTATCGTAGCCAAGGAAATCGGTCGCACCGGCCGCATCCAGCACATCGAACCAAACCACCTGATCGGCAGATTCGCCAGACCCGGCCCACGCCGCGCGTGCCTTGGCTTTTTGTTCGGCCATCGCCACGTCAAATCCATCGGTGTCGACGGTTCGACCTTTCTCGCGCAGCGCATCCTGCGTCAGATCGAGCGGGAAACCATAGGTATCATACAGTTTGAATGCCGCGTCTCCGGGTAGTGGATCGCCTTCAGGTAGGCCCGAAACTTCCTCATCCAACAGCTTCAGACCGCGATCCAAAGTTTGCTTGAACCGAGTTTCCTCAAGCAGCAGTGTCTCTTCGATCAGTGGCTGCGCCTGACCAAGCTCTGAATATTGCGCACCCATCAATTGCACCAGCGTGGGTACCAGGCGGTGCATCACCGGATCTTTGGCCCCCAACAGATGCGCATGGCGCATCGCGCGGCGCATGATACGGCGCAGAACATACCCTCGCCCATCATTTGACGGCATCACACCATCCGCGATCAGGAACGAAGTTGAACGCAAGTGGTCCGCAATCACGCGATGATGCACGTTTTGATCCCCATAAGGATCAACACCGGTCGCATCCGCGGAGGCTTCGATCAGCGTTTTGAACAGATCGGTGTCATAATTGTCGTGGCTGCCTTGCAGCAAGGCACCAATGCGTTCCAATCCCATGCCGGTGTCGATCGACTGCATGTCGAGTTCGACCATCGAGCCGTCTTCGAACTGTTCGTTCTGCATGAAAACGATGTTCCAGATTTCGATGAACCGATCACCATCTTCCTCAGCCGAACCCGGAGGCCCACCCCAGATGTGATCACCGTGGTCATAGAAAATCTCGGTGCACGGGCCGCAGGGGCCGGTAGGGCCCATTTGCCAGAAATTGTCATTAGTAGCGATGCGGATGATCCGGTCTTCAGGGACACCAACCTTTTTCCAGATTTCAAATGCCTCATCATCGGTGTGATAGACAGTGGCCAACAGACGGTTCTTATCGATACCAAATTCTTTGGTGATCAGTTCCCAAGCGAACGGTATCGCCTCATGCTTAAAGTAATCCCCGAATGAGAAATTCCCCAGCATTTCAAAGAACGTATGGTGGCGAGCGGTATAGCCCACATTGTCCAGATCGTTGTGTTTGCCGCCTGCACGCACGCATTTCTGTGCAGTGGTAGCACGGCTGTAGTCGCGGGTTTCGACGCCAGTAAACAGATTCTTGAACTGAACCATACCCGAGTTGACGAACATCAGTGTCGGATCATTGCGCGGAACCAGCGGGCTGGACGCAACCACTTCGTGCCCCTGCTTGGCAAAGTAGTTCAGGAAGGTAGATCGAATGTCGTTCAGCGTTGGCATAAGGCTCTCTCGGCGCGCAGTCGTTATGGTCAGCAAAGGTTTAGCCCCACCCCCCGAGAGTGTCCACAGCATTGGCCCATCCGAAACGAAACAAGGCGGCCCCGAGGGGCCACCCTGTTCCAGATATTTTAGCACTACCGGGGTGCCGGGGATTTCTTCGGTTCCCCCTGAGGCACGCTTTAAGCTTCGAGGATGTCATCCTCTTCCGCTTCGGGTGGCATTTCAAAGTCTAACCCATGCGCGGCACGTATTTTGTCTTCGATCTCGAGCGCCGCACGGGAATTGTCACGCAGATATTGCTTGGCATTCTCACGCCCCTGCCCGATCCGCTCATCACCGTAGCTAAACCACGAACCCGACTTTTCGACCACACCGGCCTTGACGCCCAGATCCAGAAGCTCACCCATTTTGCTGATGCCTTCGCCATACATGATGTCGAATTCCACCTGCTTGAACGGCGGTGCCACCTTGTTCTTGACGACCTTGACGCGGGTCTGGTTGCCCACAACTTCGTCCCGATCCTTGATCGCACCGATACGGCGAATATCCAGACGGACCGAGCTGTAGAATTTCAACGCATTACCACCGGTAGTGGTTTCCGGGCTGCCAAACATCACACCGATCTTCATCCTGATCTGGTTGATGAAGATCACCATGCAGTTCGAGCGATTGATCGAGCCGGTCAGCTTGCGCATCGCCTGGCTCATCAGCCGGGCCTGAACACCCACGCTGCTGTCACCCATGTCGCCTTCCAACTCGGATTTCGGCGTCAGCGCCGCAACCGAGTCGACCACGACCATGTTCACGGCCCCCGACCGCACCAAGGTGTCGGTGATCTCAAGGGCCTGCTCGCCGGTGTCGGGCTGAGAGATCAGCAATTCATCCAGATCCACACCCAGCTTGCGCGCATATTGAGGGTCCAGTGCATGTTCTGCGTCGACGAACGCGCAGACTCCGCCGCGTTTTTGCTGTTCAGCGATGCAGTGCAGCGTCAGCGTGGTCTTACCCGAGCTTTCCGGGCCATAAATCTCGACGATCCGGCCCATCGGCAAGCCGCCGATCCCCAGAGCGATATCCAAGCCCAGCGATCCGGTCGAACTCGCATCGATATCCTGCTTGGAATCTTCGCCCAACTTCATGATCGAGCCTTTGCCGAACTGCCGTTCGATCTGGGCCAATGCGCTGTCGAGCGCCTTTTGCTTGTCTGCGTTTTTCTTGTCGCTCATCGTCAGAAGATCCGCCATTGTCCTGTCGCCTTCTCTTTTGTCACACCCTTGATCGGGCGGCAATCGCTGCTTTGTTCGCCTCTTGTTCCTTATGGGACCAAAAAGAGAACATTTCAACTAAAACTTATGAAAACTACTCTTCAGCAATTGTGTTAAAGAGTCGTTTACGACAATCTGAGACTTGAAAGGCATTGAAGAGAAAAGATAAATGCTTGTTTTCTATGAAAAGCGGCTTGCGCTTCTGTCTGTTCCAAAGACCGGCTCCACCGCGTATCAATCAGCTTTACGCGATAGGGCCGATATCGTTGTGTCCGGACCAACAGACCTGAAACATGCGAACATGCGTCGCTATGATCGCTTCTTCCAGACCATGTTTCGCAAGATGTTTGATGCAGAAATGGACGTCATGGCCATTGTGCGCGAACCTGTCGATTGGTTGGGAAGTTGGTATCGATATCGAACGCGCGCCGAATTGGCAGGTCATCCGCATTCCACAAAAGGTTTAAGCTTCGAGGCATTCCTTGACGCCTATATGCAAAACCCCCGCCCGGCCTACGCAGATGTGGGATGCCAAACCGATTTTTTGCGACCCCGCAGTAACGGTAAAGGTGTTGCGCATATCTTCAAATATGACAGCCAGCAAAAGATAATGGATTTCCTTCAGAATCGGCTGGAATGTAAAATCGATCTACCGCGTGAGAACGTCTCGCCCGCTTGCCCGATGGACTTCTCAAAACAAACTGAACTCCGGTTCCAATCATTGCACGCCGCAGAATACGCATTGTATCGTGCTGCCGAATAGCGTTTTCAATTCATTTGCTGAAACACCGCTTCGGTCAGCTGGGTCAACGAAAACGGCTTGGGCAGGAAGGTGGAATTTTCGATCTGAGGACCAGATTCGCCGAACGCCCCCTCAGTATAGCCTGACATGAAGACCACCCGCACGTCAGGACGTGTTTTCATGGCCTCGCGCACCCAAGTCGGGCCGTCCATTCCGGGCATGACGACATCGGTAACAAAAACATCCACCAGCAAATTGGGGTCGTCCAACAATTGCAGCGCATCTTCGGCTGATTCAGCTTCAAGCACAGTGTAGCCTTTCAAGCGAAGCGCCCGCGTCGCGAAGGCGCGCACCGGGGCTTCGTCTTCGACCAACAAAACCACGCCTTCACCCAATCGGGAACTTTGCACCTCTGACGTATCGGGTACCTCAGGCTCCGATTCCTGGACCCGGGAACTCACAGGCAAGAGCACGGTGAATTCCGTTCCCCGGTCCTGCACACTGTCGACAAATATGAAACCACCAGTCTGTTTTACGATCCCGTAAACAGTCGATAGCCCCAGCCCCGTCCCCTCGCCTGTGCGTTTGGTCGTATAAAATGGCTCAAACACCTTTTGCAGTTTGTCTGCAGGAATCCCGATGCCGCTATCGATGACTTTGACCGTAACATATTCCCCCGGCTGTACCGTCGCCCGATCGCGCGTGATCGATTGATCCAATGTCACTACTTCGGTCTCGATCCGAATCTCCCCCCCCTCAGGCATCGCATCACGCGCATTGACGACCAGGTTCATCAAAACCTGCTCTAACTGGCGCTTGTCCGCGCAGACGGATTTGAGCACCGGATCATGACTGAGCGTCAGGCGGACCTTCTCGCCCACAAGACGGTTTAGCAAATGGATAAGGTCTGAAATCGTATCTCGCAGATCCAGCACTTCGGGCCGGAGCGTTTGTTTGCGCGAAAAGGCCAGAAGCTGGCTGACCAACGCTGCAGCACGGTTGGCGTTCTGATTGATCTGTACAAGATCGCCGTAATTCGGGTCATCTTGGTCATGGCGCAACAGCAACAGATCACAATGCCCCGAAATCGCCGTCAGCAAGTTATTGAAATCATGTGCCACCCCGCCCGCCAATTGCCCAACGGCTTGCATCTTCTGGCCTTGAACAAACTGCGCCTCCATCGTTTTCAGTTCGGTGGCATCGTTCAGAACCGCAATAAGACAGACCTGACCATCCCTGAGAATCCGTGACAGCGTAACTTGCACAAATACCTCTTTGTCCTTGCGCACCAAACGCAGGAATTCAGACCGCGGTGCTGCGCCTTGTTCGGCAGCACTCGCCAGCCAGTCCCTTATCGGATAGCCGAGCCCCTGCATCATGCTTTCGATATTCGTCCGCCCCGGTTGGATCTCACCGACCAATTCAACCGCGAGGTGGTTTGCTTCGCTAACATCTCCATCGGGAGACATGCACATGATCGCAACTGGCAAATCTGCAAATGATGTCGTGTGCTGCGGTCCTTCGGCGTGCTGCAGCGGCGTTAAAAGCAACTCACGCACAATACCGCTGTGCCTGAGCGTTGTGACAGTGAATGGTGCTTCAGTTTCCCCGGTTTTAATCTGTATGATGCTACCAACAACTGCACCGCCAGCCTGAACCATCGGCTTGAGGCATGTGGGAATCTGACCAAAAAGCTCGATAGCCGCATCATTGGCATCCAGCACCACGTCATTTCGTCCGACCGTCAGAACCGGCCGCTGCACGCTGCGCCAGATCTGGGGTGCATCTATTCTAAAACGCCAGCAAAACCGATTTTCACCCAGCTTTGAAACAGACACCGGTATTGTTTGTCCGCGCGTGACAACATCTTCTTCCCAAAAACCCCGTTTCAGGGCATGAGACTGCAAACGCAACAGCGCCGCCGACGGGTTTGCAAATACGGTACGCAGAGACTCATCTAGTCGCGTACCCGCGTTCCGAATAAGACGCGCATTGGCCTGAGCGTTTGCAACTAGCACCTCGCCCGTCGCATCCGAAATGACACAGGCATCGGTTTCTTGCACTAGAAAACCCGTCATCGCAGCGTATGTTTGCGCTTCGATCTGATTCAATATCCAAGCACGCGCCAATGCAAAGACCACTACTACCAGGAAGGACAAGCCAACGGCTGCGACCCCGGCACTTAACCGTGGCGGCAAGACGTCAAAGAAGGAAAGTACGCTCAATAAAATGGCGATCAATGCCAGTGAGGCATAGCGCCCACGATCAATGCCCCATCCACTTGATCGAGAGGGGGTAAATTCAGATTGAATAGACATAAACAGCCCGGATTATTACAATTTCTGATCAATATCTGCCTGCAATGGTTAATTGCTGCTTAATGATCAGTGACATAAACTTCTTAAGGTTGTGTTTTAAAGTTTATATTCGCGTCAAGTGTGCTGTAAAAAATCCATCGGTCCCGTGTGAAACCAGCCACGTTTTGCGGTATCCGCTCTGCCATTCGGGATTGCTGGCCAAGAATCCATCAATAATGTCGTCGTTTTCAATCGCCAGCATCGAGCAGGTCGCATAGGCAAGCACGCCTTTGGGCGCAACGAGAGGTGAAACATCTCGTAGAATGGTGGCCTGAATCTGCGCTAGTTCCTCCAAACGCTCGGGCGTTAGCGCCCATTTCCCTGCCGGCGCGCGACGCCACGATCCGCTGCCGGAACATGGCACATCTGTCAAAACCACATCGAACGGGGCCTGACCGGTGATTTGGCCTGTGGTCAGGATCGTGACATCCGCGCCCGCCCTTGCCGCGCGCGCTGGCAAGTCGCGCATACGGTTGGAATTGGCATCATGGGCAAAGACCTGAACACCCATATACGTAGCCGCTAAAGCAAGGGACTTGCCTCCGCCACCCGCACAATAGTCAAGGACACGCATGCCTGGCTGCAAATCAAGCGCGGCAACTACCGCTTGGCTCGCGGCATCCTGCAACTCAACCAGCCCATCTGTATACGGACCGCTCTGAGATATCTTGCGTGCGCCCTCGGTAACTTCCAATGCAGTATCGCAGGCCGGATGTGGATGCGCCGTGATCTCCTCGGCAGCCAGTCGTTGAATGGCTGTAGGCAGGTCAGTTTTCAGCAGGTTGACCCTCAGATGAATCGGAGCGCGCGATTGTAGCGCGGCTGCGGCAAGTTCAGCTTCGTCCTTCAACGCGGCCTGAAATTGGGGCCACAACCACTCGGGGATATCCAGACGTTCTGCGTCGCTCTGAAATGACCTGGGTTGGTCAGCTTCGGTTACCTCTGCAGGTGCATACCGCGCACCCGAAAATAATGACGTTAGGTCTGAGTCCAAGGATCGGGCGGCACCGATCATCAGGCCGCGCCCCGTCTCGGATCCACCGAGCGCCGAGAAGGATCGCTTGCACCGCAATGCATCAAACACATGATCCCGGATCGCAGCGCGATCCTTAGATCCCGCGAACCGACTGCGTCGAGCCCAGCCGGTCAACGCCTTCTCGACCGGTGCACCGGCAAGAATGTCGTCGAGGATCTCGATCGAGGCCTGAACCCGAGCAGCAGGTGTCATCGCGTTTTCCGTTCGTCTACACGATCAATTTCGAGAGACCCCCCTGAAGGGTCTCACAAACTTACATCACGCGATAATTGGGGCTTTCCCGTGTGATCTGAACGTCATGCACATGGCTTTCCTTCAAACCTGCGCCAGTGATTTTGACAAAGTTGCAGTTCTGGCGCATCTCATCGACGGTGGCACAACCGGTATAGCCCATCGCCGCGCGCAAACCTCCAACCAGTTGGTGCACAACAGCGCTTGCGGACCCTTTGTACGGCACCTGGCCTTCGATCCCTTCGGGCACCAGCTTGTCATTCGCGGCGTCCTTCTGGAAATAGCGATCCGCCGAGCCACGCGCCATCGCACCCAGGCTGCCCATGCCGCGATACGATTTGAACGAGCGGCCTTGATAGAGGATCACCTCGCCCGGGCTTTCATCCGTGCCCGCAATCATCGAACCCACCATGGCGCAAGATGCCCCTGCCGCAATCGCCTTGGCGAAATCGCCCGAGAATTTGATGCCACCATCAGCAATGACCGGAACTTCCCCCGCCGCAGCGGCACAATCCATGATGGCCGTCAACTGAGGGACGCCAACACCCGCGACCATCCGTGTGGTACAGATCGAGCCGGGCCCGATGCCCACTTTGATCGCGTCTGCACCTGCATCGATCAGCGCTTTGGTGGCCTCGGCAGTGGCGACGTTACCGGCGATGATCTGAACCTCGTTCGACAGCGTCTTGGCACGTTTCACCGCGTCCAGAACCCCTTGCGAATGACCATGTGCGGTATCCACAACAATGATATCGACCCCGGAATCGACCAACTGCTCTGACCGCTCGAACCCAGCGTCTCCGACCGAGGTTGCAGCAGCCACACGCAGACGGCCCAACCGGTCCTTGCAGGCTGTAGGGTTCAGCACGGCCTGCTCGGTATCTTTCAGCGTCAGTAAGCCTGTCAGCTTGCCCTCGCCATCGACGACCAGCAATTTTTCGATCCGACGCGCACGCATGAGGCTTTTGGCCTCTTCCAGATCGGCGGGCTCTTGCAGCATCGCCAGATTGTCAGAGGTCATCATCGCTTTGATCGGCGTGTCATCCGAGGTCGCAAAGCGCATATCTCGGTTGGTGACAATGCCGACGACACGACCGCTTTCTTCAACGACCGGGAAGCCGGTGAAGTTGTAGCGCTCTACCAAAGCCTGAGCATCTGCCAATGTTTGATCCGCGCGCAGCGTGACCGGGTTATAGACGATACCGGATTCGAACCGCTTAACCCGACGCACTTCGCGGGCCTGTTCCTCGACCGTGAGGTTTTTGTGCACCACGCCGATGCCCCCAGCCTGCGCCATGGCGATAGCCATACGCGCCTCGGTCACCGTGTCCATCGCCGAGCTTAGCAGCGGGATGTTCATCGTAATCTCACGCGTCACGCGCGTGGTGGTATCAGCGGTTGCCGGCAGCACAGAAGATGCGCCCGGAACCAGAAGAACGTCGTCGAAGGTGAGTGCCTCACGAATCTGCATTTGATAACCCCATGCAAAAGCCCGTTTGACGGTGACCCTATTGCATGGATTTCACCAGAGGGAAAGCCCCGAACCCAAGTTGTTTTCCCCTGCGGGCTTCTGCCACGCCCGAAAACGACGCAAGCAATGCAAAACGTGCCGCTGAATGCCCTTTCCCTTTGCGTTCAAACCCATATGTTCGCCGGCATACGCGCGAATACAAAGGCAGGCCATTCATGACCACCGATCCTCTTGTCGTTTTTACCCCGTCCGGCAAACGCGGACACTTTCCCGTTGGCACGCCAATCCTGACGGCAGCGCGCCAGTTGGGTGTCGATCTTGATTCAGTCTGCGGTGGACGCGGTATTTGTTCGAAATGTCAGATCACCCCCAGCTATGGAGAGTTTCCCAAGCATGGCGTGACCGTCTCGGAGGACGCGCTGAGCGAATGGAACGCGGTTGAACAGCGTTATGACGACAAACGAGGCTTGAAACCCGGGCGCCGTTTGGGCTGTCAGGCCTCGGTTCAGGGTGACGTGGTGATCGACGTGCCTCCTGAAAGCCAGGTTCACCGTCAGGTGGTCCGCAAGGCCGCCGCCGCCCGCGCCATCACCATGGACCCTGCAACACGCCTGTATTTCGTGGTGGTGGAAGAACCCGACATGCACTCGCCCACAGGCGATCTGGAACGGTTAGAACGCGCCTTGCGCGAACAATGGAAGATCGATGCGATTACCGCCGATCTGTCGCTGATGTCCAA
Source organism: Ruegeria sp. A5 (assembly GCF_056543005.1). NCBI lineage: Bacteria > Pseudomonadati > Pseudomonadota > Alphaproteobacteria > Rhodobacterales > Roseobacteraceae > Ruegeria > Ruegeria sp. A5. The sequence continues at coordinate 576,506 of NZ_JBQGAV010000001.1, forward strand.
GCTGCAGCCAGCGTTGCGCAAAGGGAAATGGGAGGTCACGGTCGCCGTCCACAAAGGCCACAAGGACAACGTGGCCCGTATCGTCGAAATTTGGCCCGGCCTGCACGAACATGGGCTTTACGGTCTGGCTATCGACCTCGGCTCGACCACCATCGCTGCGCACCTGACCGATCTGGAAACCGGTGAAGTCAAGGCTTCTTCCGGCCTGATGAACCCGCAAATTCGTTTCGGCGAAGACCTGATGAGCCGCGTGTCTTACGCCATGATGAATCCCGGTGGCGACAAGGAAATGACCCGGGCCGTGCGCGAAGCGATCAACGATCTGACCACTTCAATCGCTGATGAGGCCGGGATCGATGCCGCTTTGATCGTCGAAACGGTGTTCGTCTGCAATCCGGTCATGCACCATCTTTTGCTGGGTCTTGACCCAGTCGAACTGGGTCAGGCGCCATTTGCGCTCGCGACGTCCGAAAGCATGTCCCTGCCTGCGCATGAGATGGACCTGACCACGATGAATCCACGCGCGCAGGTCTATATCCTGCCGTGTATTGCGGGCCATGTGGGTGCGGACTGCGCTGCCGTTGCCCTATCCGAGGAACCCGGCAAGTCCGACGATCTGGTACTGATCGTGGATGTGGGTACCAATGCGGAAATCTTGCTGGGCAACACCCACCGCGTTCTGGCCTGTTCGTCACCCACCGGCCCCGCATTTGAGGGTGCCCAGATCAGCTCGGGCCAGAGAGCCGCGCCCGGTGCGATTGAACGAATCGAAATCGATCCTGTCACCAAAGAACCGCGTTTCCGCGTGATCGGGTCCGAGAATTGGTCGAATGACGAAGGCTTTGATCAGGACATTGCCACCACGGGCATCACCGGTATCTGCGGCTCAGGCATTATCGAGGCCGTGGCCGAGATGCGCATTGCAGGTCTTCTGGACGAAAGCGGGCTGATCGGCTCGGCCGCGCAGACTGGCACACAGCGTTGCGTTCCCGAAGGCCGCACCAACTCCTATCTGATCCACGATGCCAGCGCCGAGGGCGGTCCGCGTATCACGGTAACTCAGGGTGATATCCGTGCCATCCAGTTGGCTAAATCCGCGCTCTATGCCGGAGCGCGTCTCCTAATGGATGAGATGGAGGTTGACCATGTGGATCGCGTGGTACTTGCCGGTGCCTTCGGCGCGCATATTTCGACCAAGCACGCGATGGTGCTGGGTATGATCCCTGATGCACCGCTGGAGAAGGTCTCCAGCGCGGGTAATGCCGCTGGAACCGGTGCCCGGATCGCGCTGTGTAACATCGGATCGCGGGCCGAGATCGAACGCGTGGTGCGCGAGATCACCAAGGTCGAAACGGCAATCGAACCCAAGTTTCAAGACCATTTCGTCGCCGCCAATGCGATCCCGCACAAAACCGATCCGTTCCCTGAATTGGCGCAGGTCGTCACCCTGCCCGCTCCGTCCTTCAATACCGGCGGCGGGGATGATGAAAAATCTGGCCGTCGACGCCGCCGGAGGTCATAGTCGCCCCATCCACAGGAGGCGAACATGACATCAGTGAACGAGGAACAGGCGGAATTCTGGGGAAACTCGGAACAAGGCACCAAATGGCTGACCTATGAAGATCAGCTTGACCACGCCTTTGCGCCTGTTCTTGATCTCGTTCTGAACCGGGCCGCCTTGTCGGCAGGCATGAAGGTGCTGGATATCGGATGTGGCACGGGCGTCAGTGCAATCGCTGCCGCCCGCGCGGTAGGGCCGAACGGGCACGTTCTGGCCGCTGACATTTCACAGCCCTTTCTGGACCGCGCAGCCAAACGTGCTGAAAGCGACGGGATACAGACTATCACTTTTCAGCACGCGGATGCGCAAACCTACGCGTTTGAACCCGGACAAATGGATGCCGCAATCTCCCGGTTTGGTGTCATGTTCTTTAGCGACTCGATCGCAGCATTCCGAAACATCGCCTCGGCACTGAAACCCGGTGGGCAAATGACGTTCGCTTCCTGGGGGCCATTGGACGTCAACCCGTGGTTCAAGATACCCCATGTCGCTGCCGTTCGGCGAATGGGTCAACCGCCCCGCGTAGACCGCTATGCGCCCGGGCCGCTGGCGTTCCACGACATCGACCATGTCAAAGGTCTGATGACCCAAGCGGGGCTGTCTGAAATAACCGGCGACGCGATCACAGTGAACCTGACGGGTTTTGGCGGCGTTGAAGGCACGGCGAGGCTGGTGACACGTGTTGGTCCTGCGGGCCGTGTTGTTGCTCATTTCGAAGGGAGTGAGGCTGATACTGACGCTATTCAACAAGCGGTCGCAGAAGAGTTCCGACAGTATCAGTCTGGTTCGGAGATCCTCATCCCGGCGATGATCAACCTCTATCAGGCCCGACGCGCAGAATGATTGGAGCGGGTAGCGGGAATCGAACCCGCGCGTTCAGCTTGGGAAGCTGACAGGCTACCATTACATCATACCCGCCGCTGGGCATTGATTAGCACTGCTCTTTACCGGGGTTCAAGGGTCAACAAACCCTGACGAATCGAAAAGGCCGGATCAAAGATCCGGCCCAATCGATTGTTTTATATACCTTAAGCGCGGCGACGGCGACCGCCGCCACGACGTCCGCGTGCACCCTCGCCTTCGGCTCCGGCCTCAGCGGGTGGTTTGTTGAACCTGATCCACTCACCGCCATGTGGGTCGTTGTTGGTCAGCAGGTTGGCGGCGCGGATGGCCTCCATCTCTTTGCCCGCACGCGGAAGGGTCGAACCCAGACCGAACATCTGTACAAAGGTTTCGTCGTCCATATCCTCGGGCAGAATGATACCGGCGGCAGCAACGGCCTCTTTCTTTTCAGCAATCTTCTTCTGAGTCACCGGCAGAGCCACCGGGTTCATGATCGCTGAAGTCATTCCCGCACCCATTGCCATCGGCAGGAAGGCGTTGTTGATACCGTGACGGTTCGGCAGGCCGAACGAGATGTTGGACGCACCGCATGTGGTGTTCACGCCCAGCTCCTCCCGCAGACGACGGACCAGAGCAAACACCTGCTGGCCAGCAGTTGCCATCGCACCAATCGGCATGACCAGCGGATCGACCACGATGTCGTGAGCCGGGATGCCGTGATCGGCTGCACGCTCAACGATGGTTTTGGCGACGGCAAAACGCACATCGGGGTCTTCCGAGATTCCGGTGTCATCGTTCGAGATCGCCACAACGGGTACGTTGTATTTCTTGACCAGTGGCAGAACCAGTTCCAGACGCTCTTCTTCACCGGTGACCGAGTTCAACAGCGGACGACCTTCCGCCGCCTCAAGACCGGCTTCCAAAGCGCCCGGAACCGAAGAATCGATGCAAAGCGGTACATCAACAAGCCCCTGCACCAGCTCGACGATCTTGGTCATCAGCGGCGGCTCGGTCTCGTTCGGGTTGGGGTTCGAGTTGTAGACGACGCCTGCGTTGATATCCAGAACGGTCGCGCCTGCAGCGACCTGCGCCAGAGCATCCTTTTCGACTGTCGAGAAATCGCCTGCTTCCAATTCGGCAGCCAGTTTCTTACGGCCCGTCGGGTTGATCCGCTCACCGATAACGCAGAACGGTTCGTCAAAGCCCAGAACGGCAGTTTTTGTTTTTGATTCTACGACTGTACGGGTCATGTCCGTTCCTTAGGAGTTAACCGGCTTTGCCGAAGCGCCGCCGTTGTTGATCGCCCAGTTGGCGTTGGTCTTGATCCCGCCCAGCGGGAAGAAGTGTACCTTGGTGATATTGAAATCCGGGTTGGCTGCCTTGTGATTGGCCAGTTCGGTGACCACATCGGTTGGCTCGTAAGGCAACAGCAGCTTGGACACGTCCATGGCGCGCTTCTGCAGGACTTTCAGCGATGGACCAACGCCGCAGGCGATAGCGAATTTGATCAGCGTCTGCAGCTTCGCCGGGCCCGCGATACCGATATGGATCGGCAGATCAATACCCGCTTCTTTCAGACCGTTCGCCCAAGCGATGATCGGCTTGGCGTCGAACGCAAACTGAGTGGCCAGCGCCATTTCGGCGTCGGTGGTTTCCGAAAACTTCTGCTTCCAGCGCAGCGCGTCATCGACATTCTTGGTCGAGCCGTCGGGATCGATATCCTTGTTGCCTTCGGGGTGACCGGCTACGTGCAGTCGCTTGAACCCCGCCTTGTCGAACAGTCCGGTTTCCAGCAGCTGCATCGAGCTGTCGAAATCACCATGCGGTTTGGCGACCCCACCGGCCAGCAGAAGCGCCTGCTCGACACCCGCTTCACCCTGATACATGGAAATCCAGTTTTCCAGCGTTGCGGCATCCTTGATGATCCGTGCCGGGAAATGCGGCATGACAGGGTAACCTTCGGCCGCGATGCGCTTGGCAGTTTTGACCATGTCTTCGATTGGCGTGCCCTCGATATGGGCGATGTAGACACGGGTGCCTTCTGGCAGCAGCGCGCGGAAATCTTCGACCTTTTCCGCAGTGCGCGGCATCACCTCGATCGAGTAGCCCTGCAAAAAGGCTTCGACGGTCGGGTTCACAGGGCCGTTTTCGACCGCATCACGTTTCTTGAAGTTCAGCAAAGCCATAGCGGCCTCCCATAAAGATCTGGGGCTCATGCCCAACCGTCATTGGCGATCAGGGTCTTGATACGGTCCTGATCGTACTCTGTTTCCAAACGCGCGGCCTCGGCTTCGGCAATTTCGGACGGGTCGCCCTCAACTGCGAAAGGCTCGGCTTTGCGCCACTCAGCCAGATAGGCATCACTATCTTTGGCGTTCACCTTCATTGCGGCCCGGTCGATGGCTTGTTCAAACCGCTCTTCCAACTGCCGCTTAGCGCCACGACGGCCCTTGCCGACGATGACTTGGGCGGGAATATCGCGCCAATATACGATGGTGACGTCAGGCATTACCGTGATTCCTCCTAACCAGATGGACCGGTTCTAAACTTCAATGTGGGTCCAAGTCGGTCGATTTTCGACATACGGCGTATTTGCAGCGACCTTTTTGCCCACGGCTGCGTACCGCAGCTTTTAATGCCTTGGGGGGCAAAACCGAACATCAAAATCCTAATGACTTTAATGAGCGTCTTGCGTGATCCAATTGCGCGACCTATGGTCGGGGTAACTCGAAAATCGGAGGGCGTTTAAGATGGCGCCCAAGCGTCCCAGAGGTGCGGGCGCGTTCCCGAAAGCGGTCGAAAGCCCCGCGCCGGCAAGACCCGATCCAGATGCGTTATATGCGGCACTGGATTTGGGGACAAATAGCTGCCGCATGTTGATCGCCCAGCCCAAGGGCAGTGGATTTCATGTGGTGGACAGCTTCTCCAAATCGGTGCAGTTGGGTGCCGGTCTGGAACGCACCGGGCGGTTGTCGCGGGCGTCTATGGCACGTACCGTACAGGCGCTGCGGATTTGTCAGCAAAAACTCAAACGTAACAAGGTCAAGCGCATGCGCTTGATCGCAACCGAGGCTTGCCGTCGCGCCAAGAATTCACGCGATTTCATCCGGCAAGTTAAACGCGAAACCGGCCTGACGCTCGACATCATCCAGCCCGAGGAAGAAGCACGTCTGGCTGTGATTTCCTGTGCACCGCTGGTGTCGACCAAGACCGAGCAATTGTTGGTCGTCGATATCGGCGGCGGCTCAACCGAATTGGTCTGGATCGACATCTCCTCTGTTCCTCGTCGGGATCGGCCTGCCGCGATTATGAGATTGCATAACGGGTTCCACACGCCTGAAAGCCCTTTCCCTGCGGCCAAGGTGGTTGATTGGATCAGCGTCCCGCTGGGCGTGGCAACATTGCGTGATCAGTTCAACGACGTCGAAGACGATGCCGCGCGTTTTGCGCTTATGAGCTGGTTTTTCGAAGAAAATCTGGCCGATTTCGCACCTTACAAGGATGAACAGGCCCGCGAAGGGTTTCAGATTGTGGGCACCAGCGGAACGGTGACCACTGTCGCCGCCTCACACCTTGGCCTCAAGCGCTATGACCGGACGAAGGTGGACGGATTGCGGATGACCAGCGATCAGATTGACAAGGTGATACGAGGCTATCTAGAACTCGGCCCTCGTGGGCGCCGCCGTGATCCCCGGATCGGAGAAGATCGGCAGGCCCTGATCATGTCCGGCTCGGCCATCTTGCAAGCGCTGTTGCGCTGCTGGCCCACCGATCGCCTTTCTGTGGCGGACCGTGGGCTGCGCGAGGGTTTGCTTTATGCGCAAATGAGTGCGGACGGTGTATTGGAAGACGGACCGTTCTGATGGCGAAGACACCAACTGGCAAAAGCAACTCGGGTCGCGGGCAACGCGACCTGAAGGTGAAGGTCAAGACCGCGCGCGGGCGCAAGCTCAGCTCGACCCGCTGGCTGGAACGGCAGTTGAACGACCCCTATGTCAAACGCGCGCAGGTCGAAGGCTATCGCGGACGCGCGGCATTCAAGATACTTGAGTTGGACGACAAGTTCCGGTTTCTCGTACCCGGCGCGCGCGTGGTCGATCTGGGTTGTGCGCCCGGTGGCTGGCTGCAAGTCGCTGTGAAACGCGTCAATGCACTCGGCGAGAAAAGCGGCAAGCGCATCGGCACCGTTCTGGGGGTTGACCTTCAAGAGGTTGAGCCCGTCGCCGGTGCCACCGCGCATGTCCTTGATTTCATGGAAGATGACGCCGATCAGAAGGTCAAGGACTGGCTGGGTGGCAAAGCGGACGTGGTCATGTCTGATATGGCGGCTGCGTCTTCGGGCCACAAACAGACTGACCACCTGCGGATCATGGCCCTGTGCGAAACGGCGGCTTATTTCGCGTTCGACGTGCTGGAAGAGGGCGGCACCTTCGTTGCCAAGGTGCTTGCTGGCGGGGCTGAGGGGGACCTTCAGAAACTGCTCAAGCAGAAATTCAACAAGGTTGCCAATGTGAAGCCTCCGGCCTCACGTTCTGATAGTTCCGAGAAGTTTGTTGTCGCCACCGGCTTCCGGGGTTAAGCGGCGTTAATCCAGATCGATCTTTCCCGGCGCTATACTCTGTTTCCGCAGAGACGCTGCAGCTATGCCTTGCAGCAATAGTGCTTCGCCATGATTGATATCGACAGGCTTGCGCGCGCGCAGCTCTTCAATACGCTGGTCAAGCGTCGTTTTACGGGCCGCCGTCAGCGGCTTTGCGAGGGTAGCGGTGCGATCCGGCATACATCACCTGTAGCAATCCGAGTGCTTATACCGGTTGGCTAACCGCAGAATGCGCCGTGAAGATGGCGCAAATCTGCCAGTTCCATGCCAGTTATCTCCCGAGTTCCTGTGCCAGTTGCATTAAGTTTGGATCATCGGGAAGAACTAACAAGGCCTCGTCCAATGTCGCCAACGCAGCCTGAACACCGCGATTGATGTGGGCAAGTTGAACCAGCATCGGCCAAGCCTCAACGCGCTGCGGGTCGAGCGTTACAACCTCGCGGAATGCACGTTCTGCAGCCGGCGCGTTTCTGAGCGTAAGCGCCCAACCACCCAGCACCAAATGGGTCTCAGGAAAGTCCAAACGATTGGAAATGCTACGTTGCCAATCCGCCATGCCCTGCTGCGCGCTTGCGCGTTGGTCTTGCGTCATGGCCTGTGCGGGGATCGATAAGAACTCTTTCGCAGCCGAGATGCGTACATTGCGCATGGGGTCGGATAACAACGGCTCTAACCGCGAAGCGCGCAACTGGGCAGGAACCTGACGCTGCAGTACCGGTCCATTGGCCCGTATCAGTGGGTCCGGATCGGCCAGCAACGGTGCCAGACGCTCGGCAAGATCAGGCGTTGCAAAAGGTTGCAACAAATACAGAGCGGTTGCGCGAACGATACCTGCCTGCCCTTCATCCAGAGCGATCGCGACCAGCGTTTCAGGGTCGTCCAATTGACCACTGCCTGCTGCTGCAAATGTCGTGCCATAATGCGCCACTCTATAGGATGATTCTGGGAACCAGAGTTCAATCTGCTGCGCCGCCCAAGACTGATCTTCATCCGCATGGCAATCGGTGCAGGCATCAGTTCCGAGCCCCAGATCAGGGCGGGGAATGCGGAAGCTGTGATCGCGCCTGCCATCTACCCCCATATAGACACGCTCGATCATGTGGCAGTTCTTGCATTGAGCGCCCGCAGAATTTTCAGCATGTTGGTGATGCGCGGGCGTGTCATATTCGGCCAGCCGAAGGGTCGGGAAATCCGGGTTGCCAGCGGGGGAGTGGCATTGGGTACACAACCCATTACCCTCGGCTTTCACCTCAGCCCGGTGCGGATCGTGGCAATTCATACAACCCACCCCTTCTGCATACATGCGCGACTGCAGGAATGAGCCGTAAACATAGACCTCGTCCAAAATCTGGCCATCTGGGTGATACAAACCCGGTCGCAGCAACGCCAGGTTATAGGCGTCGTGATACGGCTTGCCGGGAAGCGGATTACCATCTTCCAACGCCTCGCGCCGGGAATGACAGCCGGCGCATTGCTGAATTTCCGCTTCTGTCTGCCCCCTGCCCCATGTCGTAGGGAATCCGAACTCGCTCAAACCGTCTTGCAACACTTTTCCGGTCGTCCACTCCAAATGCGCAGAACCCGGCCCGTGGCAAGCCTCGCACCCGACACCAATTTCGACCTGTGTCGAGGCATAGCGCCTTTCCTCAGAGTCGTAGTTCTTCACATAGCCGGTCGCATGACACTCGGCACAGCGGGCGTTCCAATTTTTGTACGGACCGGTCCAGTGCAGCCCATCATTCGGAGGCAGATCCTGATCCGGGTAAAGGTGGAACCAACGGCCCTTTTCGACGTCCCAAACCACATCAAAACTCTGCAATCGGCCGGGTTCGGTTTCGAAAAGATATTGCTGTAGCGGCGCGATACCAACCACTGAATGGACCGGATAGGTCGTTGTAACGCCGTCCTTTTCGGTGACCTGCGCCGTAAGAGCTCCATCTTGATCCGCAAAGGCCACGCTCATTCCGTCATGCGAGAAGCGTGTTCCATCGAAATCAGCCTTAACATGGCCGTCCTCCACCTCGGTCCAGGCAAGCGCATGGTATGAGCTTTCCCAGGCTTCGGTTTCTTCCTTATGACAATCCGAGCACGCGTCTGATCCAACATAGTCCTGCGCCTGCGACTGCTGCGCGGTCGCCCAAAGGATCGCGGTCATCACGATAGCGCGGAGATACATCATTGCCCCTCTTCGTTTTGCAAATCGATCAGCGCACCGTTGTATTCGGCCCCGAGGATCAGCATGGCCGAGCACAGGTACAGGAAAATCAGCGCTGCCATTGCCCCTGCAAGCCCGGCATACGTCGCGCTATAGGTCGCAAACTTGGCGATGTAGATTGAAAAGCCCCATCCACCTGCAGCCCACAAAGCCAATGTCAGGATTACGCCCGGCAAGATTTGTAGTAGGCTGTGCCGTCGGGTGGGCAAGATCAGATGGGCCAAAAGAACGGTGCCAGCGGGGACAGCCACGGTAAAGGTCCATCGCAGACGATCCACCGACAGCCAGTTGTCCACATCCACTGCCGTCTTTTCCGAAACCAAACGGGTATAGACCGGCAGAACGACTTCGACCGCCGCGATGGCCAGAATGGCAGCACCGCCGATTATGACCAGCACAAAGCACAGCAGTCGGGTCTTCCAGAACGGCCAATTGTCCGTGTCGTGATAGGCCTGCGCCATCGCCTTTCGCACGGCGGCGACTCCGTTCGAGGCAAAGTAGATCGCCAACAAGCCACCCAAAGTGATCACGCCCGAGCCCGCACCGGCCAAAACAGCACGCAGTTCTGAAACGATGGGATCGGCCACGTCTTTGGGCCAGGCGCCAAATATCAGTTCGATCAGTTCATCGGTCACATAGCCCTGTGACAAGGCCCCTGCCAACGCGACCGTGAATAGAACGAATGGAAACAGGGCCATCATCAACGACATGGCGACGTGGCTGCTCATGACGAAGCCGTTTTTGTCATTAAATCGGCGCACAGCAAGCCAGAGCGCACGCAGGAATTGGCCGAACGAGGGAATCAAAACAGTTGGCATTGCGCTAGCCTAGCCTGCCTTTTCCTTTGGCAGAACCGTCAATCGGATCAGGCCACCGATTTCATGCGTATAACCTTCTGTATGGATTGCATAAACCCGCCAGCCTGTGCAGGATCAATCAAAACACATCCAGGCAGCACTCAGACCAAGGCCATCTTATGACCTCTGACCCAGAAAACAGCCCATCCCGTGCGCGTCCGCAGCTGAGCGTATTGCGGGATGTAGCGATCGTGGCCACGCTAATGGTGCTCGGCCTCTATGCAGGGGCAAACTTTCTGGTGCCGTTGACCATGGCGTTACTGATTAACGTGCTGATCCTGGCCCTTAGCGACCGGGTCATTGCAGTGACGAGGGTGCCGATCTGGCTGGCGAATGTCGCGGGAGTAACGGTTGTATTGGCCGGTTTGTTCATGATCATGTACATTCTGGGAAGTCAGGCCACGCAGTTTGCACGCTCGATCAACACCTACGAAAGCCAGTTTGACGGGGCTGTTCATAGGATTACCGGGTTGGTCGGCAACGATGTCACAAGTTTTATCCGAGACAATCTGGTCAGCATCGATATGTCCTATGTCGCTCGGATATTGCTGGGCAGCGCCACATCACTGCTTAACCAGTTCTTCCTTATCAGCCTTTATGTCGCCTTTCTGATGGCCGAGCGGTTGGCCTTTCGCAAGAAAATCCAGCTTGCCGCCGGCAACCCGCGGCTGGGGGCTGACCTGGCCTTGGTTCTTGATGCGATTTCGTACAGCCTGCAGCGATACGTCGGCGTGAAAACATTTATCAGTCTGATCACCGCCACCATCAGCTACGCCGTATTCAAAGCGCTGGGTCTGGAATATGCTGAAACCTGGGCCGTGCTGACTTTCGCCCTGAATTTCATCCCGTCAATCGGTTCGATCATCGCCGTCATCTTTCCCGCAATGATCGCTCTGGTTCAGTTTGAGACGATCGGGCCATTTCTCGTGATCGTTCTGGGGTGCGGCACACTACAGTTTCTAATCGGCAACTTTCTGGATCCGGCTATGCTGGGCCGATCGCTGAACATGTCGACCTTCCTAGTGATTTTGGCATTAACTTTCTGGACTACGGTCTGGGGTCTGATCGGAGCGTTCCTGAGTGTGCCTTTGACCGTCTGCATCCTGATCATCTTCAGCCACATCCCCGCGCTGCGCCCGGTCGCGATCTTGATGTCTTTGGATGGAAGGCTCGGTGAGGATGATCGGTCGTCAACCGAACATTCGGCTTGAACGTCCGTTAACTTTGACAGCTAGCGACGAGGGCGCGTCGATCTTTCAACCTCAGCCGACCATACCCGCCTTCGATCAAGTCTAATTCGATAAGCCTGTGTAATGCTCGGTGAAGCGTTGGCGCAGAGACTGCAATCATAGCCGCCAGCTCTTCCTGCGAAACCGGTATCCAACCCTCTGCATCGGATGTCACCTCATCCAGATGCAGCAACCTCAGAACCAGCCGTTTCTCGGTGCCGGTCACCGCAAGATTGGCAACGATACGCAGGGCTTTTTGCATGTTTTCATGACTTAAGGCGTAGAAATCCCGAACAAAGTCAGGAGAATCCTGCACCAAGCGTTCTAACCGCGGGGCCGGAAAGAAAAGCGTCTCGGTTGGCCGAGTCGCCACCACGCTGATCAGCCGATGCGCAGTCGCAAACAACGCGAGATCGCCGATCCAAAAGCCACGTCCTTCTTGGTGTATGACAAATTCCTGACCGTCATCTGCGGGGACGGTGATCTTAACACTACCATCCAATACAGCGTGGATCCCGTTGGCGGGATCACCCTGGACAAACAAAGCTTCGTCAGCACCGTAAGTTCGGCGCACGGCACTGCGTAACAGAGCATCCTGAAAGGCGGGAGATCTGGTTTTGAACCAGGAACTTTCCTGCAGCGCGTCTAGATCAGTTTCAATTAATGCCATCTATATATTTAAACTTCATCATATGATAAATTTCAATCAGGCTCACTGGCCTACATTACTTACACACGAATCCCGCAATCTGGCTATTTTCGCGGGATATCCAATGCTTAACGACTGCAACTAATCCTATTCTGGACACAAGTCTCAGATAGTTCACAGGGACAAATTGTCCACAAGTTCAGGAGTAAAACATGTTAACTACAACCCGGTTCTTGGAAAACTGGCGTATCGGACTGCGCCGTACCGCAGCAGCGTCGATTGCCGTTCTGGTCGCACTGCCCGCATGGGCGCAGGATCAAAAACCCAACATTCTGGTCATTTGGGGCGATGACATCGGCCAATCCAACATTTCGGCCTACACAATGGGCCTTATGGGATACCAGACCCCCAATATCGACAGGGTCGCCGATGAAGGCATGATCTTCACCGATTATTATGGCGAGCAATCCTGCACAGCTGGCCGCTCATCTTACATCATGGGCCAATCGGTGTTCCGGACTGGACTGTCCAAGGTTGGCTTGCCTGGCGCCAAAGAAGGGATGCAGATCGAAGACCCCACGATTGCAGGGTTGCTTAAGGATCATGGGTACGTGACCGGCCAGTTTGGCAAGAACCACCTGGGCGACAGGGATGAGCACCTGCCGACAAATCACGGATTTGATGAGTTTTTTGGGAATCTCTATCACCTCAATGCCGAAGAAGAACCCGAGCATGAAGATTATCCCGGGGACGCGGTTCTGCCCGACGGGCGCACGTTCCGCGAGGCCTATGGTCCGCGCGGTGTGATTAAGTCCAGCGCAGGCGGCCCCATCGAAGACACCGGTCCACTGACACGCAAACGCATGGAAACGGTGGATCAGGAAACCCTGGAAGCTGCAGTTGAGTTCATTCGTGAGGCCAACCAGAACGGCACACCATTCTATGTCTGGTGGAATGGCACACGCATGCATTTCCGCACCCATGTCGGGGAAGAAATGCGCGAAACAGCCAACGAAATCCTAGGTAGTCCGGCCGATGAATACACGGCGGGCATGATCGAACATGACATTCAGGTCGGCCAACTGCTTGATCTGCTGGACGAACTCGGCATCGCCGACAACACTATCGTTCATTATTCCACCGATAATGGCCCGCATTACAACACATGGCCGGATGCCGCTTCGACACCGTTCTGGGGCGAAAAGAACACCAACTGGGAAGGCGGCTGGCGCGTACCATCCATGGTGCGTTGGCCCGGCAAGATCGAAGCGGGTTCGATCTCAAACGAAATCGTGCATCACATGGACTGGCTGCCCACCTATCTGGCGGTCGCTGGCGACCCCGAAATCAAGGAAAAGCTGAAAGCCGGCTATTCCTCACCTGCCATGGGTCGCGACTACAAAGTGCATCTGGATGGCTACAACATCTTGCCACTGCTGACCGGTGAGACCACTGAAAGCCCCCGCCGAGAAATCTTTTATTTCACGGATGACGGCGACCTGTCCGCTTTGCGTTTTGACGACTGGAAGCTGATCTTTTTGGAGCAAAAAGCATGGGCCACCCTGCGCGCATGGATGGAACCATTCACGGAACTGCGCGTGCCGATCATCGTGAATTTGCGCCGCGACCCTTATGAGCGTGGATACCGTACATCCAACACATACTACGACTGGATGATCGACCGGGTGTATTTCCTAGTACCGGCGCAGCAATATGTGGCGAGTTTCCTGAGTACTTTCCAAGAATTCCCACCACGTCAGAAGGCGGCCAGCTTCAGCCTTGATCAGGTGATGCAGAAATTGGCCACACCAACTTCGAACTAGAAAACAAGACAGGGGCCGCCGTAAAGCGCGGCCCCTTTTTCCAGTATCAGAGGCTATTACATGAGATTTCTCAAACTCACGGCGTTTATAGCCACCGTCCCCCTAGTGGCGTTCGCAGACCCCCTGCCCAGCTGGACCGACTCGGCATCAAAACAGCAGATCATCGACTTTGTTGACGCGGTCAGCGACCCGGCGAATGAATTCTATGTCACTCCCGCCGATCGGATTGCGGTGTTTGACAATGACGGCACGCTCTGGGCTGAACAACCGGTCTATTTTCAGTTCATATTTGCCATGGACCAACTGGCAGAGCTTGCTAAACAAGACCCATCAATCTTATCGACCCCAGCGTTGAAAGCGGCTGCTGAGGGTGATCTGAAAACCATTCTGGAAGGCGGGCACGACGCTCTGATCGAAGTGGTCAACGCATCGCATTCGGGCAGCAGCGTTGAAATGTTCCAAGCGTCGGTGGCCGATTGGCTTAGTACTGCACGACATCCCAAAACTAATCTGCCCTACGACCAGATGACCTATCAGCCGATGGTCGAGCTGTTGCGCTACCTGCGGGATGAGGATTTCAAAACCTATATCGTTTCGGGCGGAGGCCTGCATTTCATGCGCGTCTTCGCCGAACAGGCATATGGCATCCCGCCCGAACAGATTCTGGGCACCTATGGGGAAACAACTTATGACAGCGAAAACGGCACGCCCGTAATCAACAAGGCCCCCGGCATTGCCTTCATCGATGACAAAGAAGGCAAGCCAATCAATATCGAGCGCACCATCGGCAAGCGTCCCATATTTGCCGGAGGAAACTCGGACGGGGATTTTGCCATGCTTGAATGGACCACCGCAGGCGACGGGCCACGGCTGGGCGTTTTGATCCATCACACTGATGCGGATCGCGAATGGGCCTACGACCGCGAAAGCCCGGTTGGACGGCTAGTCGATGGGTTGGACAAAGGCCCGGATATGGGATGGGTCATTGTTGATATGGCCAACGACTGGTCCCGCATCTACACTGGGGCAAACTAAGCAACCCGGATCGCTGCGCCCCGATGTGGACATTACTCGTCTCGTTTTTTCTGTTTTCACTCTATTGCGTAGCGGTCGTCTTTGCAGTTCGCGCTGCGCAGACTGCACGCACACCACAAGGAGCGGTTGGCTGGGTTGTGTTCCTGCTGTCGGCCCCGATGTTTGGCGTGCCGCTGTATCTATTCCTCGGTCACCATCGGTTCAGAGGATACCGGATCGCTCGGCAAGAAAGTGAGCGCGTCGTCGAAGGGATCAAGACCTTTGCCGATTTCTCGAAACCCGACCTTCAGACGATGCGATTCAATCCTCGCGCGTTTGAAGCGCTGGCCCATTTGCCCGTCTCACGTGGGAATGGAGCCGAGCTGCTGATCGACGGCGAAGCTACGTTTGATGCCATTCTCGACGCCATAGATAAGGCCGAGAATTACGTTCTGATCCAGTTCTACATCGTCCGGGATGATGATCTTGGGCGAAGGGTGCGGGACCGGCTAATCGCCGCGGTCAAGCGTGGCGTACATGTTCGGTTCATGACCGACGCGGTGGGTAGCTATGGCCTGCCGTCCAGCTATTTTGAGACGCTGCGCCAGGCCGGTGTGGATGTTGCAGATCCCCGCGAACAACGCGGGCCCAATTTCCGGTTTCAACTGAACTATCGCAACCACCGAAAAACTGTGATCGTGGATGGCGATGTCGGCTTTATCGGTGGTCACAACATCGGCGTTGAATACTTGGGGCAAAGCCCTCGGTTCGGTCGCTGGCGGGACACGCATATCAAGATGACCGGCCACGTTGTACGGCAACTGCAATTGATTTTTACCGAGGATTGGCACTGGGCGCGCAACGAAGATCTGATCGACCAACTCGATTGGGCTGGAAATGAATCTGATCAGGACATGAATGCGCTGCTGGTGGCAACGGGCCCGGGCGACGAAACAGAAACCGGCGCAATGATGTTCTTTGCGGCCATTTCTGAGGCGAAAGAACGGCTTTGGATCGCCTCGCCCTATTTTGTGCCCGACATCGACATCATGACCGCGCTACAGCACGCGGCGTTGCGTGGTGTGGATGTACGAATACTCGTGCCGGATGTCATCGACCATCGTCTGCCCTGGCTGGCCGCTTTTGCCTATTTCGACGAAATCCGAGACTGTGGCGCCCGGGTGTTTCGCTATACCGACGGCTTCATGCATCAAAAAGCGTTTGTTGTAGACGATACCTTGGCCGCCGTTGGCACCACCAATCTGGACAACCGATCCTTCCGTCTGAACTTTGAGGCGATGGCCTTGTTCTTTGATCGTCGCGCAGCAAACGCAGTGGCTGCGATGCTGGAAACTGATTTTGAAGCAAGTTACGAACTGACCCGCGATTTGCCGCAGCAACCGTTCCACATCCGTTTTGGTGCGCCGCTTGCTCGGTTGTTTGCACCGATCCTCTAGTTCAGGAACCGTTCTTCAAACACCCGCGTCATGAGGGCCACCAGGAACGCGGTCGACAGCCCAAAGGCCAGTAGGCCCGTGACCGATGCAAACGCTCCGAAGATGCGCAGCCCTTCGCCCAAGACGATGTCGCCGTAACCCAGCGTTGTGAACGTCACCAATGAGAAATAGAGGGCCGAATTCCAATCCGGCAGCACATCACCCCACACCCAGACAATCGCCCAGATCCAGACCTGAACCGTATGGGTCAGCACGATAAACACCAGCGCCACGCTGATCGGGCCTGCGGTTGCAAGGATAGTGCTGCGCGTCTCCCATTTCGCAACCAGTTTTCGGATGACCAGAACGCACCATGTCAGCAGCATGATTTCGATCAGAAAACAAATACCCAGATAGAAGCTGCCCCAAATGATTTGTTGCGACAATGTCATGTAAACGGCCTTTGTTCTGATCGCTGAAAACTGTGCAAGCATGGGGGTTTCGCGCGTTGCCGACAACCCCATGCGATGCGTAAGGCTGCGGCGAATAGAACCGATCTCGGCTCTGGACACTGGCGCGCCGCGTTGCACATTGTGACGAGACCAGATGAGAGTTTGCATGTTGCTATCAATCGATCACGTTCGAAAATCCTATCCCGGTGGGCGACCTGTCCTGACCGATGTTTCATTGACGTTGGAACAGGGGCAGACCTTGGCGCTGACCGGAGAAAGTGGCAGTGGCAAAAGCACATTATTGCATCTGGTGGCGGCGCTGGATGGGTTTGATGGCGGAGAGATTACTCTGGACGGGCGCGCCATGTCGGCCCTGAATGATGCGGAACGCGCCGAATTGCGTCGCGGCACCCTGTCTCTGGTCTTTCAGCAGTTCAACCTGATCCCGTCGCTGACCGTTGCCCAGAACCTCTCGATCCATGCGCGACTTGCGGGTCGGAACGACCCGGATTGGGTTGTCCACCTGACCAAGCGCCTTGGCCTGAGCGAATTGCAAGACCGCTACCCCGAGAACCTTTCGGGCGGACAGCAGCAGCGAGTTGCCATCGGACGCGCCATGGCGATCCGACCACGATTGCTGCTAGCGGATGAGCCGACTGGCAATCTGGACGAAACAGCAAGTGCGGTGGTGCTAGACCTGATGCTTTCATTGGTTGCCGATACCGGCGCTGCGCTCCTGCTGGTCACTCACTCGAATGACATCGCCAGCCGTCTCGACCGACGTGCCCACCTGACGGGCGGGCATATCGCATGACACGCGCTGCGGTCCTGGCGCTGGTGTCCCATTGGCGGATGCACCCATTGCAATTGATGACGCTTCTGACGGGTATCGCGCTGGCAACTTGTCTGTGGTCGGCCGTGCAAGCCATCAATGCCGAAGCGCGCGCGAGCTATGAACGCGCCAGCACCCAGCTTGCCATCGGACAATTCGACGAATTGCGCGCCTCCGGTTCCACGATCCCTCTTTCCCGCTACGCCGAGCTCAGGCGCGCAGGTTGGCAAGTGGCGGCCGTCTTAGAAGGCACGCTGCGCATCAAGGGCCGTTCCGTACGTCTGATGGGGGTGGATTTGGTGGCCTACCCTGTACTGCCCGCGATCACCCAGATCGAGCAAGGCGCGGATGCCCCCGACCCAGCTGATATGCTGACAGCTCCGGGGCGGCTGCTGATGTCACCCGCCCTGGCCCCGCTGTTTCAATCTAACGACAAATTCCCACCGGTGCTTTCCAGCACCGCGCTGCCACCTGATCTGGTGCTCACCGATATTGGAGTGGCCGAGCGTCTTCTGAACCGTCCCGGTCAGATTTCCCGTCTGGTGATCTTGCCCAATCAGCCCCGTGGGGTCCCATCTCTGTCAGAACTTGCGCTTGAACTTCAACGCATTAGCCCCTCGGCCCAGTTGGATACCGCGCAACTTACCGACAGCTTTCACCTGAACCTCTCAGCCTTCGGCTTGCTGTCTTTCGCCGTCGGCCTGTTCATCGTTCACGGAACGGTTGGCCTCGCCTTCGCGCAGAGGCGTGGCACGATCCGTACATTAAGGGCGTTGGGCCTTCCCATGCGGGGCCTGATCTGGATCGTTCTGGGTGAATTGCTTCTCTTGGCCCTGATCGGTGGCCTTTTCGGGTTAATCCTGGGGTATTTTCTGGCTGGAGCCTTGTTGCCTGATGTCGCCGCCACGTTGCGCGGCCTCTATGGGGCAACAATCGACGGGCAGATGTCATTACGCCCCCAATGGGTCGCCGCGGGTCTTGCGATGGCGACAGGCGGCACGTTGGCGGCCAGTGGCCACGCTCTTTGGCGACTTTCGCGCATGCCCATCCTCGCAGGGCCGGGCTTACAAGCTTGGCGTGGCAGTAAAGCCTCGGCCCAGATTACAGGCGCATGTGGCCTAGCCCTGCTAGCAGTGGGCTTTATCGCATATTTCACAATCGGCGGACTTATCGCAGGATTTGCCTTGCTTGCCGGGATGCTGACCGGAGCGGCCTTGTTGCTGCCGCTCGCACTGTCAGGGATATTGACCTTGTGCCTGCGCCGGGCCCGCACGCCTGTTGGTCAATGGGTGCTCGCGGACATGCGGGCGCAATTGCCCGGTCTGTCACTTGCGCTGATGGCCTTGCTGCTAGCGCTCGCCGCGAATATCGGCGTGGGCACAATGGTTTCAAGCTTCCGCCTCACCTTTACTGGCTGGCTCGATCAACGGCTGACCTCCGAACTTTACGTGACCGCAGCCGACAATGCACAAGGCGCAGCCCTTATCGATTGGCTCGCCCCAAGGGCGTCAGCTGTCCTACCCATTCGCAGCACCGAATTGCCGCACGAGACCGGGCCGTTGTTTCTGTACGGGATTGTTGATCACGATAGCTATCGCAACAACTGGCCACTGATCGCCAAGGATCCCGACGTCTGGGACAACGTCCTGTATCGCGGCGCCGTTCTGATCAACGAGCAACTCGCACGACGCGCGGATCTGTGGCCCGGAGATACCGTCGCGATCACACCCGAGCACAGCTTGCCGATTGCAGGTGTCTATTCCGATTACGGGAACCCGACAGGTCAGGCCATCGTCGCTATGCCGATGCTAGATCAGATTGCCCCGGATACGGATACACGCCGCTTCGGCATCCGCATCATACCGGATCAGGCCTCGGAGCTGGCACAGGCGTTGCGTGACCAATTTGACCTACCCCCATCGGCAGTTGTGCAGCAGGCCGCTATGAAAGCGCAATCGATGGCTGTTTTTGAGAAAACTTTCGTCGTCACCTCAGCGCTGAATGTGCTGACACTGGGCGTTGCGGGGTTCGCGATACTCACCAGTTTGCTGACATTGTGGACCCAGCGCCTGCCTCAGGTCGCACCGGTCTGGGCGCTGGGCCTTACGCGCGCGCAACTGGCCAAGCTAGAGCTTCTGCGCAGTGTCCTGCTTGCGGTGATGACCGCTTGTCTTGCCCTTCCATTGGGCCTTGTATTGGCATGGGTGCTGCTGGCCGTGATCAACGTGCAGGCCTTCGGATGGCGCTTGCCCATGTATTTGTTCCCAACTGATTGGCTGAGCTTATTCCTGCTGACTCTGGTTGCCGCCGTGCTCGCAGCGGCCCTACCCGCATTACGATTGCTCCGCCTACCACCTGCTGCGCTGTTGAGGGTTTTTGCCAATGAACGTTAAAGCCTTCATTCTGTTCATCCTCCTTCCAATTCCCGGTTGGGCGCAGGGTTATGCCGGGTTGGGCGGCAATGCGGATGGCTTTACGCGTCCTGAACCGGACTACAGCTTTCAGTTTCCGCAAGATCACGGCGCCCATCCGGATTATCGGATTGAATGGTGGTATCTGACGGCAAACCTCAAAGACGCAGAGGGTCGCGACTATGGCATACAATGGACCCTGTTCCGATCGGCCCTGAAACCGTCCGAGGCTGACGGCTGGCAAAACCCACAGATCTGGATGGGCCATGCCGCGCTCACAACGCCAGAAACACACTATTTCGCCGAACGACTCTCTCGCGGCGGTGTTGGACAGGCTGGCGTTACGGCCCAACCGTTTGAGGCATGGATCGATGAATGGCACATGCGCGGCGATGATTTGGAAACCCTGAGCCTGACAGCAAACGGATCAAACTTTGGATATGATCTGACTCTGAAGGCCCAAGGCCCATTGGTGTTTCACGGGGCCGAGGGGTATTCGGTGAAATCCGCCGATGGTCAGGCCAGCTATTACTATTCACAACCCTTCTACTCGGTCGAGGGCACGCTCCACCTGCCCAACGAAGATGTCGAAGTCGCCGGCCAGGGTTGGCTGGATCGCGAATGGTCTTCGCAACCCTTGGCCGAAGATCAAAGCGGCTGGGACTGGTTCTCGCTCAGCTTTGACGACGGTGACAAGCTGATGGCCTTCCGCCTACGCGGGGATCGAGGGGATTTCACGGCCGCTACATGGATTGAGCCTGATGGGCAAACGACCCCCCTGCCCGATGGCTCAGTTCTGCTAATGCCCCTTGAAACCGCCCGCGTGGCGCATCGTGACGTTCCGATCAAATGGCAGGTATCCTTGCCGGATCGCGGGATCGATGTTGAAGTCGATGCCATAACCCCGAAAGCCTGGATGGGAACCCGGTTCGAATACTGGGAAGGCCCAATCACCATTAAAGGTAGCCACACAGGGCGCGGATATCTTGAGATGACGGGGTATTGAAGCCGAACTTCAGCAATATATTCAGAATTGCTGTGGTGCCCAAGGAGAGACTCGAACTCTCACGCCCGTGAAGGCGGGGGATTTTGAATCCCCTGCGTCTACCATTCCGCCACTTGGGCCACGAACACTGGATTAGCGCCCTACTGAGAGAAGGTCCAGAGGCAAAAAACAACCACTGCCCTGAATGTTTCATCGAAGGAGGTTGACGGTCAGTCGGGTGCATGGTTTGGCTTGCCGCAGCGGTTACCAGGATACTTATTCTTCATGTTGCGATCCCTTTATGACTGGACCATTCGTCTGGCCGAACATCCTCATGCGCTCTGGGCGCTGGCTGTTGTGGCTTTTGTCGAAAGTTCGTTTTTTCCGATCCCACCCGATGTTTTGATGATTCCTATGATCCTTGCACGTCCGTCGCGGGCCTGGCTGATCGCGACGGTCGCCTTGGTTGCCTCGGTGCTGGGTGGGATATTGGGTTATGCAATTGGGGCATTCTTTTACGAAAGCATTGGGCAGCCTGTTCTGGAAGCCATGGGCAAAGCCCACGCAATGGAAGAGTTCAATACCCGCTTCAATGATTTCGGCTTCTGGGCCGTGCTGGCGGCTGGTGTGACGCCTTTCCCATATAAGGTCATCACCATCATGTCGGGCTGGACCGGGATGCCTATTGGGACGTTCATAGCCACCTCGATCCTGGCGCGCGCCTTGCGCTTCTTTCTTGTGGCCGGGCTGCTGTGGAAATTTGGGGAACCAATCCGTGACTTCATCGAAAAACGGTTGGGTTTGATGTTTACCCTATTCATAATCCTACTGTTTGGCGGCTTTCTTGTGGTAAAATACTTATGACGCGCAAAAGACTTCTGGTTCTGGTTGCCGCATCCGGCTCAGCCGCGTTGCTACTTGGGGCTTGGGGCTTTCAGTACATCGGTGGGCTCGCGCCGTGCAAAATGTGCATCTGGCAGCGGTATCCTCATGGTGTCGCAGTGATTCTTGGTGCTCTAGCCTTTGCCTTCCCGGGCGTCCGCCCCCTGCCCCTACTAGGCGCTCTGGCGGCGGCCACAACGGCGGGAATAGGGTTTTACCATGCTGGGGTCGAGCAAGGCTGGTGGGAGGGCCCATCGACCTGCACATCTGGTGATATCGGCGGCCTGAGTGCAGAAGAGTTAATGGATCAGATCATGTCCGCCCCGCTCGTGCGTTGCGATGACATCCCGTGGGAGATGTTCGGGATTTCCATGGCGGGCTGGAATGGATTGATTTCGACGGGTCTGGTCCTGATCTGGATCGCAGCCTGGCGCGCGCGCTAGGGTTTATAGCTGATCCAGTTCGGCATCCCAGTAGAGGAAGTCGATCCAACTTTCGTGCAGATGGTTCGGGGGGAACTTCCGACCGATATTGCGCAAAGCCTCAGCATCCGGCTGACGCGGCGGTTTATTCAGAGACATTCTGGCTTGTCGCAGGGATTTTGAGCCCTTGCGCAGATTGCACGGGCTGCACGCTGCAACGACATTCTGCCAACTTGTGACCCCGCCCGCAGCGCGCGGTACAACATGATCAAAGGTCAGGTTTTCACGGCTGCCGCAGTACTGGCATTTGAATTCGTCCCGCAAAAATAAATTAAAGCGCGTGAAGGCCACGCGCTTTCTGGGTTTTACATAGTCTTTCAGGACAACGACCGAGGGTATTCGGATCTCGGTACTGGGACTGCGGACAACTTCGTCATATTCCGCAACAATATCCACCCTGTCCAGCCAGGCAGCTTTGATCGCCTCCTGCCACGGCCATAAAGACAACGGGTAGTAGGAAAGAGGTCTGTAATCGGCGTTCAAAACCAATGCCGGATGATGCTTGAGCGCACCGGTTTCCCTGACAAATTCGGTCCTGAAGTCTCCGTCCATAACAGAATCGCTCCTCGCTCTGTACTGCCCGTTTGTGACATCAGAGCGGGGAACACCCGCCCCGGCCTTAAGTTAACTATATATCGTGTTAAATCTCTGACAAGTGCCGAGTTCACACAACATCTCGGGTATTGGTTAGGCCGAATACGTAACAGATAAGTGACACTTATCCACAGGTTGCGCAGATGTGGTCTGCAAGCTATGGCGGGGCATGTCCTGGTTCATCCGTTTCAACAAGCCTTACGATGTATTGCCGCAGTTCACCGACCGCGCCAATTCTGACTCGCCCCGCAGCACGCTGTCGGAATTCATCGACCTGCCCGGTGTCTATCCTGCGGGACGCTTGGACCGGGATAGCGAGGGTTTGATGCTGCTGACTGATAATGGGCGATTGCAGGCGCAGATATCAGACCCCAAGCACAAGATGCCTAAGACATACTGGGTTCAGGTCGAAGGCATTCCCGATACAGCGGCACTAAAGGCGTTGCGGGAAGGTGTTGAACTTAAGGATGGTTTGACGCGCCTCGCCAAGGCGCGGCTGATTGACGAACCCGAATGGCTGTGGCCACGCACCCCGCCGATCCGGGTTCGCCAAACGGTGCCCGACAGTTGGGTTGAACTGACGATTAAAGAGGGCCGCAACCGTCAGGTTCGCCGGATGACAGCCGCAGTCGGGCACCCAACTCTGCGCCTGATCCGAGCCCGTGTTGGAGATTGGACTTTGGACGGCCTTGACCCCGGTCAGTGGGAAAGCCTGCCGATGCCAGCTGTTGACTCAGCACCGTCGCGCAAGCGGGACCGCCGCCCGCGCCGGTGACAAAAACTGCGTGATGTGATAGGCTTAGGGCATGAAGGTCACACCGGATATCCCTGCCCCGTCTGCCATCCTGGAAGCCGCGCTGTATGTCGACGATCTAGATGCGGCCGAGGATTTCTATGGTCAGATATTGGGGCTAGAGAAAATCCAGCGCGTCACCGACCGCCATGTGTTCTATCGAATCGGCGGGTCTGTCCTGTTGCTGTTCAATGCCAGCGAAACCGAGAAACCGCCAGGCAACCCCGATCTGCCGGTCCCACCGCATGGGGCGCGCGGTCCCAGCCATGTTTGCCTTGTCCTAACCCGAGATGAAATCACCGTGATGCGCAAGCATCTGTTGGACTGGAACATCCCTGTCGATGCCGAGTTCGACTGGCCCAACGGAGCCCGGTCGCTCTATGTACGAGACCCTGCAGGCAACTCGGTCGAATTCTCGGAAGGAAGGCTGTGGGAGTGATCGATCAGCGAAGCGGCTGCTTCTCGCCCCCGATCACACGGTAGATTTCGCTAGAGACAACGCCGACCTCACCAAGTGCCGCCTGAAAAGCAGTCATATGAGGGGTCGCGAAATGGGCCTCAAGCGCGGCCTGATCCTGCCATTCCTCATAGACCCGAAAGCGGGTCGCCTGACCCAGGATTTGACTGAATTCATAGATCAGGCATCCGGGTTCTTTCAGAGTTTCCGCAACCATTTCCTGCGCGGCAGCAATGGCTATCTCGACCGCTGCATCTGAAACTTCGACCACTCCTGTCACGATCAGCATCATGCTCTCCTTAGATCGCCCCGCAAGTCAGAGGCTCAGCTTATCCCGCATGAAGGCCAGCGCAACACTCAAGCCATCCGGAGCAATCCCGTGGCCGGTGCCCTTCATTATATGGGCATAAACCTCTTTGAACCCGGCCGCCTGAAGTGCCTCAGCTGCTTCTGGCAACGATTGCGGCGGTACAACGTCATCGGCATCGCCATGCACCAGCAGGATCGGCATGCGACTTACGGTTTCGTCTGGCAGCAAATCAGGTTCCAGCAAACGGCCCGAGAACGCTACGATCCCGGCCACTGGGTCCTCGCGGCGCGGGGCTACATGTAAGCTCATCATCGTGCCCTGGCTGAAACCGAACAGCACTACCTGCTCTGGCAGGACATCCTCATCCACCATCAGCGCATCAAGGAACGCGTTGAAATCCTCAACCGCCATTTCCATACCCCGTCGGGCTTCCTCCTCGGATGAGCCATCAATCCACGGGATCGGGAACCACTGGAAACCGTTGGGCATACCGATGATCTGTTCAGGCGCGTCCGGAGCTACAAACAACGTATCCGGCAGATGCTCGCCCAACGGATCAGCCAGCCCCAAAAGATCGGCCCCGTTTGCACCATAACCATGCACAAACACCACGACCGAGCGTGTGTCGCCTGAAACCGGCTCTTTCCTGAGCGCGTTCAAAACCCGTGTCATCTGATCCCTTCTCTGTCTTTTGCGACCCGGTAATAGGCCCACAGCACCCGCGCCGCAACCGATCGCCACGGCGACCATGCTTCAGCCATCTGGCGTAACTCTTTGTCTTTTGGTCGTTCTGGCAATTCATAGAGGATGCGTGCAGCTTCCTGTAAGGCCAGATCGCCCGGTGCAATCACATCGGCGCGACCCAGCGAAAACATCGCATAAATCTCGGCAGTCCAGACACCGATTCCCGGTACCTCGGTCAGAATTGCGACCACTTCGTCATCTGGCGCATCACGCAACGCTTTGTAATCGATCCGCGCCTCAGCCAAGGCGCGGGCATAGCTAATTTTCTGACGGCTGAGACCCACAGCGCGCAGATCATCATCCGTGGCCCACATGATTTTGCGCGGGCTGGTCAGTTTTGCGTCCTGCAGCCGCTTCCAGATTGCGTTTGCCGAGGCCACGCTGACCTGCTGACTGACAATCGCGCTGAGCAATTGGGCGAACCCGTCAGGCTTGCGCCTGAGTGGCAGAGGTCCGGTTTGCTCCATCGCATAAGCCATCCGGGGGCAGGCCTCAGCCAACCACTCGGCCCCTTCGTTAACGCAGTCCGGTGTTTCGATGATGCGTCCGACGGACATGCGCTCTCCGATAAGTGATCCTTGTCCGCACGTTAGGCGGATGTGCCGCATATGCAACCCGCTTGTGCCAAGTCTCAATCGTAGATAACCATTCGCCCATGACAATGATCGCTGCCACCCCTGACGATAGTCAGGCCAAACGCAACGTTGCCGTTTTGGTGGCAGCACAGGCGATCCTGGGTGCACAGATGCCCATGATGTTCATCGTCGGCGGGCTGGCAGGCCAATCGCTGGCGAGCAACGCTTGCCTTGCGACGCTGCCGATTTCACTGATCGTTCTGGGTTCAATGCTGGCGGCCACGCCGATTTCGGCCATCATGCAACGCTGGGGACGCCGTGCCGGGTTTCTTGTGGGATCAACCGCAGGTGCCGCAGGGGGCGTTATCGGGGCTTACGGGCTTTATCTCGGCTCGTTCCCGATCTTCCTGGTCGGCAGCTTCCTGACCGGCATATACATGAGCGCACATGGCTTTTATCGCTTTGCAGCAGCGGACACCGCCTCTGATGCATTTCGGCCCAAGGCGATCTCATACGTCATGGCCGGAGGGCTTGCGGCGGCGATCATCGGCCCTCAGATCGTCAAGCTGACCTCGCAGGCGTATGTGGTCCCGTTTTTGGGCACTTATCTGGCGGTGATCGCGATCAACGTTCTGGGGTCGGCGTTGTTCTTTTTCCTCGACATCCCGACCCCGCCGAAACCAACCGAAGACGAGCCGAAAGGCCGGACCCGATTGGAACTGCTGAAAACCCCGCGCATCGCAGTGGCGATCATTTGCGCCATGGTCTCTTACGCGCTGATGAACCTTGTCATGACCTCTACGCCTTTGGCCGTCGTCGGGTGCGGATATACCGAAGGTGATGCCGCGGATATCGTCACCAGCCACGTACTGGCGATGTACATTCCCAGCTTCTTCACCGGCCACCTGATCGCGCGGTTTGGGGTCGAAAAGATCGTAGCTCTCGGTTTGGCAATCCTTGGCGGCGCAGGCATTGTCGCCCTGCAAGGTGTTGATCTAGGTAACTTTTTCGTCGCCCTGATCCTGCTTGGCATCGGATGGAACTTTGGCTTCATTGGCGCCACCAGCATGTTGGCAGACTCGCATGAAGTGCACGAACGCGGGCGAATGCAGGGCCTGAATGACTTGCTGGTGTTTGGCGGCGTGACCTTTGCTTCGCTTGCCTCTGGCGGATTGATGAACTGCTCGGGCGGTTCAGCGGTCGAGGGTTGGACGGCCGTAAACCTCGCCATGATCCCGCTGCTGACCCTTGCAGGTGGCGCGCTGCTGTGGCTGGTTCTGAGGCCTTCGGACCCACAAACCGTCTGACGTTACCAGCGCCCGGTCGCTGCCGTTTTCATCAGGGTAAACCGACGTCGGATTTCACCCTGAGCCAACGCACCTGCGGCCACCCGGTCCGGTCTGGCCAATGCAGTCCGCAACACCCATTCCGTCTGCCACCCCGCATAGAGCGCAGGCCGTGCTTGTGCCGAGATCTCGTTGCGGGTGGACCGCGCTTGCGCCAATCGGTCCAAAGCCTTCTGCGCCAGCGCCCGAACCCCGTCATGGGTTCCGTCCAGCAAAGGAATGCGCCCACGTGCCTCAAGCTCGGGAATTGCGCGCAGCCAATTCGCGATCCCCGCTGCGTATCCGAATTCACGCAGAACAGTTTCATCCGCCGAACCCAGAGCCTGCGCCGACACCACCATTAATGTCCCAGCGCTATGGGCAATATAGGCGTCAAAATGCGCCTCATCCTCGAACGGATCAAGATAGATATCCCAACGCCTTACGGCCACATATTCATCCAGCAGCGCTGCCAGATGCGGAGAAATCACGCGCGACAATGGCGTAACAACCTCGTGCCGACGAACAGATGGACCTTCGGCAATCTCTTGCAAGGCATCGCGCCACCATTGCAGCCGCATCTCGGCGATCATGCTCTCTTGCGTCACCCATGGGGCACGGGCCACCTCGACGTTCAGCGCATAAATCGGGAACAAAACTGCCCGTGCCTCAACTGGTGCGGCCATGGCAGCCATAAAGCGATCGGGATCGGCGCGATGAACCAGCGCAGCACAAGCCTTGATGTCGTCGTCGAACTCCACCTTATTCGGCGGCCGCTGACTGCGGGGCGCAATCGCTCACCAGTTTCCACTGAATCGCATCCAGCAGCGCTTCGAACGAGGCATCAATTATGTTCGCACTCACCCCAACTGTAGACCAGCGCCGCCCTTGCCCGTCTTCGCTGTCGATGATCACGCGCGTGACCGCCTCGGTCCCGCCTTGCGTGATACGCACCTTGAAATCGACCAGCCGCATATCAGACAGTATCTGCGAATACTGCCCCAAATCCTTGGCCAGAGCCTTCGCCAGCGCGTTTACCGGACCACGATCGCTGCCGCTTTCATCCAGCGATTCACTCACTGACAGCTTCTTCTCACCATCCACTTTCACAACAACAACCGCCTCGGACAGGCTGACCATCTTGTTGTATTTGTTCTTCCGGCGCTCAACGGTCACCTTATAGCGCTTGACCTCAAAGAATTCGGGCAATTGCCCCAGCTCATCCCGCGCCAGCAGCTCAAAACTAGCCTGCGCGGTGTCGTAGGAATACCCCTCGGCCTCGCGCAGTTTTATCCGCTCAAGGATACGTCCCAACGCCGGATCGCCCGCTTCTACGGCCAATCCCGCATCGGTCAGACGTTTGCGCAGGTTCGATTGCCCAGCCTGGTTCGACATCGGAATGATGCGCGCATTTCCAACACTTGCCGGATTGATATGCTCATAGGTTGTCGGGTCCTTGAGGATCGCGCTGGCATGCAGCCCGGCCTTATGCGCAAATGCCGACGCGCCCACATAGGCGCTCTGCTTGCTGGGCACTCGGTTCAGGATATCATCCAGCATCCGGCTGATGCGCGTCAGCCCGGCCAGCGCCTCGGGCATCACTCCGATCTCATAGCACGAGGCATAGGGTTCTTTCAGCATCAGCGTTGGGATCAAAGCGGTCAGGTTGGCATTGCCACAGCGCTCTCCCAACCCATTCAACGTACCTTGAATCTGCCGCGCCCCCGCATCGACTGCAGCCAGCGAGCACGCCACTGCGTTCTCAGTGTCGTTATGCGTATGAATGCCCAGCCGATCCCCCGGCAGACCGGCCGCAATCACCTCGGATATGATCCGCCCGACCTCTGCCGGCAATGCTCCGCCATTGGTGTCACACAGAACCACCCACCGTGCCCCTGCATCGAGCGCAGCGCGGCAGACTTCAACCGCATATTCCGGGTTGTCCTTGTAGCCATCAAAAAAATGCTCGGCATCAAACAGAGCCTCCCGCCCCTGCGCCACGATATGCGCGACCGAGGCGCGAACGTTCTCGGTGTTTTCCTCCAGCGTGATACCAAGCGCGTGGGTCACATGGTAATCGTGCGATTTCCCGACGAGACAAACGGCTGGTGTTCCCGCGTTCATAACAGCAGCCAGAACGTCATCATTCTCAGCCGACCTGCCCGAGCGTTTGGTCATTCCAAACGCCGTCATACAGGCCGACGTCTCAGGCGCGCTTTCAAAAAACGCACTGTCGGTCGGGTTCGCTCCGGGCCAACCCCCTTCGATGTAATCAATCCCCAGCGAATCCAACGCCTGCGCGATCTGCACCTTCTCGGCTGTCGAGAACTGCACACCCTGAGTTTGCTGCCCGTCGCGCAACGTGGTGTCATAGAGGTAAAGGCGTTCTTTGGTCATCTAGAACTCTCCAATTTTAATTTGAGAGCTGTTAGTGTTGCTTGGACAAATTCTTTCTTAGGCTTCGAACGCCAGGCTGGCGCGATATCTAGCGACTGCGAAACGGAAAAATGGACACCGGCGTTTTCTGCTTCTGCCAGAGCAATATCTAGTTCTTCCTTATCTCCGGAGGCATAGGCAGCTCTAACTCTCTGAAAATATGGAATGGAGTCGAGTTCATCTTTTTCCAGTGACCACGTAGGGCCGCTTGGTCCATCCGTTACTCGAACACCAGCGGCCTTAAACGAATCGCGAATTAAGTCTGCTGTTGTCCAATTCTTTTCCGACCGAGCTCGTGATCTTGCAGCCAGCAAAATGTTAATCAAGTCATCTAAATCAGTCTCGAATTTCGTTACTGAAGCCCAACCACCTAGCTCAGGCGTTAACAAACCAAGCAACTGTGCGCTCGCAAGCAATTGCTCCGCCTTGCCGTAAGAGGCCAAGCTAAACAACTCCGCGATGGCTCCTGCCGTATTCAAATCATCTGCAAGCGCATCGATGACCGCTGGTGCCGCGGTGGCGGCGGGCTCGATGCCCGCTGTCAACGCCCGCCACTTGCGCAATGTTGCCTCGGCTTCGCGCGCCTTCTTCTCGGTCCAGTCCATCGGCTTGCGATAATGGGTCTGCAGGAACACAAATCGGATCACTTCACCCGGCACACCCTGCTCAAGCAGATCATGAACGGTGAAGAAATTGCCCAGCGATTTGGACATTTTCTTGCCCTCGACCTGCAGCATCTCATTATGCATCCAGACACGCGCGAATTCGCCATGCGGGTGGGCACATTTGCTCTGAGCAATCTCGTTCTCGTGGTGCGGGAACATCAGATCGTTGCCGCCACCGTGAATATCAAAGCTCTCGCCCAGCAATTCATAGCTCATGGCCGAGCATTCGATATGCCACCCCGGACGCCCCCGGCCCCATGGGCTGTCCCAGCCGGGCAACTCATCGGTCGACGGCTTCCACAGCACAAAATCCGTCGGGTTCTTCTTGTAAGGCGCGACCTCGACCCGCGCCCCGGCGATCATGTCATCAACCGACCGCCCCGACAGCGCACCATAGTGTTCCTTCCAGCTGTCCACCGCGAACAACACGTGACCCTCGGCAGCATAAGCGTGCCCCTTGGCCATCAGGTCTTCGATCATCGCAATCATCTGCGCGATATACTCTGTGGCGCGCGGCATCGCGTTGGGTTCCAACGCCCCCAGCGCGCCCATGTCGTGCAGATACCAGCCGATGGTTTCGTCCGAACGTTCCTGCACCAACTGTTCCAAAGACCCGTCAGCCCCAGCCTTCTTGCGCGACAATGCGGTGGCGTTGATCTTGTCATCCACGTCGGTGAAATTGCGCACATAGGTCACGTGATCAGCACCGTATACATGCCGCAACAAACGATAGAGCACGTCGAACACAACCACAGGCCGTGCGTTCCCCAGATGCGCCCGATCATAGACCGTCGGACCACAGACATACATCCGCACATTATCGGGATCGATCGGCGCGAAATCCTCTTTCGTCCGAGTCCTTGTGTTGTGCAGTTTGATCGTCGTCATCGGGTCGTGCTCCTGAAACAGCATATACGTCACGCGTTGGCGCGGGCTTAGCAACTTGTCTCAGAGATGAAAACGAAAGAAACCGGCCCGCTTGAGAAATCAGCAGGTAATGCAGCAGATAATGATGCAAGTTTTCCGGTTCATGCGCTTTGCCTAGCACGGGATTGATGCTGAGCCAAGCCTTGAGTTTCAACCTCCACAGAGGCAGTCTGCCCACCATGACCCGTGATTACGTCAATTCCGTATGCGCAGACCTGCCCGGTGCCGAACTTTCGGACCCTTGGGGTGGCGGCCACGACGCATGGAAAGTTGGCGGCAAGATGTTCGCCTGCGTCGGTTCGGTCGGGGATGGTGTATCGGTCAAGACACCCGACATTGAGACCGCGCAGATGTTGATCGACGCAGGGATTGGCACCAAGGCCCCGTATTTTCACCGCAGCTGGGTTCGCCTGCCGTGGGAAACCGCCGCCGACGAGATGCAACATCGCCTGATCACCTCATACGATATCGTCCGTGCATCGCTGACCAAGAAGATACAGGCGAGTTTGCCGCCGCGAAGCTGATTGACAAAATTGCTGTGCTTTGCCCCATTCGGCGTCATAGCCGGTCGGGAGAATCCCTTGAAACTATCGCATCGCATTACGCATCTGACCGAGGGTGGATCAGACGGCTGGGATGTGTTCATCCGCGCGCGTCGGATGATTGCCGAAGGCCATGCCGTCACCGAGTTGACGATCGGCGAGCATGACATTCGGACCGATCAGTCGATATTGTCGGCCATGGAAAGTTCGGCCCGCAGCGGGCACACAGGATACGCGATGGTTCCGGGCACTGATCTGCTGCGTGATACTGTGGCCGCCCGTGTCCAAATGCGAACAGGTGTAGCGACCACACGCAACAACGTTATCATCACCCCTGGCGGTCAGGCCGCATTGTTTGCGGCACACACCGCGCTTTGCGATCCGGGCGATATCGCGCTCTACCTGGATCCGTATTATGCCACCTACCCCGGCACGATCCGTGGCGTTGGAGCGGTAGCCAAACGCATAGAAACACGCGCCGAAGATTTGTTCCAACCTCGCGCTTCCGATATCGATGGCGCGGCAGGCGGGGCGGTGTCGCTGCTGATAAACTCCCCAAACAATCCAACTGGTGTGGTCTATTCCGCCGAAACACTTTCTGCCATCGCCGAGGTTTGTCAGCGCCGCGATCTATGGCTGATTTCCGATGAAGTCTACGATACGCAGGTTTGGGAGGGTGAACACCTGTCACCTCGCGCCCTACCCGGCATGGCTGAGCGCACTCTGGTCGTGGGTTCAATGTCGAAATCTCATGCCATGACTGGCTCGCGTTGTGGGTGGATCGTTGCTCCGGAGGGCGTGATCGACCACCTGACCAACTTGGCAACACACACAACCTATGGTGTGCCCGGCTTTATACAGGATGCGGCCAACTATGCGCTGAGCGTGGGACAACCTCTCGAAGACAAGATCGCCGCGCCGTTTCGCCGCCGCCGCGCTCTGGCGATTGAAGTGCTGGCTGCGCAGCAGGTCGTCACCTTAATACCGGCGCAAGGCGCGATGTATCTGATGCTGGATATCCGGGCTACGGGTCTTAGCGGCGATGTGTTCGCAAATGCGCTGCTGGACACGCATGCCATCGCTGTGATGCCCGGTGAGAGCTTTGGTTCTGCCGCCGCAGGTCACATCCGCGTGGCCATGACAATCGATGACGAGAAATTCGTCACATCGCTACAGACCCTATGCGAATTTGCCGCTCAATTGGCAGATGGATGACAATCGACCACCGAGTTTCAGAAGCGGAATGTGGTGCGCAAGTTGAACACATTTGCGTCGAGGCTTCGACCAGACTCCGGTATATCATCGAAGTTCTGCCGCAGCGCTTCGCCACTGATTACAAACCGATCGCCAAGCGGATAGGCAACACCGATCCCGTAAACGGCTGCCGTATCACTGTCACCCGACGTACTGGCCCGCGCGGTTCCCAAGACAACATAGCCAAGGGCTGATCCAAAGTCGTAGCCGCCGCGCAACTTCAATCGCGACATACTATCAAGGCTTCCTTCGGATTGTCCCAGATCAAGATTCAGGCGGTTATATTCCAACTCACCGCCAAGCACGAAATTTCCAAAATCATAGTCGTATCCGATCAGCGGGCCAAAACTGCCCCCGCTTCCGCCTGCCCCTCCGGACCCATCAACATCTGCATAACCAAAGCTGAAACCAGCGTACGCGCCTGTCCAGTCTTCTGCCACAACCTGCCCTGCACCTGTTATCAGTGCTGCGGCGAGTGCGGCCAGTAATGACTTCATGCAGACCTCCAAACATCCGTTGCCGGTTTGGGCGCATCCCCGAGGCAGCGATCTGCTGATCAGCCAACCCCAGTATTTACTTAAACCTAAGGTACAAATCCAAAAAACTACGTGCAGATTAACAGATTCTTACCGCTATTGGAAAAAAACATTTAGTCACGAGGATTTGCGCCCAGTTCATTTTGACTGACGACCCGATAAAATTAGTCCAAAGTCGCAAACAGAACAGATTGTCCAGAAGTGCATTGAAACAATGGGCGCATCAGACTGAGGAAGTTGATGCATAACGAAGTTTGGAAGATTCGGCTGGTCAGCCGCACCATTGGTGCGGATCGCGGTCGTGCGGCACGAGGACGGCCAGCACTGGTCTAGGTACACTCACCCACAACGTACTTTTTTGACCGGACACACACATGAACGAACAAACCCGAAACTCATCCCGCAGCGGTGGCCGCGCCGCGCGTCGTGCCGCCCGTGCGTCAGCTCTTCCGGAACATCTTCGCCCGATTCGGCCTGGTATTGAGGGCGGAACCCTGAAGATTCTGACCCAAGCACAGATCGAACGCATCCACGAGGCCGCTCTGACCGCTCTGGTAACCATCGGCCTTGCTGATGCGCCACAAAGTGGGATCGACTATCTCGTGGCTGCGGGATGCACCTTGGGCGACGATGGCCGCATCCGCTTTCCGCGCGCATTGGTCGAGGACACAATCGCCAAGGCCAATCGCTCGATCACTCTGCACAGCCGGGACGGCAAATCGGATCTGGAGCTGTCGGGAACGCGTGTCCATTATGGCACCGCAGGCGCAGCGGTCAGCATGGTCGACGTGCATGGGCAGGAATATCGCGACTCGACCCTGCAGGACCTGCATGACGCGACTCGCATCTGTGAACAGCTTGAAAACATTCACTTTGTTCAACGCCCCATGGTGTGCCGAGATATCGCCGACAACCTTGAGATGGATCTGAACACGGTCTACGCCACCACCTCAGGCACGTTCAAACATATCGGTACGTCGTTCACGGAGCCCAGCCATGTGGCCCCCGCCATCGAGATGCTGCACATGATCGCGGGCGGAGAGGACAAGTGGCGCGAGCGGCCCTTCATGTCCAACTCCAACTGCTTCGTTGTGCCCCCGATGAAATTCGCCACCGAAAGCTGCGAGGTGATGGAAGAATGCATCAAGGCCGGAATGCCGGTTTTGTTGCTTTCTGCGGGCATGGCAGGAGCTACCGCACCCTCGACCGTTGCCGGAGCGATCACACAAGCCACCGCCGAATGTCTGGCGGGTTTGGTTTATGTAAACGCCGTAAAGCCCGGTGCACCCGCGATTTTTGGCACTTGGCCTTTTGGTCTGGACCTGCGCACCGGTGCTATGTCCATCGGATCGGGTGAACAAGCTCTGCTAACCGCGGGCTGCGCGCAAATGCACCAGTTTTACGATCTGCCCGGTGGTGCCGCAGCTGGTGCATCGGACGCGAAATTGCCCGACATGCAGGCCGGTTGGGAACAAATGTGTTCGAACGTCATGGCTGGGCTATCGGGCCTGAACATGGTGTATGAGGCCGCAGGCATGCATGCCTCGTTGCTGGGGTTCTGCCACGAGAGCCTGATCCTGAGCGATGACCTGATCGGACAGGCACAGCGCTGTGTGCGCGGAATTGAGGTGACGGACGAGACACTGGCACTGGACCAGATGGCCGAAGTCTGCATGGGTGGTCCTGGGCATTATCTTGGCACCGATGCGACGCTAGGCCGTATGCAGGCAGATTACGTCTATCCTACCTTTGGTGACCGATCATCTCCGAAGGAATGGGTTGAGCTTGGCAAACCAGATCTGATCGAAAAGGCAGTGAAGCGGAAGGAAGAGATCCTCGCCGTGCCATCCCCGGCCAGATTCGACCCGCTTCTGGACGCGGAAATTCGCAGCAAGTTCAACATTTACTTACCCGCGTAAGACACTGAAAAATAAGCGGCCCGGAGCCTCCGGGCCGCCAGTATTCCTGCTTGATCAACCGTTGGACGGCGGCAGCAGGCCCGCTTGTTCAGCGATGGTGATCTCATCCTGATCCAGCGCACCGTCGCCGTTTGCGTCCATCTGCGCAAAGCCTTCGGCATCAACGTCAGGCACGACGGCCTGAACTTCATCGATCGTCAGCACGCCGTCGCCGTTGGTATCGGCGGCGCTTTGGCCAACGGCCAATGTCGGCAGGCCAAGTGCGAAGGTTGAGATAAGGGCCATTATTTGCGGTTTCATGTTATGCCTCCTGATTGCGTTTTCTTGAGTGTTTGCGTCCGGACAAGCGCCAAAAAAAGGCCATCTTGAAAGCGTGTCACCCGCTCAGATTGATATGACCGCATTCGAGCCAATCTCTGCGTGTTTGACTGAGTCGCATTTGCGGAGGCTTGCCGGGCGAAATGGCCAGGACAGGTTTCGGCAACTCTTGCCCGATCCAAACAGGATGATCCGGCAATGCCCTGCTCAAATCCACGACTCGGGGTTGAAAAAAGAAAGGGGGCCGAAGCCCCCTGTCAGTTTCGCCTTCCAGGCTCATTTCGTTGACCGCCCGGTGTTTTTTTGCCTGCGGCCTGGACTGCGCATGGGACGAGCGCACCCGTCCCGTGAGAGAGTGGGAGGGAGCAAATATTCCGCCCCACCCTGTTCCCGGCCGACACGGGCATGTCGGCCGAGTGAAACAAGGCATCGATGGTAAGTCTCAGCGCCTTGCTTCGTATTCGTCGGGGCCGGTTACTGTGGCAGCATCCGACCCCTGCACCCCGGGTTGCCGGGGCGCTAAACTCAGCTACACCCGCTTGTCGCGCCGCAGGTGTTGCATTTCATGCAGGTGCCGTTGCGCACCAGCGTGTAGTTTCCGCATTCGCCGCAGGGATCGCCCTCGTACCCTTGCATCTTGGCTTTGGTACGGGCGTCCATTCCGGTCGCAACCGCCGTCTCAGCGGGTGCTTCGAATGTCGCTGCGGTTTCCGCCATACCCGTCACGTCAGCCTGTCCGCCATTGAAGACCATCAGGTCTTGCGGCAGTCGTTTGCGCAGATAGCCGGTTGAACTGATTTGTTTCAGCACTTCCAAGGATTTGGTCGCCGCGCTTTCACTGATTTCCGATACGTTGGACAGACCATCCTCTTCGCCGCGACCCAGATCGTCGAAGGTCGCACCTTCGGGTTTCACATGGGCCAGATCGGTGCGGTCCAGATAGGAAACGGCCAGTTCACGGAAGATATAATCCAAGATCGACGTCGCGTTCTTGATCGAGTCGTTGCCCTGCACCATCCCAGCCGGTTCGAACTTGGTGAAGGTGAACGCATCGACGAACTCTTCCAGCGGCACACCGTATTGCAGGCCGACCGACACGGCGATGGCAAAATTGTTCATCATCGCCCGGAAGCCAGCGCCTTCCTTGTGCATGTCGATGAAAATCTCGCCCAGCTTGCCGTCTTCGAATTCACCGGTGCGCAGATAGACCTTGTGGCCGCCCACGATCGCCTTCTGGGTATAACCCTTGCGGCGATGCGGCAGTTTCTCGCGGTGGCTG
The DNA here is from genome assembly GCF_056543005.1 of Ruegeria sp. A5. Lineage (NCBI taxonomy): Bacteria > Pseudomonadati > Pseudomonadota > Alphaproteobacteria > Rhodobacterales > Roseobacteraceae > Ruegeria > Ruegeria sp. A5. Next base: position 613,451 of record NZ_JBQGAV010000001.1, read on the forward strand.
CGGATCATTTCCTTGACCACAACCTTCTCGATCACCTTCTCGGCCAGAACGACAGCTTTTTCTTGCGTCGAACCGCTTTCCAGAATTTCCGCCGCTTCGTCATCATCTTCGACCAGCGCCGCGGCCAGAGGCTGCGACAGTTTCGAGCCGTCGCGGTATAGCGCGTTCGCCTTCACACCCAGCGACCAACTGAGTTCGTATGCCTTTTGGCAGTCCTCGATGGTCGCGTCATTCGGCATGTTGATCGTCTTGCTGATCGCGCCCGAGATGAAGCTCTGCGCCGCCGCCATCATGGTGATGTGGCTATCAACCCCAAGGAAACGCTTGCCTTTTTTACCGCACGGGTTGGCGCAGTCGAAGATCGAATAGTGCTCTTCCTTCAGATGCGGCGCACCTTCCAGCGTCATGGTTCCGCAAACATGGTCGTTTGCCGCGTCGATATCCGCCTTGGTAAAGCCCAGATGGCGCAGCAGATCGAAGGTCGGGTCATTCAGCTTGGTCGCCGGGATGCCCAGAACACCGGTGCAGAAGTCCTCGCCCAGCGTCCACTGGTTGAAGACGAACCGGATGTCGAACGCGCTTTCCAGTGCGGCATCTACTTTTGCCAACTCGTTCGGGCCAAAACCATGACCGGTCAGCGAGGTGTGGTTGATCCCCGGCGCGTTGCCGATGGTGCCATGACCAACCGCATAACCCACGATCTCTTCAATCTGAGCCGAGGAATAGCCCAGCTTTTCCAGCGCCGAAGGCACCGAGCGGTTGATGATCTTGAAGTAACCACCGCCGGCCAGCTTCTTGAACTTGACCAGAGCAAAGTCCGGTTCGATCCCGGTCGTGTCGCAATCCATCACCAGACCGATGGTGCCGGTTGGTGCGATAACTGTGGCCTGCGCGTTGCGATAACCGTTCTTTTCGCCGAGGCTCAGCGCTTCATCCCAAGCTGACATGGCCAGATCGATCAAACGCTTATCCGGGCAATTGTCGTGATCCAGAGGCACCGGCTTAACAGCCAGTTTTTCATAACCATCGGTCACTCCTTGCGACGCACGACGGTGGTTGCGGATGACGCGCAGCATGTGGTCTGCGTTGCGCTCATATCCTTTGAACGGGCCAAGCTCGCCTGCAATCTCTGCCGAGGTCGCATAAGCCACACCGGTCATGATCGCGGTCAGCGCGCCACAGATCGAACGACCCTCATCCGAGTCATAGCTATAGCCCATGTTCATCAGCAGACCGCCAATGTTGGCATAACCCAGACCCAGCGTACGGAAATCGTAAGAGAGTTTCGCAATTTCCTTAGACGGGAACTGCGCCATGGTCACCGAGATTTCCAGCGTCAGCGTCCAAAGCCGCGAGGCGTGCATATAGTCCGCCGCCTGGAACTCACCGTCCTTGAAAAAGGTCAGCAAGTTCATCGACGCCAGGTTACAGGCAGTGTCATCGAGGAACATGTATTCCGAACACGGGTTCGAACCGCGGATTTCACCGTCTTCGGGGCAAGTGTGCCATTCGTTGACAGTATCATGGAACTGGATGCCAGGATCGGCACAGGCCCATGCGGCGTGGCCGACCTTTTCCCACAAATCACGAGCTTTGACTGTACGAGCAACCTTGCCGTCGGTGCGGTTGATCAGTTCCCAATCCGCGTCTTTTTCAACTGCGGTCAGGAACGCATTGGTCACCCGGATCGAGTTGTTCGAGTTTTGGCCCGAGACCGAGCTATAAGCCTCTGAATCCCAGTCCGTATCGTAGGTCGGGAATTCAATGCTATCGTGGCCCTGCTTGGCGTAGTCCAGAACGCGCTTGATGTAAGTTTCTGGGATCGCGACCTTTTTCGCTTCGCGAACCGCATTTTTCAGGGCGTCGTTTGCGTTTGGATCATAGGCATCATCGGCAGAGCCGTCCCAAGACCGGATGGCCTCGAAAATACCGTTCAGCATCTTCTCGTGCATCTTCGATCCGGCAACGATCGAGGCCACCTTCTGCTCTTCGATCACTTTCCATTCGATGAATTGCTCGATGTCCGGGTGATCTGCATCGACGATTACCATCTTTGCTGCTCGACGGGTTGTACCGCCTGATTTGATCGCGCCAGCGGCGCGGTCGCCGATCTTGAGAAATCCCATGAGGCCCGAAGACTTGCCGCCACCCGAAAGCGCTTCACCCTCTGCACGCAGATGGCTGAAGTTGGTTCCGGTGCCCGAGCCATACTTAAACAGGCGCGCCTCACGCACCCACAAGTCCATGATGCCGCCTTCGTTGACCAGATCATCGTCGACCGACTGGATGAAGCACGCATGCGGTTGCGGTTGCTCATAAGCGGATTTCGATTTGGTTAGCTTGCCGGTTTTGTAGTCAACATAGTGGTGCCCCTGCGCCGGGCCATCGATCCCATATGCCCAGTGCAGACCGGTGTTGAACCACTGCGGCGAGTTCGGAGCTGCGCGCTGGGTCGCCAGCATATAGCGCATCTCGTCAAAATAGGCGCTCGCGTCCTCTTCAGTCGAGAAATAGCCGCCCTTCCAGCCCCAATAAGCCCACGCGCCGGCCAGACGATCAAAAACCTGTTTCGATGAGGTTTCGCCATCAAATTCAGCATCTTCCGCAGGAACCGATCGCCACAGGAATTCGGGAACGTCCTTTTCCTTAACCTTCTTCAGTTTGGAAGGAACACCGGCCTTGCGGAAGTACTTCTGTGCGATGACATCGCTAGCCACCTGGCTCCATTTTGCAGGCACTTCGATCTCGTCCAGACGGAACACGATTGTGCCATCCGGATTGCGAATCTCGGATGTTGCGGACACAAAATCCAGATCGGCATATGCATCCAGTCCCGGTTTGGTGAATTTTCTTTCAATCTTCATGTCCGCTGCCCCAGCTTCGATCTGTCCAAATTTCAAGTCCCGGCACTAAATCTTGATGCTGCGGGGTGCCGCCCGCACTACCGACGAATTTGAGACGCAAGGGACCGGACGCTGCCTAGAACAGCGCAGAACCGCGAATACGGTCTACGACATAGTGGTTTGCTTTCCGTCCCTCGCCCGATGCCTTTTCCGGTCATTGCCTACCAGATTTAGTGGCTCGTCTTTCGGCCCATACAATCTGACGTATATTCCCATAGTTGGTCAACGGGCTTTTTCGGTCATTTTTGGAATCTTTTAGCTTGACCTGTTTTGCTGAACCGGCGGAATTTCGCCGCATCGCGATTCCTCCACAGACATGTCCCGGACGACCAACCCATTCCGCCTTGATGTGTCAGAGTGATTTCTCGTGTTTTCCGCCACAGTTAGAGGTCATTGATCAACCGATCCCGCGTTAAGGACATGTTCAGAGAATCATCGTCACGACATCGCGGCGCGTGCCATACTTGAAATCACACGTCTTTTCTGGATGGGAAATCTACTCTACATGCGTTTGATTTCATTGTTAACTATTGTGGCGCTAATCGTGTCCTGCACATCACAGGAAGCACCACCTGCATCTCGCAGCGCGCAATTCGACGGTTATCCGCAGAACCTTTTCAATTCCTTCAGGACCGACTGCGCGGGGCCGGGCGACAAGTATATCAAGACCACCGCAAGCATCTTTGAATGCCGCGAGACCTTGCCGCCCGAGGCAACGGCGTATTTGATTCTCAGCTTCAACGGCTATCCGCAGAACTTGCCGCAGATCGTAACGCGGCTGAGCTCGACCAAGAATCAGGCCGGGTATCGCGTGGACGCAGAGTTGTACTTTCTGGTTCCGCAGAAAGATGGCTCAACTCTTAGAATACCTATTGAAAGCAAAGATTTGGACAGGGGTTTTTCCAAGCTCTACACCGATTATGGCGGAACGCCAGTGTAGAGGAAAAATGGTCGGGGCGGCAGGATTCGAACCTACGACCCCCTGTACCCAAAACAGGTGCGCTACCAGACTGCGCCACGCCCCGGACCGTGCGCCTTCCTAAACGTGCCGATCTGATTTGAAAAGCCCTAACAGGGCCAAATTGCAGGACCTTGCGAAAAAACTTCGTGGCGCATCTGCGATCCAGGCCGAATGGCGTAACGCTCGGCTAGGCCAGCGTTGATTTCCAGGACCGCATAAACCGAATCGCCGCCTTCGATTGGGCTCAGATCCCCCGGAATTGCACCTTCGTGCACACGCGTCACAGTGCCCGCGCGATCAACAAAGATCATATCAAGCGGAATCAGGGTATTCTTCATCCAGAACGCAACAGGTTGAGGGGGATCAAAAACAAACAACATTCCAGATCTGTTGGGCATGCTTTCGCGAAACATCAATCCGCGCGATCGCTCTTTCGGTGTGATGGCCAGCTCAACGTCGAAGCGAACCTCTGCCAGATCATTTCGAAGCTCGACACGATCCGGACGGCATTCAGCCCGCGCGATCCCGCCAATCAAAAAACTCAGGAGCGCCAGTACGAAAGCCGTTCTCATCATTCAGAACCTAGTCGTTCAGGGCCGCTTCCCAGGCCAGAACCTGCGCGGCCATTCTTCCGCGCTTGCCATCAATGACCCGCATGGCCAGCGCTTCGCCCGGTTGCAGATCTGCCAACCCAGAACGACGTAGCACCTCGATATGCAGGAATACGTCTTCACTGCTGCCGAAAACATTGGCAAAGCCAAACCCTTTGCCCTTGTCGAACCATTTGACGCGCGCAGCCTCAAGCGGAGCGCTGCCGATCACGGTTGGATCAAGCTCGGCAAAATCGGCCAACATCATGGTTTCCGCGCGAACAGGCGGGTCAACACTGATCACTTCGACCGCTTGAACACCGCGATCAGTTTTGTGGGTCATGATCTCGATGCCGGCGCCATCCGCGACCGAGCTTTGCCCGAAGTTTCGCAGCACGTTGACGTGCAACAGAATGTCCGGGCCGCCTTCGTCAGACACAACAAATCCGTATCCCTTGGCGGGATCGAACCATTTTACGTGTCCACGGACGCGGTACATGCTGTTCAGATCTTCTGGCACTGTTTTCCCATTACGATAGGCAAGTCGTTAAGGGTTTCTTGTTTATGTTTTGGCTCGCAAATTCAAGCTGAAAAAAGCTATTGTCTGCAAACAGTTGCATTTCACGCAACGCGAACGTCATGGATTTAACCTCAGCACTTGCCAGTCGGAATCGACATTTTGTCGCTTCCACTGAAACCTGTCATGCAACCTGAAGGCACCATCGGCCCAGAACTCGACTTCGACAGGTGTTACACGGTATCCCCCCCAAAATTCAGGGCGAGGCGGGTTGGTACCCAACTTTGCGGTCACTTTAGCCACTTCGGCCATCAGGGATGCACGACTTTCCAGCGGTTGCGACTGGTGTGACGCCCAAGCACCCAAGCGGCTTTTGAGCGAGCGCGAGGCGTAGTATGCGTCCGCCTGCGGCCCATCTTCCTTGGTGATTGTACCACGAACACGGATTTGTCGCCGCAAAGATTTCCAATGCATCACAAAAGCCGCTTTGTGGGCGCTGTCCAACTCCTGAGCCTTGGCGCTGTGATAGTTCGTATAGAAAACAAACGCGTCCTTCTCGATTTCCTTCAGCAGAACCATACGGGCGTTCGGCAAACCTTCCGGGTCCACGGTTGCCAAAGCAATCGCATTAGGATCATTCGGTTCGGTCTTTTCTGCCTCGGCCAGCCACCGATCCGCGATTTCAAACGGATCAGCCCCGGCGAAGATGCCATTATGCTCGTTCATTTCCATCCCCAGGAAACAATTAACATGACCCTAAGGCGAGAACCCGCTGCGGGCAAGAGCGCATGGCCTTGAAGCAGGACAATCAATGGCATAAACCAACCGAACACAATGCGACGACAGGCGGAGAACCGAAGATGTCAAATCAGTTGATGGCCGGAAAACGCGGCCTCATCATGGGACTGGCCAATGACAAATCAATCGCATGGGGTATCGCCCGCGCCTTGTCCGACGCCGGGGCCGAGTTGGCCTTTTCCTATCAGGGGGACGCCCTTAAAAAACGCGTCGATCCATTGGCGGCGCAGTTGGGCAGCGAGATCGTTTTGCCCTGTGACGTCAGCGACGAAGAATCAATTAATGAACTCTTCAGCGCGCTCGAAAAGAAATGGGGTAAACTGGATTTCGTCGTCCACGCCATTGGCTTTTCTGACAAGAACGAATTGCGCGGGCGCTACGTCGACACATCGCGCGCGAACTTTAACCTGACGATGGATGTTTCGGTCTACTCTTTCACCGCCGTTATGCAGCGCGCGGAAAAAATGATGAACGAAGGCGGCAGTGCGATCACCCTCACCTATTACGGCGCTGAACAGGTCATGCCACACTACAATGTAATGGGTGTTGCAAAAGCCGCCCTTGAGGCATCCGTAAAGTATCTGGCCGAGGATTTGGGCAAAGACGGCATTCGCGTGAATTCGATCTCGGCAGGCCCGATCAAGACGCTCGCGGCCAGCGGCATCGGCGATTTCCGTTACATCATGAAGTGGAACGAGTATAACTCGCCCCTGCGCCGGAATGTGACCATCGATGATGTTGGTAAATCGGCCCTGTATCTGCTGTCTGATCTCAGCAGCGGAGTGACAGGTGAGAATCTGCACGTGGATTCAGGCTATCACATCGTCGGAATGAAGGCCGTCGACGCGCCGGACGTTGAAAAAGGATAACAGACCATGAGCGCCAAGGACCGCCTGCCACACGAAAAAGGCTTCCACATTAGCTGGGATCAGATTCATCGCGACTCGCGCGCTCTTGCGTGGCGTCTGGATGGGCAAGGACCAGATGACGGCGCTTGGCGTGCGGTCGTGGCAATTACACGTGGCGGCATGGCCCCCGCGATGATCGTCAGCCGCGAACTGGATATCCGTACGGTCGATACTGTCAGCGTGAAGTCTTATCACCATCAGGCGCAGGGCGAAGCAGAAATTCTCAAAGCGCCCAATGCTGATCTGATGGGTGATGGCACCGGTATTCTGATCATCGACGATCTGGTCGATAGCGGCAAAACGCTGGAACTCGTGCGCGAGATGTTCCCCAAAGCGCATTTCGCGACCGTATACGCCAAGCCCAAGGGCCGTCCGATGGTAGACACCTTCATTACCGAGGTCAGTCAGGACACATGGATTTTCTTCCCATGGGACATGGCGCTGCAATATGTCGAACCCTATCGGGGCACCGATTAATCAAGCGTTTTAACTAAGCGCTGAAATCACGGACTCACCATGACAATGACCCGCACTGCCGCCACCTTTGCCCCTCCGGTGATGGAGGCACGCCGTTGGCTGGACGGGGTCGAGTTCGCGGTTGACCGTCCGTTGATCAATGTCAGTCAGGCGGCTCCGGTCGATCCGCCCCCGTTAGCGCTGCGGCAAGCAATGGCCGAATTCGCGGTCGAGCAGGACAGCGCGCATCTATACGGCCCGGTTCTGGGCAACGATGACCTGCGGTCCGAACTCGCGGCTCAGATCAGCGCACATTATGCGGCTGAGGTATCGGCGAATCAGATCGCAATCACCTCGGGTTGCAATCAGGCCTTTTCAGCCGTGATTTCGGCAATTACCGATCAGGGGGATGAGGTGATCCTTCCGACTCCTTGGTATTTCAATCACAAGATGTGGCTGGATATGGCTGGGGTAAAAACCGTTGATTTGCCCACAGACGATGATTTGCTTCCCGATCCGGAACAGGCCCGCGCCCTTATCACCGAAAAGACACGGGCGATTTCGTTGGTGACGCCGAATAATCCCGGTGGTGTCGAATACCCTGCGGACTTGGTGCGCCGCTTCTATGATCTTGCGCGGGAAACGGGGCTTCGTCTTTTGGTTGACGAAACCTATCGCGATTTCGACAGTCGATCAGGCGCGCCTCATGACCTGTTCCAGCAATCGGGTTGGGACGATACGTTTGTCCATCTCTACTCGTTCTCAAAAGCCTATCGCCTGACCGGTCACCGTGTCGGCGCGATTTCAACCAGCCCCGTCCTGTTGGCGGAGATCGAAAAATTTCTGGACACGGTCGCGATCTGCCCCGGCCAGATCGGCCAGTTTGCCGCGCTTTGGGGCATGCGGAACTTGACCCAATGGGTTGCGGGTGAACGAGATGAAATTCTCGACCGAAGAGCCGCCATTGCAGAAGGAATGCCACGCCTTGAAGACAAAGGCTGGCGTCTTTTGGGACTTGGCGCTTACTTTGCCTACCTCGAACATCCCTTTGGCATCGCTTCCGACGAATTGGCCCGACGGCTGGTACCCGAGGCAGGTATACTGCTTTTGCCGGGTACCATGTTCATGCCAGAGGGCGATTCCGCGGGAAAGCGGCAGGTTCGTGTAGCATTTGCCAACCTCGACCGCGCCGGTATCGCGCAATTGTTCGACCGATTGCAGGGCTTGTCCTTCTAAGCTTGCCCCCCGGCTGCACGCATCGTATTCAGGGCCGCAACCGACTGGGCAGACATTTGCCGACAAAACCAAGAGGGCACCATGGCCGCAGGCATGAAAAACCTATCCAAAACCTTTGTCTGGATTCTCATGGGTCTTTTGATGCTGGGCCTTGCGGGCTTTGGCGCCACCAGCCTGACCGGAACCGTACGTACGGTTGCGCAGGTCGGTGATGAAAGCATTTCGGTCGACGCGTATTTTCGTGAGCTTCAGCGCGAGATCCGGGCCGTCGAAGCGCAAACCGGACAGGCAATGCAGATTTCGCAGGCACATGATCTTGGCCTCGATCAACTTGCCCTTTCGCGCCTGATCGCGCTGGCCGCAATCGATAACGAGGTCGGACAGCTTGGCATTTCGATCGGTGACGAGAACCTGCAGGACGAGATTGTACAGATACCGGCGTTCCAAGGTGTAAACGGTACATTCGACCGCGAAGCCTATCGCTTTCAGCTGGAACAGGTCGGAATGACCGATTCCGAATTCGAATCGGATCTGCGCAAAGAATCTTCACGCACCATCGTTCAGGGTGCGGTCATGAGCGGTGTAGAAATGCCCCGTACGCTGACCGAGGCTTTGTCGAACTATGTGCTGGCCCGCCGCAGCTTTACCGTGGCGACCCTGTCAGCCGACCTTCTCGAAACGCCCGTGGCCCAACCCACAGACGCGCAGATTCAGACATATTACGATGAGAATACCGATCAGTTCACCCTGCCCCGCACCAAGCAACTGACCTACGCCATTCTGTCGCCCGACATGCTGCTCGATACGATCGAAGTGGACGAAGATTCTCTGCGCCGTCTATACGACCAACGCGCTGACGAATTTTTCCAACCCGAGCGCCGCTTGGTCGAGCGTCTGCCCTATCCCAGCGAAGAATCCGCAACCGAGGCGCTGGCACAACTTGAAGTTGGCGGGGCCGATTTCGAACAGTTGGTCCGCGAACGTCAGCTTGAGCTGAGCGATGTTGATCTGGGCGATGTCACCCGTGAAGATCTGGGCGATGCAGCCGACGCCGTGTTTGCCGCCGAGATCGACGATGTGGTCGGCCCGCTTCCCACGGTGTTCGGCCCTGCCCTGTTCCGGATCAATGGATCGCTGGCCGAGAACAATGTCAGTTTCGAAGACGCCGAACCCGAACTTCGTGCAGAACTCGCCGCCGACCGAGCGCGCCGTCAGATCGAAGCACAGGCCGAAGACATCAACGACCTGCTTGCAGGTGGCGCAACACTGGAAGAACTGGCCGGTGAGACCGAGATAGAACTGGGTCAGATCGACTGGACCCAGCAAAGCGACGATGGCGTCGCCGCGTATGACGGCTTCCGCGCAGTGGCTGAGGCTGTGCAAGAAGGTGATTTCCCAGAGGTCGCGTTCCTTGAAGATGGTTCGATCTTTGCGCTGCGCTTGAATGAAGTGCTAGAGCCGCGCCCGGAACCTCTGGAAAGCGCCCGTGACCGTGTCGCCGAGGCATGGCTGCAGGTAGAAACTGCGAAAGCGCTGCAAAATCAGGGCAACACGGTTCTGACCCAGCTGGCAACAGATGGCGACTTTACCGCCACAGGCCTGCCCTTCCGTGTCGAAAATGCGCTGACACGTACCGCATTCCTCGAGGATGTTCCCGTGGACTTCATGACTCAGGTGTTTGAAATGGACCCTGGCGAGCTGCGTGTCATTCCCGGAAACGGTAACGCCCTGATCGTGCGTCTGGATGAAGAGCTGCCTCCGGCGGAAACCGATGAGCAACGCCAGATGCAGGATGCACTGGCTGCGCAATTGAGCCAGGCGCTGGCGCAGAACATCTTTGACATCTATGTGCGCAATGCCCAGACACGCGCACGCCCTGTGCTGGATCAGCAAGCGCTGAACGCGGTACGGGCCAGTTACTAAAAGAGACAGAACATGGCCCTGACCCCGGATTTCGAAAGTTTCGCGCGCGCTTATGATGCGGGCGAAAATCAGGTCGTCTATACCCGCCTCGCCGCTGATCTGGATACGCCGGTTTCACTGATGCTGAAACTGACAGGCGCTCAGAAAGACGCCTTCATGCTCGAGTCGGTAACCGGGGGTGAGGTACGCGGGCGCTATTCGATCATCGGAATGAAGCCCGATCTGATTTGGCGCTGTCAGGGCGAGACATCGGCCTTGAACCGATCAGCCCGCTTCGATGCCGAGGCGTTCGAGCCACAGGATGGCAACCCGATGGACAACTTACGCGCCTTGTTGGCTGAAAGCCGCATCGCGCTTCCCGATGACCTGCCGCAGGCCGCCGCTGGCCTGTTTGGCTATCTGGGCTACGACATGGTCCGGTTGGTGGAATACCTGCCGGATGTGAACCCTGACCCGTTGGGCCTGCCCGATGCGATCATGCTGCGCCCCTCGGTCATTGCTGTGTTGGACGGCGTCAAAGGCGAGGTTACCGTGGTGTCGCCCGCCTGGGTCAGCGAGGGGCAAACCGCCAAAGCCGCCTATGCGCAGGCTGCCGAGCGTGTGATGGATGCCGTGCGCGATCTGGAACGCGCCATGCCCGCCGAAACCCGCGATCTGGGCGACGCGGTCGAAGTTGGGCCTCCGGTGTCGAACTTTACCAAGTCGGGCTATATGGAGGCCGTTGAAAAGGCCAAGGAATATATCCGCGCGGGCGATATCTTTCAGGTCGTCCCGGCCCAACGCTGGACGCAGGATTTTCCACAACCGCCATTTGCCCTCTACCGCTCGCTGCGGCGCACCAACCCATCGCCATTCATGTTCTATTTCAACTTCGGCGGCTTTCAGGTCGTAGGCGCAAGCCCAGAAATTCTGGTGCGTGTCTTCGGCAATGAGGTCACGATCCGCCCTATCGCGGGTACCCGCCCGCGTGGCGCGACGCCCGAAGAAGACAAAGCCAACGAAATCGACCTGCTGGCCGACAAGAAAGAACTCGCCGAGCACCTCATGTTGCTGGACCTGGGCCGCAATGACACCGGGCGTGTTTCTAAGATCGGAACCGTGCGTCCTACCGAAGAGTTCATCATCGAGCGCTACAGCCACGTGATGCACATCGTATCAAACGTGGTCGGTGAACTGGCCGAAGACAAGGACGCATTGGACGCGTTCTTTGCCGGGATGCCTGCAGGCACGGTATCAGGCGCGCCCAAAGTGCGCGCGATGGAGATCATCGACGAGTTGGAGCCTGAAAAGCGCGGCATCTACGGTGGCGGTGTCGGGTATTTCAGCGCAGGCGGCGACATGGATATGTGCATCGCGCTGCGGACGGCCATTGTGAAAGACCACAAACTGTATATCCAAGCTGGAGGCGGCGTTGTCTATGACAGCGACCCAGAAGCGGAATACATGGAGACCGTCCATAAATCGAACGCCATTCGCCGCGCGGCTGCGGATGCGGCGCGGTTTACAGGCAGCGGAAACAGCTAGTGGGGTGGCGGATGGTCGCTGCCGTCACCCGTCCGTCAGCGATCCGGCATCGCCCTGCTGGACTTCTTTCATCATCACGGCAGAAATTGGGGCCATCGCCACGCGGCTGCCGCGATCCTCAAGCCCCCACAGCAACAGAGCCGAGATCGTCTCGGGACGCAGACGACCCAGCATTACCACGGCACCTTCCTGTCCGGCGCGGAAGGCTGCCTGATCCAGAAAACGCCGCATGATCTTGGGGTCCTGTTTGGCACCATCGAAATCGCGGAACACTACGCTGGATGGAATGCCGTTGCGCGCTGCAAGCTTTTGCGCTGTGTTTAGACCATTGTCCTGCGTCACCAGCCCGCGCCCGGTATCTCCGGCAATCGCCGCAACCTGATCAGCCAGCTTTCGGTTGCCCTGAATGCCGCTTCCGACACCTTCCAGAATGCCAACGGTTTGAGGCAATTGATCCAACCACACCGACAACGACACCTCAGCGTCCTGAGCACTGGCGGCTTCGTGCATGTCAACCAAGGCCAATACTTCAAATCCAGCCTCGCGATGACGGGCCATTTTTTCCGCTGCATTCGGGTCAGACGGGCTGACGGCAAAACTTAGCGGGTATGGGAAATCCTGCAACGCCTCGGCCCCAAAAGCCCCTTCATCATCGATCAGAATGATTGACATCAATGGCTTGGATTCTGGATTTTCGAAGGTGGCAGCATGTGCTTCGATGGGCTTGGCCACCACTTCTGGAGTAATCACGGCTTGTTCGACGGGCGGGTCATCCCTCTCGGTTAGGGGCACGACACGCTTGCCGATCAACGAACCGGAACCTGTGGCCCCCTCTCCGCCAATTTGCGGCAGGGTCAATACGCGCGGCTGACGTACAGGGCGGGTATCTTCTTCACCCTCAACCGCGATTGGATTTTCATCAGGCACGGGTTCCGCTTCCTGAGCCTCTGGAGCTGCATCCGGCACATCCGCGATCTCAGGCTGCAAGGCAGCGACCTGAGGGGCCTCGTTGGGCGTTTCTTCCGCAACCTGCGGTTCCGGGGCTTCCTCGGGCGCAGGCGCTGCTGGAGCGTCCGCGAGCGCTGCCGGTTCGGCTTCCTGTTGTGGCGAGGTTGGTTCGGCAAGTGGATTTGGCGGTGCCGCGGGCGCTTCGGTTTGAACGGTCACGTCAGAAGATGAGATCGCTGCAGGTGCCTCGGCTACGGTCGGTGCTCCACCCGCCTCAGGACGGGCACCGGGCTCAAGCTCGATACCTGCCAAGCCATCCAGCGAATCTGATGATAGATCGGGGGTTTCAGGGCCGGATGGTGGCAACTCAACCAGATCAGCATCGGCATTGCTTTCTTCAACTTTCGCAGCCTCCAGGGGCTGCGGAGTATCAGCCACTTCGGGCGCTGTTGCCGTCACATCTGGTTTACGTGACAAAGGAGTTGTCAGCGAAAGAACCGCGCCCAGTGCCAATACCGAGACCGCCCCGGCGATCACTCCACCGTAAAATCCGCTCATCGAAATCTCGCCTCTCGCGTTGTTTCGTGCCTCATCCACCCAGACGCCATCTTCCGCGACGCTCACCTGCACGGTGTCAAGTTGGGTATGTCCTCTTGACGCTGCCGCACAAGCCTGAGCATGTATGTCCCGACATTATACCGCGCTCAGGGACTGCATCGCCAGCCCGAATTGCCCATAGGAAGATAAGTGCCCAAATGCTGCTGCTGATCGACAACTATGACTCGTTTACCTACAACCTCGTTCACTATCTGGGTGAGCTTGGGGCCGAGATGGTCGTGCGCCGGAATGACGCTCTGGACGTGCAGGAAGCAATGGCGATGAACCCGGCTGGTATTCTGCTCAGCCCCGGCCCTTGTGACCCCGATCAGGCCGGTATCTGCCTGGCATTGACCGAGGCTGCAGCCGAAACGCAAACACCCCTGATGGGCGTCTGTCTGGGGCACCAGACCATCGGTCAGGCATTTGGCGGCAAGGTCGTGCGCTGTCATGAGATCGTGCACGGGAAAATGGGCACGATGAACCACACCGGCAAAGGCGTATTCGCTGGTTTGCCCTCGCCCTTCGAGGCCACCCGATATCATTCGCTGGTCGTTGAACGCGAAAGCTTGCCCAATTGTCTTGAGATCACAGCCGAGCTTGAGGATGGCACCATAATGGGCCTGCAGCACAAAGAATTGCCGATCCACGGCGTCCAGTTCCACCCGGAATCCATCGCGTCCGAGCATGGTCACGCCCTGCTCAAGAACTTCCTGAACGAAATGAAAGTCCCCGCATGAGCGACGCTCTGAAACCGCTGATCGGTGCTGCGGCCGATCGACCTTTGACCCGTGCCGAGGCGGAACAGGCCTTTGGCATCCTCTTTGATGGGGCCGCCACGCCCAGCCAGATCGGCGGGTTGCTGATGGCAATGCGCACGCGCGGCGAGACGGTCGAGGAATACGCCGCCGCCGCTGCCGTAATGCGCGCGAAATGCAATGCAGTGAAAGCTCCCGCTGGCGCGATGGACATCGTTGGCACGGGGGGCGACGGCAAAGGAACACTCAATATCTCGACAGCCACGGCTTTTGTGACGGCTGGCGCCGGTGTCACCGTTGCAAAACACGGTAATCGGAATCTGAGCTCGAAATCCGGCGCAGCAGATGCTCTTGGGCAGCTAGGTATCAACGTAATGGTCGGCCCGGAAGTCGTTGAGAAAGCGCTGAAAGAGGTCGGTATCGGCTTTATGATGGCCCCAATGCACCACCCGGCGATCGCCCATGTCATGCCCTCGCGGCAAGAACTGGGTACGCGCACGATTTTCAACATTCTGGGCCCCCTGACCAACCCCGCCGGAGTGAAGCGCCAACTGACCGGTGCGTTCAGCCGTGACCTGATCCGCCCGATGGCCGAAACTTTGGGCCTGCTTGGAACTGAACATGCCTGGTTGGTTCACGGCTCAGACGGTACGGATGAGCTTACGATCACCGGGGTCAGCTGGATCGCATCGGTTGAGGATGGCGTTGTCAAAGAGGTCGAGCTTCACCCCGAAGACGCCGGCCTGCCTGTGCATCCGTTCGAAGATATCATCGGCGGCACGCCCGAAGAGAACGCAGTCGCCTTCCGCGCCCTGCTGGATGGGGCAGCCTCAGCTTACCGCGACGCGGTGCTGCTGAACTCTGCCGCGGCGCTGGTCGTTGCAGATGCGGCAAGCGATCTGCGCGAGGGCGTTGCGATGGCCACAGAAAGCATTGATAGCGGCAAGGCCCGTGAAAAGATCACCGCGCTGGCGCGCATTACACAGGAAGCCGCATGACCGAGACCGTTCTGGACAAGATCAAAGCGTACAAACTGGAAGAAATTGCTTCGGACAAAGAGCATAAATCTCTGGAAACACTGGAATCCGAGGCTCGGAACGCATCCGAGGTCCGGGGCTTTGCCGAGGCGCTGCATTCGGCTATGCGCAAGGGGTACGGATTGATCGCCGAGGTTAAAAAGGCCAGCCCGTCCAAAGGTCTGATCCGCGCTGATTTCGATCCGCCCACGCTTGCCAAAGCTTATGAAGAGGGCGGCGCGGCTTGCCTGTCGGTTCTGACGGACACGCCTAGCTTTCAGGGTGACAAGTCCTTTCTGACCGAAGCGCGCGCGGCCTGTTCGTTGCCAGCATTGCGGAAGGACTTCATGTACGACCCCTATCAGGTGGTCGAAGCGCGTGCATTGGGTGCGGATTGCATCCTGATCATCATGGCATCGGTCAGCGATGCACAGGCCGCCGAGCTTGAGCAAACCGCATTTGACTGGGGCATGGATGTTCTGATCGAAGTCCATGATGCAGACGAGCTTGAGCGGGCATCGCAGTTGAAAAGCCCGCTGATCGGGATAAACAACCGCAATCTCAAGACGTTCGAGACGACTCTTGATACAACTCGTCATCTGTCAAAGCTGGTTCCAGCGGATCGCACGATCGTCTGCGAGAGCGGCCTGAGCACTCCGGCGGACCTCGCCGATATCGCCCGCTACGGTGCGCGCTGTTTCCTTATTGGTGAAAGCCTGATGCGTCAGGATGATGTAGCTTCGGCAACTCGAGCATTGCTCGCCAACCCGCTCATTCCCGGAGTGATGTGATGCCGCTGACCCATTTTGATGCCAAAGGTGAGGCCCACATGGTGGACGTGTCCGACAAGGCTGTCACCGACCGGGTTGCGGTTGCATCTGGATACATCAAGATGGCGAAGGAAACCTTTGATATCATTTCAGAAGGACGCGCTAAGAAAGGCGATGTTCTTGGTGTTGCCAGACTTGCGGGCATAATGGGCGCCAAGAAAACGCCTGACCTGATACCTCTGTGTCATCCGCTACCCGTGACCAAAGTCGCCATTGAACTGAGCTTAGACCCGGACCTTCCCGGCGTTCAGATTGAAGCGACTGTAAAGACTTCCGGCCAGACCGGCGTAGAGATGGAAGCGCTGACAGCAGTCTCGACAGCCGCACTGACGGTTTACGATATGGCGAAGGCCGTGGACAAATCGATGGAGATCGGCGGCATTCGTGTTCTACTGAAAGACGGCGGAAAATCAGGGCGTTACGAGGCATCATGATCTCGGTTGAAGAAGCGCGGGCTCTGCTGTTCGATCTGGTCTCACCGCTGCCCGCAGAAACGGTTGCCCTTGCCGAGGCTGCCGGTCGTATCCTGGCAGAAAACGTTGCAGCAACGCGTGATCAGCCGCCCTTTGCTGCGTCATCGATGGATGGGTACGCCGTCAAGGCGGCCGAAGTCGAACTGCATGCAATGTTCAAAGTGGTTGGCGAAGCAGCGGCCGGACGTCGCTTTGCTGGAAGCGTCGGACCCGGCCAAGCTGTGCGGATATTCACTGGTGCGCCTGTGCCGGATGGTGCAGATTTCGTCGTCATACAGGAAGATGTCGACCGACGCGGTGATCTGATCACCATAACCGACGCCCCCGGTGAAAAGGCCAATATCCGCCCTGCGGGGATCGATTTCAGCATCGGTACGCAGATCACGGCCCCACGCCAGCTCAGACCCGAAGATGTCGCATTAATGGCGGCGATGAACATCGCTTCGGTCCCTGTGAACCGCAAACCCGTGGTTGCACTAATCTCAACCGGTGACGAACTGGTGATGCCCGGAGAAACACCCGGCCCCGATCAGATCATCGCCTCAAATACCTTTGGTCTTAAGGCGTTACTGGAAAACGCTGGCGCACAAGTTCGTGTACTTCCTATCGCACAAGATACCTTAGCGTCATTAGAAACAGCTTTTGGCTTGGCACAGGGCGCTGACCTCGTGGTGACCATCGGAGGGGCGTCGGTTGGCGAATACGACCTGGTTGCGGATGTCTCGGAAGGTCTTGGGCTGAAGCAATCGTTCTACAAGATTCGCATGCGACCGGGTAAACCTCTGATGGCCGGGCGGCTTGGGGGTGCTGCAATGGTCGGTCTACCCGGAAACCCGGTCAGTGCCATGGTGTGCGGTTACCTGTTCCTCATCCCAATGGTGCGCCGCATGTTGGGGATTGAACAGGCCCTACAGCCATTCCAACGCGCCCGCCTTTCTGCCCCGCTCGGAAAAAATGGCCCGCGTGAGCATTATATGCGGGCGGTGTTGGACAACGGCGGCATCCGCGCCTGTGATGATCAGGACAGCTCGCTGCTAAGTGTTTTGGCGCAAGCCAATGCACTATTGGTACGCCAACCCCACGATCCCGCGCGCGAGGCCGGGGATGAGGTCCTTTACCTGCCGATCTAGCAAATCCGTTGACACAAAACGTGAACATGCGTAGAACAAAAGAAAACGCATGAGCGACGAGGTATGAGCAATGCTGACCAAGAAGCAATTGGATTTGCTGGAATTCATCCACAAACGCGTGCAAGCGGACGGTGTTCCGCCCAGTTTTGATGAGATGAAGGCCGCGTTGGATCTACGGTCAAAATCCGGGATTCATCGACTGATCACCGCGCTGGAAGAACGTGGCTTTATCCGCCGCCTTGCCCATCGAGCCCGTGCCATCGAAATTGTCAAGCTGCCCGAAAGCCTTGGGGGAGAGCCAACAGCAGGTTTCAAACCCCGTGTGATTGAAGGCGATCGCCCTGAAGGTCCACGCCCCGCGAACTTTGAACCCATCACAGTTGATGCAATGGAATTGCCTGTTATGGGCCGGATTGCTGCCGGTGTACCGATCGAAGCGATCAGCCATGTGTCGCACCGCGTTGCGGTACCGGGCTCGATGGTTTCGGGCCGTGGTGAACATTATGCGCTTGAGGTTCGTGGCGACTCGATGATCGACGCCGGTATCAACGATGGCGATGTCGTGGTGATCCGCGAAACAACGGCCGCTGACAACGGTGACATCGTGGTGGCATTGGTGGAAGATCAGGAAGCCACGCTGAAACGGTTTTTCCGCCGAGGTCAGGCCATTGCGCTGGAAGCGGCGAATCCGGCCTATGAGACCCGCGTGCTGCCAGAGGACAAGGTGAAAGTTCAGGGCCGCCTGGTAGGCTTGATCCGAAGCTACTGAGGCAGCTTGGGGGACCATAGGCGGCGGCCTGAGATATCAGAACTCGCGAACAAACGCCCCTTGGATAACGCAAGACTGCCTGTCTTCCGAAGAAATTCCGTATCGTAAACGCTGCATTCACCGGTCAAAGTCAACGACACCGGGGCGACAATGATCTGATCTTTCCTGCATTCCTGAAAGGCGCTCGCAGCCCGCTTGCCAGTCAAGTGGACAAGCTCTTTGTCTCCCAGAAGAAAACGTTGAATTCCCGCTGATGCCTCTGGCCATCGCAAAGCGGCCTTTGGTTGATCTGCCCCGTCCCCGTCATTTTCCAGCCACACCGACGCGACAAATCCGCTGCCTTTCGGTTTGCTCAGCGCGCGCCCGTGTTCAGTCATCACTCCGACCAGCCCGCCGGTATCGGCGATCAGCACGTCTGGGCGGCTTCCCTGACCCCACAGCGCTATCGCTAGTGCTGCCGGAGCGATGCCGAGCCACCGTGCGCGCCCTTGCCACAGCATTAGCCACAGAAGAGACAGAGCCAGAGCAGGCAATACGAAATAGTCTGGGCTTACTACGTACCCGCGCGCGCCCTCCAGTCCCGCGACCCAATTGGCAACGGTAAGGATCCATCTCAGCCCAAGACCCATTACGTGCAATGCAATCGCTTCAAGCCCAAAAGGTGCAAGAAGGGCGGCGACCACCGCACTTGGAACGACCAGCGTTCCCATGACGGGCACGGAGACGAGATTTGCCAACAACCCATAGTGCGAAATAGCGTTAAAATGCGCCGCCCCGATCGGAGCTGTCGCGATCCCCGCGATCGCCGAGGATGTCAACAAGGCCAGCACAGGCCGCAGCCACTTTGGGCCTGGCATTGGGCCATAGTCCCGCAATGCGCCGAACCCTGCGACCAAGGCGGTTGTAGCAGCAAAAGACATCTGAAATCCGGGGCTCAATAGAGTTTCCGGGCGCAAGGTAAGAACAATCAGCGCAGCCATGGCCACCGCCCGCAATGAAATCGCGCGCCGGTCCAACAATACGGCCCCCAGCATAACGCAGACCATCACAAAGGCGCGCTCAGTCGCGACGTTCCCACCAGACAGAAGCAGGTAGATTGTCGACGCGAATAACGCACAGAGCGCGGCCACCTTGCGTACGGGCATGCGAAGCGCGATGACAGGTACCATTGAGAACCCCATGCGGCACGCCACAAAAACGAAACCGGTCAACAAACCCATGTGAAGGCCCGAAATCGCCAGAAGATGAGCCAGGTTGGACGCGCGCAACGCCTCTAACGAGGCCTGCCCCATCCCGCTGCGATCACCGGTAGTTACGGCGGCGGCAAAGCCCCCGACTTCGCCCGGCAGGATCGTGCGCACCCGATCCGAGATCTCCATGCGCAAGGCCGTGATACGCACTCCGTCCAAACCATCTTGCGCCGCAGCCGACGTCAGGACCGGAGCCCGAGTGTATCCAACAGCGCCGAGTTGCTGGAACCAGGCGTGGCGGCGAAAATCAAAACCTCCGGGTTCAACTGGCCCTTGCGGCGGCGAAAGATGTGCTGTGGTCATAATCCGCTGACCCGGGGACAGCGCAACTGACTCACCGTGAATAGAAAGCCGGATGCGCCGGGGTCTTTGATCAGCAGGAACGTCCCCGATCCGCACCTGATCCAATGTCACCCTCAGCGCATCCGACGCAGAGCGGTCCAGCGCTACGACCCTCCCCTCGACCGGGCCATAGTAACGCCATTGCAGGACCGGCTCCGCAACCATATGTGCCCGCGTCCCGGCCAGAGCGAACCCCATCGCGATCAGGGCTAAGCCAGTGGCCAGCGGTGACCACGCGGCCCCCATCCAACGGGTGGAGGCAAGCGCCAGCAAGGCAAGCGCCAGAACGCCGACATAGAGCTCAACCTCGGGTTCGAACCTGAGGCTGAAATACCAACCAATCCCGACCGCCAGGCAGATCGGGGACCACGGAAACAAGTGTCCCCGCTGGGTCAGCAATGCGGTCTCGACCCGTGTCAGAACACGCATGGTTGCCCCCGTCCTTCGGGCTGGGTAGATAGTCGCCAAACTATGCCCGCTAAGGTTACCAAAAGGTTAATCCACACCATGTCCGATCAGGTCGTCACCCGTTTTGCCCCCTCTCCCACCGGATTTCTGCATATCGGTGGCGCCCGCACTGCGCTGTTCAACTGGCTTTATGCGCGGGGTCGCGGCGGCAAGTTCCTGTTGCGGATCGAGGATACCGATCGGGAACGTTCCACGCCGGAAGCAACAGCGGCCATACTGCAAGGCATGGACTGGCTAGGGCTTGATCATGACGGTGAGGTCGTCAGCCAATTCGAGGGTGCCCCTCGACATGCAGAGGTCGCGCATCAATTGCTGTCCGACGGCAAGGCATACAAGTGCTTTTCGACGCAGGAAGAAATCGCTGCATTCCGTGAACAGGCGCGGGCCGAGGGGCAGTCGACCCTGTTTCGCAGCCCGTGGCGCGAGGCTGACCCTGCCACACATCCCGACGCACCTTACGTGATCCGCATCAAGGCTCCGCAAGACGGTGCCACTGTGATCCGCGATCAGGTGCAGGGCGATGTCACCATTCGCAACGATCAGTTGGATGACATGATCCTGCTGCGTTCGGATGGGACTCCGGTCTATATGCTGGCCGTTGTGGTTGACGATCATGATATGGGCGTGACTCATGTGATCCGGGGCGACGATCACCTCAACAACGCCGCCCGTCAGATGATGATCTACGAGGCGATGGGTTGGGATGTACCAGTCTGGGCGCATATCCCTTTGATCCATGGACCAGATGGGAAAAAGCTCAGCAAACGTCACGGTGCGTTGGGGGCGCAAGAATATCAGGCTATGGGATATCCGGCATCCGGAATGCGCAACTATCTGGCTCGGCTGGGCTGGAGCCATGGGGATGATGAGTTCTTTACCGATGCCCAAGCTAAAGAGTGGTTCGATCTGGATGGCATCGGCAAAAGCCCGGCGCGATTTGATGTGAAGAAGCTTGAAAACCTTTGTGGACAACATATTGCCGTCGGGGAAGATGCCGCGCTGCAGCATGAAATCCAGGGATATCTGAAGTCAGCTGGTTTGCCGCCGCTTTCCGAAACACAATCCAGTGATTTGATCCGTGCGATGTATTGCCTCAAGGACCGCGCACGCACGTTCCCGGAACTCATTGAAAAAGCTCATTTTGTGCTTACGTCGCGACCTATCCAGCCAGATGAAAAGGCCGCAAAGGCGCTGGCATCTGTATCCGACGGTATACTGAAAGAATTGACGCCGCAGCTGCAAAATGCTAGCTGGTCCCGGAACGAACTGGAGGAGACCCTGAATTCGTTCGCAGAGGCGAATGGGGTTAAGTTCGGCAAATTGGCTGGTCCGCTGCGGGCGGCACTAGCGGGCCGGGCAGTTACACCTTCGGTATTTGACATGATGCTTGTGCTTGGGCGCGATGAAACCCTGGCGCGGCTTTCTGATGCAGCGAACCCGGCCTGATTTCACATAAGGGTAACGCTGCTCCGTTAAGAACGGACTGCGCGACGGAACGCAGTCGTTGCCTGCTTTGTCGGACAGCGATCCGGCATGCGCACGAATGAAGAAGGGACAAACATGACCGAGAGCAAAAAATCAGCCAAACTGACTGTCCACGGCGAAAGCTATGATCTGCCGGTGTTTTCTCCGACCGCTGGGCCCGATGTGATCGATATTCGCAAGCTCTATGGTCAGGCTGGCGTCTTTACTTATGATCCGGGTTTCACGTCGACCGCAAGCTGTGACAGCACCATTACATTCATCGACGGTGACAAGGGCGAGTTGCTGCATCGCGGTTATCCGATCGAACAGATCGCCTCGAAGTCGCATTTCCTCGAACTCAGCTATCTACTGCTGTATGGCGAGCTGCCTTCGGCGAAGGATCTGGAGAACTTCGAGACCACAATCACCCGCCACACGATGCTGCACGAGCAGATGCAGTATTTCTATCGCGGCTTCCGCCGGGATGCGCATCCGATGGCCATCATGGTGGGTGTGGTTGGTGCCATGTCCGCGTTCTATCACGATTCGACCGACATCGCGGACCCGCGTCAGCGTGAAGTAGCTTCGCACCGTTTGATCGCAAAAATGCCGACCATCGCGGCCTGGGCCTACAAATACCATATCGGTCAGCCCTTCGTGTACCCGCGCAACGACCTGGACTATGCGTCAAACTTCCTGCGCATGTGTTTTGCCGTTCCTGCCGAAGATTACGAGGTGAACCCGATTCTGGCACGCGCCATGGATCGTATCTTCATGCTACAGGCGGATCACGAACAGAACGCCTCGACTTCGACGGTGCGTCTGGCATCTTCTTCGGGTGCAAACCCGTTCGCCTGTATCGCGGCCGGTATCGCCTGTCTCTGGGGTCCGGCCCATGGTGGTGCGAACCAGGCTTGCCTTGAAATGCTGGAAGAGATCGGCAGCGTGGACCGCATCCCCGAGTTTATCGAGCGCGCCAAAGACAAAGATGACCCGTTCCGTCTGATGGGCTTTGGCCACCGCGTCTACAAGAACTTCGATCCACGCGCGAAAGTGATGAAGCAATCGGCAGACGAAGTACTTGACCTGCTGGGCGTGGAAAACAATCCCAAACTACAGGTCGCGAAGGCGCTGGAAAAACAGGCTCTGGAAGATCCGTATTTCATCGAAAAGAAACTGTTCCCGAATGTCGACTTCTATTCGGGCATCGTGATGGAAGCGATGGGTTTCCCAACGTCGATGTTCACGCCAATCTTCGCGTTGTCACGCACCGTTGGCTGGGTCAGCCAGTGGAAAGAAATGATTGCCGATCCACAGAATAAGATCGGACGCCCACGTCAGCTTTATCTGGGCGCGACCAACCGCGATTACGTGGACATCGAAAACCGCTGATTCACACACAATATCGATGTGAAGACCCCGGTTATCCGGGGTCTTTTTTCCTTGGCGTTACCAAAATGAGACCGTTCGAAACCAATCGTAAATGACTGTTTCGATGCATCTTTCCGCACTGCCTCAGTCCGCCTAATGTTGCCGCGTCCGGCGAATAGTGTTTGGTTCTCATGCGTTTAATCCTATTGTTCATTATGTTGCTAATTGCGCAATCGGCATCCGCTCAAAGCGTGCTGGAACGTGCTTTTGAGAAGCAGCAGCAGGAAAACGCCGCCGGGTCGCTGGCAATCTTAGGGCTAGCAGGCATCCCGGATGATTCTGCCAGCGCAATCTCGCTGCAATCAAATACAGACAATCGCGATTA
Source organism: Ruegeria sp. A5 (assembly GCF_056543005.1). Classification (NCBI taxonomy): domain Bacteria; kingdom Pseudomonadati; phylum Pseudomonadota; class Alphaproteobacteria; order Rhodobacterales; family Roseobacteraceae; genus Ruegeria; species Ruegeria sp. A5. The sequence continues at coordinate 637,068 of NZ_JBQGAV010000001.1, forward strand.
CGATTTCAAATCCGCCCAGCTGGGCGGCGGGTTTCGCCTTGCTGAGGGCGTGCCGATCTATCTTGAGGGGTATATAGGCTACGCGCGCTATGACCCCGTTCTGACCTTCAGCGGCACCGGAGACACCACGCGTATTCCGCTGAAATGGACCAGCCTCGCCCTGACCGGCGGTGTCGGCTATCAGTTCGACATCGGCGAGTATTGGAAAATGACCCCGATGGCCCATATCTCGGTCGGGCGTACGCAATCCGACGCATCTGTCGGTGCGCAAGCCATCGCCAACCGCCTGGGGCTTGATCGAGACTTTCTCGAAAGCGGCGGCATCTGGGCTGGTGGCGCAGGCGGATCGATGACGGTCTCGTACGAGAAAGCTCTGTCCAACGACCGGGAATTCGAGGCAAGCCTGCGCTATACCCATATCGAATACTGGCCTATCGGAGACAACGAGGACCTGTTGGTTGAATCAACTGCCGCAAATGCAGTTCTGTGGTCACGCTACCGCTTTCCAACTGGAAAACGCATGTTCGGTCGCCCGGTCCGCTGGGTGGGCGATCTGTCCCTGTCCTATCTGATCGGGGATCAGTCACTTGTATTGGGCACCGACTGGCTGGCCCGCGTAGGTGGCGGGATCGAGGTTGATCTGTCCGACACATGGGTGCCTTGGGTATCAACGACACGGTTTATGGTCCGTTATTACGGCAGCGATACGGTTAACGGATTCTCCGCCGGGATTGGCATCAGTTTCTGAACAAAGGTTTCAGAACAAAGCCAGCTGATCACCGGGCTGAGGTGGCGGCGCAAAAGCCGCACAGTTTAGTGGCGGCATATCAGTCGACAGCCCGAGACGTTTGACTGCGGCCTTGAACCGTTGCGCAATCATCTCGGCATAGGTCCCTTCGCCCCGCATGCGGTGGCCCCATCGGGGATCATACTCCCTACCCCCATGCATTTCGCGCAGCCGTGCCATCACCTTCTCAGCCCTGCCCGGCTGATGTTCGATCAGCCACTCGCGCCAGAGCGCGGATACTTCACGCGGAAGCCGCAGCATGATCCAGCTTGCAGCATCGGCGCCAGCCTGCTTTCCGGCCTCCAACAGGTTTTCCAATTCATGATCGGTTAAACCGGGAATCACCGGAGACGTCATAACGCGCACTGGCACGCCAGCCTCGGTCAGGTTGCGGATCATTCCGAGCCTGCGCTGTGGTGAAGGCGCCCGGGGTTCCATCCGCCGGGAAAGATCCCGGTCCAATGTGGTCAGCGAAATGCCAACCCGGACAAGACCATTGCTGGCCATCGGTGCCAGAATATCAAGATCACGCTCGATCAGAGTCCCCTTGGTCACAATACCGACCGGATGTTGAAAATCTCTCAGAACCTTTAGACAGCTTCTTGTTATCTTGCGTTTTTTTTCGATCGGCTGATAGGGGTCGGTGTTGGTGCCCAGTGCAATCGTGGCCACCTTGTAAGAACGTGCCGAGAGTTCGCGACGCAATAGCTCAGCCGCATTGGGTCGCGCAACAAGGCGGGTTTCGAAATCCAAACCCGGAGACAACCCCAGATACGCATGCGTTGGCCGAGCAAAGCAATACACGCATCCATGCTCGCAGCCCCGATATGGGTTTATGGATCGGTCAAAAGGTAGGTCCGGCGACTTGTTATAGGTGATCAGATTGCGCGCCATTTCTTCCCGAACTTCGGTCCGCAACGGGGGCAGTTCGTCTGGCAAATCCCAGCCATCTTCGGTCAACTCGGTTGTAAACCTCTCGAATCGACCTGCTTCGTTTGAGGTTGCTCCGCGCCCAGGGCTTTTGATGGCAGCAGTCATTTGTTCGCCTTTTGTTCCTATCACTAGATGTAGTTAAAACCAGTTTCACTGGCAAGATTCATGTTTCGATTCCCAAAAATCATCAGATGCTCGAAACCGGCGACGCATTAGACTGCAGGTGAATTTACCGTGGCTAATGAAACCAATGCAGGATGATCTTGCAAAATTCGATGTCGCTGAGTGCGAATATTCGGCCTATAGGTCGGTCTCAGAACGACCTAGGTCGCAATCGTCACAGTAGACCTGCGACGAAATGGCCAAAACGGTGAAAATGCCACCACGGGCCGCAGGCCCGCACAGCTCAGGGAAATACCCATGTCTGATGAAGAAGACATCGTCCTGTCCGAACTGAATGACGACGAACTCGTCGAACAGATGTTCGATGACCTTTATGACGGCCTGAAGGAAGAGATCGAAGAAGGTGTGAACATCCTGCTCGAGCGCGGATGGCAACCCTATGACATCCTGACCAAAGCGCTGGTTGGCGGCATGACAATTGTCGGCCATGACTTCCGCGACGGCATCCTGTTCGTGCCTGAGGTTCTGCTGGCGGCCAACGCCATGAAAGGCGGTATGGCGATCCTGAAGCCTCTGCTGGCTGAAACTGGTGCTCCGCGCGTTGGCAAGATGGTGATCGGCACCGTAAAGGGCGACATCCATGACATCGGCAAGAACCTTGTTGCGATGATGATGGAAGGCGCCGGGTTCGAAGTTGTTGATATCGGCATTAACAACCCGGTCGAGAACTACCTCGAAGCGCTGGAAAACGAACAGCCCGACATTCTGGGCATGTCCGCTCTGCTGACGACGACGATGCCTTATATGAAGGTCGTGATCGACACGTTGGTCGAACAAGGCCTGCGTGATGAGTACACCGTTCTGGTTGGCGGCGCTCCGCTGAACGAAGAGTTCGGCAAGGCGATCGGCGCTGACGGTTATTGCCGCGACGCAGCCGTGGCGGTGGAAATGGCCAAGGACTTCATGTCGCGCAAGCACAACCAACTGGCTGGCTAAGGCGCGAGATCATATCGTGAGACAGGCCGTCCTTTTTGGGGCGGCCTTTTTTGTCCGAACCTCGGGCACATATATAGCTAAAGACCAGCCAGAGAGATCAGATGACCGACTCAAACATGCCAGATGATGACAGCCTGACCCGTCAGGGCTATGTCGCACCGCACAGCACCGAGTCAATTCTTCTGATCGCATGCGGCGCACTGGCGCGCGAGATTTTGGACCTGAAAGAACGGAACGGCTGGGATCACATGGCGCTGACTTGCCTGCCCGCCATTTTGCATGTGCACCCGGAAAAGATCACACAGGCGGTCGAGGATGCGGTTGCCAAGCATCGGGGCTCATATGACCGGATCTACGTTGTCTATGCCGATTGCGGAACCGGTGGCTTGTTACAGGCAGCATGCGAGCGGCTGGGGGTCGAGATGATCCAAGGGCCCCATTGCTATTCTTTCTTCGAGGGCAATTTGGCCTTTGCCGCGCATGGCGACGATGAAACCACCGCTTTTTATCTGACAGATTTCCTTGCGCGGCAGTTTGATGCGTTTGTCTGGAAACCGCTGGGTCTGGACCGGCATCCTGAATTGCGAGAGATGTATTTCGGCAATTACACCAAGCTCGTCTATCAAGCACAAACTGATGATCCCAACCTCACTCGCCGCGCGCAGGAGTGTGCCGAACGGATGGGGCTGGAATTCGAACGTCGGCAAACCGGCTATGGCGATTTGGAAACCACGCTTGCTGACTGGGCAGCGCGCAAATCCACCTAAAAGTCAGGCGCTGGCCAATGCCACTTCGCGAATACGTTCTATCATAGCGCGTAACCCGTTCGAACGTTGGGCAGACAAATGATCCTGCAACCCCAGTCGCGCGAGTTCTCCACCGGCATCAACACTGGGCACCTCGGCCACCGGCAAGCCGTTATACAGGCTACGCAGAACCGCAATCAGGCCCCGAACAATCAGGGCATCGCTGTCACCGTCAAAGCGGAATTGACCGCCCTCAATGGTTGGATGCAGCCAGACCTGACTGGCGCAACCATTCACCTTGGTCGCAGGGACTTTGAATGCATCATCCAGAGGCTCCATCGCTTTGCCCTGCTCGATCACATGGCGATAGCGGTCTTCCCAGTCCTCCAGGAACTCGAAATCCTCGACTATCTCTTCGAAGGCTGGCGTTGCCATATCGGGTCCGTCCTTGCGTTACGCATTCACAATTGTGAACTATGCTCAGCGCTACCGACTGTCCAGTCCCCAGCGTGGCTTTTCAAACGATCGAATTTGCGTTAACCCGATGCAGGTAAAGTTGCACAAAGTACTGGGTCCATGCACAAAACTCTGCCTGTTCTGATGATCTTCACAATGGCTCTGTCCGCTTGTAGCAACTGGAGCAACTCAAGCGCGAATCCATCGAACTGGTTTGGCAGCAGCACACCCAGCCCATCCGAAGTATCAGCCGATGACGCCAATGCATTGGTTCCCGAAAATGCCGACAAAAAAGGCCTGTTCGAGCGTCCGGACGCCGAGGATAACAGCGTTCCAATCGCCGTGATCAACGAATTGCGGATCGACCCAACCTCGACGGGCGCAATCATCTATGCGGCTGGCACAGCCATTCGACAGGGTGCGTTCAACGCACAGCTCGCGCGCGTAAGATCTGAAGAACTCAGCAAAAATGGCGTTATGGAGTTCACCTTCCGCGTGGACTACCCGGACTACGCCACTGCGCAGGGCACCGAACGGTCGCGGATGGTTTCAGAGGCCGTCAATGTAAGCCGGAAAGAACTGGAAGGCATTCGTTTAGTTCGGGTCAAGGGCCAGCAGAACGCGTTGGAATCTCGTCGCCGTTAAAGCGAGACAACTTGCACGGCCTGTCCCTTGGCGGCCAAAGCAATCTTGCCTTCGCAAAGCTTCAGCGCGTCCTCGCCAAAAACCTCGAACCGCCAACCGGACATGGCGGGAACTTCTCGTTCGCCTGCAGCGATCTGATCCAATTCCGCGCTGGAGGCGATCAATTTTGCGGCAACGCCTGCGCTTTCGGTCTTTGATTTCAAAAGAACGCGCAGCAAATCTGCAAGTGCCGGGTTGACCTTCAGTTTGTCGCGGCTGTTGTCAATTTTCGGCAATCGGTCTTGCGGGCAACCTACGCCCCGTTTTACCGCCTCCAGAATGCCTTCTGCGATCGCCCCTTTGCGCGCTTCGCGCAGCAACAAGCGCGACCCGCCCAGATCAGAGGGCGTCTTGGGCTTGGTCGAGGCCATCTCGATCAACGCATCGTCTTTGAACACACGGCTTCGTGGCACATTGTTCTCTTGCGCATAGGCCTCACGGAACTGCGCCAGCTCTCGAACCACGGCCAGAAACTTGGCAGAGTTGGTCCGCGTTTTGACCCGCCGCCACGCCTCTTCCGGGCGAATGTCATATGTCTCGGGTCGGGTCAGTATGCGAAGCTCTTCTGCGACCCAGTGATCCCGGCGCGACTTCTTAAGTTCTGCAGCCAGATGCTCATAGATTTTCCGAAGATGGGTTACATCTGCCAGTGCGTATGTTTTCTGCGCATCCGTCAGAGGGCGCCGTGACCAGTCGGTGAAGCGAGAAGTTTTATCGACCCCTTCCTTGCAGATCTTACGGACCAGAGTTTCATAGCCAACCTGTTCACCAAAACCGCAGACCATCGCAGCGACCTGAGTATCAAACAACGGAGTCGGAAAGACGCCCGCGTCGACCCAAAAAATTTCAAGATCCTGCCGCGCGGCGTGGAAAACCTTGACCACGCTTTCGTCGCTGAACAGCTGGTACAAAGGCTCCAGCGACATGCCGTCAGCCAATGGATCAACCAGAACGGCGCTGTCTTCATCTTCCGATGGCACCGCAAGCTGCACCAGACAGAGTTTCGAATAATAGGTCCGTTCGCGCAGAAATTCGGTATCTACAGTGACATAAGGATATTGTGCAGCAGCCGAGCAGAATGCGGCCAGCTCTTGCGTCGTCGTCAGGGTTTTCATGCGCGGTGCTGTTCTTGCTTTTGGTTATTGTGACTGCCCGTGCCGTCCTCGTCCCGAGCGATATGCGACCATAAGACGAATAACCTTTGCGTGTAAATCACCCCGCCGCGTTAGGGCAGAAGAACTGGGTCTTTGTTGCCCATACAATAACGGCGAAGCACGGCAGGGTAGAGTTTGTGCTCCCAGGTCAACACGCGGGCGGCGAGCTCCTCAGGCGTGTCCCCTACCCGTACACCCACGCGCGCCTGACCCAGAATCGGTCCGTCATCCAACGCGGCAGTAACTTCGTGAACGGTGCAGCCATGTTCGGCGTCGCCTGCTTCAATTGCGCGTGCATGGGTGTTCAAACCCTTGTACTTAGGCAAAAGCGATGGGTGGATGTTCAGCATCCGGCCCTGGAAACGCGATACAAATTCACCCGTCAATACACGCATGAAACCGGCCAGACAGACAACATCCGGCCGGGCTGCCATAAGCGGTTTAAGCAGTTCTGCCTCAAACGCAGCGCGATCTTTGCCAAAGGGCTTGTGGTCGACGGCTGCGGTCGGAATTCCGCGCTGTGCAGCTTTCTTCAGCCCTCCGGCATTTGCGTCGTTCGACAATACCAGACATGGTCGGCCTGGATGATCGCCATTCATGCTGTCGACCAGCGACAGCATGTTCGATCCGCCCCCGGAGATCAGGATCGCGACGCGCTTGTGGCTCACAGCAGTTTGCCTGAATAGGCCACACCCGGCGCTGCGGTGACCGTTCCGATGCGCGCAACGGATTCGCCTGCCTCTGCAAGCAGTGTTGTAAGATCATCTGCCTGATCTGCAGCGCAGACAACAATCATGCCGATGCCGCAGTTGAAGGTCTTCAACATCTCGGACTCGGCGATGCCACCGGTCTCGGCCATCCATTTGAACACAGGCGGCAAGTCCCAAGCACTCAAATCAATCTCGGCCCCGAGCCCTTCGGGCAATACGCGCGGCAGATTTTCGGTGAGGCCGCCGCCGGTTATATGGGCAAGCGCGCGAACGCCGCCAGCCCGGATCGCCTGCAGCGCTGGTTTCACATACAGCCGCGTGGGGGTCAGCAGAGCCTCACCCAATGTTCCGCCACCGAAAGGCGACTCTTCCTCCCAGCCCAGCCCGGACATTTCAACCAGTTTGCGCACCAGCGAATAGCCGTTGGAATGCACCCCGTTCGAAGCCAGCCCCAGCAGGACATCACCCTGTTCAACGCCCTCGGGCAATGCGGCCCCGCGTTCCATGGCACCAACCGAGAAACCGGCCAGATCGAAATCGCCGTCAGGGTACATACCCGGCATCTCGGCGGTTTCACCACCAATCAGGGCGCAGCCAGATTGGACACACCCCTCGGCAATTCCTTCGATAATCCGCGCGGCAGTATCGTTGTCCAGCTTACCGGTGGCAAAATAATCCAGGAAAAACAGCGGCTCAGCACCTTGGCAGATCAGATCGTTGACGCACATCGCCACCAGATCGATTCCCACGCCATCGACAACGCCGGTATCAATTGCGATCCGCAGCTTGGTGCCCACACCATCGGTTGCGCCCACCAGAACCGGGTCTTTATAGCCAGCCGCTTTCAGGTCGAACAGAGCGCCAAACCCGCCTAGCCCGCTCATCACGCCCGAACGGTTGGTGCGCTTGGCGGCAGGCTTGATCCGATCGACCAGAGCGTTGCCTGCGTCGATATCTACACCTGCGTCGGCATAGGTGATTCCGTTCTTGCCCGCTGTCATGGCCAATCCCTCATGAGTGCTTTGCGCGCGGGTTATTCGATTGTGGGCCATGTTGCAACGGTCAGGCTTGACGCGGGCTGCCATCGTGATAGGCAAAGCCCTCAGGCGGGCCTGTAGCTCAATTGGTTAGAGCAGAGCGCTCATAACGCTTTGGTTGGGGGTTCGAGTCCCTCCGGGCCTACCAAATCACCGTCCAATCACGATATCCGCGCTTAATCCGCCCAGCCTTTCGCTGCTGCCCAGTCGCAGAATACCACCATGTACGCGGGCGATATCGGCAACAATCGCAAGGCCCAAACCCACGCCAGTGCCCTGATTCTGGTTTCGCGCCGGATCAAGTCGCGTGAAGGGTTTGACGGCCTCGGTGCGTTGTTCGATCGGGATACCGGGGCCGTCATCTTCAACCCGAATGCGTAGTGACTTTGGCGTCATCGAAAGGCTGACCTCGGCGCGTGAACCATAGCGATTCGCGTTTCCAATCAGATTCTCTACTGCCCTGCGCATGGCCGATGGGCGCAGCATTGCCGTTCCACGCCCCTCGACCGAGATTAGTTCAACGTGCTGGCCCGCGCGCTGTGCATCGTCAACGATTTGGCTCAGCCAGTTTTCGGGTTCAATCTCTTCGGGTGCGCTCTCTGCAGCGCCACGCGAGAAGTCCAAGAATGCATCCAGCAGCGATTGCATCTCGTCCACGTCTTGCAACAACGGTGCGGCCTCGTCCTCGGGCAACATAGCTAATCCAAGTTTCAGACGCGTCAGAGGTGTGCGCAGATCGTGGCTGACCCCCGACAACATGAGCGTGCGCTGCTCAATCTGCCGCTCGATTCGGGCGCGCATGTCAACGAAGGCATTGCCCGCAGCGCGTACCTCGATTGCGCCACCGGGTGAATAAGGCACGACCCGCCCGCGACCAAAGGCCTGCGCCGCGTCCGCAAGGCGCGTGATCGGGCGCAACTGATTGCGCATGTAGAGAAACGAGATCGTTGTCATCAGAGCCGCAAAGAACACCATCGTCACAATCAGCTGATGCGGTGCAGTCGGCGACAGGCGTCGGCGATCAAACTCTAGCTCAAGCATGCCCAGATTGGTTGCCAGAAAAAGACTCACTTCCTGTCCATTTGGCAGAGCCACATACTGGGTATCAGGCAACAAGCTGCGCATTTCCGCATCCACCTGCGGGGCAATGAAATCGTACCATCGACGCGGACTGTTTTTCGGCTCTTCATTCGGCGGCAGAAAACGGGCGGTCATGTTCAAGACCGACAAGTCCTGCCGCGCAGCTGCCAATGCCTGCTGCTGGGTTTCCGCACCCTCCATCACGTCCAGCACCAGTGTCACCTCGCGCGCCGCCGTGCGGGTCATCTGGGCGGTCACTTCTTCAAGATGTTTTTGCAAAAAGGCAATCGCCACCACCAAAAGCACGACAATGACCGGCAGTACCAGAATGAGTGCGGCACGCGCATATAGGCTGCGCGGCATATAGGGTTTGAGCCATTGGGTCGACATGCGCTAAACCTAGCGGGCTGCCCGGGCAAGAGGAAGAGGTCAGAATGCAAGCCCCCGACGATTTCAACCCTCTCCCTGGACAGGTTGCCGTGCTTGCCCCGGGGCTAAGGCGCATTCTTGCGCCCAATCCCTCGCCAATGACTTATCGTGGTACGAATACCTACCTTCTGGGCGATGAGGACATTGCTGTCATCGACCCTGGGCCATTGAGTGATGCGCATTTGCAAGCCATCGTTGATGCGCTGGAACCCGGGCAGCGGATCAGCCACATATTTGTTACGCACACCCATCTGGATCACTCGCCTTTGGCCGCCCCGCTCGCATCCCGCACCGGCGCTCCGATTCTGGCTTTTGGTGGTCCGCAAGCTGGACGCAGCGAAATCATGACCGAACTGGCCCAGAACGGGCTTGCCGGAGGTGGTGAGGGAATCGATGCCGATTTCCGCCCTGATATCGAGCTTGAAGACGGTGAACGCGTCGCGGCAGAAGGCTGGCAACTCGAAGTGATCCACACACCCGGCCATCTGGGCAACCATATCGCGCTGGCCTGGGGAGATATCTGCTTTACGGCTGATCACGTCATGGGTTGGGCCAGTTCTCTGGTCTCGCCCCCGGACGGAGACCTGACGGATTTCATGGCAGCCTGTCGCCGCCTGCGTGCGCGCGAGTGGTCGGTTTTTCATCCGGGCCATGGTGCCCCTATCGCGAATCCTGCCAAGCGCCTGGATTGGCTGATAGACCACCGCTTGCAGAGAGAAGCACAGATACTCGACGCCTTGGGAAGTGGCCCAGCAACGGCCCAACAGCTTGCCCAGCGAATCTATACCGAAACCCCCGCCGCGCTGCTTCCCGCGGCCGAGCGTAATGTCTTTGCCCATCTGGTGGATCTGACCGGTAGATCCCGTGTGGCGCCCTTGGGGGATCTGTCAGTTGCGTCTCGTTTCAAGCGCATCGCGTGAATCGGAAAAAATTGGCGGCCCGTGCGCTTCCCCTCTGGACGCCGAAAATACGGGTTGTTATACGCCCCTCAGTTCCGGCGTAGCTCAGCGGTAGAGCAGTTGACTGTTAATCAATTGGTCGTAGGTTCGATCCCTACCGCCGGAGCCAAATCACACCAAATTCTTCATAATTAGCTGCGTGAGCCACGGCGAAGTTTTTTCGCAGAAAAAACTCCACTACCCCACTGGACGCCGCAATTTGAGGTTGCTATACGGCGCGAACCGTTCCGGCGTAGCTCAGCGGTAGAGCAGTTGACTGTTAATCAATTGGTCGTAGGTTCGATCCCTACCGCCGGAGCCATTCTTCCCAAACTGGCACTTATCCCATTAGCGCATCGCTGAAATCCGAGCGCAACGTGCGTTTCAGGACCTTTCCGGTCGCGTTAAGGGGCAAGGCATCAACGAACACGACCTTGTCGGGTACCTGCCATTTTGCGATTTTGCCGTCGAAGAATGCCAACAAATCCTGCTCGGTCGGTTCTTCGCCCTCGGCCTTCACTGCTACCAAAAGCGGGCGTTCGTCCCATTTCGGATGCGGCACGCCCACAACGGCAGCCGTCGCTAGTTGAGGGTGTGCGACCGCGATATTCTCCAACTCGACAGAGCTGATCCATTCACCCCCCGATTTGATGATGTCCTTCGATCGGTCGCGGATGGTCATGTACCCATCCGGGTCCAGTGTGGCAACGTCGCCAGTCGCGAACCAGCCATCCTGCAACAAGGCCTCATCCTGCATGTGGAAGTAGCTGTCCAGCACCCAATGGCCGCGCACCATCAGATCGCCCTGCGTTTCACCGTCATGAGGAAGATCGTTGCCATCATCATCAACAATTTTCAGTTCAACCCCAAAGGGCGGGCGGCCTTGGTTTTCGCGCAGCTTGTGCTGTGCCTCCATGGGCATGTCCAGATGTTTGGCCATCGGATAGTTCGTCGTGCCCAGCGGGCTCATTTCGCTCATGCCCCAGGCGTGGACGGTATCGACGCCATAAGTTTCGCGGAACGTTTCAATCATTGAGGGCGGGCATGCCGCACCACCGATTACAGTACGATTGAGGCTTTTCAACTTGGTCCCGCATGTCGCGGCATGGGCCAGCAGACCTTGCCAAATGGTCGGTACGCCCATCGCCAGCGTGACACCATATGTGTCGATCAGATTGACCAATGCCTCGCCATGCAATCCCGGCCCCGGCATCACCATTCGCGAACCAGACATAGCGCTGGCATAGGGCGAGCCCCAAGCGTTGACGTGGAACATTGGCACCACCGGCATCACCACATCTATGGCGGAATAGCCGATTACGTCGCGCGTGTTCGACGCGAAGCTATGCAGAACTGTAGAGCGGTGGGAATAGAGAACGCCTTTGGGGTTCCCAGTGGTACCCGAAGTATAACAGAGGCTGGAGGCAGTGTTTTCATCAAAGCTGGGCCACGCGTAGTCTGTATCACCGGCTTCAATCATCTCGTCATAAAAAACCAACCCCGGCACCTGAGACAGCGCAGCCTCGTCCCGCGCACCCATCAGCACATAGTACTGCACCTCAGTCAGATGCTCTTGCAGCGCGGCGACCAAAGGCAGGAAGGTCGCATCGAAAAACAGGACCCGGTCCTGCGCGTGGTTGATTATATAGGTTAGTTGTTCGGGAAACAGACGCGGGTTTATCGTGTGGCAGACAAAGCCCGCGCCGGACACTGCATAGTAGATCTCAAGGTGGCGGCGGTTATTCCAGGCCAGCGTGCCCACGCGATCCTGCGGTTGCAGCCCCAGCTTTTCCAAAGCCGAAGCCATCCGTCGGGCGTTCTGCGCGATCCCGGACCAATTTGTCTCGGTCACGGTTCCGTCGGTCTCGACCGAGATGATCTCGGTCTGCCCGTGATAACGTTCAGCATGTTCAATCAGCGACGAAATCAGCAAAGGCTGCGTCATCATCTGTCCCAGCATGGACATTCCTCCCATCGTCAGCGCTTGGCCGCGCCGTTATGTCTTGGCAACAACCCTGCCAAGAATTCAATTGTCTGACAATAAGAGAGTGCGGCAGGGTGCCGCGTCAACCGCGATGTCGCAATGCGTATCCAACCAGCGCCGAGGTCGAGCCATCTTTGCCATCGGCGCTGACCTCACCGTCCACGATCGGTCCCAGAGACGTTGCCAGTTCCTTGCCCAGCTCAACACCCCACTGATCGAACGAGTTGATTCCAAGCAGCACGCCTTCGACAAACACACGGTGTTCATAAAGCGCAATGATTTGACCCAGCACAAACGGGGTAAGCTGCGGATAGATCAGCGTGGTTGACGGGCGGTCGCCCGAAAACACACGATGGCGTGCCTGACGCTCCAACTCGTCGCCTGTCAGGCCCTTTTCGGCCATGCGTGCGCGTGCAACATCCAGCGACCGACCCCGCATTAGCGCTTCGGACTGGGCCAAGCAATTGGCCAATAGAAGGCGATGATGATGGGCCAGTTCCGGCTCATGCCCGTTTGCCGCCACCATGAATTCGCAGGGGATCACATCGGTGCCCTGATGGATCAACTGATAAAATGCATGCTGCCCATTTGTGCCGGGTTCGCCCCAGACAACCGGACCTGAAGGCATGGTCAGCGCGCTGCCATCCATCGCGACGGATTTACCGTTCGATTCCATCTCAAGCTGTTGGAAATAGGCAGGCAGGCGAAGCAGACGCTGATCATATGGCAGAACTGCGCGGCTGGCATGCCCAAGCACCTGACGATGCCAGACCCCCACAAGCGCCAGCATAACTGGCAGATTTTCTGCCCATTCGGCGGATTGAAAGTGCAGATCCATCGCCTGACCGCCCCGTAGAAACGCGTCAAACGCGTTCGAGCCAACGGCGATCATTACCGGCAGTCCGACCGGCCCCCAGACCGAGTACCGCCCGCCGACCCAATCCGCGAAGCCAAACACCCGCGACTCGGGAATCCCGAAGGCCTGAGTCTTGTCAACAGCGCTGGAGACCGCTGCGAATTGCCGCGCCGGATCACCACCACCATCGACCATCCAAGCCCGCGCCGTGCGTGCATTGGTCATCGTCTCGATGGTCGTAAAGGTCTTCGAAGCGACAATCACCAGAGTCCGTGTCGGATCAAGCGGGCGCAGCGTATCCGCAATATGCGCACCATCCACGTTTGAGACATAATGCAGCCTTGGCCCGTCGTGATAAGGTGCCAAGGCATGCGTCGCCATCACCGGCCCAAGGTCCGAGCCGCCGATGCCAATGTTGACCACATCCGTAAAGCTGCCCCCTGCCCCTTTGATCGCCCCGCCACGCACTTCTTCGGCAAAGACGCGCATTCGCTGCAAAGTGCCCAGTACGTCCGGCATTACATCCTGACCATCGACCTCGACCGGGCCTCCGTCGAGATTGCGTAGCGCGGTATGCAATACAGCCCGGCCTTCGGTTTCGTTGATCTTTTCACCGGAGAACATCGCGGCCCGACGCTCTGCCAATTCGACTTGATCGCAAAGCTGGATCAGTGCCGCGCGGATATCTTCGTCGATTTGTGTCTTCGAATAGTCAAACAGCAGATCTCCGGTCGAAGCCGAGAAACCCTGCGCCCGGTTTGGATCGGCGTCAAACAGATCGAGTATCCGACGGCCCGTCTGTGTGGCTGCGAGTGAGTTCAATTGATCCAGCTGCATCGTGATTACTCCGCCCAATGTACGGTCATGCCGCTGAGCACGGCCGCGATCGGAGCTTCCTCGGGTGGCAGTGACATGGCACGATCCAGGGCATTCCGTTTAGTTTCTCCGAATATGACGAGATGCTTGGACAAAGCGCCGTCCAGAACCGGACCCGTCAGCGTGATACGCGCTTCGGGCTGCACGTCGGTCCGCGCTACCGCCAGTGTCGGGGCGTTGTTGTTCAGAGCAGCAGACAAGCCCTGCATCCCCGGAAAGAGCGAGGCGGTATGCATGTCCTCACCCATACCTAGCACCAGAACCGATAGCGGCAGATGCGGGTTAATCAGGCTTTCGATCTCGGGCAAAACCGCCTCAGGCTCATGTTCCGCAACATAGAGCGGCATGTATTGTGCAATGGATGCGCGACTGGTCAGCAACCGTTCCCGGATCAACCTCTCGTTCGAACGCTCGTGATCACCCGGCACGCATCTTTCATCGGTCGGCAGTATGTGCACACGATCCCATTCCAGATCAGCAGCGCACAATCCATCAAAGATCGGCCCCGGTGTGGTTCCGCCCGGAACAGCCAACGAGACAGTATCATGATGTAGCAATGCGGCCTCAAGATCTCCAGCCAATGCATTCGCGACATCAATCGCCAGCATGTCGCGATCGGCGTATTCTTTGATATTCATGGATTTATTCCTTGCCAGCGGCGGTGGTCTCGTTTCATCAGCAACTCGGCGTCGCCCGGGCCGGTGCTGCCGTTTTCATAGGGTTTGGGAACATCACCGCGCGCCTCCCAGCCCGCGATAATCGGATCGGTCCAGGCCCATGCGGCTTCTACTTCATCGCCGCGCATGAACAGGGTTTGGTTGCCGCGAATGACATCCATCACCAGCCGCTCATAAGCGTCGGGTGGGTCCTGGTTTTCAGGCCCAAGCGCTTCGGCAAAGCTCATGTCCAGCGGAACGTCAACCAGACGCATGCCTCCCTGCCCCGGCTCTTTGATAGTCACTTTCAAAGTGATGCCTTCATTGGGCTGCAACCGGATCGACAGGGCATTCGCATGACGCCCGGCCTCTTCGCCAAAAATCGAATGCGGAGCATCCTTGAACATCACATTGATGACCGAGGACCGCGCCACCAGCTCTTTGCCCGTGCGCAGATAGAACGGTGTGCCCGCCCAACGCCAATTGCTGATATGTGCGCGCAATGCGATGTAGCTTTCCGTCGTCGTCCTTTGATTGCCGACAACTTCACGATACCCCCGGCCATCGGCACCGCCTGCAAACTGACCTCGTACGATATGGTGCGGCTCAACCGAATCCAACGCGCGTATGACCTTGAGTTTCTCATCGCGCACCGCGTCCGGGTCAAATTTTGCGGGTGGTTCCATCGCGATCAGACACAAAAGCTGCATCAGATGGTTCTGCATCATGTCGCGCATGGCGCCGGCGCGCTCGTAATATTCTTCACGACCGTCAATGCCGACGGTCTCGGCCACAGTGATCTGAATGTGATCGACATACTGGCTGTTCCAAAGCGGTTCGAACAGCATGTTGCCGAACCGAACGGCCATCAGATTCTGAACGGTTTCCTTACCCAGATAATGATCGATCCGATAGATTTGCCCTTCGTCAAAATGCGCCGCCAGTGTCGCATTCAACGCGCGTGCACTTTCCAGATCGTGCCCAAAAGGCTTTTCGACGACGATACGGGTTTGCGGGTTGGCCAGATTGTGCGCCCTGATTTGTTCGGCCAGCGGGCCAAACAAACGGGGGCCTACCGAGAAATAGAAGGCCCTGATACGATCCGCATTCAGCATTTCGGCCAACTGGGCCCAACCATCTTCGGACAAAGCGTCAAGCGGGACATACTCCACGCGCTGAAGAAAACCGTTCACAGCCTCCTGATCTTTTGCCCGCTTCGGTGCGTGCTGGCGCAACGATTCGGCCACCATTTCGCGAAAGCCATCAACGGTCAGAGCGCCCCGCGCTGCGCCGATGATCCGGGTGGCCTCGGGCCACTGCCCGGCGCAGTAACGCCGAAACAGGGCCGGAACAATCTTGCGCTGTGCCAGATCGCCGGTTCCGCCGAATATGACCAGATCAAATGGGTCAACAGGTATGACACGAGAAACCATGGCTTTTCCTTACCTTGCCGCTTGGGGCATGTCCAATGTTAGCGCAACCAATCAGCAACTTTCTTCCCACATCAAAACTCTGTCAGCGAGGGGTAGATACTCTTAACTAAACCGGCACAAACGGTTAAGTCGGTTTGGCACAAGCACAGAACCGGATGCCGGAATGAAAGACAACGCCCTACAGGCTGCGAATATCGGGAAGTTTCAGAACAGTTTAGTGACAGCAGACGGGCAAACGCGCGCGTCCGTCGCGCTGACTCATCCCGAAACCCTTTGGTTCAACACCGGAACGCTGTGCAACATCGAGTGTGTAAACTGCTATATCGCCAGCAGCCCAACCAACGATGCTCTGGTTTACATCACCGCCGACGAAGTCCGCGACTATCTGGATCAGATCGAACAGCGCCAATGGCCGATCCGCGAGATAGGCTTTACAGGTGGTGAGCCCTTCATGAACCCCGAGATGATCGAGATGACGCGCGTTGCGCTAGAGCGCGGGTACGAAGTTTTGATCCTGACCAATGCAATGCGGCCGATGATGCGCCGCAAAATGCGCGAGGGTTTACTGGAATTACAGCGCGACTACGCAGAAAAACTGACGCTGCGTGTCTCCGTCGACCACTACCGCCCCGATCTGCATGACGAAGAACGCGGCAAAGGCAGTTTTGCCAAAACTCTGACGGGGATGCAGTGGTTGCGGGATAACGGCTTTAGGATGGCCATTGCCGGGCGCACAGTCTGGGGGGATAGCGACGCTGAAAGCCGCGCGGGGTATGCAGCATTCTTTGCCAAGCACGGCTTTGACATCGATGCGCAAAATCCGGGCCAAACAGTTTTGTTTCCCGAGATGGACGAAACAGTTGAAGTTCCTGAAATCACAACCGCTTGCTGGGGCATCTTGGACAAAGCCCCTGATGCGGTGATGTGCGCCAGCTCGCGTATGGTCGTCAAACGCAAAGGCGCCGAGCGTCCGGCGGTGCTGGCCTGTACGCTGCTGCCTTATTCGCCGGAGTTTGAATTGGGCGAAACCCTTGAAGAGGCCGAGGCCGACGTGCATTTGAACCACCCGCATTGCGCCAAATTCTGTGTATTGGGCGGCGCGAGCTGTTCGGCCTGAGGGCTAATTTACCCGAAACTCACCCACCATGTTGCGCCATTCCCCCGGCGCGATCATTTTACGGTGCGTGAACCTGACCGAGTGCAGCGGACCTTCAATCTCTTTCTGCCAGAATTCTACGAATTCGAACAGCTTCGGATGGTCCGGAGCAAGGTCGTAATCCTGCCAAATAAACGTGTTCAGTACGTGAATATAGTCGGGCATGTGGTAGAAAAATTCCGCCGTGGTAAGCCCGTACCCCTTAAGCATGAGTTCAGTTTCACTTTGCGCCATGCAGACCTCCAATCTTGTTACAAGGTCTACTCAGAGTAACACGGAACTGTCCTAATACTTAGATAACAATATGTTACTCAGGTGTTACCGACCTAATTTGGCCGGGGAACGGTTGCTTGCTTGCACCTTATATGCCGGGTCTGATAAAGTGTATCCACAAGATATAGATCAAGAACAAGACACGGGCAGCCTACGTGAGCGATACGCCAGAAATCCCTGAAAACATGGACGAAACCCCGCCCGAGCGCCCCGTTTATGACGGCCCGACGGTATCCATCGAATCCGAAATGCGCACGTCCTATCTGGACTATGCGATGTCGGTCATTGTCAGCCGTGCGATCCCCGATCTGCGCGATGGGCTGAAACCGGTGCATCGGCGTATTCTCTACGCGATGCATGAGACCGGGAACACTCATGACAAGTCCTATCGTAAGTCGGCCCGTCCGGTTGGCGACGTGATGGGTAAGTATCACCCGCATGGTGATAGTGCGATCTATGACGCGCTGGTGCGGATGGCGCAGGATTTCTCGATGTCGCTGCCGCTGCTTGATGGTCAGGGCAACTTTGGCTCAATGGACGGCGATAACCCGGCGGCGATGCGTTACACCGAAGTACGGATGGACAAGCCCGCCGCGTCCCTATTGGCCGATATCGAAAAAGAGACCGTCGATTTTCAGGACAACTATGACGGCAAAGACAAAGAGCCGACCGTCCTACCCGCCCGTTTCCCGAACATGCTGGTCAATGGTGCCGGTGGTATTGCCGTGGGTATGGCAACCAACATCCCACCGCATAACTTGGGCGAAGTGGTCGATGCCACGCTGGCGCTGATCGACGACCCGGATCTGACATCAGAGCAACTGATCGAGTATGTGCCCGGCCCCGACTTCCCGACTGGCGGTGTGATGCTGGGCCGCTCAGGTGCGCGCAAAGCCTACCTTGAAGGCCGTGGCAGCGTCATCATCCGCGCCAAGACCCGCGTAGAAGAGCTGCGCAAGGATCGGTACGCCATCGTTGTCGACGAGATCCCCTATCAGGTGAACAAAGCCTCGATGATCGAAAAGATCGCCGAAGCCGTGCGTGAAAAACGCATCGAAGGCGTCAGCCACGTACAGGACGAATCCGACCGCAATGGTGTGCGTGTCGTGGTCGAACTGAAACGCGATGCAACGCCCGAAGTGGTGCTGAATCAGCTCTACCGCTTCTCGCCGATGCAGACCTCATTTGGTTGCAACATGCTGGCGTTGAACGGTGGTCGACCCGAACAGTTGACCCTGCGCCGCTTCCTAACCTCGTTCATCGACTTCCGCGAAGATGTTGTTGCCCGCCGCACAGCCTATGACTTGCGCAAGGCGCGTGAGCGCAGTCACATCCTGTGTGGTCTGGCCGTGGCCGTTTCGAATGTTGACGAAGTGGTTGCCACGATCCGCTCGTCGGCAGACGCTGCTGAAGCGCGCGAGAAACTGATGACCCGCCGCTGGCCTGCATCCGAGATCGAAGGCTATCTACGCCTGATCGACGATCCGCTGTCCAAGATGAATGACGACGGCACCTATAACCTGACCGAGGTACAGGCCCGCGCCATTCTCGAACTGCGGCTGCAGCGTCTGACCCAACTGGGTGTAAAGGAAGTCACGGACGAACTGGAAGAACTGGCCGACAAGATCAAGGAATACTTGGATATTCTGTCTTCGCGTGAGCGCATCATGGGCATCATCGCCGATGAGCTACGCAGCGTGCGCGAGCAGTTCGCTGTCGACCGCCGCACCGAGATCGTTGACTGGTCCGGTGATATGGAAGACGAAGACCTGATCGAACGCGAAGATATGGTCGTGACTGTCACCTCAGGCGGCTACATCAAACGCACCCCGCTGGCCGATTTCCGGGCGCAAAAGCGTGGCGGCAAAGGCCTGTCGGGTATGCAGACCAAGGAAGAGGATGTTGTCACCAATCTCTTCGTGGCGAACACGCATACGCAACTGCTGTTCTTCACCACCGAAGGCATGGTCTACAAGCTCAAGACCTGGCGTCTGCCGCAATCCAGCCGGACCGGTAAGGGCAAGGCGATCGTCAACATCCTGCCGATCCCGACCGGTGTTTCGATCGCGGCGATCATGCCCGTAGATGTGCCGGATGAAGAGTGGGAGAACCTGCAAATCGTCTTCGCCACCAGCGCGGGTGACGTGCGCCGCAATCGTCTGTCAGATTTCACAAACGTCCGCCGCAATGGCAAGATCGCGATGAAACTGCCCGAGGATGTGGAACTGGTAAACGCCCGCATCTGTTCAGAAGATGAAGACGTGATGCTGGTCACCAATTCGGGCCGTGCGATCCGATTCCGCACCACTGATGTACGTGTCTTCAACTCACGCGAATCTACGGGTGTGCGCGGCATCAGGCTGAGCAATGGCGACCGTGTCGTCTCGATGTCCGTAATTCGCCATTTCGAGGCCGACCCGGACGAGCGCGCCGCCTACCTCAAGATGCGCCGCGCAGTCGCGGGCATTGCGGATGACGGCGAAATGGACGAGGACGAAGCCGCGCCTGGCAGTATCACGCAGGAACGCTATGCCGAGATGTCGGCAGCCGAGAACCTGATCTTGACCATCACGTCGGGCGGTGCGGGCAAGCTGAGCTCCAGTCATGATTACCCGGTCCGCGGTCGCGGCGGCATGGGTGTGGCGGCGATGGACAAAGCCATGCGCGGCGGCGAGCTGGTTGCCTCCTTCCCCGTAGAAATCGACGATCAGATCATGCTGGCTACCTCGAAAGGCCAATCAATCCGGGTGCCGGTCGAGGGCATCTCGTTCCGCTCCCGCAGCGCGGGTGGTGTGCGGGTATTCAACACCGGTAAAGGCGAAGAAGTCGTTAGTGTGGCCTGGATCGCCGACCAGGGTGACGAAGAAGCCGAGGAATAACAAAGCACTACAGAAGTGTAACAAAACGCCCGTATTGCGGGCGTTTTTGTTACTCAGGGTCACGTTCCTGCCAACGGCACGAGGGTGGGCTTGCCCCAGCAGACCCGGCGCGCCTAGCATTTCGATATGTGGTCATTCGCCCATATCCGACCTGCCTATAGCCGTGCTGAGCGAATAAGTGACGGTGTTGTTCATGTGCTGGGTGTTTCTTCGGCGGTGATCGCAGCGCCTATGCTGATCATCATGACAGTCTTCTATCGGTCAGACCCGGCGGCGGTTTTGGGCGCCTCGATCTATGGAATAACTCTGGTTTTGATGCTGACGTTCTCGGCGCTCTACAACATGATCGAGCATGATGAGTGGGCAGAGTTTCTGCGCCGCCTTGATCACTCGGGTATCTACGTGAAGATCGCAGGAACTTATACGCCGTTCCTGCTGCTCTCGGCTTCGCAACCTCCGGGGCTTTTGCTGGGGCTGTGGTCTTCTGCGACGCTGGGCTCTGTTCTGAAGATGATCGACCCGAACCGCTTCCGCTGGTTCGGGCTGGCGCTGTATCTTCTGATGGGATGGGCCGCGGTTTGGGCCGGACAATCGATGTTGGCCGAACTTTCACCCCTTACCCTTACTTTGATGATCGCCGGAGGCCTCATCTATACCGCAGGCGTGGTATTCTACCTTCTGGACTGGCTGCCCTACCACAACACCATCTGGCACGTATTTGTATTGGCAGGAAGCGGCCTTTTCTTCGCCGCTGTTGCCTTGCGTATCGAAATGGTACCGTCAGGGCCAGTGTAACGCCGGAGCGCCACGAACACGCCTCAAAGCCCGTACAACGCCCTGAACTTCTGCTCCAGATAAGCCAACAGCGGCTCCGGCCCTGGTTCCACCCCACTGGCGCGCTGAATGATTTCGCGGGGCGCGTACAGGCCGCCATGCTGCTGCACATGCTCTCGAAGCCAACCGGTCGCCCCGGAAGTATCGCCAGCTGCCAACTGCCCCTCAAGTCCGGGAATTGCCGCGCGCAGTGTTTGATACAGGCATCCCGCATAGACATTACCCAGCGAATAGGTCGGGAAATAGCCAAACAGGCCAACCGACCAGTGTACGTCCTGCAAGCATCCATTCGAGGGCTTGTCGACCGCATAACCAAAATCTGCTTTGAAGCGGTTGTTCCAGGCGGCTTCAAGGTCGCCGACCTGCAAGTCACCGGCCATCAGTGCGCGTTCCAAATCAAACCGCAGCATGATGTGCAGATTGTACTGCACCTCATCCGCCTCGGTCCGGATATAGCCGTTGTGGACGCGGTTGACGGTGGCATAGAACGCATCTGCATCGGCGATGCCAAAATCACCGAACGCCTCTTTCATCTGGTCAAACAGCCATCCGGTAAAGGCGCGCGAGCGGCCCAGCTGGTTTTCGTAAATCCGGCTTTGGCTTTCATGCACACCCATCGACACACCACGTCCCAGCGGGGTCAGCAGGTAATCGCGGTCGATGCCCTGCTCATAGGCGGCGTGTCCAACCTCGTGAATGGTCGAGTAAAAGCAGTTGAACGGATCGGTCTCGCTGGTGCGGGTGGTGATCCGAACGTCCAGCCCACTGCCCGAGCTGAACGGATGCACCGCTTTGTCGACGCGGCCATTGTTGAGGTCATAGCCGAATGTCGTGGCCAGTTTCTGCGTCAGGCGCATCTGGGTCAGTTCGTCAAAGCTGCCGGTCAGCGCGACAGGTTCCGGGCGATCCAGAACGGCGGCGCGAAGAGCCACCAGACGTGGGCGCATTTCGTCAAAGATCGCAGCGATCTGAGCGCCGGTTGTGTAGGGCTCGTAATCCTCGACCATCGCGTCATAAACGTCGCCACCCTGTGCCAGCGCTTCACCTTCTTGCCGTTTCAGCGAGACAACTTCTTCCAGCACTGGCAGGAAGGCTGAGACATCTTCGTCCGCTCGCGCCTGGGCCCATGTGCCCTGCGCGGCGGATGTCACGCGGGCAATCGCCGTCGCCAGATCGGCGGGCACCTTCACCGCGCGGTCATAGGCGCGGCGTATCTCACGCAGTTGTGCCTTGCCGACCTCATCTTGCGGTGCGGCCTGCTCCAACCATTCGGCAACGCGAGGGTCAGAGCGGCGAGCATGCAATACAGCCTCGATCGCTGCCATTTCCTCGGCCCGTTGCGGCGCGGCACCGCGCGGCATCACCGTTTCCTGGTCCCAGCCGAGCCTACCGGCAATCTGGCCCAGGGCCGAGGTTTCGCGCTGAAAGGCCATCAGGTCATTGTATGCTGTCATGGGATCATGCTCCGCGCACAGATGTTGCGATAGGGTAAGCTGTCAGGAAGCGGGCGCGCAGGATCAGTGTCCAGACGACCACGGCCATGAACTGGTGGAAAATGGCAATCTGCCAAGGTGCCGCATAGACGACTGTGATGATGCCCACGACCACTTGCAGTGACAAAGCCGCGAACATGGCGTTGAAGGCAAAGCGGGTCTGTGGGTGCGCGCTGCTGCCACCGCGCCGCCAGACTATGATGGCGAAAATAAACAGCAGATAGCCGACGCAACGGTGGATAAACTGCACCAGACCGGGACTTTCAAAGAAGTTACGCCACATCGGTTCCAGCATGGCCGCATCGGGCGGCAGCAACTGACCGCCAATCAGGGGCCAGTCAGTGTAGGACCTCCCCGCGTCGATCCCGGCCACCAGCGCACCGATGAGGATTTGCAGGAAGGTGAAGTGCAGCAGTCCGGTCGATATCGAGAAAAGCTTAGCCTCTTTCGCGCGGCGGGCCTGCATCAGGTCACGTTCGTCACGGCCAAGTTCAAAGATGTACCAGGCAAGAAAGCCGAGGATCACGAAGGCCAAGCCAAGATGCGTTGCCAGACGATAGCTGGCAACGGCGGTCATGCCTTCACCCTGTGTGACGCCCGAGGCGACCATCCACCAGCCTACAGCACCCTGAACACCGCCAAGCAGGCCGGGGATCAGCAGCTTACCAGCCCATCCTGTCGGAATCTTGCGGGTCACAAGGAAACCGATAAATCCAACGGCCCAAACCAATCCTATCACGCGGCCCAACTGGCGATGGCCCCATTCCCACCAATAGATGGTTTTGAAATCATCCGGCTCCATCCATTGGTTCTGAATGCGCCACTGGTCAATCTGCTTGTATTTGTCGAATTCGGCTTGCCAGTCGGCGGCGTTCATCGGTGGGATCGCACCCGTAATAGGTCGCCATTCGGTGATCGATAGTCCACTGTCGGTCAGCCGCGTGAGCCCGCCCACGGCAATCATGATCACGACCAGCGCGAACAGGATCATCAGCCAAACCCGGATCGCGGCCCGCGCACCGCCACGCCCCCGGTCGATCATACCGGGTTGGACGGCCTGTTGTTTTTCGCTGTCCGAGACCTCTTCGAAGATGCTGCGCTTACCGCTCATGCTGTCCTCATGTCCTGATTTCGTCGCAAGCTATGGTTTGGCGAAAGATAGGTCCAGCCTCAGCTTTTGTCTTTCCAGCGGACCATCTGCCGCATGATCCCGTGGAGCATCTGTACATCGGCCCGTGTCATCCGCATCCGCGACCACAGATTGCGCAGGTTCACCTTCATTCCTTCGGCTTTTTCCGGCGGATAAAAGAACCCGGCCTGTTCCAGACGGTCCTCATAATGCTCGACCAACTTTTCAACCTCGATCCCGGTCGCCCAATCGCCCTTGCCCAGATCAGTTGCCTCATGCACGACATCCCCGGTCTGTCGCATCCATTCGTAGGCGGTCAGCAGAACGCACTGCCCGAGGTTCAACGACGCATATTCCGGATTCACTGGCACCGAGATAATCGCATTGGCCTTGGCGATATCCTCATTCTCAAGCCCTGCCCGTTCCGGGCCAAACAGAACAGCGACCTTTTCGCCCGCCGCCACTTTCTGCGATGCAAGCTGCATTGCGCGCTCCGGGCTATAGACAGGCTTGGTCAACCCACGTTGCCGCGCTGTGGTGGCGAAGACAAAGGTGGTGTCCTCCAGCGCGCCCGCCAGATCGTCAAATAACTGCGCCTCATCCAAAAGCCGCCCGGCCCCGCTGGACATCGCCACCGCCTTGGGGTTGGGCCAGCCGTCGCGCGGTGCCACGATCCGCATCCGATCCAGCCCAAAGTTCCACATCGCCCGCGCGGCAGCACCGATGTTCTCACCCATCTGAGGGCGCACCAGAACAAAAGACGGCTGTGATGTATCGCTGGGCATGGCTAACTCCGAAAAACTCCGCTTGCTCTAATGGCCGCATGGGTCGAGGGCAAGTCGGCCCGGCGTCTTCTGTTCGCAAAAGGGTACGTAGCCGGCATAAAAGTTTGCTTCCCCCGCGCAATCCGCTAAACCGCGCGAAAGATGACAAACCCGAAGGACGCGCCATGGACACCCCCGAGCAGCCGCAGATTTACCTGATCACGCCTCCGGCCATCGCGCTGAGTACATTCCCTGATCAATTGGGTCACGTATTGGACGGGGCTGAAATTGCATGTATCCGCCTCGCCTTGGCTGGAAGCGACGAAGATACCATCGCACGCGCCGCCGATGCTTGCCGCGAAGTTGCGCATGCGCGCGATGTGGCCATCGTGATTTCCAACCATGTATTGCTGGCGCAGCGGTTGGGTCTGGACGGGGTGCATCTGGATGACGGCGCGCGGTCTGTCAGGGCAGCCCGCAAGGAGCTGGGCGCGGATGCGATTGTCGGCAGTTTTTGCGGGTCTTCCAGTCATGACGGGATGACTGCTGGTGAAAGTGGCGCGGATTACGTGGCCTTTGGCCCGGTTGGTTCCGCCACGCTGGGCGATGGTACTCAGGCCGAAAAGGACCTGTTCCTATGGTGGTCCGAAATGATCGAGGTTCCCGTCGTGGCCGAGGGCGGCCTGACGTCCGATCTGATCCGAGACCTCACCCCCTGCACCGATTTCTTCGGCATCGGAGAGGAAATCTGGTCGCAAGATAACCCGTTGGAGGCGCTGAACTCTCTGATTGCCGCAATGCGCTGAGGGATGCGAGCGTTAACCCTTGCACCCGCGTCGGGGCTGCGGCATGACACAAGGCATGAACAAGAACAGCGAAATTTTGTGCATCGGCTCGGTCCTTTGGGACGTGATCGGACGTTCGGCCAGCGCCATGCGACAGGGCTCGGATGTACCCGGCCGCATTACTCGCCTGCCCGGTGGCGTCGCCATGAACATCGCCATGACGCTGGTGCGGTTCGGAATGACCCCGACTTTGCTGACTGCAATTGGCCGCGACGCTGAAGGGGATGAACTGGTCCGGTCCTGCGCGCGTTTGGGGATGGTCACCGATCACATCTATCGCTCGCAAGACCTGCCGACCGACAGATATATGGCGGTTGAAGGAGCCAACGGGCTGATCGCCGCCATTGCCGACGCCCATTCGCTTGAAGCTGCCGGAGCCAAAATCCTGCGTCCCTTGATGCATGGTCCGCTGGGCTATGAAAATACACCATTCGAAGGGCCCATCGCGCTGGACGGTAACCTCACGCTGACCTTGCTTGAAGAGATCGCCCAAAGCCCCGCCTTCGCCAAAGCCGACCTGCGCGTCGCCCCGGCCTCGCCCGGCAAGGCAGAACGGCTGCTGCCCTTCCTCAAACACGCCCGTGCAACGCTCTATGTGAATCTCGAAGAGGCCGGACTGCTTTGCCAGCGCGAGTTCACCGATTCCGAGAGCGCCGCCAAAGGCCTGCTGGACCGTGGCGCGTTGCGGGTGCTTGTGACCGATGGCGGCAACTCGGCCACCGTCGGGGATGCTGACGCCGTCTTGACCCAAACACCCCCTTCCGTTCTGGTCACCCGCGTGACCGGCGCGGGTGACACTTTCATGGCCGCCCATATCGCCGCCGAGGCGAATGGTGCCGACAGCGACGCGGCACTCAGCCGCGCGCTGCGCGCCGCTGCAACTTATGTTTCCGGAGAAACCCCACTGTGATCACCATTCATTATTCTGCAGAGGTCCGCGCCGCCAAGGATGCGGGCCAACCGATCGTGGCATTGGAAAGCACCATCATCACCCATGGCATGCCCTACCCCCAGAACATCGAGGTCGCGGCACAGGTTGAACAAGACATCCGCGATGCGGGCGCCGTTCCAGCAACGATTGCCGTTATTGACGGAGTTTTGCACGTCGGCCTCGAAGCCGACCAGCTGAGCGCACTGGGTCAGGCGCAAGGCGTCGCCAAACTGTCACGCGCTGACATGGCCGCCTGCCTCGCCACAGGCGGCACCGGGGCCACCACCGTCGCCGCAACAATGATCGCCGCACATTATGCAGGCATTGAGGTCTTCGCCACCGGAGGCATCGGTGGGGTGCATCAGGGGGCCGAAACCTCCTTCGACATCTCCGCTGACCTGCACGAGCTCGCGCAGACCCCGGTGACTGTGGTCGCGGCCGGGGCCAAAGCCATCCTCGACCTCGCCAAAACGCTTGAAGTTCTGGAAACGCTCGGCGTCCCCGTCATCGCCCACGGACAGGACGAGTTCCCAGCCTTCTGGTCCGCAAAATCACCCTTGGCAGCCCCGCTGCGCATGGATGATGCCGCTGACATAGCAAAAGCCCACGCAGCACGGCGTGCGTTGGGGCTGCCGGGTGGTCAGTTGGTCGCTAACCCGATCCCGCAAGCCGATCAGATCCCGTCCGAGGAGCTGGCCCCGATCATCGCGTCCGCACAGGCCGATGCAGAAACTCACCGGATCACAGGTAAAGGCGTCACACCTTATCTGCTACAGCGTATCTATGAACAGACCGAAGGCCGTTCGCTTACCGCCAACATCGCTTTGGTACGCAACAACGCCCGACTGGCAGCGGTCATCGCGCGTGCACTAACGGAATCAGCCCACTGACCCCAGCTATTGCACCAAGCGCCCGGACTGCTTACCTAATTCCGCAAACCACTCAGGACCGCAATGAACACTCCGTTTGACGAAGAACCCCACCGACGCCCCGGCCTGTTCTCCCGGCTACGCGCGTCCTTTCTGACTGGTATCGTCGTCATTGCTCCGGTGTGGCTGACCATCTGGTTGATCTGGTCTGTGGTTGGCTGGATCGACAGCGCCGTCCTGCCACTGATCCCGCAACGGTTCCAACCCTCGGAATATGTCGGCATCAACCTGCGCGGCGTTGGCGTGGTCATATTCCTGCTGTTCACGATTATCGTCGGCTGGATCGCAAAGGGCATTCTGGGCCGTTCTCTGATCCATTTCGCCGAGAGTGTCGTCGACCGCATGCCCGTGGTCCGTTCGGTTTATTCCGGGATCAAGCAAATCTCGGAAACTGTGTTCGCCCAGACCGAGCGGTCTTTCGAAAAAGCCTGCCTGATCCAGTATCCGCGCCGGGGCATCTGGGCAATCGGCTTCGTCTCGACAACAGCGCGCGGTGAAGTGAGCGATCGCGCCGAAACCGGGGGCGAGTTGCTAAGCGTGTTTGTCCCGACAACCCCAAACCCCACATCCGGGTTCCTGTTGTTTTTCCCCGCAGAGGATGTGATCCTGCTGGATATGTCCATCGAGGACGCAGCCAAGCTGGTGATCTCAGCGGGCCTGGTTTACCCGAATGACAAAGACCCAACCCAGCCGCCTGAATAATCAACCAAACATTGCGGGCAAATCGACCGTGCTTCGCTGACCCAGATCGTCCTTATGCGCGCTCAGAAACTGATCCGCCGCATCGCGCCCGGACTGTTTCAGCCGGTTCAGCACAACCGGGTTTGGCACGATCTTGGTGGCCGCCGAAAGGTCGTTCATCAAGGCGTCATCAGCGATCATATGCACCAGCACCCGGCTCATCTCACCAGCCTTCAGCTTGCCTTCGGCCAGAAGCCGTTGAACGAAATTGATCGCACGCAGCTCGCGAAACAACGATGAGTTAAAGCTGATCTCATTGATCCGGTTCTGAATCTGCTGCGGCGTTTTAGGCACCTCATCGCGTTCCAGCGGGTTGATGTTCACAATCACCACATCATCTGGCAAATCTCCACCGAACAACGGATAAAGCGCCGGGTTTCCGGTATAGCCGCCATCCCAATACGCTTCGGTCCGCTCGGATTTCGGGTCATAGATTTCAACCGCCTGAAACAGGTTCGGCAAGCAGGCCGAGGCCAGAATCGCATCGGTCGAAATCTCCTCGCCTGTGAACACGCGAATCTTGCCGCTGCGCACACAGGTGGCGCAGACAAACAGCGCGGGCCCTTCGTCTGCACAAATCTCATCAAAGTTGAACCGATCCACAACCGGGGTGAGCGGATTGCGATAAAACGGCCCATAGGCGTAAGGCGATACCAGCCGCGACCATGCTTCGGCCATCGAGAACGGAACGGAGTACTCTAACGCTTGTGCAACATGAGCAGGCTCAATGCCCCGCATCCAATGGGCAATTCGCATATCGCCGACGGCACCCATGCGTTTCCAAAGCCCATCCAGACACGCCCGCGCCCCGTCGCGCCCTGCATGCACCATCCCTGATTTGAACGCTGCCCCGTTCAGCGCGCCGGCCGAAGTCCCAGTGATCGCGGCAACCTCGATATTCTCTTCATCCAGCAATCGATCCAGTACACCCCAGGTAAACGCGCCATGCGCCCCACCGCCCTGCAATGCCAGATTGATCCGTTTCATGGTTCCGCCTCTTCATCTGGCCAGAAATACCTCGGGGGTATGGGGGCAGAGCCCCCATGGTCCCTCACAATGCCGTCCATCCCCCATCCACGGATATCGTCGTTCCTGTGATCTGTGCCGCTGCATCCGAGCACAAGAAGATCGTAGTTCCGCCCAGCTGCTCGACCGTGGCAAACTCCTTCGACGGCTGCCGCTCCAGCAGGATGTTCTTCACCACATCCTCACGGCTCATATTGTACTCTTTCATCGTGTTGGGAATTTGCGCCTCAACCAATGGAGTCAGTACGTATCCCGGACAAATAGCATTGCAGGTAATCGGCTCCTGCGCAGTCTCTAGCGCCACGGTCTTGCTCATCCCGACGACACCATGCTTTGCCGCGATGTAAGCCGCCTTGTAGGGCGAGGCCGTCAGACCGTGAGCCGAGGCAATATTCACGATCCGCCCCCAGCCCGCCGCGCGCATCATCGGAAGCGCTGCCGCCATCGTATGAAAGACCGAATTCATGTTGATCGCGATGATCGCATCCCATTTGTCCGACGGAAACTGATCGATCGGAGCCACATGCTGAATGCCGGCGTTGTTCACCAGAATGTCACAAGCACCTGCCTGTTCGATCAGTGCACGGCATTCATCGCCCTTGGACATATCTGCCTTGATATAGCGCGCGTTGGTTCCCGTCTCTTTGCCAATCTCGGTGGCCAACGCATGATCTTCATCCCGGTCGGTGAACGAATTCAGCACCACATCCGCCCCGGCCTTCGCCAGCTCACGCGCGATGCCCAGCCCAATCCCCGAATTCGAACCCGTGATGACGGCTGTTTTGCCCGACAGACTCATGGCACTCTCCTTATGAGTTTTTGTTTCTCAAACACAGTGCCATGCTGCACCTGCAAAGAAAACGGGGAATGATCTGATCCGCGCACCCGCACGAGTTTTGCCAAAAAAAACGCCCGCACGAAGCGGGCGTTAAGTTATTGAGGCAGGTTTCATACAGGCAAGAAACCTATCGAGCAGTAGAACCTTTATAAGCAATTCCACGCCCTCGTCCAAGCTAAAAGTTTGATAATAAGAAAAATCATGGCTACGGTGAATCCCAAACAAAATAAGGCCAGAGCAGGATTGTTTCCAAAATGAGCCCCGATTATCTCCGCCCCCTTCGTCCCGCGATTGTGGGAATCACCTGTATTTTCGCCGCCTCAATGGCGTCAGCAGAATCGGCCCATGGCATAGCTATGTATGGTGACCCGGCCCTACCACCGGATTTTGTGTCGCTACCCTACGCAAATCCTGACGCGCCCAAGGGCGGCAAGGTCGTATTTGGCAATACCGGCGGCTATAACAGTCTGAACCCGTTTGTGCAAAAAGGCACCGCGCCGTGGCAGTTGCGATTTTGGACTCATGAAAGCCTGATGGGCCGCTCCTGGGACGAACCTTTCACTCTTTACGGGTTGTTAGCCGAATCAGTTGAGACAGATTCGGACCGAACCTGGGTCGAATTCACGCTGCGCGAAAATGCTGAATTCTTGGATGGATCGCCGGTCACTGTCGATGACGTGATCTGGTCGTATGAGACACTGGGCACCGAAGGCCACCTGCGATATCGCGGGCTGTGGGGCAAGATTGATAGCATTGAACAGACTGGACCGCGCAGCGTTCGGATCACCTTTAACGAACCGGATCGCGAACTGGCCCTGATCGCCGGAATGCGCCCGATCCTGCAAAAAGCGCAGTGGGAGGGAAAGTCGTTCGCTGACGCTCAACTACACGATATACCCATCGGTTCCGGACCATACGTAATCGATGACTATGAGGCTGGCCGCTATGTGAACCTGCGTCGCAATCCTGACTATTGGGGTGCCGATATCCCCTACCGCAAGGGCACGATGAATCTGGATGACATACGGGTTGAGTTCTACGGAGACGGCACAGTCGCGTTTGAAGCGTTCAAAGCTGGTGAGCTTTCGGCCGTTCGTGAATTCAACGCGGATAAATGGAATACGCAGTACAACTTCCCAGCGGTTCAGCGCGGTGATGTTGTGAAGACGGAAATTCCCCATCAAAAACCATCAGGCATGACCGGCTTTGTCATGAACACACGCAAGGCGCCATTCGATGACTGGCGCGTACGCGAGGCACTAACGCTGGCCTTCAACTTCGAGTTCATCAACGACACCATTACAGGCGGGGCGCAGCCCAGGATCATCTCATATTTCTCGGGTTCGGAATTGGGGATGCAACCCGGACCGGCCACTGGTCGTGTCGAGGAATTGCTTCAACCTTATGCCGCCGAGTTGGCACCGGGCACGCTGGATGGATATGAATTGCCTCAAAGCGATGGAACCGAACGCAACCGCCGAAATATCCGCAAAGCGCTTAAACTGCTGGAAGAGGCCGGATGGATCATTCAGGACGGCCAGCTTCGCAACGCCAGCGGTGAGCCGTTTGTGATTGATCTGGTCATCAGCCAGGGCAGCCTGAACGTGGTCCAGGATGTCGGCGTGATCGCGGAAATCTACGCCCGCGCCCTCGAACGCCTGGGTATCCAGTTGACAGTCGAGAAAGTAGATGACGCGCAATATACTTCACGCATCGATGCGCAAGATTTTGACATGACCCCGTTCCGTCGTGCGCTGTCGCTCTCGCCAGGCAACGAACAACGTCTGTATTGGGGCAGCGAAAACGCAAATGCTCCCGGGACGCGGAATGTTATGGGCCTGACCTCGCCCGCCGTGGACGGGCTGATCGACGCGATGCTGGCCTCGGAAAGCCACGAGGATTTTGTTGCGGCAACGCGCGCGCTGGATCGTGTTCTGACAGCGGGTCGCTATGTCATTCCTATCTGGAGCTTTGATGTCGGCCGTATCGCCCATGTCAAAGAGCTGAAACAACCCGACACTCTGCCAATTTATGGCGATGGGCCAGAATATATGCCACAGGTCTGGTGGTTTCAGGATTGACGAGTCCTTTCTATTTCCATATTTCATGAATTATGGAAATAGAGATTCATGACAGGCTGAACGCACTCGCACATCCCAAGCGGCTGGATCTGTTCCGGCTGTTGATGCGTCGCTATCCAGATTCCGTTGCTGCGGGTCAGATAGCTGAGGCTTTAGCGCTGAAACCCAATACTGCGTCAACCTACCTGAATGCATTGAAATCCGCCGGGCTGATCCAGCAGTCGCGCAGAGGGACATCATTGCAATATGCCGCCAACTTACCAGCGGTGCGCGGGCTGTTTGATGAGTTGCTGGGCGGTTGCTGTCAAAATCG
The DNA here is from genome assembly GCF_056543005.1 of Ruegeria sp. A5. Lineage (NCBI taxonomy): Bacteria > Pseudomonadati > Pseudomonadota > Alphaproteobacteria > Rhodobacterales > Roseobacteraceae > Ruegeria > Ruegeria sp. A5. Next base: position 669,178 of record NZ_JBQGAV010000001.1, read on the forward strand.
TCCTGATTTGTGCATGCAACCCTCGGATGACCCCGTTATGGCGTCCCCTGACCGCGTCATGAATGCGCTTTTCCTCTGCACCGGAAACTCGGCCCGTTCGATCATGGCGGAAGCCATCCTAAACAATGAAGGTAACGGCTTGTTTCGCGCTTATTCGGCAGGAACGGCACCATCGGACGGACCAAATTCAATCGTTTTGGAACTCTTGAAGCAAAAAGACTACGACACAACCTCGCTCCGCTCAAAATCACTGGAAGAATTTGCCGCTGCTGATGCCCCAAAGATGGATTTTGTCTTTACCGTCTGCGACCACGCGGCGAACGAGGCCTGCCCCGCTTGGCCAGGACAACCAATAAGCGCGCATTGGGGTCTGCCCGATCCGGTCAAAGTTGAAGGAACCGACGCGCAAAAGCAGCTGGCATTCCAGCAGGTCTATGGATTGCTGCGCAACCGTATCGCCGCCTTTGCCAGCCTCCCGTTCGAAACGCTCGACCGCATCTCACTACAGCACAAGGTGGATGATATCGGCCGAATGGCCGAGTAGTCCTCGATCAATCCAAGGATACCCCCATGAACATACTGGTTCTATGCACCGGCAACTCGGCTCGGTCGATTCTGCTGGAGTCGCTCTTCAATCACACCGGCGAAGGGCGTGTACGCGCCTATTCAGCAGGCTCCAACCCGACCGGGAAGGTGCATCCGCAATCCTTGACGCTGCTTGGTGCCGAAGGCCATGACGTCCGCGATGCCCGCTCTAAAAGCTGGGATGAGTTTGCAGCAGAAGATGCTCCGGAAATGGACATAGTGATCACGGTTTGCGGCTCAGCCGCCGAAGAGACATGCCCCGTCTGGCCCGGCGCCCCCGTACGCGCGCATTGGGGTGTCGAGGACCCGGCTGCCGCGTCTCATTCAGACTGGGAAACCGCCTTTAGGACGGCATATGAAATTCTTGGGCGCCGCGCCGAAGCACTTATGGAGCTGCCCATTGAAACCATGGACAGCGTTGAACTCTCGGCCCATCTCAAACGTATAGGAGCCCTGCTGTGAGCGCCCGCCAGTACTTTGCCGAATTCCTCGGAACCGCCTTCCTGCTGATCGGCGTCGTCGGATCAGGCATCATGGCGCAAACCTTGTCCGACGGGAACATCGCGCTGGCGTTGCTGGCGAATGCAATTGCGACCGGCTGCATCCTTTACGCTATCATCACTACGCTCGGCCCTGTCTCGGGCGCTCACTTCAACCCTGCAGTGACATTGGCCTTTGCGCTGCGCGGTGAACATCCCTGGCGTGCGGTCACCCCTTACATGCTTGTTCAGATTGCCGGAGGTATCGCGGGGGTCTGGGCCAGCCATTACATGTTTGACCTGCCGATTCTGCAAACTTCGGAAACGATGCATCGTACCGGGGCTCATCAGTGGTTTTCGGAAATTATCGCCACTTTGGGTTTGCTGTTTGTGATTTTCGGCGGAATTCGGCACAAGCCGGACACGGTACCAGCCCTTGTGGGCCTCTATATTACCGGCGCCTACTGGTATACGTCTTCCACAAGTTTTGCTAATCCGGCCGTTACAATCGCAAGGGGCTTTACGGATACCTTTGCGGGGATATACCCTGCGCACATTCCGATGTTCATAATTATGCAGTTAATTGCTGTATTTATCGGACACAAAATACTGAACTGGTTATTCGAACCAGCAGAATAACGGACCGGCCGCCACTCACTTTACAGCAGGTCCGTGGGCCCGTTGCGGTATCTCCGCAGCGGGTTTTTTGCATCTTATCTCCCGACTCCGGCTGCGACATTTTGTCATGTCTGCAGCAACGCACGGCGCTCCGTAGGCTGTCTTGGGGGAGAGCAATCCTGAAACACCAACTAAGGAAGGCTCGCAGATGCTAAACTGGGCTGATCTGACGCAAGACTGGGACGCGTCATATGCGCGTGCAAAACGTAGGTTTCCGAACCTGCGCGATAGGGATATGGCGCGCGTTGGCGAAGATCGCAAACAGTTCGAAGCTTACCTGGCCGAGCGTCACCACCTGACCGTAAACGAGGCGCGCGAAGAGCTTGAGGATTTCCTGTTCACCGAAGCATTGAACCGCGAAGCGGCCCAAGCCCTAAGCAAGTGACGTCACCCACAGGATCGTCGCATCCTCATCACTGACCGAAATGACGTTATGCCCCATGCTGCCGTCGTAATAAGCGCTGTCGCCGCGGCGCATTTCGACCGGCTCATAGAACTCGGTAAACAACCGCACCACTCCGGTCAGAACATACAGAAATTCCTCACCATCGTGACGCACCCAGCCGTCAAATTCTTCCATCGAGCGTGCACGTACACGGGCGCGATAGGGCAGCATCTGCTTTTTGGTCAGCGTTTCTGCCAGCAACTCATGTTCGTAGGTGGTGGTCGCATGGGCCGCACCCCCGCCCATCTTGGTCACTGCCATTCGACCGATCACCTGATCGCGTTGTGGCGGCGTAAAAAGCTGAGGCACCGAAATCTCCAATCCGGTCGCCAGCTTTTTCAAAGCATCATAGGTCGGAGACATCTGACCATTTTCGATCTTGCTGAGTGTCGACCGAGCCAGACCCGCCTGACTCGCCGCCTGTTCCAGCGTCCAGTTGCGGGCTTTACGCAGTTCGCGCACGCGCGCGCCCAGATCGACCGGCTCCAACTCGGTGTTGACACCATTGTCGCGGGCAATTCTGACTATAGATTTATGATCATTGGTGGCCATGGGTCTTTCTATAGGGCGAGCATGCCCTGCTTGCAACGCGCCTCGCACGGGGATAGCCAGTTCTCATGTTGTCGATCTTTGATCAGGGGCCGCCTACGCCCTGCCCGCGCCCATTCAATCTTGCCGCGCATGTGCTGCGCCATGCGAAAAGTTCAGCTGAGAAGACCGCACTTTCGGTGCTGGGATCGGATGGTGCAACAGACTGGACCTATGGCGATCTGCATTCGGCGATAATGGGCACCGGTTCAGGATTGCTGCAGAGCGGCCTTCGCGCCCAAGACATTGTTCTCATGCGATTGGGCAATACCATCGATTTTCCGATCGCCTATCTGGGCGCAATCGCCGTGGGGCTGGTCCCCGTGCCCACCTCATCACAACTGACCGAGCAAGAGACCGCAAAGATCGTCGACGATCTGAAACCCGCCGCCATTTTGCGAGATCCCCAGGTCGCCTGCGCGGCGCACCCGGATCAGATCATGCTGCCTGAACTGGCCCGGATGCGATCACTGCCGCCTGCAAGTTTTGCCATGGGAGATCCCGAGCGGCTTGCCTACGTGGTCTACACTTCGGGCACTTCGGGCAAACCCCGTGCGGTTGCGCATGCACACCGCGCCATCTGGGCTCGGCAGATGATGGTCGACGGCTGGTATGGCCTGAAATCCTCGGACCGGCTGTGCCATGCGGGGGCATTCAATTGGACCTACACGCTGGGCACCGGCTTGATGGACCCTTGGGCCATTGGTGCAACGGCTCTGATCCCTGAACCCGGGACAGACATACGCGATCTGCCTGCCCTGTTGAAACAACATCGTGCCACCATCTTTGCAGCCGCACCGGGGGTCTTTCGGAAGATGATGCAAAGTGACACGCAGCCCGGCCTTCCCGATCTGCGCCACGGCCTTTGCGCCGGGGAAAAGCTGTCGCGACACCTGCATGAAAAATGGGTGCAGTTCACCGGCACCGAGCTTTATGAGGCTTACGGCATGTCCGAATGCTCGACCTTCATCTCATCCAGCCCAAGCCACCCGGCACGCGGCACAGCGTTGGGGCAGCCGCAGCCCGGGCGTCGGATTGCCATCCTCGGGCCGGATGGCCCTGTGCCACAAGGTCAGGAAGGTACAATAGCCGTACATCGCGAAGATCCGGGCCTGATGCTGACCTATCTGAATGCCCCCGACGAGGCCGCTGCTCGGATGCAGGGGGATTGGTTCCTGACCGGTGATCAAGGCGCGATGGCGGTTGATGGGCAAATCACCTATCTGGGTCGAGATGACGACATGATGAATGCGGGCGGATATCGCGTTTCCCCGGTCGAAGTCGAGGCGGCCTTATCCACCCATCCCGAGATCACCCAGGTCGGGGCGGCTACGGTTGAGGTAAAACAGGACAGTTCGATCATCGTTGCCTTCTACACTGGCCCCGAAGAACTGGACGCGGCGGACCTGCACGCCTATGTGTCTGACAAGTTGGCGCGCTACAAACAGCCGCGTGCCTTTGTCCATCTGCCCGCCTTGCCCACCGGAGGCAACGGCAAACTTCTGCGCCGCGCCCTGCCGGCCTATTTCAAGGCGACGTCCGAATGACACACACTATAAAGCTCGACATCATGTCCGATCCGATTTGCCCCTGGTGCTATATCGGCAAGACCCATCTGGACAAAGCGCTCGCCGAAGTGCCAGACCACCCCTTTGTGATCGAGTGGCACCCCTTTCAGCTGAACCCCGATATGCCCGACGAGGGCATGGATCGGCGCGAATACCTTGAACGGAAGTTCGGCGGCAAGGACGGAGCAGTTCGCGCATACGCTCCCGTTGTCGAACATGCCGAAAACGCAGGTTTGAATATCGATTTCGAAGGCATGAAACGCACGCCCAACACGCTGGATGCCCACCGCCTGATCCACTGGGCGGGGATTGAGGGCAAGCAGGATGCCGTGGTCGATGCACTCTTTAATGCTTACTTCGTCGAGGCGCGTGATATTGGTGATCATGAGGTGTTGGCTGATGTCGCCGACAGCGTCGGCATGGACGCAGCGGTCGTACTGAAACTGCTGCAGTCAGACGCCGACCGAGAAGATATCCGTAACCGCGACAGCCATTCACGCGAAATGGGCGTAAATTCGGTTCCCACATATATCGTTGCAAACCAGCACGCCGTTCCGGGCGCGCAACCTCCTGAATTGTGGGCAAAAGTGATCGCTGAGATCATGTCTCAGATTGAGGCTTCCCCTGCAGAATAGCACATACCCCTGTGCATTTCTGATCTAGTCCAACCCGAAACGCCGTGATAGCGCATTCGGGAAGGAGTTCCCCATGGCCGACCGCATGTCCCGGGGCGAATTCATTGCGTTGATCGCGATGATGTTCGCCACGATAGCCTTTTCGATCGATTCAATGCTGCCAGCCCTGCCCGAGATCGGCGCAGAGCTCAGCCCCTACGATCTGAACAAAGCACAGTTGATCTTGACCTCTTTTGTGCTGGGCATGGGGATCGGCACATTCTTTACTGGGCCAATTTCCGATGCGGTCGGGCGCAAGCCGGTGATTTATGGCGGTGCTGCTCTCTATATACTGGCCTGCGCCGTTGCGTGGTCCAGCTCATCGCTTGAACTGGTGCTGGCTGCGCGCATCGCGCAGGGCCTCGGGGCGGCCGGGCCGCGCGTTGTGGCCATGGCAATCATTCGCGACTTGTTTTCAGGGCGCGAGATGGCGCGCATCATCTCGATCGCGATGATGATCTTTACTCTGGTCCCCGCCGTGGCACCGCTGCTAGGCGCAGGCGTTATTGCACTGGTCGGCTGGCGCGGCATCTTTGTGTCCTTCATCATATTCGCCACGATCATCGTGATCTGGATGGCCACGCGCCTGCCTGAATCTCTGGCGCCCGAAAACCGACGCCCCTTCCGCCTGCCCCTGATGATTGCGGCAGTGCATGAGATGTTCGCACACCCCACCGTACGCCTCTCGATCCTGGTGCAGACCCTTTGCATGGGGTTGCTGTTCACCATGCTAACGATGGTTCAGCCGGTTTTTGACGTCATCCATGATCGGGCAGACAGCTTTCCCTTCTGGTTCGCCTTCGTGGCGCTGATCTCGGGTTCGGCCAGCCTTTTGAACGCCGCCGTGGTCGTACGCGTCGGGATGCGCCGTATGGTGACCTGGGCCTTGGGCGCGCAGATTCTGATCACAAGCGCCGTCATCATCCTGAACATAACACCACTTTCACCGGGCGCGTCATTTGCTGTTTTTGTGGCGTGGCAGACCTCGATCTTCTTTATGGCCGGTGTAACCATGGGCAACCTGAACGCCATTGCCATGGAACCTATGGGTCATATCGCGGGAATGGCTGCCTCGGTCATTGGATCGATCGCCACAATTCTGGCGGCTGCCATCGCGGCCCCTATTGGGCTGTTATTTGACGGGTCGATCACACCGCTGACGACCGGAGTACTGACGATGTGCATGCTTGGCTTCGGCCTGATGCTACATATGGGCCGGATCGAAAACAGACTGCCCGCCTGATCTGTGCAGAGCCGCTGAAACACGCTAACCTTCCCGCAAATCGTGGGGGGGCGCCATGAGCGACTATTATGATCTGGGCACGTATTCCTGTGCCGTCACCACAGCATCACCCGAAGCGCAGCTTTGGTTCGATCGCGGATTGGTCTGGACGTATGGCTACAACCACGACGAAGCGGTCACATGCTTTCAGAAAGCTGCCGAGATTGACCCGGATTGCGCCATGGCCCATTGGGGCGTCGCCTATGCAGCAGGCCCAAACTATAACCTGCCGTGGGAATTGCGGGACGATCAGGGCCAGGCCAAATCACTGGCCTTCGCCTATGATGCAACACAGAAGGCGCTGTCGCTGCTCAACGGGTGCACAGCGGTTGAGCAAGCGTTGATCCGCGCCCTACCCTCCCGATACCCTCAGCGTGACCCCATCGAAAACATGCACCAGTGGGACTATGACTATGCGGATGCGATGCGCGCCGCATTTGCCGAACAGCCTGATGATCTGGACCTGCGCACGATCCATGTTGAGGCGCTGATGAACCTCACCCCGTGGCAGATGTGGGACCTGAAAACGGGTCAACCGGCCGAGGGTGCCGCGACCCTTGAAGCGCAAGACGCTTTGGAGAGCGCTATGGTCAATGACCCGGCGTCGATGTCTCATCCCGGTCTACTTCACCTATATGTGCACCTGATGGAGATGTCGCCGACGCCAGAAAAGGCGCTGCAGGCCGGAGACATCCTGCGTACACTAGTGCCCGATGCCGGTCACCTGGTGCATATGCCGACCCATATCGACGTGCTGTGCGGCCACTATCACAACGTTGCCTACTGGAACGAAAAGGCCACCGAGGCCGATCTGAAATATTATGAGCGTGAAGGCGCGTTCAACATTTATACCGGCTATCGTCAGCACAACTATCACTTCACCATCTATGGCGCTCTGTTTCTCGGTCAGATGGAACCAGCCCTGCGTGCCAATCAGGGCCTGTGGGATACCACCCCCGAAGATATGCTTCGGATCGAAAGCCCGCCCATGGCGGATTATTTTGAAAGCTACATGTCCATGGGCCCGCATATCCTGATCCGCTTTGGCCGCTGGGAAGAGGCCAAGGCACTGAAGTTGCCAGACGACCCTGATCTCTATCGCACTCTGACGGCAACAATACATTATGCTCGCGCCATCGCCCATGCAGCCACTGATGAGGTGGCGCAGGCCGAAGCCGAAGAGCAGTTGTTCCTTGCCGCAAAAACCTGCGTGCCCGAGACCCGCCGCCTGCACAACAATCGGGTCATCGATCTTCTGGAGATCGCAGCAGAAATGCTGCGCGGAGAAATCGAGTATCGCAAAGGCAACTACGAGATTGCCTATGCACATCTACGCCGCTCGGTCGAATTGGATGACACGCTGCCCTATGACGAGCCATGGGGTTGGATGCAACCAACACGCCATGCGCTTGGTGCGTTGTTGTTCGAACAAGGGCATGTGAACGAGGCCGAGGCAGTCTATCGTGAAGATCTAGGCTTGGGTGGCACGCTCAGCCGCGCCTCGATCCACCCTGACAATGTCTGGAGTTTGAAGGGTTTGCATGATTGCCTGAAAGCACGCGGCGAGACAGTGGAAATCCGCCAAATCAAGCAACGCCTTGATCTTGCCTTGGCGCGCGCGGACCGCACCGTCGGCGCGTCATGCTTCTGTGCCCAAGCCGCCATGAGGGCTGCGGAATGAAGCTATTCCTTTTGGTGGCAGGCCTGCTGCTTGCCAGTCCAGCGCTGGCACAGCGCCAGACCTTTCCACCTATCGACGAGGCAGGTCAAAATCCATCACTGGTCGCATTCCGAGCTGACTTGCTGGCGAAAATCGAGGCACGCGATATCGATGCAGTTGTCGCCGCCGCTTGTCCCGACATCTATCTCAGTCACGGCACAGCAGGTGGACCGGAAGAGTTTCGCACCAACTTGACTGTGCCTCCGGAAACGCTTGGTGAAGAATTTAAGGACGAGGCTGCGGAGCTACGTGATTTTTACTGGTCGCAATTGCAGCAAACGGTTTCCCAACCGGGATATTTTGACGATCAGGGTGAATTCTGGATGCCGCACTATTGGCGGATCATTCTTCCCGCTACAGTAGACCCTTTCACCGCCTTCTATGTTTCGGGTGAAAGCATCACACTACGTCAGGCACCGTCTCGTGGCGCGCCCATCCTTGCGCTGATCAGTCATGAAATCGTGATCGTCCCTGTCTATCAACCTGATGAGGAATACCAGAAAATCAGACTGACCGATGGGACATCGGGCTACTTACTCAGCGATTTTCTGGCATCAATGGTCGGTTACCGCGCTGCGCTTGTAAGATCCGAAGCGGGTGACTGGCAGCTCTGCACTTTTGTGACAGGGGACTAGGCTTTCGCCTTTTTCTTCACAGCCACGACCTTTTCGGCCAGATCACGGGCGATGGCAAACGCACCTTTGATCTTGTCGCTGTCCTTCTTCCAGTCGCGCCGCACAACGATCTTGTTGTCCTTGACCTTGGCCAGCCCGCGTTGGTTCTGAATGAACTCGACCAACCCCTCGGGTGAGGCGAACTTATCATTGTGGAACTGTATCGTTGCGCCCTTTGGCCCGCCGTCCAGCTTGGCGATCCCGGCGCGTTTGCACATCGCCTTGATGCGCACGACAAGCATCAGGGTATTCACCTCTTTCGGCAGGCTGCCGAAGCGATCGATCAGTTCGGCGGCAAAGCCCTCTAGTTCCACTTTCGTCGACAGTGACGACAGGCGGCGGTAGAGGCCCAGACGCACGTCCAGATCGGGCACATAATCCTCGGGGATCAGAACCGGGACACCCAGATTGATCTGCGGCGCCCATTGGTCATCGGCATCCGACAGCCCCTCCATCTCGCCGGCTTTGATCTTGGCAATCGCCTCTTCCAGCATCGATTGGTAGAGTTCGTAGCCCACATCACGCATCTGGCCGGACTGTTCCTCACCCAGCAGGTTGCCCGCACCACGAATGTCGAGGTCTTGCGAAGCCAGTGTGAACCCGGCCCCGAGCGTATCCAGCGAGCCCAGAACCCGCAACCGTTTCTCAGCCGTCGCCGTCAGGCGCTGGCGCGGTTTGGTGGTCAGATAGGCATAGGCGCGGGTTTTTGAGCGCCCCACCCGCCCCCGGATCTGATAGAGCTGCGCTAGGCCAAACATATCCGCCCGATGCACGACCATCGTGTTGGCAGTCGGGATATCCAGCCCGCTTTCAACGATCGTCGTGGCCAGCAGAACGTCGTATTTACCATCGTAGAATGCGTTCATCCGGTCATCAAGCTCACCCGCAGCCATCTGCCCGTATGCGACCACGTAGGATAATTCAGGCAACTGCTCTTTCAGGAATTCCTCGATCTCAGGCAGGTCAGAGATGCGCGGCACCACATAGAAGCTCTGCCCGCCACGATAATGCTCGCGCAGCAGCGCCTCACGGATCGTTACCGCGTCGAATTCGCTAACATAGGTGCGGATCGCAAGCCGATCGATGGGGGGCGTGCCAATGATCGACAGATCACGCACGCCTGTCAGGGACAATTGCAGAGTTCGTGGGATCGGTGTCGCTGTCAGGGTCAGGACGTGCACATCTGAACGCAGCTTTTTCAGCCGTTCCTTGTGGCCCACGCCGAAATGCTGTTCCTCGTCGATGATCAGCAGGCCTAGATTATTGAACCGTATCCCTTTCGCCAGCAACGCATGGGTGCCGATCACGATATCTACAGTGCCTCGCGCCAGCCCGTCACGGGTTTGCTGCGCCTCTTTGGCCGAGACAAAGCGCGACAGTTGCCGGACTTCAAGTGGGAAACCCCGGAAGCGATCCTTGAAGGACGCCGCGTGTTGCCGCGCGAGCAACGTGGTCGGTGCCACAATGGCAACCTGTACGCCCGACATCGCGGCGACAAAGGCTGCGCGCATGGCGACCTCGGTCTTGCCAAAGCCTACATCGCCACAGATCAGACGATCCATCGGCGCGCCGGAATGCATGTCTTCCATCACCTCGGAAATCGCGCGCAACTGATCGTCGGTCTCCTGATATGGGAAACGCGCGCTGAACTCTTCCCATGCATGCGGCGGTGGGTCCATGACAGGAGCTTTCCGCAGGGCTCGTTCGGCGGCGATGCGGATCAGCTTGTCCGCCATTTCGCGGATGCGCTCTTTCAGCTTGGCCTTCTTGGTCTGCCAAGCGCCACCACCCAAGCGATCAAGCAGACCTTCGTCATGGCCATATTTCGAAAGCAGTTCGATGTTTTCGACCGGCAGGTAGAGTTTGGACTGTTCAGCATATTCCAGCAGCAGGCATTCATGCGCGGCCCCCGCAGCCGTAACGACCTCCATCCCCTGATACCGCCCGATCCCGTGGTCAACATGCACCACCAGATCACCGGGGCTAAGCGACTGCGTTTCAGTCAGGAAGTTCTCGGCCTTGCGGCGTTTTTTGGGTTGGCGGATCAGACGGTCGCCCAGAACGTCCTGTTCCGAGATCACGGTCAGATTGGGCGCTTCAAACCCGTGTTCCAATGCCCAAACCGCAAGATGCAGGCCGCGCTTTCCAACCCGGGTTCCGTCGGTCACCGGGATCGCCTCGGCCAGGCCTTCATCTTCGATCAAGCCGGTCAGTCGTTCACGAGCGCCTTCGGAGTAAGAGGCAATGAGGACCGGCCCCTTGTCCATCTTTTCGGTGATATGCGCCGCCAGAGCGCCAAACAGGCTGATGCTTTCCTGCTGACGTTCGGGTGCAAAGTTGCGCCCGATCCGTCCGCCTGCATCGATCACGCCCGGACCACTCGCCTGCGGCAGCGGGCTGAACTGCAAAACGCGACGATCGCCCACTGCATCTTCCCATGCAGCATCGTCCATATAGAGCAGACCGGGAGGCGTCGGTTTATAAACCGTATCCATGCGCGAGCGGTTTTCCAAAGCGAGCTTTCGCGTCTCATACTGATCCGCAATCGTATCCCAGCGCGCCAGCCGAGCAGGCGTGACCTGATCGTCAAGCGAGATTGAGGCCCCTGGAAGATAATCGAACAGCGTTTCCAGTTTTTCATGGAAAAACGGCAGCCAATGCTCAATCCCCTGGTGCTTGCGACCTGCGCTGACAGCTTCGTATAAGGGATCATCCGTACCCGCCGCGCCGAATTCGATGCGATAGTTCTGACGGAATCGGGTGATGGCGGCTTCGTCCAGTATGACCTCGGACACCGGGGCAAGCTCGACCACATCAAGTTTTTCAGTCGTTCGCTGAGAGACAGGATCAAACCGGCGTGCACCATCCAGAACATCCCCGAACAAGTCCAGCCGCACGGGACCGCTCTCACCGGGTGGGAAGATGTCGATGATACCGCCTCGGATAGCGTAGTCTCCGGGCTCCATCACCGTGGGGCTTTGGGTAAAGCCCATGCGCACCAGAAAGTTGCGTAGGGCATCTTCGTCGATGCGCTGATCTACGCGAGCGGTGAATGCGGCCTCTCGCAACATTGCACGCGCGGGTACCCGTTGGGTCGCGGCATTGAGCGTGGTAAGCAGCACGAACCGCTGCGGCATCTGATGCACCAAAGCAGCCAATGTTGCCACGCGGGCAGCAGAAATGTCGGCGTTGGGCGACACCCGATCATAGGGCAAGCAGTCCCATCCGGGGAATACAAATACGGGCATGTCCGGGGCAAAGAATGCCAACGCTGCCCGCATCGCCTCCATCCGTTTGTCATCGCGGGCGATATGACAGACTGGACCGCCCGAGCGCGCGATCTCTTTCAGCACAAGCTGTGCATCAAACCCCTCGGGGCCGCCGCCGACTGTTACGTGGTTCGGAGCCGTCATTACCTTGCCTTTCAGGGACTACTAACCCAGGACACCAATCGAAATGTTCTGATACATTCCCCAGAACGCAGTGATCAAGATCGAGAACATACCGATAATCTGAGTAAAGGTCCGACTGCGCGTCAGCGTTTTGGAAACATTTTCTACGGTCGCTTCTTGAGTCTGCAATCGACGCGCTGCCGCAATACTGATCATCATGACAAAACACATCGGGAGCAGAAGAAGGAATACGGCCTGTGCAAATTCCACGTCGTAGAAGAACCCCAACGTCGCAAGGCCAGTCAAAACAAAACAGCAAATTGCCATCAATACCAGACCCGAGGTTTCGACGATGTACAACACTCTGTTCGAGTTGATCCGCGCGACATCCAGAAGGTCTTGTTCTGATTGACCACCCACACGACGGGCGCGCATCACCAGATCATAGGGCACCCCCATCGTCCAGTGGCTGGCAGATGACCAAAGAACGGCCAGACCGATCCAGTACCACAGATTCGAAAAGCTCCGCATGTCGATGAGTTCGAAAATCGAAGAGTATATGTCCAAGCGTCTGCCCTTTGTTCAACGTCCGCAGGGACCGTCATCGCAGCGATGCGTCCATTGTTACCCTTGAGACCACCGGGAATTCATGCCACCCAATGCGCAATTGTTCAAGGAGAGTGCGCCATGAAACCGACCATCGCCCCATATCCCCGGACCCGTTTCCGCCGGGCCCGCCAATCCGAGGCGATCCGGGGTCTGGTACGCGAGAACACCTTGACTGTGAATGACTTTATCTGGCCTGTTTTTGTGCGCGACGGTGAAAATATCGAAGAACCCGTCCCGTCGATGCCCGGTGTCGTGCGACGCTCGGTCGACCTGGTCACCAAAGCCGCGGTTGAAGCGCAAGCCCTTGGTATTCCTGCAATATGTATTTTCCCATACACCGATCCGAGCCTGAAAACCGAGGATTGTGCCGAGGCCTGGAACCCCGACAACCTGTCCAACCGCGCCATTCGTGAGATCAAGACCGCTGCGCCCGAAATCGCGGTGATGACGGATGTGGCCCTGGACCCCTACAACATCAACGGCCATGACGGCTATGTGGTCGATGGCGAGATTGTGAATGACCAGACGATTGAGGCGCTGGTGAAAATGACGCTGGCGCAGGCCGAAGCCGGAGCTGACATCATCGGCCCGTCCGACATGATGGATGGTCGTATCGGCGCCATGCGCAGCGCACTTGAGTCGGCGGGTCACCAGAATGTCATGATCCTGAGTTATGCCGCCAAATACGCCAGCGCTTTCTACGGCCCGTTCCGCGACGCCGTTGGGGCATCAGGCGCGCTGACCGGTGACAAGAAGACCTATCAGATGGACCCTGCCAACTCGAACGAGGCCCTGCGTCTGATCGAGCGTGATCTGACCGAGGGTGCAGATATGGTCATGATCAAGCCGGGGATGCCATACTTGGACATCTGCCGGCGGGTCAAAGACAACTTCGGTGCGCCGACCTATGCCTATCAAGTGTCTGGCGAATACGCGATGATCCAAGCCGCTGCACAAAACGGTTGGATCGACGGCGAAAAGGTGATGCTGGAAAGCCTACTGGCCTTCAAGCGCGCAGGATGTGACGGCATTCTGACCTATTTTGCACCCGAAGCCGCGCGCATCCTGCAGGGCTAACACTTCAGATTGTCGCAATTTTTCGCCGATTTGCTGCGTGCGCAGCACAGCTTTCCCGTGACAGGCCGGTGCAATCGGCGTATTCTTGCAGACAAGATCGGGAACACCCGACATATCAGGCACATACACAGAGACAGAGAAACATGAGCAGTTCAAACTCCCCCCGACTTAGCCGTCGCGGTTTTGCTTTTGGCATGGCCGGACTGACGCTGACCGCCTCCTGCGGCAACGGCGTTGGCAACTCCAACGCAGTCACACTCGACGCGCGCGTCGACGCGACGCTGAACGAGATGTACAGCAAGTATCCCAACACCGTTGAGATTGCCAACAAGGCCAACGGAATGTTGGTCATGCCACTGATTACAGATGCCGGATTTATCTTTGGTGGCGCCTATGGTCAGGGTGCACTGCGTATTCAGGGCGCGACGGTCGACTATTATTCCGCCATCTCCGGTACTGCGGGTCTGCAGATCGGCGCACAGCAATATGCGCATGTTCTGTTCTTTATGACCGAAGAGGCCTTGAACGATTTCCGCCGCTCCAGCGGTTGGACGGCCGGTGCAGATATCGGATACGTCGTCGACGCGACCGGAGAATCCTTGTCGACCGACACCACTCAGTTGCGCAAACCCGTGCTGGCCGCAGTCTTTGGACAGGCGGGTCTGAAGTTCGGCGCGACGGTCGAAGGCACCAAATATACGCGCATCATCCCCTAAGACCCCAGATACCACCCTCCCCCCTCTGACGAGCCCCGCTACATCTTGTGGCGGGGCTCCGTGTTTTCGCGGTTTTCCACAAATTCCAGTGGCATTCCTCTTTCGGTCGGGCGGAGGTTCCAGTAACCTTGGCGCAAATGACCGCATAGAATTCTCGGGGGACAGATGGGCCTGGTTTTTCGCTGGCTGGTGAGACTTACGACAGGCCTGATCCTGCTGGCAATCGCTGCTGTGGGGTTGGTCTACTTTCTGGCCAGCCAATCCCTGCCTGAATACAATCAAACCCTTGAAGTTGAAGGAATAACTGCCCCTGTCGAGATCGTTCGCGACACTGCAAATGTGCCGCATATACTGGGCCAGTCCGACCCGGACGTGTTCTTTGGTCTGGGCTATGCCCATGCACAAGACAGGCTGTGGCAGATGACCATTCTGCGTCGGACCGCACAGGGCCGCTTGTCCGAAGTGTTCGGCCAGCGCACGGTAGCCATCGACAAATTACTGCGTCGTTTCGATCTTTACGGGCTCGCCCATCGGTCAGTCGAGTTTCAGGACGACTATACCAAGGCCGCGCTTCGTGCTTATTCCGCAGGGATCAACGCCCGGCTTACCGAGATCAACGAACAGGCGCTTGGACGTGGCGCCCCCGAGATGTTCCTGTTCAACGCCCCCGTTCCCCCATGGCAGCCGGGCGACAGCGTAGCGATTATCAAGCTGATGAGCCTGCAGCTTTCCGGCCATCTTGCTGATGAAGTGTTGCGCGCACGCACATCACTGATGCTGGATAATCCCGCACGGCTGGCCGACATTCTGCCCGACGTCCCCGGTCCCGGTATTGCCGCGCTGCCCGAGTATGCTGATCTGTTTCCAGACCTTCCGCGCTATGCCCAAGGCACCCCGATGCCCGACACGCCGCTGTCGCCTTTCCCGCAGCGCGGGCTGGCAGGTGCGTCAAACGCGTGGACCGCCGCGCCGTCCCGCTCGGCCAGCGGTGGCACGTTGCTGGCAAACGATCCGCATCTGGGCCTCACCGCTCCGGGTATCTGGTATCTGGCTCGGCTGGAACTGGCCAAAGGCGGCGTTATCGGTGCAACCATTCCAGGCGTACCGGCAATCTCAGCCGGACGGAGTGAGCGCTTGGGCTGGGGCCTTACCTCATCCTATCTGGACGATCAGGACGTTCACATCGAACAACTGAACCCCGACAATCCCGAAGAATACCTTACTCCAGACGGCTACAAACGCTTTCAGACCCGCCCTTCGATTATCGAGATCAAAGACGCCGCCCCAATTACCCTGACCCTGCGCTGGACCGAGAATGGCCCGGTTCTGCCGGGCACGCATTATGATCTGGAAACCATCACACCACCGGGCCATGTCGCGTCTCTGTCGTGGAGCGCGCTAAGCCCCCGCGATACATCCATGAGCGCCTCTTTGGCGCTGATGAATGCCGATTCAGTTCGAGACGCCATTGACGCGGCCGAGGACTATATTGCCCCTTCGCAAAACTTGTCACTTGTCGATAAAGACACGATCGGCATGAAACTGGTCGGCGCAATGCCCCGGCGCGATCTGAACAATCAAAGCCGAGGCCGCATTCCCACCCCCGGCTGGCTGGAACGGAACCGTTGGCAGGGCCGCCTGCCCTATTCAGACAATCCTGAATTCGTGGCCCCAGTCGGTGGAGTTCTGGGTAACACAAACAACAAGATTATCGACCGGCCCTTCCCGCGCCATGTGTCGTACGAGTGGGGCGACACCCAGCGGGTCAATCGCTGGGAACGCCTGATGCAATCGCGCGAGGTACATACGCGTGACAGTTTTATCGAAGCGCAGTTGGACACGGTTAGCTTTACAGCGCGATCACTGCTTCCTCTGATCGGCGCCGATCTCTGGTTTACCGGTGAGTCGGCACCCGATGGCACGCCCGAACGGCAGCGTCAGATCGCGCTGGATCTGCTGGCCAACTGGAACGGTGAGATGAACGAGCATCTGCCGGAACCCCTGATCTACGCCGCATGGTTGCGCGCGCTGCAAATCCGCCTGATCTCGGACGAACTTGGCCCGCTGGCTGCCGAGTACAAGCATGTCGAGCCGCTGTTTATCGAGCGGGTGTATCGCGATATCGACGGTGCCTCGGTCTGGTGCGACGTGGTTCAGAGCGCTCCCGTTGAAAATTGCACCGACATGGCACGACTGGCCCTGGATGACGCGATCATTTGGATTTCCGAGCGCTATGGCCCCGCACTCGAATCTTTACGCTGGGGCGATGCGCATCAGGCCACCCAGGACCACCCCGCGCTGGGCCAGGTTCCGGTGCTGCGGTTTTTCGTCAACATCCGCCAATCCACCAGCGGTGGCGATAACACCCTGCTGCGCGGGCGCACGTCAGGCGAAGGACCGGACCCGTTCCAGAATGTGCATGGCGCAGGTTATCGTGGCGTCTACGATTTTGCGGACCCCGATAGTTCGGTTTTCATCACCGCAACTGGCCAGTCAGGCCATTTCCTATCTCGCTATTATGACGATCAGGCCCAACTATGGCGGCGCGGGGAATACATCCCCATGTCGCTGGATATCGGGCTTGCCCGAGCAGCGGCAGTTGGTGTGACCGTCCTGAACCCGCGCTGATCTGATCGGCAAATCCCCGCCCCTTTTTGAACCTCGCGTGGCGCACCCCTTCGTTATCGCCTAAACTCGTCTGGCCGTCGCATTGCACGAAGGGGGAAAATGCATGGGCAGCTTTCGAGACACCTTAAACAATCTCGCACGCGATTATGCCATCGCCTGGAGCTCGGGCGATCCCGACTTGGTCGCCGGTTTTTTCGCCCCCGAAGGTCAGATCAGCATTAATCGCGGTGAGCCCCTGCGCGGCCATGCCGAAATCGCCGAAATGGCCCGCGGGTTCTATGCAGAATTCCCCGATCTTGAGGTGCGTTGCGATATGATGCGTTGGGCCGGAGGGCATGCCATTTTTGTGTGGACCCTCGAAGGCCATCACGCCGAGACCGGCAACCGTGTCGTTACACGCGGCTGGGAAGAGTGGGAGCTTTCAAAGGACAACAAGGTGCTATCATCGCTTGGGTGGTTCGATGCAGAGGATTACCAGCGCCAGATAGACGGTACCTAGAACGCCGCGAAGCGGGACGCCTGCTTGTCAGTCCAGAGCACCGTGATCTCGAACCCCTCTTCGGTCTGATCTTCAGACCTGACCACATCCTGACGATAGAGCCACGCGCGTTTGTCACCATCGGCAAAGCCCAGTTTCAGGATAGTCTCATGCCGCGCACCCTGCAGGATCGTGGCGATTTCAGACAGCAGCGGATCAACACCTTCGCCCGTTACGGCCGATATGGCAAAGATCGCCGGATCACGCTCGGCCCGCGCAAGCGCGGCTTCGCGGTCTTCCGGGCTCAGCAAGTCGATCTTGTTCCAAACCTCCAACCGGGGGCGACTGTCCTCGACACCCAGAGAGTTCAGGATCGCCTCAACATCCCGTGCCTGTGCCTCGGTTTCTTCGTGGCTGATATCGCGGACATGCACGACCAGATCAGCCCCCAGAACCTCTTCCAGCGTGGCGCGGAAGGCCGCAACCAGTTCCGTGGGCAGGTTCGAGATGAAACCCACGGTATCGGACAGGATCACCTCGGGGCCATCCGGCAGCTCAACCCGTCGCATAGTTGGGTCCAACGTGGCGAACAGCATGTCTTTTGCCATCACCTCGGCCCCGGTTAGGCTGTTGAACAGCGTGGATTTCCCGGCGTTTGTATAGCCAACAAGTGCAACAATCGGGTATGGAACCTTCGCGCGCGCTGCGCGGTGTAAGGTGCGGGTCTTCACCACTTTTTGCAATTGGCGGCGCAGGCGGACCAGTTGTTCATCAATGGCACGCCGGTCGGCCTCGATCTGAGTTTCACCGGGACCACCCACAAACCCAAGTCCACCGCGCTGACGTTCCAGGTGGGTCCAGGCCCGAACCAGTCGCGTACGCTGATAGCTAAGCGCGGCCATCTCAACTTGCAGCACACCTTCTCGGGTACGCGCACGGTCGCTGAAAATTTCCAGAATCAAACCGGTCCGGTCAAGAATTTTGACCTTCCACGCCTTTTCCAGATTGCGCTGCTGAACCGGAGTCACTGGCCCGTCGATCAGAACCAGCTCGATCTCATTGTCGTGGAGGCGTTCGGCCAGTTCCTCGATCTTGCCGCTGCCGAACAGAAAACCAGCCTGCGCGCGCGGTAGGCGCACTATTTCGGAACCGACCACATCCAGATCGGGCAAAGCGGCAGCGAGTGCCACCGCCTCTTCCAGCGCTGGTTCGGGGACACGGCGCTGTTCATCTGATTTGATTTCGGGATGCAGCACCCAAGCCCGGGTGTGCGCCCTCTCATGTTCCATCAAGAGGCGTCTTCGCCCTCATACAGGTTGATCGGCTGTGACGGCATGATGGTCGAAATCGCATGCTTGTACACCAACTGCGACTGTCCGTCGCGGCGCAGCAGCACGCAGAAGTTATCGAACCAGGTGATTACACCCTGCA
This sequence comes from Ruegeria sp. A5, assembly GCF_056543005.1. Taxonomy (NCBI): domain Bacteria; kingdom Pseudomonadati; phylum Pseudomonadota; class Alphaproteobacteria; order Rhodobacterales; family Roseobacteraceae; genus Ruegeria; species Ruegeria sp. A5. The sequence continues at coordinate 688,202 of NZ_JBQGAV010000001.1, forward strand.
ATTTCACACCGTTGATCAGGAATATTGTGACCGGGACCTTTGCTTTCCGTACATTGTTCAGGAACGCGTCCTGCAGATTCTGTCTGTCCGAAGCCATATTTTGTTATCTCGCCATTGTTCTTGCTACGCGCTGCGGACCAACGCGCTCCCTCCGGCAGAGTATGGAGTGCCGCGCACAGATATTCCAGATGAAAAATCAGGCAGTAACACCAGGTGCCTGACGCAGGGTCAATCGCGCCACAGCGTTGGCGTAATCAGTGCCACGATCGCCAGAGTTTCCAACCGCCCGATCACCATCGCCGCGCAGACCGTCAACTTGGCCCCGCTGGAAAGATCAATCAGACGTATGGGCACATCCGTTGCCAATTCTATCAACGGCCCCGTGGTGCTGAGTGCGGCAACGCTGAGCAGCATGGCCTGTTCAAAACCTACGCCCATGACGGCCAGCAACAAATCGAACAAGGCCAACGTCAGGGCAAACATCATCAGGAAGATCCAGGCGATGAAGGCACCGTCGCTTTGAATGCGGCGGTTGCCGCCACCCTCTCCGCTGACCGAAGAAGGATAGATCAGTCGGTCAATCTCGCGCTTGCCATTCAGATAGAGCGCAAAAACCCGCAACAGCTTTACCCCACCCGCAGTCGTCGCCACGCCTCCTCCGACCAGGGCTAGCCCCATCAGAATCAGGCCCGGTGTGCTCAAGCCCGACAATTGCTGCGCGTCGTTCCAGTTGGCGCTTTCAAATCCGGCCGTGGTCAGAAACGACATCGCCGTAAACATGAACCCCCAAAAAACGCCAAGTGCTTGCCGCACTTCGACGGCAATGTTCAGTTCGGCCGTTCCAGCCAAAAACCGGATGAACAGCAGCACAGCGACCGCCAGCACGATGAAGATGCCAATCCTAAATTCTGGGTCTTTGTCCAGCCGCGAATACCCTGAGGTCGCTGTATCGGTCGAAAAGGTCAGCCGCGACAGGGCAAAGAACAGGAAAAGGAACAGGATCGCCTCGCCAGTGATTCCTGCGGTCGATCCTTCCAATCCACCGACGGGTGATATGCCGGAAGTCGCAATCACTGACATCGCGTGGCTCACGGCAGTAAGCCCTTGCTCACCTGCGATCAACAGCAGGATCCAGATCACAGCTGTCAAACCCGCATAGACGGGTGCCAATGTGCGCGACACGCGGATCAGATGGCCGCGTGGATCGGACTTCTCGCTTTGTGCCACGCCCGAGACGGGACGCCCTGGTTGCCCCCGGGCTGTGACTTCGAAACCGCCCAACGACAAGGGTGCCAGAATCGCGGCCGCCGAGATCCACATCAGCAATCCGCCCATCCAACCGACCAACGCGCGCCATAAGTGCAACGGCGCCGAAAGGCGTGCGGGATCGGGGAACAGATCAGCGCCGGTTGTGGTCAGCGCGCTGACCATATCGAAATAGGCGTTCAGGAAGCTGGTTGTCCCCAGCGCATCATGAAACGGAATAGCAAGAAATATCGGCAGTACGGTAAAGGCGGCCAGCAGAACCGCCAATTGGCCAAGCGTTCCCCGCCGTGGTCGTCGGTTCGACATGGCCAGAGCTATGATCGACACCGCAAAAACACCCAGCAATCCGGAATAGAAGAATGACCGTGAGGTGGCGTGATCATCCAGCGCCAGCGCATAAACTGCGGGTATCCACATTGCCAGCGACACGATACCCCAGATCATCAGCAGCAGCGGCAATCGCCGCAATACTCCGATCCGTTGCTGTCCGCGTGCTTGCAACATCAGAAGAAATCGATTGAAACCTGCATCAGACGCTCAACCTCGGGCACGTCTTTGGCCATTGCAAAGATCGCCACCACGTCTTTCTCGTCGATGCGCAGGCTGCCGGTCGGGCGCAGAACCTCGTCACCTTTGCGTACTGCGCCGACCAGAACGCCTTCTGGGAAATCGATGTCGCGCAGCTTTTGTCCGGCCATGGGCGAGGTTGATAGCACTTCGGCCTCGATTACCTCGGCCTCGGCATCACCAATGGAATACACCTGACGCACGCGCCCGTGCCGAATGTGACGCAGGATCGAACTGACAGTGGTGGCGCGCGGGTTAATATATGCGTCAATCCCCAGCGGTCCCATCAAGGCGACCATGCTGGGGTCGTTGATCAGGGCGATGGCCAGTGGACAACCCTCTCCCTTGGCGCGTACCGCGGCCAGCATGTTGGTGCGATCGTCATCCGTGACCGCCAACATCGCGTCGGCGCGCTCAATCCCTGCTTCGCTCAGCAAAGATGAATCTAGGCCGTCGCCGTTCAGAACAATCGTCCGCTCCAATGCTTCGGCAGCGATTTCGGCGCATTTGCGGTCACGCTCGATAATCTTGGCACGCACCCGGCTTTCGCGCTCTTCCAGTGTGCGGGCCACTTCCAACCCGACATTACCGCCGCCGACGATCACCACACGATCTTGCTTACGCTGGGCCTTGCCGAACACCTCCATCGTACGTTCAACGTCCTTGACGCTGGTAAAGACGTAGCATTCGTCGCCTACAAACAGCTGGTCCTCGGATTCCGGTGCAAACAGCGTCCCTTCGCGGCGCACACCAACCACAATCGAGCTGAGCGTGGAAAACAGGTCGGTCAATTGTCGCAGCGGTGTGTTGACGATTGGGCAGTCTTCCTCGACCCGAATGCCCAGCAGCTGAGCCTTTCCATCCATGAATATCTCAGTATCGAAAGCAGAAGGCGCCGAAAGACGGCGCATCGCTGCGGCGGCAACTTCGCGTTCCGGGCTGATCACTACATCAATGGGCAGATGATCGCGGCGGTAGAGATCGGAATGGATTGCTTCAAGATAGGATTTCGACCGCAAACGCGCGATCTTGCGCTGGATCGAAAAAACCGAATGCGCCATCTGGCAGGTGACCATATTCACCTCATCCGAATGGGTCGCGGCGATGATCATGTCGGCGTCGCGGGCCCCTGCACGATCCAGCACATCCGGATAACTGGCGAACCCCGCGATCCCCTGCACGTCCAGCGTCTCGGTCGCGCGACGTACCAGATCGGGATTGTTGTCGACCACCGTCACATCGTTCAGTTCGCCCGAAAGGTGACGCGCAATCTGCCAGCCGACTTGACCGGCACCGCATATGATGACCTTCATGCTCTTGGCCTTTCTGCCTGAAATCTTTGAATGACAGATGCCCCCAAAGCGGTCAATTGAATTGTCATGCCTCCTAAGCTGCGCCAAAGTAAGCATATGAAAACCATTCTGCCTGCTCTGATTTGCCTGCTGACGCTGTCCGCCTGTGGTCCGCTTTCTTTGTATTATCGCGAAGGTGAGAGCGTCTCGCGGATGCAGACCGAGACCACGAACTGCCAGGTGCAGGCGCTCAAGGACGCCCCTGTCGCCAATCAGGTCCGGCAGAGCCCGCCAGTCTATTGGCCCGGGCGCACCTATTGCGATGGCCGAGGACGCTGCTATCGCAACCCCGGATGGTGGGAGCCTGGGCGGGTCTATACCGTCGACGTGAATCAGGGGCTGAGAAACAAGGTCGAGGCGCAGTGCATGGCCCAAAAGGGCTATCGCCCGGTCAGCCTTCCGCCTTGCAAACAAGGTGTCAAATCGCGGGTCACGCCCACGCGCACCACGACGCTCCCGCCGCTGAACAGCGCGTCCTGTTTCGTGAAATTCGACGACGGGTCATTTCAGATCATCACTCCGGGACAAGCCGGCTGATTTGCGACGCCGCGCCAGCAGCAGATGCGCTATGATCGCGATGCTATAGAACGCGGCGACGGTTACAAACATGCCAGCCTCATCGACGCCCAGCAATATCGCCAGCAATACCGGGGTTCCAAGCAGGTTTCCGGCATTGCCCATCTGCGCCATCGCACCATAACTCAGGGCTTGGGCTTCGGTGGTATCGTTTAACTCTGGCACTGCGGCGAAGCTGCCGCCCTGTACAAGCCCGAGCACGGCAAACAAGGCGATACATCCGAACGTAAGGGGCGCCCCCAGAAACAATGCGATGATCGTCGCGATCCCCAGCACAAAGCCCAGATTGACGACGCTGACGCAGGACAGGACGGTCAACAGCAAGGGCACCAGCAGCCATGACAGTACAATCCCTGCCAGGGGCATAAGTGCTGCAATCGATGCGCCCTGCCCTTCGGGTAAACGCCCCGGCAGGATCGCTAACAGAGAAACAAATGTCAGCGTGTAAAAGAACCAGCCAATTGCCGGGGCCGAAATAAAGGGTGAGCGGTAGGTCCTGATATGCACATCAAGGAAGGTGGAGAGCCCCCACCCGGCACCCTCCGTCTGGCCCATGTCGGTTTTCAGATCGCTAAGCGCGATCAGCGCGGCGATCAGCAGCATCAGACCCCCGTGCATGGCAAAGTATGTGGGCAGTCCGAAACGATCGACGATGGGAAGCCCAACCCAAGCGTTTAATGCGAATGCAACGCCAAAGAATGTACTCCACAGCACCATGGAATTATACCGCGCCCGACCGGATGTGATCTGAGCAATCAGCGTTGGTGCCGCTACCACAATCGCTAGATGTGACAGCCCCTCAATCACCCGGCTGAGCAGCATCAGTTGAAAAACCGGCAAGCTTGCTTGCAGCAAAGATAATGCGCCGCCGAGCACCAGCCCTGATAGCAATAGACGATTTGGCCCAATACGCGCTGTGATCGCTCCGGATATCGCGCCCAAGGCAGCCCCCATTAGACTGATAATGGACAGCAACCAGCCGATCACGGCAGCATTGTCCGGGTACAACAGCCCCACATCAGAAAATGGTACGGCAATCTTTGCAAATTGGGTTGCCGCACCGAGGCCAGCAAACCAGATCAGCATGACCTGCAAGAATGTGCGAAAAGAGTCACTCATGCAGCCGGTCTATCGCGCCTAACCTGCCAGCGGAACGCATAAATTATGCGGTGACTTCGCGCCGCCCGCTGACCAGACGGACCGGAGTACCATCACCCAGATACAACCGCTCCCACACGATTTGCCCGGCGCTGATCCTGATTTGATCATGCACAGCCTCGGAAGTCAGAAACGCTTTGGGTGAAGGCGAATGCAAATCCCACCAGCCATCTTTCTGCAGTTCTGCTTCGGCTTGCCTGATCTCATCCGTTGCAAATTGCCAAAGCGAAACGCCCAGCAAGGCGCGCTGTGAGGTCTTCCAATCCCGCGCCCGGCTGCCCGAATAAGCAAGGCAGGTATGGCTGGCCTCTTCGACAAGGTGCAAGCACTCTGCCGAATGAACGACCAGACGTTTCAGCGCAGAATCCTGCACCCGAACCGGCCCCAACGCTGCAAAAACGGACTGTTGAATATGCGGCGATGGCGTTTGACCCCCGTTTTCCCACCGGGAAATCGTGGTTTGGTCGACTTCAATCAGATCTGCGAGGGCGGATTGCTTAAGTCCAACCGACCGCCGCAACCGCTTCAACCGTTTACCAAAGGCGGGAAAACCGATGGAAACGGCTGCGGTCTTTGTATTCGGCGCGGCAATCACTCGGCTGGTTCGGGCTCGTCAATCTGAGCCACCCGCGCACCGGATTTGTTCGAGGTCACGACGCCCAGCGACTTGAGCTTGCGATGCAAGGCGCTGCGTTCCATGCCGACAAAACTGGCCGTGCGGCTTATGTTGCCACCAAACCGATTGATCTGGGTCAGCAAATATTCACGCTCGAACGCTTCGCGCGCCTCACGCAGCGGCAGCGTCGCCAGTGCGCCAGACAGTACCACGCGCCCGGACTCGTCGGATTTCTCTTCTTCGTTGGGCAACTCGCGGGCCTCGATCGGGCCAGTGCTGTCACCAAGGATCAGCACCCGCTCGATCAGGTTCTTCAGCTGACGCACATTGCCCGGCCATGTCATCGTTTGTAGCAAAGCAATAGCCTCATCCGACAGCTCGCGCATCGGCAGACCCTGTGTATCGTTGCACATCTCGATGAAATGTTGCGCCAGAACCGGGATGTCCTCTCGCCGTTCCTCCAGCGAGGGAACCGCAATCGGCACCACATTCAGCCGGTGATACAGTTCTTCGCGGAACCGTTCGGCGGCGATCTCTTCTTCCAGATCGCGGTTGGTCGAGGAAATGACCCGCAGATCAACCCGCACCTTGTCAGAGCCACCGACACGCTGGAATTGCTGATCAACCAACACGCGAAGAATCTTGGACTGCGTCCCCAGCGGCATGTCAGCGACTTCGTCGAAGTAGACAACGCCGCCATGCGCCTCTTCCAGCAGGCCTGACTCGATTCCGCGCTCAGACGATTCTCGTCCGAACAGAACTTCTTCAACCCTCTCAGGTTCAATCCCCGCACAATTGACCGTCACAAATGGGGCATTCGCCCGGTTGGAATGGGCATGGATATAGCGCGCGGCAATTTCCTTGCCCGACCCAGCCGGCCCGCTGAGCATAACCCGGCCATTCGACTTTGTTACCTTATCCAACTGCCCCTGCATCGCTCGGAACGACGCAGAATTGCCAATCATGTCTGAACAGCTGACTTCCTGCCGCTTCAGCGAGGCATTCTCGCGACGCAGGCGCGAGGTTTCCATCGCACGGCGGATCACCACCATCAACTGGTCAATGTTAAAGGGCTTTTCGATAAAGTCGTAAGCCCCCTGCTTGATAGCCGCCACCGCAATCTCGATATTGCCATGTCCGGAAATGATCACCACCGGAACATCCGGGTTGTCCCGTTTTACAGCTTTCAGGATGTCGATCCCGTCCATTCGGCTGTCTTTCAGCCAGATATCCAAGATCAACAGTCCGGGAGGTTCAGCATTGATCGACGACATGCACTCGTCCGAGTTTGCCGCCAACCGGGTGGAATAGCCTTCGTCCTCCAGAATGTCGGACACCAATTCGCGAATATCGCGTTCGTCATCTACGATCAGAATGTCGCTCATCTTTGGCCTGCTTTCAGTTTGTTTGTTTTAATCGCCTGTTTTTCCGGCGCATTTGTCGGGCCGCCTGAGGCCCCGGGTAGACGAATGACAGCCATTGCGCCGAAATGGTCCTGTCCGTCGAATGTGGGCGCGTCTTCCAATGTCAGCGCTCCGCCATGTTCTTCGATGATCTTCTTTACGATGGGCAGGCCAAGGCCTGTGCCTTCGTCACGCGTAGTCACATAAGGTTCGAACAGCCGTGCCCTGTCCTCAGGCAGACCGATGCCATTGTCCGCAATGGTGATCTGCGTTCCTGCATCGTCAGTGGAGACTACGACTTTGATCTGAGGTTTCAGATTGTCCGGTGCGCCTTTTTCTTTCAGCGTTTCAATAGCCTCGCCCGCGTTCTTGATCAGGTTCGTCAACGCTTGGCTCAACATGGTCGAATCCACATCCGCCAAAATGGGCTGTTCAGGTAAGTCCGCATCGATCTGAACATCAGGCTGACCCGCCTGCTGCAACAGAACCGCCTCACGCACTAGCGTCACGATATTCTCTTCGCGCCGTTCCGGTTCGGGCATGCGTGCGAATTTCGAGAACTCGTCAACAATCCGCCGCAGATCATTGGTCTGCCGCACGATCACGTCGGTCATCGATTCCAGGCTATCGCAATCGTCCTCGTCCAGCTTGCGCGAGAATTTGCGTTTGATTCGCTCGGCGCTCAGTTGGATCGGTGTCAGCGGATTCTTGATCTCATGCGCAATGCGACGGGCCACATCACCCCACGCCGCCATGCGCTGCGCGCTTACCAGATCGGTCACGTCATCAAAGGCCACAACGTAGCCTTCCAGCCTTCCATCCTCGCCACGCCGCGTCGCCATGCGTACCAGTAAGTTCTCCAACCGGCCTTTGCGGGTTACCTTGATCTCCCCCTGGACCGCCTCTTGCCCGCTGTCCTTAAGGGCTTCGAACAAAGGCAAAAATTCGGGAACAGCGATGCCGATTGCCAGGTTCTGCTCTCCACCAGACCAGCCCAGAAGACGTTCGGCGGATCGGTTCACAAAGGTCACACAGCCCTCTGAATCAACGCCAACGACACCGGATGTCACCGAGCTTAGCACTGAATCAAATAGCCGCCTTCGACGTTCGATATGGCGAGTGTTTTCCAACAGCGTGTCGCGCTGCCCCTTCAACTGACGAGTCATCTGGTTGAAGTAGCGGCCCAGCATCGCGATTTCGTCATCGCTGGCCTCTTCGATGACCTGAACACTCAGATCACCAGCACCAACGCGCTGCGCCGCCGTTGTCAGCCGTCCAACAGGGCGAGAAAGACGTTCAGCGAACCACATGCCCAGCGACATCGCGGCCAGAATCAGGATCACAGCAAAGCCGAGATACAGAAGGCCGAATTCGAACAGGACCCTGCCCCGCTCGCTTTCCAGTTGGCTGTAGAACTGTGCTGTTTCTTTGGTTTCATCAAGCAAGGTCAGAAGCTGCCCATCAACCTCGCGACTGACATAAAGATACCGGTCAAGATAGGCATGCAAAGGAACAAGCGCGCGGAATTCGCTGTTCTCCCAATCGGCAATGATGGCCACGCCCTGATCATTGGCCTCGATCATCTCTTCGGGGGTTGGTGCCTCGTAGTCGAACAGGTAGGACCGATCACCGCGCGATCGGATTTCGGCGCTGCCATCGATCACATAGGCCTCGCGCAAACCGCGTTGTATCTGGGCCTGCCCCTGGGCCAGAACCTCTCGCAATTCGGCGTCTGAGACAAAATAATCCAACGATCGCGCGTTATCGAGGAAACGCGCCAGAACAACCGCATCCTGCGTCAGGCCCTCGCGGTGTTCCTGTTCGTAAGCTTCGGCCGCAGTCAGTGACGACCCAACCACCTGCCGCACACGGTCCGAGAACCAACCTTCAAGGCCGATATTCACCGTCAGCCCGGCGAAAATCGCCACCGTGACCGTCGGCACCAGAGCCAACAGCGTGAAAGCGCCGATCAGGCGCAGGTGAAGACGGGAGCCCGCAGATTTCGCGCGACGTGCGGCGATCAGACTGAACAATTGGCCCAACACCAGCGCAGCTACGACCAGCACGTAGACCAGATCAGCCAACAAAATCAGCCGCAGTGTCGGTGCCGCCGCGCCAAGATCAAAAGGGCCAATGACGAGATAGGTTGCAAGCGCCAGAACCGGGCCCAGCATAACCAATCCCAAGGTACTGAAATTGCGCATCCTCCGGGACTTGCGCCACCGGTTGATCGATAGGATCGGCCCGTTCTGTGCCCGGCTTGCCACCGTCTGCCCTCATTCTGATGTGCCGCTTGCGCGGCTTACCGCCATATATCGTGGTCGTTCCCGGGGTCGAACCCGAATGCCACTGTTTGTGTGGCGATATTACATCAGTTTGCGACGGCGTGTCACCTGAATATCGAGGTCAGTAATCTTTTTCCGCAGCGTATTCCGGTTAATCCCCAGGAGATCAGCACATTTTGCCTGATTTCCACCAGTCGCATCCAGCGCGATTTCGATCAACGGTGCCTCGACTTCGCGTAGAATACGTTGATAGAGGCCGGGAGGCGGCAGGATGTTTCCGTGCAGATCAAAATACCGGCGCAGGTGACGACCAACAGAAGATGACAGCTTCTCACGCTCGCCATCACCCAGAACTGGTTCGGCCTCGGGCTGGCTACCCAGCACCATCTCAACTTCGGTGCGCGAGATTTCATCAGAACGGCTGGTTAGACCAAGACGCCGGATCGCATTTTCAAGCTGTCGGACATTGCCGGGCCAGGAATACCGGCGCACCAACTCGACCGCTTCGGGGCTGAGGCGACGCTGCGCGCCGCTTTCCCGCTCCTCCCGCGCCAGAAAGTGATCGGTCAGCAAGGTGATATCATCAACCCGTTCGCGCAACGCAGGCACGTGGATCGTCGCACCGCAGAGACGGTAATAGAGATCTTGTCGTACGCGACCACTTTCCATTGCGTCGGTCAGATCTGATTGACTTGTGGCCATGAAACGCGGCACGTGATCGCCCGGCGTGTCCATCATGCGCACGATACGGGCCTGGATCTCATCATCAATATCGGCAATTTCATCGATCAGCAGCGTACCACCACGTACGCGCGCCATAACCCGTGCCGGGCCTTCCAAATCGCTCAGATCGGCAGCTGTCACGGTGACAAAGGGCAGTGTCCTTCGGTCAGAGAAATCGTGAATAGCGCGTGCTATCAGAGATTTACCCGTCCCACTTTCACCAGAAATCATCACAGACAGATCCGTGTTCATCACCCGGGCGACCAGACGATAAAGCGCCTGCATCACGGGGGTGCGCCCAACCAGCGGCAGTTCATCAGGGCGGTCTTCGCTGGCCATCACCGGCTCAGCCTGTACCCGCTGCTTTTGATCCAGCGCCCTCGCGGTGCGCTTCATCAGATCGGGCAAATCGAAAGGCTTTGGCAGATAATCGTAAGCTTCGGCCTCAGCCGCCTGAATGGCTGTCATGATGGTGTTCTGGGCCGAGATCACGATGACCGGCAAACCGGGACGGTCCTGCGCGATCTTTGGCAGCATCTCCAACCCGTTTCCATCCGGCATTACCACATCCGAGATCACAACGTCGCCCTTGCCTTCGGCTACCCAGCGCATCAGCGTGGTCAGCGAAGATGTCGCGTGAACCTTGCACCCCGCCCGCGTCAGGGCCTGTGTAAGAACCGTGCGGATCGTGCGGTCGTCATCGGCAACCAGAACTGTGCCATCCATCAGATGCTCTCCTTTTCATACGCGTCGTTCGGTGCACGTCGCAGGGACAGTCGAAAACTAGTGCGTCCGGGCACAGATTCAGCCGAAATCCAGCCGTCGTGGTCGGAAACGATCTTGCTGACCAGCGCCAGCCCAAGCCCGGTGCCGTTCTCCTTGCCTGACACGAAGGGGTCGAAAATATCACTGCGAATATTTTCCGGCAGGCCCGGCCCATCATCAATAATCTCGATCTGCAGAGGCAGCGAATGACCCGAACCGTCACTGCGCCGCAGTCGGAATGAATGCTCAAAATAGGTACGCAGCCGGATTGTACCGTTGCCATCAGCAGCTTCCGAAGCGTTTTTGAGCAAGTTCAGAACCACCTGCAGGAACTGATCCGGGTCCCCATAGGCCAAGGGCAGCGAGGGGTCGTAATCCTCGATAATCGTCATATGCGCGCCAAAACCCAACAGCGCTGACCGGCGCGCGCGATCCAGTACATCGTGGATATTGACCGGTTTGAAATCGGGTTGAGACAGGTTGCCGAACTGTTCTACCTGCTCCAACAACTTCACGATGCGGCGGCTTTCCTCAACGATAAGGTCAGTGAGCTCAAGATCTTGCTGCGAAATATTCATGCTGAGCAATTGCGCCGCACCGGTGATCCCTGCCAAAGGGTTCTTGATCTCATGCGCCAGCATCTCGGCCATACCAATCGCAGACTGCGCTGCCGATTTCACAGTGTTGCCACGGGTCATCCGACCGGCCAGTTCGCGCGGCGAGATGATCATGATCATTGAACCGGGATGCCCCATCAGCGGCGCGATTTGCAGCGCACATTGTAGCGGCGCGCGATTGCCCGACCCAACGTCCACATCGTTCACGAACAGCGGTGTACCTTGTTGACGCGCGCGCAGAAACGCCTCTTCCAACGGCGCGTCAACCGCGAGTTGATCCCAGACCGGGTGTCCAATCACTGCCTTGCGGGAGGCGTTCAGAAACCCCTCACCCGAGGAGTTGACGTCCGATATCCGATCTTCGGCATCGATAATGAACGCCGGAACCGGAAGCGAGGTCCAGATGCTCTGGTCAGAGGTCATGCTGCTGCCTCCGCCGTGCCACTAAGCGCATCTGCCAAAAGCCGTAACACCTCATTGGTGTCGCGGGATGTCAGGACAGCCCGCCGCAAGGTGGCGGGTGTTCCGGCCTCATCCATGTACCATCCGAGATGTTTGCGTGCGACGCGCAGGCCCAGATCGGTACCGTAGAACTCCAGCATCGCCAGATAGTGGCCACGCACCATCTCGATCAGTTCAGTGCCCGTGGGAATGGTTGGAGAAGCAGCGCCATAGAGATCATGGCAAATCTGCGCCAGCAGCCAGGGCTTGCCCTGCGCCCCCCGACCTACCATGACGCCATCGGCCCCGGACTGATTCAGCGCGATTTGCGCGGCCTCGGTATCGACGATGTCACCGTTTGCGATGACAGGGATCGAGACGGCTTCTTTCACCGCCCGGATCGCCCGCCAATCTGCCCGGCCTTTATAGAATTGACAGCGCGTACGCCCATGGATGGTCACCATCCGGATGCCTGCGTCCTGCGCCCGCCGCGCCACATCCGGTGCGTTCAACAGATTGTCGTCCCAGCCTAGCCGCGTTTTCAGCGTAACAGGCACATCAACTGCACCCACAACGGCCTCGATCAGCGTCAGTGCATGGTCCGGAGTTTTCAACAAAGCTGAACCGGAATAGCCATTGGTTACCTTCTTTGCTGGGCAACCCATATTGATATCGATCACGCGCGCGCCCCGGTCAGCGACTTGCCGGGCGGCCTCGGCCATCCAATGCGCCTCGCGTCCGGCCAATTGCACTGCGGTGTTTTCCACATCCGCCGACAGCTCGGCCCGTTCACGTACGCCTGGTTTGGCCTGCACCATCTCTTGGCTGGCGACCATTTCGCTGACAACCATGCCCGCGCCGAAGCGCATCACAAGGTCCCTAAAAGGCCGGTCGGTGATTCCGGCCATTGGCGCCAAGAGCACCGGAGGGGTCAGATCCTTTTCAGCAAGACGCAGGGCCAATGTGCTTAATCCTTGAGCAGTTGTGCGTTTGATATCGAAATTGCGGCATATGAACAATAAAACGGGAGCATTCAAGCCCACAAAATCATCATATGCTTATTTTTTAAGCAAATTGACGCGGGTGATTGCCTCTGCATTCACCGACCCCTAAACAATGCCCCAATCAGGAGACCTTTCAGATGACCACAGCCGCCATCATCGTCGCCGCCGGGCGCGGCCAGCGCGCCGGAGGCGGAGTGCCAAAACAGTGGCGTGCCTTGGCTGGGCGGCGCGTGGCCGATTGGACGATTGACCGCTTCGAAGGGTTGGTTGATCACCTCGTTTTGGTGCTGGCCGAAGACGACACAGCCGTTTGGGAAGAATTCAGCGCGACAAACCTGATCCTTGCACCCGGCGGTGCAGACCGCGCCGGATCAGTGCGCAACGGGTTGCAGGCTTTGGAAGCGTACAGCGTTGAAAAGGTTTTGATTCACGATGTTGCCCGTCCCTGCGTCAGCGCTCGGATAATCGGCGATGTTCTGAAAGCACTCGACACGCATACGGCAGCTGCTCCGGGCTTGGCCGTCACGGATGCGCTATGGACAGGAGACGGCTCGATGGTGACAGGAACGCATGATCGATCCGGCCTTTACGCTGCGCAGACACCGCAGGGATTTCATTTTGGCACAATCACCACCGCCCATTCAGCCCATCCCGGAGGTGCGGCGGATGATGTAGAAGTCGCGCGCGCTGCAGGAGTCGAAGTCGCGATTATTCCGGGCGATGCGGATAACCTGAAAATCACACGGCCCGAGGATTTCGCCCGGGCCGAACGTACAATGGGTATGAATATGGATGTAAGGCTGGGCAACGGCTACGACGTGCACCGCTTTGGTGACGGAGATCACGTGATCCTCTGCGGTGTGAAGGTGCCGCACAATCGTGGGCTCCAAGGTCACTCCGATGCAGATGTGGGGATGCACGCGGTCACCGACGCGATCTATGGCGCACTGGCGCGGGGTGATATCGGTCAGCATTTTCCGCCCTCCGATCCGCAGTGGAAAGGTGCAGCGAGTGAAATTTTCCTGCGCCACGCAGTCGAATTGGCTGGGCAGTTGGGCTATGAGATCTCGAATGTCGACTGCACACTGGTCTGCGAATTTCCCAAGATCGGCCCTCATGCCGATACCATGCGTGCCGAAATGGCACGGATCATGGGCTTGCGCACCGATCAGGTCTCGGTCAAGGCCACCACATCCGAACGGCTGGGCTTTACCGGTCGCAGCGAAGGCATTGCCTCGCTCGCAACTGCCTGTCTGGTGAAGTCATGACAGCGGCTCGTCTAATCGGAACCGTCTGCGGCGTCGGTTACCTCCGCCCTGCCCCCGGCACCTGGGGATCGCTGGCTGCTTTGCCGCTGGCATGGGTTCTGCATACGCTGGGTGGCTTCCCCTTGCTGGTCATCTCAACACTCGCGGTTTTCTTCGGGGGCCTGTGGGCTACGCAAGTGATGACAGCTGGACAAGATGACCACGACCCGTCCGAAATTGTCATTGATGAAGTCGCGGGCCAGTTCATCGCGATATGGGCGATTTCCTACCCGTCTTGGGCGCATGGGATCGACATCACAGCGCTCTGGCCCGGCTGGATCGCGGGTTTTCTCTTGTTCCGCCTCTTCGACATTACCAAACCCGGTCCCATTGGCTGGGCCGACCGGCGTGGAGATCCGATGGGTGTCATGCTGGATGATGTGATCGCTGGCGTCTTTGCGGCCATCGGTGTGGTCGTCCTCGCCGGTATCTCACATGGAGTCATGGGTCAATGATCGTTGTCGACCTGCTGGATCGCGCCAAGGCGCAGGGCATGATGATCACCACTGCTGAAAGCTGTACCGGCGGTATGGTCGCCGCTGCACTGACTGACATCCCTGGCAGCTCCGCCGTGGTTGAGCGCGGCTTTGTCACCTACACCAACACCGCAAAGCAAGAGATGCTGGGCGTGCGCGCCGATACGCTTGAGACATATGGAGCAGTTTCAGAAGAAGTCGCCCGGGAAATGGCCAATGGCGCCCTGCAGAATTCGCGGGCACAGTTGGCGGTCTCGATCACCGGCATCGCGGGCCCCGGCGGGTCCGAACACAAACCCGAAGGCCGCGTATGCTTTGGCCTCGCTGCACAGGGTCAACCGACCCGAACCGAGACCGTGGAATTCGGAGCGCAGGGACGGGATAACGTACGTCGCGCTGCGCGGGACCACGCTTTGACCCTTTTGAGCGACGCTCTTGCTGATCTGGCTCGGACCTAAGAAAACCTGCACCCTTCATCGCATCAATTCGAATACTGGGCGCTGAATACAGTTACTGCGCGGCAGCCTACGCATTTGTGACGGCAATGGTGGTTGCGCTTCTTACCTCGCCTCGCATACACGTCGAAACCGAGATTGAAGGCACAGTCTTGCCGATTGCGGAAAGCGAGCCTGAGAAATGAGCAGTCAAGCCCACCTTGGCTGCTCTGCCCGCAAGGGCATCAAGCGGACCTCTTGGGGGTCCGCTTTTCTTTTAGCGTGCCCTCTCGACTCTGGGCCGGGGGTCAGGCTATCAGCCTGCGACACCCTTTCAGCCCAGAGGTTTGCGCCATGATCCCCAGTTCCTTCCCCGACAGCACCGAAATCGCCCGCCTGACCGCACGGATGCTGCTGGAGATCAAAGCCGTACACTTTAATTCCCGCGAACCTTTCACGCTGGCCAGCGGTCTACCAAGCCCGACCTATATCGATTGCCGCAAGCTGATCTCGTACCCGCGCATCCGCTCGACCCTGATGGACTTCCTGACGGTTACCGTGATGCGCGACGCGGGGTTCGAAGCGTTTGACAATATCGCCGGTGGCGAGACAGCAGGTATTCCCTTCGCTGCAATGGTGGCCGAGCGCATGGCACTGCCAATGACCTACGTGCGGAAGAAACCCAAAGGCTACGGCCGGAACGCCCGCATCGAAGGCGCGATGAGCGAGGGTGAGCGGGTACTGCTGGTTGAAGACCTGACCACCGATGGAGGCTCAAAACTGTCCTTTGTCGACGCGATCCGCGAAACCGGTGCGACCTGTGGGCATACGGCTGTGATCTTCTATTATGGTATTTTCCCCGAAACCGAGAAAACGCTGGGCGATCACGGCGTAAAATTGCACTCGCTTTGTACTTGGTGGGATGTTTTGGCGGAAGCCAAAGCGCAAAAGGCCTTTGACGAAGAGACGCTTGATGGCGTCGAGGCCTTCCTGAACGACCCGCGCGGTTGGCAGGACGCACATAAAAGCTGACGTTGCGCAAACTGTTTTCAGAATGGAAACACTGACCGCTGCGTCGATCGCTTCATCCACAAGATGTTGACGCAACCCTGCCTCATCCTTCAATATGATGGGGCAGAGAGATATGCACAGCATATCCCCAGAAAACATACAATTTGCGCCGACTCACAGGGCCGCGCTATGGCCTCTGTCCAGGGGACAAAGAGAACAGCAATGAACGAGATCAGCAGTATCGAGCAGGCCGCCGCACAGATTCAGAACCCAGAAACAATGCCGCACTCCATCGAGGCCGAGCAGCAGCTTCTGGGTGCGATTCTGACGAATAACGATCTGTATGATCGGGTCGCATCGATTATTGGGGCCGAGCATTTCTATGATCCGGTTCATGCGCGCATCTACGAAGTCGCGTCGACCCGTATCGCTAAAAATGCGCTGGCTTCACCCGTCACGCTGAAGTCTTTCATGGCCGAGGATGAGGGCCTGAAGGAACTGGGTGGTCCGGCCTATCTGGTCAAGCTTGCCGGTGCCTCAATCAGTGCCTTTGCGGTGCATGACTACGCCCAGATGATCTACGACCTCGCCATTCGGCGCGAGCTAATCCGGCTGGGCCGGGACATTTCAGACAAGGCGGCTCGGGTCGATGTCAGCAGCGAGCCCAAAGAACAGATCGTCGAGGCCGAGCAACAGCTTTATCAGTTATCCGAGCAGGGCCAGACCGAACAGGGTTTTCAATCCTTCCTCAAGGCGGTCACAGAAGCCGTCAACGTCACCAATGAGGCGTACCAACGCGGTGGCGGCATGGCGGGGATTTCCACCGGTCTGGCCGATCTCGACAAGCAATTGGGTGGCCTGCACCCGTCCGACCTGATCATTTTGGCCGGGCGTCCGTCGATGGGTAAGACATCGCTGGCAACAAACGTGGCATTTAACGTGGCCAAGGCCTACAAGCGCGGCACCAAGCCGGACGGCTCTGAAGGTGCGATCGACGGCGGTGTGGTTGGGTTCTTTTCACTCGAAATGAGCGCCGAGCAACTTGCGGGCCGGGTTCTGGCCGAGGCTTCTGAGATCTCCAGTCACAAAATCCGCCAGGGCGACATGACCGAGTCCGAGTTCCGCCGCTTCGTGGACGCCGCGAAAGAACTGGAAGCCTGCCCGCTGTTCATTGATGACACCCCCGCCCTGCCAATCTCGCAACTCGCTGCCCGTGCACGGCGGCTGAAGCGGACGCACGGGCTGGATTTGCTGGTGATCGACTACCTTCAGCTCTGCCGCGGAATGGCCGACAACCGCGTCAACGAAATCGCCGAGATTTCGATGGGCATGAAAGCCATCGCCAAGGAACTCAACATCCCGGTCATCGCATTGTCACAGCTCAGCCGACAGGTAGAAAGCCGTGACGACAAACGCCCGCAGCTGTCTGACCTGCGGGAATCGGGCTCGATCGAACAGGATGCCGACGTTGTGATGTTCGTGTTCCGCGAGGAATACTATAAGGAACGCGAAAAACCCGGCGATCACGAGTTGGAAAAGATGGAAGAGTGGAAACAGGCCATGGAGCGCCTGCATGGCAAGGCCGAGGTCATCGTCGGCAAGCAGCGCCACGGCCCCATCGGCACGGTCGAGCTGTCGTTCGAAGCTCAGTTCACCCGATTTGGCAATCTGGTCAAACCTTGGCAACAGGACAGCCAGATCGAGGGCTATTGATTCCTTGACCTGCCCGGTCCGATGTGTACGGATCGGGCCATGCAAGCTTGTCTCAATCCCCTACCCCGGCGCGTGATTCTGGCGCGTCATTTCGGGCATCGCCGCAAACGCTTTGCGGGATAGACCGGGGGCATTTTTGCCCCTGCAATCTTCCCCCTATAAGCGAGAGAGACATGACTGAATTCACAGAGATCCCCGTTATTCGTCTGGGTGCACGCCCTGATGAGGAAATCGCGGCCGAGTTTCGTTCGGCCTACGGCACGACTGGTTTCGGCTATATCGAAGATCACGGAATAGACCCGCAGCTGATGCGCGATGTGTTCGAAGCCTCAAAACAGTTTCACGCGCTGCCGCTGGATCAAAAGCTGGCAATCGCAGTCGACCACACGCATCGCGGATACATCGCCATCAACACATCGACAGATGTGAACTCAACACTGGCCGATGTAAAAAAACCCAACCAATCCGCCAGCTTCATGATGATGCGCGAGGATGCTGGCGTTGATCCCGATATCTACCTCTCGGGTCCAAACCGATGGCCTGATCTACCGGATTTTCGCGACACCCTGGAAACCTACGTTAAGGCTATGTCGGCCCTTGGACGCAGATTGATGCATATCGCGCTGATCGCTTGCGAGGCGCAGGATTTCTCGGTCCTTTCCGCGTTTGATGAGCCTACATTCTGGCTGCGTCTGCTTCACTATCCTCCGCAAGCAAAGACCGGCCCCGATGATCTATTCGGCTCGGCCCCGCACACTGATTTCGGATGCCTTACGCTGCTTGCTCAAGATCAGGTGGGCGGCTTGCAGGTCAAAACACCGTCAGGGCATTGGGTTGACGTTCCGTCCCGTCCCGACGCCTTTGTCGTCAATGTCGGGGATATGCTGCACCGGATGTCGAACGGTCGCCTGCTTTCGACGCCGCATCGGGTCATCAACCGTTCGGGCCGTGAACGATATAGCGTTCCGTTCTTCTTTGATCCTCATGTCAGCACAATCATCGAACCCCTACACGGGACCGGCCAACCTCAGTTTAGCCCCTTATTATTTGCGGATTTCCTGCGTTCCGAGCTGGAAGCGGCCTATGAGGCGCATAAACCCGCCAAGAATTAAGGTGCTCCCCCTTGACCTGGGCCAATCCTATGTGATGAACGGCGTTTATGAGTACCGCACATCTGACGATAAATCTGCACGCGCTCGCCCAGAACTGGCAGGCGCTTGACGCAAAGACCCAGGTTGAGACCGGCGCAGTGGTCAAAGCTGACGCTTACGGGTTAGGTGCCGGTCCAGTCGCCTCTGCGCTGGCTGAGGAAGGCGTTGCAAAATTCTTCGTCGCCGTTGCCGAGGAAGGCGTGGCCGTGCGTGAGGCTGTGGGCCCCGGCCCGCTGGTTGCGGTGTTTTCCGGACATATGGAGGGTGACACGGATCTGCTGCGCCAGCATGATCTGACGCCGTTGATCAACTCGCCCGAACAATTCAAGCGTCATCGTCAGGCCCTGCCCGATCATGGCTTTGGTATCCAGCTCGACAGCGGTATGAATCGCCTTGGGCTTGAGCCTGCGGACTGGGCCGACCTGCGGCACGAAGCCCTTGCCCTGAACCCGTTGGTGATAATGTCGCATTTGGCCTGCGGGGATGAGCCTGAACACCCTATGAACCGCCAACAGTTGAACACGTTCAAACAGATGACCGATGGCGTCGACGCGCCGCGCTCGCTTGCGGCGACGGGTGGTACTCTGATGGGGCCGGAATTCCACTTTGACTTTTGCCGCCCAGGGATTGGCCTGTACGGCGGGATGCCCTTTGCCGGGGCCAAGCCGGTCGTCACCGTCGATCTGCCGGTGATTCAAGTGCGCGACGTCGCCGTGGGCGAGACCGTCGGCTACGGCAACAGTTGGAGCGCGCGCCGCCCGTCGAAGATTGCGACCGTTGCGGCCGGTTATGCCGATGGGCTGCATCGCGCCATTGGGGGCGGCATCGATACATTCGCTGGTGATCAGCCCTGCCCGGTGGTAGGACGTATCTCGATGGACCTGATCACCGTGGATGTGACTGACTTGCCGTATAAACCTGATCGCCTGCGTATCCTGAACGGGCACCAAACCGTCGATGATCTGGCCGAAGCCGCTGGCACCATCGGCTATGAAATTCTGACCTCGCTCGGCAGTCGCTTTTCGCGGGGCTACGTGGAATGAATCCCGTTTCATTGCTGGGTGAGCTGGGGCGTTCTATCCTGACCATGCTCGCCGCGTTTGGCCGCGTCGCGCTGTTCGCGCTCGACGCGGTTTCGCACATTTTTCGACCACCGTTTTATCCGCGCGAGTTCGGCATCGCCCTGCTGAATATCGGCTGGTTGTCCCTGCCCGTGGTCGGCCTGACCGCCATCTTCACCGGCGGCGCGTTGGCGCTGCAGATCTACGCAGGCGGCGCGCGTTTCAACGCCGAAGCCGTTGTGCCCCAGATCGTCGCCATAGGCATGGTGCGAGAGCTTGGCCCGGTGCTGGTCGGCCTGATGATCGCCGCCCGCGTGACGTCTTCGATCGCCGCCGAGATTGCGACGATGAAAGTGACCGAGCAGATCGACGCTCTGGTCACATTGTCCACCCATCCAATGAAATACCTCACCGCCCCACGCTTGCTGGCCGCCCTGATCACGGTTCCAGCGCTGGTCGGGGTCGGAGATATCATCGGCATTGCAGGCGGCTACACCGTCGCGACGCAAAATCTGGGCTTCAACCCGGCAGCCTATCTGAAAAACACCGTCGATTTCCTTGAAGCGCGGGATATCGTTTCGTCACTCGTCAAAGGTGCCGCCTTCGGTGTGATCGCCGCCATCATGGGCTGCTATTACGGCATGTCATCGGGCCGCGGCGCGCAGGGCGTGGGCCGCGCCACCAAGGGCTCGGTCGAGGCTGCTGCCGTGCTGATCCTCGCCGCCAATTTCGTTCTTACAGGGGTGTTCTTCTCGCTATGATCCGGATGGAGAACGTACATAAGGCCTTTGACGACAACCACGTCCTGCAAGGCATGAACCTTGAGATCCCCAAGGGCACCTCGATGGTTATCATCGGTGGTTCGGGTACCGGCAAATCCGTGGCGCTGAAATGTATCCTCGGCCTGATCAAGCCTGACAGCGGCATGATCTATGTCGACGGCAAGGACGCCACCAAAGGCGACCGCGACGCGTTTCTGGCCCGTTTCGGGATGCTGTTTCAGGGGGCGGCGCTGTTCGATTCGCTGCCCGTCTGGCAAAACGTCGCCTTCCGCCTACTGCGCGGCTCGCTGAAACGCCCGGCGGATGAAGCCCGCGAAATCGCCATCGAAAAACTGCGCCGCGTCGGCCTGAAATCCAACGTGGCCGACCGGCTCCCGGCCGAGCTGTCGGGCGGGATGCAAAAACGCGTCGGCCTCGCCCGCGCCATCGCCGCCGAGCCCGAGATTATCTTTTTCGATGAGCCTACCACTGGCCTCGACCCCATCATGTCCGGCGTCATCAACGACCTGATCCGAGAAATCGTGACCGAGATGGGCGCCACCGCGATGACCATCACCCACGACATGAGTTCGGTCCGCGCGATTGCCGACAACGTGGCCATGCTGCACGGAGGTGTGATCCAGTGGACCGGTCCAGTCGGGCAGATGGACGCCTCGGGTGATCCTTATGTGGAGCAGTTTATCAGTGGCAGCGCTGAAGGGCCGATTGAGGCGGTGCGGTGAACGGTGAAGAAGCAAAATCATTCGATTTCTCCCCGCTTGGAGAGGCACGAAAGTGTCTAGCGTACATAGAAGCAGCAAAGACGCTTTTTGCGCGGAATAGGACCGAGAATTACCCATACATTCGCGATCTTGCAATTGAGACCGGCCCATTGGTTTTTCTATGCGGCCACGCAACGGAGCTTGCGTTTAAGTCGTTACTTCGCGCGCACGGAGTTCAGCCTGAAAAGATTCTCAAATTCAAAGGCTTCAAGTACTCGGACGGCAAACGTCTTAAAAGAAACAAACACAGACGACACGATCTTGTCTTTCTATTTAGAGCTGCGTCTCTCCTTTCGATCTCAAAAGACGACCGCGCGGCCTTAAAGGATGTGCTTTGCAGACATGAGTACTTTAGGGAGAAGTACGAGATTCACCTTGAGCCGCTAAAGCGACCTGAACTTGCTGACTACCAGGAACAGTTAGCGATCTTGAATCTAAGTTTCGACACGCCTTACCGGGCAAGGTATTTTACTTCGGGGACCGGCTCTGTCCCTGATCCAGAAATAATTTTGTTAGTGGCTGAGTTTTTCGCAAAATTGGTCGGCGTGCACAGAGTTGTTGAAAGTACCGCGAAAACTACGCCGACAGAAGCGACTTAAAATGACCCTCCGCCTCGCCACCCTCTCGCTCCTGATCCTCTACCCCATCGCGTGGTTCGCCCCGCTGATGCGCGCCGGTCTCCTCCCGATCTTCGGCCTCAGTGAAATCAGCGTCATCACCGGGCTCCAGTCCTTGTGGAAGTCCGACATCTTCCTCGCGTTGATCGTTACCGTCTTCGCCCTCTTCGCGCCCTACGTCAAAACCATCGGCACCGCGCTGATCCAATGGAACCTGCTGGACCCGCGCGTCCAGCCCGCGCTCAACATCCTCGGCAAGCTGGCGATGGCCGATATCTTCCTCATCGCGCTCTACATCACGCTGGCCAAAGGCATCTCATACGCCACCATCGAAACCGCATGGGGTCTCTACCTGTTCACCGGCTGCATTCTGGCCTCACTTGCACTGGGCCATATTACAGAGATGACATTTGGATCACGAAAACCTCAGACCTAATTGATTGAAAACAGATTTCTGAGTATCATCTTTATATTTCGAGCAGTAAATTTTGTAGTTTTCGGGTCCGTAGCGGATCACTTCGCGTCTGTCTAACCTTCCGCTTCGGCCCGGTTTTTGTACCGGTTGAAGAAGGAGAACGACGATCATGGCCGCCCTCCACACAATAACATTGCAATTTCAGAATACCTTATTAAGGCTCACTTTTTTCCTGATCTGCGCCGCAGCATTGTTCGCGGTGACGACCACCATTTTATCCGCGATTGGCATCCTGCCCTGGCTCTCGTTGCAGGCCGGTCTCAGCAACGGTGCAACAATTGACGCAGGCATCTATATCCAGATCGGATTAACCGCCCTGATCCTGATGCTGGTCTTCTATCTGCCATCGAACGCCCGCATGATGGCGCTTGAAAACACCCATCGTAAGTTCACAATGAATATGCAGGACGTGGCCGGGGCCTATCAGGTCGCCCATGCCGCCGACCGCAGCGGAGCCTTTGCGCTGGCCTCCGAATTCGACGCGGTGAAAGAGCGCATGGCCTTCCTGCGCGATCACCCCGATTTGCAGGGGCTCGAACCGCAGGTGCTGGAACTGGCTGCTCAGATGAGCCAGATCAGCCAGGAACTGGCCGAGACCTATGGGGACACAAAGGTCGAACGCGCCCGTGCCTTCCTGCGGCAACGTCAGGAAGAGGTCGAACAATTCCAGCAGCGCATCGAGGAAGCCCAAATCATCCAGCACGAGCTGCGCCAATGGACCCGAGACATCGAGATCGAGGAATCCATCGCCAAATCGCAACTCGCGCGCCTCAGGGATGAGCTGTTCGATCTGCTTCCGGAACTGTCGGCGCAATTGCAATCCCCCACGGACGATCAAACACCAGGCAGCGTGGTTGCGATGACCCCGCCGCGTGCCGCGGAATAGGCGTGTCTAGCGCCCGCAGCGGACGATGGCCCGAAGGGCCTGAGGACGTGGCGCGCCACCGGCGGTGAGGAAAGCCCGCAAGGGCTTGAAGAACCGCCTTTCCTCGGGCACCAAGGGCGACATGGCAAAGACACACTCCTTCTCCTGCTCGGCCTGCGGAGCCTCTCACACCAGATGGTCGGGCCGCTGCGATGCGTGCGGCGAATGGAACACTATCGTTCAGGAAGCGCCGCTTTCGGCAGGACCAGCCAAGAAGTCACTCGGCGGCAAGCGCGGCCAATCCATCGCGCTCACCGACCTATCGACCGAAGAAACACCGCCGCCCCGCACCCTCTGCGGGGTTGAAGAGTTGGATCGCGTCCTCGGCGGCGGCCTTGTCCCTGCATCGGCCCTGCTGGTGGGCGGAGACCCCGGTATTGGCAAGTCCACCCTGTTGCTACAGGCCGCCGCACGTTTTGCCCGCAAAGGTGTCAAAACCATCTACGTCTCGGGCGAAGAGGCCAGCGCGCAGGTTAGGATGCGCGCGCGCCGGTTAGGTCTGGAAGAGTCGCCGGTGCAATTGGCCGCTGAAACCAACCTTCGGGACATCCTCACGACGCTAGAGGCAGAAAAACCCGGCCTCGCCATCATCGACTCGATCCAGACGATGTGGGCCGACAATGTCGACAGCGCGCCGGGCTCGGTGTCGCAGGTGCGCGCCGCAGCGCATGAGCTGACGACATTTGCAAAACGCCACGGCGTATCGATCATCATGGTTGGCCACGTCACCAAAGAAGGCCAGATCGCTGGCCCCCGTGTAGTCGAACATATGGTCGACACCGTGCTTTACTTCGAAGGCGAACGCGGGCACCAGTTCCGCATCCTGCGCGCCGTTAAGAACCGCTTTGGCCCAGCGGATGAGATTGGCGTCTTCGAAATGACCGGCAAAGGGCTGGCGCAAGTCACCAACCCCTCGGCCCTGTTCCTATCGGAACGCGGTAAGCCCAGCCCTGGTTCCGCCGTGTTCGCAGGTATCGAAGGCACCCGCCCCGTGTTGGTCGAACTGCAGGCACTGGTTGCGCCCTCGCCCCATTCGCAGCCCCGACGCACGGTCGTTGGCTGGGACAGCGGGCGGCTCGCCATGATCCTTGCAGTGCTCGAAGCACGCTGCGGCATCCCCTTTGCCGGGCTCGATGTCTACCTGAACGTCGCCGGAGGGCTGAAAGTCAGCGAACCTGCTGCCGACCTCGCCGTTGCTGCTGCACTGCTCAGCGCTCGTGAAGACACCGCCCTGCCTGCCGATACGGTCGTTTTCGGAGAAATCTCGCTATCCGGGGCACTTAGACCAGCCCCGCAGACCGAAAACAGGTTGAAAGAAGCGCAAAAACTTGGTTTCACAGCGGCAATTGCTCCGGCAGGTGGCAAAACTGGCACTGTGGCAGGTCTGACACTCACCCGACCCTCTGATTTGGTGGGGTTTGTTGGCGAAACCTTCGGAGCAGGGTAAAGTCGCGCCTTGAGGGGCAGAAAACGAACAGGCGAGGGCCATGGAAGGTTTTACAATAATTGACGGGGTTGTGGCCCTGATCATCGTGCTGTCGGGCTTGCTGGCCTATTCGCGCGGTTTCATGCGCGAGGTTTTGGCCATCGCAGGTTGGGTCGCCGCGGCAGTTCTAGCATTCATCTTTGCGCCGCAGGCTGTACCGCTGGTCAAAGAAGTGCCAGTGGTCGGTGAATTCCTGCGCGACAGTTGTGAGCTTTCGGTGATTACCGGCTTTGCCGCCGTCTTCGCCATTGCACTGATCGTAGTCAGCATCTTCACGCCGCTATTCTCTTCACTTGTGCAGCGTTCCGCGCTTGGCGGGCTGGATCAGGCGCTTGGCTTCTTCTTCGGCATCGCCCGCGGCATATTGCTGGTTGCGATTGCGTTCTTCGTCTACGACACCGTGATGACCGGTCAATCCTACACGATGGTCGATGAAAGCCGCTCGGCCAAGGTGTTCGAACAGTTCAGCAGTAAGATCGAGGAACAAAACCCCGAGGCGGCGCTGGGTTGGGTTACCGCCCAGTACGAAGAGCTGGTCGCAAGCTGCACCGCCGACAACGCCTCTGAGGGTTAATCAAATTCCAAAGAAAAGCCCGGTTTCAGCCGGGCTTTTTTGCGTTTGGTTCGGAAAAATCAGATAAACCCTTCGCCACCACAAATATTGCACCGGATGGTCTTCAGGCCAAAGCATCCGTCACATCGGCTTGAGATCGGCTTGCCATACTGTTCTCGGCTCTTGATCACTTCACCGGTTCCCTTGCAGATCTCGCAGGGTGCGCGCCCTGCCCCACGACATCGGTGGCAACGCCGCTTGACAGGTTTGTCCATCGGTGTGTTTTGCTTGTGTTGCCACATGGCGTCTGCTCCACCAGGTATTGCCGGAATGCATGCAAAAAACCTTCGTAATGATATGACAGCATAGGTCTGTACATTTGTCATCCTAAACCCGCGGCGTGTACAATTCGCACCTGCGTCAAATCGCGAATGTGATCCTTTGATGACACACGCATCGTTTGGCATTATGTGGAGGCCATACCGACATGGAATCGGAGCTGCCGACCTTGCTGTATCTGTTTTCTTATGCGCTAGCCGCTTTCGTGCTTGTGCCTGAGTCCCGTGCAAACGGACCAAAACACACCATTCAGATACCCGTCCGCACCCGATCCGACCTGAACGCCATCCTAAGCAAGTCATAGAAATTGGAGCCCGTGTATGTGTGGGATTTTGGGGATCGCAAGCCGGACACATGATGTCTTTGCGGAAATCTATGACGGCTTGCTGATGCTTCAGCACCGAGGTCAGGACGCCTCGGGGATCGTCACCTACAACGGCGAGTTCTTCCGTGAGAAGAAAGCAAATGGTCTCGTCAAAGACGTGTTCAATGCCAGTGACGCCGAAACCCTGTTGGGAAAGGTCGGCATGGGCCATGTCCGCTATCCAACCGCTGGCTCGCTCAGCGCGGCCGAGGCGCAACCATTTTTCGTGAACGCGCCTTATGGCATCTATCTGGTTCACAACGGCAACATCACCAATACCGAAGAACAGCGCGAAAAGGTTACCGCGAAATACAGCCGTCACCTGCGCACCACCTCGGATTCCGAGGTCCTTCTGAACGTACTGGCCGACAAGGTCGCGGATGCGATCAAGGTCAATGGTAATGCTGATCCGATCCGCAACCTGTTTGCCGGTGTCAAAATGACGATGGAGCGGGTTCAGGGGGCGTATTCGGTGATCTGCCTCGTCGCGGGCGTAGGGATGCTGGCCTTCCGCGATCCTTACGGCATCCGACCTTTGTCTGTTGCCAAGCGTGCCGCAACTGGTGACGGCGATGATTATGCCTTTGCGTCCGAAGATGTGGCATTCGGCATCAACGGTTTTGACAAGCTGCGCGACCTAGGTCCCGGCGAGGCGATCCTTATCGACCTCGACGGCAATATGCACGAGTTCCAGGCCGTTGAAGGTAAACTGACGCCCTGCATCTTCGAGTATGTCTATCTGGCCCGACCAGATTCGCTGCTGGATGGGGTGTCGGTTTACAAAACCCAGATGCGCATGGGGCAGACGCTGGCCAAGCAAATTCAGGACTCGGGACTTGAGATCGACCGGATCATCCCTGTGCCAGATAGCGCCCGCCCTGTCGCGCTTGAGGCCGCAAAGATCACAGGCATTCCCTATCGCGAGGGGCTTGTGAAGAACCGTTATGTTGGCCGCACCTTCATCATGCCGGGCCAGGAAGAACGGCAGAAATCCGTGCGTCGCAAACTGAACGCGGTGCCTTTGGAGTTTGACGGTCATAACGTACTTCTGATCGATGATTCGATCGTGCGCGGCAATACAATCAAAAAGATCGTCCAGATGTGCCGTGAGGCCGGCGCCAAAAAGGTCTACATCGCCAGCGCCTCGCCCCCGGTGAAATACCCCAATGTCTATGGCATCGATATGCCCACCCGACACGAGCTTGTCGCGAATGGCAAAGAGATCGAGGAGATTCGCGAAGAACTGGGTGCGGATGCGCTGTTCTACCAACATCTCGACGATCTGATCTGGGCTGCCAAGGAAGGCAACCCCGAGATCGAAGCTTTTGACTGTTCCTGCTTTGACGGCAACTACGTCACCGGCGTCGATGAGGAATATCTGGGCAGCCTAGAAAACAGCAGTCGGGTCAGCAAAAAGCGTGAAGATATGCAGGTGGTCGGCAGTTCGTGGAACGCGGCGAAACTGGCCTCGGGGTGATCGGGCGAATCGCTTTGTCCTGAGGCGTCGGCCAAGAGACTTGCGCTAGCCGCCATAGGTCAGAATCCGCCGACAACCTATTGCTGAACAGGCTGCATTTGCAAAGGGTTCGGTATGCGGCATTCGAACCGCTCCGAACCGAGTGCTGCCGGCCTTTTGGTCCGGCAAATCCCGTGTTACCCGAATGCCGAAAACCACTCACAAAACGGGGTCCGGGCGCGCAGCTCGGCCACAGATCATGGCAAACGCAGCGGTGAAAAGCTCCGCCACACAGGCGGGGGCGCTCAAGAAGAACGCGGTCTCGGTATTGGGCATTTTTGGGCCCAAGGCGGACCTGCAAGCCCTGGTCCGCATGTCGTCGGGGCGCATTAAGAAAGTGAAACCCGGCAGTCGTGTCGGCCCGGGTAAGGTCGTCGCCATTGATGAAAATGGTGTTGTGCTGCGACAAAGCGGCCAGAACCGAAGGATCGACATCCCCGGCAGCTGATCCTGACTTGACGCCCTGCGCGTGCAGGTTCAAACCCCCCTCATGACCGATCAGACCAAAATCGCCCTTATCACCGGGGCTTCTCGTGGGTTGGGCGCGGCGCTGGCCGAAGCGCTGGCCCCCGACTATCACATCGTCGCTGTCGCTCGCACTCAGGGCGGGCTGGAAGAGCTGGATGACCGCATCCAGGCAAAGGGTGGCTCGGCCACTCTGGCCCCCATGGACATCACCGATCCCAATGCGATGGCGACCCTGTGCCGGAGCATTCACGATCGCTGGGGCAAGATCGATTTGTGGTTGCATACTGCAATCCATACCTCAGCCCTGACGCCAGTGCATTTCGTTGATCCGAAGGAATGGAACAAGGCAGTCAGCATCAATGCAAACGCCACCTCGGTTCTGATCCCGTATGTCGCGCCTTTGTTGGGCGAAACTGGCCATGCCGTGTTCTTCGATGACCCGAAGGCAGGCGAGAAGTTCTATGGCATCTACGGCGCCACCAAAGCGGCACAGATGGCGCTGGCTCGCAGTTGGGCGACCGAGACCGCACGGACGGGACCGCGCGTATCGATTGTTGAGCCTGCACCGATGCCGACCGCTGTCCGTGCACGTTTCCATCCCGGTGAGGATCGGGATGTATTAACCAGCACTGCGGATGAGGCGGCGCGGATTATAGCACTGTTGTGAGAATGGCCCTGACGGGCCATGCCTCCGGCGGAGGTATTTCTGGCCAGATGAAGCGCGCGGACTAACCGATATGGACGCCGTTTCGCCCGGCGAGGTCGACGAAGAATTGCCAGGCGACGCGGCCCGAGCGTGCCCCCCGTGTGGCTTGCCACTCGATGGCTTCGGCGCGCAGAGTTTCGGGATCAACCTTGACGCCATGAGCGGCGCAGTAGCGATCGATCATCGCTAGATATTCGTCCTGATCGCAGGGGTGGAACCCCAGCCACAGGCCGAAACGGTCAGAGAGTGAGACCTTCTCCTCGACCGCCTCGGACGGATTAATGGCGCTGGAGCGTTCGTTTTCGATCATGTCGCGCGGCATCAGGTGGCGGCGGTTTGATGTGGCGTAGAACACAACGTTTTCCGGGCGACCTTCGATACCGCCGTCCAGCACGGCCTTGAGCGATTTGTAATGCTGATCATCGTGGCTGAACGACAAATCATCGCAAAACAGGATGAACCTGTGCGGCGCGGCACGCAGGTGGTTCAGCAAACGCGCGACCGAGCCCATATCCTCGCGCTGCAATTCGACCAGTTTCAGGTCAGGATGCTCATCCTGCAACGTACCGTGCACCGCTTTGACGAGGCTGGATTTCCCCATTCCGCGCGCGCCCCACAAGAGCGCGTTATTAGCCTTGTAACCCGCAGCAAAGCGGCGCGTGTTGTCCAGCAACGTATCGCGGGAGCGGTTGATCCCCACCAATAGATCAAGGTCGACCCGATTGACCTGTGTGACGGGTTCCAGCCGGTCAGGCTCGACATGCCAGACGAAAGCCGGGGCCGCATTGAAATCAGGTGTCGCCAGCGGCGCGGGCGCCATGCGTTCCAACGCGTCCGCAATGCGATTCAGGGCTTGGTCGTCCATCGGCTCCTCCGGGATGTTCTGGTGGAGTTCAACCATGTTCCGATCAACACAACAAGAGTAACAATTGAAAAAGGCGCGCCTACCTTGGGCGCGCCTTTAAAGCTATTGGAATAGGTTACTTGTTCTCTTCGTAATCCTGCATCACGTCTGCGTCGGCTTCGGCCTCTTCATCGTCGTAGTATCCATCGGCGCGCAACTGTTCTTCGCGCTTCTTCTCGACACGGGCGACCAGGAATATTGAAATTTCATAGAGCCCGTAAACTACGACAAAGAGGATGATCTGGGTGATCACGTCCGGCGGTGTGACAATCGCAGCTAACACCAGAATGCCTACCACCGCATATTTCCGCACTGCCCCCAGACCTTCGGCACTGACAAGTCCGGCCTTACCCATCAGTGTCAGCAATACGGGCAATTGAAAGCACAGGCCAAAGGCCACGATGAACTTGATGGTCAGGTTGAGATATTCCTGCGCCGAACCCTGAAACACCACGCTCAAAGGTGCGGTTGCGCCTTCTGCTACAGCTTCCCCTTCCGCTCCAAATTGCTGGAAACCGAGGAAGAAGTCATAGGCCAATGGCGTGACCACATAAAAAGCGAAGCTTGCGCCCAGCAGGAACATGAAGGGAGAGGCCAGCATGAACGGCAGAAACGCGTTCTTTTCCGACTTATACAGGCCCGGCGCCACGAACCTCCACATCTGCATCCCGATATAGGGAAAGGCCAGAATGAACCCGCCCAGCAGCGAAACCTTGATCGCTACAAAGAACCCTTCCTGCGGCGAGATGAAGATCAGCCCGCAATCCTGTCCACGCTCGGTCAGCACCTCACATAGCGGTTGCGTGAGGAAGTTGAACAGTGGCGTGGCCACGGTGAAACAGATGATCATACCGATCAGAAACGCCACAACGCAGTGGATCAGCCGCGTACGTAGCTCGGCCAGGTGCTCGATCAGGGGTGCCGAGCTGTCCTCGATCTCGTCGGTCTTGGTCATGTCTTGCTTTCGGTTTTCAGCGCTGCTTCGGCCTCTTCCGCCTTGGCCAGCGCATCCGCGGCTTCCTTGGCCTTGCGTTCAGCGGCAGCGCGCGCCGTTGTGGCTTGGATCTTCTTGGCTTGCTCTGCTCGCTCGGTGGCCAGCTTGCCGGTCTCGCTGTCAGGGTCGAACTTGGTTGGGTCGATGGATTTGGCCACGTCGCGCGCGGCTTCGTTGATCCCGTCCATCGCTGTACTAACCGGGTTGGTCGCCGCGTTCAGGCCCTTCTTGATCTCATTGACGCCTGCTTCGTCCGCAGCCTCGTTCATTGCAGTGCTGAATTCGCGCGCCATGCCGCGCGCCTTGCCGACGAACCGTCCGACATTGCGGAACAGCACAGGCAGGTCCTTTGGCCCCACCACGATCAACGCGACGATGCCGATGACCAGAAGCTCGGTCCAGCCCAGATCAAACATCTAGGCTCAGACCTTGTCTTTGTCAGTCTCAGGCGTGACGTCTTTGGCCAGCTCAGACGCGTCTTGTTCCAGCTCTTCCGAACCTTCCTTGATGCCTTTTTTGAACGAGGTAATGCCTTTACCCACTTCACCCATCAGCGAGCTGATCTTACCGCGTCCAAACAGGACGAGAACCACAACAGCAATCAGCAGGATACCCGGAAGGCCAATATTGTTGAGCATGACTTGTCTCCTTCTACGTCGGCGCAGCGCGCCGTGAATATGTCTGGCCCCGTGTCTACGCCCGTACGGGCATCAGCAAAAGTGCGACAGATCAAATCCGCGCGCAAAATTGAACGGATCATGCGTTTTTTGCGGACTCGCATTTCTCAACTGACAGGTTTATGTCAGTTGATATCACCTAGAAGGACGATATCGAAACCTGGTCTACGGAGAACCACATGACCCATGTCGCAGAAATCGTCACCTTTACCCTTGCCGACGGCACAAAGCCCGAACAGTTCGTCAGGCTAAGCCAAGCCTCCGAAGCCTTCGTCCGCGCGGCTCCCGGCTTTACCCACCGCCAGCTAAGCCATGGCGAAGATGGCCGCTGGACCGACTATGTCGTCTGGACCGATATGAAATCCGCAAAGGATGCCGCTGCTGCATTCATGCAACAGGATTTTGCACCCGCTCTGATGGCGGCAATCAACCCCGACAGCGCCCAGATGCGTCACGAGACCGTGCTATGGAACATGACCGCCTAAGGGCGGCTCAGACGGCGTGTCATGCGCCGCACTGACCGCCTGTTCGACATCATACAGATCCTGCGCGATGGTAACTTGCACCGCGCGCAGGACATCGCGGACCGACTTGAGGTGTCGGTCCGTACGATCTATCGCGATATGGACACGTTGGTGGCCTCGGGCGTTCCTGTAGAAGGCGAACGCGGCGTAGGTTACATGGTGCGTGAACAGATCACGCTGCCCCCGCTAAACCTGACACCCGCCGAGCTTGAGGCTCTGAACCTCGGCATGGCGATCGTTGCCGAGGCCGCCGATCCCGATCTTAAATCCGCCGCGGAATCTCTGGCCGAGAAAATCGACGCCGTCTTGCCCACGCAGGTCATTGCCGAGGCCGACAGCTGGAAATTCGCGGTCTATCCCTTCGCTGATGTCGTACGCGGAATGGCACATATGGCCCCGATCCGCGCCGCGATCAAATCGCGCCAGAAATTGCAGCTCAGCTACCGTCGCATTGACGGCGCGCTGACCGAACGCACCATCCGACCGCTACATATGGAATACTGGGGCCGTGTCTGGACACTGACCGCCTGGTGCGAACTGCGCGATGACTTCCGGGTCTTCCGCATCGACCTGATAGAAAACGTCACGCCTCTGCCGGAACTCTTTATCGACGAACCAGGTAAACGGCTCAGCGACTACGATCCCAATGCGTGATCCGTCCTTCATCTGGCCCCAAATACCTCCGCCGGAGGCATGGCCCGGAACGGGCCATTTCGGTCACTTCAGGTAAGGCTCGGGATCAACCGACTCGAACCCTTTGCGCACTTCGAAGTGCACATATGCATTGTCGCCCCCGCGAAGCGAGGCGATCTTTTGTCCCCGTCGCACCCGATCACCTTTCTTGATGGTGATATTGTCGACATTGGCATAAACAGTCAGCAAGTCATTGTTGTGTTTCACAACGATGATCGGAACCTGATCCGCATCCGCGGTGATCGCGGCGACCGTGCCTGCCTCGGCCGCACTGACCGACGCGCCTGGCGCTGCGGCGATATCTATCCCCTCATTCTTACCCTTCTTGTAGGTCCGAATGATGGTGCCGCTCACCGGGCTTGCCAGCGCCGAGCTTCCCGAATTGGTCGGGGCCTCGGCTGTGATATCCGGCGCAGGCGTTGCCGCGGCAACTTTCTCATCCGGCAATGGCTGCGTCGCGCTCGGCGGCGTAGGAGTTGGTGAGCCTTCCCCCGGTTGGGTTACCGCAGTTGCCGTGGCGGCCGGCGCTGCTGCCCGAGGTGCCGGTTGATTCTTGACCGGGATCAACAGGTACTGGTCTTCGCGCACCATAAAGTCTGGTCCCAAACCGTTCCATTCTGCCAGAGACTCCACAGGCACCTGATAGAGGCGCGAAATTGTATAGGCTGTCTCACCCCGCTTGACCTTGTGCCGGATCGGCTCAGGCCCCGTAGCAACCGGTGCCGGAGCCGCAGCAGGTTGCGCGGGCTCCAATGTCGATGTCTGTACAGATCCTGTGTCCGGTGCCTCGTCAATCGCGGTTCCGGCAATGGTCGCAATATCAACATTGCTCGTCCCACCGACCGAGCGCGGCAAGGCCAGAACTTCACCGTCACGCAGGCTGTCATTTGGCTGCAATCCGTTAAACCGGGCCAATTCGGCCACCGGCATGCCGATCCGGGTGGCGACATCGCCAACTGTATCCCCACGGCGGGCTACCGCGACCTGATAGTTCGGATAGGTGATCACGCCACGCGCATCCGGCGTCGGGCGGTTGGCGGTCGCTGCAAGGGCGGCATCTGCAGTGGAGAACCCGCCGACATTGCCGCGAAGGTCATAGTCATATGGCCCTTCACACCCGGCCAGAATTGCCAGCGCGGCAACACCTGTCGCATAGCGGCGCATTGCTGATTTGGAAACTGCTCTCATTTTACTGTCCTCAACACCTGCCCCTGTTCTCCGGGGTTCTGGCGCCTCTAATATACCTTTACGCTCCGTCTTTTCCCAGCCCCTCAAGCAAGGGCACAAAACGGACCGGCAACAATTCGTCATAGTCCAGACCGGTTTCAGTGCGCGTGACCCGGATTAGGGTCTGCACCGCGTCCGACTGGCCCACGGGTAACACCATGATACCGCCGATTTTCAACTGCGCCAAGAGCGGCCCCGGAGGATCTTCGGCAGCAGCGGTCACAATGATACGGTCGAACGGGGCCTGCTCGGACAGTCCAAATGATCCATCCGACAGCATCGCGGTCACATTCGTCAGCCCCAGCTCACGGAACAGTTCTCCCGTTTCGCGCACCAGCCTCTTGTGCCGCTCAACCGTGTAGACCCGGCGCGCCAGCTTGGATAGGATCGCCGCCTGATAGCCCGAGCCGGTGCCGACCTCCAGAACCGTATCACGTGGGCGCACCTGCAGCGCCTGCGTCATCAGCCCCACAACCGAAGGCTGGCTGATGGTCTGGCCACAGGCAATAGGCAGTGGAGTGTCCTCATAGGCCCGGTCCGCGAACAGGCCTTTGACAAACTTCCCCCGGTCAACCTGCTCCATCGCCGCCAGCACACGTGCATCCGTTACCCCGCGCGAGCGCAGGGCAAACAGGAACTGCATTATGGTTTCTGCGCTTGGCCCAGTCATTCGATGACCTTTAGCGCCTCGAGCGTGTCATATGCTGTCAGATCAGCGCGCATCGGAGTGACCGAGATATACCCTTCCAGATTGACCGCCGCATCCGTGCCCGGAGCGGTCGGGTTATGCTGATACCCGCCCTTGATCCAAAGGAACCGGCGACCCGAGGGCGAGCTGTGCGGCTCGACCGAGAAATGTGTATCGCGCCGGTACCCCTGCGGGGCCACGCGCGTACCCAGCACCTCATCTGCGGGAACCGGAGGAAAATTCACATTATAGAACAGTCGATAGTCGCCCTGCTGCTCGGGTGTCGCATCAAGAATGCGGCGCACCAGATCGGCCCCAAATTTGGCAGCCGCCTCAAACGGATCGTCCAGCCCCAGATTGCGCGGCCCGAAATACTGAGACAAGGCAATCGCGGGCACACCCTGCAACGCCGCCTCCATCGCGCCGCCGATAGTACCCGAATACAGCGTGTTTTCAGCCGAGTTGTTGCCCCGGTTCACCCCTGACAACACCAGATCGGGCGGGGCGTCCTTCATCACATCGTGCAAACCGGCCAACACGCAATCCGCCGGAGACCCTTCGGCGGCATAGCGACGCTCGCCTAGTTTGGCGACCATCATTGGGTGGGTATAGCTAATGCAATGGCCCACGCCTGACTGCTCAAAGGCAGGCGCGACGACCCAGACCTCGCCATCGGGACCGGCCAGTTCAGCCGCGATCGCTTCAAGTACAATCAGTCCCGGCGCATTGATGCCGTCATCATTGGTCAGAAGAATTCGCATGCCCGGTCCACCCCTCGTTTTGCCCTTGATAGACCCGCCTCAGCGCTGCGACAAGCAATGCACATGCGCAATCTGAGGCTTTCACGCACCACTTGGATGAAAATGCAGGATTTGAGCGTCAGGCCGGGAATACAAAACACCGGTCGCGGCGAATGGTTAGCCACATGACACGGCCCTCTTTGGGCACAAAGACGTTCGGAACCGTCGCCTTCAGGATCGAGCCATCATAGTCCATGCGAAACTCGACAAGGCTTTCATTTCCCAAAAACCGAGCACGCTCAACCACGCCTCGGGCGGCAATACCGTCTGTCGGCGTCGGCGCAGGCCCTTTGCCATTGCGGTCGAAGTCCAGCTTGACGTGCTGGGGTCGAAACACGATTTCAACATCGGTCGCGTCCGGCACACCGGGCGCAAGAAAACGGCCAAACGGAGTATGCGCCAACGCACCATTAACTTGAGCCTTCAACACATTGATATCACTAAAAAACGAAACTGCTGCCTTGTCTGCAGGCCGGGTATAGACATTGTATGGCGCCCCCTGCTGCACAATCTTGCCGCGCCGCATCAGCGCGATTTCATCAGCCATTCGCATCGCCTCGTCCGGCTCATGCGTGACCAATAGAACAGCAGCGTCCTCTTCTTTGAGGACTGCGAGCGTTTCGTCCCGAATGCCGTCGCGCAGACGGTTATCGAGGCCCGAGAACGGCTCATCCATCAGCATGATCCGCGGGCGTGGGGCCAACGCACGCGCCAGAGCAACCCGCTGCTGCTCACCCCCAGATAACTGATGCGGAAATCCATCGATGAACCGCATCAGATCGACCTTGGTCAGCAGTTCCTCGACCCGCGCGCGTTTCTGCTCTTTGCTGCCTTTCAGGCCGAACGCGACGTTATCCGCTACGCTGAGATGTGGAAACAGCGCAAAATCCTGAAACATCAGCCCAATCTCGCGCCGTTCGGGCGGTACGCGGAAAACCGTGTCACAGATCAGCTTGCCATCGACGTAAATCTCGCCCGAGGTCTGCATTTCGACCCCCGCGATCATCCGCAATGTGGTCGACTTTCCGCAGCCCGAAGGCCCCAGCAGGCAAGTCACCTGCCCCGCGTGTACGGTCAACGATACATCATCCACGACCGTCCGCCCGCCAAAGCGCGCAATCAGATTGCGGATTTCCAATCGAGGAGGAGTTGTCGTCACTGTCACCGATGGACCCCATTGCCTTTCCCGATCAAATCCATCGGGCTTAGGCGGGGATAACAACCCCGCCCATCAGGCGCAAGGGATCAGCAGCACCCGGTCGAGGCAGCTTCGCCCTGTACAACAAACGGGCTATCCCCGCCGCAGCCTTCGAAAATCCCGTAATGGGTCGAAAAATCGCCGATGAACTCAAAATGCCGTGCAAAACGGGTGTCTTGCAACATCATCCACGTGTTGCCACAGACCGGGAATACTTTGCCGGCCTCGATCGTATGGTGGTCATCCAGTACAAATTCATGCGGCGCATGCGGCACTGTGCCCTTGTAGATCACAGCCTGACCGTAATCCTCGCACGCAGGCTCCAACTCCGGCAGCTTGAAAAGACGGTAGGTGGCCGAGATAAAGCTCAGCGGTGCGACCCGTTCTTCGAGAATTGGGTTTTCGATCGTCAAAGGACGATGCGTCACCCGACGGGGATCGCCAAATCCGGCAGCACGCGACATCGACAGAAAATCGTTCCAATAGAGCGCACCCGACAGGCATTCGCCATACAGGATCTCATCCTCGGCCATCGCCTTGGGCACCCGGCGATCGGCGTAGACGTCCGAGAAATACATCTCTCCGCCCTCTTTTAGCAGCCGATGCGTACCACGCAGCACAGCAGCCTTGTCGGTCGCCAGATTGATCACGCAGTTTGAGACGATGATATCGAACGATCCCGGTTCGAGGTCCAGCTCATCCAGCTTTTCGATATAGCCGTGGTGAAACTCGACATTGCTGGCCGAATGTCCGAATGCCTTCGCGTGATGGTCCTGATGCGCTCGCGCCACGTCGAGCTGCTCAGGCGTCATGTCAACGCCGACAACACGGCCCTTTTCACCGACCATCGCGGATAAAGCATACACATCGCGCCCCGCACCACAGCCCAGATCCAGGATACGCATTCCCTCCAGATCCAACGGAGCAATCAGCCCGCATCCATAGTAACGTGTCAGCACATCATCATGAATTTGCGACAGAATTTTCTTGAAGTGATCCGGCATATCATCCGGAGTACAGCAGGCATTTGTTTGCAAATCCGCGCTGCCTTGCAACACCTCACCATAGTAGTTCTGCACAGCCTCGTGCTTCATCAGGGCAATCCTTTTGTCACTGGTCTTTTGCAGCTAGTGCAGCAATCCACACCACGCAATCCACCAGCGCCCGATCTGACGAAACCGTGACAGGGCTCAGGCGAGCAGGTCGAAATCCACGCCTGCGTGCACGCGGCCGTTCACTTGAATCTCCAACCGATGCGGCCCAGGAGCCAACTTGAACGTTGTTGCATTGCCCTTCAGCTTGTGCCGCTTTCTAAGTGTCAACTGACCACCTGTAAGCTCGGCCTGTTTCAACTTGTGAACCTTGGGTGAGATCTTTCCGCCAGGTCGTTGGAAATGAACGATATAGTCGACCAAGACTGGCTGATCTTCTGCGCCGCTTAGGCGGGTTTCAAACTCCAGCGCTTCACCAATCCGGGCCGGACCGTTTACCTGAATCTCAACCGCAATATCTGCATCGGGATCGTATCCAAGCACCTTCATCGCCTTGGGATGCCCAGATTTCACAAGGCCTCGTAATGCATGAGATGTCATCCAGTTCAGTTCATCCTTGTCCTGCCGCCCTGCCTTGCCCCAATCCCGCAGACGTTCCAGCACCAGATCGGGGTCTTTCTTGGTGATATCATTCAGATGATTGGCGACCGAGCGCGTCACATAGCGCGTCCGATCCCCGTGCAATCGGTCCAATAACGGCAATGGGTCTGACATTGCCAAGCCAACGGCCTGCCCCCACGGTAAACGCGGCCGCGTGCCCTCGCTGACCAGACGACGCACGTGATAGCTGGGATGCGTGCACCAAGCCTGCATCCGCGCCATGACCAGTTCGGAGTGGTGATTGAGGAACGGGCGGATCGCCCATTCCATCGAAAATCTCTGGGTCAACTCTTCGAATACATCCAGCGCCAAAGCGGGATGATCCAGGCCGATTGCACAAACCCAATCACCCAAGGGCGCAAAGATAAAGTCTCCGAAGTCGTCATCACTTTTGGCGGGGTCCAGCGGAGGCGGCAGCGCCCGCAGAATGACCGGTGCCACTGCCGGCAAATCGCCAGGCACCGATTCTTGCAGACACTCTGCAATCCACGCCATACGCTCTTTCAGTTCAAGCTCGGGCAAACGCGACATCACTTTCGCCGCGAATGCTTCTTCCTTGAAATCGGAATCAACCTTGGCGAACAAGCCCGCAAGAAAGCTTACCTTTTCCGCGTTGAACAACTGATCTTTCAGAGAAAAGTTCTGTGCCATACCTACATCGTCAGATTGGTGCCACCACCGTCCAGCAAAATGTTCTGCCCGACAATGAACCCGGCGTGTTGCGAGCATAGAAACGCGCAGGTCGCCCCAAACTCTTCCCTCGTGCCATAGCGTCTCGCTGGGATGGTTGCAGCGCGTTCAGCCCGTGCCTCGGCCATCGAAATACCTTTCTGCTCTGACACCCCGCCATCCAGCGCGTTCGCGCGGTCGGTGGCGTGGATACCTGGCAGCAGATTATTGATCGTCACGCCATGTGGTGCCACCTGGCGCGATGTGCCCGCAACATAGCCGGTTAATCCAGTTCGCGCCGCATTTGACAGGCCCAGCACCGCAATCGGCGCGCGTACCGACTGCGAGGTGATATTCACCACGCGGCCCCAGCCCTTATCCATCATGCCCGGCAGCAGAGCCTTCATGAAAGCTATGGGTGTCAGCATATTGGCATCCAGCGCTTTGATGAAATCATCACGCTCCCAGTCTGACCACATGCCGGGCGGAGGGCCACCCGCGTTTGTGACAAGGATATCAGCACCCTGCGCGGCACTTATCACCTCGGCCTGACCCTCTGGTGTGGTAACATCACAAGCCACTGTCTGCACGGCAATGCCATATGATGATCGCAAACGCGTGGCTTCGGCCTCCAACGTTTCGGCTCCGCGCGCGTTCATCACAAGATCGACGCCGGCTTCGGCCAACGCCTCGGCACAGCCCAATCCCAAGCCTTTGCTGCTGGCACAAACCAGCGCGCGTTTTCCGCGAATTCCCAAGTCCATTCTGACCCTCCCTATCTTCGGCACACATCTAACATCGGCCCGGCAAAGAAGGCCAGAATGGGATCTTGCGGATTAATAAAAGAACTCTTCACGCACGATCTTGCCATCGGCGACGTGATAAACACCGACCTCACGCATATCAAAGCTTTCACCGGTTTCTTTCACCTTGCCCTGCACTTCAAAGATCACGGCAAAACGGTCGTCACCATGCGGGTACGGGCCACTGACGGACGCGCCCGATACCTCATGAGCGCCTTCCCACCATTCGTGCTTGCCACGAATGGCTTCCAATCCGTGTGTCTCGCGCCCCATGCCCGCAAAATCCTGTCCCTCAACAGAAACAGCATCCGAGGCATAAAGCTTCTCGAGGTTCTCCTTGGCCCGGTTCTCGCGGCATCCAGCAACCAGTTCGTCTGCGATTTCTTTCAAATTCATTGGTCCACTCCATATTTTGTTCACTATATGTTCTTATTGCCACAGCCACATGATTCGAACCACCCCCTTTGTCTTGCCTCAGTTGGATTCCCCGCCTATACGCGCGCTTATGCTTGATACTTCGAACCAACCCACCCTGCCGCCCGAGATCGCTCGTCGCCGGACATTCGCTATCATCTCGCACCCGGATGCGGGTAAGACGACGCTGACGGAAAAGTTTCTGCTGTACGGCGGCGCGATCCAGATGGCTGGACAGGTGCGCGCCAAGGGTGAGGCACGGCGAACGCGGTCGGACTTCATGCAGATGGAGAAAGATCGCGGTATCTCGGTCTCAGCCTCGGCCATGTCATTCGACTACGGGAACTTCCGGTTCAATCTTGTGGACACACCCGGCCACTCGGATTTCTCCGAAGACACCTATCGCACCCTGACGGCCGTAGACGCCGCCGTCATGGTCATTGACGGTGCGAAAGGTGTGGAAAGCCAGACGCAGAAACTGTTCGAGGTCTGCCGCCTGCGCGATTTGCCGATCCTGACCTTCTGTAACAAGATGGACCGCGAAAGCCGGGATACGTTCGAGATCATCGACGAAATTCAGGAAATGCTGGCGATCGACGTCACGCCAGCCGCGTGGCCTATCGGTGTGGGTCGCGATTTCATCGGCTGCTACGACATGCTGCGCGACCGGCTTGAGCTGATGGACCGCGCCGACCGCAACAAGGTGGCCGAAAGCATCCAAATCAATGGTCTGGATGACCCTAAGCTGGCCGAGCATGTGCCCGTTGAATTGCTCGACAAGCTGCTGGAAGAGGTTGAGATGGCGCGCGAATTGCTGCCCAAGCTCGACCCTCAGGCGGTGCTTGAGGGGCACATGACGCCGATCTGGTTTGGTTCGGCCATCAACTCGTTTGGCGTCAAGGAACTGATGGAGGGTATCGGCGCCTATGGTCCGCAGCCGCAGGTTCAGTCGGCTGAGCCCCGTCAGATCGCGCCCGATGAAAAGAAGGTCGCCGGTTTCGTGTTCAAGGTGCAGGCCAATATGGATCCCAAACACCGCGACCGGGTGGCGTTTGTCCGCATGGCCTCGGGCCATTTCAAACGCGGCATGAAGCTAACGCATGTGCGATCGAAGAAACCGATGGCAATATCGAACCCCGTGCTGTTCCTCGCCTCTGATCGTGAACTGGCCGAGGAAGCCTGGGCCGGTGATATCATCGGCATTCCCAACCACGGTCAGTTGCGCATCGGTGACACGCTGACCGAAGGTGAGGCGATCCGGGTGACCGGCATCCCCTCCTTCGCACCGGAATTGCTGCAAACGGTGCGCGCGGGTGACCCATTGAAGGCCAAGCATCTGGAAAAGGCCCTGATGCAGTTTGCCGAGGAAGGTGCCGCGAAGGTTTTCAAACCCTCAATCGGGTCAGGATTCATCGTAGGCGTCGTCGGTGCGCTGCAATTCGAGGTGCTCGCCAGCCGGATTGAGATGGAATACGGCCTGCCTGTGCGGTTTGAGGCGTCTCAGTTCACCTCGGCCCGTTGGGTCAGTGGCAACAAGGTTGAGATCGACAAATTCGTCAACGCCAACAAGCAGCATATTGCCCATGATCACGATGGAGATATCGTCTATCTGACGCGGCTGCAGTGGGACATCGACCGGGTCGTCCGCGATTATCCCGAGCTGAGCCTGACCGCGACGAAGGAAATGATGACCTGACGGATTCTGCAGGCAATCCAGAAGTGACCAC
This sequence comes from Ruegeria sp. A5, assembly GCF_056543005.1. Taxonomy (NCBI): domain Bacteria; kingdom Pseudomonadati; phylum Pseudomonadota; class Alphaproteobacteria; order Rhodobacterales; family Roseobacteraceae; genus Ruegeria; species Ruegeria sp. A5. The sequence goes on from NZ_JBQGAV010000001.1 coordinate 730,090, forward strand.
ATGGGGGATTGTGTCAACGATCCGCGCCCCGCGTGAGGATATTTTGCGCTTTGCCGCCCACCACCTCGATATCGGCGCGGACCGGATTCACATCTTTCTGGACGAGCCGGTCCAGGGGGACATCTCAGCCCTGCGCGAGCATCCCCGGATCCGGGTGCGTACCTGCGATGCGGCATTCTGGAAGCGTCGCAGGCGTGAGAGGCCGGACAAACATCAGGTTCGCCAATCCTCGAATGCGAATTTGATCTACAACAGGACTGATCTGGACTGGGTCGCACATATCGATGTCGATGAGTTTCTGTGGCCGATGTCCCCGATCCCCGACCTGCTGCGCGACATCCCCGATGACATCCCCGCCGTCCGCGTCCGCCCGATTGAGGCGCTGGCGGGTGGCCAGGACCTCTACAAAGCGTTCATTCCCGAAGGTCAGAATCGACAAGCGCTGGTCGAAGCGCTCTATCCCAATTTCGGCACTTACGTTCTGGCCGGTTTCATGAGCCACATTCAGGGCAAACTGTTCGTACGCGGCGGTTTGAAAAAACTGAGCGACCGTATCCACAACCTCTATCAGCACGGTGAGTTTCTGCCAGTCAGAACCGAGCTTCCTCAGATCGATCTGTGTCATCGCCACGCCCCGGATTGGGAGCATTGGCTGGCGCATTATCGTTTCCGCCTCGAACGCGGCTCGTACCAGGCCAGCCCGGATCGCCCGCGAAAGATCGGTGCGCTAGACAGGTACGAATTGATCACCCTTCTGGAAACCGAATACGGGCTCGATGGCCTGCGGGAATTTTACGATGAAATCAGCGCTGCTGACCCGGAAGTGCTGGAACGGCTTGAGGATAACGACATGATCCGTCACCGGCCGCTTGATCTGGACCAAAAAGTCGCGAAACACTTTCCCGGAACCATCTGAATTGTTGCGGAAATCCTTGTTACCGGCAGATTTGCCACGGATTAAACCGACTTCATTTGACCCTGCCCCACGTTTTTGTTATGCCCGCGCCACAGCCGAAACGCGCATGGGGCGCATGGCCATCCGGGCCCGGCATTTTCAGACGCGCGGGCCAGGTCTAGTGTCCGCTTGAACCGGACATACATGACAAAGTTTAACGAACTGAACCTGAACCCGAAGGTCCTCAAAGCAATTGAGGAAGCCGGATACGAAACTCCGACCCCGATCCAGGAAGGCGCAATTCCAGCCGCGCTGGAAGGGCGCGATGTTCTGGGGATCGCCCAAACCGGCACCGGCAAAACCGCCAGCTTCACCCTGCCGATGATCACATTGCTGGCCCGTGGTCGCGCCCGCGCACGTATGCCACGCTCGCTGGTCTTGTGCCCGACGCGGGAACTGGCAGCGCAGGTGGCCGAGAATTTCGATACCTACGCCAAGCACCTCAAGCTGACCAAAGCACTGTTGATCGGTGGCGTTTCCTTCAAGGAACAGGATGCTCTGATTGACCGCGGTGTTGACGTGCTGATTGCCACTCCGGGCCGTCTGCTGGATCATTTCGAACGCGGGAAGCTGCTTCTGACAGGCGTTCAGATCATGGTGGTGGACGAAGCTGACCGGATGCTCGACATGGGCTTCATTCCTGATATCGAGCGCATCTTCTCGCTGACGCCATTCACCCGCCAGACGCTGTTCTTCTCAGCCACCATGGCGCCCGAGATCGAACGGATCACCGATACTTTCCTGTCGGCCCCCACCCGGGTCGAAGTTGCGCGTCAGGCCACCGCTTCGGAAACCATCGAACAAGGCGTGGTGATGTTCAAAGGTGGTCGCCGGGATCGTGAGGCCAGCCAGAAACGCAAAACCCTGCGCGCATTGATCGATGCCGAGGGTGACAAATGCACCAACGCCATCATCTTCTGCAATCGCAAGACCGATGTAGATATTTGCGCCAAGTCGCTGAAGAAATACGGCTATAACGCCGCCGCGATCCATGGCGATCTGGATCAGTCGCAGCGGATGAAAACACTGGACGGATTCCGCGATGGATCACTGCGGCTGCTGGTGGCTTCGGACGTTGCTGCACGGGGTCTGGATATCCCCTCGGTCAGCCACGTGTTCAACTTCGATGTTCCCGGCCATGCCGAAGATTATGTCCACCGCATCGGCCGCACGGGCCGTGCCGGGCGCGAAGGCAAGGCAATCACGATCTGCTCGGGCCGCGATGAAAAGGCGCTGGCCGCGATCGAGAGCCTGATCCAGAAGGACATTCCGCGCATCGACAATCCGGTCAAGGCCGATGAACCCAAGCCCGAGGCGCTAAAGCCAGAGAAGAATGCCAAAGCGTCGGACAACAAAAAGAGCGAGAGCCGCAAAGAGCGAGAGCCCAAAACCCGTGGTCGTGGGCGTCGCGACGATGGCGGGCCAGCAGTTGTAGGCATGGGGGATCACCTCCCCAGCTTTATCGCTCTCAGCTTTGATGAGCGTCGCGCTGGCTAGATTGTCAGCACAAGCGCCAGTATCGACAAGCCAAGCAACGTCATCCCGGCGATCTCGCGCCGGGTGATGGTTTCACGGAAAAACAGCAGCGATGCGAACAGGCTGAGGATCAGTTCGATCTGACCCAAGGCCTTCACATAGGCTGCGTTCTGCAACGTGAAGGCAAAGAACCAGCAAAACGAACCACAGAGGCTGGTCAGGCCGACAAAAACCCCGGTCCGGCGAGTCTCCCACACGGCGCGCAGCTCGGCCCTGTCTCGCCAAAGCAGCCACAGCCACATGCTGAGAAACTGAAACGTTACCACGACGGCCAGTGTCACAAGTGCCCGGAACCACGCATCGATGTCGCCCAATTGCAAAGAGGCGCCGCGATAGCTGACCGAGGAGAATGCGAATAACACGCCTGACCCCAGTCCAAGACGCGAGGCTTTGTTTGTCAGATGTTGCCACCAAGCGCCGCTGCCTCCGGGCGTTTTTGACAACAACAGGACGGCCAGCAACCCAAGCAGAATTGCCCCCAGCGCCCCGGTAGAGACCTGATCGCCGAGGACAAGGAACCCCACAATAGCGGTTTGAATCACCTCAGTTTTCTTAAACGTAATCCCTACCGCAAAGTTGCGCTGCTTGAACAATGCCACAACGCAGATCGTGGCCAGTATCTGTGTGGTCCCGCCGATGACAGCAAATATCCAGAACTTCGCCGTCAGCGCTGGCAGTTCGTACCCTGTCGCGCCCAAAGCAATGGAAAGCCCCAGCAAGGCCAATGGCATGGAATAGGCGAATCGTGCAAATGTCGCCCCGGCAGCCGAAAGCTTCACGCTGCTCAGGGATTTCTGCAGCATGAACCGCACCGTCTGGAACGATGCGGCCGCGATGGTGACGGGAATCCATAAACTCATGGCTTCCCTTCTGTCGTTAAATCAAGGCTTTGGCCAGAGCGGATGCGCCACCGGATCCTTGGCGCGCCAGAAATACTCTCGGAATATCTGCCCGTACGAACGGTAGACATAAGCCTCGTTACAGGCCAAGTACCTTTCCTTGCCCGTGCGGTAGAGTGCAGGCAATCGGTACCAAGGTGCTGATGGGTTCATATGATGAACGACGTGCAAGTTATTGTTCAAAAACAGAAATGCAAGGATGCCACGGTCTTCTACGATCACTGTGCGCGCGCGCGACTTCTCATGCGCGCGGTGTTCCAGGAATGTGCGGATCTTGACCAGTCCCAGCCCGATATATGCTGCAAGGGCGAAGGCCCAGATCGGCATTTGCGAAAGCGCGACGATCCAAAGAGTCGCGACAACGCCGGGCATATGCAGCGCCCATGCCAACAAAATCGCCCGATCTCCGCGAAGTGCACCACGCAGTTCATCCCGCAAGAACGCAACTTGCCCGATCGCAGGCCCCAGAACCATCCGCCCCAGCAGAGTATTGTTCACTTGATACATCCGTCTTTGCCATCGAGCCAGAGACGCCCAGACCTGCGGGTCGAGATAGTTGGTCTCAGGGTCATCATAGGGATCGGTTAGGTTCGCGTCACAGTGATGCGCCAGATGCAGGTCCCGAAACCTATTGTAGGGAATGAACAAAGTCAGCGGCATCGCCATCAGTGTCTCATTCAGCCACTTCTGGCGAAAGGGATGCCCGTGCAAAGCCTCATGGGTCAGCGAGGAATGCAGCGCAGCCACCAGCCCCATGAACGGGATCGCAAGCCAAAGCGATATGCCTGCCAACCAGAAAATCGCACCAATCCAGGCTAAATAGCACGCGATGATCAGGGCAAATGTCGCCCATTCAGGTGATTTGGGTGTGACCGGCTCAGCCATTGCGGCCCCACGTGATTCCGGCCCAGATACGCTCGTAAATTACATACATGGTCAAGCCAATGGCTGTATTGACCAGAGCAACCATCCCTCCAAGTGCTGCTGAACCCGTGGCGATCAAACCAACCAGCGTCATCATCGCCAGCCCCATCGCATTCCACACCAGCGCCTTCACGACCGACCTGCGTCGCGTTTCCATTCCAGACCCCATTCTTATTTTTGTAACACCAGCGTTACAGACAGAGCCAAGGGTCGTGAATTCTGAATATGATTAACGATTCTCACCAAAGGTGATATTAATCACCACATGATTGATAAAATCGACAAACGGGATCGCGCCCTGCATTTTCGCCAGCGCATGGCCCGAGCGATGCAAGAGCGCAACGTCAGCCAAAGCGCCCTGGCACGCAGCATCGGGGTTGACCGATCTACCGTTTCGCAATTGCTGACCGGGGCGGGGGCACGCCTTCCGAATGCTCATGTCGTCGGCAGCTGCGCCTCGGCGCTTGGGGTTTCCGCCGATTGGCTGCTTGGGCTTTCTAACCGACCCGAGAGCGCGGCAGAACTATTGGCCAGTTCCCTCACCCTGACCGAAGCTGCCCGGGCATTGGTGGATGAGCGCATCTTTGAATGGCACCAGGAGGCCGCCGGCTACAAGATACGCTACGTTCCGGCCACCCTACCCGACATGCTCAAGACCCGCGCCGTGCTTGAATGGGAATACGCTCCGCATCTCGGCCGTACTGCGGATCAAGCCATTGGCGCCTCGGCAGACCGACTGGCATGGATGCGCAGCGCCCAGTCCGATTATGAGATTGCCATGCCGTTGTACGAGCTTCACAGCTTTGCCTATGCCACCGGTTACTACGAGGGACTACCGCTTCAGGTCCGGTTGGATCAGATCGATCACTTGCTGTCGGTGTGCGAGCAGCTTTATCCACGTCTGCGCATCTATCTATTTGATGCAAAACGTCTTTACTCTGCCCCTGTCACGATATTCGGCCCACTTCTATGCGTGTTCTATGCCGGAAGCCACTACATGGCTTTCCGAGACCGCGACCGGATTGAGGTCTTTACGCTCCATTTCGACCGGCTGGTTCGAGAGGCGGATATGACCGCACGTGATTTCCCGGACCATCTGCAGCAATTGCGCTCAGAAATCTCTCAGACATGACCTGGGCTAAAAGCTGTAGTATAGTCACTTGGCGCGAAACTACAGACATTCCGATCTGAGATGGAGGATGACGGGAATGGACGCACTCAAAACCGCTGAATACGCACGTGCCCTTTATACGGCCCATGGCGATCGGGCCGAAGCCGAAGCTGCGCAGAAAATGCGCGAATGCGAAGCCGCCGGAAATCAGCAGGAGGCGCAGGACTGGCAAGCCGTCCGCAGCGCCATCCGCCAGATTCGGGGGCCAAATCAGGGCTGATTCACAGTTTCGGGTCAGGATTGACCGTATGGCCATCCACCGCGATTACCTGACCCGACACCAGCCTCGCTGCATCTGAAGCCAGGAATACAGCCATGTTCGCAATGTCCTGCGCCTCTACAAAGCGGCCCATGGACGTGCCCGAGGCATAGCCGTCGTAAACCTGATCCCGGGTCATGCCCTTGGCATCGGCCTCGCGCTGCAACACGCCCTCCATGCGTGGTCCTTCAACCGAACCCGGGCAGATCACATTGCAGCGTATACCGTGCGGCCCAAGCTCCATCGCCAGCGTTTTGCCTAATCCCACCATGCCCCACTTGGCCGCCGCATACGGCGCGCGGTTGGGGTATCCGTACTGGCCTGCAGTCGATGAAGTGATCAAGATCGCGCCGCTGCGTTGCTGTTTCATCAGAGGTGCAGCGTATTTAGAGCACAAAAATGACCCCTCTAGATTGATGGAAAGGCATGACCTCCAATCCGTCAGGGAAACGTCCTCAACTGCTGCGGTGGGACCCGCTATCCCCGCATTCGCACAGAGCACATCAAGCCCGTCCCATTCGGTCTCAAGGTCAGTAAACGCAGCAGCGACAGCATCCTCATCCGACACATCAAGCTGGCTTTGCTTCCAATGCGCCGGGCAATCCGCCAACGCATCCGCATCAACATCCGCAACCCAGACCTGAGCCCCGGCAGCATCAAACGCTTCAGCCATGGCCCTGCCGACGCCAGAGGCGCCTGCGGTAATCAAGACCCGGCTGCTCATGCGGGCTTGCGGATCGCCGCGCCCGCGCCTTCGGGATAAGGCAACCCGGCCTGCGCCTCGGCAACCCGTGCCATCGCGGCCTCGATCTCGGGTGAAGGTGGGCTGGGGCGTCGGGTCTCAAGGCTGACATGCAGAAGAAAGCTTTCGCCTGTGGCCAACAGCGTTTCACCCTCGTACATGCTGTGGAAGACATGCAGCTTCTTGCCCTGCCCTAACAGCATCTGCGTACGGCATTCGATCCGCGACCCCGCATGGGTCTCCTGCATGTAACGGATGTGATTTTCGGCAGTGAAATAGCTGCCGCCTGTCGCGATATACTCCATATCGCAGCCAATGATTTCCATGAAACGATCCGTGGCCGCTGCAAAGGCCTCCAGATATTTAGCTTCATTCATGTGGCCATTGTAGTCGGTCCAATCCAGCGGAACGGCGCGCGACAGCGTGAGGATCGGCTGGCTCAGATCCGCCTCGTCCAGCGTCGGCAGCGCTCCGGGCTTCAAGGCCGCATCATGCTGGTTCAATACCGCCCCTGCACCATAGTTCTGGGCCTTCAGCGCCCGCATCATACCAACGAGGTTATTGTCCCGGATACGCTCCAACTCGCGGATCGAGTACTTGCCAGACTGCGCATCCGACTGATCCGCAATCATGTCGACCAACTCATCGGTGAACTCAGGCACATCCATCAGTTTGGTCCAGGGCCATTTCAGCGCTGGGCCGAACTGAGCCATGAAATGCCGCATCCCGGCCTCTCCACCGGCCACGCGATAGGTTTCGAACAGTCCCATCTGGGCCCAACGGATACCAAAACCCATGCGGATGGATTCATCGATCTCTTCGGTCGTTGCGATGCCGTCTTTCACCAGCCAAAGCGCCTCGCGCCACACCGCCTCGAGGAACCGGTCAGCAATATGCGCGTCGATTTCCTTCTTGATGTGCAGCGGGAAGAACCCCACCGAGGTCAAAAGATCTTTGGCCCGCGCGATCAAGTCAGGTGAATTCTTGTCGGTCGGAACCAGTTCGATCAGTGGCAACAGGTAGACCGGGTTGAACGGGTGGGTCACCACGATCTGCTCGGGTCGCAAAGCGCCTTCCTGCAACTCCGAGGGCTTGAACCCGCTGGTCGAGGACCCGATGATTGCATCTGGATCACAAGCCCCCTGCAAGCTCTTGTAAACCTTCAGCTTCAGATCGAGCCTTTCCGGTACGCTCTCCTGAATCCAGATCGCACCCTGAACTGCCTCACCGAGATCGTCATGAAAGCTCAGCGTCCCTTCTAGAGGCAGAGGTACATCGCTCAACCCCGGCAAAGAACGACGCGCGTTATCTAACACCTCACCGATCTTCCTCTCGGCTTCAGGGTCGGGATCGTATACCCGAACATCCCATCCGTTCAGCAGGAACCGGGCAGCCCACCCGCCACCAATCACTCCGCCTCCGATGATTGCTGCTGTTTTTGCTTGCTGTTCTTTGCCCACGATCCGCCTCTTCATCTGGCCAAAAATATCTCGGAGGTTTGGGGGCTGGCCCCCAATCCGCGACTACTTCGCAACCGGAGCCCGCTTGGTAAGCCCCAGCTTCTCACGTACTTCCTGCGGCCCGATCACCCGCGCGCCCATGTTTTCGATGATGCTGCCTGCACGCTCGACCAACTGCCAGTTTTCGGCCAGAACACCCTTTTCCAGCCACAGGTTGTCCTCCAGCCCGACGCGCACATTGCCGCCCGCCAGAACCGAGGCCGCGACATACGCCATCTCATTGCGCCCCAGCGAAAACGCGCTGAACGTCCAGTCCTCCGGCACATTGTTCACCATCGCCATAAAGGTGTTGAGATCATCCGGAGCCCCCCACGGCACCCCCATACATAGCTGGACCAGAGCGTTCGGTTCCAGAACACCCTCTTTCACCAGCTGCTTGGCGAACCACAGATGGCCGGTGTCGAAGGCCTCGATCTCGGGCTTCACACCCAGATCGGTCATCATCTGCCCCATCGCCCGCAAGGCGCCGGGCGTATTGGTCATCACATAGTCGGCCTCGGCAAAGTTCATCGTGCCACAATCCAGAGTACAGATTTCAGGCAAGCACTCCGCTACATGTGCAACACGTTCAGTCGCGCCGACCAAATCTGTTCCGGCCTCTGCCAAAGGCAGCGGATTTTCGATCCCGCCGAACACCATGTCTCCGCCCATGCCCGCCGTCAGGTTCAGAACCGCGTCTACTTCGGCATCGCGAATGCGGTCCGTGACTTCACGGTACAGCGCCAGATCGCGTGAAGGCGCACCGGTCTCGGGGTCGCGCACATGGCAGTGCACCACAGCCGCACCGGCTTTCGCTGCAGCAATTGCACTATCGGCAATCTGCTTCGGCGAACGCGGCACATGTGGGCTGCGATCCTGTGTCCCGCCCGAGCCGGTGACGGCACAGGTGATAAAGACTTCGCGGTTCATTTCCAAAGGCATGGCGTTATCCCCAGCTTATACCCGGTTTTACCGTGGGTTTTCCCCAGGCTTCTCCCCGGATTCCGATTTGCGTCAACGCCAACTCTGACGCAGCCTTGAGGGAACCACTTAGCAAAATGCGAATCAGACTTGATGAAATCCGCAAAAAACATACTGCAGCCCGAACATCGCGCCCTGAAAACGGCGGTGCTGGTGCTGGACGAATGCAACACACTCAGCTTCGCGGCCGCCGTCGATCCGATGCGTGCTGCCAACCGACTAGCGGATCGGCCCGCTTTTGATTGGGACTACGTCACGGCAACCGCAGAACCCGCGTTGCTGACCAGCGCTCTGAATGTGCAGGGCATTCCCCTGGCCCGGTTGCAGGGCTGCGATCTGTTGATCGTAGTTGCCGGATTCCAATTGGCCCGTCATGCGACGCCAAGCCTGCTCGCCGGGCTCCGCAGGATCGCGGCCACCGGTGCAACAATCGCCGGGATAGATGGCGGCCCCTGGTTACTGGCTGAGGCTGGATTGCTCGACGGTCACGCGGCGACGACCCATTGGGAGGATTTGGAGAACTTCGCTGCGCGCTTTCCCAATGTCGATGTGTGCCCTGACCGATTTACCGTCTCCGATACACGCCTAACCTCTGGCGGCGCCGTCCCGGCGATCGATATGATGCTCCATATTATTGCTGCACGTCATGGCGCGGGCTTTGCCGCCCGCGTGTCCGGGCTATTCCTCTATGAAGGTGCGTCTCAGCCCTCAAAACCACAAAGCCGCACCGGTGCGCCGCACCGTCACACCGCGCTCACAGCCAAAGCCAACTCATTGATGGAATCCTCACTGGACGACCCCCTATCCCTTGCGCACATCGCCGATAGACTCGGCACTAGTACGCGCACCCTGCAGCAGCAGTTCCGCCTGCGCCTGAATACAACTCCACAGGATCATTACCTGCAACTCAGACTGGCCGAGGCCCGCCGTCTGGTTACCGATACCGACCTGCCGCTGATGGACGTGGCGCTGGCCACCGGCTTCGCCTCGCAATCCAGCTTCGCGCGCGCGTTCCGAACCGCCCACGGCCTCACGGCTCGCGACCTCAGGCAAGACCGTACGCAACCCACCCATCACTGACGCGATCCAACTTCATCTGGCCTAAAATACCTCGGGGGAGTCGCCAAAAGCGACGGGGGCAGAGCCCCCATCCCTTCAATATGGCATCGGAAACGCCCGGTGCGCCGCACTGATCTCGGCCATCACTTCGGACGACAGCTTCAAATCCTTACCCGCCAGAATATGTTCTAGCTGCGCTACATTTGTTGCGCCAAAGATGGTTGAGGCCATGAAAGGACGGCTGCAACACCACGCCAGTGACATGTGGATCGGGTCCAGCCCATGCCGCGCGGCAACATCCAGATAAGCAGCCACGGCATCAAAAACGCGATCTGTTTTACGCCCGCCCATATTCGGCACCAGCGCCATGCGTGATCCTTCTGGAACAACACCCCCTTGATATTTCCCAGTCAGGAAACCTGCCGCCAACGGTGAGAATGATAGTAACCCGACATCTTCCAGAAGACACAATTCAGCCAGGTCGGTATCGAATAACCGGCAGAGCAAAGAATATTCGTTCTGGATCGACGCGACCCGAGGTCCACTAACCTCATCCGATGCCCGCAACCACTGAGCGGTACCCCAAGCGCTTTCATTCGACAGACCAAAGGCGCGGATATTGCCCTTGTCCACCTGCGCCTGCAGAGCGATCAGGCTTTCGCGCATCTCGTCCATAATCTCGTCCCGGTTGTGACCCGAGGGTGCATAGTCCCAGTTCTGTCGGAACATGTAGCTGCCACGATTTGGCCAGTGGAACTGATAGAGATCTATACAGTCAGTCTGTAGACGACGCAGTGAACCCTCTATCGCCTCAGGTATGGTCTCTTTCGAGATTGGGGCGCCATTGCGCGCATGCACGAACCCTTCACCAGAGTGTTTCGTGGCCAGCACATAGTCACCGCGCCGCGAAGGATTGGCGGCATTCCAATTGCCAAGAATCTCTTCGGTCCGCCCGACCGTCTCTGCCGAGATCGGGTTCACCGGATACATCTCAGCCGCGTCGACAAAGTTGATCCCACCCGCAAGCGCCATGTCCATCTGGCGGTGCGCCTCAGTTTCCGAGGTCTGAGTACCAAAGGTCATTGTCCCAAGACATAAATCCGACACCATGATCCCGGTGCGGCCCAAAGGCTTCATATCCATTTGAAATCTCCTAAAATATATTTGTGGCCGATCAAGCCTCGGCCTTTTTCTCCCATCGTCCGGATTCCTCGGACCAATACTGTGCCGAACACCCCGCCCCGGTCAGAGCCTTCCACTGCCCGCGCGCATGTTGAACCGCCTCCGGATCATTCCCGTCGAACAGAATGCAGACACGCTCCATGGTCGAAACTTCCTCCGCCTCAACCGTTGCCCCATCGACAGCCATTACACAGGTCGCGTCATTTGCTGCCCCTTGGCCGGTCGTCAGCAGAACGGGCTGTGCCGCGTCGTGCGGGCCACCTTCGCGGCCATGCGGCAGGAACCCGTCCTCAGGTCCCAGCCACAATTTCTCATCCAGCCAGTCCATCCGCGCAGGGTCGACACCCCGCACGGCAATCCGCCATCCGGCCTGCCGTGCCTTGTCGAGCAGCACAGGCAGTGTGTGCTCCAACGGCTGACGGGTCAGGTGGTAGAAATAGACGGCACCCATGCGCTTACTCGAAATTGTCCTGCACGAACCGGCTTAGCGCGCGGACGCCCCAGCCCGTGGCCCCTTTCGGTGCATAAGCGGTCTCGGAAGAGACAGAGGCCACACCTGCGATATCCAAGTGAATCCACGGCGTCTCTTCCTTGACGAAACGCTGCAGGAACTGCGCTGCGGTGATCGAACCTGCGGGCCGCCCGCCCACGTTCTTCATATCCGCAATGCGCGATTTAAGTTGTTTGTCGTAGCCTTCACCCAAGGGCAGCCGCCATGCGCCCTCGTCCTCGGCCTTGGCCGACTTCAGGAAGGCGTCGCAGAAGGTGTCATTGTTTGAAAACACACCGGCATTCTCATGCCCAAGACCAATGATGACCGCGCCCGTCAGAGTGGCCAGATCGATCATGCCCACCGGCTGGAACCGATCCTGCGCGTACCACATGACGTCACACAGAACCAAACGACCCTCGGCATCGGTGTTGATGATCTCGACAGTGTCGCCTTTCATCGAAGTGACCACATCGCCCGGGCGAGAGGCATTGCCCGAGGGCATGTTTTCGACCAACCCGACCAGCCCCACGACATTGGCTTTGGCGTTGCGCTTGGCCAACGCTCGCATGGTTCCGGCAACAACACCCGCGCCGCCCATGTCCATGGTCATGTCTTCCATGCCTCCGGCCGGCTTAAGCGAGATACCGCCGGTATCGAACACGACGCCCTTACCGACCAAGGCCAGTGGCGCGTCATCCTTGTCGCCGCCGTCCCATTGCATCACCACAACTTTCGAGGGGCTGACCGAGCCCTGCCCGACGCTCAGCAGCGTACGCATGCCCAGTTCGGCCAGCTTGTCCTCTTCCAGAACCTCGACCTTCAGGCCCAGCGATTCCATCTCGACCAACCTGTCCGCGAACTCAGTTGTCGTCAGCACATTCGCGGGTTCATTTGTCAGATCTCGTGTCATGCGCACACCGTCTGCGACGGCATAGAGCGGCGCAAAGTCAGCTTCGGCCTCCTCTGGCTTGGAGTGACCGATGGTGATCTCACCCGCCGGGTCTGAGTCCTTGGATTTGTGGACATCGAAATCGTAGGCCCGCAGTACCATGCCCAAGGCTACCTCTTCGATACGCGCGTGATTGGCGGCCATGACCAGCACGGGTTTGCCCGCTGCAGCTTTCGCCAGATTGGCCCCGGCCTTGCGTGCCTCGTCAGAGTCGGGGCGACGCGGCAACACCAGAATATCCAGCGCCTCGGCCACCATTCCGGCAGGCCAGGCCAGCGAAATAACATTACCCGATTTGACCTTGCTGAACCGCTCGCTTTCGACCAGCCGCGCAACCGCGCCTTTGGTCAGGCGATTGGCTCGACGCGCGGCGGGGCTCATCTTGCCATCGGCGGGAATGAGAATGGCCACGCGCCCTTCGGTTTGCGCTATCGCATCAAGGTCAAAGGGGGTGAATCGGACGGGCACAAGACTGCTCATATCATTCTCCTGAAAAATGCGTTGCCCAAGACCTAGCCCGCGCAGCCACCGTTGACCAGATAGCAGTTTTCCCCGCCGGGCAATTGCATTATGGTCGCGCGAAAATAACGGCAGGCTCGGGGGAGAGAACGTGACACCAATCGGCAGTTACAGGCCGTCGCGCATGATTCCATGCCCGATTGTGATTCTTGGATGCCGGGGTTTGACGGGGATGCCAAAGTGATCCTCGACCGCTATTTTGCCCGCCGCTTTGTTCAAAGCTTTCTTGTAATCGGCGGTATTTTTCTGACCTTGATGATCCTGATCGATCTGATCGAACAGGTGCGGCGGTTCGATGGTGTTGACCTATCCTTTGGCCAGTTGCTGCAACTGACGTTGCTGAACACACCGGCCGCGATCAGCGAGATGTTGCCCCTGCTGATGATCCTAGCCACGATCGCGCTGTTTGTCGGCCTCGCCCGCAGCTCCGAACTGGTGGTGACCCGCGCAATCGGGCGATCCGGTATCCGAGCCCTGCTAGCGCCCGTGTTGCTTGCGCTGACCATCGGCGCACTTGCTGTGACTTTGCTGAATCCCATCGCGGCCGCGACGTCGGAAGAGTTCCAACGTTTGTCCGATGGCTATCGCAACCAGGGTGGTTCAGCCCTGTCCATCAGCCGCGAGGGGTTGTGGTTGCGCCAGAGCTCAGCCAACGGTCAGTCGGTGATTCACGCAACCGGCACTGTCAATGGCGACCGGTTCGCCCTGCGGAACGTGACCATCACAACGTTCTCATCCGACGGCAAGCCGAACCAGCAAATCTCGGCCCAGAAAGCTGATCTGGAGGATGGATTCTGGACCTTGCATCAGGCCAAAATCTGGCCCATTCAGGACGATCTCAATCCCGAAGCAAATGCCACCAGCCATGAGATCCTGAACCTACCCACAACGCTGACCAGAGACCGGATTCTGGACACTCTCGGGCAAAAGGATTCAGTTTCGGTCTATGATCTGCCGCAGTTGATTCGTGATCTGGGCGAGGCGGGATTTTCAACCAAGCAATATGAGGTCTGGCTGCAAGTACAACTTGCGCGACCCCTGTTTCTGGTTTCGATGGTTCTGATCGGGGCCGCCTTCACAATGCGCCATGTCCGGTTCGGCGGCACCGGAGTTGCCGTGCTGACCGCTGTATTGCTGGGGTTCGGTATCTACTTCATCCGGAATTTCGCCCAAATTCTTGGCGAAAACGGGCAATTACCTATTCTGGTCTCGGCCTGGGCCCCACCCTTTGCGGGCATTCTACTGTCTCTGGGCCTGTTGCTCCATGCGGAGGATGGCTGATGCGCTCCGTCCTGTCTTTGTTGCTGTCGAGCGCACTGATCCTCTCGCTGCCAGCAGCAGTTGCCGCACAGTCCGAACCAGAAGGTGCCGCCAGCGAGGCTGACGCGACTGAACAGAATCAACCCGCCCTACTGGTGGCCGATGAGATATTCATTACCCCGGATCGCAAACTGGTCGCAGAGGGGAATGTCGAGGCCTTCCAAGGCGACGTCAAACTGACAGCGCAAAGCGTCACCTATGATCGCGAAACCGGCGAGTTGACCCTGACCGGCCCAATCCGGATCGATCAGGGCGGAAACAGCACATTGCTGGCCGATTCCGCGCAGTTGGACAGCGGGATACAAAATGGCCTTTTGATGGGCGCGCGCATGGTCTTTGACCAGCAAGTGCAGATCGCCTCAGTCCAGGCCACCCGTGCGGCAGGTCGCTACACGCAATTCAGCAAGGTCGCCGCAACCTCATGTCATGTCTGCGCGAATGGCAGACCCCCGATCTGGCAAATTCGCGCCCGTAAAGTGACCCATGACCAGCTTGAACGGCAGCTCTATTTCGAAGGCGCACAGTTCCGAATACTTGATGTCCCGGTCTTCTACTTTCCCACGCTGCGCCTACCCGACCCGACACTTGAGCGGGCGACCGGCTTTCTCGTGCCGTCGATCCGCACCACTTCGCAACTGGGCACTGGCGTTCAGGTGCCGTATTTCTTCAAGATCGGAGATCACAAGGACCTGACTCTGACGCCGTATCTGTCGTCCAAGACCCGCACACTTGGGTTTCGTTACCGACAGGCATTCAAACGCGGGCGCATTCGGCTGCGGGGCTCTTATACACGCGACGACCTGCAGCCCGGTCAGGATCGGGGGTATTTCTTCGCCGATGGCCGGTTCGGTCTTGGAAATGACTACCGGCTGACATTCGATATCAAAACAACTTCGGATGACTCGTATCTGGCAGATTACGGCTTGCCCGATTTTGACCGCCTTCGTAGCGAAATTGCACTTGAGCGGATCAAGCGTGATACGGCGTTCAGAACCAGCTTCATCCACTACAAGTCCCTTCGGGATAGCGAAAATCAGGATGAAATCCCATCGCGTGTCTTCGACATCAACTATCGAAAGCGATTCTTCCCCAGCACCTTAGGAGGTGAAGTTGAACTAAGCCTCGATGGTCACACCCACACGCGAACCAGTGACGAAGATATTATTGGTCGCGACGTCGCCAGGGCAACATTCGATGCGGAATGGCTGCGCAACTGGACCTTTGCGACCGGATTACGTGCAGAGGCATTGGTGGGCGCGTCAGTGGATACGTTCAATATCCGCAATGACAGCGAGTTTCCGAACAATGTAACCCGCTCGACCCCGCGTGCAGCTTTTACCCTGCGCTACCCCATGCTGCGCCGCGAGCAGTCCGGTGCAACACAAATCCTTGAGCCAATCGCGCAAATTGGTTGGACGCATGTTTCGAACAATGACGTTCCCAACGATGAAAGTACCTTTCAGGAACTCGATCAGGGCAATCTTTTGTCCCTTTCGCGCTTTCCGGCCCCCGACCGCCGCGAAGACGGTGCAACCGCCGTTGTGGGCCTGAACTGGTCTCGGTACAATGTTGACGGCTGGCGGGCGCTGGCGACAATCGGACAGGTCTTCCGGTCCGATGCGGATCCGGATTTCACGCTCACATCGGGGCTGCAGGGTACCAAGTCCGACATTCTGCTTGCCGGGCAATTGAATAACGGCAAGGGGCTGACATTGGCCGCGCGTGGGCTTTTAAACAGCGATTTCAGTTTTACCAAAGCTGAAATTCGTGCAGGCTGGTCTAGTGGAGATACGGCAATCTCCGGCGGTTACATCTGGCTCGAGCCTGATCCTGCTGAAGCGAATAATGATGAAATCTCGGAATTACGGGTGAGCGGTCGCTACCGCGTAGATCAGAATTGGTTGACCCGAGCCAACGCACGCTATGATTTTAGCGAATCTGAACCACTCCGCCTTGGGTTCGGCGTGACCTACGAAAATGAGTGTGTGCAGGTAAATGTGAACGTCAACAGACGCTTTACCTCCACATCAAGTATTGAGCCTTCGACAGAATTCGGCTTTACCGTTGCCCTGACAGGGTATTCCGTCGAAGGCGATGGACAGAAGTTTAAGAGAAGATGCAGTTGATCTCAGGTTTCACAAAATCTCTCCGCTCTGGCTGCCGTAGATCGGTGCTGCCGGTGCTGGCTGCCGCGCTTGTTGCAATGGCCACACCACAGGTCCAGGCTCAAAGCCTGTTCTCGCCTGCAATCCGGGTCAATCAGGACATTGTCACCTGGTATGAGCTTCAACAACGTCAGCAGTTTCTCGAACTGCTCGGCGTTCCGGGCAGTTCCGAGCGCGAAGTCCGCGAAGCCTTGATCGAGGATCGTTTGCGCAAACAGGCGATGCGCGATGCCGGCATCGAAGCCGCGCCCGAAGATATCCAGACCGGGATTGATGAATTCGCCTCGCGCGGCAACCTCAGCAGCGAAGAGTTTCTGCAGCTGCTCAACGATGCGGGCGTATCAAAGGAAACCGTACGGGATTTTGTCGCCGATCAATTGTCCTGGCGCGACTTTGTCAGTACCCGCTTTCTGTCGCAGGCTCGCCCCTCGGAAGATGAGATCAACCGTGCTTTGGGTCAGGGTGGCGGCGGCGGCCTGCAGGTTCTGTTGTCCGAAATTATCATTCCGGTAACACCGCAGACCCTGGCGCAGGCTGAAGCCCTGGCCGATGAAATCTCACAACTTCCCGATCAAGACAGCTTTTCTTCGGCTGCTACGCAATACTCTGCCGCTGCCACACGCGAGAATGGCGGGCGACTGGATTGGCTGTCGCTCAACAACCTGCCTCCGGCCCTGCAACCCGTCATTCTGGGCTTGAAAAACGGTGAGATCACTGACCCACTTTCGCTCCCGAACGCCGTGGCTCTGTTCCAGATGCGCGGCATCCGCGAAGTTGCCGCAGGTGCCCCAACCTATTCCGAGATCGACTACGCGATCTACTACCTTCCCGGTGGCCGCAGCGCCGAAACGCTTGCAAAAGCCGAAAAGCTCAAGGAAGAGATCGACACCTGCGATGACCTCTACGGCATCGCCAAAGATCAATCGCCCGACGTGCTGGAACGCCTTACCCAAAGCCCCTCGGCAATTCCACGCGACGTAGCGCTTGAGTTGGCCAAGCTTGATCCAAATGAGGCATCGGCCACGCTGACGCGCAACAACGGGCAGACGCTGATGTTCCTGATGCTGTGCAATCGCACCCGCAACCTGGGCGAAGACACCACCCGTGTGGACGTAGCAAACGCACTGACCCAGCAGCGGTTGCAGGCCCTTGCAAACAGCCTGCTGGAACAGCTGAGGGCCGACGCCGTCATCATCGAACAATGATCGCCCCAATCGCACTAAGCTGCGGTGAGCCCGCCGGGATCGGACCCGAAATCGCAGCCAAAGCTTGGGCAGCCCTGCGCGATACCTGTCCGTTCTTCTACATCGGCGACGCATCACATTTGCCCGATGGAACACCCATTACCCGGATCGCCGACCCGTCTGAGGCAATATCGGCCAGCGCCTCGGCCCTCCCGGTTCTGCATTTCGACTTCCCCGCCCCGAACACGCCTGGCCACCCTGATCCGGCTAACGCACTTTCGGTCATCGATTCTATTGAAAAGGGTGTTGAGTTGGTGAGTTCCGGTGCAGTTTCTGCACTTTGTACCGCGCCGATCCACAAAAAGGCGCTGATCGACGGTGCGGGCTTTGCCTTCCCTGGCCATACCGAATTTCTTGCGGCGTTGGCAGGCCGGTCGCGCGTGGTAATGATGCTTGCCAGCGAACAGCTCCGCGTGGTTCCGGCCACCATCCACATCCCGCTCTCCCAGGTCCCAAGCGCACTCACCCCAGAAGTGCTGCAAGAAACCATCGAGATCACCGCCCAAGGCCTGCGCACCCAATTCGGTATCCACCATCCTCGCATCGCCATCGCGGGGCTGAACCCCCATGCTGGCGAAGGCGGGAAAATGGGTACGGAAGAGCTTGACTGGATCGCGCCACTGATCGCAGACCTCAATCCAGTCGATTGCACCGTGACCGGACCCCACCCGGCAGACACCATGTTCCACGCCGCGGCGCGCACGCGATATGATGCCGCGATCGCGATGTATCACGACCAGGCCCTGATCCCGATCAAGACACTGGATTTCGACCGCGGTGTGAACGTAACCTTGGGCCTGCCCTTCGTCCGGACCTCGCCGGATCACGGCACCGCTCTGGACATCGCGGGCCAAAGCAGCGCGACCCCCAACAGCCTGATCGAGGCCCTGAAGCTCGCCCAGCGAATGGCGCAGTCCCGCTAATGCTTCATCTGGCCCCAAATACCTCCGCCGGAGGCAAAAAATCTCTGGCGCTCCCCCTCCATTCCGAACAACGCTAAAGTCATGAGCGCCATCGACTCCCTCCCCCCGCTGCGCGAGGTTATCGCAACTCACCAGCTTTCGGCCCGCAAGTCGCTGGGCCAGAACTTCCTGCTCGACCTCAACTTGACCGCCAAGATCGCGCGGCAGGCGGGTGATCTGACTCAATGCGATGTCCTTGAAATCGGCCCAGGCCCCGGAGGTCTGACTCGCGGGCTTCTGTCCGAAGGCGCGCGCAAGGTCGTGGCCGTGGAAAAGGACACCCGCTGCATCGCCGCCCTGAACGACATCGCCGCCGCCTATCCGGGCCAGCTGGAAGTGATCAACGGCGACGCGCTGGAAATCGAGCCGCTGGCCCACCTGACACCTCCGATCCGGGTGGCCGCGAACCTTCCCTACAATGTCGGGACCGAGCTTCTGGTCCGCTGGCTCACCCCGGCCGAATGGCCGCCCTTCTGGCAGAGCCTGACCCTTATGTTTCAACGTGAAGTGGCCGAGCGGATCGTCGCCCAACCCGGCAGCAAGGCCTATGGCCGCCTCGCCATCCTTGCCCAATGGCGGGCCGAAGCGCGCATTGCGATGTCCCTGCCACCCGGAGCCTTCACTCCACCGCCCAAGGTCTCAAGCGCCGTGGTTCACCTGACTGCCCTGCCCGAACCCCGCTATCCCGCTGACGCCGCAACCCTGTCGCGCGTGGTTGCCACAGCCTTCAATCAGCGCCGCAAAATGCTGCGGGCCTCACTGAAAGGGGCAGCGCCAGATATCGAGGACCGCCTGATCGCAGCCGGGATCAAGCCCACAGACCGGGCCGAGCAGATCCCGCTCGAAGCCTTCTGCGCGCTCGCGCGCGAAATTCGCAAACCCTGAACGAAAAAACCCCGGGCCTTTGCCCGGGGTTTTCATTCAATTCATGATCGAAAAGCGCTTATTCAGCTGCCTCGGGTGCGTCGCCTTTGTCAGCGGGTGCTTCCTCAGCCGCAGGGGTGGCAGCCTTTGGCTTCCGGGTGCGCGGGCGGCGCGGCTTTTCCTTACGCTCGGTCGCTTCGGGTTGCTCGGCATCCTTGCTTTCCGGCGTCTCGACCAGCCCTGTATCGGGCGCAGCCGCCTCATTCCCGAAATCCACAACGTCCGGCTGCGGAGCCTCGGCCGGATCGGCCTGACGGGCTGCTTCGCGTTCCTGACGCTCCGCGCGTTCACGATCACGCTCGGCCTGTCGTTCGCGGTTCTGACGCTCTTGCTCTTCGCGGCGCGCTTCGATCTCGCGCTGCGCTTCGCTTAGCATGCGCAGATAGTGCTCGGCGTGTTGCTGAAAGTTCTCAGCTGCCACGCGGTCATTCGACAGCTGAGCGTCGCGCGCCAATTGGTTGTATTTGTCAATGATCTGCTGCGGTGTGCCACGCACCTTGCCTTCAGGGCCCGAGCTGTCAAAAACCCGGTTTACGACGTTTCCGCCAGAAGGACGATTGCGGTTGTTCTTGGCCCGCGAGCGGGATTTGGAAGATCTCATCTTACTTTACGTCAGCCTTATCAATTCACTGTCGATCAACCCGTATCTAACGCTGCTCAGTGGCTTGTGCCGTTACGCGCTATCGACTTTTTGGGCTTGGCGTCAGGGGTGCGCTGAAACAGCGTCAACCTCGCCGACTAGTCCTGAGTAAACATGTCCTGAGCGTTCAGACAAGGGGATTCTCGAAAATGTCGCAGCTTTTTTACATCAATCGGCATTTTTCGGCCTCAGATTCGCTTAGAAGGCGGCATTCTGGCCCCCACAACACGATCACGCCTGTCCAGATCGGGGATCACCTTTACTCCGGTCAAACCAGCGGCATCAAAAAGGGCAGAAACATAAGCGCCCTGTGTCGGGCCAATTTCAACCAGGATACGCCCGCCGGGCATCAGATAATCCGGGGCCGACGCCGCAATACGGCGATAGGCATCCAGACCGTCGCCCTCATCCGTCAGCGCCATGCGCGGCTCATGCTCGCGCACTTCAGGGGAAAGCGCGTGCATCTCGTCCGCTGAAATATAGGGCGGATTCGAAACAATCAGATCGAACTGACCTTCAATGTTTTCGAACCAGTCAGATTGCCGAATCTCGACGCGCGCCTGCACCTGATGCTGTACTGCATTGGCGCTGGCCTGCAGACAGGCAGCTTCGCTGAGGTCGGCGCCGACGCCCGAGGCACTCGCCCGCTCGGCCAGCAAGGTGATCAGGATACAGCCCGAGCCCACACCCAAATCGAGTACATGGTCAAACGGCTCACTCAGCGCCGACTCGATCAAAGCCTCGGTTTCGGGGCGTGGATCAAGCACATCGCGGCTGACCCGGAACCGGCGGCCATAGAATTCCCGCTCGCCCAACAGATGCGACACCGGCACACGGATGGCCCGCAGCGAAATCAGCTGGTCATAGCGTTCCGCAATATCGACAGGCAGTTCTTCGGGCGCGATCAGAGTCACCCGGCTGGCCTCGATCCGCGCCGCATGCGCCAGCAGCACCCGCGCATCCCGCGCTGGATCAGGCACACCGGCTGCGCGCAAACGTGCGGTTGCAGCGACCATGGCCTGCGCGGCTGTCAGCGCCGAAATCATTGCGCCATTTCGGCCAGAAGCCGAGCCTGATCATCTGCGGTCAGCGCGTCGATCACCTCATCCAGATCGCCCTGCATCACCTGATCCAGCTTATAAAGCGTCAGGTTAATGCGGTGATCCGTCATGCGGCCTTGCGGGAAGTTATACGTCCTAATCCGTTCCGACCGGTCACCTGAACCGACCTGACTGGCGCGATCCGCCGAGCGTTCGCTGTCGATCCGCTGCCGTTCAAGATCATAAAGGCGCGTTTTCAGCACCTGCATCGCTATCTCACGGTTTCGGTGCTGGGATTTCTCGGAACTGGTCACCACGATACCGCTGGGCAAGTGAGTAATCCGCACAGCCGAATCCGTCGTGTTCACGTGCTGCCCCCCCGCGCCCGAGCTGCGCATCGTGTCAATACGGATGTCATTGGCATCGATCTGAATGTCCACATCCTCGGCCTCTGGCAAAACCGCCACCGTCGCCGCCGAGGTATGAATGCGCCCACCGCTTTCGGTTTCGGGCACGCGCTGCACGCGATGGACGCCGGATTCGTACTTCATCCGCGCAAAGACATTGTCGCCCTTGATATGTGCCACCACCTCTTTGATCCCACCAAGATCAGACGCTTGTTCCTCGATGATCTCGAACTGCCAGCCCCGCGCTTCGGCATAGCGTTGATACATGCGCAGCAAGTCTCCGGCAAACAGCGCGGCCTCATCCCCGCCGGTGCCGGGGCGTATTTCCAGCATTGCCGGGCGCGCATCAGCCGCGTCTTTGGGCAACAGCGCCAGCTGCAAGGCATGCTCCGCCTCGGGGATACGCGCCTGCAGTTCTGGAATTTCCTCTTCGGCCAGCTCTTTCATGTCCGGGTCGGACAGCATTGCCTCGGCCTCGGCCAGATCAGAAACCAGCTGACGCCACGCCATGATCTGATCGACCACCGGCTTGAGGTCGGAATATTCCTTTGCCAAAGCTGCAATATCCCCGCCCGAGGCACCATCCGCCATGGCCGCTTCGAGGTATTGGAATCGCTGAGTTATCTGTTCAAGGCGTTCTTCGGGGATCATCCGCGCGGTGTCTATCATCCAGAGGCTTTGGTCAAGGCCCTGCCTTGTGCTAGGCTTGGGCCATGAAGCGACTGATCTTAGCCCTGACACTCATTGCGACGCCCGGAATGGCCGATGTTGTTGGCCCCGGAGGCAAAGTGCAAGACTGCTATTGCACCGACAAATCCGGCACCCGCATCGAGTTGGGAGAGATGATATGCCTGCAGGTCGACGGCCGCATGTTCATGGCTCAATGCCAGATGTCGCTGAACGTGCCCATGTGGCGCGAGGTGCAAGAGGGCTGTTTGTCGTCAGGGTTGCAGCAAAGCAAGCCATTGGGTGACCCGGTCCCGATTGACGCCGAAATCTTTCCGGCCAAATCTTAATCTTGCATAGATACGCAGCGTATCACCGTCTAGCTGCACGGTGGTGTAATCGGGAAAACCGAACACCTTGGTACGGGTGATATAGGTGATCATGCCCTCTTCCAGCGATCCGGCCAGCACACTGGTGCGTGGTGTTGCGCGCGCAATTTTATCGAGACGCGCCAGCCCATCAGGACCGGTTTCGACGACCCGAACGACACCACCCTTCAGGTCTCGTTCCGTGTCTTCAGGGGCCACATGCCAGCGCACAGGATCTGAAGGCGCAAGTCTGATATAGGCCCCCATTGCAAGGCCCACCGCAATCAACAGCCACAGCAACATTTTTATCTGCCCATTCATTCCCGCTATGCCCTGCTTACTCGGTCAGAGGATGGCGTCGCACCCCTATCGTGACGTCACTCCGGGCAGAATGCACAGCATCTCGAACAGTAGATTGGCTGCGGTCAGTGCCGTATTGCCCGACGGATCATAGGGTGGAGATACTTCGACCAGATCGCAGCCCACCACATTCATGCCTGCCAGCGCATGGATCAACTGCAGCGCCTGCGGAGTGGTCAGACCTGCGATCTCGGGCGTGCCTGTTCCGGGTGCATAGGCCGGATCGAGGCTGTCGATATCGTAGGTGATATAGACCGGGTAATCGTCAACAGTTTTACGGATCAAAGAGCCGATTTCGGTCAGGTTCTGTTGCCACAGCTCCCACGCCGGGTACTGACGGAACCCCCAACCCTGTGCCTCGGTAAAGTCGCTGGCGGCGTAACCCGAGCCTCGAATGCCGATCTGAAAGGTCTTGTCAGGGACAATCAGCCCTTCCTCATAGGCGCGGCGGAAGACAGTGCCGTGGGTTTCCTTTTCACCGAACATCTCATCATTCACGTCAGCATGGGCGTCCACGTGCACCAGAGCCACAGGCCCGTGCTTGGCTGCCATCGCCCGCAGGATCGGCAAAGTGATCGAGTGATCCCCACCCATCGCCACTGGAACAACACCTTGCGCCAAAATGCCGTCATAGCTTTCCTTGATGATCTTAAGACTATCGGCGAGCGAGAAAGTGTTGATCGCCAGATCGCCGATATCTGCGATCTGCAGATGGTCGAAGGGCGCCGCGCCATTGGACATGTTATAGGGCCGGATCATCGCACTTTCGCTGCGAATCTGCTTGGGTCCGAACCGTGTGCCCGACCGCCACGAAGTGCCGATATCCATCGGAACCCCCAGGATCGCCACATCCAGCCGGTCCAGCGACGACGCCTGTGGCAACCGCATAAACGTGTTCGGCCCCGAAAACCGTGCCAGATCATTGCCGCCAATCGGTTGGTTGTATTGGGTCATGTGATGTCTCCGATCCGGTGCCTCACCAAGCAGATACCGGGATTATGCCTAACCAAAGGTTAAGGCTTCACCAGCTTGTTCCACCCCAAAAGGCAAATGATCTGTGTTGCCACATGAGCCCCCGCAATCGCCGTCGCACCAGAGGTATCGTATGGCGGAGATACCTCAACCACATCGCCGCCCTTGATGTTGATCCCGGCGATGTCGCGCAGGATGATTTGCGCCTGAATCGAACTCAGCCCACCCCAGACCGGCGTACCAGTACCGGGCGCAAAAGCAGGGTCCAGACCGTCGATGTCGAAGCTCAGGTACACGGGGCTGTCGCCCAGAATACCCCTGATCTTCTGCGCCACGGCGGCTGGGCCGGATTCGTAAACCTCGCGCGCGTCGATGATGTTGACACCCAACGTGTCTTCGTTTGTAGTGCGAATGCCCACCTGAACCGAGCGTTTCGGATCAACCAACCCCGATTTCACTGCCTTGTAGAACATCGTCCCGTGATCCACGCGGGACATGTCGTCATCGGCCCAGGTGTCCGTATGCGCATCGAATTGCAGCAGTGACATTGGCCCATATTTCTCGGCATAGGCCTTAAGGATCGGGAAGCTGATATAGTGATCCCCTCCCAGCGTGACCGAAGCCACATCCGCCGCCAAAATGGTACGGATATGATCGGTCAGCGTGTCGGGAAAGGCCGGGATATTGGCATAGTCATAGGCCATGTCTCCATAATCCACGATCGCCAACTCGCTGAGCGCGTCAAAGGGCCAGCCATAGGGTGCATCCGGGGATTGCAACGCGCTCGCCTCACGGATCGCGCGCGGCCCCAGACGGGTTCCGGGGCGATTTGTCACCGCCTGATCGAAAGGCACGCCGGTTACAGCAATATCCGCACCCGTCAGGTCTTTGGTATAAAGCCGCCGCAGGAATGAGGTCGCGCCGCCAAAGGTGTTTTCATAGGACAGCCCCTTAAGATCGGGGTTGGTGAATGCCTCATCCACCTGGTTCTTTGCATCTTCCAGTGCCATATCTATTCCCTGTCAGCCCAACGGCTGTGCCTTTTCGACGATCCGTGCGAAGAAGGACGCTCCGATCGGCGCGACGTCGTCATTGAAGTTGTATTTCGGATGGTGCAGCCCAGCGCCATCTCCTTGTCCCATGAACAGGTAAGCACCGGGTCGGGCCTGCAGCATGTAGGAAAAATCCTCTGCCCCCATCTCACGCCCAGCATCATCTTTCACGCGTTCCGCGCCGGATACATCCCGCGCCACTTCAGCCGCGAATGCCGCCTTGTCGGCGTCGTTGATAGTGGCGGGATAACCCTCCTGATAGTCCAGTTTGGCCTCGACACCGTACGAGGCCGCCTGCCCCGCCACGATCTGCGCCATTCTCTCTTTGACCATCCTTTGCACGGCCGGATCAAAGGTGCGAACGGTGCCGTTCAGATAAGCGGTATCAGGTATCACGTTATTCACTGTTCCGGTGTGTATCTGCGTCACCGACACCACCAGATCGTCCAGCGCATAGTGGTTGCGGCTGACGATAGTTTGGATCGCCTGCGCCATCCCGCAAGCCGCCATCACCGGGTCGCGCGTCTCATGCGGCATGGCCCCATGGCCGCCCACGCCCTGAATATTGATCTCGAAAGTATCTACTGCGGCCATCAGCGGCCCCGGCGTAGTCTCGAACAGCCCCTCGGGCCGGCCCGGAGTGTTATGGATGCCGTAAACCTGAGAGATATTGAACCGATCCATGATGCCTTCTTCAACCATCACGCCCGCGCCGCCGCCCTCTTCCTCGGCAGGCTGAAAGATCAGCGCAACCCGGCCCGCGAAATTCCGCGTTTCGGCCAGATAGCGCGCAGCACCCAGCAGCATGGTTGTGTGCCCGTCATGACCGCAGGCATGCATCTTACCGGGGTTCTTCGAGGCGTAGTCCACGCCCGTTTCCTCGGTAATCGGCAATGCATCCATGTCAGCGCGCAGACCAATAGTCGGTCCCTCGCCCTGCCCGTTGATGATCGCGACCATGCCGGTTTTGGCGATTCCCTCATGCAGTTCATCCACCCCAAACTCGCGCAGACGCTCGGCCACAAAGGCGGCGGTCTCATAGCATTCGAATTCCAATTCGGGGATAGTGTGAAGGTGCTGGCGCCACTTGGCCATATCAGCGGCGTAATCGGCAATTCGGTTGACGACGGGCATCTGGGGTGGACTCCTGATCCTGACTGCGGGATGGATGCATCTGACACCGGAACGAAAGGGTTCGCAATGGCCGAAAATCCTCTGATCCACGACACGGACGCAGGTATCGAGCGTTTGCTGGAAATCATGCGCCGCTTACGCGACCCTCAATCCGGCTGCCCGTGGGATATCGAACAGGATTTTTCGACCATCGCGCCCTATACGATCGAAGAAGCCTATGAAGTCGCCGATGCCATCGAACGCGAGGCTTATGACGAATTGAAGGGAGAGCTGGGCGACCTGCTGTTCCAATCCGTCTTCCACGCGCAAATGGCTGAAGAGGCTGGGCATTTTACCTTTCAGGACGTGGTGCGCACCATGTCGGACAAGATGGTTACCCGTCACCCACATGTTTTCGGTGATGAGTCCCGAGACAAGTCGGCGGATCAACAGACAAAGGACTGGGAAACCATCAAAGCCGCCGAACGTGCGGGCAAAGAACAAAAAGGTGCACTAGACGGTGTCGCCGCCAACCTGCCCGCCCTGCTACGCGCACATAAGCTGCAGAAACGTGCCGCGCGCGTAGGGTTCGACTGGCCTGACGCCAGCCATGTGCTCGCCAAGATCACCGAGGAAGCCGCTGAGCTGGAAGAGGCGCGCGACAGCATGGATGCCGACGCGCTCGAGGATGAATTTGGCGATCTGCTGTTCGTGATTGTCAACCTCGGCCGCCACTTAGGCATCGAACCCGAGGCCGCCCTGCGCCGCACAAACGCCAAGTTTACTCGTCGTTTTGAGAAGGTCGAAGCCCGGCTGGCCGAACGCGGAAAAACGCCCTCCCAAAGTGATCTGGCCGAAATGGACGCGCTGTGGGACGAGGTGAAAATCGAGGAACACCGCGCCAACGGCAAACTCCCGCCGGTGGATGCCGCACGCGAGGCCTGAAACCGCTGGACAAGCCCCGCGACACTTGCGAGTGTCCGCCCTTCACGGCCCCGGAGACCACAATGCCCCGCAAGATCATAATCGACACCGATCCCGGACAGGACGACGCCGTCGCCATTCTTCTGGCGCTTGCCAGCCCCGAAGAGATCGAGGTTCTGGGTATCACCGCCGTCGCTGGAAACGTGCCTTTGGAGCTGACCGCCAAAAACGCCCGCATCGTGTGCGAGTTGGCGGGGCACACCGAAATCCCTGTCTACGCCGGATGCGATCGCCCCCTGAAACGCCCGCTCGTCACCGCCGAGCATGTGCATGGTAAAACAGGGCTCGACGGCCCTGTTTTGCCAGATCCTGAAATGCCTCTGGCCGAAGGTCACGCGGTCGATTTTATCATCGATACCCTACGCGCACATGAGCCCGGCACGGTGACGCTCTGCCCTCTGGGGCCGCTGACCAACATCGCCACAGCGTTCCAGAAAGCGCCCGACATCATCAACCGGGTGCAGGAAATCGTGCTGATGGGTGGTGCGTATTTTGAGGTTGGAAACATCACACCAGCAGCCGAATTCAACATTTATGTCGACCCGGAAGCCGCTGATATTGTGTTTAAATCCGGCATTCATGTCGTCGTAATGCCATTGGATGTCACCCACGACGCGCTGGTCACGCCCCATCGCAACGATGCATTCCGGGCATTGGACAGCAAGGTTGGTCATGCGGTCGCAGAAATGACCGATTTCTTCGAACGTTTCGACAAGGAAAAATACGGATCGGAGGGCGCACCGCTGCACGACCCCTGCGTCACCGCCTATCTGATCCGACCCGAGTTGTTCTCGGGCCGCCACATCAATGTTGAGATCGAAACCCAATCAGAATTGACGTTGGGCATGACAGTGGCCGACTGGTGGCGGGTCACTGATCGCGCACCAAACGCCATGTTCATGGGTGACGTGGATGCCCAAGGTTTCTTCGACCTGCTCACAGAAAGACTTGCCCGCCTATGACCGCCGCACTCCGCCTTGCCCGCCCCGACGATCTGGACCGACTGATGGCGCTGGTCGCGGCGTTTCACTCGGAATCCGGCATCGCGCAGGATGACGAGAAACGTCGCAACGCGCTGGCCCCTCTGCTGGATGGAATACCCCATGGGTGCATATATCTGATCGGTCCGGGCCGCGCGCCGCTGGGCTATGTCATCCTCACCTTCGGCTGGTCGGTCGAGTTTGGTGGCATGGATGCCTTTGTGGATGAGATTTACATCCGCCCCGCCGTTCGCGGACGCGGTATCGCCACCGAAGTGCTGCATGATCTCCCCAAGGCGCTGGCCGAGGCCGGTCTGACCGCCCTGCATCTTGAGGTCGATCGGACCAACGAAACCGCGCAGAAACTATATCTGCGGTCAGGTTTTAAACCGCGCGATCGCTACATGCTGATGAGCAAATCGCTTTAGCGCGATTCCCCCCGGAAGATTACCGCCGGATTTGCCATTTCCTGCACCGGATCATCCTGCGAAACCTGCATCCCTGTGATCGGATAGGTCCCAGGCTCTGAACATGCAGCCAGCATCCCCGCGCAAAGCATTGAAATTACGAGAAAGACCTTTGAAGCAGACATATCGTCCCCCTTTCTGCAATGCTTGCAGACTATCGGGAGTCACAGCGCCGCAATAGGAACAAGTTCACACATAACGACATTTATGTTTGTTTAGCTTAACGATCAGCGGCAGTTCTTATTGAACGTCTGCTCCATGGTCTTGAACTGCCGGGGCACGCGTTTGGGTTTGGGCAGCGCATTCAACTGTTCAGTTATGTTCTCACCGGTGTACCAGGACTCGAACAATAGTTCTTTGATGTCATCGTCCAAAACCGTGTTGGCGACGTTATAGGTGCACAGGCATTCCTCCATCGTGACCTGCCCGCTGGGATCGCCTTCCACCATTTTCTGGCACACTGCCTGAGGCGGACGATCAGCCCCTGCAAGCTGAGGCAGGATCAATAGCGCCCCAGCGCCAACGATGCGTTTGAATGTTGTCATAAATCGCCCTCTCCCATGTTGGCCTTCGATGCCCAGCTTAGACGGATCGGTAATGACGCAAAGAAAAAAATGGCCCCGGCGTTCTGCCGGGGCCTGATCTGGTTTTACCAAGTACGCCAAACTCAGCGCTTCAGGATCGACGCGCCGGCGTATTCTGCGACCTCACCCAGCGATTCCTCGATGCGGATCAGCTGGTTGTATTTGGCCAACCGGTCCGACCGCGCCAACGAGCCGGTTTTGATCTGCCCGCAGTTGGTCGCCACAGCCAAATCGGCAATGGTGGCATCTTCGGTCTCGCCCGAGCGATGCGACATCACGTTGGTATACCGTGCACGGTGGGCCATATCGACGGCGCGCAGAGTTTCGGTCAATGATCCAATCTGGTTCACCTTGACCAGCATCGAGTTGGCACAGCCACGATCGATCCCCTCGGCCAAACGCTCTGGGTTGGTTACGAACAGGTCGTCGCCGACCAGTTGTACTTCGTTGCCGATGGCATCAGTCAGCGCTTTCCAGCCATCCCAATCGTCCTCGGACATACCATCTTCGATCGAGATAATTGGGTAATCTTTGACCAATGTCGCCAGATACTCAGCGTTTTCCTCTGAGGTCAGCGAGATGTTTTCACCCGACAGAACATATTTTCCGTCGCGGTAGTATTCGGTGGCGGCGCAGTCCAGCGCCAGATGGATCTCCTCGCCGGGTTTGTAGCCCGCTTTTTCGACCGCCTGCAGGATGAAATCCAGTGCCTCACGGGTCGAAGCGATGTTAGGGGCAAAACCACCTTCGTCCCCCACTCCGGTGGCCAGTCCGGCAGCCGACAGTTCGCGCTTGAGCGTATGGAACACCTCCGACCCCATGCGCACGGCTTCGCGGATATTCGCGGCCGAGGTCGGCATGATCATGAATTCCTGAATGTCGATCGGATTATCGGCGTGCTCACCCCCGTTGATGATGTTCATCATCGGAACCGGAAGAACGCGCGCCGAAGTACCGCCAACATAGCGATACAGAGGCTGCGTGGTGAAATCCGCCGCCGCCTTGGCCGTCGCCAGCGAGACACCCAGGATAGCGTTCGCGCCCAGACGGCCCTTGTTCTCGGTCCCGTCGAGTTCAATCATCGCCTGATCGATGGCCACCTGCTCGGTCGCGTCAAAGCCCACCAGTTCTTCGGCGATCTCGCCGTTAACGGCAGCAACCGCTTCCAGCACGCCCTTGCCCATGTAACGAGATTTGTCACCATCGCGCTTTTCCACCGCCTCGTAGGCGCCGGTCGACGCCCCTGAAGGCACAGCGGCGCGGCCCATGGTGCCGTCTTCCAGAATCACGTCTACTTCGACCGTCGGGTTGCCCCGGCTGTCCAGTATTTCGCGTGCGTGGATGTCGATGATCGTGCTCATGATACGGGTCCCAATGATGCCAACGGTTGCATGCCTCATACCAGCACGCGGCGAAAAGTAAACCGTTTCCGTTATCGCTAACACTTATATTTTTCAGCCTTTAGGGCTAACAGTTTGTTGTTTGCGCCAACAGGTCGCGGGCGCTTAGGCCACTGCCAATGCCCGCGCCAGCTGGCGTTCTCGAATGAAAGTATACAGACCTGATCCGATAATCAGACCGGCACCAGCCAACGTCATGCTGTCGGGGCGTTCGCCAAACATCAGCATCCCGGCCGTGATCGAGAACACCAACCGAGTATACCGAAATGGCGTCAGCGCTGAAGCTTCGCCAATCCGCATCGCGGTTACGATGCCGTAATAGCCCAAAACGCCGAACCCGATGGCACCCAGATAAGGCCCGATCTGCGCAGCTTGCAGCGGCACAACGGGCTGTGCTGTGAACACCATAAGGGCCGCACCAGCCAGCGCCACTCCGATATAGGCCTGCAATGCGACGACCGACGAGGCCACACGAACATCCAACCTACGCGTGATCAGATCGCGCGCGGCAATTGCAACGACCGAGACCAAAACAAACAATGATTCCGGCTGGAATCCATCGAACCCGGGGCGGATGATCATCAAGACGCCGACAAAGCCGATGCCGATGGCGCTCCAACGACGCCAACCGACCTGCTCACCCAGAAACAGTGCTGCCCCCATCGTGACAAATAGAGGCATCGCCTGAAAAACCGCCGCCACAGTCGACAGATCAACAAGTGACAGCGCGGTCACAAAGCTGAGCGCACCAAAGGCTTCGGTCCCGGCACGGATCAGTGGCAAAGTTTGCCACGCGACCGGGTCGAAGATACGTTTACGTGTCGCCATAGACATAAGCGTAAACACAGCCCCGCAGATCAGACCCAATGCGATCATGATCTGCCCGGTCGACACACTGACCGAGAGATGCTTGATGAACATGTCCTCAAGCGCGAAGGCCGCCATCGAGCCGATGATCAGCAAAATGCCGTTTACGTTGTTCATGCGCGTTTCCATTGGAACAGGCCGCTGACAGGCGGACCTTTCCGGCAGCAAAACCGCAACCTTTGCGACGTCGCAAGCAGTATTACGACATGTTCGATGAAATCGCGTTCACCGACCGATCGATTTTCGTGATGTGTCAGTCTTTTTCCAACGGTACGCCGTACAATTCAAGGCGATGGCCTTTCAGCCTGTAGCCAAGCTTGGCTGCAATCTTTTCTTGCAGCGCTTCTATCTCAGGGTCGACAAACTCGATCACCTCGCCTGACTGCATGTCGATCAGGTGGTCGTGGTGATCGCGCTCCGCATCTTCGTACCGCGCGCGCCCGTCACCGAACTCCAGCCGCTCAAGTATCCCGGCCTCTTCGAACAACTTCACGGTACGATAGACTGTCGCGATCGAAATTCCCGCATCTTCGGCTGAAGCACGGGCATAAAGCTCTTCTACATCCGGGTGATCTTCGCTTTGCTGCAAGACCTGTGCAATGGTCCGCCGCTGGCCGGTCATGCGCAGGCCCTTGGCTTCGCAACGGGCGATAATCGTGTCGGACATGGTGACCCCCGGAACTGTTCGGTGTTCTGTCTTAATATGTCTACGCGCCCTGCGCCACAGACGATTTTGCGGTCAGGCGATGCGTCGCAGATCGGCCCAGACGGGTAAATGATCCGAGGCGATATGCGCGGGCCGCGCATCATGCACCCCGTGCAGTGCAGCCTCAAGCCCCTGCCCCACCGCGATTCTGTCCAGTGCCCCCAATGGCTGCGCGGCCGGGAAGCTTGGAACCGGAGGAAGAAACCGCATGTCCGGGGCCAAATGATCTAGAACAGGCTGGCGTGACCATTCGTTGAAATCCCCGGCCCAGACGGTGGGCATGTGTTCCAGATCAGAATCACATCGACGGATATGACTGATCTGTTGGCGTCGCGACGCCGGCAAAAGCCCAAGATGCATGCCCATCACCCGCAAAGGCCCGATCTGCGTATCAAACTCGACCCGCACGGCGCCGCGGGGCTCCAGACCCGGCAAATCATGATGACCTGCCTGACGCACCTGAATGGCGTCCCCACGCCAGATCACCGCGTTGCCATGCCAACCAAGACTACCGGCACCGCCCAGGTCCACGATCTGCCACCCGGCCTCATCCAACATGAAATGTGGCAAAGCGGCAGGACGGGGCGGCAATCGTTTGTCCGCCTCCTGCAAAACAACGATATCGGCCTGCATGCTTTCGATGACCTGCAATATCCGCTGCGGCTGCCGCCGGAAATCGAGGCCCACGCATTTCTGAATGTTGTAACTGGCAAGGCGCAGGGTCGAGCGGTAGGTCATCGGCACACCAAACTGATTTAACCCAAGATCGCCAACTGGTCGGACAAGTGCAAGCTGAACCCAGCGCTGAATGGCAACGCGCCGCCTGCTCCGCTAACATTTGTGCAAAACGGCCTTGAGCCCGCGCAGCCCCTCGGCCACCTTCACGATCATGTTCATAAGGTTTGTCCACCCGATCAAGATAGAAGATATGGACGCGCGTCAGGGGTTCTTCTGCGCGGCCTACGACCTGCGCGACACTGCCGCGCTGGATAAATACACATTCGATCGAATTGAGGCGCTGCTGGTTTGGTTCCGGGAAAACCTTGAAATCCCCTATCGTTTCAACAGGACAAAATCTAAAGGCGCCTTTCAGCGCAATACCAAAGGCCTCAGCTGGTTCAAACCCGAAGCCAATGAGGTTTTGGGCAAGTCGTATGAGATGGTCGAACTACTCAAAGAAAACGGATATCAGATCGATACTCTGCGATCAGACCGGATCGGCTACGTTGTCTATGAAGATGCGTGTCAGGTGATCGCCGAACCCTTTGCAGACACGCCCCGATAGCCTCGAAACCTGAAACTTCAAAAGTTTCAGGCTCGGTTTCTTCATAAGAAACCGTCTCTTTGTTACGTACCGCAGAATGTCGCGTGTACGACCTCGTTCTTCGCCGGAGGGCGCATCAGGTCAGCTGATTCTGGTTGATCCTCATACGGCCGTGACAGCACTTCATTCAGCCGATTGAACGGTGCGTAATCGCCCTGCACCGCAGCCTGAATCATCTGCTCCACCCGATGATTGCGTGGAATGAAGGCCGGATTGGCCACAGCCATCACGTCCAAAGGCGCATCCTCACGCGCCAAGCGTTCCTGCCACCCCTTTGCCCATTCGTCAAAAGCCGCCGGGTCGGCAAACTGGTC
The DNA here is from genome assembly GCF_056543005.1 of Ruegeria sp. A5. NCBI lineage: Bacteria > Pseudomonadati > Pseudomonadota > Alphaproteobacteria > Rhodobacterales > Roseobacteraceae > Ruegeria > Ruegeria sp. A5. The sequence goes on from NZ_JBQGAV010000001.1 coordinate 764,117, forward strand.
TCGCGCGCGGTCGCTGCCCAGCGCGCGGAACGTGTTTGTGAAGTCCGCCTGATTCTGCGCCATCCGCGTCAACAGATCCGAGATCATTTCAAGATCCCCCTCCTCTGCCCGAACCAATCCGATCTTGGCCCTGAAACGTTCCAGCCAATGTGCCTGCATCAACGCAGGCATGGCATGGACAATTTCGGTGGCCTCTTCGACAGCTGCGTCCTTGTCCTCAAACTGCTGAATTAGGGCCGTTGCCAGCTGCGCCAGATTCCAAACCGCAATCTCAGGCTGGTTCGAGTAGGCATACCGCCCCATCCGGTCGATCGAGCTATAGACTGTATTCGGGTGATAGCTGTCCATGAACGCACATGGGCCATAATCGATCGTCTCACCGGCGATCGAGCTGTTGTCAGTATTCATGACCCCGTGAATGAAACCCACGCTCATCCATCGAGCGATCAACCCGGCCTGCGCATCCCGAACCGCGCGCAACAAACCCATAGCCCTGTCCGCCTCAGGATAGTGGCGCTGAACGGCATATTCAGTCAGCCGTTGCAGGCTCTCTATCTGCCCTCGCGCTGCAAACACCTGAAACGTGCCCACCCGCAAATGGCTCTGCGCCACACGTGTCAGTACCGCCCCGGGCATCGGACCCTCGCGCAGCACGATCTCTCCGGTTTCAACCGCTGCCAAGGCGCGCGTGGTGGGAATGCCCAGCGCATGCATCGCCTCGGAAACCACATATTCGCGCAAAACCGGCCCCAGCCAGGCACGTCCATCTCCCTGGCGCGAGAAAGGTGTCTGCCCTGAGCCCTTCAATTGAATATCCCGCCGAATCCCGTCGGTTCCGACCGTCTCACCTAACAAAACCGCGCGCCCATCTCCTAGTTGAGGGTTATAGGTGCCAAACTGATGCCCGGAATATAACTGCGCCAGCGGCTCGGCCCCTTCGGGCACAGTATTGCCCGCAAAAGCCTGCGCCATCTCTTCTACGTCGCCCGGCGCAATCCGCAACAGTCGCGCCAGATCACTGTTGAAGGCAACAAGCTTCGGTGCACGCACAGGCACAGGCCCCTGCCGCGCAAAGAAGGTGTCCGGCAGGCGAACATAGCTGTTGTCAAACGGGATCGTCAAAGTCATGCGGCAAACATATGCTCTGCATACACAATTGCCATAGCAGATCGTGCGCGTGCGTGCATAATCCCACAAACAGACCCGAGGCTCCCATGACCGCGCAAGACATCATCCAACACCTGAACCTGCAGCAGCACCCCGAAGGCGGCTGGTTCAAAGAGACTTGGCGCGCCGACAATCCCGGCCGTGCCACCGGCACTTGCATCTACTTCCTGCTGGCAAAGGGTGAGCGCAGCCACTGGCACAAGGTAGATGCGACCGAGATCTGGCTCTACCATTCCGGCGCTCCGCTGATCCTCTCGCTCAGCGCCTCCGATACAGGCCCTGCCAAAGACCACATCCTGACACCTGATCTGACCCAAGGCGCACCGCAGCTTATTGTACCCAAGGGCCATTGGCAGGCGGCGCGCAGCAGTGGAGACTACACGCTGGTCAGTTGCACTGTTTCACCGGGATTTGAATTTGATGGGTTTGAACTCGCGCCACCCGGCTTTGATATTCCAGGAGTGTAATTCCATGGACCACCGCTCCCTGATCGCCGCGATCCCGCCCAAGACCAAGGACAGGCTGCAACAGCGGTCAGACATGGCAGGTCTCAGACATCTAGCGATCTATTTCGGCGCTTTGACAGCAACCAGCACCGGTATCATCCTACAGGTTCCCCTCTGGCCGCTACTGCTCCTGCCGCAAGGCCTATTGCTGGTTTTCCTCTTTACGCTCAGCCACGAATGCACCCACAAGACGCCGTTCAAAACCCCTTGGATCAACGAAGCGGTTGGGCACCTTGTCTCAATTCCTATCTGCCTGCTGTTCACATGGTTTCGCTACTTTCACCTTGCCCATCACAAATGGACAAACCACCCAACCAAAGACCCGGAACTTGGCGGCAAACCCCGCCCTGAAAACTGGCGCAGCCTTGCGATCTATCTCAGCGGTTGGCCATATTGGACAGGTATGGCCCGTGTGTTGACCGACAACGCGCGCGGCAGGATTGGCGCCGCTTACCTGCCAACCCGCCAGCACCACGCCATACGAACCGAAGCCCGAATATTGTCCACACTATATGCCCTGGCCGCACTCAGCCTGTTCTTCAGCCCCTTGTTGTTCTGGCTCTGGCTTCTGCCCGCCCTTATCGGCCAGCCTTTCCTGCGCCTATACCTGCTCGCCGAACACGGCCTCTGCCCGCCGGTGGCAAACATGCTCGAAAACTCCCGTACCACCTTTACCAATCGAATGATCCGATTTCTGGCCTGGAACATGCCCTACCACGCGGAGCACCACGCCTTTCCAAACGTGCCTTTCCACCACCTTCCAGCCTTCCACCGTTGGACCCAGGCACACCTGCAATCCACCTCGGACGGCTACACCGAATTCACCCTGGATTACGCCCGCGCCCTAAATCGCTAGATCCGCATCTTCATCTGGCCAAAAATACCTCGGGGGAGTCGCGCAGCGACGGGGGCAGAGCCCCCTACCCGCTCACCACGACACCCCTCGCCGGAGAAGACACGACACCGCCCCCGACCAGCGCACTTACCCCGGTGGTACCCGGGCAAGAGGTCGGCAATCCCCGCGCCACACGCACGGCAAGGTAGGCAAAGGCCTGCGCTTCCAGCATGTCTCCGTCCAGCCCAACCGCCTCAACCGGCTCGACCGGGCAATCCAGCGACACGCGCAGCATTTCCATCAGCACTGGGTTGTGACGTCCGCCACCGGTAACCAGCATGCGCACAGGCGGCTTGGGACAATGCTCCATCCCCTGCAGCACACCCGCAGCGCTCATCCCGGTCAACGTGGCCACCGCATCCGCATCGCTCAGCTCGGTCACCAGACCGATCATTTCCGAGAAATCATTCCGGTCCAGCGATTTGGGCGGCATTCGGTTGAAATAGGGTTCGGCCAGAAACAGCTCCAGTGCGCCGGTCTCGACCGTACCCTCTCGGGCCAGCGCGCCGTCCCGATCCATCGGCAACCCCAACCGCGCCTGCATCAGATCGTCAACCGGCGCGTTGGCAGGTCCGGTGTCGAAAGCCAGCAACGCCCCTGGCGCTTCAGGCCCGTCAAAAGACGGGTCAACATAGGTCAGGTTCCCAACACCGCCCAGATTGAGGAAGCACAGCGGCTCTTCCGCCCCGATCCATTTGGCGCAGGCGAAATGAAAGAACGGGGCCAGAGGCGCACCCTCTCCGCCCAGCGCCACATCATCGCTGCGAAAATCCCAGACCACCGGCAGCCCCAAAGCCTGCGACAGACCCAGCCCGTCTCCCACCTGCAACGTGCCACGCCCACGCGGCTCATGTGCCAATGTCTGACCGTGGAAGCCGATCAGGTCGACCTCTTCGAACTCTGAAAGAACCTCGGCATGTGCCCGGGTCACCAATTCAGCCGAAATATCAACCTTTGGTCCATGCCAAAGCCCCAGCGCCGCGCGCAGTAAGGCACGCTCTTCTTCGGAATAAGCGCGATACCCGCTGGGACCAAAGCCGAATATCTGCTGCCCATCGGTTTCAACGACCGCAGCGTCCACACCGTCCAGCGATGTGCCCGACATGGCCCCCAACGCTCTGATCGCCCCCGATTTACTGATGACCCTGCCCACGCCGACCTCGTATTGCGTCTCTCCACCCGTTTCGCCGGGTTCTGAGCACAACCTGCACGGTAATGCAAAGCCAAGGCAAGACACATCATGCGCGAGCTTCATTTTTCTTGGAAAAGGTGCCCTTTCCTTGCCTCTGCCCGCGCCTCTAACGTGCGCCGCTACAGAGTTCCGAAAGGTACGAGACTGCGAATGAAGGCAACAGGGCGTTCTCGAACGCAGCGCAGTTCAGAGTGCTCATGAAAGAACTGTACAAAGTCCATTACCATATGTTCGCAGATCGCTACAGCAGGTGCCAAGCTCTCCCAAGAATGCCCATCGCCGGTTTCAATGTTCCACTTGATCTGAAGCACCTACGATCATTCCATATAGCTCAGCTTCGTCAGATTTGCATTGAAACAAGGCGACTGAATAATGGCAGGTATTTTGGGATGTTGAGTGCAATAAAAGTGCAGGCTCAAAACCCCGGATATTCGCAAATGTTGCGCCAATGCTTATAGATGAGATATTAATATGTAGCGAAGCACAGACAACAAATTGAGGACGGGTGAGTAGGTTCATACCGCTTAGTAAAAAGCGGCAGTGAATTGGCCTGAACAGGGTTTATGCCAAACATATACGGTGCATTTCGGACGGACACGACTCTGACCACGAACCAGGCCCAATTCGGCGGCGTTGGAACGACATTTCAGATCTCCGCGTACAATACGATCGAAATTACTGATGGTGTTGACCCCAACACCATCGAAGGAGACGGTGTAAACAACGAATTCCCAGACGATCCCACGCAAACCTATCTGGGGAATGCAATTGCTTGGGACTACAATTACATAGTCACGGATGGCACCAATACCTATACGATTGGCGTTTTCGACTATGATTCCAGCGGCGACGGCGCGTTTGGCGGCGGAGCCGAGCAAGGGTTTTTCATCGGCTTTTTGGGGGATGTCCCCCCGCTCAACACAACACTGACGATCACGGCACTGGGTGACGGTGCCTTCGCCAGTCCAGTCGTAAATCTGCCCGTTGACGACTTTGTTCCCTGTTTCACCAGTGGCACGAATATTCGGGTAAGGGGTGGTCATAAGGCGGTCGAGGATCTGAAAGCCAGCGATGAGATCGAAGTGTTTGAACCCACAGGTGATGGGCCCGGATTTGCCACCCTGCTGCGGGTGTTTCGCCGTACGATATCTGCCCCGGAACTGGCCGCAAACCCCAAACTGCGCCCGGTTCGTATCAGCGCCGGAGCGTTAGGTCTGGGCTTGCCTCAGCGTGATCTTGTGGTGTCCCGGCAGCACCGGATGATGGTGTCTTCAAAGATTGTCGAGCGTATGTTCAGGACTTCCGAAGTTCTGGTACCCGCCGTCAATCTGACTTCGCTGCCCGGTATTTTCATCGACCAGGATGCCCAGAGCGTCGAGTATTTTCACCTTCTTTTTGGACAGCACGAGGTAGTCTATGCCGAAGGCGCACCATCGGAAAGCCTGTTTGCCGGACCGGAAGTGCTCAAGGCCATCAGTCCAGAAGCACGAACAGAAATCCTGAGCGTATTCCCCGAGATAGCAGAACTGGAATTTGCCCCCAAGCCCGCCTGCCCGATCCCATCCGGGAAGCTGCAAAAGCAACTGATTGAACGCCACATCAAGAATGAAAAGCCGCTTCTGTCCAGACACACTGCACGCTAGAACCAGAGGTTATCCGGCAGGACTTGGTACGCTTCAAAGACTGACGCGATATTCTGTGTTTCGCTATGCGTTATTTCTTCGCGTTTCCCTCAGAAAGCTTATCCGCAAGATTCTTTCAGTACGGACTGCACTTGCTCGCCAATGACTGGACATTCCGCGAGACTTAGGGAATTAGAAGGCCAGTCGCATGAATGTACCTTCCGTCGTGCGACCAAGCGGGTCTGGTTTTGAAATTACTGACCTATGACTTACACCAGCCCTTGCAGAGAGGGCCAGAACACAAGGCCTGTTGAGCGTCATGACCTACCACCCCAAATCGGATTTCATCGCCACGATGATCGAGCGCGGCTTTCTCGCCGACTGCACCGATTATCAGGGCCTTGACGACGCGCTGATCTCTGGGGTGCAGACGGCTTATATCGGCTATGACGCCACCGCACAGTCGCTGCATGTAGGTCACCTGATGAACATTATGGTGCTGCGCTGGTTGCAGAAAACCGGCCACAAGCCAATTACCCTGATGGGCGGCGGCACCACCAAGGTAGGCGACCCCTCGTTCCGTTCAGACGAACGCCCCCTGCTGGGCCCTGAACAGATCGACGCCAATATCGCAGGCATGAAACAGGTGTTCTCGAAATACCTGTCTTACGATGACAGCGACACCGGCGCGCTGATGCTGAACAATGCCGAATGGCTGGATAGCCTGAACTACCTCGATTTCCTGCGCGATATTGGGCGGCATTTCTCGGTCAACCGGATGCTCAGCTTTGAATCGGTGAAATCGCGGTTGGATCGTGAACAGTCGCTGAGCTTTCTCGAATTCAACTACATGATCCTGCAGGCTTATGACTTCCTCGAACTGAACCGCCGGTATAACTGCGTTCTGCAGATGGGCGGCTCGGACCAGTGGGGCAACATCGTCAACGGCATCGACCTAACCCGCCGGGTGCTGGATCACGAGATCTATGGCCTCACGACCCCCCTGCTGACCACCAGCGATGGCCGCAAGATGGGCAAATCACAGGGCGGTGCGGTTTGGTTGAACGGCGACATGCTGAGCGCCTATGAGTTCTGGCAGTTCTGGCGCAACACGACCGACGCCGATGTGGGACGGTTCCTGAAAATCTTCACCGAGCTTCCGGTGGACGAATGCGACCGCATGGCCGCGATGCAAGGGTCCGAGATCAACGAGGCCAAAATCCGCCTCGCCAACGAAGTCACAACTCTGCTGCACGGTGCAGAAGCCGCTGCAACCGCCGAGGCGACCGCGCGCGAGGTGTTCGAAAAGGGCGGCGTTGGCGGAGACCTCCCGACCCTGACCCTCAGCGCATCAGAGCTGGGTGACGGCATGTCGATCGTGCAGTTGATCGTCAAATCCGGCCTCGCCAAATCCGGCAAAGAAGCCAAACGCCTGATCGCCGAAAACGGCGCCAAACTGGACGATGCTCCGCTGACTGATACGGGCCTGATGATCGACGCAAGCGCACTGTCCTCGCCCATCAAACTCAGCGCGGGCAAGAAACGCCACGCGCTGGTTCAGTTGGGCTGAGCCAAATTGGGCGGTCGCCGCCGGGTGGCCGTCCATTGAAGTAGAAGTGGCAGATTAATTAGGTCGAGACGTAGTGGTCAGCTTTTGGTTTTAGAACCGATCAGGAACCACGTTTTCACAGCACCCAATCCCTTTATCTCCACCACGCCTCGGGGTTCGAAGTCGTAGTCCGCTTCAAGTTCCTCTTTTGCGGCACCCGTTACCTGGATCCTCCCCGGTTCTCCGTGGCTCTCCATCCGGCTGGCGGTGTTCACCGTTTCCCCCCAAACATCATAGAACAACTTCTGGTTTCCAATGACACCGGCGACAGCAGGCCCTGCGTGAAGTCCGATTCTTACTTGAAGCCCATCCGGGAAATCAGGTGACATTTCCGAAACCAACCGCTGCACGTCCAGTGCCATCTCGGCGACGCGATGCACCGGGTCGCCGACCGGAGACGGCATACCTGCCGCGACCATATAGGCATCACCAATTGTCTTGATCTTTTCCAATCCGTGTTTGTCGGCCAATTCGTCAAATAGACGAAAGATGTTGTTCAGAAACCCGACTACATCTTCCGGTGGCAGTTTCGATGCCCGTGGCGTGAAATCCACGATATCAGCGAATAGTATTGCAACCTTGGGCAAACTGTCAGCGATAGTCTGGTCTGGCTCAAGCTTCAATCTTACCGCAATGTCTTCTGGCAGCAGATTGTAAAGCAACTTTTCCGACCGGTCGTATTCGGCTTCCAGTTCGGCTCGCTGGGTCTCTACCTGTTCATAAAGATCACCCAGCCGCGCACTTGTTGCATTCACGTCGTTTGCCAATTTGCCAAGCTCGTCGCGATTGGGGACATCAACTCGCGCCGCGAAATCTCCTTCGGCGACAACGCTAAGTGTTTGACCAATTCGGCGCATTGGCCAGATCAGTGACGAAGAGATTGCGTAGCCAAGAAAAAGGGCTGCCCCCATTGCAATTGTTGCCGCCGCCACGACCATTTTGCGCGTCGATTGGTAAACTTCGGCATTCCTATTTGCCCGGTCACGCATCTCTGCTTCGGCGCCCTGCACAAGATTATACGCATCGCTTTGCAGTGAACGAACTTGGCGAAAAATCTGATCCAATCCCAATTCGGCGAGATTCTGCATGTCTCCGTCTCTTCGAAATCGCACCATGGCGGCGGCCTTGGTTTTGATGTCGCCCAAATCTGCGCGGATTTCGTCAATGGTTTGGGACTCATTGCTGCCCGCCTGCAGGAACCGACGTATCCCTTGCGCAATGTGATGTTGCAGGTTCTCGATCTGACCGATGAAATTGCCGGTTGAAAACGCAAAAATTTCGTCCGATTCGTCCCCGGGCGTCTGATCGATGACCAAGGACAAGTTCATCAGGTTCAACTCGCTCAGCGCCAAATGGATTTCGTTAAAATATGCAATCCTCTCCTGATCATGGATCATCGCATCGACACGCCTGTTCGATTGCTGCAAGGCCGACACCGCAAAAAGCGCCAATCCCAAAAGCAACAACGTGATACCCAAAAACGCCATCAGCAGTTTTACCCGCACAGACAGGGCAGCTTTTGCCACGCTCCTTACGATCAGATTTGGTTGCTGAGAGTTCCTAATGCGCTGCTCCCACATGGATTAAGCCCGTCTCGAATGGTGCCGATACATTGATCAGAATACAGTCTGCGGGTGGGCTAGTCACTTTTGGCGGCAATTCTTTGGCCCGATCGTCTGCTTCGCTGCCATTGTGTGATGTCAAACACAAACTCTCACAACGATGCGTTTGAGATGCTTTAGCGAACCTCCTTCGAGTTGCCGTTTTTTTGGCGAAACCCCAACGTCGCATTTCGCAACAGTCTTTCGCATTCCTGCATGTGCACCCCACCCCTTCCATTTCACACTGAACCGGAAGGAGGCACCATATGACCAGAACTGCCACAGCCACACGTACCGGAGGGCGCTCGGCCCGCCGCGCCATGCGCACCGCCCCGAACTTTGAGATGTTGCCGGGCCTGACCCGCGGCATTCCGTTATGCGAGGTGATGGACGGCGCGCAGGTTGAACGCATCGATGAGGCATCGATGGATATTCTGGAAAACGTGGGTGTCCAGTTCCGTGACCCCATCGCGCTGAAAGACTGGAAGAAGGCTGGTGCCAAGGTCGAAGGCGAACTCGTCTATCTGGATCGCGGTCTGGTGCGCGAGCTGATCGCGACCATCCCGTCAGATTTCACCTACCACGCGCGCGATCCGAAAAAGAATGTCCGGTTGGGCGGCAAACACTCGATCTTCGTGCCAATGACCGGCGCGCCGTTCCTGCGCGATCTGGACGATGTGCGCCGTAACCCGACGCTGGATGATCTGGCGATGTTCCACAAGCTCAGCCATATGCTGCCCGCGCTGCATTCCTCGGCCCATCACATCGTGGAACCCTATGATCACCCGATCAGCCAGCGCCATCTGCGGATCACTTATTCATCAATGAAACACTCGGACAAAACTTTCATGGGCATGACCACCAGCCCCAAGAATGCCGAAGATGTCATGGAGATGTGCTCCATCCTGTTTGGCGAGGATTTCCTTGAGGATCACCCTGTCACCACCGGCAACTGCAACGGCAACTCGCCACTGGTCTGGGATGAAACCATGTTGGGCGCCATGCGGGCCTTCTGCCGCCGCAAACAGCCGGTGCTGTGCTCGCCCTTCGTACTGGGCGGGGCCAATACGCCTGCCAGTGTCCCGGCCACCGTGGCGCAGCTGAACGCCGAAGCGCTCAGCGCGTTGGCCTATACGCAGGTGATCCGCAAGGGCGCGCCTGCGATCTATGGACATTACCTATCGACCGTCTCGATGAAATCCGGTGCACCGATGGCAGGCACGCCCGAAATCAGTCTGATGAACTTCATGATCGGACAGATGGCCCGGTATTACGAAGTGCCATGGCGCACTTCGAACACGCTGGGTGGGGCCAAGACGTTCGACGCGCAGGCAGGCTATGAATCCGCGACCACCCTGCAGGCGGTGATCCATGCAGGGGCCAATTACATCTGGCATTCAGCGGGCTGGAACGAGGCTGGGATGCACTGCTCGACCGCCAAGTTCATCGTCGACGCCGAACAATGTGCCATGGCTTATCGCATGGCTGAGGGTCCGAAGTGGCACGACTTCGATCAGGCCGTCTCGGCCGTCGGCGATATCGGACCCGGCGGGCATTATCTGGGGCATCCCCACACGCAGGACAATTTCCAAAGCGCGTTCTTCATGCCCGACATGTTCGACAACAACTCGATCGAGCAATGGCAGGCCGAAGGTTGTGTCGAGATCACCGAACGTGCCCTGAAACACGCCCGCAAGCTGCTGGCTGAGTATCAGGAGCCAACGCTCGACATCGCCAAGAACGAAGAACTGCTGGACTACATCGCACGGCGCGAGCGCGAGATCCCGGCGGCGGATGAGTTGAACCAATCCTACTAAGTCCCGGGGAGGCACACGAATGAGGTTCGCTGGAAAAACCGCACTCGTCACCGGGGCGTCGGGCGGGATCGGGGGGGCCATCGTCAGCCAGTTGCGGGCCGAAGGCGCGCGTGTGGCCGTTGCTGACCGCGATGTGGGCAGCCTTGAAGCCGAGGCGCATCTGCCCGGCGATCTGCGCGATCCCGACTATTGCGACGGGCTGGCCTTGGTCGCACATCAGGCGCTGGGTGGTCTTGATATCGTGATCAACAATGCAGGCGTGATCACCCGCGGCCCGGTGACTGAAACATCCGATGAGGACTGGGCCCTGTCCGTCGGAGTGAATGTCGAGGCCCCTTTCCGTATCTGCCGCGCTGCGATTCCAATCATGGCGGCGGCGGGTGGCGGTGCTATTGTGAACACTGCCTCGTGCTGGGGCCTTCGACCTGGCCCGGATCATGCGGTGTACTGCATGACCAAAGCAGCCATTGCCAGCCTCACCCAATGCATGGGGCACGATCACGCCCATCAGGGCATCCGCATCAACGCCGTTTGCCCGAATGAGGTGAATACGCCGATGCTGCGTTCGGGCTTTGCCAAACGTGGGTTCGATCCTGATACGGCGATTGCCGAGCTTGGGAAGTCGGTGCCTTTAGGGCGTATCGCCGAACCCGAAGATATAGCGGAAGTGATCCTTTTTCTCGCCTCGGATTCGGCGCGCTACATGTGTGGTGCTCTGGTCGAAGTGAATGGGGGCAAGCCTGTGCAATGAACAGATTTGCAGGAAAAACAGCGCTCGTGACCGGTGGCCGCAGTGGCATCGGACAAGCCATCGCCCGGAGGCTGCGCGAAGAAGGGGCTAATGTCTACACTGCGCAGCGCGGTAAGGATGATGAGTTCCCCTCTATCCCGGCGGATTTTGCAAACCCGGAAAGCCCGGCGCAGATCATCAAGCAGGTTGTGGACAGCGCGGGCCAGCTGGACGTACTGATCAACAATGCAGGCATGATGCAGGAGGCCTCCGTCAACGACATGCCGCTTGAAGATTGGCAACGCAACCTCATGGTCAACCTAACCGCCCCGTTCCTGCTGATCCAGGCTGCACTGCCACATCTGCGCAAAACCAAGGGCAGCATCGTCAATATCGGCTCGGTCGAGGGGTTGGGCAGCAACCCCGGCCACGCCGCCTACTGCGCCTCTAAGGCCGGGCTGCATGGGCTGACCCGCGCGGTTGCCGTGGACCACGGAGCAGAAGGCATTCGCTGCAATGCAGTGGCACCGGGCTGGATCGACACAGACCTCAACATCGATTTCATCGAGAGCATGAACGACCCTGGCGCATTCCGCCGGGATATCGCCCGCATTCATCCCGTTGGCCGCACCGGCGACCCGAAAGAAGTCGCCGCACTGGTCGCGTTCTTGGCAGCCGAGGAAGCGGGTTTTGTCACCGGTCAAATTTACACGATCGATGGCGGACGGATGGCAAAGCTCAGCCTGCCCTGACCAGCCTGCATGCTATTCCGCCCCTGATCGCCACTCTTTCCAGCGCAGATACGTATTGGCCCCAACCGATGCGAAGGGCTCGGGTGGCAAACGCGGTGGTATCGGTTGCGCCAGAAAATGATCTGCAATCTGGGAGTCTTTTCCCAGTACAAGCTCTGCCACGCCCATTCCCTGCAGTGTTCCTCGCGCTATACCCAATCCGTTTTGACAGCAGGCGGCATATACACCCTGCTCGATCTCACCGAACGCGGCCGAGCCATTGCGGCTGAGGCACAGCATCCCAGCCCAACGGTGCTGCATCTGTACATTCGGCAAGTTGGGAAATCGCTCCTGAAACTTACGATCGTGCACCGTGCCTGCCCGATTCAACTGGCTATCGCTGCTGTGGATTTCAGGATGAAAGCTTGAACAGGTCCGGATCAGAATGCGATCCCCATAACTGCCCGAAACCCGCCGGACCGAAGTGCCCATCGGATCCGCTGGCGTTACTGACCAGCGTGGCTGTCCGCCCAGCGTGGCGATCTGATCTGGCGTCAGTGGTTCCGTTATCGACGCGTAGAGGCAGATGTGCATCAGACGCCGCTGGTAAAACCCAAAGCTTTCCAGATGACCATTTGTTGCCATCACGATCCGCCCCGTCGAAACCCGCGCCTGTTCGGTCTCGACCACCCAGCCACCGCCTTGTTTGCGAAACCCTGTCACGGCAGAGTTTTCATAAACACCGATCCGCCCAGCCAGATGCGTTGAGAGAGCCCGCACATAGGCTGCAGGCTGGATCATCACCGTCCCGGGCGCAAACAGACCAGATGTGTAATGCGGGCTGCCTGTCAGCGCCTGCATCTGCTGTGCATCATAAAGCTCGTGGGGCTCTCCCAATCGCGCCAGATGCACTGCGTAGTCTGCGTTGTGCCGATCACCCGCTGCGGTCGCAGCAGCGTTGATCTTGCCGCACGGGTCGAACATCTCCGGCGACAGGTCGCACTCAGCGGCTACCCGGGTCGCAAAGGAAATCGCCTGGCGATTCAGCGCGATTGTGGCCCGATCTGCCTCCAGCCCATCGCTGGCGTAATTGTCCGAGGCCAAGTCATGCGGCAGATCGATCATGAACCCCGAGTTGCGCCCGGCAGAGCCTTCCGCAAAGCGCCCAGCCTCAAGCACCACAACCTTCAGCGCCGGATCAAGCTGATGCAGCCTCAGCGCTGCGGACAGCCCGGCAAAACCACCGCCGATGATGGTCACATCTGCGGTCTGGTCTTGCTCAAGCCGAGGCAGGTCTTGCTGCAGAGGCAGGATGGCATTCCATCCTGCCACGCCGGTTTGCCGGGGCAAACGTTTGGCGGTGTAGATCGTCAATCTACCGCCTCATCTTCGTCATCGGCCAGATCAATCCAGATGGTTTTCAGCTGGGTATACTGATCATGGGCGTGAACCGAGTTGTCCCGGCCACCAAACCCTGACTGCTTGTAGCCACCAAAGGGTGTGGTGATATCCCCTTCACCAAAGCTGTTGATCGTGACGGTACCCGCCCGGATCGCCCGGGCACCCCGGATCGCGCGTTTGGCGTTGGCCGTGAAGATCGAGGCGCACAGCCCATACTCGGTGTCATTGGCAATGCTGATCGCCTCGTCAAAGCCCGAAACTTCGATCACCGACAAAACCGGGCCAAAGATCTCCTCGCGCGCCAGCGTGGCATCGTTTCCGGGCACCTCGACCACCGTGGCTTCAACAAACCCATTCTCCGCCTTGCCACCAATCAGCACAGTCTCGGCCTGATCCAGATAGCCGCACACCTTGGAATAATGCCCCTCGCTGACAAGCGCGCCCATGCGGGTCTCTGGGTCCAACGGGTCGCCGACATTCCAGTGCTTGGCATGATGCGCGATCCGTTCCAGCAGTTCTGCCTTCACGTCCTTATGCACGATCAACCGCGACGAGGCCGAGCAATTCTCGCCCATGTTCCAGAATGCGCCATTGACGACATGCGCCGCCACCCGATCCAGATTTTCCGCATCGTGCAAGACGATGGCCGGGTTTTTGCCGCCCATTTCAAGCACAACTTCCTTGGCATTGCTTTCAGCGGAATAGCTCAGGAACTTCTTTCCGGTTACGGTCGAGCCGGTAAAAGACACCATGTCGATGTCCATATGCCGCCCGATGGGTTCGCCCACCTCGGCACCACCGCCGGGCACTACATTCAGCACACCGCGCGGCAACCCGGCCTCAGACGCCAGCTCCGCCACCTTTAAAGCGGTCAGAGAAGTCTCGGCCGCCGGCTTCAGCACCACTGAACAACCCGCCGCCAGAGCCGGCCCGATCTTCCACGCCAGCATGAGCAGAGGGAAGTTCCACGGCAGGACCAGCCCAACCACACCGATGGGTTCTCGCACCACCATTGCGATGTGATCATCACTGGCCGGTGAGACCTGATCATAGATCTTGTCAATCGCCTCGGCGTGCCATTTCAGGCAGTGGATCGTCTCGGGAACATCAACGGTTTCGCAATCAAAGATCGTCTTGCCACTATCGATGCTCTCCATCACCGCCAGTTCCCGCGCATTCCGGGTGATCAGCTTGCACAGCCGGATCAGCACATCCTTGCGATCTGACGGGTGCATCTTTGACCAACGCCCATCATCAAACGCTTCACGCGCTTTTTCGACGGCGAAATCCACATCCTCGGCACCACAGGCCGCGATGCTGGTCAGCACCGCCCCTGTGGCCGGGTTTACGGTCTCGAACACCTGCCCCGAGATTGCCGGGCGGTATCCGCCGTCGATGAACGCGCCCGTCGGCAAATCCAGATGCGCAGCGATGGATTCGTATTCGTCTTTCGTCAGCAAGCTCATGCCTCAATCCTCCGCCACAATATCTGCGATTTTGCGTTTCAGAACGCGCGTCACCTGTTCCAGCGCGCGTTTGTCATCCTTATTCAACCCTTTGAGCGGAGGTCTCACCATCCCCGCATCAATCCCATTCATGGTGACGCCATGCTTGATCGTCTGGATGAACTTGCCCCCCTGCTCCAGCACCCGCATCAGCGGCATCAGCGCGCTCATGATGCGGCGGCCTTTGGCAAAGTCGCCCTCGATCACACAGGCCTGATACAGCGCCACATGCTCGGCGGGCAAAAAGTTCGACCCGCCACAGACCCAGAACGGCGCGCCCCAAGCGAAGAACTCCAGCGCCTGATCGTCCATGCCGCAGCCCAGCTGAATATGCGGATAATCCCGCGCCAGCAGATGTACCCGGTTGATATCGCCCGAGCTTTCCTTGATGCCGCAGAAATTCCGGCTGCGGCCCACACGGTCCAGGAACTCTTCCCCCATCATCGTGCCGGTCCGGTGCGGATAGTTGTACAGCATCACCGGCAAATCAGCCGCCTTGTCGATAGCCAGAGCGTTCAGCGCATTCTCACGGTCGGTCGGCACCGAATACGGAGGGCTGGCCAACAGGATCGCATCCGCGCCAAGTTCGCGCGCACCTGAAGCCAGCGCAACGGAATCGCCGGTCAGCATCGCCCCGGTTCCCACAACCAAAGGTACACGTCCCGTCAGCTGTTCATGCGTAAACCGCGCCAGTTGCAGCCGTTCATCGACGGTCTGGGCATAGTTCTCACCGGTCGATCCACCCGAGATCAAGCCGTGTACGCCCTGTTCGATCAGGTACTCGATCACCTCGGCCAACGCGTCCCAGTTCACGCCGCCATCCGCCGCGTAGGGTGTCACCACCGGCGTATAAATACCCTCAAATCTGAAGATCGGAGTCATGTTTCCCTCATGCAGATGTCTTGCCGGGGACCTGTCCCAGCTGAAAATCCAACCCCTCGGGCATCACGAACAGCTCGATCTGATCGCGTGACAGGGTCCAGTGGTCGTCGGCTAGCTGCGCAGCAGCCGCCTCATCGCCCGCCTCGATGGCGGCGATGATGGCGTCGTGCTGATGGCTGGCTTGCGATAGGTTCTCGGTCATCTGTGCGGTCTGCGGGCGATAAAATGTCATCCCGATCCGCGCATGGTCGATTAACAACCGATTGAACGAAGGCGATAGATAGACATTCCCCGCCATTTCACCGGTCACTTCGTGAAACCGGGTATTGGCCAGCGTCCGCTCCTCAGCCGAGCCTGTACGCAAGGCTTGCCGAAACGTCTCTTGCGCCTCTTTCAACTGATCGATCTGATCGTGCGTCGCATTCGCCGCGGCCAGACGCAGCACCGCGCCATAGACCATCGGCGCAACCAGAAAGAAATCGCGTAGCGTGGTATGAGACATCTCTGACACCCGCGCCCCGCGATGGGTGCGCAAGTCCAGATACCCCTCACCGGCCAACTGCCGGAACACTTCGCGCAAAGGCGTGCGCGACAGGCCAAAGGCCTGCGACAGCTGCGCCTCGTCCAAATCCTCTCCGGGACGCAAACGCAGGGTCAGAACCGACATCTTCAGATGCTCAGCCAACGCCTCTTTTGGTGATTTCCCTTCGTCCCTCATCCGATCCCCTTCATCACGATCCCGCGAATCGATAGCTTGCCCTCTGGTATCGTAGAAAAATACATGTTGTATACAGTTAGTTTTCGTGCAGCATGCAGAAAACTGTCAGAACGCCCTGATTCCGGTCCTATCGATGAGCCAAACACAGCACTACGCCTTCATACTGGTCGAGGAATTCTCGCATCTCGCCTTCTCCTGCGCGGTCGAGCCATTGCGGATCGCAAATTTGCTGGCCGAGGAAGATCTTTATCGATGGTCCTTCCTGTCCGAACACGCTGAGCATGCGGTCTGTTCAAACGGATCGGTCACTTTGGTGCATGGCGGATTGAGATCTATCCCAAAATGCGACCAACTGTTTGTTCTGTCAGGAATAAACATGCGCAATCACGTCTCGCGTCCGCTGCTCGCAACCCTGCGCCGAGAGCGGGCACGGGGCACCAATATCAGCGCCTTGTGTTCCGGTGCATGGCTGCTGGCCGAGGCCGGATTTTTGGATGGGATGCAGGCGGCGATCCATTGGGAATACCATGATGCTTTCATGGAGGCCTTCCCCGAGATAAACCTTGTTCGCAGCGTCTTTGTCGCCGACGAAAAACACATGACCGCCTCGGGCGGCACCGCGACCGCCGATTTGATGCTGCACCTGATCGAACGCGACCACGGCCACGACCTGTCGGTCGCAGTGGCCGATCAGATGGTCTATAACGCCGTGCGCAACGCCACTGCCGATCAGCGCGTCTCGCTGCAATCGCGCAACGGGATGCGGAACGCGCATCTGGCCAAGGCAATCCACATCATGACCGACAATATCCAAAGCCCGTTGTCCCCCTCGGTCATTGCCAGCGATATCGGAATCTCGACCCGGCAACTGGAGCGTCTGTTTGGGAAATTCCTGAACACCTCGCCCAAGAAATACTTCATGGAATTGCGGCTGGACCGCGCCCGCAATCTGCTGCTGCAGACCGAATCTTCGGTGACCGAGGTCGCCTTTGCCTGCGGTTTCGAAAGCGCCGGCCATTTCTCGCGTGTGTACCGAGCTGCGTTTGGCGTTACGCCGATGCAGCAGCGCAGCAGGCTTGATTGATCAAAGCTGTGACTGGACAGAGGGCCATGGTTGGGATTATCTGAACAAGTGTTCAGATCAGGAAGGAACCCGCCATGCAACTCTCAACCACAGCTGCGGTGATCACCGGCGGAGCCTCCGGCCTGGGTGAAGCCACAGCCCGTCACTTTGCCGAGAACGGCGCGCAGGTCACAATCCTTGACCGCGACGCCGAGCGTGGCCCGCAAGTCGCGGCTGAAATCGGCGGACATTTCGCGCAAACTGATGTGACGGATGAGGCCTCGGTCGCTGCAGCGATTGCACATGCGATGGACAAGATGGGTCGCATCACCGCCGCCGTGAACTGCGCCGGGATCGCGATCGGAGCCAAAACGGTTGGCAAAGACGGCCCGCACCCTCTGGAGGCGTTCCAGCGTACCATCGACATCAATCTGGTCGGCTCCTTCAACGTCTCACGTCTTGCTGCCGCAGAGATGGCAAAGAATGATCCTGAACCGGATGGCGCACGCGGCGTGATTATCAACACGGCCTCCATCGCCGCCTTTGACGGGCAAAAAGGTCAGGCGGCCTATGCAGCCTCGAAAGGCGGCGTGGTCGGCATGACGCTACCCATGGCGCGCGATCTGGCCTCGACTGGTATCCGTGTGATGGCCATCGCACCGGGCATCTTCATGACCCCGATGCTGGCCGGCCTGCCTGAAGAGGTGCAGCAACAGCTTGCGGCGGACGTCCCCAACCCTGCTCGCCTCGGCGACCCGCGCGAATACGGTCGTCTGGCCGGGTTCATCGTCGAGATGGGCTACCTGAACGGAGAGGTCATCCGCATCGACGGTGCCCTGCGGATGCGCTAAGACGGGTTTCATGACCGAGCGGCAGAAAATGGCGGCAGGCGAGTGGTATTGCTGCCTCGACCCCGAACTGGAAGTGCTTCGCATGAAAGCACGCCGCGCGGTTCATGCTCACAACACCTGCCCGCCCGATGACCGAGGGGCTATAGCTCCCGAATTGGCGGCGCTCTTTGCGGGGATCGGGCAAGATTGCTATTTTGAGGCTCCGTTCCACTGCGCTTATGGAATGAACCTGTCGCTGGGCGACCGGGTGTATCTGAATGCGGGCTGTGTCATTCTCGACACCGCGCCTGTTCGCATCGGCAGTGACTCGATGCTCGGCCCCACGGTGCAGATCTATTGCGCCCAACACGCCAAAGACCCAGTCCTGCGCGCGCAGGGTCTGGAAATCGACCACCCGGTGACAATCGGCGAAAACGTCTGGATCGGCGGCGGCGCGATCATAATGCCCGGCGTCACGATCGGAGACCGCGCCATCGTCGGCGCGGGCAGTGTCGTCACGAAGGACGTCCCCGCCGGAGCAACTGTTGTCGGTAACCCTGCCCGCCCCATTTGAGCACGCGCAAACCGGTGCATAGGTTTGTACAACTCAGACAATCTAGTCGATCGAGGTTGTACAACTCGGACTCAACCGGCTTCGGCCTTCTCTTCAAGCATCAGCCACTCTTCCTCAGCCGCTGACAGTTTTTCCTGCCGTTCGACCAGGGCATCGGTTGCCTTCTGGAACTTGATCGGTTCGCGTGTGAACAGCTCAGGATCAGACATCAGTTCTTCGAGCTTGGCGATCTCGGCTTCAAGGCGCGCGATCTCTGCTGGTAGCTTCTCAAGTCGGTGTTTCTCCGAGAACGACAGCCCTGCTTTTGCCTTCGCTTCTTGCTTCACTTTCGGTTTTAAAGGCCTTGCTTTTTCTTCCTTTTTCGCAACTATATCACCTCGCTGAGCGATGTAATCTGACCAACCACCAGCATAGACGGTCGCGCGCCCGTTGCCCTCCATGGCGATGGTTGTGGTTGCAACCCGATCCAAAAAATCCCGATCGTGGCTGACGAGCAGCACCGTTCCATCATAGTCGTCCAGCAATTCCTGCAGCAGATCCAGCGTTTCAACATCCAGATCGTTGGTCGGTTCGTCCAGCACCAGCAAGTTCGATGTTTTCGCCATCAGTTTCGCCAACAGCAACCGGGCTTTTTCCCCACCGGACAAGGACTTAACAGCCGCTCTTGCCTGCGCGTCATCGAACAGAAACTCTTTGAGATAGCCCACTACATGCTTGGGTTGGCCACCCACCATCACCTGATCGGCCTTGCCCGAGACTCGCATCTCGGGATCGCCGGTCAAGCTGTCCCACAGGCTCATTTCCGGGTCCAGCTGTGCCCTCGCCTGATCGAACACGGCGATCTCAAGGTTAGTACCCAGCACCACCGAACCCTCGTCCGGTTCGACCTGACCTAGCAGCATTTTCAGCAACGTGGTCTTGCCCACACCGTTCGGCCCAACAAAGGCCACACGGTCACCGCGCTGAACCAGAAGATCGAAATTGCGCACGATCTGCTGAGAGTCAAATGCCTTTGAAACGCCATTGGCCTCGATGACCTTGCGCCCTGATTTCGGACCGGATTCCAACGTCATGGCAGCCGATCCCTGACGTTTGATCTGCGCTGCACGCTCGGCGCGCAAGGCTTGTAGCGCCCGAACACGACCCTGATTGCGCTTGCGGCGGGCGCTGATACCCTCGACGGCCCATCGCGCCTCGGACTTGATCAAGCGGTTCAGCTTGTGGCGCTGCTGATCCTCCTCTTCCCAGACCTTGTCCCGCCAGTTTTCAAAGGCCGCAAAGCCCTGTTCTTGCCGCCGCACAACTCCGCGATCGATCCACAGCGTCGCACGGGTCAACGCACGCAGGAATGCGCGATCATGCGAGATCAGAACATAGGCTGCACGGGTTGAGCCCAACTCACGCTCCAACCACGCAATCGCCTCGATATCCAGGTGGTTCGTCGGTTCGTCCAGCAACATCAAGTCAGGCGCCTCGGCCATCAGCTTGGCCAAGGCGGCGCGTCGCCTTTCCCCACCCGAAGCGGTTTCGACCGCGCGCTCAGGGTCGAATTTCAGCCCTTCGCCCGCGCGTTCGACCTTATACAGCTCACCCGGTTCCAACCCGCTTGAGGCATAGTCTCCAAGCGTCGCGAATCCCTGCATTCCGGGATCCTGCTCCATGTAACCCACTGATTTACCAGGAGGGATGACGATTTCACCCTGATCGGCCTCGACCAGCCCGGCCATCACTTTCATCAAGGTCGATTTGCCTGACCCGTTCCGCCCGACCAGCGCGACGCGATCACCGGGTTGAACCACAAGGTCCAGATCGGAAAACACCGGATCACCCCCGAACGTCAGAGAGATACCGGACATTTGCAATAAAGGAATTCTCGCCATACCCGCCAGCTAAACCGGCCAAAGCAAGGCGTCAACGCCCCAACTTCACCTTTTCCCAGATACTCAAATCACCCAGCCACCGCGCGCAGCAACCGTTTACGAGCTGGGGGAATTGCTCCGATTTCAAGGCCGGTGAACACATGCAGGGTGTTCATGTGCCTGTCCACCACCGCATGATCGCTGACCCACCCCCCCATCATCAGATAGGTGCGCAACAAGGGCGGCATCCTCAGCATCGCCTGTTTTACATCAGGGCGTCTGCGCAAGCGCGCCGCAAAGCGAAACACATCCGGCGCCTTGACTCGCGGCAACCATCGCCTTGGTGCCAGATGTCGGTGTTTGAGCATCGCAAAAGCGTCAAGATATTCGGCTGTTTCGGTTCCAGCGAATGACGAACAACCAAACAGCATTTCGATCCCGTTCTGATCGACATACGCCGTCATTGCGCCCCACGCGACACGCAAGATATCCGGATCATTGTAGTCCGGGTGAATACAGAACCGACCCATCTCGACCATCGGTCCCGTAAAATCGCGTAGCGCCGACAGGTCATAGAACTGTGCCGAGTAGCTGAGTCCGATTTCAAAGCCGCCCTGCATTGTCAGCATACGGAAACAGCACACCAACGCCCCACCGGCCTGCAGATCTTCGACCAGAACATGGGCGCAGCGTGCATCAAAAGCATCACAATCCTGACCATCAGTAGCAAAGGTCAGCATCCTCAGCGTCTGCGCCGCCGCCACGTCTTGCTCGGTTTGCGCCAAGCGGGCGCGATATCGACCCTTGTCCAACAAAACCGCCATGGTCGCATCCTCCTGCGGTTGCTGACCGGTCACATCTGTCTGGTCCTTACTACAGAATGTGTGACTGTCCTGTGACCACTGCAAGAGAATTGGTCGCTTTAGTTGTTTGCGCCAGGAATATTTGCCGGGTTGAAGTTGCCGATGTTACCCAGAAGCTGACGCAGGAAGCCTTTGTCTTCCACGTTGGAATCGGTCACGCGACGATCCAGCACGATGACATAGCCGTCTTCCAGGCCGAACCGCTCGATATTGCGAACGACACCGCGCTGATCAAAGCTGATCGCGACCAGTTCACGTGAAACGACCTCGGGTCGTTTGGGCCCATAATGACGGACGCGCGAGGCGACATAGTAATAGCCCGAATCCCGCACCACGCCCGCCGAGCTGGGCGCGCCGATGGTTTCTTCAACACTATCGCGGGTATCGACGCCGACCTTGATTTTGGCCAGATCCTCTGGCGGAGGCACGTAGCCGTGATTCTTGAAGATTGGTGAACATGCGCCCACGACCGCCAGACAGGCCGCAAAGACAAGCGTTTTCGACGCTGGTTTCAACCTGTTCAAACCCTTCAACATGCACATCCTCTTGCCATGGCCCCTTGCGGACCCTATCCGATTACAGAAACCAAGGCTCCGGTTCAACACAGGAAAACCTCACGAATGAGCAACCAGACATCTTTACGCGTCGCAGACCTGCCGCAAAACGCTCCGACCCCGTTTGAGTTGCGCCCGACCGGCGAGGCGCTGGAGGCCATAAAACAAGAGCTCGGCCTGCTTGGCCTCCGCAAGCTCAGCTTTGTCGGCGAATTGCGCGCGCAGGGCAAACGGGATTGGACGCTTTCAGGCAAGCTGGGCGCAACGGTGATCCAACCTTGTGTCGTGACGCTGGAACCTGTGACCACACGCATCGACACCCCGGTGAGTCGCGTCTTTGTGGCTGATTGGAGCGATCCGGAGGAGCCCGAGTTCGAAATCCCCGAGGATGACGAGACCGAACCGCTTGGCCCCGAGATCGATCCTGCGCTGATCATGGTTGAAGCGCTGTCGCTGGCCCTGCCCCAATATCCACGGAAGGATGGAGTCGAGCTGGGCCAGATAGACTATACTGAACCGGGCAAACAGGCCCTCACAGATGAGGATGTAAAACCCTTCGCTGGTTTGGCGGGGCTGCGGGATGCGATGAAAAAAGACGAGTGACAGGCGAGGGATTTCCTGTCATAGCAGGCCGTCAGAAAAACCGCTTGAACATGACGAGAATCGCAGTATTTTCGCGCGCTCATTGGAATTTGGGTTGGACATTGCGGGGCAAGCCCCTTAAACGCGCGTCAAACCACGAGAAAACAAAGTACGTAACCCGGCTGACAGCGAATCTGTCAGCCCATATCAGACAAAGGTTGAGACCATGGCCGTCCAACAGAACAAAGTTTCCAAGTCGCGTCGCAACAACCGCCGCGCACACGACGCTCTGGTTGCTGCAAACCCGAACGAATGCCCGAACTGCGGCGAGCTGAAGCGCCCACACCACGTTTGCGCATCTTGCGGCCACTATGACGATCGTGAAGTCGTCGCTCAGGCCGACGAAATCGACCTGGACGAAGACGCGGCCTAAGCCTGATTGGACGCAGGCCAAGGCATGACGGATCAGCCCACGCAGACCGGACGGATCATCATCTCGGTTGACGCTATGGGCGGAGATTCGGGCCCTGCCGTCGTTGTGGCGGGCATTGCAAAATCTGCGGACAAGAACCCGAAGATCGGGTTCATCCTGCACGGTCAGGAACAGGAACTACGCAAGCTGGTTGCCAAACGGCGTGTCCTTGATGGGCGCGTCGTTTTTCGTGATTGCCCGGACGTGGTCACGATGGAAGACAAACCAAGCCAGGTTGTCCGCAGCGGCAAGAGCACGTCGATGTGGTCCGCTCTGGAAGCGGTGCGTGCAGGTGAAGCGCACGGCGCGGTGTCCTGCGGCAATACGGGCGCGCTGATGGCCATGTCCATGTTGCGGCTGCGCAAGCTGCCCGGCGTGAACCGCCCTGCCATCGCGATCCTGTGGCCCTCGCGCAATCCGCATGGGTTCAACGTGATGCTGGACGTCGGCGCAGATGTGCGCGCTGATGCCAAGGACCTTTTGCAATACGCGCTGATGGGGGCTTCATACGCGCGCAACGGTATGGCGCTCAGCCGCCCTCGGATCGGGTTGCTGAATGTCGGCACCGAAGAACACAAGGGCCGCGCCGAACTGAAAGAAGCCCACGCGATGATCTCGGACTTTGCCGATCAGGCGAATTTCGAATTCGTGGGCTTTGTCGAAGGCAGCGATATCCCCGGCGACAAAGCTGACGTGATCGTGACCGACGGCTTCACTGGAAATGTCGCCATTAAAACCGGCGAAGGCACCGCGAACCTTATCGGTGATTTGCTTCGTGAAGCGTTCAAATACTCGCCCCTATCCCGGCTGGCCTCGATCCTGGCAATCACGTCGTTGAATCGTCTGAAAAAGCGGATAGACCCGCGCCGCGTCAATGGCGGCGTGTTCCTGGGACTCAACGGAACCGTGGTGAAATCCCACGGCGGAGCGGACGCAACCGGCGTTTCCGCAGCGGTTAAGCTGGCCTTCACTCTGGCTGAATCCGGTTTCGCCGAAAAATTGGCGGCACGGGTTGCATCAACAGCCGCACTTGCACAAGATGCGGCCCATTCCGTGTCTCAATCGGAATAATAACAAAAAAGGCAGTACCCCAGCATGGCAGGCCGCTCAGTTGTTGTAGGTGTCGGGCATTATTTGCCAGAGCGCGTTGTACCGAACTCTGAGTTCGAGAAAACGCTGGATACGACGGACGAATGGATTCGCACCCGGTCCGGGATCGAGCGGCGACACTTCGCGGCCGAGGACGAAACCACATCCGATCTGGCCACCAAAGCGGCCGAAGCCGCACTGGCTGATGCCGGACTGACGGCGGATGATATCGACGCGATTGTGCTGGCAACCTCCACAGCTGATTTGACCTTTCCTTCGGCGGCAACCATGGTTCAGGCCCGGTTGGGTATGACCAATGGTTTTGCCTTCGATGTACAGGCGGTCTGCGCAGGGTTTGTCTTTGCGCTCAGCAACGCCAACGCCCTGATCCTGTCCGGTCAGGCGAAGCGCGTACTGGTGATCGGCGCCGAGACCTTTTCACGAATCATGGACTGGACCGACCGGTCGACCTGCGTGCTATTTGGCGATGGCGCGGGCGCACTGGTTCTGGAAGAGCAAGAGGGTCAGGGCACTTCGGATGATCGCGGTATTCTTGCGACCGACTTGAATTCGGACGGACGCTACAAAGACCTTCTCTATGTTGATGGCGGGGTTTCGACCCAATCCACCGGCCACTTGCGGATGCAGGGCAATCAGGTCTTCCGTCATGCGGTCGAAAAACTGGCCCGAACCGCAGAAGTCGCGCTTGAACGAGCCGGTTTGTCCAGCGACGATGTTGACTGGATCGTGCCGCATCAGGCCAATATCCGCATTATTCAAGGTACCGCCAAGAAAATGGGCCTGCCGATGGATAACGTTGTGGTCACCGTTCAGGACCATGGCAACACATCGGCAGCCTCAATCCCTCTGGCCCTGTCGGTGGGCAAGCAAAACGGCCAGATCAAAACCGGCGATCTGATCGTTACAGAGGCGATTGGTGGCGGTCTGGCCTGGGGTGCGGTCGCACTGCGTTGGTGACCGGCACAATCCGGCTTACAGAGCCTCCTGCAATTCATTGATATTGACAGCGAATTTTGCATAGCCATATGCTCAGACATCAACAGGGGAAAAAGCATGGGCGACAAAACACTGACCCGAATGGATCTGAGCGAGGCCGTCTTTCGTGAGGTTGGCCTGTCACGCAATGAAAGCGCACAGCTGGTCGAAAGCGTTCTGAACCACATGTCTGACGCGCTGGTGCGTGGCGAACAGGTCAAGATTTCGTCCTTCGGCACCTTCAGCGTTCGGGACAAAACTGCCCGTATCGGTCGCAACCCTAAAACCGGTGAAGAGGTTCCGATCCAGCCCCGTCGTGTACTGACATTCCGTCCGTCGCACCTGATGAAGGATCGCGTCGCCGCAGGGAACCGCAAGTAAGTTCAGGACATCCAGGTTATGAGTAAGTCCCCCGATGCCTTTCGCACCATAAGTGAAGTTGCGGACTGGCTCGGAGTTCAGGCTCATGTGCTGCGTTTCTGGGAAAGCCGGTTTACCCAAGTCAAACCCGTCAAACGCGCCGGTGGGCGGCGATATTATCGCCCCAATGATATGCGTCTGCTGGGCGGTATCAAGAAACTGCTGCACGAGGACGGGATTACCATCAAAGGTGTTCAGCGTATCCTTCGGGAACAGGGCGTTGCGCATGTTGCATCGCTTTCGCCCAATTTGGATGAAAACGCGCCCGCACCCAGCATCGACGATACTGTGGTTCCGTTCGCTTCAGCGCCGGAACCATCCGCAAACCAGATCGACATGGATTTGGGCGAACCCGCCCATTCCCCTGCCCCAGAGGCTCCGAGACCCGTCGCAACCCCCGAACCCAAACCGATACCGGCTGAGCTGGATGCAGCGCCGCTGATGGGTGGTATTGCCTCGCTGGCATGGAATCGTGACGAGTATGACGATGAGCTGTTGCACCAGATTGCACCCATCGCCAAGGACCTGCGCAGGTGGCTGGATCGCGTCGAACACCACACGGCGGGATAGCAAAAAAGGCGATGATTTCCTCTTGCCCCCGCCGGGAAAGTCTTTATGAACACCTCAACGTCGGGCTATGGCGCAGCCTGGTAGCGCGTCCGTCTGGGGGACGGAAGGTCGCAGGTTCGAGTCCTGCTAGCCCGACCAAATCACACCGACGTTTATGGCACATAGGCCAGATCCCGCTCTGGCAGCAGAGGGGATCGAGATGACAGGTGTTTGCCCAAATCAACAGCTTGAGGCGATGATTGCACGCGGTGAGATCGCCGCAAGCCCAGACATCATCCCTGCACAGGTGCAGCCGGCAAGCCTTGATCTACGTTTGGGAGCAGTGGCTTACCGGGTGCGCGCGTCCTTTCTGGCGGGCGAAGGGCGTTCTGTCGCAGACCGGCTGGCCGAGTTTGAGATGCACCGCATCGACATCACTGAAGGCGCTGTTCTGGAAAAGGGCTGTGTCTATCTGGTGCCGCTGATGGAATCGCTCGCCCTGCCCGATGACATCAGTGCGGTGGCCAATGCCAAAAGCTCGACCGGGCGGCTCGACTTGCTCACGCGCACGATCACTGATGGCGGAACTGAGTTTGATCGGGTTCCCGCAGGCTACACAGGTCCGCTTTATGCCGAGATCTGCCCGCGATCGTTCTCGGTTCTGGTGCGCCCCGGAATGCGTCTGAATCAGATCCGTTTCCGCAAAGGTCAGGCGGTACTCAGCGACGCCGAGCTGACCGCGTTGCATGGTCAAACGCCGTTGGTTGATGGGCCAGCCGTCATTCAGGACGGGTTGGGGTTTTCGGTCGATCTGCAACTGCCCGATACCGATCTGGTCGGCTATCGCGCCAAGCCCCATACCGGGGTGATCGATCTGGATCGGATCGGCGAATACGACCCGCAGGAATACTGGGAAGAGGTGCATACCAAGGACGGTCGCATCATCCTCGACCCCGGCGCGTTCTACATTCTCGTCAGCCGCGAAGCGGTGCATATCCCGCCAATGTATGCTGCTGAAATGGCCCCATATCTCGCTATGGTCGGCGAGTTCCGGGTACATTACGCCGGATTCTTTGACCCGGGCTTTGGACATGCCGAAGCAGGCGGTGCCGGATCACGCGGGGTGCTGGAAGTGCGCTGCCACGAAGCGCCATTTGTGTTGGAACACGGACAAGTCGTCGGGCGCCTGGTTTATGAGAAGATGGCCGAAATGCCGACGCAACTATATGGCGCGGGTATTGCTTCGAACTATCAGGGTCAAGGCCTGAAACTGTCCAAGCATTTCAAAGCTGTGGGCTGAGTTTCAGAACTTCATGAACCGACGCATCTGACGCGACACCTGCCGCATCTGCTTTGCGCTTTGATTTTGGCGCTTGGTCGCATCGCGCATCTGGCGATCCGCCTCGGGGCCATTCTCAACATCAGACTGCCCCGGTTTGCGGCCCACCTTGCTGGCCATATCAATACCCTTGTCCACACCGTGGTTCACCAGGCGACGCATCACCCGGCGCACGATCATATCGATGATCCGATTGGCATTCATTGGCTCAACTCCGTTTCCTGCACCCTATGATAGGCGGGATCTGCGGCAATAAAAGGGCTGTCCGATCACTCTTCTTCGAACAGTTCGGTTTGATCTTCGTCCTCGTCATCACCCTGCCCTTCGCCCAGCGGCACAGCACCAGGGGGTGGGCGATTCTCCAACAGTCCGGCTGCGCGCAACTCCTTCAGGCCCGGCAGGTCACGGGCGTTTTCCAGCCCGAAATGATCCAGAAACTCAGGCGTTACGACGAATGTCACCGGACGGCCTGGTGTCATGCGACGGCGGCCCAGTCGGATCCACTCCATCTCAAGCAGTTGGTCAATGGTGCCGCGCGAAACGGACACGCCCCGGATTTCCTCGATCTCCGCACGCGTGCAGGGCTGGTGATAAGCCACGATCGCCAGCGTTTCGATGGCCGCCCGGCTAAGCTTGCGGGTCTCAACCGTTTCCTTCTGCATCAGGAAGCCAAGATCGGGGGCTGTGCGGATCGCCCAAGCCTCACCAACGCGCACCACACGCACCCCGCGCCCTTCGTATCGTTTCTGAAGCGATTCAACAGCTTGCGCGGCATTGCTGCCATGGGGCATCCGCGCTTCAAGATCACCAATCGTCACTGGCTCGGCGCTGGCAAACAGCACGGCCTCGACCATACGTTCTTGTTCCGCCAAGGGCGGCGCTTCGAACAGTGTGCCTGTCTCTTCGTTGGCGTCAGTCACGTGTCTCAGTCCTCTTACGCAGATGGATCGGCGCAAAGGTCTCGCTTTGCTTGATCTCCATATGTCCTTCTTTCACCAGCTCAAGCGAGGCTGCGAAGGTTGCAGCCGTGGCCGAGCGTCGCCGCACCGGATCAGCATCCCAGCCTTCGGGCAGGTAGGTCTCCATATCCGTCCACGCACCGGCAAAGCCTATCAGGGGTCGCATCCGCTCAAGCGCTTGTTCCATGGTGAAAACGGCGTCGCGGTCCATGACGAAGGGGCGGAACTCGTCGCGCGTGCGGATACGCGCATAGCCCTGCATCAGGTCCAGCAATGTGGCGGAATAGGTCACGGTGCGGATACGCGTAACATCCTCACCCTGCCCACGTTTGAAAAAATCGCGGCCCAATTGATCACGCGCCATCAGGCGCGCAGCGGCATCGCGCATGGCCTGCAGACGCTCCAATTGGAATGCGAGGTGCGCGGCGAGTTCCTCGCCCGAGGGGCCTTCATCATCCGGGTCCGGGGGCAGCAGCAAGCGGGATTTGAGGAAAGCTAGCCAAGCGGCCATCACCAGATAGTCGGCGGCCAGTTCGATCCGCAACTGCCGCGCTTTTTCGACAAAGGTCAGATACTGTTGCGCCAACGCCAGAACCGAGATTTTGCGCAAGTCCACTTTTTGCGTACGCGAAAGTTTCAAAAGCACATCGAGCGGACCCTCAAACCCATCGACGTCCACAATCAAAGCCTCGGCGGCCAGCCGATCGGCAACCGAGACCGGGTCTTCGCTGAAAAGGTTATCCTGCATATACCTGCCCGCCCATTAGGGCAGATAGTTCCGCCTCGGCGGCTTGGATGTCAAGTTCCTGTGGCGGTTGTCTCCGGGCCAGCGCCCGATCTGCGCGGGCTTGTGCCGCATCCGACATCTCACCAGCGGCTTCGAGCACCTGCGCGCGTTCTTCAAAGGCCCCGTTGCAGTGCAAGGCCGCATCGCATCCGGCGTCCAATGCCTGTCGGGCCAAGTCGGCGGGCGCGCCGTTCAGGGCTTTCATCGTGATATCGTCGGTCATAATCAGACCGTCGAAACCGATGCGCTCCCTAATCATCGTCATCATTCCAGCAGAAATCGTTGCGGGCCTTGGATCGATCTGGTCATAAACCAAATGCGCCGTCATCCCCATCGGCAAGTCGTTCAGCGCGCGGAATGGTGCAAAATCTGCTGCTTCCAGTGCACTTAGAGAAAGATCCACATGCGGCAACTCGTGATGACTGTCGAGCGTCGACAGACCGTGGCCGGGCATATGCTTTACTGCCGGCAACACTCCGCCATCAAAGTGTCCGTTGGCAACGGCTCGACCAATCGCGGAAACCTTTTCGGGATCAGACCCATAGCAGCGGTTCTTCAGGAACGCATGAGTACCCTCGCGGGCCAGATCGACCATCGGCGCACAATTGCTGTCGATGCCCAATCCCAGCAGTTCATGCGCGATCAGACGATAGCGCAGATACATCGCGCGCTCGGCCTGATCTCCGGCATGCGCGACATGATCCAAAGGGGGCAACCATTCACGGGCTAAAGGTGCGCGCAGACGTTGTACGCGGCCCCCCTCCTGATCGACTGTGATTAGGCAATTTCGGCCAACCGCCTCGCGGAAGTCCTCGCACAAGGCGCGGGTCTGGTCAGCGGATTCGATGTTGCGGGCAAACAGAATGAACCCGAACGGGTTCATCTCTTTGAACAAAGCTTTTTCATCCGGCGTCAGGCGCAGCCCTTCGGCATCGGTGATAACCGCGCCAAATCTCACCGGACGGCGACCGGGATACAGTCTGCACCCTGCGCGACTAGGGCCGCGCAAAACTGGCGCGAGTCGCTCAGATCATCAAACCCCATGACACGCAGGCGATAGAAGGTTCGTCCTCCGCTTGAGGTCTTCTGTATAACACGCTGTTTTCCATCCATATATTCTCCAAATCGGCCATTCAAACGAGCCCATTCGGCCTGCGCCACATCGGCGCTTTCGTATGCCCCAAGCTGAGCAAGTCGCGTGCCTTTGGTCAATTTATCGGGATCAACATCCAGACCAACAGCAGCCTTTACTGCAGCATTGATCGCAGCTTCCGTAGCGCTGTTGGACGAAATAGAACTTGGCGTAGCGCGGGCTGGACGCACATGCGGACGCAGCGACCGGCGCACACCAGGCAGTGCAGCAATCTTAGGGTCGGGCTGTTGCGCTGCGTAATCAGCCGGATCAATCGCGGGCTCGTCCTCGGGCGTGACCAGGGAAGCCAATTGCACGCCCTGCTCAGGCGCCTGTTCGGGCAGAGGTTCGGCGGCGAGCCCTTCGGCCAGAGCGTTCACGATCGCCTGATCAGTGGCGGGTTCCTCAATCACTTGCACTGCATTTGTGGCCTCAAGCGCGGTCATGGGCGTGTCTTCATCAGTCAGAGACACGGGGCGCGGTGCGAGGATCAGACGATCTGCCGGCGGTGCAGCGGTCCCGACAGCGGCAACTGCATTCACCGCTAGGCCCTGATGATCAGCAGGCGTCCCGCCGGGATTTTCGGGCTGCACGCGCATGGGTCCTTCGGCGGCGCGCACGACCGGTACCCCGCTGACGTCGCGCATGATCAGTTGGTAGCCCCAAACGCCGACTCCGGCGACCAGCGCCAAAGACGCAACCGCCCCAAGCACGTTGACAATACGGCCCAGCCCAGCGCCTGCGCGCGGGGCGTCATCATAGCTATAGCTTTCATCAGGATAATCATACGCATCTTCAGGATGCGATTGATTCGAGTAATGCATCTGCTCGGGGTTATGCTGCCCCGAGTAATCGTAACGTGCCATTTCCGCCTCACCGCCCGATTGCGCCGTAAAAAGTGGCGCGCGGGTCATTTCTTGTCTGCCTCAGACCGGCGGTTCGGGCGATATTTGTTATCGCATCTCCTGCGCCGGGGTAACGCCAAGAATACCCAAGCCCGCTGAAATCACAACAGAAACAGCCCGGGCCAGTGCGATTTTCGATTGGCTTGTGGCAACATCGCCATCCTGAATGAAACGCAACTGGGTTTCGTCATTGCCCTTGTTCCACAGCGCGTGGAAATCTCCTGCCAATTCATAGAGATAGAAGGCAACCCGGTGCGGTTCATTTGTGCGAGCGGCGATTTCAACCAGACGTGGCCATTCTGCCAGCTTCTTGGCAACGGTCAGCTCAGAGGCGTGGTCGATCTTGCCCAGATCTGCCCCAGATAGCGTAGCATCATCGGCAGAAATCCCGGCCTCAGCGGCGCGGCGCAGCACACTCATGACGCGAGCATGGGCGTATTGGACGTAGAACACCGGGTTTTCGCGGCTTTGTTCCAACACCTTGTCGAAATCGAAATCCAACGGTGCGTCGTTCTTGCGGGTCAGCATCACGAAACGGGTTACATCAGGCCCGACCTGATCGACTACATCGCGCAACGTGACAAAGTTCCCTGCCCGCTTGGACATCTTGAATGGCTCGCCATTCTTCCACAGCTTCACCAATTGGGTCAGCTTGATATCCAGCGGCACCTTACCATCGGAAAGGGCCGAAACGGCCGCCTTCATCCGTTTGACATAGCCGCCATGGTCCGCACCGAATACGTCGATTAGCGCGTCAAACCCACGGCTCACCTTGTCATAATGATAAGCGATATCCGGGGCAAAATAGGTCCAGCTGCCGTCCGATTTCTTGACCGGGCGGTCGACGTCATCCCCGTGTTCGGTCGACTTGAACAAGGTCTGCTCGCGCGGTTCCCAATCCTCGGGTTTCTTACCCTTGGGCGGCTCAAGAACGCCTTCGTAGATCAGGCCCTTGTCGGTTAGCGATTGAAGCGCAGCCTCGATCCGCCCTGTGCCGTAAAGCGATTTCTCTGAGAAGAACACATCCATCTCAACACCCAGCGCCTTCAGGTCGGCGCGGATCAGGTCCATCATAGCGTCGGTTGAGAATTCGCGCAGCTCTTCCAGCCATACGCTTTCTGGCTTGTCGATCAGGCTGTCGCCGTATTTCTCTTTCAGCGCCTGACCGATCGGGATCAGGTAATCGCCGGGATAGAGACCTTCGGCGATCTCGGGGCTCATTCCGTTGGCCTCGCGATACCGTTCATATGCCGACCGCGCCAGCACATCCACCTGCGCGCCGCCATCGTTGATGTAGTATTCGCGAGTCACATCATGGCCCGAATAGGCCAGCAAGCTTGCCAGCGCATCACCGAACACAGCCCCCCGCGTGTGGCCCACATGCAGCGGGCCGGTCGGGTTGGCCGAGACATACTCCACGTTCACCTTCTGACCATGTCCCATGGTCGAACGGCCATAACCGGTGCCCTTTTCCAGCACCGCAGCCAGCACGCCCTGCCAAACCGAAGACGCAAGCCGCAGGTTTAGAAAGCCCGGGCCCGCCACCTCGGCGCTGGTGATCCGGTCGTCTGCAGATAGCTTGCCTGCCAGCACATCCGCAATGTCCCGCGGCTTCATCTTCGCCGGTTTCGCCAGTACCATCGCCGCATTGGTCGCCATGTCGCCATGCGCCGCATCGCGCGGAGGCTCAACCGCCACGTTGTCAAAGCTCAGCCCCTCAGGCAGCGCGCCTTCGGACTGCATCTGCGCCAGCGCGTCCAGTACCAGGCCGCGGATCTCGGAAAACAGGTTCATTTCGGATGTCCTTTTGCTTGCCGCGGGGTTTACCACGCAAAGCGCCAAGGTCAATGGACGCCTAAATTTTGCGCTTGGATTAACCGCTATCAGGGCTAAGGTCGGGGAAAACCGTGACCGGAGCCCCTGAATGCGCCTTACCCTGCCCTTCGCCTTGCTGCTGACCACCGCCCTGCCCACATGGGCCGAGATGCCCTCACCTCAAGGCCACGTATTGCTGACGCTCGGTGGCGCCATCACCGAAACCAATCTGCCCGCACGCGCTGAGAATGACGGTGGGCTGTTGGGTTTTCTCGAAGTCACACATGACGGTGCAGCAGGCTTTGACGCTGCCATGCTGGACGGGTTGGATCAGATCGAAATAACCATCCGCTATGGCCCGCCAGAGAACCAGCGCGACTATACCTTCGCTGGTCCGCTGTTATCTGACGTGATGACGATGGCAGGTGCGAGGGGCAAATCTGCTCTGCCCATGGCTATGGATGGCTATCAGGCTGAAATTCCATGGGAAAGCATCGAGACACATCAACCCATCGTGGCCACCCACGCGGATGGCGTGCCGATGGGCATTGGTAGTTACGGCCCCACGATGATCGTTTTCCCGCCCGCGGATGATGCTGAACTGGCTCAAACACAAGCCAGCCAACAGGTCTGGGCCATCGCCTATATTGCGATCGAGTGATCTCCGGTCAGCCGGGCATGGTCTTGCAGCGCAAACCTGTCGGTCATGCCCGCGATATAATCTGAGACGATGCGGGCCAGCGCGGTTTCATCTGTTGCCGCCTTGATATCGCTGTGCCAATGGCGCGGCATCTGTTTGGGATCGGACAGGTAAATCGGAAACAGTTCCTCAACCACCTTGCTGACACTGACGCGCACTTCCATCACGCTCGGTGCGCGATACATGCGCGAAAACAGGAAGGCGCGGATCTGTTTGAGCTTCGCCCAAAGATCATCCGAGAATTGAATGACCGGATAACCCAGATGGCGGATATCCTCGACCGACTGCGCCCCCGAGGCCGCTATCAACGCGCGTGAGGTGTCGATCAAATCCGAAACCATGACGCCAAATACCCGTCTGAGCGCCTCGTGCCGACGGCGATAAGGGTCAAGACCCGGATACTTGGCATCCACTTCGGCGAAACAGGCATCAATTATGGGAAGCTGCTGAATGTCTTCATCTCTGAACAATCCCGCCCGCAATCCGTCAAATAGATCGTGGTTGTTGTAGGCAATGTCGTCCGATAGCGCCGCGACCTGCGCCTCGGCGCTCGCATGGGTGTGAAGTTCGAGGTCAAAGCCCCGATTACACTCGGCCAATGCCCAAGGCAATGCACCAGTGACCGGCCCGTTGTGCTTGGCTATCCCTTCCAGACATTCCCAGGTCAGGTTGCACCCATCGAACTCGGCGTAGTGACGCTCAAGTTTGGTTACGATCCGAATGGCCTGCGCGTTGTGATCGAAGCCACCATATGGCTCCATCAACGCATGCAGAGCGTCCTCGCCCGTGTGACCAAACGGTGTATGCCCGAGGTCATGCGCCAACGCTACCGCTTCGGTCAATTCGCCGTTCAGGCCTAAGGCCCCGGCAATCGTTCGGGCCACCTGAGCCACTTCTATGGAATGCGTCAGGCGGGTTCGATAACTGTCACCCTCATGCTCAACAAACACTTGGGTTTTGTGTTTGAGCCGCCGAAATGCGCTAGCGTGAATAATCCTGTCCCGGTCGCGCTGAAAGCATGACCGAAAACTGCTTTCCTCCTCAGATACAAGCCGCCCCCTTGCGCGGCCTGGGTCCGAGGCAAAACCCGCTCTGTCCAAAGGTCATGTCCTTGTCGCCTGTCGTCAGGTTCCATATATTGTACGATGCTAAGGAAATAAACCTTTGGAGACCGGCATGAATCTGCCCCCAACAGTCACAGAACGCGCCTTTGAACGCCTGGCCGAAATCGGTGCCGCAGATCAGGGCCAGGCCCTGCGTGTCGCTGTGGAGGGTGGCGGATGTTCCGGTTTTCAATACGAGATCGCCCTGGATGTGCCGAAAGAGGACGATTTGGTGCTAGAGGGCAAAGGCCAAAAGGTCATCGTCGACTCGATCTCTCTGCCGTATCTGGAGAACGCGGTAATTGATTTCACACAGGAACTCATCGGCGCGCGCTTCGTGATTGAGAACCCCAACGCCACCTCGTCCTGCGGCTGCGGCACATCGTTCTCGATGTAGCTCCGGTGGGGGCTTTGCCCCCACACCCCCAAGGTATTTTTAGCCAGATGAAGAGGGATCCGCTCTCTGACAGTCAAAGTCAGAGAGCTTCACCTGGCGCGGTCATCGGCGCCTCCGCCTGTACCGCATACTCAGTTTTGACGAATATGGTTAAGAATCCGTTTCTTCATCTGGCCCAAAATACCTCGGAGCGCGAGGCAGAGCCTCGCTAACTTGTACGGCAACTTGCCGTTGCGTGTATTCTGCGCGATAGGTTGCCAATGGCACCGGAGGATCACGCATGAAAATCGCCACATTCAACATCAACGGTATCAAGGCACGCGCCGAGGCGTTACCTCGCTGGTTGGATGAGGCGCAGCCCGATGTCGTGTTGCTGCAGGAAATCAAATCAATCGATGAGAATTTCCCCCGCGAGATTTTCGAGGAGCGCGGATATAACGTTGAAACCCACGGGCAAAAGAGCTTCAACGGCGTTGCAATCCTTTCGAAATTGCCGCTTGAGGATGTCTCCCGTGGGTTGCCCGGTGATGAAAGTGATGAGCAGGCGCGCTGGATCGAAGCTACTGTCATAGGAAAGAGAGCACTGCGCATCTGCGGATTGTATCTGCCAAATGGCAATCCGGTGCCGGGGCCGAAATATGACTACAAGCTTGAGTGGATGGAGCGCCTCTATGATCGTGCCCGCGATTTGATGGCATCAGAGGAACCCGCGTTGATGGCCGGGGATTACAATATCATCCCGCAGGCCGAAGATGCCAAGCGCCCCGACGCCTGGCGCGAGGATGCGCTTTTTCGACCCGAAAGTCGCGCTGCATTCCGCAAGGTATTGAATCTGGGCTTCACTGAAGCCTTTCGCGCGCGAACGCAAGGCCCCGGTCATTACTCATTCTGGGATTATCAAGCCGGCGCGTGGAACAGAAACGACGGGATTCGCATCGATCACTTTCTTCTGACGCCGCAAGCTGCAGATTTGATGCGTGATTGCAGGATCGATGCCGAAGTGAGGGGGCACGAAAAACCTTCGGACCATGTGCCGGTCTGGGTTGATCTCGACCTGTGAACGCTTACGCGGTCGCGTCGTAGCTATAGATCCACTCGTAGCGCCGTGCCAAGCGTGGACCAACCGCCATTAAGGCGGCCTGTGCGGCCAGCCTCATTGGCCCACGAAGGTGGAAATTACGCGCATTTGCGCCTGCGGCGCCAACCACTTGCCTGGCACGCGGTCGTCGAGTGGCTTCATAGGTAGCCAATGCGCGGGCGACGCCTGAGTTGTCCTGGAACGCGCGAGTCAGGACCCAGGCATCTTCCAGTGCCAGGCAAGCTCCTTGGGCCATAAAAGGCAACGTCGGGTGCGCCGCATCCCCAAGTAAGGCCAATCGCCCATTCTGCCAGATTTGCGCCACGGGGCGCAGAAACAGCGCCCAAAGGTGAACCTCGTCAATCTTTGACAATATGTCACCAACCGGTCCGCCAAAATCGGCGAACCGGGTTCGCAGGTCGTCGGGATCACCCTGACGTCGCCAGCCTTCCTCTTTCCAGTCGGAACGCTCTTCTATGGCCACGATGTTCACGAGGCGTTGATCGCGCAGCGGGTAGGTTACCACGTGCCGGCCTGGCCCCATCGTCAAGGACGCGCATGGCAGTTCTTCTCGCTGGGTCCAGGGGATCGTTGCTCGCCAGGCAACCTGATGGGTGAAAACCGGGACCTCGGGGCCATTCAAGATCGGACGGATAGTGCTGCGCCCACCGTCTGCAGCGATCGCGCATTCCGCACGCAGCCTTTCGCCGCTTTCCAGAACGATCTCGGCTTCGCTTGGGTGTTTATGAACCGTGGCGACAGGTGCATCCAGCCGAATATCCACCCCAGAGCGCAAGGCGGCTTTGTGCAACAGGTCCAGCAGATCTGCCCGGTGATAATAGTAAGTCGACCCAGCGGCAGGGACCGGGACCCGACTGATCACGCGCCCATTACGGTAATCGCGCAGAACGGTCCCACCCGAGATTTGTCCAGCCTCCGGCACCTTACCAGCTACGCCTAGCGCACGCAGTACCGCCATCCCGTTCGCACTGATTTGCAATCCAGCACCAACTTCGGTCAGTTCTGGGGCCTGCTCCAGAACCGTCACCTGAGCACCCTGACTTCGCAGTGCGAGTGCCGCGGCCATGCCCCCAATGCCGCCGCCAATGACGCAGAAATTCAGACCATTGATATTCATGGGCCTGCCATAACGCAAAAACGCCGGGGCGACAGGCCCCGGCGCTGTTGTTTTATTGCAATTTCCCAGCGATCAATCGTCGCGGTGGACCTTTTCGCGGCGCTCGTGACGCTCTTGCGCCTCAAGCGTCATAGTCGCGATAGGACGCGCATCCAGGCGCTTGAGCGAGATCGGATCACCGGTCTTCTCGCAATATCCATACTCGCCTTCTTCGATCCGGCGCAGGGCCGAGTCGATTTTTGCCACCAGCTTACGCTGACGATCCCGGGTGCGCAGTTCCAACGCACGGTCGGTCTCTTCGCTTGCGCGGTCAGCGACATCGGGAATGTTTCGGGTGTTGTCCTGCAGACCTTCGATCGTATCACGGCTGCCTGCGAGTAGTTCTGTCTTCCAATCCATCAGCTTGCGGCGAAAATACTCAAGCTGGCGATCATTCATGAAAGGTTCATCTTCAGCCGGACGGTAATCTTCCGGCAGAAAAACTTCCTGCTTCATATTTGCTCCCTCGGTATGGCCTGAAACGTCGGTTGCGATTGTATTACCTGACATTCGGCACCCCCTTCTGCGGAGCGTTTATCCGACGGGGCAGAGATTGTCACTACACAAACGTATGCCTCGCCGCCGCGTCACTCCGACTGCTCTAATATTGAGACTTGTAACAACAAAACTTTGTTTTTCTGTGGTTCTCGCAAGGCGTTTTTCAGGCAGCTTCAACCCCTGCGATACCCCGCCCCGAACGAATCGCCCAAAACAGATTGGACTTACAGCCCATCCCATCCTTTCGCGACGCTGCGGCCCGGCTTGTAAATAACCTTGCCTCTCTGTAACCCGAGCAGAGCAAACCCAGCCCGCATTCCGCGGAAACCACATGAGGGGTCCCATGACCGCACGTTTTCAAGGCACCGCAGAATATGTTGCCACCGACGATCTGAACATTGCCGTGAACGCCGCCGTCACGCTGGAACGCCCGCTGCTTGTCAAGGGCGAACCCGGAACCGGCAAAACCGAGCTGGCGAAACAGGTCGCAGGCGCGCTGGGGCTGACGATGATTGAGTGGAACGTGAAATCCACAACGCGCGCGCAGCAGGGACTGTATGAATACGATGCGGTCAGCCGTCTACGTGACAGTCAGCTAGGTGATGAACGCGTGCACGATGTCTCGAATTATATTCGCAAGGGGAAGCTATGGCAGGCATTCGATGCGGATGAAAAGGTCGTGCTACTGATCGACGAGATTGACAAGGCTGATATCGAATTTCCCAACGATTTATTGCAAGAACTCGATAAGATGGAGTTCCACGTCTACGAGACCGGCGAGACGATCCGTGCTAAGAACCGCCCGATCGTCATAATCACGTCGAACAACGAAAAGGAACTACCTGACGCATTCCTGCGCCGCTGCTTCTTTCACTACATCCGCTTTCCAGACGAAGCCACGATGCGCCGTATCGTCGAAGTCCATCACCCCGGCATCAAAGATGCGCTGCTGACCACCGCGCTGACCCAGTTCTACGAAATCCGCGAAACGCAGGGTTTGAAGAAAAAGCCCTCGACCTCGGAAGTGCTGGACTGGCTGAAACTGCTCTTGGCTGAGGACTTGAGCGCTGAGGACCTTAAACGCGACGGTGTGAATGCACTGCCCAAGCTGCATGGTGCGCTTCTAAAAAATGAGCAGGACGTACACCTGTTTGAACGGCTGGCCTTTATGGCGCGTAGCAAGCGGTGATCACAGCTTGTCATCGGTACGGTCGGGTGTCAGCATTACATCAACGAAAGACCCCGCGCCAATCGGGCCTCCAGAGCAGGAAATAATAAAATGACTAACGCCCTCACAATTCGCCCCTTGCGACCAGAAGACCGGGATCAATGGGCCGAAATGTGGCGTGACTACCTGGCATTTTATGAAACCGAAGCGCCGGATTCGACTTTCCAAAGCACCTTTGCGCGGCTCTTAGGTGATGATCCGAATGACTTTTCCTGTTTTGTCGCGGATTTGGATGGGCAACTGCTTGGACTGACCCACTACCTGTTTCATCGCCACGCCTGGAAGGAAGAAAGTGTCTGCTATCTGCAGGATCTCTATGCCCGCCCAGAAGCGAGAGGCACCGGAGTTGGACGCGCCCTGATTGAGGCCGTCTATGAAGAAGCGGACAGGCAGAAAGCCCCCTCAGTCTATTGGCTGACGCAGGAAAACAACCATACCGCACGCAAACTCTATGACCGCATCGGCAAGTTGTCGCCGTTCCTGAAGTATCAGCGACCATGAGGCTTTTAGGCGCAACCCTACTTCTGGCGGCGCTGTCTGCCTGCACCACGGTCGACCGGATCGAGACGCCGACCCGTACCCAGGTGATTGAAGCTTCGCTGCCGCCGTCTAAATCCTTCGGTGCTGCTCGTCCAAGCCCGCCTGCCCGCTCAAACAAGAACATCGCCGCAGATTTCCTATCGCTGCATTTCGCACTTGAGAGCGGCGCAGAGTTGCCCGTTTTCACCCGGTTTGATGGACCCATCACGGTGCGTCTGACTGGGACACCGCCACCAACGATGCAGACCGACCTGAGCCGGCTACTGACCCGGTTGCAACGTGAGGCGAAGATCGACATCCGGCAGATTCCAGAGGATCAGGCGAACATCACGATCGAGGCTGTAAGCCAGAAACAGATCCGCCGCATCCTGCCGCAGGCCGCCTGTTTCGTCGTGCCCAACTCTTCAAGTCTGGAAGAATACCGCCGTGACAGGCGTAAAAGCAAAAGCAACTGGACCGAACTGCGAAAACGTGAACGGATCGGGATATTCATCCCCTACGATGCCAGCCCACAGGAAATTCGGGACTGCCTGCATGAAGAATTGGCTCAGGCCCTTGGACCTCTGAACGACCTCTATCGCCTAACCGATTCAGTATTCAACGACGACAATTTCCACACGGTTCTGACCGGATTCGACATGTTGATCCTGCGCGCAGCCTATGCGCCTGAGCTGCAAAATGGCATGACACGCGAACAGGTGGCAGCGGTTCTGCCCGGCGTACTCAGCCGGCTGAACCCCAGAGGGGATCGGGTTGCGCCA
This sequence comes from Ruegeria sp. A5, assembly GCF_056543005.1. NCBI lineage: Bacteria > Pseudomonadati > Pseudomonadota > Alphaproteobacteria > Rhodobacterales > Roseobacteraceae > Ruegeria > Ruegeria sp. A5. The sequence goes on from NZ_JBQGAV010000001.1 coordinate 804,763, forward strand.
CAACAGGTTACTGAGACACCTCGGGCGTGGATTAACGCAGTTCAACGCGCTTTGGGGGCTGGCGCTGGAACGGCCAAACGCGTCAACGCTGCGAACGAGGCAGCGCGAATTGGTCAACAGCAAGGCTGGACCGACCACCGCCGCGCCTATCCGCATTATCTGCTGGGGCGCATGGGTCAATTCGACGACCCCGAGGCGGCGCAGCAGCAATATGAAATTGCCCTGAAATACCTGAATGCCACCCCGGGAACGGAAATTCAGCGCGCTCATATCACGGCACAAACCGCAGCCTTTGCTTTGGCACAGGGTCAGGGCACCGAGGCCCTGCCCGAATTGAACAAAGCAATCAATGTCATGACCAAGGCCGAGAACGCCGCCCTTCTGGCCACTCTGCTGCTGCTCAAATCCGAGGCACTGCGGCAGTCCGGTCAACTAGATCAGGCACGTCGCGTTCGGCTGGACAGTATCGGATGGGCACGTTACGGCTTCGGCTCGGATTTGGTGGTGCGCTCGGTCACACAAGACATCGCGCAGTCAGCCGCCACAAGCACGGGTGGATAACGTCACATGATAGTGGTTCTGGGCATGGCTATTCTGGGCGCGATTCTGGGCGCGTTGACAGCACGCAAACGTAACGGAAGCGGTGCGGATATGGCGCAATACGCTGCGGGCTACGGCATTGCCTTTGCGTTGGTCGGGCTGGTGATTTCACTGGTCATTGTCCGTCTGGTATAGAACGATGTTCCTGCCCTTCTTCGAAAACCTCCGAAACGCTGGCATTCCCGTATCTCTGCGCGAGTACCTGACGTTTCTGGAAGGGATGAAAAAGGGCTTGGCGACATACGATGTCGAGGCGTTTTACTATCTCGCCCGCGTTTCGATGGTGAAAGACGAGCGCAACATCGACAAGTTCGACCGTGCCTTTGCCGCCAGTTTCGAAGGGTTGGGTGAAATCAGTTTCGATCAAGTACTCGAGGCGGTCGATATTCCTGCCGAGTGGCTTGCAAAGATGGCCGAAAAGCACCTGTCGGATGAAGAAAAAGCCGAGATCGAGGCACTTGGTGGCTTTGAGAAGCTGATGGAGACGCTACGCGAGCGCCTCAAGGACCAACAGGGTCGCCATCAGGGCGGTAACAAGTGGATCGGCACCGCGGGCACCTCACCTTTCGGCGCCTATGGCTACAACCCCGAAGGCGTGCGCATCGGCCAGAAAGAAAGCCGCCATCAGCGTGCCGTAAAGGTCTGGGACAAGCGCGAATTCAAGAACTTAGATGACACTGTTGAACTGGGCACCCGGAACATCAAGGTTGCCTTGAAACGCCTGCGCCGCTGGGCGCGTGAAGGTGCAGCGGAAGAGCTTGATCTGGATGGAACGATCAGAGCTACGGCTGAACACGGATATCTGGATGTCAAAACCCGTCCCGAACGTCACAACGCCGTCAAAGTGCTTCTGTTTCTGGACGTGGGCGGGTCGATGGATCCGCATATCAAGGTTGTGGAAGAACTGTTCTCAGCGGCCCGAACCGAATTCAAACATCTGGAATACTACTACTTCCACAACTGCCTCTATGAAGGCGTCTGGCGCGACAATCGCCGCCGCTGGGATCAGCAAACTCCGACGCACGAGGTCTTGCGCACATACGGGCCGGACTACAAGTGCATCTTTGTCGGCGATGCCTCAATGAGTCCTTACGAGATCGCTTATCCCGGCGGTGCAAATGAGCATTGGAACCAGGAGGCCGGCCAAGTCTGGCTGGGCCGTGCACGCGAACAGTGGACATCGAACCTTTGGATCAACCCAATCCCCGAGAAGTATTGGGAATACACCCATTCGATCGGCATGATCCGTGAGATATTCGAAGATCGCATGGTACCCATGACGCTGGCGGGTTTAGAACAAGGTATGCGGGAACTGACGCGATAGTCACCGTCGAAGTCCTTGTTGTTTCAGAAACCGGAAACAATAGGCCCATTTTTCAGAGATATTCGCGTCAAAAGAACCATCAAAGAAACAATCTCGGCAAAATTCCCTGCCTCTCTCGAATTCGTGATATACGACAAAGGGATTGAAGCTGGGGGGCTGAGATGACCATTTCAAAACTACGAAATATCCTGACATCTGTTTTGACCATTACAGCGTTCGCAATTGCATCGGGTGCGACCGCGACATTGGTACTTTCCCCTGACGCCGCTTATGCCAAGAATGATAATGGCAATGGAAAGGGCCGCGGCGGCGGCAAAGGTAGTTCTGGAAAAAGCAACGACGGCAACAAAGGCAAAGGAAAGTCCGGAAAGGGCTCCGACGGCAACAAAGGCGGCGAAAAGGGAAAATCCGGCAAAGCTAAGGGTTCCAAAAGCGCGGGTAAACATGCCGGCAAGGCCAACTCCAAAACGCACCGCGTGGAAAAGGCTTTCGGGTTTAACAAGAAGCAAAAGGCAAAACACCACCGGTCAGCCAAAACCTCTGCTAAAGCTAAGGGACGGAACGGCAAGGTACAAAAGACCACACTGGCGGGCTTTGGAAGAGAGTTTAAACGCGATGTCGAGCAACTATTTGGCAAGCGTTCGCCGGTAAAAACCAAGTCAAGCGCGAACCGCGTAACGAAAACGTATCGCAAGGCGTCGGTTGCTCCTGTTGAGTATTCCCCGCGACCTGTTGCTCGCACGGATTATAAATCCAAGCACTATGACAGTAAGAAGCCCAGCAAGCGTCGCTATCGCGACCCGCTTGTTGCAGCGATCACCGATCCCGATGGCGCGGACAAGCTGCGTAACCTGAATGCGTCTAAGGCAGCAGCCCCGGCGTTCCGCAATGCTTCACCCAACAGCAATGTCGGCAAGATCGCGACCTATCAGGCGGCGGCAGAAACCTATTACGACCTGCGCGGTGACCTCTATGAGGCGCGCCGTGAACTGCGTGATCTGAACGAAGACTACGATGGCCGCAGCAGCGAAGACATCGCCGATGATATCGCCGCGCTTGATCCTGCGGACCCGAACTACGATGACAAGCTGAGTGCGCTTGAGGATGAATTGCGCGATGCAGAAACCTATGAGGAGGCGCGCGACGATCTGCGCGCTGATCTGAGGGATCTGAAATACGAAACCCGCGACGCGTTGCAAGATGCGGAGGCTGCCTTTTATGACGCTTCGAAAGGGCGTACATTGACCAAAGCGACGCTGGGCGAGTTCCACGGCAATCTCGATCTGCCACAGCCAAACCACCGGCACAAGGACTGGGCAACGATCCAGCCGGTGCCTTACGATCCTGACGGCTACCGCTATTCGGACGATAAGAAGATCTATGATGAAACCGACTATCGACTGCGCTACGAAAAGCCATATTCCGATCGCAAGAAGGACCGCTACCGCTATTACCGCGACCCGCTTGTTGCAGCGATCACCGATCCCTATGGCTCGGACAAGCTGCGTAACCTGAATGCGTCTAAGGCAGCGGCCCCGGCGTTCCGCAATGCTTCACCCAACAGCAATGTCGGCAAAATCGCGACCTACCAGGCGGCGGCGGAAACCTATTACGACTTACGCGGTGACCTCTATGAGGCGCGCCGTGAACTGCGTGATCTGAACGAAGACTACGATGGCCGCAGCAGCGAAGACATCGCCGATGATATCGCCGCACTTGATCCTGCGGACCCGGACTATGATGACAAGCTGAGTGCGCTTGAGGATGAGCTGCGCGATGCTGAAACCTACGAGGAGGCGCGCGACGCTCTGCGCGCGGATGTGAGGGACCTGAGAGTTGATGCTCTGGTCGCAGAAAAGGAAGCTGAACGCGCATTTTTTGAGGCTTCGAAGGGCGAGGTCTTAATCAAGCAGTCCCTTGCCGAGTTTCATTCGAACCTGCACCTGCCCTCGCCAGGCAGGTAAGGCTGGATTGAGCCGCATAACTGATCGGACGTGAAGGGCGAGTTACCGCTTGCCTCCTCGGGGTGGGCCGCCCATATCTAACTCATGCTTCGCTTAACACCCATCCTGCTGGCCATAGCCTATGCCGTTGTGATGTACCGGATATCCGTCTGGCGCACGCATCGTGAGTTGGATGCGAAGTCCACCGAACTGGCCGATCCTGCGCTAAAACGCATGACGGACCGGCTGGCTGCAGCCTTGGAGATTGATCGGGTCCCAGTCTACATCTACGAGATCGATCCGGTGAACGGGCTGGCCGCGCCGGATGGGCGTATTTTCATCACTCGCGGTTTTTATCGCAAATTTGGCAACGGCGAAGTATCAGCGGAAGAAATGGCAAGCGTAATCGCGCATGAATTGGGCCATGTCGCCCTTGGCCACGCCCGGCGGCGGATGATTGATTTCTCGGGTCAAAACGCCCTGCGTGCTGCGCTGATGATGCTATTGAACCGCTTCATCCCGTTCATTGGAGCCTGGATTGCAAATATGCTGACTCATTTGCTGGCCTCCCGCCTGTCGCGGAGTGATGAATATGAGGCGGATGAATATGCGGCCGCGCTTTTGACAAAAGCCGGGATCGGGATTGGTCCACAGAAGTCTTTGTTCCACAAGCTTGAGGATCTGACACAGCAGCGCGCGGGCGTTGTGCCCGCTTGGTTAATGAGTCATCCAAAGACGGATGAGCGGATCGCAGCTCTGGAAGTACTTGAACAAAAGTGGGGCGTGGGAGTTTAGGATAGGAGCGAGGGGCCAGCCCCTCGCGCTCCCCGAGATATTTTTGGCCAGATGAATGGGATCCCGAATTAAGTTCTCAGGGCTTTGCCAAGGCGCGGCAGGCGGGCTTTTTTCATTAAGCTGCGCAAGGTCCATTGAGCACCGGATAGCCGGTTGGCTTCAGCAAGGACCGCTTTGGAAACCTGCGTTATGCCTTCGGGGTCGGACAGCCAGAGTTCATGCAGCAGCCCGTCCGGATCGCGCCGCTCAAGCCCTTCGTCGGCCAACATATTCTTGGGAAAGTCTTTGGCATTGACGGTGACAATGACATCTGCCGAGCTTGTGACCGCCGTTGCGAGAACGTGGATGTCGGCGGCATCCGGCAACCATAGGCGCTGTTCAACACCGAGGTTGGCAGGTCGCTCGGCATTTGGCCAATGGGCCTGAACCAGCGCGATTTCGGCGCGCGCCTGCGCCTCGCCCTCGGGGCCGAGTTTGCGGGCGGCACGAGCCCATTCTTCGAGGATACGTGCAGACCAGACGGGCGTGAAATAACCAAGCCTCGCTGCGCCCAACAGCATCTCTCGCATCACCGTGGGATAGATGACGCAGGTATCAAGAACCGCCTTCACAGACGGTAAAACACGGCTTTGAGGTAGCCGCTTTCTGCCAGCTGCGGCAGTTGTGGATGGTCCGGCCCGGCAAAGCCAGTTCGGATCAGTTGGGCCTGTCGTCCTGCCCGTCCGATCCCACGGGATGAGGCATCGCGGAAACGGCCCAGATCAGCGGCATGAGAACAGGAGCAGAGGCCAAGATACCCGCCCGGTTTGACCAGCGGAGCCGCCAGACGTGCGGTACGCTCATAGGCGCGCAAACCTGCATCCAACGCCTGTTTCGAAGGTGCAAAAGCCGGGGGATCACAGATGACGACGTCGAACAACGCGTCCTCTTCGCCGAGTTTGGTCAGTATATCAAAGGCGTCGCCTTGTCGGGTCTGGAAACGGGCAGAAAATCCTGAGGCTTCAGCGCCCTTCGCCGCCAGTTCGAGCGCCGCTGCCGAGCCGTCAACGGATAATGCCTGTGCTGCTCCGCCCGCCAACATGGCCAGACCAAAGCCTCCGACGTGGCTGAATACATCCAGCACCTGCGCCTCGGGGTGAACCAACTTGGCGGCAAACGCGTGATTGGGGCGTTGGTCATAGAACAGGCCGGTTTTCTGCCCACCAGTCAGGTCAGCCATGTAGGTTGCGCCATTCATTGGCACTGGCAGAGGCTCATAAGGCACAGTTCCACGCAAGGTCAGATTGGTGTCGTCCAACCCCTCGAGCACACGCGTGCGCCCCGAGGCGTTCTTCAGCACTGTGTCGACCCCGGTCACCTTGACCAGCGCGTCGGTCAGTGATTCAAGATGTGCCTCAGCCCAGGCTGCGTTGGGTTGGATCACGCAGGCGTCGCCGAACCGGTCGATGATCACCCCGGGAAACCCATCCGCCTCGGCATGGATCAGGCGGTAGTACGGCGCATCGAACAGTCGCTCGCGCATCTCAAGCGCGCGGCGCAGACGGGTTTCAAACCAGTCCGCATCCAACTGCGCGCCGATATCGCGATCCAATACCCGGCACATGATCTTCGAGACCGGATTCACTGCGACCAGAGCGATTGGCGCACGCTTCTCGTCTTCCAGCACAGCCAAGGACCCCGGCCCGATCTTGCGAGTCCGGCGGTCGGTGACGATGTCATTGGCGTAGACCCAGGGAAACCCGTGGCGCAGGCCACGCGCATTGGCCTTGGGTTTCAAACGGATACGGGGGCGATCAGCTGTGGTTGTCATGGCGCCCTCATAATCGTGAATGCGCGTGGGTGAAAGCCCCGTTAACGGTTGCGCTTGCGCCAGCCGCCACGACGCTTGGGGGCATGGGCCGCCTGCAAACCCTCGGTCAGGACCTGCGTCATCGGATGATCAGCAGCCTGTTCCGAATAGACTGCGTGCAGGTTGGTCAGAGCCTGATTTTGGTCAAGCTCTCCAGGCAGGCTCAGCGCCCAATCCAGAAAGATGCTGCGACACTCGGGCAAGGTGATGCCTTCAATGCGATACGCCTCGCGGATCAGGCCTTTGTGGTCATTCGGATCATCACTGCGTGCCATCTTCAACCCCTCCGACAACTGCGCCAATCAACGAGGCCGCAGTGCTGTAATTGTCTTGCAACGCGGATTGCAGCTGTTCGACCTGATCGAACCCGGTCGCCCGACACAGAAAGGCCGTACCGCCTTCACCGATCTTGTCGGCCTCGATCACCTTTCCCGACAGCAGACGCGCCGCACATTGCACCGACCAGCATAAATCGTAACAACCCTTCAGGGTTTGCGCCTGCGCGACATCCAGCAGCCCGACAGCGACCGCCCCGTCCAGACCCGAGTGTACATCGCGCTGGGGCAATCCGGCCAGCAATGCGCCCGTCTCTGCCATCAGTTCGATATCCATCATGCGACCCGGCCCATTTTTTGCGTCCCAAACGCCCGCTGGTGCTTTGGCTGCGGCCAGTCTTTCGCGCATCTCGGCGACTTCTTTCAGCACCTTCTGGCGGTCGCGCGTTTGCGACAGGAATTCAGCGCGGAAGTTTTCGATATCCTCGGCCAGACCGGCGTCGCCTGCGACCACATGGGCGCGGGTCAAAGCAAGGTGTTCCCACACCCAGGCCTCATTCTGCTGATAGTTGGTGAAGCTGACCCAGCTTGTAGCCACCGGCCCCTGATTGCCCGACGGGCGCAGACGCATGTCGACCTCATAAAGCCGTCCCTGCGACATTGGCGCGCTGAGCGCCGTGATCAGAGCCTGGGTGAAACGAGCGTAGTATGTCCGCGTTGCCAGCGGGCGAGGGCCATCGGACATGTCCTGATCCTGAGGATCGTAGATGACAATCATGTCCAGATCGGATTGCGAGTTGATGCGCCCTGCCCCAAGTGACCCCATGCCCAAAACCGCGGCGCCGCGCCCGGGCGCCGGTCCATGCTTTTTGGAGAACTGGTCGACAACGCAGGGCAGAACCGCCGCAATCACGGCCTGTGCTAGTTCCGCATATTGCTTCCCGGCCTGCGCTCCATCGATCAATCCGCGCAGATGATGAACGCCGATGCGGAAATGCCATTCCTTGCACCAGCGACGTGCGAAATCGAGCTGAGTTTCATAGTCGCTTTCATCCGACAACGCCTGTGTAAGATCGGTCTGCAACGCGGCCTGCCCCGGCCAATCGCTGAAAAAGCTGCCGCCGATTACCGCGTCGAATACTGCAGCGTTGCGCGACAGATGGGTGGCAAGCGCGTGCGATGTCCCGACGATATCGACCAGCAGATCGATCAGATGCGGATTCGCTTCGAACAGGGAAAACAGCTGCACTCCGGCGGGTAATCCCGCCAGAAATCCATCCAGTGCCAATAGCGCTTCATCGGGTTTCGCAGTCTTTGCCAGACGCGACAAAAGCTCGGGCTTGAGGCGTTCGAAAATCCGTGCGCCACGCTGTGATCGAAGCGCCGGATAGGTCGGCCAGCGGGCCAGCACGCCCTTGTCGAACTCGACCTCCTGTAGAGGCGCGGGTGCTGAGCCCGGTCCGGGGGCAAAGAACCCTTCGGTCAGTTCATGCACTTCGGTCAGGCGGCGGGTCAGATCAGCGGTCAGTTCGGCGCTGCTGATCCCCATCAGGCACGCGACCCGTTCGAAACCGTCCTCTGAATTTGGCACCTTATGGGTCTGCGCGTCATGCACCATCTGGATTCGATGCTCGACCTCGCGGTGGGCACGGTAATGATCGGTCAGCTTCTCGGCGACATCTTCGGGCACCCAGCCTTTTGAGGCCAGCGCCGCCAGACCGGGAACGGTGCCCCGGACGCGAAGGTCTGGATCACGTCCGCCCGCGATTAATTGGCGGGTCTGGGTGAAGAACTCGATCTCTCGAATACCGCCCTGCCCCAGCTTCATATCGTGGCCGGGAATCGAGAGGCTTCCGCCCGTTCCCTTGTTCTCGCGTATACGCAGTCGCATGTCATGAGCGTCTTGAATGGCGGCAAAATCCAGATGCCGCCGCCAAACGAACGGGCGTAATGCATCAAGAAATCTTTGTCCTGCCGCGATATCCCCGGCGCAAGGGCGTGCCTTGATATAGGCCGCACGTTCCCACGTGCGCCCAAGACTTTCGTAATACCGCTCGGCCGCTTCCATCGCCAGACAGACGGGCGTGACTGCAGGGTCGGGGCGCAATCGCAGATCGGTGCGGAATACATAGCCATCCGCCGTCTTATCGCTGAGCGTGGCACAGAAATTCCGCGTGGCGCGCACTATTCCCTGACGGGCTTCATAGAAATCATCGGGATCGAAACGGGTTTCGTCGAACAGCACGATCAGATCGATATCCGAGCTGTAGTTCAGCTCATGTGCGCCCATTTTGCCCATCGCCAGAATGACCATACCAGCGGCGGTTTCGACATCATTCTCGGTCATACCCGGCAGCTTGCCGCGCCGGATCAACGCAGCAATTTCGGCCTTCGCTGCCACATCTGCGGCCAAAGCGCCAAAGTCGGTCAGCACGGCAGTTACCTTTTCCAACGGCCACGCACCCGCCAGATCGGCCAGCGCCGTTAGCAAGGCCATGCGCCTCTTCGCTTGCCGCAAACCGGGTTTCAACTGATCCGACGGCAGCGCGCGCGCCGCGTCCATCACTTCCGACAATGCCTGGTCCGGTTGCTGCAACGCGTGTGGCAACCAGTTCCTTTCTTGGTCAATCAACCCTTTCAGGTAGGGGCTAGAGCCCGCAGTTCCCGCGATCAACTCCCCCTGCTCGGCAGTCAAATCGGGCAGCGCCGCGCGTGTTTCGTCACCCAGATCGGTATGAAAAGAGCGCGGCAAGCGGTTGATAACAAGAGGCTGGCTCATGACCGTTCCAGTGGTGTGTCCTGGCTGAAACTGTTGATCCAGACATCGTGACGCCGCTCCCACAGGGATGAGATCAGCATCGCCTCCCATTCCTGTGCTTCGGGTCGCAGATAATCTGCCCTGTATGAGAGTAAAACCAAATCCGCCGATAAAACGCGCAACCTGGTATCGCTGAGTTCATATTGCGCCATCGTAGGCGCATCGGCGAACTGGCCAACATGATCGTCGCGATTGGCAAAACCCGTTGGATACACGCCCAGAAAATCGGGGCTCAGCAGCGCCCGGTCGGCCTGTGCATTGCCTTCAACCAGCGCAGTCCATACCTGTTTTTCCAGCGAGAGGATCTGATCCGGTGACGGTGGGCTGGTGTTTTCAATATCTTCCATTTGCCTATGACTTGTGACGGCCGAAAATCAGATGCGGCCAGCGCACATGATCGGACAGAGTTGGCTTAGCCCTGTCCGATTGAACAGCAGAAAGAGCCGAATGTCCAAATCGTTATAGCCACTGATCCACTGGCGGCAAATCGAAAGTGAACGGATTTTCAATTCCCTGCCCAGCCAAATCCCACTCATCATAGTGCTCGTCTTCACGAAGCTGCAAGAACACCGCCTCAAGCTGATCGTTCAAACTCACCAACTCGTCCCAGGCGTCACCCATATGAGCCTGGAACATCGCCAGTTGTTGGAACAAGCCATCTGGCAAAGGGCCAAATTCCACACTCCCCAGATCGCGAGCCGGGAAATACATATCCTCTTCAAACTGAAAGTAGCGCGACATTCCGTCGTTAAAGTCAATTTGGCCATCGAACGAGACCGCAGCAAATACTTCATAAAGACCGGTCTCATTCATTTCGAGCTCGAACGACACCTCGAAACTAAGTGCAAAATCAGAAATTCCGTTTTGGTGAAGCTTGCCTGCGATCTCGACGACCTCGTAATAGCCGTATGACGCCAAAACCAGATCGCCATTTGTATCGAACCCATGCACATCGAACATCTCCCCCTGTTCGCTGGCTATAGACAGATGCTGAAACTGTGCTGCCTGACTAATGTGAACGCCCTCAAATCCAAAGGCTGACCGGGCCTCATAAGAAACAGGTATGTCCGTTCCATTCATGCTTATGGTTTCAAGCGCGAATTGCTGTGTATGGTACAGCTCGGAAATGAGCGTGGCGCTTCCGCGTGTCGCGATCTCGTGGTTCACCATCGAAAGATTGAACTCAACCTCGTGAGACCCAGCACCTTGATACGCGCTGACCGTGCTGTCGATCACCCCGTCCCAAAACCCGCGCAATTCGATATCCGGCAGATCTTCTTTCCCTTCGAGATCATGGGGATCGAGGTTCAAAAAAGGCAAATCGACTTGATCAATCCAACTAGATACGCCGCCTTGCGAAGCTGGGCCTGGTTCGGTCGACAAGATGAAACTCTCCTCTGACCCGAACGGCCAATGAGTTGTGTTCACAACAACCATTTCAGCGACCTCCCTTGATTACTCCTCGGAAAACTATGTATGCAGCCATTGTGCAAACCCTATGGAAGCGTTTGATTATTAAGCCTTCTTAATGAAACGTTTAATCGATGGGCTGCGTCGCTCGGCCTGAAATACTGAGACGCAAATCCGCCTTACCCCGCTGATTGATCCGCCCGGTCAGACGCTGGATTCGGAAAAATGTAAATCTTTTTCACATACCCCCTTGCAACCACCTATCCCCCCTCCCATCTTGGTAATGTGAAAAGCATTTACATCCTAACTGGAGAGAGCACATGACCGCATTGTCCGACCACGCCGTTCCCCAAAATCCGGGATGGCTGCACCGAAGCGAAGCCTGGCTTGATAGCAAGGGCAAAGGCGCCTGGATCGCCGCAATGGTCCTTGGCTTTATCTTCTTCTGGCCCATCGGCCTGGCCTTTCTTGCCTATATGATCTGGAGCAAACGCATGTTCAGCAAATCCTGCAGCCGCCGTTCGTCGTGGAACAGCCACATGAGCGCCATGAAACCTTCGGGCAACAGCGCGTTCGACGCCTACAAGGCCGACACACTGGCGCGTTTGGAGCGTGAACAGAAAGACTTTGAGGCGTTCCTGCACCGCCTGCGTGAAGCCAAGGACAAGGCCGAGTTCGACGAGTTCATGGATGAACGCGCCCGCGATAATCGTGATGACGAAAACGGCGAACAACCTGCCTAATCGTGGCTTGCCCTGTCCCGCCCATCGGGACAGGGTGTTTCTGCACAATACCCGGATTACAATCTATGCCTCATCTGCCTGACCCTGACAGCCAACCCGAATTCTACCAATCCGTAGCGACCAAGCGCTTTTTTGCCTGGCTGTTCGACATCGCCTTTATCTCATTGCTCTGTACAGTTGCGATTCTGCTGACCTTTGGCATGGGCTTCTTCATATTGGCGCTGATCTACGCAGTCATCAGCTTTGTCTATCGCGTTGTTACCATCGCCAACGGCTCGGCCACACTGGGGATGCGCTTCATGGGGATAGAGTTGCGTGACGCCTTTGGCGCCCGAATGGATACGGGGAAAGCCATTGCACATACGGCAGGGTATTTCGTCAGCATGGCGATCCCGGTACTACAGATCATTTCGGTCATCATGATGATGACCAGCGCCCGCTGTCAGGGCCTGACCGATGCCTTCCTCGGCACCGTGATGATCAACCAGCGCGCCTAAAAACACCTGAGTGAAACACTTGGCTGCGCCAAAAACCGTTGCTATCATCGGTTCCGAGGAAATGCGGGACCTTCATGCGACACACGCTGCCAATTGCGCCACAATTCTATGTGACGGCACCCCAGCCCTGCCCTTACCTTGAGGGCAGGATGGAGCGCAAACTGTTCACCGCCCTACAGGGGGAAGGTGCGGATCAATTGAACAATTGCCTTTCGCAACAAGGATTTCGCCGCTCGCAGAACGTTCTGTATCGCCCGTCCTGCACCGACTGCGCCGCCTGTCTGTCTGCTCGTATCGATGTGTCAGCCTTTCAGCCAAGCAAAAGCCAAAAACGGGCCCACAAACGCAATTCCTACTTGATCCGACGTGCAACATCGCCCTGGGCAACGGATGAACAGTTCGACCTGTTCCGTCGGTATCTGGACGCGCGCCATGCGGATGGCGGCATGGCCGATATGGATGTCTTCGAATTCGCCGCGATGATCGAGGAAACCCCGATCCGCAGCCGAGTCGTAGAATATGCCGATCCCGAAACCGGCGAGCTGATCGCCGTCAGTTTGACCGATGTACTGGATGACGGGCTGAGCATGGTTTACTCATTCTACGATCCAGAGTTCCAGCAAAGCTCGCTGGGCACTTACATGATTCTCGACCATATCGAGATCGCGCGCGAGGCTGGGTTGCCCTATATTTATCTGGGCTATTGGGTGCCCGGCAGCCCCAAGATGGGGTACAAGGCCAAATTCGCGGGCTTGCAGGTCTATATGCAGGGTGAATGGCAGCGAATTAAAAATCCCGAGCAGTGTGACCATACGGCCCACCACCCCCTTTCGTCGGCCCCGATTGCCGAGCAGGTGGCCAACATCCAACTGCCTGACCGCCACCCCACCAAAGGTTAATCTATCATGCGTCAGAGCCTTCATGCGGTGACGCTGGTCGTCCCGGATTATGACGCAGCGATCGCGTTCTACACCAAAGTGCTGTGCTTTACTCTGACGCAGGATATTGATCTGGGCGATGGTAAACGCTGGGTGCGGATCACGCCTCCGGGCTCGGATGGTGCTTCGTTGTTGCTGGCCAAGGCGGTGGGCGCGGAACAGATCGCATCGGTCGGCAATCAAACCGGTGGGCGCGTTGGCTTTTTCCTCGAAACAGATGATTTCTACCGCGATCACGCAGCGATGCTGGAAGCAGGCGTAGGGTTTGAAGAGCGCCCGCGCCATGAACCCTATGGAATTGTCGCCGTCTGGCGGGATCCTTTCGGAAATCGTTGGGATTTGATCGAATTTTCAGCACCTGTATCGACAAAATAAATACATTTTTTTCATCACGTTAAACTACCTTCCGCCATGCTGCGCCCAATTGTTAAGCAATCTTAATCGACCTTCCCCCGCCCGTGCGATTGAAAGTTGACGCTAGGTCACCAAATTAGCCGCACTTCTAAACGTCCAGCCCAAACCTGAAACCCGCAGCTCAATCAGACGCTGACCGGGCTGGCTTTATTGTCGCTACGGCAGGCCTCCCACCCTGTCGCAGAGGTTCTGAAGGAGGGGGAAAATGACATATGCCGCACGCCGACTGGTTTCGGCCACGCTGACGACCCAGATCCTGGTCGCGCTCGCCTTGGGCTCGATCTTTGGTCTGGTCTTGAACTATCTCGATATCGCTGCGCTCAACGCAACACTTGTGCAGGGTGTGCTGTCCATGTTTGGGCAAATGTTCCTTAATGCACTTCAGATGCTTGTTGTGCCGCTGGTTGTGTTCTCACTGCTGTGCGGCGTTGTCGGCATTGGCGATGTTAAATTGCTGGGCCGTGTCGGAGGGCTGACCTTCGTCACCTATCTGGCCACCACGGCCTTGGCCGTGACAACTGCCTTGATCTTTGCGGGCCTCATTGCGCCGGGCACAGGATTCACGAGCCTGCATCTGGCCGGTGACAGCGTAAGCGTCGCCAACCCACGGACCACTTGGGAAATACTGGCAAACATCATTCCCAAGAACCCGATCAACGCGTTGGCCAATGGTGAGATGCTGCAGATCATCTTCTACGTAATGGTCGTTGGTATTGCAGTGCTAATGATGGGCAGCCGCGCCAAGGCCTTTGTGGAAGGCTGCGAGTTCATGAATGAACTGGCGATGAAGATCGTCAATATCGTCATGGCCTTCGCCCCCATCGGCGTCTTCAGCCTGATCGCCAAGACCTTTGCGATGGAGGGCTTTGGCCTGTTCGGACCGGTGATCGGCTATCTGACCACGATCAGCCTGACGCTGGTATTCCATCTGTGTGTCACGTTGATGGCGCTGCTGTATTTTACGACCGGGCTGAGCCCTCGGGTATTCCTGCGCAAGATGCGCTCGGCGCAGGTGTTTGCGTTCTCGACCTCAAGCTCGAACGCGACAATTCCGGCCAGCTTACAATGCGTGACTCAGAGAGTCGGCGTTGACCGTTCCGTGGCGTCGTTCGGTATTCCCCTAGGGGCGACGATCAACATGGATGGCACCGCAATCATGCATGGAGTGGCGACCGTTTTTCTGGCTAATGCCTATGGCATTGATCTGGGGCTAAGCGGTTATCTGACCGTGATTTCAATCTCGGTTCTGGCCTCAATCGGCACGGCAGGTGTGCCCGGTGTGGGGATAGTGATGCTGGCGATGGTTCTGAACCAGTTGGGTATGCCGCTGGAAGGCATCGGCATCATTCTGGCCGTCGACCGGATCCTCGATATGATGCGGACGGTTGTGAATGTCACTGGCGATGCGGTGGTGACCACCATTGTCGGGCAAACGGTCGGCAAGCTGGACAAGGCCACGTTCGACAATCCCAATGCCGGACTTGTCGAGACCACAGACCTTGCAATCGATCATGCCACTGAAGCGGAGTTTGAAAGGCTGACACACCCACAGCCGAATTCCTGAAAAACAAACGGAGGCCCTAATGGGCCTCCGTATTCGTCAGTCTATGCGACAGATCAGTTCGGGATCAGGTCAGGAACGATGGTTACAATCGACGGGAAGAACCACAGGATTGCGATGCCCACAACCTGAATGATCACGAACGGTATGATGCCGCGATAGATGTGGCCAGTGGTGACCTCTTTCGGCGCAACACCCCTGAGATAGAACAGCGCAAATCCGAACGGAGGCGTCAGGAACGAGGTCTGCAGGTTCACCGCCACCATGATGGTCACCCATTTCGGATCAAACGATCCGCCATAGATCACGGGGCCCACGATCGGGATCACAATGTAGATGATCTCAAGGAAATCCAGCACAAAGCCAAGAATGAACAGCACCAGCATCACGATCAGGAAGACCGTGAATTCATTATCAAAGCTGCGCAGGAACTGCTGGATATAGTGCTCTCCACCAAAGGAAATCACCACCAGGTTAAGCAGTTGCGATCCGATCAGGATGGTGAAGACCATCGACGTCACCTTCGCTGTCTCACGCACCACCGGTGTCAGAACCCCGCTTGAGAACAGCACCCAGCAGCCGTAGATCAAGCCGAACAGCGCATAGAGGTAGGCCGAATAGGCGATGATGAACGCGATCCAGCTTTCAACTGAAACATTGCCCTGATTGATGCGCAGATCAAAGTTCACTCCCATCACCAGTGCGATGATCACTGCAAAGGTTGACCAGATGATCACTTTGCCCGACCGGTTCTGATCCTGAAGTTTCCGATAGGCCGCTAGCATGATCGCTCCACCCGCCCCCAGTGCCGCAGCCGGCGTAGGGTTGGTGACACCGCCAAGGATCGAACCCAACACCGCGATGATCAGCACCAGCGGTGGGAAGACCACACGGATCAGATCATTGGTCGCGCAACGGGCGGCAGCTTCTTTGCACCCATGCATTGCGAGCGCAAAAGGTATGGCGAGTATCAGGAACGTAGCCCCGGACGAAGTCGTTGGCGCGATCAGCAACACGTCGACCAACAACATCAGCAACAGGCCAATCGCTCCGACGATCAGAGGCTGCGGCGCGTGCGACGGTGCAATCCCGCGACCCAGCACCAGCGTCAGACCCAACAGCACCACAATAACGGCGACGCCGTTGCCGATTGGCGCTGCAGCGGCGATCTTGGCCTCTTGCGCAGCAGCCAGTTCCTCTTCGCTCAGACGCTGCGCTTCGGACGAACCACCTGCTTCGTCAATCGCTTCCTGCTCGGCCACGGCCTGATCCCAGGCTGATTGCCCATGCAGTTCGATCATCGAAGCCTTACACTCTTCGGACACGTTCGTGCGCAGCGAGGCGCCCTGCCCGATATCCGTAAATGCCGAGACCGAGATGTTCTGGCTGCCAATCACTCCCGCGCTTCCCAAAAGCACCGCGCCAACAATCAGAGCAACCGGAGCACCCAGCAGCCAGGTCAGCCCTTCCGAGCGCGTGATGGTTTCACCCGAGCCTCCCGACAATTCAACAGCCGGGGCCTTTTCCGGGTTCAACAGCGCATAGCCAAAGGCATAGAGCGCATAGAGCAGCGCCAACATGATCCCAGGCAGCAACGCCGCCTGGAACAATGTACCCACCGAAACAACCGCTGGTTCGCCCAGATAGGTCAGCGCATCGGTGCACCCGGCTTCAACCGCGCGCGTTTCCTGCGCGGTCGAATAGAGGTCACCAGCCAGTGTACCCAGCAGAACGATCACGATGGAGGGTGGAATGATCTGCCCCAACGTACCCGAGGCCGCGATCACACCTGTCGCCAATTCCGGCGAATAGTTGTTCCGCAGCATGGTCGGCAGGGCCAACAGTCCCATGGTAACAACGGTCGCGCCGACGATTCCGGTCGAGGCAGCAAGGAACGCGCCCACGACCACAATCGAGACCGCAAGGCCACCGGGCAGCGGGCCAAAGACGCGCGCCATCGTGGTCAGCAGGTCGTTTGCAATTTTTGAACGCTCCAGCGTGATGCCCATCAGAACGAACATCAGCACCGCCAGCAGCGTCTCGATCGACTGCCCGGCCAGAACACGTTCGTTCATGCGGTTCACGATGAAGGAAACATTCCGGTCCAGCGCGGTTTCCCAGCCTTGTACAAAGACCGGCTCGGCGATCCTTGGCAAATCCGGGTATCGGAACACGGATATCACGTCAGGTTTGACGCCAGAATTCACCACTTCGCGGTAGGCTTGCGAACCGGTGTCGATCGCCTGGTGGATCAACAGGCCGGCACTATCCAATGCAGCGATAATCCCGAAGGAAATCACCCCGGCCCCACCGATGGCAAAGGCCACGGGGAAACCCGAAAGAATGCCTCCGAAGAGGCAGAAAAATACGATAATGAGGCCTATCTCGACGCCATCAAGTCCGAATAGCATTGTCTGGTTCTCCGTCCCTAATGCGCGCCTTCGTAGGCTTCTTCACCCTCGCCAAGGCTGTCCTTGTCGAGGTATTTTCCTTCACTTTCCGGCCCTTCCACGTATTCCAGATACGAGCGATACAGGAACGCAATCGCGTGCAGGAACACCATGGCGGCAAAGGCCACCAGCAGGATTTTGAACAGGAAGTAGGCGTTGAACCCGTTGGGACTAAACCCGATGGTTTCCACGTTCCAACGCAGCGCTCGGGACTTGGCCACAAGCCTATCCAGCGTGTCACTGGCCGAGGGTTTCGGCACGATCAGGTGCCGCCACATGAAGTACCATCCATACATCCAGGTCAGAACGGCCATGGGCATCATGAACAGAACCGCCCCGCACATATCAACGACGCGTTTGGCCTTGTGACTGATGCCCGCATAAATCAAGTCAACGCGCACATGGCCGCCCTGCACGAATGTGTAGGTGCAGCAAAGGCACACAACCATGGCGTTGTAGAGTTTAAGTTCTTCGGCGAACCAACTGATATCCATTTGAAAAGGGATACCCAGCCCAAAGGACATATCCGGCCGTGTGAACACCCGCTGCATGAATACGATAACGATCTGCTGAATTACCATCAGCAATCCCGCCCACGCAAAGAAGCGGCCAGTGGTATTGGCGAAGCCCTCGAGCCCGCGCACCATTCCCCACATGAAGTTCCGATAGTAAAGACCAATGGCCGTCAGCACTAGAAACAGCGCGAAGATCACGAAGAAGAACTCGACAGACCCGCCATAATAAACAAAGCGCATGATTGCTTCTTTGTTCGACCAGTCCAGCCAGAGCTGCGGATGCGTGATGGCGTATCCGAAATTATAGAAGGCTTCGGCAATGTTCTGAATGAACCAGACCAGTCCATTCCACAGGGCGCCGAAGAACGAGATACCGTTTTCGTCCTGCATGTTGTCCCCAGGTCGCATCGGTTGCACGTTTGGTTATGACGGCATGTCCGGGCCGCTTATGTGCAACAGGAAAGGCTCCCCCGCTGACGGGGGAACCGATTGCATTGAGCGGATTGCTTAGCCGCGTACGCGGTCACGCTGCGAGGTGTAGACACCCGACGACAGGTTGTTCCATGCCGACGATGCTGCCATCGACTCCATAGCGCTGTCGTGAATGCGCTTGAACAGCTCATCACCCATGTTTTCATCCAGAACTTCCTGGCTGGCTGCGCCAAACGCGTCCCAAACGCTGTCCGGGAATTCCATGACTTTGACACCACCGGCCTGCAGACGCTGCAGCGCTGCACCGTTGTTGGCCAGGAATTGTGCCAGGTTCCACTGGTGGCACTCGGCAGCTGCGATCTCGATGATCTTCTGCTGCGCGGCGGACAGGCTGTCATAAACCTCGCGGTTGGTGGCCAGCGACAGACCCGCACCCGGCTCGTGGAAGCCCGCGGTGTAGTAGGTTTTGGTGATTTCCTGGAAGCCCGCTTTTTCATCAGCCCAGGGACCGATCCACTCGGTTCCGTCAATAGCACCGGACGACAGCGCCTGATACACTTCCGAACCCGGAATGTTCTGAACGGATGCGCCCAGTTTGCCCAGCGCCTTGCCACCCAGACCCGGCATACGGAATTTCAGGCCATTAAAGTCTTCGGGGCTGTTGATCTCTTTCGAGTACCAGCCACCTGCCTGCGCGCCAGTGTTACCGGCCAGGAAGGATTTCAGGCCGAAGATTTCGCCCAGCTCATCATGCAGCTCCATGCCGCCGGCATGGTAGTACCAGTTCACCAGTTCCTGCGCGGTCATGCCAAATGGAACAGCGGTGAAGAACGCATAGCCCGGGTGCTGACCCACAAAGTAGTAGTCTGCCGCGTGGTACATATCGGCCTGACCGGACGATACCGCGTCAAACACCTCAAAGGCACCAACCAGTTCACCAGCGGCTTTGATTTCAACGTTCAGGTCGCCATCCGACATTGTGGTAATGCTGTCGGCGCAACGTTGCGCGCTGTCGAACACACCTGCGAGGCCACGGCCCCACGAGGTGACCATAGTCAGCGTGCGCTTGCCTTGCGCATAGGCGGGCGCTGCCAGCGTGGTGGCTGCAGCGGCCGAGCCGCCCAGTGCTGATGTTTTCAGAAACTTACGACGATCCATATGAGTGATCCTCCCCTTCATATTCATTCCCCGGGTGATGCCGGGTCGATCGTTTCTAGTGCGCGTTAGCCTAGTTCCACACACATGAATGTGAATACCTACTACTACGTAGCCAGTCGGGTTTTTCCACATTCAAAAGCACAAATCCGGTTGATTTTACCCGCTCACGCCCAAATCACTGTGGCCGAGCACTGTGTTCTTCCAAATTTTTTGCAATTTCCCGGCAGCTTGCGTATCGATTCGAACATGGGAGGAATCCGGAACCTAATCTCGCTAACCTATGCGCAAAAACTGTCGCTGGTTGCCGCAATCCCGCTGATCGCAGCGGTTGCGGCCATTGCAATGGTGGTCGCTTATGAATCCCGCGCGACCGCCGAGAGTGAGATACAGGCCCTCGAGCGCCGCCTGATCGAAGCCAAAAAAGAAGAGCTGCGTAATTACGTGACCCAGGCGCGGAATGGGTTTGCCTATATTTACGGTCGCGCCTCCCCGGATGACGAAATCGCAAAAAACCTCGTGACCCAGATTCTGTCGGCGATGATTTACGGCAAGGACGGGTTCTTCTTTGTCTATGACTATGACGGCAACAACCTCGTCAGCCCGCGCCAGACTGAATTCATCAATCGCAACTGGGCCGATCTGACCGACAGCGATGGCACCCCGATTGTGGATGAGTTTATCACGCTCGCCCGACAGGGCGCGGGCTGGCACAGCTTTATGTGGCAAAAACCATCGACCGGTGAAGAGGCTCAGATGATCGCCTATGTTGTTGGCCTGCAGGACTGGCGCTGGGTGGTGGGCACGGGTGTGTTCATCGATGACATCGTCGCCACCGTCGCCAATGCCCGTGCTGAGGTTGAGGCGCGCGTGCAGCGCACATTCCTTTATATCGGAGGCATTGTTCTGGCCGCTGTTCTGATCGTCTTTGCCTCGGGCATGTTGCTGAACTTCCGCGAACGGCGGCTGGCTGATGCCAAGCTTAAGGAACTGACACAGCGGGTATTGGACGCTCAGGAAGAAGAGCGCGGGCGCGTCGCCCGCGAATTGCATGACGGCATCAGCCAGATTCTGGTTGGCGTACGCTATGCACTGGACAACGCCCGACGACGTCTGATCCGCGGGGATGACGAGTCGGCGCAGGAACCATTGCAAACAGGTATCGACAATCTGGCCACCGCCATCACCGAGGTTCGCCGCATCAGCCGCGACCTGCGTCCTGGTGTTCTGGATGATCTTGGGCTTGGGCCAGCGCTCAAGGCTTTGACCGACGATTTCAGTGAACGCACGGGGATTGAAACCGATTTCTCGACCGTGGTGTTCCGAAACCGATTGGATCAAGACAGCAAGATCGCCCTCTACCGTATTGCGCAGGAAGCCCTGACCAATATCGAGCGCCACTCGGGAGCAACCCGTGTTACCATTGACCTGCGGGGTCACAAGAAAGGCGCCACGATGCGGATTACAGACAATGGTCGCGGGTTGCGGAACGAACCAGGCCATGTCAGCACCGGGATCGGGCTACGCAACATGCAGGAACGGATCGAACAGCTTGACGGCACTTTACGCATCCTCTCATCGCGCGGCGGGCGCAGCGGCACCGTGATTGAGGTCAGCTTGCCGCTCAGTCATATGCTGCCACCACAGGAAGACCCAACGCCAAAACGAAAGGCCGGTATCTGATGTCCGACTCAATCATCCGAGTCCTTATTGTCGACGATCATCCCATGGTCGCCGAAGGCATTCAGTCTCTGCTGGAAAGCTATGATGAGATCGAAGTTGTCGGCACACTTTCCAACGGACAAGAAGCTGTCGATCGAGCAACCCACCTGCAGCCGGACGTGATCCTGATGGATCTCAACATGCCCGGCCTGAGCGGGTTGAACGCCACCGAGATCATTTTAGAGCGCCTGCCCAAAACCCGCGTTCTGATCCTGTCGATGCATGACAGTCCCGAATACATCTCAACCGCGCTCAGCCACGGCGCCAAAGGCTATATCCTCAAGGACGTTCCCACCGAAGAGATCAAGCAAGCCATCGATGCAGTGATGCGGGGCGAGCGGTATCTTTGTACCGGGGCCAGCGGCTCGCTGGAGCCCAAGGCCGGCAACACGCGCGAGGCGCTGACCGGCCGGGAACAGACAATCCTGCTGGAATTGGCGCAGGGTAAATCCAACAAAGAGGTGGCACTGGCGCTGGACATTTCGGTGCGCACAGTTGAGACGCATCGCAAGAACATCAAGCGCAAACTTGGCATCTCCTCCACCGCCGGCTTGACCCGCTATGCCCTGGAGCATGGCGTCCTGCAGGGCACCAGCCCCGGGCTATGACCGCAGCGCGAAACGCGCTGCCCGGCCCAACCGAAGGAGATGTGCCAACGGCACATTGAAGTCGGGCGGGAGCACTACCCGCTGCCGCGTTCACTGATATCTTCACCAAAGAACACCAAAGTCCCGTCTTCATCGAGGACATGAAATTCGCGCTGCTGATAGGGCTGATCGAATGGCGGGCGCACCCGCCCTTCAGGCAGTTCCTCCAACCCGGGGCGCAGGCTTTCGAACAGGCTGTCGATTCCTTTGACGTCAACATAGAACGACTGCTCATCCCCCAATGCGCGCCCATCCTGACGCGGTGGACATTCCAATAATCGGATCGCCACAGGATCACGGCGCAAAAAGGCATAATTGTCCTGCCTGAATGTGCAGGAAAACCCAAGCCGCTGAGTGTAGAACTCAATCTGCGCGTCCAAAGAAGAACAAAGGACAAATGGTGTAAGTTGTAATATCTGCATCAAAACAGCCTTCTTCCAACCTCGGGCCCGAGACTAGCACAAATCAGTCAAGCAGTTGATCACCCCGCAACCCTTCACGCTCATAATGATGCGGCAGCACACGGCCATAGAGTTGACGGGTCCGCTCCACCCCACCACACATGCCTTCGGTTTCGACAAACGAAAAGATACCAACATAGCGTTTCCGTTGTCCTTCAACCGGCGCTACCCGGTGCAAGGCATAGCGCCCCTTGAATATCTGCAGGTCGCCCGGTTGCAGTTCCAGTTGGTGTACGCCCCTCCTGCTGCCATCCAAAATCGCAGCGACGCCTTTGAAATTCTCGTCTTCACTGGTCCGCAGATTGGGTGCGTATTCGAATGCACCGCCCTCCTCGCCATTCTGGATTGCCAGCGTCACGGTGTAATTATTGGTGTCAAAATGCCACGGAAAGCCGCCTCCCTTCTCGACCACATTGATGATCACATCCGCCAACGGGTCATCATATCGGAAGAACCGATCCTCCGGCTCGTTCAAAGCCATGCGGATGAAAGGCATGAAACCTTCATACTGATAAATACGCCGCAGCGGGCTTGTGACAGGGAAGTTGTCAGCCGGAACAAAGGCGTTTGATCGGTCATAAAAACGTCGGATTGGATGACCGATCCCGTAACTGGGATCATCCTGCGTAAAATAGGCATTCGTGCGATTGAACGATCGATGGGCTTTGGGAGCGACGTGATCGGCCTCAGCGATCATTTTCCCAAGGCCATCTTCGTGCACAAAGCCGGGGAGGACCGCGCATCCATCAACTTCCAGGTCCCGCCTCAGGTCCGCGATCAGCTGCCTGTACCCGTATGAATCAGGCCGATCGATCGGATAGCGCCCCAGATCCACAAGATCGTGCAGCATGTCTGACCTCCCGATTTAGCGCTGTTTTCACCAGCCTGCCTCAGCATCGGGCGCTGCTCTGGTCTGTTTCAGACATGGGCCTGACGCAATCAGACCACTGTTGATCACCCGATCGCCCACCAATTTGCGGCGAATTTTCGCGGATATTTCTCGACCTGCGTCATTTTGCGCAACAAAATATCGAATCCCACAAGCCCAGACTT
Source organism: Ruegeria sp. A5 (assembly GCF_056543005.1). Classification (NCBI taxonomy): domain Bacteria; kingdom Pseudomonadati; phylum Pseudomonadota; class Alphaproteobacteria; order Rhodobacterales; family Roseobacteraceae; genus Ruegeria; species Ruegeria sp. A5. The sequence goes on from NZ_JBQGAV010000001.1 coordinate 828,365, forward strand.
ACAATATTTTTGTATTTGCCTGTTGACGCCCCTTCCCCTCAACCATAATGTCCCTGCACGCAAAGAAGGAGCCTCTGGCGATGAAAGCGCTAGTCGTAATCGTAGGAAACACGCGCATGGGCCGGTAACGGTAAACCATAATCGAACCCATGCGCCTCCGAAAATCTCGGGGGCTTTTTTTTGGCAACACGCAAGACACATGTCGCGAACGGAGCAAAGCAGATGACACGTGAGATGACCGGCGCAAAGATGGTGGTTCAGGCCCTCAAGGATCAGGGTGTGGACACGGTATTTGGATACCCCGGTGGCGCCGTCCTACCGATCTATGATGAGATCTTTCTGCAGAACGACATTCGTCACATTCTGGTACGGCATGAACAAGGTGCGGTTCACGCAGCCGAAGGCTATGCACGTTCAACCGGCAAACCTGGTGTTGCGCTTGTGACCTCGGGGCCCGGCGCCACCAACGCAGTCACCGGCCTGACCGATGCGCTGATGGATTCCATCCCGATCATCGTCCTGACCGGACAAGTGCCCACATTCATGATCGGTTCGGACGCCTTTCAAGAGGCCGACACCGTTGGGATCACACGTCCTTGCACCAAGCACAATTGGCTGGTCAAGGACACCGACTCGTTGTCGGGCACCCTGCACGAGGCCTTCCATGTTGCGACTTCGGGCCGCCCCGGCCCGGTTCTGGTCGACATCCCCAAGGACGTTCAGTTTGCCACGGGTGACTATAGCGGCCCCAAGCCGTCGACATCACATTATCAGCCCGTTGTGAAGGGCGATCTGGAAGAGATCACGGAATTGGTCGCGGCCATGGAAAACGCGAAGAAACCGGTTTTCTACACGGGCGGTGGCGTTATCAACTCTGGCCCAGCAGCCAGCCAGTTGCTGCGCGAGCTGGTGGACTCAACGGGTTTTCCAGTTACGTCGACTCTGATGGGGCTTGGGGCTTATCCAGCCTCAGGTGAGAACTGGATCGGTATGCTGGGAATGCACGGGCTGTACGAGGCCAACATGGCCATGCACGGCTGCGATTTGATGATCAATATCGGTGCTCGGTTTGACGACCGCATCACTGGCCGGATTGATGCGTTCTCGCCGAATTCGATCAAGGCGCATGTGGATATCGATCCGTCTTCGATCAACAAGGTGATCCGAGTGGATATCCCGATTGTCGGCGACGTTGCCCATGTGCTTGAGGATATTCTGAAGGTCTGGAAAGCCCGCGGACGCAAAACCGACGCGGCGAATGTCAAACAGTGGCAGGACCAGATCAACGAATGGCGCAAGGTCAACTGCCTTGCCTTCACAAACAGCGAGAAGACCATCAAGCCGCAATACGCGCTGCAACGGCTTGAAGAGCTGACGAAGAAATATGACCGCTATGTCACGACCGAGGTTGGGCAACACCAGATGTGGGCGGCGCAATACTTGGGCTTTGAGGACCCCAACCGCTGGATGACATCAGGCGGGCTGGGCACCATGGGCTATGGTTTCCCCGCCTCAATCGGTGTGCAAATGGCACATCCCGATGCGCTGGTCATCAACGTCGCTGGTGAGGCCTCGTGGCTGATGAACATGCAAGAAATGGGCACGGCCGCGCAGTACCGGCTGCCCGTGAAACAATTCATTCTGAATAACGAGCGGCTTGGAATGGTGCGCCAATGGCAAGAGCTGCTGCACGGCGAACGCTATTCGCATTCGTGGTCCGAGGCCCTGCCAGATTTCGTTAAACTCGCAGAAGCTTTCGGCGCAAAGGGTATTCTTTGTTCCGACCCAGCTGATCTGGACGACGCGATCATGGAGATGATCAATTACGACGGTCCGGTCATCTTCGACTGCGTGGTCGAAAAGCACGAGAATTGCTTCCCGATGATCCCATCGGGCAAGGCCCACAATGAGATGCTGCTGGGCGAAGCCGAAACGCAAGGTGTTATCCAAGCTGGTGGAGCTGTGCTTGTTTGAGCACCGCTTTGCCACATCTAGGTCAAATGCCGGAGCTAAGGTCACCGCACGTGACATGAAAAAGGGTTAGATCATGTGTGATCTCAGCAGTCAGTTCTCAGCCAGAGCTTCGAGCCCGGAAGAGAATTTGTCGATATTCGCCGGCCGTCGCGGTTGGCAAGTGGGGCTCATGGTACCACTCTTCGTTCTAGCGTTGATATTGTTCTGGGTCGGCACAGGCTGGTATGCCGTTGTTGATCAAGGAAAAATGGCGTTATCCGTTGATTTCAAGGTGTTCTGGGCTGCAGGTCACCTCGCGCATTTAGGCGAACCGCTTGCGGCATTTGATATCGACAGATTGTCGGAAATACACGAAGCGTCCAAGGAAGACGATTGGATGCCTTGGTCTTATCCTCCCTCATTCCTTGTCGCACTCCAACCACTCGGGGCATTGTCGTTTTCTCCTGCTTGGGCAATTTTCACGGCGATCTCAATTGTCGCAATGCTTCTTGTTGTGCGACCGTTTTCCTGCGGAATTGTACCGGTTTGGTTTGCTTTTGCACTCTCCCCCGCCATGTTGCCAAACTTGTATATGGGGCAGACCACAACCCTTTGGGCAGCAGGCCTTCTGGCCGCACTAACGGCGCTAAAGAACGACCGCTTCGTGCTGGCAGGGATCTTTATTGGATTGCTGACGCTTAAACCCCAACTCGGCCTGCTCATACCGCTTGCGCTTTTGGCAAGCGGTGCGTGGAAAACGATCATATCAGCAACGGTCACGACGGTGGTCTTGTCCGTTCTGGCCACCCTGGTCGTTGGCGTCGAATATTGGACCGAAATGCGCAACATGATGGGCGTCCACTTTGAAGAGATACGAGAATCCATCCATCTCAATACGCTGATGCTTAGCCCTTATTCCTTGTTGGCCAGCATCGGTGTGCCAGAAACGCTCGCGCTTGCGATGCAATGGACTCTGACAGTGTTGTCTGGAATTGCAGTCTTCGTTGCATGGCGCAGCCCAAGAGTAGGTTTTGACTTGCGGGTAGCGGTGCTCTTTCTAGGTATTTCCATGTCTACACCGTACTTCTGGTTCTATGAATCTGGGCTGCTTGCAATCGTTGCACTGTTCCTGCTTCGAGCTGGCGTCCTGACAACTTCTCCATGGCGTCTGGTACTGGCCGCCGCAATGTGGATCGGTATAGGACCAGCAACACATATGGTGCTTTTCAAGATGACCGAGATATTGTCTTTGCGCCTCGTGTTTGCCCCGATCCTAATACTGGCTTGCGTAGTTTGCCTCCAAGCGCTGATCTCTGCGCTACGAAAGCCCGAAGAAACTTATTTCCAAGATGAGGTCTATCAATGACTCCGCTAAACATCGTCAAAGGCTCCACCCGCCATTCTGCATATAACCTACGCCCGACATTCTCGGACGTGCAGGAACAACACACGATCGCGGTGCTGGTTGAAAACGAACCGGGGGTTCTGGCCCGCGTAATTGGTCTGTTCTCGGGTCGTGGCTATAATATTGAAAGTCTAACGGTTGCTGAGGTTGACCACACCGGGCATCTCAGCCGAATTACCATCGTCACCACCGGCACCCCGCAAGTGATTGAGCAGATCAAGGCGCAGCTTGGACGCATCGTGTCGGTCCGTGACGTGCATGATCTGACAGTCGAAGGTGCTTCGGTCGAGCGCGAGTTGGCGATCATAAAGGTTGTGGGTGAAGGCGACAAACGGGTCGAAGCCCTGCGACTGGCCGACATTTTCCGGGCCAATGTCGTCGATAGTACGCTGAATTCGTTCATCTTCGAGATCACCGGTGCACCGGACAAGATCGATGCCTTTGCCGATCTGATGCGCCCTCTTGGCTTGATTGAAATCGCCCGTACCGGAGTTGCAGCCCTGTTGCGCGGTGACTAAGCCCCATTTCCGCCCTGGGACTGAATTCATTCTCAGGGCAGCGGCCTGCTTGGCCATTGTGCCCTGCTAACCTCAAAAAGGCTTAATGCGTTCATCAAATATGAGCAACAGCATGAAAAAGATCATGCAAATAGGCTGAAAGCCTATTGATTTTGCTTATCATCAGACTAGCCTGTGACGCGTAGCGCGGCGCTTTGCAGCGCCCGTTGGGGTCAACTTTACGATTTCTGAATACTGCGCGGCCGCTGTGCCGCCGCAGACCTGTTTTTGCTGAAGATACAAACGGAAATCTGGGACAGAAGTGACCGACATCAACCGCAGCCCCGCAGAATTGCGCAGCATGTTCGGAGCCAACCTCAGGCAGCTCGCAAACAGTTATCGGTCGGTTTCAGAGCTTTGCCGCCAATTGGGTATCAATCGAACTCAGTTTAATCGCTATCTGTCAGGTGAAAGTTTTCCCAGGCCGGATGTGCTGGACCGGATGTGTCGATTCTTCGATATCGACGCGCGTATCCTGCTGAAACCTTTGGATGAAATAGAACCGGTCGCCGCTCATCCCGCATCAGAAATCATCGATCGATTTCTCGTCACCGGGTCAGAAAAAACTATGGCGACCGGATTTTATCACGCCGCTGAGGCCTCACCAAACCGACGCGAACCAACACTTCACCGGCTACTGTTTATGCGCCGCATTCGGCATTGCACCTTGCTGCGCAGCTATGAACCCTTGTCGCATATGCCGAAATGCTCCGCGCCCATGCGTGAGGTTCAGGGCATCGTTTCTCACATCGGCGGACAAATCTGCGCATTGATGTCCCGGCCCGGCGCACAGGATTGCAGAATGATGGTTCTGAACCTTCCGCCTGAATGGGCACCTCAGGAATGGTCGGGTTATGTGTATCGGTTGGCCGGTGGCAGTGGATCCGATGTAAGACGGCTTACGCTGCATCACCTTGGGCATGATTTGTCCGCAGCACTGCAATCGGCCCGAAAGGCGCACAATTCATCAGGGCCTGACTTAAACGGACAGATTTAAGAGGGTGTCGGCTGAGCAGCCCCGGAGGGATCGTTGTCCAAGATCAAGCGATAAAGATGCCAGCTGGCATGCCCCAGCAAAGGCAGGACGATAAACAGGCCCAGGAACCAAGGGATCATCGCCAAAAAAGTGATGATCGCGATGAAGGCCCCCCACGCCAGCATCACACCCATGTTCGCTTTGACATAGGCAAAGCTGGTGATCATCGCGGTCACAAAATCCAGCTCACGATCCAGCAGCATAGGAATCGACAGCACGGTGATCATGTACAGAATGATTGCAAATACGGCCCCGACCAGTGTGCCCAGTACCAACATGCTCAGCCCATTCGGGGTCAGGAACACCTCAAATGATGTTGAAATATTGGTCATCGTCGACAGCCCCATGAACAGGGCAAAGATCATGTGGCCCAGAAAGAACCAGAACAGAAAGATCACCACGATAATGGCGCAGATCGACGGCAGTTGCCTTCGGCTTTGCTGTATGACCACGCCGAAGATCGCACCGGGATTCAACGGCTCTCCCTGTTCCAGCCGGTGCGAGACCTCATATAATCCCACGGCAGCAAACGGCCCGATCAGGGGAAAGCCGATCGCGGCCAAAACCAGCCAGAACGACGTTCCCGTCTGCAGCGTGACCCACGCCATCAGCCACCCGGCCAGCACGTAGAAGCCTGCGAACAGAAGTCCGAAAAGCGGAGCGCGGCGATAATCCTGCCAAGCTCGGCGTAACGCTTCTTTCAGCATCGCGGTATCAACGGGTTTCAGCGTCGGCACACCAAAGGGTTTGTCCATTCTTGTTTTCTCCTCCCGGGCGGTTGTTCTACATGGCGGGTCGTTTCTGAGGCCAAAGCGTTGCAGAATGATATGCCGCCCCAATCGACAAGATCCGCGCATCTGCACCACGCGGACCGAACAGCTGCATTCCCATCGGCAGCCCTTGTGCTCCAAAACCGACAGGCGCACCCAGACAGGGCAACCCCAAAAGGCTGACGGGTGTCACGACCTGCATCCAGCGATGGTAGGTATCCATCCCCTGCCCCTTGATTTCGGTTGGGTACGGCGTTTCGAGCTCGAACGGCCAGACCTGCGCTGCGGGCAACACCAAGGCGTCATAGTCTTCGAAAAGCTCCAACGCCCGCTTGTGCCAGTCAGACCGGTTCACACTGGCCCGGTGCACATCCATCGCGCTGAGCGCCAGGCCGCGCTCCAACTCCCATTGCGCGGTGTCTTTGAGTGATGATTTCTTCTTGGCCAAAGGCTCCAACCCTGCGGCCACTGACCAGGAGCGCAGAGTAATCCAACTGTCCCAGATCAGGTCCGCGTCAAACGGGGGTGCAAGCGCCTCAACTCGCGCACCGCGTTCTTCGAAAACGTGCAACGCATCGCGGCATAGCGCGAGGATACCCTCTTCGCACGGAAACGCCCCGCCCCAGTCGCCCAACCAGCCTATGCGCATCCCTGTCAGATCAGCCGCTTGAACGGGCGACACGCGCTCGACCTCTGTGCTTAATGGCATCCTTGGATCGGGGCCGGATATGACGTCAAGCAATAGCCCGATGTCTTCAGGGCTGCGCGCCATAGGCCCCAGAGTTGAAAGCTGATGCAGATAACCGTCCCCAACTGGCTCAGACGGAACGCGCCCCCAACTTGGCCTGAACCCGTATACGTTGTTCCATGCGGCCGGGTTGCGCAGGCTGCCCATCATGTCCGAGCCGTCTGCCAGCGCCAGCATTCCAGTCGCCAACGCCACTGCTGCACCGCCCGACGAACCTCCACAGGTTTTCGTGGGATCATAAGGGTTGCGTGTTGCACCATAGACAGGATTGAAGGTGTGCGAACCCAGTCCGAATTCCGGCGTGTTGGTCTTACCGATCAGAATTGCCCCAGCAGCCCTTAGCCGGGCGGCCAGCAGATCGTCAGTTTGCGGCACATGATCCTTGAACAATGGCGAACCCTGCGTCGAAGTGATCCCTGCCACATTTGCCAGATCTTTCACCGCTATCGGCAACCCGTGCAGCGCGCCGCGAGGTGACGCGGCATCCGCCGCCCGCGCCTCGGCCATCAAAGCGTATTCATCCCGCAGCGCGACAATCGCGTTTACCTCACCGTTCACCTGGGCGATCCGATCCAGCGTCGCGCGCATCAGTTCTGCAGCTGAAAGCTGTCGGCGGGACAAGGCGTCAAGAATGTCCGTCGCGGATGCTCTGGTCAAATCCATGCGGGTTGGTCCTTTGGCTGCTCGTCATCAGCCTAGCGACGTGCTCGGACCATTTAAAGCCACTGTTTAAATGTATCTTTTTAGAATTTCGCGAAGAAGAGCGGCGCAAGAGCGCGCATCATCTGATCCTGAGGTCGATCCGCACATTGCTATTGCGGCCCAGCACATTCTTCAGACCAAAGACGATCATCACCAGACTAAGCACCAGCCACAACCCGCCCCACATCATGGTGGTTCCGCCGAATTCTTCAGCCAGCATATATGCATCTGATCGCAATCCCGCGCGTCGGATCGTGTCATCGAAAATGTCAAACGGAACGTAGATCATGCTGGTCAGCCCGATGACCCGTAGAATCAGATCACACAGGTTGCGGTTCAGGAACCACGCGGTGGCCAGCATCACCGCTCCACAGCCCGCGCTGAACGCCATGGCAAACGGTTCCCGGATATACAGGAGCGCAATAATCAGCATGACTCCCCCAAAGAGACCAAGCGCAGCCCGATCGGCATTGGTGCGCAGGGCGATCATCAGCAGGCCCATCCCAAGCATCAAGGACCCAAGATATCCCGCTGACAGACTGACAAACCGATTGCCTCCTCGGCCAATAACCAGACCACCTTGTTGTGGAGAGACCGAGAAACTTTCAACCGAACCACCGGTCAGGATAATGGCACCGGCATGCGAAAGCTCATGCAGGAACACAACCAGGATTTTCAACGGAAGCACCAGCATCGTGTTCCAGAACACAAACACCAACGCGACAATTGCGATCAATTGCCAGTGGCCCTTGATCAGGTTCACAGCCGAGGTCAGGGACTGCCGCAATTAGCCCTCGCCCTGTGCCTCGGACCGGCTTTTGCCCGAGACATTCAGGGCCAGTGTCGCCGCCATGAAACCATCCAGATCGCCATCCAGCACACCTTTGGTGTCGGATGTTTCATGATTGGTCCGCAAGTCTTTGACCATCTGATAGGGCTGCAGCACATAAGACCGGATCTGGTTGCCCCAGCCCGCATCACCCTTGGCTTCGTGGGCGGCGTTGATCTCGGCGTTTCTGCGATCCAGCTCTTGCTGGTACAGCCGTGATTTCAGCGCTTTCATGGCAATATCGCGGTTCTGGTGCTGCGATTTCTCGGAACTGGTGACTACGATTCCGGTCGGAATATGCGTAATCCGAACCGCCGAGTCCGTCGTGTTCACGTGCTGACCACCCGCGCCCGAGGACCGGTAGGTATCAACGCGGATATCCGATGGGTTCACCTCGATCTCGATATTGTCGTCCACCACAGGATAAACCCAGACCGAACTGAACGAGGTATGCCGCTTGGCCGCCGAGTCGAACGGAGAGATACGCACCAAACGGTGCACGCCACTTTCCGATTTAAGCCAGCCATAGGCGTTGTGGCCAGTGATCTTGTAGGCGGCGGACTTGATCCCCGCCTCTTCCCCCGCTGTCTCGGATTGCAGTTCGACCGTATAGCCTTTTTTCTCGGCCCAGCGGACATACATCCGCGCCAGCATCGAGGCCCAGTCGCAGCTTTCCGTACCGCCCGCGCCCGAGTTGATCTCAAGGAAGGTATCATTGCCGTCCGCCTCGCCATCAAGCAGCGCCTCAAGCTCTTTCTTTGCGGCCTTGGTCTGCAGCTTTTTGATCGCTTCTTCGGCGTCGGTCACGACCTCTTCGTCCTCTTCCATCTCGCCCAATTCGATCAGCTCAATATTGTCGCTGAGATCAGTCTTGATGGATTCGTAGGTCTCGATGGCGTCGACCAGCAACTGCCGTTCGCGCATCAATTTCTGCGCGTTCTCAGGATTGTCCCACAGGTTCGGATCTTCAACACGCGCGTTGAATTCCTCCAACCGGTGCGGCGCTGTTTCATAGTCCATGCGCTGCGCCAGCAGCTCCAGCGACTTTTCGATTTCCGCCACAATATTCTGGGTTTCGGCGCGCATGGTCAGATCCCAACTTGCTCAATCAGGTGTGCGTGATAGCAAGAGGTGCAAGGCACCACAAGACGACTGAGCCGGGAAACTTGGGCGGATCAGTAAAGCCCGCCGCCCTGCAGATCGCCCTGGCTGGCATTGGGGCCAACCGTGATCGTATCCCCGGTTGAGGTGGTCACCTGACGGCCCGAACTTGCCTCTTCAAACAACGGTAGGTCAGATCCCATCGCGAAGCCACCGTCATAGACGCGATCGATAAAACCATCCACGCCATCACGGAAATACTCGGCGACCACATATTCTCCACTCGCGTCTTCTGGCAGGCGCGCGCCGCTGAAACGGTCAATCTTGATGAAATGGCCACCCGGAGGCACCTCGAACGGGCCACCGCCGTATTTCTCGACTGCTTTTTCCATAAAGCTTTGGAACACAGGACCGCACAAGGTGCCGCCGTAGGCCCCCCGGCCCATCGGGCGCGGGCGGTCATAACCGATGTAGCAACCGGCCACGATATTTGAGGTGAAACCGATGAACCACGCATCCTTGGATTCGTTCGTGGTGCCGGTCTTGCCCGCTGTGGGCACGGGCAGGTTCACAACACGTGATGCAGTGCCGCGATCAACCACGCCCTTCATCATCGACGTCAACTGGTAGGCGGTGATGGCATCCATGACCTGGCTGCGATCGGTGAGGATCGTGGGCGACTCATCAGGCTCAAGCCAGCTAGAGTTACAATCGACGCACTGGCGATCGTCATGGCGATAGATGGTCTTGCCGAACCGGTCCTGAATACGGTCGACCAACGTTGGTTCGACCCGTTCACCACCATTGGCGAACATCGCATAAGCAGCAACCATCTTATACAGCGTCGTCTCTTCTGACCCCAGCGAGTTCGCAAGGAACGCCCCCATCCGATCATAGACGCCAAACCGCTCGGCATAGCCCGCAACAACGGGCATGGTGACTTCTTGCGCCAGACGGATGGTCATCAGGTTCCGCGACTGTTCGATCCCGGTACGCAACGGGGTCGGACCATAAAACTTGTTCGTCGAGTTTTTGGGACGCCACAGGCCCTGCGGTGTATTCACCTCGATCGGCGCATCCACAACGATCGTCGCGGGGCTGTATCCGCTATCCAGAGCAGCGGCATAAACGAATGGCTTGAAGCTGGACCCGGGCTGGCGCTGCGCCTGAGTGGCGCGGTTGAACACCGTGTCCTGATACGAGAACCCACCCTGCATCGCCAGAACACGGCCCGAATTCACGTCCATCGCGACAAAGCCGCCCTGCACTTCTGGCACCTGACGGGCAGACCACTGCCCCTCTTCGCCAGCCATTACCAGAATGACATCGCCGCGTTTGAAATTGTCCTGGAAGTTGCCCTGCATCCATTTGATGTCTTCGCGCGGGACGGTGCCATCTGCTGGGCCATCTTCGATCCCGACGGTCAGGGATTGGTCGGCCACGTTCAGAACAACGGCAGGATACCACTGCGTCGGCAGCACCACGTCGCGGGGGATTTCCATGATCGCCAGCGCCTCGCGCCACTGTGCTTCATCCGCCAGCTTCTCCTCGGCGATGACCTCGCCTGTGCCGCGCCACCGCCCACGAGAGCGGTCGTATTTCTGCAGCGCCGTGCGCAGGGCTTTCGCCGCTTCGACCTGCATTTCCTCATCCACCGAGGCGCGTACGGTGAAACCGCCAGTGAAGAACTCACCCTCGCCAAAATCCTCGCTCAACTGGCGACGGATTTCGTCGGTGAAATAGTCACGCGGCGGCAGTGCAGTGCGGAAGCTTTCAAAATCCCCGTTCTGAACCGAACGCAAAGGCATCTCGACTTCGGTCTCATAGGTGGCCTGATCGATATAGCCGTTCTGCTGCATCTCGCGCAGCACATAGTTGCGGCGGTTCAGCAAACGTTCTTTCTGCCGCACAGGATGGTAGTCCGATGGTGCCTTGGGCATCGCCGCCAGCATCGCGGCTTCATGCGGGGCCAGTTCCTGCAGAGTTTTGTTGAAATAGGTCTGCGCAGCAGCGGTCACACCATAAGAGTTCTGGCCCAAAAAGATCTCGTTCATATACAACTCGAGGATCTGTTCCTTGTCCAAGGTATCCTCAAGCCGGGTGGCGAGGATAATTTCCTTGATCTTGCGCTCGGCCCGGCGATCACCGGACAAAAGGAAGTTCTTCATCACCTGCTGCGTGATGGTTGACGCACCACGAACGGTTTCGCCTTTAGTGCGCACTGCCTCGACCCCGGCAGCAATGATCCCACGCGGGTCATAACCCTGATGAGTATAGAAGTTTTTATCTTCCGCCGAGATAAAGGCCTGTTTTACCAGATCGGGAATTTCCTCGGACGGCGTAAACAGGCGGCGCTCCTGCGCAAATTCGTCGATCAGCTGGCCCTCACCCGAGTAAATCCGGCTGATCGTCGGTGGTTTGTATTGTGCCAATGATTCATGACTGGGCAGGTCTCGGCCATACATCCAGAACACCGCGCCAACGACCAGCGCGGCCATAAAAATACCCAAGGTCACGAGGCTGAAAATCGCCCCGAAAAACGAAAGAATGAACCGGATCACGTTACTGCCTTTTACTCGCGATGACGCCTATATAGTGTCGCCTCCGCGCAGGGTCAAAACACGAAAGGCTACAATGGCTGTTTTGCGCCGCTGCGTCATTGTCCGATCAGAGATCGCTTCACCAGATCGTCCCGACGCCAGTTCTCAAGCCCCTGCACAAGCCCATGCGCCATGGATGCGCGCCAGTTTGGATCAGAGATGTTCTTGAAATCGCGCGGGCTGGACAAAAAACCCAACTCAACCAGAACCGATGGGATATCGGCTGCCTTCAACACCGAAAACGACGAAGAACGTAGCGGACGACGATTCATCGGGCCTCCCTGCTGCGTCATTCCATCCACCAGCGAGCGCGCCAGTGCGCTACTGCGTGGCACAGTCTCTTGCCGAGCCAGATCCAGCAACACATCAGCGACCTGATCGTCTGCACCGCTGAGATCAATACCTGCGATCAAATCACTCCGGTCATGCCGTTCGGCCAGCTTTTGACTGGCAACGTCTGAAGCTTCCTCTGAAAGAGTGTACACGACCGACCCATGCGCCAGCCCTTCGGAAAGCGAATCCGCATGCAGTGAGATAAACACGTCGGCCCCGGCCTGATGTGCCAGCGAGATACGGCGTTCGAGCGAGACGAATTGATCGTCAACACGCGTCATCACCACTTCGAAACCGCCGGTACGCAGCAGCGCCTCTCGCAGCTCTCGCGCGAAGGTCAGCATCAGTGTTTTCTCATTGGTATCAGCGAATTCTGCCCCGGGATCAATGCCGCCATGCCCGGGATCCAGCATGACCCGTACCGCCCGCACGCCGTCGCGCCGCGGCAGTGCCGGTGTCACTGCGGGTTCCGGCAAATCCCAGCCGGGCTGACGGGGGGCACCTGCGCTGGCTGCAAAACTGTCAAAATCAGTGCCTTTCAGGTGCAGCGATAGTTGAGCAGTGCCCGTCGCCTGATCAACCCGCAGATCAGCTGTTTCCACCGCCAGCGGAGCGCCCAGCTCCAACACCAGACGCGACCAACCGGGCACGTATGCGCCGAATTGAACACCGCTGATCCGGCTGGTTTGCAGAAAGGTCTCGCGGTTCAGGCCAGACCAGTCGACCTCTTGGAAATCCAGCACCACGCGGTATGGATCGCGCAGTGTGAACACGCGGTATGGCACGCCTTGAGTCAGCCCAAGTTCGACCCTTACGCCGGTATTGCCATCATCGACGATTCCGCTCTGGTCCGGAAGGACGCGTGCAAGCGCGCTAAAGTCCTGCGCGACAGCAGCACCAGTCAGCGCCCATATCAGGGCGATTGCGTAGAAAATCCTGCTCATGGCCTCAAGTTATCCCGAGATCGTTTGAGGCAGAGACTATCGCATAACCCTGCCTTTGTGAACGCTTTAGGCCGTTCGCGGGATAGCGCCTCGCTCGGCCATAAAACGTTGCAGCCGGTCCAACCCCTCCTGAATGTCGTCGCTCGATCGCGCATAGGAAAATCGCAGCGTCGTGTGCCCGCGCACCGGGTCGAAATCCAGCCCCGGCGTCACGGCAACCCCGGCTTTGTCGAGAATCTCGGCTGCAAATGCCCGGCTGTCATCGGTCAAGTCTGAGACATCCGCGTAAACATAAAACGCCCCATCCGGCGGTGCGATATTGGTAAAACCGGCCTTGGGCAACCCGTCCAGCATCAACAGACGATTGCGGCGGTATACATCCAGATTTGCCTGCAATTCGTCGTTACAATCCATAGCTGCCAATGCGGCCACCTGACTGGCGTGAGGCGCGCAGATGAACATGTTCTGGGCAATCCGCTCAACCACCCGTACCTGATCTTCGGGCACAACCATCCAGCCAACGCGCCAACCGGTCATCGAGAAATATTTGGAGAATGAGTTGATCACATAGCACTCATCCGTCAGCTCCAGCGCAGTGACGGCTTTGGCTTCGTATTCCAACCCGTGATAAATCTCATCACTGATGAAAGATGCGCCCTGCCCCTGTGCGCCTTCGATCAGCGCCTGCATCGCCGCATGATCCAGCATTGTCCCAGTCGGGTTGGCAGGCGATGCAACCATCAATCCCTGCAAATCAAGCCCCGTGAAATCGGCGGGCACCGGCTGCAGCCGGTTTTCCGGTGCTGTCGGCAAGTCTACCGGCACCAAACCCAATGCTTTCAGGATTTGCCTATATGAGGGATATCCCGGGGCACCAATCCCCACCCGATCACCGCTGTCGAACAGAGCGGTAAAGGCGAGCAAAAACCCGCCCGATGATCCCGGTGTGATGACCACCCGTTCTGGATTGAGATCAACGCCATACCATTCACCATACATCTGCGCGATCCGCTGACGAAGAGCGGGCAAACCCAAAGCCACCGTATACCCAAGCGGCCCTTGTTCCATGGCCTTCGCCAATGCTTCGGTTGCCCCTTTGGGTGCGCCGGTCCCCGGTTGACCTACTTCCATGTGAACGACATGCCGCCCGGCTTCTTCCGCCTTGCGCGCGGCCTCCATCACGTCCATCACGATGAAGGGATCGACCCCGGAACGGGTTGAGTTTCTCATGGCCATCTCCCATGTTGCAGCCATGGCTTTTGAACGCTTATCCCGGCTGGCGTCAATCCCGGCCGTGTTGCTGCTGGCAGTGACATGGTCGATCAGCGCCATGCAGGCCAGCGCGCAAAGCCTTATCCGCGATCCCGACATTGAACACGGGCTGCAAGAGCTCGCCTTTCCGATCCTGCGGGCCGCTGGCCTGAACACCAATCGGGTGCGCGTACTGATCGTCAATGATGGTACGTTCAATGCCTTCGTGATCGATTACAACACGATCTATATCAACTATGGCTTGATCCTAAGCGTCGATACGCCCGAGATGCTGCAAGCGGTGATCGCACACGAGGCCGCGCACATCGCCAACGGCCACCTGGCCAGACGCTCAGAGAACCTGCGCGCGGCGCAACGTAATGCGCAGCTTGGGACGCTTTTAGCGCTTGCAGCCGCGGCCGCAGGTGGCGGAGAAGCTGCAGCAGGAATTGCAGCGGGCACACAAGCCTCGGCGCTGCGCAGCTTTCTGGGCCATACGCGGGCCGAAGAAGCCTCGGCGGATCGAAGTGCTGCCAGCTATTTGCGTTGGGCGGGAGTATCTCCGCGCGGGATGGTCAACCTGCACCGTAAGTTCGCGGGGCAAGAGCTGTTGAACCCCGTCAATCAAGACCCTTACATGCGCTCACATCCTACCAGCCGCGAACGTTTGCGCGCGGCCGAAGCTTTTTTGAACGAATTCGGCGACAAGGCAGAGCAAAACGCAAATGCCGATTACAGGTTCGCGCGGATCAAAGGTAAGTTGTCAGCCTTTCTTCGATCCCCGACCTGGACCATGCGTCGCGCGGGCGAAGAAAAAGATCGTGACATACGCCTGATGCGCGAGGCATCGGCCCATCATCAAAATCGCGATCTCGCCCGTGCCCGCGCCGCAATCGATGGTGCGCTGGAGATTCGCCCTGACGATCCGTTTTTTTATGAATTGAAGGGCCAGATTCTATTGGAGAACCGGCGCGTGCGCGAAGCTGTGGATGCCTACGGTGCAGCCGTTGATATGGCGCCCAACAATGCCCTGATCCTCGCCGGTTACGGACGTGCTTTGCTGGCGGATGGCAAGACGAAGAAAGCCCTGCAAGTGCTTGAAAAGGCGCGCGCACGCGACTATCGCAATGCCCGGCTGATGCAGGATCTGGGTTCTGCCTATTCGCAGGTGGGCAACAACGGAATGGCGTCTGCGGTGACTGCAGAACGCTATGCGCTGCAGGGCCGACTTGATGATGCGGGCATACATGCTAAACGGGCTGTTGCACAGCTCCCCGAAGGCTCTCCGGGTTGGCAAAGGGCACAGGATGTGTTGATTGCCTCGGAGCGCGCAAAGAAGAAGAAAAAGAGGAAACGGAAATGATCCTGAGACATGCTGCACCGGCCCTATTGGGTCTTTCCCTGATCACTGGTCCTGCGCAGGCGCTGGAATTGAACGCGATGAGCGACGCCGAGAAGGCCGAGTTTGGCGCACAAGTGCGCGAATACCTTCTGGAAAACCCCGAAGTGATCCTCGAGGCGATCAATATCCTTGAGGAACGAAATGCCGTTGCCGAGGCTCAGGCTGACAAGGAGCTCGTCGCGGCCAACGCTGACGAGCTTTTTAATGACGGTTACAGCTGGGTCGGTGGCAATCCGGACGGCGATATTACTCTGGTCGAGTTCATGGACTACCGTTGCGGTTACTGCCGGCGCGCCGTGCCCGAAGTGGCCACCCTGCTGGCCGAGGACGGCAATATCCGTCTTGTGATTAAGGAATTGCCGATCCTGGGCGATGCCTCTGTAGCGTCATCCCGCTTTGCCATCGCAACAAAACAGGTGGCCGGAGACGATGCCTATAAGCAGGTCCATGACGCTCTGCTGGAATTCAGCGGCGAGCCCTCCGAGGTGACCCTGCGCCGGATTTCAGATGGGCTGGGTCTGGACAGCGACGCGATCATCGCGGCAATGAACAGCGATGAGGTCACCGAAGAAATCGCAAAAACCCGCGATCTGGCGCAAAAGCTGCGGATTTCAGGCACACCGTCCTTTGTTCTGGGCACCGAAATGATGCGCGGGTACCTGCCCGCAGACCAAATGCTCCAGATCGCAAATGGTGTTCGGGCAGAACAGGGTTAAGTCATCACTGTGGGTTTCCAGCATGGATCGACGGAACCTCTTACTCACTGGAGGTGCGCTGAGTTTTATGGGCCTGTCTAAGCAAGCCCTCGCTCAGCGCACCTCAAACTTCTTTGTACCGGCGGAAGAAGCGCCCCACGAACGCACATTTATGCAATGGCCGGTCAGCCGCAAAGTTTACCGTGACCAGATCTTTCTGGATATGGTGCAACAAACCATCGCGGAAATCGCGAACGCCATTTCCGCCTTTGAACCCGTGACGATGCTTGCGGCGGGAAAGCACCATGCGGATGCACGTCAAAAACTTTCCTCATCAGTCGAGCTCTGGGATGTTCCAACCGAAGATTTGTGGTGCCGCGACGCAGGTCCAATCTTCGTGATCGGCAATCGAGGCGGGATTGCGGTCACTCGTATCCAGTTCAACGGCTGGGGTCGGAAACAGGTGCACAAACACGATGCGCGGATCGCTGCCAAGGTTGCCGACCATCTCGGTCTGCCCCTGCTTCCAACCGGCTTGAAAGGCGAGGCCGGCGGTGTAGAACAAGACGGTCATGGGTTGATCATGGCCCATGAAAGCTCGTGGGTGAATGAGAACCGCAATCCAGACCTGTCACGCAACGAAATTGAATCCCGATTACTGGCAGCCTATGGGGCTGACCGCATGGTCTGGTCTGATGGGGTCTGGGGCGAGGATATCACCGATTACCACATCGACAGTCTGGCGCGCTTCACCGGCCCTGGGCGCGTTTTGATCAACCTGCCAGACGAGCCGGATATGGATGATCCATTTCATGTCGCGGCCCTTGATACTCATGACCGTCTCATCGCCGAAGGATTGCAGGTTGAGGTGATCCCTGAACCCAATAGGCGCCGAGTTAACGATCCCGAATTCGTGGCGTCTTATGCGAATTACTATGTTTGTAATGGCGGCATCGTGATGGCCCAGTTCGGAGACCGCGAAACCGATGAGATTGCACAGATGGCCCTAGCTCGTCACTACCCCGGGCGCGAGATCATTGCATTAAATGTCGACGTATTGGGCGAGCTGGGCGGCGGCATTCACTGCGCAACACAGCAAATGCCTGTTGCTTAGGCCTTGTTACTCAGCAGCTTCAGCTGCCGCATCCAGCTCTGCTGCCTTCTTTTCGACCTCTTCAACGATGTGATCAATCATCTGGTCGTTTGACATCTTGTGGCTGGCTTTGCCTGCCAGATAGACCATGCCCGAGCCTGCCCCGCCACCGGTGAAACCGACATCGGTCATCAGCGCCTCACCCGGACCGTTCACGACACAGCCGATGATCGACAGGCTCATGGGTGTCTTGATGTGTTCCAAGCGATGCTCCAACGCCTCAACTGTTTTGATTACGTCAAAACCCTGTCGCGCGCAGGAGGGGCATGAGATGATGTTCACGCCGCGATGGCGCAGGCCCAGAGATTTCAGGATCTCATAGCCGACCTTGACCTCTTCCACCGGATCAGCAGACAGGCTGACGCGGATCGTGTCGCCAATGCCCATCCACAGCAGATTGCCCAGACCGATGGCCGATTTGATGGTGCCGCTGACCAGCCCTCCGGCCTCGGTGATGCCCAGATGGATGGGCGCATCCGTCGCCTCGGCAATGCCCTGATAAGCCGCGGCTGACAGGAATACGTCGCTGGCCTTCACGCTGATCTTGAAATTGTGAAAGTCGTTGTCTTCGAGAATACGGATATGCTCCAACCCGCTCTCGACCATCGCTTCGGGGCACGGCTCGCCGTATTTCTCAAGCAGGTGCTTTTCCAGGCTCCCTGCGTTCACCCCGATCCGGATCGAGCAATTGTGGTCTCGCGCGGCTTTGATGACCTCTTTCACCCGTTTTTCATCGCCGATATTGCCCGGATTGATCCGCAGACAGGCCGCACCAGCCTCGGCGGATTCGATTCCGCGACGGTAGTGGAAATGAATATCAGCCACGATAGGAACAGGGCTTTCGCGCACGATCTCTTTCAGCGCTTTTGACGAGGCCTCATCCGGGACCGAGACCCGCACGATATCCGCCCCCGCCTCGGCCGCCGCCTGCACCTGTGCCACGGTCGCAGCCACATCGGTGGTCAGCGTGTTGGTCATGGTCTGCACGGCAATCGGTGCGTCACCTCCGACGGGCACATTGCCAACCATGATCTGGCGGGATTTACGGCGATAGATATTGCGCCAAGGGCGCACGTGATTGAGCGACATGAGGATCGATCCGGATCAGCCTGAATTGACCCTTAGATAGTTCGCCATCCCTTGGGGAGCAATGCCAAGATCACTCGGCGGGCGCTTCTGCCGCCTCGGTCTGCAACTCGGCCACCAGTTGCTTGAGTGCGCTGTTCTGATCGGCCTCAAGATCGGCAACTGCGAAGGTTTCTGCAACGGCATCCTTTGACAGAACAACACCTTTGGCCACCGTACCCGGCGCGCCCACAGGACCAAAGTGTTCGCCATTCATCGAGAAATAGACCGACCCCGCGGCTCCTGCTCGCAGTTGCGGGGGTTCCTCGGTGAGCGGCACTTCAAACGTGCTGCCCTGCTCAACGGTGCCCAGAGTTCCTTCGAAAATCACGCTGCCATCGGCTGCAGTGACACGCATCCAAGCAGGGTTCACGGCCACGATCTTCAGCGTCGTATCCAGCTTTTCAACCACTTGAGGCAAGGCCGGGCGTTCAACCGTATGAACTTCGGTCACTTTGATTTGCGGAGGTTCAGGCGCGCGGAACGTTCCGACATTGCGCGGATCAAGGGTGGAAATCGGCGCATCGCGCGCCACCAGCACCGGCACATCAAGTGCCTGCGGACGATACAGACGATCCAGCGCTTCAGAGCTTGGCACCTCGGCGCTGGCCAGTTCCGTTGCCTCGGGCCGGGCCTGCGCGGCATCCAGCGGGTCAAGGTCTGTAAGCACGACGGGGGCCTGCTCAACCGGGCTGACCTGCACCTGCTGAATGCGGTTCAGAACCGACCAGCCCCCATAACCGATGCCGCCAATGACGGCCAACAGCACCAGCGTCGATCCAATAGCACGCGGTTCAATCTGGCTGACTACGGATTCGCGGCCCGGAATATAAGGCGTATTGGGCGAGACAAACGGATCACGTCCCATCGGCCCGCGTGAGGGCAAACCACCTTGTGCCTTTTTGACCACCGACGCCTCGGCCGACATGCCATGCGCAACCTCGAAACCGCTTTCCTGACAGAAGGTCGCAAAAGTCTCATCGGGGTTCATGCCCAGATAGCGGGCATATGAACGCACATACCCGGCGATGAAGCCGGGTGTGTCAAAGGCATCGGGATCTGCATTTTCGATGGCGGCGATGTAGTTGGCTTTGATTCGCAGTTCACGCTGCACATCCAGAAGCGACTTGCCCATCGTTGCACGTTCGCCGCGCATGACATCGCCAAGCCGTACCTCATAGTCATCAAAACCCTTGGGTCTGACGTCCATGTCTTCTTCGGAATCGCGCTGTGATCTGCGCCCAATCATTCCTGCTGCCCCATCTTTGCCTGTCGCGTGTTACGCGCAAACGTCGAATCGCCCCTATAACGATTCGTCCGCTTCTTTTGTTAGCGTAAGCTTAACACGCAGCAAACTCGTTGCACACTTTAGCGTGAGGTTATCCAGCAAGTTCGGCGCGATTTAGCGCACAATGTGACCAAAGTTCGTCCATCGCCTGCACCAGACGGTTCATTTCGTCGGGTCCATGCACCGGAGATGGCGTAAACCGCAGACGTTCGGTGCCGCGCGGAACGGTCGGGAAATTGATTGGCTGCACATAGATACCATAGTCATCCAGCAGCATATCGCTCAACTTCTTGGTGTGGACGGGGTTGCCAACGATCACCGGCACAATGTGGCTGCCGTGATCAATCAGAGGCATGCCAAGTCCTTTCAGCCTCAGCTTAAGAATGCTGGCCTGGGTCTGGTGCTGCTCGCGCAGTTCAGGCGCGCGCTTGAGATAGGCCACCGAGGCTGCCGCCCCTGCCGCAACCGCAGGTGGCAGCGAGGTAGTAAAGATAAAGCCCGGCGCATAGGACCGGATGGCGTCACACATCTTGGCACTCGCCGCGATGTAGCCGCCCATGACACCGTAGGCTTTGGCAAGCGTTCCGTTGATGATGTCAATGCGATGCGCCAACCGATCACGCTCGGTTACACCCCCGCCGCGGGGGCCGTACATGCCAACTGCGTGAACCTCATCAATATAGGTCAAAGCACCGAATTCATCGGCCAGATCGCAAATCTCTTCAATGGGTCCGAAATCGCCATCCATCGAATAGACCGACTCAAACGCGATCAGCTTGGGGGCTGCAGGGTCATCAGCCTCCAGCAACTCACGCAGATGTGCCACGTCATTGTGGCGGAAGATGCGTTTGGCACCCCCGTTGCGGCGCACGCCTTCGATCATCGACGCATGGTTCAGTGCATCGGAATATATAATCAGGCCGGGGAACAGTTTTGGCAGAGTGCTGAGTGTCGCGTCATTGGCGATATAGGCACTGGTGAATAGCAGTGCGGCTTCTTTGCCGTGCAAGTCCGCCAATTCAGCTTCCAGCCGTTTGTGATAGACTGTCGTGCCTGAAATGTTGCGCGTCCCGCCCGAGCCTGCGCCTGCGGCCTCCACCGCCTCGTGCATGGCCTCCAAAACAACAGGATTCTGACCCATGCCCAAATAATCATTGCCACACCACACGGTGATGTTCTGCTGCGAACCATCGGGACAAGTCCGTACCGCATGCGGAAAATGACCGTTCCGACGTTCAATATCGATAAAGGTCCGATAACGTCCTTCGTCATGCAGCCTGGCAATCGCTGTATCGAGCTGAGCAGTATAGTCCAACGGACCCTCCTTGGATGCCCGGTTATTATAGCCCCGGGCGACTTTTTTCGCCACTTCACAAGCCGGGCTGGAAGTATGGCGTCGCGTTCATCTGTCCAACTGGCCTACAGCCGAATAGCTGAACCCAACTTTGATTTGCATCAAATAACGCCAAACGCCTAAACCGACAAGCAAAGTTACGACCACAAGACGCGAGGAAACGCCGCAGGCCTTTCCTCCAGATCCAGCACAGAAACCTGCTGGACGGTACCGCCCATGCTGATAGGCTCTGTCCAATTTCAAGACCTTCCCAGGAGACCCCTATGTCGCTTGACGCTGTACTGAGCCGGATCGACGCCGATCTGATCACCTCCATCGACCGCCTGATGGAGTTCCTGCGCATTCCCTCCATCTCGACTGACCCGGCCTTCAAGGACCAAGTCGACCAGGCTGCCGATTGGCTGGTGGCGGATCTGAAAAGTATCGGTATTGCAGCCGAAAAGCGCGAAACTCCGGGACATCCCATGGTCGTTGGCCATGTCGGTGAGGACAGCGGTGGGCCGCATGTTCTGTTCTATGGGCACTATGATGTGCAACCTGTCGATCCGCTGGAGCTTTGGACACGCGATCCTTTCGATCCGGCTTTGGAAGACACTCCACACGGACAGGTGATACGCGGGCGCGGCGCCTCTGACGACAAAGGCCAACTGATGACCTTCGTCGAGGCCTGCCGCGCCTGGAAAGCAGTGCATGGCACCCTGCCCTGCCGCATCACGTTTTTCTTCGAAGGTGAGGAAGAATCCGGGTCGCCCTCGCTCGTGCCATTTCTCAAAGCAAACAAATCCGAGCTTCAGGCCGATCTCGCGCTGGTCTGTGATACTTCGATGGTGTCGCGGGGGGTGCCTTCGATAGCGTCGCAATTGCGCGGCATGCTCAAGGATGAATTCACAATCATCGGTCCCCGCATCGACCTGCATTCGGGCCACTATGGCGGGCCGGGTCTGAACCCGCTGCGGGAACTGTCGCGCATCGTCGCATCCTTCTATGATGAAGAAACCGGCCGCGTCGCGGTCGAAGGTTTTTACGAAGGCGTACACGAAGTCCCGGCCGAGCAGTTGCGCCAATGGGAGAATTGCGGGTTCGATGAAGCGGAATACCTGAATTCGGTTGGCTATACCGAGCCGCACGGTGAAACAGGCTATTCCACGCTGGAACAACAATGGGCGCGACCCACGCTTGAAGTGAATGGCCTTTGGGGAGGTTACAACGGCGCGGGCTCCAAAACCGTTATCCCGTCCGAGGCACATTGCAAGATCACCTGCCGCCTGGTCGGCGACATGGACCCGGACGCGCTCCGCAAAAGGATCCGCAAACATGTCGAAGAGCGCCTGTCTACGGATGCTAAAGTGGTCTGGGACAGTGATCTCGAAGGCTCGCCTGCTTCGGTGATGAACCTTAGCCGCCCAGAATTCGAAGCGGCCCGCGGAGCACTTTCGGACGAGTGGAATCGCGAGGCCGTTTTCACCGGGATGGGCGGATCAATCCCGGTGGTTGGATATTTCAATACAGTGTTGGGGCTGGATTCGATGCTGGTTGGGTATGCCAACGACGATGATGCCATCCACTCGCCGAACGAGAAATACGACGTCAAAAGCTTCCACAAAGGCATCCGCTCGTGGGCCCGAATATTGGAAGCAATAAATAAATGAGGATCCTTTGCGAGGCTCTGCCTCGCGCTCCGAGGTATTTTCGGCCAGATGAAGTACGGATCCCCTGCTTCATCTGGCTATAAATATCTCGGGGGCGTCGCGGCTTGCCGCGGCGGGGGCAGAGCCCCCTGTCCTTACATGTGTATCACGCGTCCATAGGCATCCAGCACGCTTTCATGCATCATTTCAGACAGCGTCGGATGCGGGAAGACGGTGTTCATCAGGTCTTCTTCAGTGGTTTCCAACTGGCGACCGACCACATAGCCCTGAATAAGCTCTGTGACTTCGGCACCGATCATGTGTGCACCTAGCAGTTCCCCAGTCTTGGCATCGAAGACGGTCTTGATCAGTCCCTCGGGCTCACCAAGCGCGATGGCCTTGCCGTTGCCGATGAACGGGAAGCGTCCGACCTTGATCTCATAGCCCAGCTCTTTGGCCTTGGCTTCGCTATACCCAACCGAAGCGACCTGAGGCTGACAGTATGTACAACCCGCGATACTTTCAGGCTTGACCGGATGTGCGTGTTTGCCCGCGATCAGTTCCGCGACCATCACGCCTTCGTGGCTGGCTTTGTGGGCCAGCCAGGGCGCCCCGGCGATATCACCTATTGCGTAAAGCCCGTCTACCCCAGTGCGGCAGTATTCATCGGTGACCACGTGCGTGCGGTCGATCTTCACACCCAAGGCTTCAAGCCCGAGGCTTTCCACATTGCCGACGATGCCCACGGCCGAGATCACCGTGTCAAAATCGTGTTTCTCAACCTTGCCTTTCACCTCGATATGCGCAGTCACCTTGCCCTTGGTGCGGTCCAATTGTTTAACCATCGCCTTTTCCATGATGGTCATGCCCTGCTTGGTGAAAGCTTTCTTGGCAAATGCACTGATCTCGGCATCTTCTACAGGCAGCACTCGATCCATCACCTCGACCACGGTCGTGTCCGCGCCCAAAGTGTTATAGAAGCTGGCGAATTCGATCCCGATCGCACCCGAGCCGATGACCAGCAGTTTCTTGGGCATCCGCGGCGGTTGCAGCGCGTGTTTATACGTCCAGACCAGATCGCCATCCGCTTCAAGGCCCGGCAGTTCGCGCGCCCGGGCACCGGTGGCCAGAACGATATTCTTCGCGGTTAGGTCTTCCGTGCCTTTGTCTGTTTTGACGCTGACCTTGCCCTTGGCGGGGATCGATGCCTCACCCATGACAACAGCGACTTTGTTCTTTTTCAGCAGATGACCTATGCCGCCGGACAACTGCGCGGCAACACCGCGCGAGCGCTTCACAACCGCATCCAGATCGTAGCCGACCTTGTCTGCTTTCAAGCCAAAATCCTTGGCACGCTCCATCAGGTGAAACACTTCCGATGATCGCAGTAGTGCTTTTGTCGGGATACAGCCCCAGTTCAGGCAGATACCACCCAGATGCTCGCGCTCGACAACAGCTGTCTTCAGGCCCAGTTGCGCCGCGCGAATAGCGGCTACATAGCCACCGGGGCCAGCCCCGATTACGATCAGATCATAAGATTGTGCAGCCATGTTTCCCTCTCGGCACAGGTCAGTTCAAAAAACTAGTTTACCGTTAAACTATTTTTTACAACGCATCAACATCAGAGCCCGCGACATATGTGACGCGGGGTCAAATCAGGTATTTGGAGCTGAATTCAGCCTATACCCACGTTACCGCAAAGGCTAGAACTGACGAATATGCACTACCAGTTTTTGACCTTCCCGATTTTCGAAAGGCGTATCATGGCTAAAACGCTCAAAGATTTACTGCTCGCTCTTTTGAACGCGACATTGATATTGTTGGCTTTATGCCTGTTTTTGGGGTGGAAACTTGCGCAGTCTGTCGATCAGATCCGGGTCGGGTTTGCTGAGAACCTGCAGGTCGTGGCGCCGCTACGAGATCAGGCGCAGGGAATTCGTGGGGAACTGGCCGCGTTGCGCAGCGATCTTGCAACCCTTAGCAGTCGGGGCACGCAACTCGATGCGGTCACGCGCCAACAGCTGAATGCGGCATTGCGACGTTTAGGTGATCTGGAGGGGAAGCTGGAAGACACTCAGACCCGATTGGCGGGCCTGGTCGAAAAACCAGAAGACTTGATCGACTATGCCATTACGACATCCGCCGACACTGTTACCGACCGCCTTCTGATCCTAAAAGGCTGTGAGCCCGCGACCTAGGTCGCGGCCTGCAACTCGCGCACAGTCGAACCATATCCGCCATTACTGACATATGCGGCTTCGTGTTCAGTAGTCGCGCGTTCCAGCGCATCGTTTCGATACGGGAAACGACCGAACTTGCGGATCACCTCACGATGAGCGCGCGCATGAAGCAGATTGCTCTCGCCGCCTTCCGGCATCCGTTCGATCATAAGGCGCACACAGCGCTCCTGATCGCACAGATTTTCCGAATGCATCATCGGCAAATAAAAGAACTGCCGCGCCGGTTCGTCGATCTTAAGATCCCAGCCTTTGTCGACCGCGCATTTCGCTGCAGCCAGTGCCGCCCGATCCGATGCAAAGGCCTGTTTGCTTCCCCGGAACATGTTGCGAGGCAACTGATCCATAAGAATAATATAGGCCAGCGAACCGCTGGGATAGGTCAGCCAAAGCGAGAATTTACCCTCACACGCGGCTTCCCATGTTGAAAGAAATTTATCCCGGATCCGCGCATCCAGCGCTTCATCCTGCAGGTACCACCCCTCGGGGCCAACCTCATCTAACCAAAAACTCAATACTTCTTCAGGACCTACCATTGCCCTAGACTCCGTAATTGCCCTCCCCAGGACGTAACGTCATTAAAATCACTTTTACAGATTTGTGACAGTAACATATTGCAACACAAAAGTCACATTTCCGACTCTCAGGCGGGTTCTTGCGTATCCTGCTCGTCCTGGGCTGCCTCAATGGCGACCTCTTGCGCAACCTCCAACGCAACGGGCGACGATGTCGGATAGATCGCCGCAATTGTCCCGGTCTCATCCACAGGTTTGTAGACGCGCTGGGTCATCCGGTAGGCAGCATATGCGGCCATGATGAACATCAGTGTTGCTATAAACAGGAAAAAACCTTGTGGTCCAATCACGCCAGCCCCCATTAGCCAACCGGTGATAATTGGACCTGCGATTGCGCCCAAGCCATTAATAAAGACCAGCCCGCCCGAAGCTGCCGACATATCGTCATACTCCAGGTAGTCATTTGTATACGCGATCAACAATGAATAGAGCGGGCTTGTCATGCCGCCGATGATAAAGGCAGCTACGAGAAGCATGGTGAAAGTGACGCCCAGTATCATGCCTATCACGGCACCTATCCCACCAACAGCAGCCACCAGCATAATCAGCAGACGGCGGTCCATTCTGTCGGACATCCAGCCCAACGGATATTGCAGGACTACGGCGCCGATATAAAACACCGCTACGAAGGTCGAAATCTCGACCAGACTCAATCCAACCTGAGCGCCATAAACAGCGCTCATCCCGAATTGCGCTGAAAATATCCCGCCAAGCAGGAACATGCCGACGCAGCCCAGCGGCGATGTTTCCATCAGCTGGCGCAATGTCATCGGTTTGGTGGTATCGAACGCCGGGGTTGGAGAAATGGACAGCAGAATAGGCGCAAATGAGATCGAAACCAGTATAGAAGCGATGACAAAGGTCTCATATCCTGCCGGGTCGCCGACCAGCAATAAGGCCTGGGCGCTCACCACACCTGTCATCTGCACCATCATATAAAGCGACAGCGCCTGCCCTCGGTTCTCGTTGTTTGCGGCATTGTTCAGCCAGCTTTCCGCGGTCACATACACGCCCGAAAAACAGAACCCGATAATCACGCGGCCAATCGACCATGCAATTGGATCGGTCAGCATCGGATACATGATCATGACAGCCGAGATGAACGAGGCCAGCGCCGCAAACACGCGCACGTGCCCGACGCGGCGGATCATTTCAGGTGCCAGACGCGAGCCGCCAAGGAACCCAAGGAAATAGGCCGACATCACAAAGGACATCTCTAAGGTCGAGAATCCCTCGATTTCTCCACGCACCCCCAGCAACGTGCCCTGCAGGCCATTGCCGACCATCAGCAACCCCATTCCCAGAAGAAGCGCCCAAGCGCTGGAAAGAACCTGAAGCATTCTGCCTATCCAAAATTGCCGGTGTGTTTTGTCCGCTTTGCCGTCAATGACGAAGCACGTCGCGCTTGTCTACGACATTGTAAGGGCGCAGATGGCCAAGATACGACTATGGTATCAGCAGAGACGCGTCGCCGTATGAGAAAAAGCGATACTCTTCTGCGATAGCGTGGTCATAGACCGACTTGACCCGATCCTGCCCAATCAACGCCGAAACAAGCATCAGCAATGTGGATTTCGGCAGGTGGAAATTGGTCATCAGCGCATCAGTGACGTGAAATTCAAAACCTGGGTATATGAAGATATCGGTCTCGCCTTCCCACGGCGCGATCCGCCCGCTGCGTGCCGCGCTTTCGATCAGTCGAAGGGCGGTTGTGCCCACCGGGATAACGCGCCCGCCCGCTTCTTTGGTTGCCGCAATCTCGGCAGCGGCCTGCGCGCTGACCCGTCCCCATTCGGCGTGCATCTTGTGGGTGGTCACGTCTTCCACTTTGACCGGCAGAAATGTGCCTGCCCCCACATGCAGCGTGACATGCGTGAACTCGACACCGCGCTCCGATAGCGCCTGCAAAAGCGCATCATCAAAATGCAAGGACGCGGTTGGGGCCGCTACGGCTCCGGAGTTTCGCGCCCACACAGTTTGGTAGTCGGTCTTGTCCTGTTCATCTGCTGCACGTTTCGCTGCGATGTAGGGAGGCAACGGCATCGCGCCGGCCTGCTCCAACGCTTGATCGAAATCCTCTCCGGTCAGGTTGAAGCGCAGATAGGCTTGGCCATCGGCAACTCGGTCCAGGGTTGCGCTCAGATCGTCTGAGAATACGATCTCTTCGCCCGGTTTGATCTTCTTAAGCGGCTTGATCAGCGCGGCCCAACAACCATCAGATTGCGGGTCCAGCAATGTCGCCTCAATCGCGGCAGATACCGGCCCTTGCGCGCTGTCACGGTGGCGGCGACCGCTGAGGCGAGCGGGAATGACGCGGGTGTCGTTCAGCACCAGACGGTCCCCGGGCTGCAATATGTCCGGCAGATCGAACACGTGCCGGTCCTGAACAGCATCACCCTGCGCAAGCAGCAGTCGCGCGGACGAGCGCGGGCTGGCGGGACGCGTGGCAATCAGGTGTTCGGGCAGGTGGAAGTCAAAGTCGCTGAGTTTCATGGCCGCGCCATACATCGGCCCGACAGATTCGGCCACAGCTCCGATCAGCGATCCTCACCCCGTGTCTGAAAGGCGGGATTGGGTTGGCCGGATCGGTCCGGTGTGGCATTCGGGCCATCCGAGACCGTTGGCGCAGGCTCGCGCAACAGGTTGCGCAGAAACAGAGGTGCGAGACCAGACAGAGGATTGACCGAAACTTGCGGGTCGGACAGCGGTCCGGACAGAGTGTAGTTGAAGGCAAAGATACCTTCCCCCTTTTTGGTCAGAACGCTGCCAATAGCATTGACCAGATAGATCGGTGAAATCGCGCCGCGCAGGTTCAGCATCCCGGCTACAGTGTCGACCGTACCATCAAAGGACAGCCCCATTGATGGCCCCACGGCACTACCGCTCAGCACCTTCACCTCGGTCGGAGTGATACGCATTTTGCTGTCGATGGCTGCGAAGAAAATACCTTGCCCCGCCATTTCATCCAGCAACCCCACCAGACTGATCGCGTTCAATATCGCTGCCATGGCCGGGGCGTCCGTGATCCGCGTATTTTTGATTTTCAGGTCGACGTCATAATTTCCAGGCTCTGCGATCGGATCCAGTTGCAATTGCATTGTTCCACCGCGTGCCTGCGTCAGAACCCCCGCTGATCTCAGAACCGCCCCTGCATCGTCCGAGGTTAGACCAACCGCAGATCGGGACGCGCGCGGGGTGACCTGACCGCGGATCGCTGCACCGCCATTGACTTGCGACGCAAAGCTGCCGGTCAATCCGCCAGTGGTTTGAAACGAGCCAGTCAACCCGGTCAACGCAACGGATTCAGTGACTTGTAGTCGGTCCAGCTTCACATCCAGCTTTGGCCCGGGCCCAGCAGCACCACCGCTGCTACCTCCCTCACCGATGGTGGATTTTCCCAGATCAAGCACGCCGCCCAACACACGGATATCTGGCAGCGCGGCACCACGCCCAATCAATTCCGCCGGAACTGCAAGCCAGTCGCCCAGTTCGAACGTGCTGAACCGGACCCTTTCGAACCCGCCATCCCGGAACGAGATCGCTGCAGTTGTCCGCAAACCAGCAGCGTTGATCCGAAGGGAATCGACACTTAGCTGAGCGCCCAGCGTGGCCTCGGCAGTCAGAGAGCCGCCAGTGCTGGCTGATTTGCGCCATCCAAGCTCAGGGATTGCCAACGCGACGCCAACCAAATCGGACTGTGCCGACAAGCGCGGGGGCTCACCCGCACCAATACTCAGGCTGAAATCGGCGATCCCCTCTCCGGTCAACATGCCGCGCGGCAGTCCGGCATTGATTTGTTCCATCAAACGCGGGGAGAGTTCGATTTGACCTGTCAGTTCGCTTTGCTGCGGGGTTTCGCCTCCGATCGGCTGCCGCCAAAGCGCTTCAACCGGTACGACGCCAAACAGCCCCTCGCCCTGGATGGCCACCTGCGTCTGATCCCCGTTCAGGTCCAATCGGTCTGCGCTGACTTCAAATCCGGGTACCAGCTTGCTGCTGTCCAAATTCGACAACTCGCCAATGAAATGGAACCTGGTATCTTCCAGCTTCAGGCCCTTGATCAGCGGCAAGGAAAGCGTTCCACTCAGACTGACCTGACCGTCGGCCAGATCCACCGGCAGATTGGCCTTGGTCAGCAGTTGCAGCGGCGGCCGGTCCAGCAATGACATGGCTGCGGTTACACTGCCGCTGGCCTTAATCCGCGCAATGGCCGGGGTGGTTTTTTTGATGCCGGTATCGGGGATGATGAACGAGGTGCCCGAGGCATCAACGGTACCTCCTTCATCCGCGATCACAATCCCCTTTTGCGCCGAGACGGTAAAGCGCCGGTTGAGCAGGCTGGCCTGCCCCTGCGCGTCTTGGATAGTTGGCAACGTCTTGGCGAACCGAATCTCGGTCTCGTCGAATTCGAAATCCGCATAGATGTCCGGCTTTTCGCCGGGCCGTAGACGCAGGGCGAGATCCAGATCGGACATTTCTCCGTGATAGAGGTTGTCGGTGACCCAAAGGCGCGGTTTCGGGGCAAGTCGTTCGGGCCAGTAGTTCAACAGCTGATCAGAGCTCATCCGATCAATCTGTGCATCAATGGCTGCGACCCAGCCGTCGGTCAAACCAGCCAGAGACCCGCTGAGCCGTGCGCGATGTGCACCGTCTTCAACCGTCATCTGCCCCAGCTGTATACGGAACGGCGCAAGTTTCATCTGGAAATCAACATCGGCCCGCGTCAGATTCAGTGCTTCGGGGAACAGATTGGCCGGGTTGATCTCAATCCCGCTGAGGCGGAACTGCCCCGACATACTGTCCAACCCGCCAGCTTTGACCCCATGTAGAAAGGCCTTGCCATCTGCCTGCACCGTACCCCAGGCAGACTGGATCGAGACTTCGTTGAAATCCAGCGCCTGTTGTTTCGGGTCGTAGGTAAAATACGTCCGCGCCGCGTCGAATTTGATCGGTGTTGTTTCAGGCGTGGGCTGCACGGCGCCTGCACCCAGATTCAACGTGGCAAAGACCGGCCCCAGCGCGCCCTCAGTATCAATGCCACCCCTCAAAGCACCTGAGATCGGTGTGCGAAGTACCTGCATCCATGCCAGCGCCGGGCTGTGGCCTGCGATATCCTCGGCGGGAAGATCGGTGATCGAGATGCCGAACTGCGCAGCCGGACTGCCCAGCAAACTGGTATAGTTGGCCTCGATCGTGCTGACATAATCGCGACCGGCCAGCACCGAGAAATTGGTGGCCAGACGAACCTCACCCGCGCTGCGGTTGGCCTGAATACGCCCGCCGTCCAGCACCCAGGACCGGCCCAACCGCAGGTCCTGATAGTCCAGCGTAATTGCATCCAGTTCGACCGAGGTCAGGGCTGACAAAATAGGCGCCTGGAACACCTCGTCCGATGATTCAATCAGCTGCGCCAGGTTCCGGGCCTGACCGACCGGCGCACTTCCGGCACCGACGGTCAGCGACAGCGCTCCATCGACACCCCGTGTCAGTGCAATCTGCGCGCCTTGCAATATGATCCGCTTCGGGCGCACATGCCCGCGCAACAGCGGGCGCATCGACAGGCTGGCCCGCAGGTCGGACACTTCGGCAATCTGCCGTCCGTCCGCATCGCTGATACGAACATCGGTCAGTCGCAATCGCGGACGCCAGCCTTCATGAATGATGAAACTGACATCGCCGAACCGAACTTTGACGCCACCCAATGTCTGATCAAGGCGCGCCTCGACCCGGTCGCGCAACCAATCCGGCGCGTGCATGCGCTGGCCGACAACCATAAAGCCGGTGACCAGTGCCAGAAATCCAAGGATGAAGACACCGCGCAATGTCCACAGCCCTGCGGTCCGACGCCGCGACCGACGGCGGGGTTTCTTATCCGCCTTCGTGTCATCCTGCTGTTCTTGCTGGACCAATTTGCGTCTCACGCCTTTCAACCTGTCAACGGAGCCCTATGATATGCGGCAACCGTTAATTTCTCAGCCGGAGTTTGAATATGCCCGAAGTCTCAGACATCGCACCCGACTTTACACTGCCTCGCGACGGCGGCGGCGAGGTGACCCTGTCGGAACAGCGTGGCCGCGCGGTCGTTCTGTTTTTCTATCCCCGCGATGATACGCCGGGCTGCACCAAGGAATCCATCGGTTTCTCGGAACAACTACAAGCCTTTGCGGATGCGGGTGCTAACGTTTTCGGCATCTCGCGCGATACCGTGGCAAAGCATGACAAATTTGTCGCCAAGCACGGCCTTACGACGCCGCTTTTGTCCGATGAGGGTCAGAGCGTGTGCGAAGATTATGGCGTCTGGATCGAAAAGAACATGTACGGACGCAAATCCATGGGGATCGAACGCTCGACCTTTCTGATTGATGCGGATGGAAAAATCGCCCGCGTCTGGCGCAAGGTGAAAGTGCCGGGTCATGTGGACGAAGTGTTGGAGGCCGCACGCGCGCTCTAGCCCTCTCGACCCGCGCGGGCATCAAGGGTATGACCCGCGCGGAGTGCAGCGTAAGGGGGCAAGCGTGTCAAAAACACTGACCGAAATGGCGACCGAGATTCTGACCACATCGGTCGGGCGCGAGAAGACTGCTCTGTCCAAACGCTATGCCGCCGAATGGTTTGCCGCCCGAAAAGGCGAAGCACCCGAGATCGCAGTGGGCACTGCCGAGCCTCCGCTTTACCCTGCGCGTCCCGATAAACCCGAGCTGTTATCGCCCCGCGATGTACCCCGCCGCAGGCCGGGGTCAGAAGCAGGTCGTATCGCGCTGTTGCACGCCGTTGCCCATATCGAATTGAACGCGGTGGACCTGCACTGGGACATCATCGCCCGGTTCGGGGATGTGCCCATGCCCATCGGGTTCTACGATGATTGGGTGAAATGCGCCGAAGAAGAATCACGCCATTTTGAGATGGTCTGCGACTGCCTCGAACAGATAGGCAGCCATTATGGTGCCCTGCCCGCCCATGCAGGCATGTGGCGCGCCGCCAAGGACACTGCCGAGGATCTTATGGGTCGTCTTGCCGTCGTCCCAATGGTGCTTGAGGCACGTGGGCTGGACGTGACCCCCGGAATGATCGACATTTTCCGCAAGGCCAAGGCTGACGACGCAGTCGCTGCACTGGAAGTGATTTATGCCGAGGAAGTTGGTCACGTCGCCTATGGCTCGAAATGGTTCCACTTCTTGTGCGGGCGCGAGAATGCCGACCCCAAGGATGTATTCCACGCCCTCGTCCGCCGCTACTTCCACGGCGCGCTGAAACCACCATTTAACGAAGAGAAACGGGCCGAGGCCGGACTGCCGCCAGATTTCTATTGGCCCCTGACCGAAGACCTGCCACCACCCGGAGTTGTGTCGAACTGACAGCAAATGCTCGCTATCGGCAAGTTCTCGCCGATCACGTGCGGTAATTCTCCGTTCATAGCTCTTGATTGGTTAACAAACTTGCCCGAATGCCTCGACCGCTTTATGCAATCGCGTCAAGGAGCGGCTACTCACTCACGACCGGCTCCGAGATATGGGGACAATTGAGGTAGGACGCGTGCGGACACGTCTGGCAATTAAACTACACTCACTGCTCGAGCGGCACTTTCCAGAGCGCCGTGTTTTTCTGAAATCTGACAACGACACGCGGTTCATCCGACTGAGTTCTGAAACTCAGATCGCTGCAGTCGCCGGTGTGTCGGTGATGGTCGCCTGGACCGCGATTGCCACGTCAGTTCTGTTGATGGACAGCATCGGATCGGGCAATTTCCGGGAACAGGCCAAGCGCGATCAGGCTACGTATCAAGAACGTCTGAACATCCTGTCGGAAGAGCGCGATGCGCGTGCGGCGGAAGCTCTGGCTGCACATGACAGGTTCAACGCGGCGTTGGAACAGATTTCGGTCATGCAGTCCGAATTGCTGGAATCCGAGAACCGCCGGCGCGAGCTGGAAACCGGCATCGAGGTGATCCAAACCACGCTGCGTGCCACTATGAAGCAACGCGAAGACGCGCGGACCAAACTGGCCGAACTGCAACCCAGCACTGATGCGGACGCGGCTTATGCGATGGCATCGGCAAACCCGGAACAGATGGCGTTCATGACCGATGCCCTGGCCCGGACCGCGGCGCAGCGCGACCAGATCGCTGCCGATGCGCAAGGCGCGTTGGACCAGCGTGACGAGCTCGAGCTTGAAATCCGCCTGATGCAGGAGCGCAGCGACGAGATTTTCCGCCAGTTGGAAGAGGCGATGCTGATCTCGGTCGAACCTCTCGACAAGATGTTCCGCAGCGCGGGCATGCCAACAGATCGTATCCTCGACGAAGTTCGGCGCGGATATAGCGGTATGGGCGGTCCGCTGACCCCTTTATCCTTCAGCACCCGCGGTGAGGAACTGAGCCCCGACCAGATCCGCGCCAATATCCTGCTGGAACAGATGGACCAGCTGAACCTCTATCGCATCGCTGCAGAAAAGGCCCCCTTCGCCAGCCCGGTGCGCGCCGCTGTCCGTTATACCAGTGGCTACGGAACCCGCCGCGACCCCAAAACCGGCGGCCGGCGCATGCATAACGGGTCGGATTTCGCCGGTCCTCGCGGGACCGATATCTTTGCGACCGCCGATGGCGTTGTCACCCATGCGGGCTGGCAATCCGGTTTCGGAAAGCTGGTGAAAATCAAACACGCCTTCGGGATTGAGACACTTTACGCTCATAACAGCAATCTTCGCGTTAAGGTTGGCCAAAGGGTCTCGCGCGGGGACCATATTGCTGATATGGGTACCACCGGACGATCGACCGGCACGCATCTGCACTATGAGGTGCGCGTGAACGGAAAACCCATGAACCCAATGACTTACATCAAGGCTGCGAGAAATGTTTTCTAAGAGCAAAATCAACGAACCCGGGTCGAAAGAGACTGAGGCAGCAAAACCGGCCGCTCCGGCCACTCCGGCAACACCTGCACCGGCTGAAACAAAGGCCAGCACCCCTCCCAAGCCCAAGCCACCGGCATCGGTGCTGTCCTCGGATCTGCACATCACCGGTAACATCAAGACCTCGGGCGATATCCAGGTTGAGGGCACTGTCGAAGGCGACATCCGTGCCCACCTGCTGACCATTGGCGAGACGGCCACCATTAAGGGCGAAGTCACCGCAGATGACGTTGTTGTCAACGGCCGTATCGTGGGCCGCGTGCGTGGGCTGAAGGTACGTCTGACCTCGACCGCGCGGGTCGAAGGCGACATCATCCACAAGACCATCGCCATCGAAAGCGGTGCGCATTTCGAAGGGTCTGTCCAGCGTCAGGACGACCCGCTGAACCCGGGCCGCAGCGGCAAATCCGGCGCCAACCCGGCGGCGGAAGTTAAGCAGTAGGCCTCTGTCGAGAAGACAAATTGACAGCGCCGCAGGATCACCTGCGGCGTTTTCTGTTTTGAGGTTGTACATATAAGTCTGGTAGTGCCTCCAATGCGGACAAAGCAGACCTTAACCTACTCCCGTTCAACGCATTCCGCGGGCGCGTTTGATGCCCACGCAAACAAAGTAATCGTGTAGCCTTGGTCAGGATCAACATAACTCATAGGGGATTGAGTTATTTCAACAGCAATGACTCGAGCTGTATCATCAATTGTTATTGCCCGAGAGAACAGCACTTCGGTTGCTGAGTCGTCAGCTTTTAGAACGCCGACGCAACTTGGGCTCGGGGACAACTGAATACTACTACGGTTTTCTTCAATCCATAGGTTAAATGCAGCGCCAACTGAATATGGGTCTTCTAACCACTTCGGCTGATACTTCGATAGGTTAACCCCTTCAAAGTCTGAGATGTCGCTACGATACATCTCAAAAAGGCTGCAAAAAGTAAATTCACCTCTTTCTTTCATCTCGACTTTAGAGCGGGAAGCATTCGCACCGCCGGAGATGGATTTCCCAAAGTAAGGACTTGCACCCGACAAGGCTAATGATCCGCAAGTAGGAAGGAACTCGTCGGAAAAGGGGTCGTGTTCCCATTTGTTTTCGCCAATTACCGCTGTGCCTGAAAAAGCTATCAGAGCGGTAAACAAGCTAAACGCTGCGGTGCGAGATAGCATTAAACATGCTCCTAGGTTCTAACCAACACCTGACCTACTCGATATGACCCGCCACTTAAAGGTCGGTTTGGGCTCGGACCAGACGTTCTCAATCATCGGGACACGAGACTAAGCCTACTCCAAAGCGACAACTTCATTCAGACGCGCGTTGGCCAAAAATTCCCCTCAATCCACAGTTTCACAAAAAGCGTTTTTTGAATTAACCTTAAAGTCATTGATTTCTGGAGGGCTTTTCATGTCATCAAAACTCATGGCCGAATTCTTCGGTACATTCTGGCTGGTACTGGGTGGCTGCGGCAGCGCGGTGCTGGCTGCAGGTGTGGCCGATGTGGGTATCGGCTGGCTGGGCGTTTCGTTCGCTTTCGGCCTGACGGTGCTGACCATGGCCTACGCGGTCGGTCATATCTCAGGCGGGCATTTCAACCCGGCGGTTAGCCTTGGGCTTATGATCGGCGGGCGGTTCGATGCCAAGGATCTGATCCCCTACTGGATCGCGCAGGTGATCGGAGCGATCGCCGCAGCAGCCGTGCTGTACCTGATCGTCAGTGGCGCGCCCGGATTCGAAGGTGTCGGAGGATTTGCTTCGAACGGGTATGGCGAGGCATCACCCGAAGGCTATTCGATGATGTCGGCCTTGGTGATCGAAATCGTCATGACGGCGTTCTTCATCGTGATCATTCTCGGTGCGACCTCCAGCGGCGCGCCTGCCGGGTTCGCCCCGATCGCGATTGGATTGGGGCTGACGCTGATCCACCTGATCTCGATTCCGGTGACCAACACCTCGGTGAACCCTGCCCGGTCAACCGGCGTGGCGTTGTTTGCCGATGGTCCGGCACTGGCGCAGCTGTGGCTGTTCTGGGTGGCACCTTTGATCGGCGGTGCGATTGGCGCACTGATCTGGCGGGCGATGTCGGACGACGATTGACCCGGTCGCACCAAGACCCCCGGCCCGCAGAAGCGCGCCGGGGTTTTCTTTTATTCGGTCACAGTGACCTTTTTCATCGCATCCGGTTGTCCGATCACTGCGCCATTAGGGCCATCGCCCCGCTTGATCGCATCGACCACGTCCATCCCTTCTGTCACCTGACCGACAACCGTGTACTGACCATTCAGGAACGGGCCGGGCTCGAACATAATGAAGAATTGCGAGTTCGCGCTGTCTGGGTCCTGCGCCCGCGCCATACCCACGACGCCCCGGTCATAATTGAAATCCGAGAATTCAGCAGGCAGATCAGGGCGATCCGATCCACCCGTACCCGCACGACGCATGTCGCCACCGACACGGCCAAACTCAACATCGCCGGTCTGCGCCATGAAGCCGTCGATCACACGGTGAAACACCACCCCATCATACTGGCCTGCAGCGGCCAGCGCCGTGATTTGCTCAACATGCTTGGGTGCAAGGTCTTCGAACAGGTCGACGGTGACGGTGCCATTCGCCCCCTCACCCTCGATCTCAATCTCAAGACCTGTTGCCAGCGCGGGGCTGGCCAACAGGGCAAATGCAGCGGCCAGCTTATGCATCGGCAGCCACCTTGACGCTGATCATCCGGTCGGGGCTCGCGGGCGGCTCACCACGAACGATCGCATCCACATGCTCCATCCCTTCGATCACACGGCCATACACCGTGTACTGACCGTTCAGGAAATGGTTGTCCTTAAAGTTGATGAAGAACTGCGAGTTGGCCGAATCCGGGTTGGCCGAGCGTGCCGCACCCAAAGTTCCGCGATCATGGGGCAGTTTCGAAAACTCTGCCGGAACGTTCGGCAGCGACGATCCACCGGTGCCCGCCATACGAATGTTGAACCCGTCTTCCATGTCGCCATGCTGCACATCGCCGGTTTGCGCCATGAACCCGTCGATCACACGGTGGAAGGCGACGTTGTCATATTCACCACCACGCGCCAGCTCTTTCATGCGGGCCGAGTGCTGAGGGGCCACATCAGGCAGCAATTCGATGACGACATTGCCGTCTTTCAGCTCAATGATGATCGTGTTTTCGGGGTCTTTGATCTCGGCCATCTGGCCCTCCTGTCTTTGAAACTTGCGCAAATACCTATGACGCGGGCGCGCGAATGCCAAGTGACGCATTGACCTGAACGCAAAATGCAGGAAAAGAACCGCTGAAACTGGATGCAATGGGCAAGGATGAGCGCGATGGGCTGGAAATCTCTGGACGATATGGATCTTGGCGGTAAGCGGGTTCTGGTGCGCGTGGATATCAACGTACCGGTCGCGGATGGCGTGGTGACCGACGACACCCGCATTCAACGGATCGTGCCAACCGTGCGCGATATCCTCGCCGCAGGCGGTAAACCCATCCTGCTGGCCCATTTCGGACGCCCCGGTGGTCAGCATGTACCCGAGCTGTCATTGAAGCAGCTTGTGCCAGCACTTGAATCCGCTTTTGGGGCTCCCGTGCGCTTTGCCGATGATTGCGTGGGCTATGAGGCTGAAACCGCCGCCTCCGCCCTGACGGAAGGTGAGGTTCTGCTGCTGGAAAACACCCGCTTCCATGCCGAGGAGACCAAGAACAGCGTCCCACTTGCCCAAGGCATGGCAAAGCTGGGCGACATCTATTGCAACGATGCCTTCTCGGCCGCGCACCGCGCCCACAGCTCGACCGAGGCGCTGGCCCGTCTGCTGCCCGCCTGTGCCGGACGCCTGATGCAGCAGGAACTGAGCGCACTTGAGGCCGCCCTGGGCGCGCCCAAGCGGCCTGTCACAGCGGTTGTCGGGGGCGCCAAAGTGTCGACCAAGCTGGACCTGCTGGGCAACCTGATCGAGAAGGTTGACTATCTGGTCATCGGTGGCGGCATGGCGAATACATTCCTACTGGCCCAGGGGATCGATGTCGGCAAATCACTGGCCGAGCACGCCATGACCGATACCGCCGCCGAAATCCTCGGCAAGGCCGAAGCCGCTGGCTGCACGATTGTCTTGCCGCGCGACATCGTCGTGGCCGAAGTGTTCGAGGCCAACGCGCCGCATCAGGTTCTGCCCGCTGATCAGTGCCCTTCGGACGCGATGATCCTGGACGCCGGTCCCGAAAGCGTCGCAGCCGTGTCCGAAGTGCTGGAAAAAAGCCAGACCCTGATTTGGAACGGCCCACTGGGGGCGTTTGAGCTGACCCCGTTCGATGCCGCAACCAATGCGGCGGCGCTGAAGGCGGCTGCACTAACCCGCGATGGCAAGCTGACCTCGGTCGCGGGCGGGGGTGACACGGTCGCCGCGCTGAACGCCTCGGGCGCGGCAACGGATTTCTCATATATCTCTACTGCTGGTGGTGCCTTCCTTGAATGGATGGAAGGCAAGACCTTGCCGGGTGTGGCTGCGCTGGAACTATAAGCGCTCAAACCTCAGGTCTCAGCTTTTTCTACTCAGGGGATTCACAACCCGAATCACCTGTGACATAGTGCGTCGAGACATCCAAAAAGGGTGCGTTTCTGAGGCAGTATTTCACACGGCGGTTAACACAGTGTCCCGTTCCAATCGGCCCGGTTTAGGGGCTTTCATTTTCTTCTCAATCGCCTTCATGCTGGGGGTGTATTTCACCTTTGCCGCCGTTCAAGGGGATTACGGTCTGTTTCGCCGGGTCGAGATTGCCGCCGAGCGCGATGTTTTGTCTCGCGATCTGGCGCAGCTGAACGCCGAAATCGAACAAATGGAAAACCTGACCCGCCGACTGTCAGACACCTATCTGGATCTCGATCTGCTGGATCAACAGGCCCGCTCAGTGCTCGGCATGATCCGCGCGGATGAGATCGTTATCCGCTGACGAAATTTTTGACTAAGGATCTCTGTACCTTAACGCCCGGAAGATAAGCTGTGGCAGGCCGCAACTCGCGTATCTTGCCCTCGCGTAACATTAGTACTCGCCAGAACGTGTGAAATGCTCTATGAGATAGTTTAACGCTAAACTATCTTGCCGAAAGGGGGAGATCGCCACTATGGCTGCGCGAAAAACCACAAAGAAACCAAATGTTTCTGCGGAAGAACTGACCACATATTACCGCGAGATGCTGCTGATCCGCCGATTCGAGGAAAAGGCAGGTCAACTCTACGGCATGGGTCTGATCGGGGGTTTCTGCCACCTCTACATCGGTCAGGAAGCGGTTGTTGTCGGCCTTGAGGCCGCGGCCAAGGAAGGCGACAAGCGCATCACGTCCTATCGCGATCACGGCCACATGCTGGCCTGTGGAATGGACCCGGGCGGCGTAATGGCCGAATTGACCGGTCGCGAAGGCGGGTTGTCCAAAGGCAAAGGCGGCTCGATGCACATGTTCTCGAAAGAGAAGAATTTCTATGGCGGCCACGGCATTGTCGGCGCACAGGTTCCGCTGGGTGCGGGTTTGGCCTTTGCTGACAAGTACAAAGAGAACGGCGGCGTCACCTTCACCTATTTCGGTGACGGCGCGGCCAACCAGGGTCAGGTCTACGAGACCTTCAATATGGCTGCTCTTTGGGAACTGCCGGTGGTATTCGTGATCGAGAACAACCAGTATGCCATGGGCACCGCGCAAGCACGCTCGACCTCTTCGGCCGACATCTACCACCGCGGTCAAGCCTTCGGAATACCGGGTGAAATGGTGAACGGCATGGATGTGCTGGCCGTCAAAGCCGCAGGTGAAAAAGCGGTCGCCCACTGCCGTGCGGGCAAAGGTCCCTACATCCTCGAGGTGAAAACCTACCGCTATCGCGGCCACTCGATGTCTGACCCGGCCAAGTACCGTACACGCGAAGAGGTTCAGAAGGTCCGCGAACAAAGCGATCCGATCGAACATGTACGCGAGCTGCTGCTAACCGGCAAACACGCGACCGAGGATGACCTGAAGGCGATCGACAAAGAGATCAAAGAGGTCGTCAATCAGGCCGCCGAATTCTCGAAAGAAAGCCCCGAGCCGTCGCTGGACGAGCTCTGGACTGATATCTACGCCTGAGAGGACGAATAAGACATGGCAACCGAAATTCTCATGCCCGCCCTTTCGCCCACGATGGAAGAGGGCACATTGGCCAAGTGGCTGGTCAAGGAAGGCGACACCGTATCCTCGGGCGACATCATGGCCGAGATCGAAACCGACAAGGCTACGATGGAGTTCGAAGCCGTCGATGAAGGCATCGTCGGTAAGATTCTGATCAGCGAGGGCACCGAAGGGGTCAAAGTAAACACCCCTATCGCGATCCTGGTCGAAGATGGTGAAGACGCCTCCGCCCTGCCCGTGGCTGCGCCCGCAGCCGCAGCGGAGGCCGAAGCCGCCCCTGCGGCGGTTGAGGCCTCCGCTCCTGCCGCAGCAGCCCCCGCTGCTCCGGTTGTGGACCTGTCGCCCGATTGGCCTGCCGACGCCGAGATGGCACAGCAAACCGTCCGCGAAGCCTTGCGCGACGCGATGGCCGAAGAAATGCGCGGCGACGAAGATGTCTATCTGATGGGCGAAGAAGTCGCTGAATATCAGGGCGCCTATAAAATCTCTCAAGGCCTGCTCGATGAATTCGGTGCCAAACGTGTCATCGACACCCCGATCACTGAACACGGCTTCACCGGCATCGCCGTCGGCTCGGCCTTTGGCGGGCTGAAACCGATTGTCGAGTTCATGACCTTCAACTTCGCCATGCAGGCGATTGATCAGATCATCAACTCTGCCGCCAAAACGCTTTATATGTCTGGCGGTCAGATGGGCTGTCCGATTGTATTCCGTGGCCCTAACGGTGCCGCTGCCCGCGTGGCCGCGCAACACTCGCAGGACTACGCCGCATGGTACATGCAGGTGCCAGGTCTCAAAGTGGTGATGCCCTATTCCGCAGCCGATGCCAAAGGTTTGCTGAAATCGGCCATCCGCGACCCGAACCCCGTGGTCTTCCTGGAAAACGAAATCCTCTACGGCCGGTCCTTCGACGTGCCGCAAGTGGATGACCTGACCATCCCGCTGGGCAAGGCCCGCATCTGGCGCGAAGGCTCGGATGTGACCATCGTCAGCTTCGGCATCGGCATGCAATATGCGCTGGAAGCCGCCGACAAGCTGGCCGAAGACGGCATCAGCGCCGAGGTGATCGACCTGCGCACTATCCGCCCGATGGACACCGGCGCGATCATCAACTCGGTGATGAAAACCAACCGTCTTGTGACCGTCGAAGAAGGCTGGCCGCAAGGTTCCGTTGGTAGCTACATCAGCTCGGTGGTCATGCAGGAAGCGTTCGATTATCTCGACGCCCCGGTCATCACCCTCACCGGCAAAGATGTTCCGATGCCATATGCGGCGAACCTCGAAAAGCTGGCGCTGATCACCACCGATGAGGTGATCGCTGCGGTGAAACAGGTGACCTACCGGTAATGGAGATCAGGGGCCGCGATCCAGCAACCGAATGCTACCGTGTCGAGATTGACATCGACAACCGCATCGTGCGGGCGCTTGTACCCGAGCGACTGGCGGCGGATATGCGGTTGATCGGCGCGCGCCCCTCACACCAGACCGCCTATGTCTGGATGGCGGAGAACAAAGACAAAATCGAGGCTGCGATTGCGACACTCGCACGCGGCACCGGGCGCCCCAAGGCGCCCTTTGACCAAATTACTCTGATTGAGGAGCGCTGAAATGCCCACCGAAATCCTGATGCCTGCCCTGTCCCCGACGATGGAGGAAGGCACACTTGCAAAATGGCTCGTCAAGGAAGGCGACACCGTCTCCTCGGGCGATCTGCTGGCCGAAATTGAAACCGACAAGGCAACAATGGAGTTCGAGGCCGTTGACGAAGGCACCGTCGGCAAGATCCTTATTCCTGAGGGAACCGAAGGCGTTAAAGTCAACACCGCCATCGCAGTCCTGCTGGAAGATGGGGAAAGCGCTGATGATATCGGTGCAACGCCAACCGCTGCTCCCGCGGCTGCGCCAGCTGCCGCAGCGGGCAACGAGGCTGCCGCACCGGCGGCACCCGAGGCGCCCGCCCCTGCCCCAGCGGCACCGGCCAAAGCGGATGGCGGTCGTATTTTTGCCTCCCCCCTTGCTCGTCGGATTGCCGCGCAAAAGGGTCTAGATCTGGCTCAAATCTCAGGTTCTGGCCCTCATGGCCGTATCGTCAAAGCCGATGTGGAAAGCGCCACAGCCGCACCTGCAGCGGCACCTGCGCCTGCTGCTGCAGCCGCCCCAACCGCCGCCGCTCCCGCAGGTCCATCGGCGGACGCCGTGGCCAAGATGTACGAAG
Source organism: Ruegeria sp. A5 (assembly GCF_056543005.1). Lineage (NCBI taxonomy): Bacteria > Pseudomonadati > Pseudomonadota > Alphaproteobacteria > Rhodobacterales > Roseobacteraceae > Ruegeria > Ruegeria sp. A5. The sequence continues at coordinate 871,314 of NZ_JBQGAV010000001.1, forward strand.
GCCGCGAATACGAAGAGATCAAACTCGATGGCATGCGCAAGACCATCGCCGCGCGTCTGTCTGAGGCCAAACAGACCATCCCGCATTTCTACCTGCGTCGCGACATTAAGCTGGATGCGCTACTCAAGTTCCGCAGCCAGTTGAACAAGCAGCTCGAAGGCCGGGGTGTGAAGCTCAGCGTCAACGACTTCATCATCAAGGCCGTCGCCAACGCGCTGCAACAGGTGCCCGAGTGCAATGCCGTCTGGGCGGGTGACCGGGTTCTGCAACTGAAACCTTCGGATGTAGCTGTTGCCGTCGCCATCGAGGGCGGTCTGTTCACTCCGGTCCTGCAAGATGCCGACACCAAATCGCTGTCGGCGCTGTCGACCGAGATGAAAGACCTCGCCGGACGCGCCCGCGAGCGCAAGCTGGCCCCGCACGAGTACCAAGGCGGTACTTTCGCAGTCTCGAACCTCGGCATGTTCGGCATCGACAATTTCGATGCCATCGTGAACCCGCCGCATGCAGGTATCCTCGCAGTTGGTACCGGCCTCAAGAAACCCATCGTGGGCGATGACGGAGAACTGACGGTCGCAACCGTCATGTCCGTCACCATGTCGGTCGATCACCGGGTCATCGACGGCGCGCTTGGCGCTCAGCTGCTGCAAGCCATCGTCGACAACCTGGAAAATCCGATGGTCATGTTGGCCTAAGCCCAGAAGATCATGCACAAAAAAGGCCGCCTCGAACCCCGAGGCGGCCTTTTTCGTCTATTCACTCCGAATTACTGGTCTTTCCCCAGCATATGATCCATCGAGATTGACGGCTGATCGCACCCGGCCTCGCCCACGATCTTGGCGGGAATGCCAGCGACCGTCGTGCACGGTGGCACTTCCTGCAGCACCACTGATCCAGCGGCGATACGGCTGCAATGGCCAACCTCGATATTGCCCAGAACCTTAGCACCCGCGCCGATCAGAACGCCGTCACCAATGGTTGGATGGCGCTGTTCTTCTTCCTTACCGGTTCCGCCCAGCGTCACCGAATGCAGCATCGAAACATTGTCCCCAACCACAGCGGTTTCACCGATCACGATAGAATGGGCATGGTCGATCATGATGCCTTTACCGATGCGGGCAGCTGGATGGATATCAATGCCGAATATCTCGGAAGATCGCATCTGGAAGAAATACGCCAGATCATGGCGCCCCTTGTTCCAAAGCCAGTGGGCCACGCGATAAGCCTGCATCGCCTGATACCCTTTGAAATAAAGGATCGGTTGCAGCAGGCGGTGGCAGGCCGGATCGCGTTCATAAACAGCCATCAGGTCCGCGCGCGCGGCTTCAATCAACGCTTTGTCGTCAGCATAGGCCTCATCCACGATCTCACGCAGTACCATCATCGACATCTCATTCGAGCATAGCTTGGCCGAGATGCGATAGGACAATGCCCTCTCAAGACTGCGGTGATGCAAGATACAGGCGTGCACCAACCCACCCATCAGCGGCTCTTTCTCGACGGCTGCATGGGCTTCCGAGGTGATGCGGTCCCAAACCGGGTCCACAGGTGTCACTTGGCTGCGCGTTTCGAACATGGCTTTTCATCCTTTGCTGCGCTTAGAATAGCCATCTAGTCGTAAAATTACCAAACGCAAACCCTTGATATGCACTACAACAAAAAATGAACTCAGCCGATCTGGACCATTTTCGGAAGCTTATTCACCAGCGCCTTCGCGATCTGGCCGCGCAATCCGCCGCCGGTCAGGATGCGCAATCAGTTGTGGAGCTGGATCAACAGGCAGTGGGTCGGCTCAGCCGGATGGATGCGTTGCAAAATCAAGCAATGGCCAAGGCGCAACAGGCCCGGCGCGACACCGAAACGCATCGGCTTCGGGCCGCGCTGAACCGGATGGACGAAGACGAATTCGGCTATTGCGAAGATTGCGGCGAGGAAATAGCGCACGGAAGGCTAGAGCTGGACCTTGCCGCCTCAAAATGTGTCAGCTGCGCATCTGGCTGATTTGGAACCGGATCAGTTTGCGCAGAACCATCTCGAAACATTGGCAATATTGCAGATCGTCGAAATTTGGCTCGTCTGCCAAGGGCCGGCAGCGCGCGGCTGCCATCAACGAGCCATTTCCATAAACAGGATGCAACCGCCCTGTTCTGGCGACATGTCGATCCGCCAGTTCGGCCTCAGCAATCAGGAGGGTGCTTATCCTATCGCGGTCGGTTCGCGGCGCGGCCAGCAAAGCCCGCGCCGCCGCGCTGAGATCTCCGTGCAGGACTGGCCGCACGGCTAGCAGACCGAAAGGCGCGCAAACGCCCCGGGTCCGTAGGTAGCCGAAACCTGCGCGACTGCGATATCGTAGGGTCCGGCCAGCCCGTCATCGGCTTTCATCGCGGCAGAATACTGCCAAACCGGATCACTGGTGACAGTTTCGCGCAACAAAGCACCCTCAGTGAAGACGCGGATCAGATAGGATTCGCTTTCTTCGCCCAGAGGCACATCCAATGCGCTCCAGTCATCGCCGTCAATCCGGGTGCGGCGCACCCACGAGATCTTGTCCCCGGTAGCCGACGCAGAAGCCTGCAAATGCACTGGCGCATAAGGCCTCAGCCCATTGCCATCGAACGCTTCAACCAGATGCACATATGCCGGGTCCTCGTAGCCGCGCGTTGCAGGGCCGATACGGTAATGCTTGGCCACGCGGCGTTCGGTGCGCAGCAATCCGGTCTGATAAACACGTTCATCCAGTAGGACAAAGGTAGACGCTTCAGGCCATACATCCGGCATCAGGGCATCCGTACCCAGCTGACCACGCAAGCGGCCTGACAAATTGTAAACGCCAGTCTCCTGCAAGACCGCATCCGAGAACTGAAACACTTCCCAATTGCCCGGTGTTCCGTCACCGATGGCAGCCAGATTGGCACCACTCAGCAACGCCGAGCGGGGACGAGACTCCAACACGCCATCGATCAAGTTGACACGCAACGCGGCCCCTTCGTCCCAGATCCCAGCGCCTGCGCGTCGCAGGGGTGTTTCGGTGAAGCCAATCACCGCCTGCCCCGCGATCACTTGATGCAAGGTATAGTCCTCATCCTGTGCAGCCGAATAGACCGCCACGTTACCGGGCCAGGGCTCGGCCGATATCGCCAGATACGGCGCATGGGGCGCTTCGGATCCAGTGATCAGCGGCAGATCCATGAACACCGGCAGAACTGGCACCGGAGCAATGAATGGCTTGGCTGTCGCTACATCATCCAAAACATCGGACGGGGTATAAACTCCGGGTTCAATCCGCACCGCATCTGCCAATTGCATCTCGGCCTGTTCCAGCCGGTCGATCCGATATAGCGTTCCGTCCCCGCCATCCGGCAAACGCACCAGATCGCCGGCTCCGACATGCAGCAGCGAGGGCGGCAGAGCAAATCGCACAGTCTCGCGCGAGATGCGGGACTCGCTTAGCCAGCGCTCGACCGTCTGACGCCCTTCGGCGCGAGTCATCGACAATGGCATTTCGTTGACGGCGACCGAATGGGTTCTGTCATCAGGCAAGACGGCCTCTTCCGCGACAACATCATGGTCCGCATCCGATTGGACGAACCGCAGACGCACACGCCCAGTCATCTCGGCCTCAGCCTCGCGGCGTTGTTCCACTGGCCCGTCGATATCCGCGCTGATGGCGATCTGCTCGGGGTCAATGTCAACGGCCCGACGCCCGTCGCGGGTTCTGAACTTCAGCACCCCGTCCCGCTCGATCGCGTCGAACCCATAGCGCAGCATCAGCGGCTGCAAGGCCTGCCGAGCATTCATTACGTCCTCAACCGCGTAACCGCGTACCACGCCGTAGAGCTCGGACACATCAATCGCCGTCACCCCTGCCTCATGGCAGATTTCTGTCACGACCGAGGCCAGAGTCCGCGACCCGGATCGCCCGTTCAGCCAATGCCCACGTGCATAGTTATCGCCGTCCGACCACTGCGACCGCAGGTTCGGGAAAGTCGGGAACGGACGCGCATCCCAAGCCCAGACAAAGGCGTTCGACAGGTCCACCATCGGGCCGTCATAGATATCTGAAACCGGGTTGATCTCAGCATCATCCCAATAGCCAAGGACGGCCCGAAGGTACTGAACCATGATAAAATCATCCCGTACTCCGTTGGAATAGCGCGGCAAATTCGATTCAGACGACTTTGGGTCCAAGAATTTGTTCGGCTGGTTCGTGCCCTTGTCGATGGCCGCGCAGCCCAGTTCGGTGAACCAGATTGGCTTGGACCCCGGAACCCAACCCGTGGGTGTTTGCTGCCGCACGCCCCCGATCCGCTCATGATGTCGGTTCGCCCACCAGTTGCGCAGGTCCTTGTACCGCCAGACCCACGGCTCGCCATGATCGTCATCAGTGATCGGGCTTCGGATCTGCGCTTCAGCTTCCTCCGGTGAGGCATAGTACCAATCATACCCCTCGCCACCTTCGATATTGCCGCGCAGATAGTCCAGATCGTAGATCGACCCATTCGACACCTCAGCGTCCAGATGCGAGGCCCTGTCCCGCCAGTCGGACAGCGGCATATAGTTGTCGATGCCGACAAAATCTATGTTCTCATCGGCCCAAAGCGGGTCGAGGTGGAAATACCGGTCTCCGGTGCCGTCTTGCGGCTGATACCCGAAATACTCGGTCCAGTCTGCGGCATAGCCGATCTTAGTTTCCGGCCCCAATATCGCGCGCACTTCCGCGGCCAGAGACCGCAGCCCCGCAACTGCAGCGAAGCCAGACGCGCCGCGGATTTGCGTTAGCCCGCGCATCTCGGACCCGATGCAGAAGGACTCCACGCCGCCCGCCGCCTTGCAAAGGGCCGCATAGTGCAGAATGAACCGCCGTAATCCCCATTCGCTAGGGCCGCGATAGGTCACTTTGCTGCCGCTGGTCGAGAAATGTGACGCGCGCGCCGTACCAAAGAACGCCGCCACCTGCGCATCCGCATAGGCAGTTTGATCCGGCGAGCCTGGCCGCCCCGGAGCAACATCCAAAGTGATCCGCCCACGCCAAGGCAAATGTGGCTGATCCGGCGCATCGGACCACGGATCAGGCAGGCCGTTGCCCTCTGATTGCTCCATCAAAATAAACGGATAAAACATAACCCGTTTGCCCGAGTTCTTCAGGTGCCGGATCGCCTGCACTACGGCCGCATCAGCCGGTGTGCCGCCATAAACCGGACGCCCATCCTGCCATTTCACCTGCCCCGCCGCAGTTCGGGACAGACCTGAAACACTCCAGGGCATGTTTGCGCCCTCGATATTCTTGCGTTCAACCTTGGGGCGGATCTGGCATTCTCCGCAGCGCAAATCATCGCCGAACCACGACACGATCAACGAAGCCGCCTCGCAGCCCGGCAATTCCTGGCCGAGCGCCCGCGTCGAGGTCACCAGATCGGACTTGCCCGATGGTGAATTGACATTCGCCGCCCAACTGCGCCCCCGGCCCTTGGTGTAATTAACCTGAGATGAAGCCAGCGCGTATTCACCCGTACCCGGCATCAAGGCCACCCCCTTGATGATCCGAGACAGCGCGTCCTCGGCATCCGGCATCTCGTCTTGTTCCTGCCGCACCACCTCGAACGAGAATTGCGGCACGCGGTTGCCAAAGGGGCCCAGCGCCAGATCTTCGATCACCACATAAGCCGTGCCGCGATAGGCGGGCACCGTGCCTGCCCCTTCGACCGCTTCAATCAGCGGGTCGGGCAATTGCTCGTGATCGCCGCGATATATCCGCATGTTCAGCGTTCGGCGCTCGACCTCTTCACCATCGGCCCAGACACGCGTGATATCCGCAACCTGTCCCGCGCCCACCGCAATCGCCAGAGACACCGAATAGCTGTAGCTATGCGTGGTTGTCGTTGTCGTCACTTCAACGGGCTTGGGTTTCCCCTTGCCTCCACCGCCTGATGTTTGCGTCGTCGTCGAGGTCGATCGGGTTTCCAGAAAGTCCGAGGCCCAGATGACCTGTCCTCCAACTCGCATCCGGCCGTAGACCGTCGCGACGGTCGCACCCTCACCGGTTTCGGTGAGACGGAAACGATCCAGACGCCCGGTCTCGACCACCTCGCTGCCGCCGCCCATTACGGATTGGCTGGCCATCAACCGGTTGTCGATCACCCGCCCCAGCGTCGCTCCGACCGCGCGGCCAATCACCGCCGTGGACAGACCCGCAACCGAGCCCCCGATCGAACCACCTATTGCCGCACCTGCAGCAGACAGAACTATTGTGGCCATCAGAAATCCTCCAGCGGGAACTCGAAACAAGCGACCACGCGGCGACGCCAAGGCTCGCTCAGCGTGTTTTCAACAACCCCATGCCCGGTATAGGCGTGGATGAATCGCATCGGGTCTTGGGCGCTGACGATGCCCAGATGCTTTGCCACTGCCGCATCCCGCATCCGAAACAGCAATACATCCCCGGGGGCCAAATCATCGGCCGATTTCTCGACTAGATGGCGACGGGCTGCGGCCCACATGCGCTCCTCACCCTGTGGCTCGGACCAATCCATGCTGTAGACCGGCACCGCCTCAGGCTCATGCCCCATCACCGCCCGCCAAACGCCCCGCAGTAAGCCCAGACAATCGGCGCCTGCACCCCGAACAGAGGCCTGATGAACATAAGGTGTGCCCAGCCAGCCGCGCGCTTCGTCCACGATATCTTGTTTTGTCCGCATCATCGCCTGCTTCCCCCTTTGTGTTGACTACTGCGCTTGGGTACGGCCATGACCCAATCCTCGTGCGGCAGGTCAGGGAAGCCCTGAAAATTCAGCATGTTGTTGAACTTCAGTCGGCAAGTGGTCGTGCGCTTGTCACACCCGGCGATCAGCAGGACCCGGTCCCCAACCGCCAGTCCGCCGCCAATCGCCGACCACAGCGTGACATCGCGGCCATCTCTGACCTGTTCATCCAGCTTGATCGAGGCCCACAGGCCCTGCGCAGCCCCGTCCAGCACATCCAGCCTGCCGCGTTCAAACCAACCCGCATCAGAACTCTCCGCGCCCTGCAAACGCAAAGCCGCGCCGTCCAGCGCGACAATTTCAGCCTCAGCGCGATAACCCGGCGTCTCCAGGGCAAAGCGGCACGCCTTATCCCCCAACACTGCCGTACAGGGCTTCTGATAAATCCGCCCTAAAGGCCGGTTCAGCAGATCGGTCAACCCGCGCAATTCCGCATGAAACGCCCCGCCAGCACGACGCAACTCACCGATCGAACCACGAAACTGCAGCATCCGCTGCTCAGGATCGGCCCAATTGACCAGCCAGGCCCGCACCTCGGCCCCATCAAAGCGCCCCGCCTCGATATCCTCTTCCCGGACCGAGGCATCAGACAGCGCGCCCATCGCCTCGGTATTATCGATCGACAGGCCGGTTGCCTGCTCGATCGCCGCAGCGGTCAGACCGGTACTGGCTTTGAACACCAGCCCGTCAAAGCGCAACTCCATATCGTGATCCGTGAAACCATAGACCTGTGCGTCGCTGCGCGTGATCGCCCAGCAACGACAGGTGGTGGTCAGCCCGCTTTGCAAATGCGCCTGCAGCGCCTGTTTGTCCCCGCTCATCAGACCCGCACCTCGACCACCGGTACATTCGGGACGTCACCGGCCTGAAAGCTGGCCACGCTGGTCTGGATCTTGTCGGTGTCGAACCGTACCGGAACGTCGAACTCAAACCCGGCTGTAATCTCGACCTGCTCAGGCGGCGGGGCCGAGAACATCACGCGTCCGGTCGCCAGATCGACCTCAAAGTCCACGCCTTCGCGCAGCGCGTCCTGATCCAGCCCCAGTGTCACAGTGCCCAGTACCGGCTTCAGGATTGGCCGCACATAGCTGAACCCGCCCGAGCTGTAGGTCTTGATCAGCTGAAAATCGGTCGTCTCGCCATCTCCGCGCGCAATCACCTGATCGCCCTTGTCGACCTCAGCCGTTGCTGCGCCCGACTTGAAATCCGACCAGTCTTTCCAGCGGAACCCGAACATCTGGCCCAGCCGCGCCTCAAAAAACGAGATCAGCGTCTCGACATCGTCCAGCGACCGCATCCCCAGACCCGCATCATAGCGCCTGCGCGAATGCGCCCAGGGCGTGTTGCGTTCTTCGAACCCGTTGGCCAGCGTCACGATATCCGTGCGCCGTTCCGGCCCACCGACCGAGCCAAAGCTCAGGCTGGCGGGAAATCTCACCTCGTGGAAATTCATCGCCTGCTCCCCTTATCTGTTGCGATTGCCGCGGCCCAATGCGCGGCTCATCTGCGCCGCGATCTGGCCTTGAGAGCGGCGGAACCCCTGCACATCCGGTGTTGAGATATTCATCACCACGTTGACCGCTCGCGCGCCGCCCTGTGACCGCACACCCAGCTTGCCATCGGCCCCGCGCGCCAGTGGCATGATCGCCTCGGGACCCGCCTCACCCATCAACCCGGTGCCGCCTCGCATCGGGAACATGGTTGGACTGCTAACGACCCCACCATTGGCAAACGGCATCACACGGCCCTGAGAAAAACTGCCTCCGTCCGCGAAGGGCAGAATCCCCTGAACCAACCCACCAACCCCGTTGGCCAGCATCCCGCCAAAATGATCCGTTACCGGTTTGATCGCCGCCGAATACGCCGTGCGGATCATCGAGTTCTTCAGCACATCCAGCGCGCCTGAAAGGTTCATTCCGTCCAGCACCACGCCATCAAACGCCTTGCGCAACCCGCCGGACATGCCACGCTCGAGCGTGGCCACATCCTTGCCGGTCTCTTCAAACGCGGCCTTGATCCGCCGCATCTGGCCATCAAATGCCGAGGCCATGGTCGCCGCATCGCCCAGCGCATCACCCAGCGCCTCTCCCCGCTCCTGCAGGTCGTCAAAACCATCACGATCCGTCATTACGCTCTCCTTGTGTCTTGTCCGGATAGGCCGCCAGCAGCGCATCCAGCCCTGCCCGGTTCATCGCGGGCATCCCGGCGCCCTGCCCCAGCATCAGCCGCAGCTCAGCCGGGGTCAGACGCCAGAACTGATCCGGCGTCAGGCGAAGGCCGAGGAACCCGGCCCGCATCAGTACGGCCCAGTCGAACCCGCTCACTCGGGCACCATGAAGGCCCGCGCCAGCAACTCGGCTGCCGCCTTGGCCCCCGCCATCGGCCCGCCCGCAATCTCGGCATGCAGCAGATCATCGCGGGTCACCTGAGACCCGCCGCCGCGCAGCCCGGCAACAAGCAACGCCAGCACATCGCCGCTGGAATACGCGCCACCCTCGAACCGCTGCACCAGCTCGACCAGAGACCCGGCCTGCAGCTCTTGTTCCAATTCCGCCAAAGCACCCAATGTCAGCTTGAGCACCCGCTGCTCCCCATCGATTGTCAGCGCCACCTCGCCCGTCCACGGATTGGCCATCAGAGCGCCGTAAAGCTCAGCGCACCGGCGCTTGCCATGCTCATCTCATAGGTCGCCTCACCGTTATGCGAGCCCGCATATTCGATGCTGCTGACCTGAAACGGGCCTTCGACTATGCCAAAATCAGGGATGATCACCTGAAACCCAGGCGTCTCGCCATCAAAGAACAGCTGACGCGCCCGCTCATCAGTACCTTCATCCTTGAACACGCCCGAGCCCGAGATCGAGGCCGATTTGACCCCCGCCCCCGACAGCAACTCGCGCCACCCGCCCTGGCTTTCCAGGCTGGTGACATCCACGCTTTCCGCATTGAAACTGATCCGCGTGGCGCGCAGGCCCGCGATGGTTTCAAACAGGCCGGTGCCGTTCATATCCACTTTGACCAACAGGTCTTTTCCGTTCTGGGCAGCCATATGCTCTCTCCGTTATTTGCTTAGTCGTCTTCCACGCGGGCGCGGAATCTCAGGTCGATCTGGCGGATCGCGCCGCCGGTTCCCGTACGCCGGGCACTGGCGCGTTCGAACCACAGCCCCACCAGATGGCCCCGGTCCAAAGACAGCGCCGCGCCTTCCAGCACGTCACACACCGCGCCTGCCAGCGTCTTGGCCGCGCCAAAGCCCGCCGCTTCGGACACCACCGAGACCATGAACCGATGCACCGCACCCGAACCGGATCGGTCCGACGCCTCGCGCACCTCCTCCGGCCCCAAGGTCACATAGGTCTGCGGCAACACCCCCGAAGGCACGGCGTCATAGATCGCACCGCCCGACAGCGTGCTGACCTGCGCGTCGCCCGAAAGCTGTTGAAACACCGCCGCCTGCAAAGCGGCTGCAACGCCATAGCTCATGCCGCCACCTCTTCATCTGCGAAACAGGTCAGGTACTGGCCGCGCGGGTCACGCTCGGCCACGGCGCGGATGACGAACCGGCGCGCGCCTTCGCGAAAGCGCTGATCTGGCGCGGGCCGCATTGATGATCCCTCGGGCGCGCCTCGGACCACGATCCGATACCCGACCCGCGACACCGACGCGCCACCGATCGCGCGTTCCGCCCCGCTGCGCGCCGTCACCTCGGCCCAAAGCGCACCCAGCGCGGCCCAGGTCTCGGTATATCCCCCCGCACCATCGGCGCTGCGCACCGGAGCCTCCAGCACCAGCTTGCGGTTCAGTCGCGGCGCGCTCATTGCGTCACCCCTGCGCCGAAACGCACCGTGCGATAGCGCTGGATCAGGCTGGTCACGCCAAACGGCATGCACCCTGCGCCCAGCGCCGTCTCATCGCGATATTCGTAGTAATGCGCCGCCAGCAGCAGCACCGCCTGCCCCAGATCAGCGGGCAGCTCGCCCCAATCCGTGGCCATCCCGACAGTGAAGGCAATCTTCACCGAGCCGCCGGTCTGCACCCTTGGCAAACAAGCGCCAACCGGACGCAACCGAGGGCGCTGCATGTCGCGCTCCAAACGGTAAGCTTCGGCATCCACAACCGTGTCGGTCCCCGCCGCATCCGTCAGCGTGATCGCAGCAACCGAGACCACCGGGGCCACCGGCAGCACTTCACCTGCTGGATCGCGCCAACCGTTCAGGCTCCACGAGAAATCCCGTTCGATCAGCACCTTACCGGTGCGCGCCTCAATCGCCGCAATGGCCGCACGCAGAAAGCCATTCAACACCTCGTCCTGCACATTGCCCTCGGCAAACCCCGTGCCCAACCGCAGATGCGCCTTGAACTGATCCACCGGCAGCGCCGCATCCGCGATGGCGGTTTCTTCGATCAACATCATCCATTCACTCCGCAATCTCGGACCCCTCCGGGGCCGTATCCTTGGAAAATGACGGGCACGCGCCGCCCCACGTTGCTCGGACGGAGGGGAGCAGCTAGACAACGCGGGGGATCTCACCCCGGCCCGCGCCCGCCGCCCGAGGGGCCTTGCAGCCCCCCGGATCCGCCACCGCTTAGGCGATGCCGAATTTCAGCAGTTTGATTGCAGCAAAATCGCTCACATCACCGCCCACGCGCTTGGTCGCGTAGAACAGGACATGCGGCTTGGCGCTGAACGGATCGCGCAGCACCCGCAGATCGGGACGTTCGGCTATGGTGTAGCCCGACTGGAAGTCACCGAAGGCAATCGAATAGCTGTCGGTTGCCGCATCCGGCATGTCCTCGGCAATCAGCACCGGATAGCCCATCAGACGCGCAGGCTCACCAGCGGCTAGGCCATCCGACCAAAGGAAGCGGCCATCGCTGTCCTTCAGCTTGCGGATCAGACCCGCGGTTTTCGAGTTCATCACGAAAGTGCCGTTCACCCGGTACTGCGCGCCCAGCGCATAGACCACGTCCACAATCGCATCCGCATCGACGCCACCATCAATGCCCGACGCGACATAACCCAGGCTATCCCAGCCCCAGCTGCCGTTTTCCATCGTGCGGTGGGTCAGGATACCCTTGGGCTTGTCCACACCGTCGCCATTGATAAACGCCGCTGCCTCGGCCCGGGCAAACTTGTCGGCGATACGACCGGCCAGCCAACCTTCGACATCAAACGCACTGTCATCCAACAGACGCTGCGACGCCTTGGGCAGCGCGCTCAGCTCGTGCAGCGGGATCGAAATCCGATCAATCGATGGGGTCGAGGTCTCAGCCGTGGCCGAGTTTTCATCCGCCCAACCCGCGCCCACATCGGTGTGGTCGATCAGCACGTCGAACGAGTTCGCCTCGACATTCACAACTGACGCAATCGAACGGATCGAAGCGGTCGAATTCAACACCGACTTGATCATCTCAGCCGTCTGCGGATCGACCAGATAGCCACCGTCGCTGTTCACCGCCGTCGAAAGCGACTTGGCCTCAATCTCCAGCCCGCGCAGCCCGTCATCCTCGCCCGAACGCACATAGGCGTCAAAAGCCTTCTGATGCGGGGCGCCTTCTTCGATCGATGCCGCAAGGTGCGGACGCGCCGCGATGGTTGATTTACGATCCAGCATGGTCAGTCGCTCTTCTGTCTGTTGCAGTTGCGTTTTAACTTCGGCCTTGAGGCCCTTGAATTCATTCACGAAGCCAGCCATCGCCTGCTTCACCTCCTGAACCAGGGACGCACCGTCTCCGGTCAAGGCCGGGGTCTCGGTCTTGCTCATCAGCACTTCCTTATTGGGGGGTTAGAGGCGCTAGATCCGCGCCAGCTCCTGCCGGGCGTCGTTGAACACCTCAGCAATACTGCGCCAGGTGTTTTCAACGTCAGGCTCCACGCCTTTCGCCGCCACCCGCGCACTGGGCAGCATCGGGAAAGTCACCAGCGACACCTCCCATAGCTCCAGTTCAGTCAGGACCCGCTGGCCCTTGTCATTCTTCACGGCCCGTTTGGTGCGATAGCCAATCGACAGGCCATCCATAGCGCCCGCCCGGATCAACTCGGCAGCCTCACGGCCCTTTTGCGTGGCCTCCAGCAGACGGCCTTTGACCCACAGGCCCTTGTCGTCTTCGCGCACCTCATCCCAGACGCCGATTGGCTGCGCCGGATCGTGCTGCCACAGCATTTTGACCCGCTGACCCGCCTTGGACAGCCCGTCCAGCGAGCCGCGATACGCCCCGCGCTGCACCACATCGCTGCCCTGATCGACCTGCCCAAACAGGCTGGCATAGCCCTCGATCACCGCATCCTCGGACACCGACAACCCGTCGCCAAACCGCGCGAATTTATGTTCAAAATCCATGAACTTCTCCATGTAACCCACTGACATTATGGCGTTACCACAAGGAATGACTGAAACGCCTGCGCCAAAATCACCGCCGCCACGCCGTAAACCGTCAGCCACAACCGCTTCTCCAGCCGCTCCATCATCTCTTCGATCTGATCCAACCGCCGACACAGGTGGGCGTGCTGGATCTCGGCCACTCGCTCATGTGCGGCCAGACGCAAGCCCGGCGCGCAGTCGAACGGAGGATAACCGTCACCCATCGCCACGCTCCGGCAGCCCCAGCAACGCGCGCTTTTCCGCATCCGTCAGGAAATCCGCCCCGTTGACCCGCGCCCATTGCGCATCCCGTTCCGCCGACAGCGCCGGCACCTGATCCAGATCAGGCTTCAGCATCAGATCCTCACCGATAAAGCCCGCCAGCCATTCTGACACCGCCGCCGCCACCCGCGTCACCAGGGGCAGCACGGTCAGGCGATAAAACGCCCGGTTGGCCTCCTGATAGTTCGAATAGGTCGCATCGCCCTGGATCCCCAGCAGCATCGGCGGGACCCCAAAGGCCAGCGCGATCTCGCGGGCGGCGGCTTCCTTGGTCTTTTGAAACTCCATATCGGACGGAGAGAACCCCATCGGCTTCCAATCCAAGCCCCCTTCCAGAACCATCGGACGCCCGGCATTGCGTGCCCCGCGATAGTTCTGCTCGATCTCATCCGACAAACGCCGGAACTGATCCTCGGCCATCACCCCATGGCCGTCACCCTTCCACACCAGCGCCCCCGAAGGCCGCGCTGCATTGTCCAACAACGATTTAGACCACCGCGACGCACTGTTATGCACATCAATCGCCATCGCCGCCGCCTGCATGGGCGAGAACCCGTAATGGTCATCCTGCGGATGGAACGACTTGATATGGCAGATATTTTCCGCCTCAAACCGGTGCTTCTTGCCGCCCACCGCATAGTCATAGGCCTTGGGCCAGCCATCGGCCCCCGGCACCACGCTCATCCGGTCCGAGCGCAAGACATGCAGCTCAACCGGCAGCCCTTCCTCGGCCTGCACCGCTTCGACATAGGCATTGCCCGACAGCAGTAACTGCCCAAACAAGGCTTCCATCAATTCCGCCCGCCCCTGCGCCGCATTCGGACGGCGCATCAGGGACAGGATCGGATGCATATCAAACCGCTGCGCCTGATCCTGCAACACCAAAGGCAACGCCGCCGCCGCCTCAGCAATCAGTTTGACCGAGCGAAACCCCACCGGGTTCCCCGAAAACCCCGTCCGCGTCAGCGACACCGCATCCCGAGGGCTCCACGCCACGCGCCCGCCCGTCTGCCACGCCACCACAGGCCCCGCCGTGCTCGCCTTCGCCTCGGGCGTTGCCTCAGCCGATCCACGACGCAAGAAATCGAATACCATCTGTGCTCCTTTCTGCCGCCGCTCTGCCCGGCTTGTTGAAAGGAGTTATGAGGGAAAGAAGTTTAAGCCTTGGGAATGGGGCGTTCGGGGGGTGGGCAACGGGTCAGCGACCATTCTCCGACTGCCATCAGGCAACAAGACAATTAATCGGCAGCTCCGGACTTTCGAAGTTTACGATCTGCACTGCCCACGCCTCGAAAACAAACATGACCGACATGTGATGTCCACGACATTTTGGCTAAATCACTAGGGTGGGTATCGATCCCAAAGAGCAATTGTTGCAGCTTTCATACGTCTGCTGCGTGCTTATTTACAAACTCTTATACGACGTTTGAGTAATCAATATTGAGAATGTCCAAATTGCGGATAGCTGATTGAATGAGCCACTTTGACTCATCCTCCACCTCAAAGAACAACTCAGCACTATTCTCAGATGCAACACTATCCATATGCTTGATGCTGTTTTTGGGGCGCACAAGTAATTTTCTGAGCTCTTTTTCACTCAACTTCTTCCAGCCGAGTTGCTCCACGCCCACTTTTTGGATGACGTTCAAACGATTAACTGCTTCAGTCATTTGGTCCACATCGCCATTTGCACGAATAAGCTTGCCAAGAAGCTCCTCTGCCACTCCGGCCAAATTCATTGCGGCGAAATATCTTTGACGCAACTCTCTTTCTTCAATAGCTGCTTCTAAGTACTCGAGAGCTATGTTTAATTTGGGGTATTTGCTCAAATGCCTTCTCCATACTCTCAAGTAGTATGGGCTGGTATTGGCATGAATTGAAACTTCAAACCAGTGTCGCAATTTGATCGTTGGTCTGCGGTTAGCACGCCGGTTTGACCTATTGTTCTTTTCCGTTGGTCTGGAAACAGGCCTGCTAAAGGCTAAGCATTGTCGTAGAGCCACTAGCTTCGAAATACGCGTTTTAATCACAAACTTCGCACCCGACGCCGACCATACGCTCCCGCAGGCACCACAATCAATTCATGCGGCGCCCATACCAACGCATCTATTCTGTCGGGCGAGCCCTGGCCCTGACTCCAGCTTGGACTATTACAATAGCCGCGGCGCGCTCAACGTCCGACCAAATTCCTTTGCAATCGCCGCCAAGTTCTTGTGATTTCATGCCACGGCAATTGTCTGCGTTTCACATGCCCCCACGTGTGCTTCAAATTGAAGAGGCCACCCGATGACTGAAAACGAACCTGCACCGTCCGGACACTCCGATACGAACAATAACTGGACCAAGGAACCTACTGCTGCCGACAAACACGTCTACGAGGTGTTTGCCTCCAACGTAGTCGTTCTTGTGCAGCTACTTGATGACTACAAAACCATGATGTCGCCGGATGTCCACGCAAGGCTATTTTCTTCGCTGCTGACGTTGTCCCGGTTGCTCGGCGAATACGAGGACAGTTGGAATCAAGAATACCCAACGCCCTGAACCTGAATGCGCCCAGCGAAAGATCAGCCCTTTAGGAGAAATATGATTGTTTGTAGAGCACCCCTCAGAGTGCTCACAAACTCCGCACCCTCGGCCTTCTAAACGCCCCCGCAGGCCCCACAACTAACTCATGCAGCGCCCAGACCAGCGCGTCGACCCGGTCGGGTGAGCCCTGCCCTTCGAACCCGCGCGCGGTCATCTGGCGCATCTGCTCCTCCAGCGAGTCCAACCCGGCCAAATGGGCCACACGCCCCTGATCGTATAGCGCCGCTACAGGCTCGGCCCGCGCGACCTTGCCGCGTGACGCCCGCACCGCGCGATAAGGCACCAGAGGGTCCACCTGCCGCACGACCTCTTCCACCAGTTGCCCGCCCTGATTGACCTCGGCCACCAGCCGTTCGGCCCCGAACTCATCCATCGCGTCAATCGCCGCCTGCGCCCAGCCAGCCGGGCCAACGCCCTGCACCGTCCGGTCAGCCAGTACATAGGCCCGCCAGTCCTCGGGTGGCCCCTGTAGCTGAGCACCAACGACCACGATCCCGCAGGCATCCGCATCCGACCCCGCCGTCACCGCCGGGTCCAGCGCCACGACAACCCGGTCCAATGCGGGCACCTGCGCACAGCGCGCCGCCTCCAGCATCGAACCCGTCCACAACGCGCCCTCAGCATCCGACAGCAACACCCCGTCTAATTCCTGCCGCCCCAGCCGCGTGCCGGCATAGCGCGCGCGTACCTCTTCCAAATAGGAACCCGCCAGATTGGCCCGGTTCGCCTCGGTCGGCGCGTGGGTCTGCACCGTGGACGGAGACGCCAGCAACTCCTTCAAAACCTTCACATTGCGCGGCGTCGTGGTCACACAGACCCGCGGCCGTTCCCCCAGCCGCAGCGCAAATTGCAACATATCCCAGGTCTCGCCCGCCTTCTTCCACTTGGCCAGCTCATCCACCCAGGCCGCATCGAATTGCGGCCCCCGCAGCCCCTCGGGATCATGCGCCGAAAACGCCTGCGCCTCGGCCCCGTTAGGCCAAACCAGCTTGCGTTCGGACGCCTTCCAAACAGGCCGCCGATCCGGCGGTGAACACTGCAATATCCCGCTATCCCCAAAGATCATCACATCTCGCACCTGATCGAATGTCTCACCGACCAGAGCCACGCGACACGCCTGCCCCCGATCCAGCGGCAAAGACCCCTCGACCACCGACCGAACCCACTCGGCCCCCGCCCGCGTCTTACCGGCCCCGCGCCCACCCATGATCACCCAGGACCGCCAGTCGCCCTCGGGCGGCAACTGATGCGGCAGCGCCCAGAACTCGAACAGGAAAGGGAGGGCACACAGCCCCCCCTCCCCGATCTCACTCAGAAATCTGTCCTGCACCGCAGCAGGCGCGGAGGCGAGCCAGCCTGCACCCGATCTCAGATCGTGCCCGATCAAGGTCGAGCGCATAGCCCCCTTGGGCAATTCCGGCTTGTCTGTGATGTTGTTCGACAAAGCTTGTCTCCACTTTCTGGCAACTGCGGATCAGCCCCTCTAGCTGACCCAGTTGCTTGCCTGTTCCGGCAAGGTCTGCATCCTCCCCGGCACCGATCTGTTTTCGCAGTTCTTCCGCCGCTTGGCGCAGATCGCGAATGGATCGCTCAAGCGACTGCAATAAATCAGCCGTCTGAGAAATCCGCTCTTCCGGGGTAATCAAAGTCATGTTTGCCTGTGACCTCATGCGTGAGTTTTTCCGCACGAGAGAAACGAAAAACGACCGCCGGGTCGCCCCGGGGCCGTTGCCCACCTCTTCTAGCATGACATAATTCGTACCAAGAAAAGCGCTCAAAGTCAATGCGTTACACAACGCAGATGCAACACCCGGCGTCCGATCTGTTAACGATCAGCCCCGCATGACCTCAAGAAACGCAGCGCTTACGATCAACGCCGCACCCAATGCTTCTCTCATCCCAAACGGCTCGCCCGAGAAGACCGCCGCCGAGATCAGGCCCACCACAACTTCGCTCATCAGCAGTAGACCAACGCGTGCCGGGGTCAGCTTGGTTGCGGGCCAAATCGTCAGAAAAAACATCGGCAAGGTGTACAGGACCGACAGCAACGCGACCGGGCCGATACGTATAAACATCTCGCCGACTGCCTCTGATGACGCAAAACCGCCGCTGAATGGAACGCTCAGCAGAGACAACACCAAAGCGCCTGAAACAAAGGCAAAAACCTGCCCCGGAACAGAGATACCGGACGTCCGATAAAGCCCCAGCGATCCCATCGCCCAAGTGATCCCCGAGATCAGGGCCAGCCAGTCTCCAGTATTGCGCGGCCAAGGAAACCCCTGTTCTCCGCCAAGCACGATGAACATGCCACCCAGACCGCAGAGTAAGCCCAGCACGCGCGCCGGGCCAAGACGTTCACCCAGAAACACCATTCCAAGGATCGTTCCCCAGACCGGTGTCAGATAGAACAGCAGGATTGACCGGACGACATCTGTGTAAACCAGACTGATGGTAAACAAGCTGAACGCAGCACCGGTGAACATCCCGCTCAAGATCAGCCCGCGCCAGTCTTTCAAAAGCGCTTGCCGTTCGCGCATCAGGAAAGGCGTCAGTACGATCAACGCCGAGGTGTACATCACAATACCGGGCCATGGGCCATCCAGTCCTTGGTCGACAAAGTAGCGAACCGGAATCCAGTACAGCCCCCACATCATCCCGCCGATGACAAGGGCGACGCTGGCGGTCCTCAAATCCGCTCCGTGTAAAGCTCTGAATGTCATGACCCGACTCATAAAACCTTCCGAACCGTATCTGGCAAACGCGCAACCCGCGCAAGCTTATCGCCGACACGGCGCTTGACAATCGCGACCGCAAGGCGCATGTGCCCCTCAAACAGCGCTACCGCGTGAGCACGTGGGCGACACCGCCCCCAACAGCGCCCGATTCACCCATAGTTCCCCATCACGCAGGGTTCTTGACGCGACAACCAGATGCTGCAGGGAACGCCTGCACGTCCTGAGGTTTCGCACAACCCCTGCCGGTCGCGGATGCGGCCCATCACGACTTGCCCGTGGGCCATTGCCTCGGGCTGTAAAGGATAGATATTTGTTCGACTTCGATATGCTGGGCCTTGCGCCCGCTCTAAATGATGCGCTCAAACGCGCCAACTTCACTCAACCGACCCCGATCCAGAACCAGGCGATCCCGCTGGCCCTGAATGGTCACGATATCCTTGGCCTCGCCCAGACCGGTACAGGTAAGACATTGGCCTTTGGCCTGCCGCTGATCGACCATCTGCTGGCCCAGCCCGGCAAGCCCGATCCCAAAACCGCCAAGGCGCTGATCCTTGCGCCCACCCGCGAGTTGGTCAACCAGATCGCCGACAGCCTTCGCAACTTGACCAAGAAAACCAAGATCCGCGTCGCGACCGTGGTTGGCGGTCAGTCGATCAACAAGCAGATCATGTTTCTGGCGCGCGGCACCGACATTCTTGTCGCCACCCCCGGTCGCCTGATCGACCTGATGGATCGCGGTGCGGTTAATCTGGGTTCAGTCAAGCACCTTGTGCTGGACGAGGCTGACCAGATGCTCGATATGGGCTTCATCCATGCCCTGCGTCGGATCGCGCCGGAACTGGGCACGCCGCGCCAAACCATGCTGTTCTCAGCCACCATGCCGAAGCAAATGGAAGAGCTCAGCCGTGCCTATTTGACCAACCCGCAACGGGTGCAGGTCTCGCCCCCCGGCAAAGCAGCCGACAAGATCACGCAGTCGATCCACTTTGTTGAAAAGCCTGCAAAACCCGCCAAACTGCGCGAGATCCTCTCGGCTGACATGGACGCGCTGACGTTGGTCTTCTCCCGCACAAAACATGGGGCCGAAAAGCTGATGAAGGGGCTTGTCGCCGATGGCTACAATGCAGCCTCGATCCACGGCAACAAAAGTCAGGGCCAACGCGACCGCGCCATCAAGGCGTTCCGCGCCGGTGAGGTCAATGTTCTGGTCGCTACCGACGTCGCCGCGCGCGGCATCGATATTCCGGGCGTGGCCTATGTGATCAACTACGACCTGCCCGAGGTACCGGACAACTATGTCCACCGCATCGGCCGCACCGCTCGTGCAGGCCGCGAGGGCGAGGCCATTGCCTTCTGCTCGGCGGAAGAGGTCGACCTGCTGCGTCAGATTCAGAAGCTGATGAAGATCGAAATCCCGGTCGCCAGCGGTGAGATGCCTGAAGCAATCTCACCAAAGAAAACCCCGCGCCGCCCAAGCAACCGCCGTCGCGGCCCGAAACCTCAGCACTCTGGTGCGCCCAAACCGGGCGGTCAGAAACGCCGCCGACCGCGTCGCGCGAAAGCGGCCTGAATAAGAAACGGCCCGGTCGATTGACCGGGCCGTTGCTTTATCGGGGTCAGAGATTCGTGTTGTACAAGTCGGACAAAGTGCCGTTTCAAACCTGTACAACACGGACGATTGAATCAGTTCCCGGAATTCCGCTCAGCCTCGATCTCACGCCACTTTGCGACGTTGCGATTGTGCTCTTGCAGGGTCTCGGCAAAGGCATGACCACCGGTTCCGTCCGCAACAAAGAAGATGAAATCCGTGTTGTCAGGTGCCACCGCAGCCTCAAGGCTCGCAAGACCCGGATTGGCAATCGGGGTGGGTGGCAGCCCTTCGATGACATAGGTGTTCCAAGGCGTCGCACGGCGCAGTTCGCTTTGCCGCAAACCGCGACCCAAAGTACCCTGCCCTTTGGTTACACCATAGATCACCGTCGGGTCTGTCTGCAGCCTCATACCTTGGTTCAGACGGTTAACGAAAACGCTGGCTACCTGGCCACGCTCTTCCGGCTGACCTGTTTCTTTTTCGATGATCGAAGCCAAAATCAGCATCTCTTCGGGGCTGTTCAGAGGTAAACCATCCTGACGCCCCTCCCACGCTGCGTTGATTCTAAGCTGTTGTTTTTCCTGCATTTCAGCAAGAATTGCATTCCGATCTTCACCGGGTCTGACCTCATAACTGTCAGGGGCCAACATCCCTTCAGCGGGCAATTCTGCTACTTCGCCGGTTAGCAAATCCATCGCCTTTAGCGACTCGACAATCTGCCAACTGGTGACGCCTTCAGCTAACGAGATGCGATAACGCGTATCCGCCTCACCGCGTTTTTCTGCATAAACTTCCGGGGCGTCCTCTTCGCCGATCACAAAGGAAGCCACCTCATCAAAATCCAGAGTCGCCGGGTTCAGTTCCCGCACGCGGGTCTGCATACGGGTCACGCCAATGCGGTATTCGATCTCGGTCCCGCAAGTGCTGGCACCGCTATGAGTTATGTCGTCGACGATTTGCTCCATCGACGCGCCTTCGCGAACCAGAAAGCTACCCGCTTTCAGCTGCTGAGATTTGTCTGTGTAATCAGCAGCTAAGCGGAAAATCAACCCGCTGCTGATCGCACCTTGATCCTCGAGGTCACGGCTGACCCGTGTCATGTTGGAGCCTGGCTTTACCTGCAGGCAGATCGCGGTTTCCAGCGGTCCTTCGGACTTGTATTGCGACTGCCCCCACAGGACGACACCGCCCATCAGGAACAGCCCAACGATCAGTATTGTCAACGCATTCGAAGCGAGCGCTCGCCACATTTAGCTGACCTTTCCGAAGATCACACTTGCATTGGTGCCGCCAAACCCGAACGAGTTCGACAAAGCCACGTTGATCTCACGCTCTCGTTTTGCATTCGGTGCCAAGTCGATCGGAGTCTCCACCGCAGGGTTGTCCAGGTTGATGGTCGGCGGTGCAACCTGATCGCGGATCGCAAGGATCGAAAAGATCGCCTCAATCGCGCCAGCGGCGCCCAGCAGGTGACCAGTGGCTGATTTGGTCGAAGTCATCGTCGCGTTGCTGGCGTGATCCCCCAGCAGGCGTTCTACCGCGCCCAGCTCAATCGTATCCGCCATGGTCGAGGTCCCATGCGCGTTAATATAATCCAGATCCTTCGGCTCAAGCCCCGCACTACGCAGCGCTGCTTTCATCGAGCGTTCGGCCCCGTCGCCATCCTCGGACGGCGCGGTTATGTGATAAGCGTCACCCGACATCCCATAGCCCAGAACCTCGGCATAAATCTTGGCACCGCGCGCTTTGGCGTGTTCGTAATCCTCAAGAACTACAATGCCTGCACCTTCGCCCATGACGAAACCGTCGCGGTCGATGTCATAGGGGCGGCTCGCTTTCTTTGGATCATCGGCGTATTTGGTCGACAGCGCCTTGCAGGCGTTGAAGCCGGCGATACCGATTTCGCAAATACAGCCCTCGCCTCCACCTGCGATCATCACGTCTGCATCCCCGGCGCGGATGATGCGGCTGGCATCACCGATCGCATGAGCACCGGTCGAGCAAGCCGTCACGACCGAGTGGTTCGGCCCCTTGAACCCATGACGGATCGAAACCTGCCCCGAGGCCAGATTGATCAGCGCGCCCGGGATAAAGAACGGAGAAACCCTGCGCGGACCTTTGTCGCGGATCAGGTTGGCCGTGTTGGCAATTGATCCCAGCCCACCGATACCGGACCCAATCAGAACGCCCGTGCGCAGGCGGTCTTCTTCGTCTTCGGGCAGCCAATTGGCATCCTTGCAAGCCATCTCGGCTGCAGCGATGGAATATAGGATGAAATCTTCAATCTTGCGCTGTTCTTTCGGCGGCATCCAATCGTCAGGATTAAACGTCCCGTTGGTGCCATCTCCGCGCGGCACTTCGCAGGCATAGGTCGTGGTGACCCCGCTTGCCTCGGCATCAAACTGCGTGATTGGTCCTGCGCCGGATTCTCCATCCAGCAGCCGTGACCATGTTTCCTCGACCCCACTGGCCAAAGGAGTGACCAATCCAAGACCGGTTACAACGACTCTGCGCATGAAGTGCCTCTTGCCTGCTTCCTGTTATGAGAACCGCTCATACCCCGGCCCGGGGTGCGGGGGCAAGAGCAACGGCATATTCTGAACCGGCATCCTTGTGCCGTAACCTGTTCAAATCCTCTGTCAATTGAGTTGAACGATGCCTGAAAGGCAAAAACCCGCCCTTCCTTCAACGGGAAAGGCGGGTCGTCTGGTACTGAAGTTTACTGGAACTCGGCGACTGGCTCGTGTGCCGATTGGGCGACCTCCAATGCTTCGGACAGATCGACGGACTTGCGGAACAGTGCCCGGCCAACGATCGCACCCGAAATATTCGAGATATAGGCGAGACGAGAGATATCGTCGCTGGTACGCACGACACCGCTGGCTATGATCGGTGTACGCGATTTTTCGGCCAGTCCTGAAATCAGACCCAGCTGCGCCTCGACGTCTTCCATATCGCTATCGATATCGGTCACCAAAATTGCTGCAAGAGGCGTATCCGCGAAAGCTTCGATGAAGGCTTCCGGGGTAAACGCACTTTGGCTGCGCCAACCTTCGGTCATCACTTGCCCTTGCCAAACATCAACCGCCAACACGATCTGGTCGGGATAAAGCTTGGCCAGTTCCTTAACTAACTGCGGGTCCCAGGCCGCAAGTGTGCCAATCACGATTCGACCAGCCCCTTTGTTGATCCAATGTTCAACATGCTCGCGGGTCCGCATCCCCCCTGCCAACTGCACTGACATTTCAGAGGAGCGAATGATTTCTTCGATCAGTTCTGAATTGGTATCCCGGCCTTCGATCGCGTCAAAATCCGTAAGCTGCATCCATTCCGCTCCAGCCGCAGACCAGCCGCGCGCGGTCTCGACCGGATCTACATGCCAGATCATCGCTTCATCCAGACGCCCCTTGTCCAGCGTAACGCACCGACCGTTCTGCAACTCCATCGTGGGGTAAATCATCATGATTCATATCCTCCGCTGAATCATTCCGTAATTCCACGATAGCATAGAGTCTCAATTTGCCGCTTTGTTTCACAAGATCGGCAAAGCTCGTCCATTTTGCGGCATCGCACTGCCCAATGCGTTTCACACCTGTGTAGGAGGTCCGTCACGGCGAAACAGATGAACGGGCGTGTCGCGGTATTCAGCTTCGCGCAACAGCTTGTAGCCCAGCTTTTCAGCCAATCGCTGTGAGGCTGCATGGTCCGCGTCGATCAGCGCAACCAACGGGCCCGGTATGATCCGGTCGAACCAGTCGTGCGCCGCCTGCGCGGCCTCACACCCGTATCCTTGCCCCTGCATGTCCGGGGCCAGAACCCAGCCGGCTTCGGGAAAACCATCAAAATCATCGCCCAGAGACCGGTTGCCATAGAAGAACCCGGCTTGCCCGATCAGAGTACGATTCGACTGCAGCATCACACCCCATTGACCGAACCCGGTCATCTGCCAATGTCCAGCGTTGCGCAGGAAAGAATCCCACGCCTCGCCGCGCGTTTTCGGGGTGCCTCCGATATGGCGTACAACTTCGGGGTCGCGCCAGATTTCGGCGAACCGGTTGAAATCCTCGGGGCGCATTGCACACAAGGTCAGACGCGCCGTATTGATCATCGGGGTGGATCTTATCATGCCCTTGCCCGCTCAGAAACTTGCCTCAGGTGTCAGAGTGCGGAGCCTCAACGCCTCAAAGCAAGCGCGAAATGTGGCAGAGCATAAAAAAACGGCGCTTCCGTTGCCCGGAAGCGCCGTTTTTGTCTCAGTCAGGTCAGCTTAGGAAGCTTCGCTGATGAATTTGACCGCGTCGCCAAAGGTCTGGATGGTCTCGGCTGCGTCGTCCGGAATCTCGATGCCGAACTCTTCTTCGAACGCCATTACCAGCTCAACGGTGTCCAGGCTGTCTGCGCCCAGATCGTCGATGAACGAGGCGTTTTCGGCAACCTTGTCCTCTTCAACACCCAGGTGCTCAACAACGATCTTCTTTACGCGATCTGCGACGTCGCTCATGTCTATTCCTCATTTCAATTTCAGGGCTGTCCGCCCGGTTCTGCCCTTGCCCGTTCGGGGTGGACTTGTTTTGCCCTTTCCGGGCGGTTTGGGTCCCGGGTCCCCGGGAAATCAGAGAACCGGCCCTTGGACCGGTTCCTGCGCATATGCGCCGCCTATAGCACAGACAACGCACAAGGCAAACGCTTTCGCGCCCACCCTGAATTGCGATTACAACATGGCCATACCGCCATTCACATGCAAGGTGCTTCCGGTAACATAACCTGCTTCAGGGCTTGCCAGATACAGCACAGCGGCTGCGATTTCCTGCGGATCACCCATACGACCGGCCGGAACCTTGAGCAGCAGACCCTTCTTTTGCTCATCCGTCAGCTTCTCGGTCATCGCGGTGGTGATAAAGCCCGGCGCAACCGCATTAACGGTAATGCCACGGGTCGCAACCTCATGCGCCAGCGCCTTGGAAAAGCCGATCATGCCGGCCTTGGAGGCAGCATAGTTCGCCTGCCCTGGGTTTCCGATCGCAGCCACAACGGACGAGACATTGACGATCCGACCCCAGCGCGCCTTCATCATGCCCCTGATCACGCCTTTGCACAGCTTCATCGTTGCGGTCATGTTCACGTCGATCACGCTCTGCCATTCTTCATCCGACATGCGCATGAACAGGTTGTCGCGTGTGATGCCTGCGTTGTTCACCAGAATATCAACCGAGCCCATCGCCTCAGCCGCTTGTTTCGGCAGGGCCTCGACGGCTTCGGGATCGCTCAGGTTACACGGCAAGACATGCGCACGATCGCCAAGGCTGTCGGCCAGAGCTTGCAGAGGCTCCACGCGCGTTCCGGAAAGGCCAACAGTTGCACCAGCGTCGTAAAGCGCGCGGGCGATATCGCCGCCAATACCACCCGAAGCACCGGTGATTAGCGCATTCTTACCTGTCAAATCAAACATCTATGTTTCCTCTCTGGCCGCCGAATCCGGCGGCTGTCCCTTATTCATGCGCCGGGGTTAACGGCTTTTTGTACATCTTCAGGCGTCCCGACCGCTGTGCAGACCAGAGCACGGTCGATCTTGCGGATCATGCCCGACAAAGCTTTGCCCGCGCCGATCTCCCATGCTTCGGTCACACCCTGCGCGACCATGTACTGTACGCTCTCTCGCCACCGAACCGAGCCGGTGACCTGTTCCACCAGCAACTGACGGATCATATCTGGATCAGCCACAGCTTCGGCGCGAACATTCGCAACCAAAGGCACGGCAGGCGCTTTGATTTCAACCGAGGCCAAAGCCTCTGCCATTACATCTGCCGCAGGCTGCATCAGCGCACAGTGAAATGGAGCACTTACCGGCAACATAATTGCACGCTTGGCACCTTTTTCCTTGGCGATCTCGGCTGCGCGCTCAACAGCGGCTTTTGAACCAGAAACGACTACCTGGGTTGGGTCATTGTCATTGGCAGCCTGACAGACTTCATCTTGCGCGGCCTCTTCCGCAACGGCGCGCACCGCTTCAAGATCGAGCCCCAGAATGGCGGCCATTGCGCCCTCGCCCACCGGCACTGCACTTTGCATCGCCTGCCCGCGCGTCCGCAGCAGGCGGGCAGTATCGGCAACCGTCAAGGCTCCGGCCGCAGCCAGCGCCGAGTATTCACCCAGCGAGTGACCCGCCACATAAGATGCCATTGAAATCGAAACGCCTTCGGCCTCAAGTGCGCGCATTGCGGCCATCGAGGTTGCCATCAGCGCGGGCTGTGCATTCTGAGTCAGGGTCAGCTCTGCGATATCGCCGTCCCAGATCAGATCGCTCAGTTTTTCGCCCAAGGCCTCATCGACCTCATCGAAAACGGCGCGGGCGGCTGGATATGCCTCAGCCAAGGCCTTGCCCATTCCGATGGTCTGGGCGCCCTGCCCGGGGAAAACAAACGCGCGTGTCATTGGTGCCTCTTGCGTGACGTCAGATTTCGGCGGGGTTTAAACTGACAATCGGCGCGGCACAAGCATTGCCTGCGTTCTGCATCAGGACACCTTTACTGTGCATTTCTCTGTCTTGTGTCCACACGGCATCCATTTAACTTACCCTCAATTCAGAAACTCGGAGAGCCAATCGATGCCCCTTACCAACACCCGGTCCAGCTATGGTGGTGTAACCAAAGCATTTCACTGGCTGACCGCGCTACTGATCCTGACGGCTCTGCCACTGGGCTGGTTCGCGAACCAATTGGCCCATGCGATTTACGATCCGAGCATTCCCACGACCGAGGATGACATCGCCCGCGCCGCCCAGCTGTTTTCACTGCACAAAACCATTGGTGTTACCGTGTTCTTCGTCGCACTGGCCCGAATCCTTTGGGCTGTTACCCAGACGAAGCCGGGCTTGCTGAACGCTGAAAACAAACCCGAGGCCTTCGCCGCCGAAACTGTGCACTGGCTGCTGTACGGCTCGCTTGTTCTGGCTCCGCTCAGCGGCTGGATCCACCACGCCGCCACCGACGGCTTCGCGCCGATCCTATGGCCCCTTGGTCAGAACCTGCCGCTTATTCCGAAGTCAGCTTTCCTTGCAGACATCAGCGCCAGCCTGCATTGGCTTTTCGTCTGGGCCCTGGGTGTGGCGCTCGTGCTGCACATAGCGGGCGCGCTGAAACACCATGTCGTGGACAAAGACAGTACCCTGCGCCGTATGCTGCCCGGCCAATCGGACGCGCCGGAACCCCCGGCACAGCACCATTCCATTGTTCCCGCCTTCGCCGCCTTGGCAATCTGGGGCGCGGTGCTGGTCGGAGGTTGGTCCACCGGTGTCTTTGACGACCAGTCCAAAGCAACCGAAGACACGGCCGAACTTGCGCAAGTTCAATCGGAATGGGAGGTCGAAGACGGATCCCTGTCGATTACTATCTCGCAATTGGGCAGTCCCGTAAGCGGCGAGTTTGCAGATTGGACTGCAGCGATAGCGTTTGAGGATCCCGCCGAGCCGGGATTGGCCGGTTCCGTCGATGTAACGATTGCCATTGGTTCACTCAGCCTCGGCACGGTCACCGACCAAGCGATGGGTGCGGATTTCTTTGACAGTGCGCAGTTTCCTACGGCCCAATTTAAGGCCGACCTGTTCAAAACGGATGCGGGTTATGAGGCGCGAGGACCTCTGACAATCCGGGACAAATCTATCGATGTTGTCCTGCCATTTACGCTGGAACTGGCCGACGATGCAGCGACGATGTCGGGGAATCTGGAACTCAACCGAATGGATTTCGACGTTGGAACATCGCAACCCACCGAAGATTCGTTGGGGTTCACGGTTATCGTGGCAGTCGAATTGACGGCAGAACGCGACAACAAATAAAAAACCGCCGGGGCGCATAACCCCGACGGTTTCTTTTTGGGATCATGAAGGGATTAGTCGGCCTTCTGTGCCTCGATCGAAATCTTGACCTCGACCTCGTCACCCACGAATGGAGCGAATTGGCCCAAATCAAAATCGCTGCGCACCAGCGTCGTGGTGGCGTCAAATCCGGCCCATGGCTTGCCCGCCATCGGGTGTTCACCCACTTGGTTCAGCTTGGCATCCAGAACCACGGATTTGGTGACACCATTCATGGTCAGATCACCGGTGATATTGGCCGTGTTCTCGCCAGTGACCTCGATACCAGTTGAAGTGAAGGTCACCAGATCACCTTCGGCTGCGCCAAAGAAATCTTCGGTCATGAAGTGATCTTCGCGCGGCTTCCAACCGGTGATCATCTCAACGACCGGCATCGAAACAGTCACGCTTGATGCTGCCGGGTCTTCCTGATCAAACATGATTTCGCCCTCAAAGCCCGAAAACATGCCCGTGGTGGTCGAAAAGCCAAGGTGGTTCCAACTGAAGATGACCTGGCTATGGCTGGAGTCTAAAACGTATTTTTCAGCACTGGCGAATGCTGTGGTCGCCGATACGGCCAAAGCAGCAGCAATAAGGGTGGATTTCATAACAATCTCCGCAATGGTGTTGTTGCAAACCGGGTGGGTTGCTCACCTACGAAAATGTGCCGCCCAAGGGCGGCACACAAGTTTTTTTGATTCACAACTTCTGTTCCTTTTTGAACAGAATAAAAATCAGGCGAAAATTGTTACGTTTTGGCTGAGTTGGCCTTTGAGCGCTGAGCCGACATCCGCCGATTCCAGCGGCAGCTTCATCAGCAGGCTTCCGTCGACATCGTACAGCTCGACCTGATCGTCAGCGAAACGCGCACCACCCAGCGAGTCGTAGCTGCGGCGCAGAACCGTTTGCGGCCGACCGTTTTCGTTTTTCTGCAGAATGCGGACCTCGCGGCGGATCGGGTCGAAATAGGCGTCAGGGCGCGCATCCATCACCTCGATGGTCAGCAGGCTGACACCAACAATCAGGAACATCAGCGAGGCGACCAATTTGATGGGCCAAACTTCGGCACCCATAACCGAACCCGGCATCAACCACATCGAAAAGGCCGATACGATCAGAAAGACACCCACAGCACGCAGCAGGAACATCCGGGCGCGCCAATTCGGCGCAAAGGTAATCAGAACGGGTACGGATTTTTCAAATACCGCACGAGGCGCCGATTGTTCAAAAGTGTTTGTGTTCATGACGGCCATTGTCTTGCCCTGTCTGTATTTTCCAATATGCCGGGTTCTTCCGGCTTCATGAACAACCTCGAGGCGAAAAGCGTCAGGAATTGGGCGCGGCAGTGGAAATTGGGCGACTTCACAAAGGCATATGTGGCAGGACTTGCCCCGCCCGCTCAAACGTGTATACGGGGCCATCCTTCGCATGAGTTATGAATCGCGCAGCCTCTCGTGGCAGGGTCGCGAAGGATCATCTGGCCCCGCCTTTGAAATGCGCCTTGATATAAACAGGAGTGCACATGCCACTGTATGAGCATGTAATGATCGCGCGTCAGGATCTGTCCAACGCGCAGGCAGAAAGCCTTGTCGAACATTTCGGCACCGTTCTGGCTGACAACGGCGGCAACGTCGTCGAAAGCGAGTACTGGGGCGTCAAGACGATGGCTTACAAGATCAACAAGAACCGCAAAGGCCACTATGCCTTTCTGAAAACCGATGCCCCTTCGGGCGCGGTTCAGGAAATGGAACGCCTGATGCGCCTGCATGACGACGTTATGCGCGTTCTGACCATCAAGGTCGACGAGCATGCCGAGGGCCCCTCGGTCCAGATGCAGAAGCGCGATGAGCGCGAAGGCCGCCGCGAGCGCCGCTGATCAACGCCTGACGAAAGGACATAAACCATGGCCGCAAAACCATTTTTCCGCCGCCGCAAGGTCTGCCCGTTCTCGGGTGAGAACGCGCCGAAAATCGACTACAAAGACACACGTCTGCTGCAGCGCTACATCTCTGAGCGTGGCAAGATCGTACCTTCGCGCATCACCGCCGTTTCGGCGAAAAAGCAGCGTGAACTGGCCCGTGCTATTAAGCGCGCCCGCTTCCTCGCCCTGCTGCCCTACGCCGTGAAGTAAGGAGAGACTGACATGCAAGTTATCCTTCTGGAACGCGTTGCGAAACTGGGTCAGATGGGCGACGTCGTTGACGTCAAGCCCGGCTACGCCCGCAACTTCCTGCTGCCCCAAGGCAAAGCGCTGAGCGCATCGAACGCCAACATCGCGTCGTTCGAAGCCCAGAAAGCCCAGCTTGAGGCACGCAACCTGGAAACCAAGAAAGAAGCTGAAGCGCTGGCTGAAAAGCTGGACGGTCAGCAGTTCATCGTGATTCGTTCGGCATCGGATGCCGGCGCACTGTACGGTTCGGTCACCCCGCGTGATGCCGCAGACGCCGCAACCGAAGCTGGCTTCACCGTCGACAAGAAACAGATTGCCCTGATCGCTCCGATTAAGGAACTGGGTCTGCACTCGGTCGCAGTCAACCTGCACCCCGAGGTAGAAGTCGAGATCAAGATGAACGTCGCACGTTCGGAAGAAGAAGCCGAACTGCAGGCATCGGGCAAATCGATCCAGGAACTGGCTGCTGAAGAAGAAGCCGCTGCCGAATTCGAAATCGCCGAACTTTTCGACGATATAGGCTCTGCCGCTTCGGAAGACGAAGATCTGGTTGCCGAAGAAGCTCCGGTCGAAGAAGACGAAGCAAAAGCCTGATCTGGCTGCATATCCAATATCAAAGGGCCGCGCTTTTACGCGGCCCTTTTTCTTTTTGTTACTTCGCAAGCAAAATTCGGCCCGATTGTTCGCCTGGCCTTGCAGACCGGCGAGGGTTTCATATCATCGCCATTCGCAATCAGGAGTATTTTGATGACCCCCCTCCTTCGTCGCCGCGTCTTAACCTTGTTACTTATGGCACCGCTTGCAGCTTGTGGCAGTCCTGGCAGCTCGGGTTCCGGCGATACGTTCGATCCCCCCCTCTACCCCAATGAAACACCCGAGCTTCGCGCCTCGATCAATAAATGGGCTGACCACTACGAGCTCCCGCGGGAGTTGGTGCACAAGCTGGCCATCCGTGAAAGCACACATCGACCGTGGGCGGTGAACCGGCCCTATTATGGGCTTCTGCAAATCCTCCCGGCCACTGCGCGATCAATGGGTTACACTGGAAACGCCGAAGGCCTGCTGGACGCCGATACCAATCTGGAGTTTGCCGGAAAATACCTGCGAGGCGCCTGGCTTTTGTCTGATGGAGATCAACAACGTGCCATCTTTCTTTATGCCAAAGGATATTGGCCCGAAGCAAAGGCCAGGGGCATGCTCGTCGAGACGGGTCTGGTTTCTGCCACAGAATAGGCATGTTTAATTCGCATTTCGACTGTAATGCACATACATAACCTTCGAAATGCCACGGCGAATCCCATGACCTACTGCACAACTCTGACGTTAAATCTTTTAAAGGTGCGTAATTGTGTGCCCGAAAGGCACATTTACCTATAAAAGGCAGACATTTCCCACATCTTCTTGTCTTGACAAGCGAAATGTGGTGTCCTGCTTGACGTCAGGGAAGACAGTATCATTTTCCTGGCCAAGGGGATCCGCCCGCTCACTCGGGTCTAACTGGTCGTTACCGTATGGATATTGTTGATCTCAGCACTCTTCCCGAACAGGATACTCGGTATGACGAGTTCCTGCGTCAGGTCTGTGACAAATATGAAATGGACCACGCAGCCTATGCGGGTATGAATCCTGCTGCAGGTACGATTCACGGCCATGTGACTTATGGGGACGACTGGAAAACCCACTATCAAGAGCAAGGCCTGCACCTGATCGATCCGACGCTGCACATGAGCCAGCGCAGTATCGCTCCGGTCGACTGGAGCCGTCTGGAACGCGGTAAAGATTTCCAGCGCGTTTTTCGCGATGCACATGATTTTGGCATTCCAGATCAAGGCATTACGATTCCGGTTCGCGGGCCGTACGGAGATATCGGCTTGCTTAGCGCAGTGCGCGAGTGCAGCCGGGATGAGTGGAAGAAACTGGTGCCCAACGTGATAAGTGACCTGCAATCATTGGCCGTACACATCCATGACAATGTCATGACATCGGATACGATCAGCCGGATGCTGTACCACCCGACCCTCTCCAGCCGAGAATTGGAGATTTTGCAATGGGCCGCAGCGGGTAAATCGCAACAAGATATCGGCGATATCCTGTCGATTTCGCACCGCACGGTTGAGGTGCACTTGCGCTCTTCTCGCGAAAAGCTTAATGCACTGACGACTCCGCAGGCTGTCGGTCGGGCCATCGGAATCGGCTTAATCTACCCAGGATAAAGCCAAATTTTGCCGAAATTGGGCTAAAAAAAGCCAATATTACGGGAAACCCCCAATAGATTCGCTGTGGAAACCGGGTAACGTCTTATCCACAGACAGATCACTCGAAGGGGGTTAACATGATTTTGGTAGTTGATGGGCTGAACAGACATCTGTTCACCGAAGTTCTTGACGATATGTTCGAACTGCGCGCTCGGGTTTTTGGTGGACGACTTGGATGGGACGTCCACATCGAAGACGGCAAGGAAATCGATCAGTTCGATCACCTGGATCCTGCATACGTAATTGGTCTCGACGATGAGGGGAACGTCGTAGCCGCAGTACGTGCACTCCAGACCACCGGCCCGCACATGCTTTCAGATGTGTTCTCGGATATCTTATGCGGCGAAGCGCCGATGCGCAGCGCGACCATGTGGGAATCCACCCGCTTCTGCGTCGACACGCAGCGACTGACCCGAGGAAAAGAGAAGAACTCGGTTTCTTACGCGACCTGTGAGCTGATGATCGGATCTCTGGAATACTGCCGTAGTGCGGGTATCCAGGACATCATCACCGTGATTGACCCGGTTATGAACCGCGTTCTCAAACGCTCGAACTGTGCGCCTTACGACTATGTGGGCGAAACCGTTCCGATGGGCAAGGTACCGGCCATGGCGGCGTTGCTGGATTGCACAGAAGAAAGGATTTCGGGTCTTCGCGAATTCGCAGACATTCACCACGATGTCTTTATCGAAGAAGAAAAGGCGTTGGAGTTCTTCGAGGCCAAAAAGGCCGCCAAACTCAGCCCGGCAAATCGTGACCACAAGCCGCTCACCGATCTTGAGAAGTACTTTGTCGAACAGATGAGTGCGGCCAAGACGGAAGAAGAAAGGCAGGCAGTGCTGAAACTGATCGAAGCGCTGTCCGACACATTCACCCCAGAGCAGAAGACCGCTCTGTTACAGACCCCCCGTGCTTTTGCTCATGAGGCCTGACCCCCTCACCTCATAGTACAAAGCCACCCATGCGGAGCCGTCTAATTCGAGACGGCTCCGCTTTTTTTTGACCCCTAATGGGGGAAGGAAGAGGATTATTCCTCTTCCAGTGCCTCAACGGCTTTTTGCAGATCGTCCTTGCTGACTTCTTTGTCCGCAACCTGAGCCAGTTCGAAGACGTAGTCGACAACCTTGTCTTCAAAGATAGGCGCACGCAGCTGCTGCTGCATTTGGGCGTTCTGCTGCACAAATTCAAAGAACTGGCGCTCCTGGCCCGGGTACTGACGCGCCTGGTTCATGATCGCTTGTGTCATTTCCGAGTCGGTCACTTCAACCTCGGCCTTCTGGCCCAGTTCGGCAAGCAGCAGGCCCAGACGCACGCGGCGTTCGGCAAGCTTGTTATGCTCGTCGGTTGGTTCGATCGGATCGTGATCGTGACCTTCAACGTCAGGGTTTTCCTCGTGCCACAGCTGGTGTGCGATCTGCTTGGCTTCGGCTTCTACCAGTGACGGCGGCAGGTCGAACGAGACTTTCTCGTCCAGCACGTCCAACAAAGCGCGCTTCATAACTGCACGGGACGCACCAGCATATTCGGCTTCCAGACGCTCGGCGATCTGTGCCTTCAACCCAGCCAGATCTTCGGCACCAAATTTCTTGGCCAACTCGTCGTCGACCTCAGCCGCGACCGGCTCTTTCACCTCTTTGATGGTGCAGGTGAAAACGGCGTCTTTGCCGGCCAGATGCTCAGCACCGTATTCTTCGGGGAAGGTGACGTTGACGTCTTTTTCTTCCTCGGCCTTCACACCAACCAACTGCTCTTCAAAGCCGGGGATGAAGCTGTTCGAGCCCAGAACCAGCGGGTAATCTTCAGCCGAACCGCCTTCGAACTCTTCGCCGTCAACCTTACCAACAAAGTCGAACACGATCTGGTCACCGTCTTTGGCTTTCGAACCTTTGCGACGCGCTTTGAAGTTCTGCGCGGTCTCAGCCAGGTTGTTCAGCGCTTCTTCCACGGCTGCGTCGTCCGCTTTGACAACCAGCTTTTCCAGTTCGACCGATTTCAGGTCAACTTCCGGAATCTCGGGCAGCGCTTCGTAGGACATCGCAACTTCTACGTCGTCGCCTTCTTTCCAGTCCTCGTTGGTCATCTTGACCTCGGGCTGCAATGCAGGACGTTCGCCGCTGTCCTCAAAGTGCTTGTTCATCGCACCGTCGATGGTTTCTTGCATCGCTTCGCCAAGCAGGCGCTGGCCGAACTGCTTTTTCAGCAGAGCCATCGGCACCTTGCCTTTGCGGAAACCCTTCATTTCAACCTCGGGCTGCGCTTCGGTCAGTTTCTCGTTGACCTTGTCGTCCAGCTCGGCTGCGGTCACAACGATGTTGTAGCCGCGCTTCAGACCTTCGTTCAGCGTCTCGGTAACCTGCATTTTGGTAGTCCCCATAGGATTCGGGGCGCGCAAAACGGGCGCGCCGGGCAAATTTGACGCCTTCTATTTGCACAGCCGCCTGCGTGCAAGAGGCAAAGGCCCTTTCAGGCTGGTTTTACCCCTATTACAGACGAAAAAACGCCCCGGCACGGCCGGAGCGTTCGATCATCGAAAGCTGAGAAATCAGAACCTCCAGCGGGCCCCCAGCACCCACGCCTCGTTGTTGTCGAACGAAGCGCCATCTTCGAAATCGTGATTGCGGTATTTCAGATATGCATCTGTATTGATGCTGTCGATACGCTGAACAACAGCGATGCCCCAAGCATCGGTGCTGGAACCGTCATTTACGAAGTCCGAGCCCGAGTAATAGTCGATCCCGATACCGGTTTTACCCCAGGATACCCACTGATCCTCATAGGCAATCTTGCCGTAGAAGTAGTTCGGGTCAGACGCACCATCCGCGTCATTGTCCCGCGTACCGGCGGCTGCGGTGAAGCTCAGGCCGTTTTGCAGCATAACCGAGGCCGACCCGATCGTATCCTTGCGGTCCCCCGATCCATCGTCAGCCGAACGCACCGAGTATGCAACCGCCGCTGCAAATTCAACCCCGCCGCCGAAGGTGTTGTTATAGCGAAGGCCGATATCGTAATAGTCATCGTCATCGCTGCTGGACAGAATGTTCTGACCATAGGCGATGCCGGCCTTAAAACCGCTGAACTCCGGCGTGTCATACCGAACGCGGCCACGGCGCGCACCGTCAAAGTTGCTGCTGGAATCGCCAACGGTGATGTCGCTCAGAAAACCGTCAGTACCGCGATAGAAGAACCCGCCATTTTCATCGTTGGTAAAGGAATACAGCGCGGTTCCGACGTAAGACAGATCCACTTCGGCAGCGCCATCGGCCACCATGCTGCCCTGACCGGCCGAGAATTTACCCCAGACACCGGCAAGTGCGAAATCCGCGTGACGGATATCTTCACGCGTCCAGCCGCTGAAATCTGTGCCCAGCTGGTTCCACTCGCTCGAGCTCGGCAGACCAAGCCCGGTTTCAAAACGGAAGGTGAAATCGTTGTTGCCGAAGGGCTGCAACAGTTCCAAACCGACGCGGCTGTTTGACAGGTCATTGTCCAGAACGCGCGTTTCGGTCTCTTCACCGTCGTCAACCGAGATTAAGGCCGGGTGCAACTGACCATAAAGCAGGACATAACCGCCCGTGTTGTTTTCGTATTTCAGTTCGGCGGCGGCGGGGATTGCCGTTGTTGCGACAAGCGCCGCTGCTATCGAAGTCAGCTTAAAATTCACTGTCATGTCATTCACCATAGATGGGTCAGTTTTTTTGATATTGCCGATATGCGCACCTGGATTAACGGTTCCAATGATTGCTAAAGCTTATTAGCCCGGCATTGCATTTCTGCCACAGGCGGAGGCGGGGACCTTCAGGGAAAGCGTTTTATAATCAATATTTTGACCTAGTTCGAAAGCAGCACCCAGCTAACCTGCAAGACAATTCTTGCGCTGCGTGTTGCAGCTTGCAAACACCCGATATGCGCACAGGTAAATCATAAGGCGAAACATTGCCGCTTTGACCCGCGATCGGCCAATATTTGCCTATGACCCATTGATTTCAAGCCGTGCGAATACCGCTGGCACTTGTTCCGGCAGATCTTCAGCAATCAACCCCGGCCCAAATTGCCTGGCGCATTCCACATGTAACCAAGCTGCGGCCTTGGCTGCAGCCATCGGGTTGAAGCTCCGCGCCAATAGCCCCGTTATGAACCCGGCAAGCACATCGCCTGACCCTGCTGTCGCCAGCCAGGGTGCCGCCCGGTCAAACAGCGCCGCATTGATCGCACATTGCCCATCCGGTGCAGCAATCACCGTGTCAGGGCCCTTGTATAGTACCACACAGCCAGCCTGCTTGGCCGCCTCACGCACGGCATCCACTTTGGAATAAGCCGGCCCTCTGCCCGGCTTGACCGAGAGCTTTTCGGTGATCTCCGGGAACAATCGCGCAAACTCGCCCCCGTGCGGTGTCAGAACACATCTGTCATGGAGCATGTCCAACAGCACCTCTGGCGCATCAGCAAAAGCCGTCAAAGAATCCGCGTCGAGTACTGCGGGACGCCCCGAGGCCAGCGCCGCAGGAACCAGCTCCTGCGCACGTGCCAGCCCCAAACCAGGACCGAGGCATAGTGCATTCAACCGCGTATCCATCAGGACTTCCAACAGATCATCGCCGCTCTGGACCCGCTGCAGCATCAGCGCAGTGATGTGACTGGCAACCTCCATCTGAGCCGAGGGTGGAACACCCAGCGTCACCAATCCGGCCCCGATGCGTAATGCACCACGTGCCGCCAGCCTTGCTGCGCCGGTTGCCCCCGCACCTCCGCTAATAATCAAGGCATGCCCATGCGCATATTTGTGTAAGGCAGTTGCCTTCGAAAAATCAGCATCCGGGGCGGTCACCAGTTTGACCGCACCCTGAAGTCCCTCCTCCAAACCAATGTCCTTGACGACCAATCGGCCACTTCTGACCGGCCCCAGCCCCAGATAATGCCCCAGCTTTGCAGTATGAAACGATACCGTGAGCCTGGCCTGAACCGTCGCGGTCCCCGGGGCCAGCTCACGCCCACTATCGGAACACAGGCCAGACGGCATATCAACGGATACTGTCTTTTCGGCGATGGCTGGATCCAAGGCAGTCATTTCTGCCCATTTTAGAACATCACCCTCAAGCGGTCGCTGTAAGCCCGTCCCGAATAACGCATCGACATAAAGGTCAGCCCCTTGATGCGCGGCAAACACTTCGGAAAATGGGTGAACCTCCCCCAATTCGCCCCACCTGTCATGATTCACACGCGCATCTGGTGGCAGCTTCGCC
Source organism: Ruegeria sp. A5 (assembly GCF_056543005.1). Taxonomy (NCBI): domain Bacteria; kingdom Pseudomonadati; phylum Pseudomonadota; class Alphaproteobacteria; order Rhodobacterales; family Roseobacteraceae; genus Ruegeria; species Ruegeria sp. A5. The sequence continues at coordinate 909,144 of NZ_JBQGAV010000001.1, forward strand.
GGATCACCAAGAAGAAATGCCGCCACCTCCCAGCCGCGCTCCCGCAGCAAGCGTGCAACAACAAATCCATCCCCCCCGTTATTTCCTGGCCCGCAAAGAATTACCGCACGCAGCGGATCCTCTTCATCTGGCCCCAAATACCTCGGGGGTGCGGGGGCTGGCCCCCGCTGCAGCTCTGGCCATTCTTCAAATACGGCTTGAAGAACACCGCGCCCCGCCCGCTCCATCAGCTCCAGTCCGCTCACGTCACCGGACTCAATCGCGGACTTTTCGATCGTCCGCATCTGTGCCGCTGTCAGCAACTCTGCCATATTGCGCCCTCACGCGATTCAATTCTGATTACATTTTGTGCGCATCGATCAAAATTTAACCCGTTGCACGATTTCGCAGCACCACAAGGCGACCATATTCGCAGTTCCATTGCCGCCTGACCTTAGACGTGATCATTGCCTTCGAGACAACCATACAAGGTGAGCCGGAATGAAAAAGATCGAAGCGATCATCAAGCCGTTCAAACTGGACGAAGTGAAAGAGGCGCTGCAGGACGTGGGAGTCCAGGGCCTCAGCGTGGTCGAGGTGAAAGGCTTTGGTCGCCAGAAAGGTCACACCGAACTTTATCGCGGCGCAGAATATGTTGTCGATTTTCTACCCAAGGTAAAGGTCGAGGTCGTGCTGGATGATGATCAGGTTGACGCAGCGATCGAAGCCATCGTTAGCGCCGCAAAGACCGACAAGATCGGGGACGGAAAAATCTTTGTCTCACCTATCGAACAAGCCATTCGTATCCGCACCGGCGAAACCGGTTCGGAAGCCCTGTAACACAGCAATCTTCAAATCAGAGGAACAAATAGTATGAGCAAGGACGCAGTTCTTCAGCTGATCCGTGATGAAGACGCCGAATACGTCGACATCCGCTTTACCGACCCGCGTGGCAAACTTCAGCACGTCACCATCATGTCCGATCAGGTTGATGAGGACTTCCTGGAAGAGGGCTTTATGTTCGACGGTTCGTCCATCGCGGGCTGGAAGTCGATTGAAGCTTCCGACATGAAACTGATGCCCGACACCGACAGCGCCTATGTCGATCCTTTCTATGCGGAAAAGACCATCTGCCTGCACTGCTCGGTTGTGGAGCCTGACACTGGTGAAGCTTATGAACGTGACCCGCGAGGCACCGCTCAGAAAGCCGAAGCGTACCTGAAGGCTTCCGGTATTGGTGATGTGGCCTATATGGGTCCTGAGGCCGAATTTTTCCTCTTTGATGATGTTCGTTTCTCGAACAGTATCAACAAGGTATCCTACGAAGTTGATGCGACTGATGCATCGTGGAACACCGACACCGAATACGAGATGGGCAACATGGGCCATCGTCCGGGCGTCAAAGGTGGTTACTTCCCCGTAAACCCCGTTGACGAAGCGCAGGACCTGCGCTCGGAAATGCTGTCGACCATGAAGCGTCTGGGCATGAAGGTCGACAAGCACCACCATGAGGTTGCATCGTGTCAGCACGAACTGGGCCTGATCTTCGACAGCCTGACCAAGCAGGCCGATGAGCTGCAGAAATACAAGTACGTGATCCACAACGTTGCACATGCCTATGGCAAATCGGCGACTTTCATGCCGAAGCCAATCGCAGGTGACAACGGCACCGGCATGCACGTGAACATGTCGATCTGGAAAGACGGCAAGCCGCTGTTCGCGGGCGACAAATACGCCGACCTGTCTGATGAGGCGCTGTACTTTATCGGCGGCATCCTGAAACACGCCAAAACGCTGAACGCCTTCACCAACCCGGCAACCAACAGCTACAAGCGTCTGATCCCAGGGTTCGAAGCTCCCGTCTTGCGCGCCTATTCGGCCCGCAACCGTTCAGGCTGCGTGCGTATTCCGTGGACCGAAAGCCCGAAAGCCAAGCGCGTCGAGGCCCGCTTCCCCGATCCGGCCGCAAACCCCTATCTGGCGTTCGCCGCGCTACTGATGGCCGGTCTGGACGGCATCAAGAACAAGATCGATCCGGGCGAAGCCATGGACAAGAACCTGTACGATCTTCCTGCCGAAGAACTGGCCGACATCCCGACCGTCTGCGGCTCGCTGCGCGAAGCTCTGGAAGCGCTGGCATCTGATCACGACTTCCTGCTGCAAGGCGACGTGTTCACCAAAGACCAGATCGACGGCTACATCGCGCTGAAGATGGAAGAGGTAGAAACTTACGAGCACACGCCTCACCCGGTTGAGTACGGCATGTACTACAGCTGCTGATTAAGAATTTTCGACGAAAATTCTCAGGGGGCGCCCATCGGGCGCCCCTTTTTCTGTATCTCCGCGAGATTTGACGGATCGATGATGATCTTTCAAAATTTGAGCTCAACATCAGGCGGAGAGAGCACATGCCCGCAAGCGACAAACCCTTTTCTGAGTATTCAGGACTTGTAACCTCGAAAAAAGATCTGGAACGCATTTGCGGGCAACCCTTGCCGCAGATCATTGCAAAGGAATTGCCTGCACTTGATGAGATGTGTCGAGACTTCATCGGCATGTCCTCGTTCTGCCTGATCGCTTCGGCCAATCCCGATGGGCATCTCGATATTTCGCCTCGTGGCGATCCTGCGGGGTTTGTGCAGGTGCTCTCGAACTCGATGATTGCGATCCCGGACCGGCCTGGGAACAAGCGCGTGGATACGTTTCATAATGTGCTGAAAGATCAGCGCGTCAGCGTGATATTCTTTGTCCCCGGAAAATTGGAAACTCTGCGCCTGCGGGGATCCGCGAGAATTAGCGCAGATCCCGAACTTCTTTCAAACATGGCCGTTGGTGGACGCGTGCCCAAGCTGGCCCTGTTGATCCATGTCGAAACCGTCTTTGCGCACTGTCCCAAATGCATCATTCGATCAAACCTGTGGCAACCCGATGAATGGCCGGACTCATCCAGTCTGCCAAATATGAACGCGATGATGGTCAAACATGCCAAGATCGACAAAACCCCGGATGAATGGTTCGAATCCCTGAAAGGCACAGACGAGCTTGATCTCTATTAAAGCACTTTGCGGTAGGTCGAACTCGGCTTAGGCTGAGCGTAGTTTTTTCAGCACTCGGATTTCCTCTATGCCTCGTCTTCGCCTTTACGCTGCACTCGCGTTCCTTCTGCCCTCGGTGGCACTGTCCGCCCCTTGTGGGAATACCAGCAGCGGGTTTGAGACCTGGAAAGCCGACTTTGCCAAAACCGCCAAACGAGCGGGTGTGAAAAAGAAGGGTCTGCAAGCGCTCGCACAAACGCAATATGCAACACGTACGATTGCCGCGGATCGCAATCAGAAGAGCTTTAAATACTCATTAGACAAATTCATGCAGGTGCGCGGGGCAAACACCATCGTTGCGCAAGGGCGCAAGCGCAAAGCTCGCAATCCGCAGTTTTACGCCGCGCTCGAGCGTCAATATGGCGTACCGGCGGGTGTGCTAATTGCCATTCACGGCATGGAAACCGGCTTTGGAGGTTTCATGGGCGATAGTCAGGTTGTTTCCGCAATCACGACATTAGCCTATGATTGTCGCCGGTCCGAATTCTTCATCCCGCACGCTATCGGCGCCTTAAAACTGGTTGACCAAGGTACCCTTACGATGGCGACAAAAGGGGCAAAACATGGCGAGCTGGGGCATACGCAGTTTCTGCCCGGCAATGCCCTGACCTATGGTGTGGACGCCACGGGCGATGGTCGGGTCGATTTTTATAACATGACCGACGCGCTCGCCTCGACCGCGAATTTTCTACGTAAGAAAGGGTGGAAGCCCGGTCGCGGCTATCAACCCGGAGAGCCGAATTTTGCGGTCATACAGCAATGGAATGCGGCCTCGGTCTACCAGCAATCCATTGCAATCATGGCGGCGCGAATCGACAACTAGGGCAGTCATAGGCTTGACGTCAGAGCACCTGAATTCGGCCACATTGTTGCCACATAGATTTAAGGAAACCCCGATTTTCTTGGTTTCCAAAGCGTAATCAATCTTGGAATATTTCGACTTTTTTCCATTTTGGTCAAAATTTGCGCCATTTCGCCTGTTAATTTGTTGTGAAGATTATGACAGCAAAGGAACATGCTGTGACTGCAAAGCATAGTTACCACGGTGGCCTCCAGTTTGACGGGTCGGCAGATGGCGCGCTTGAGCGTCTGTGCGAGGTCGTCTCGACGACGCTGGGTGACTATGGCCATCTGGTCGAGCGCAAGACGCTTCTTAGCGCATCAGAGGCCAGTATCGTCAGCAGCCAATATCTCGTGCGTCTGACATTGGACTCGGAACCAACCCAAGTAGATCACAATCACCATGAGCGGATGGATCGAACCGCTGGTCTCAAAACTATGCCGCGTGCTGCGGTAACCCTGCCGGGAAACCGGCTGACGATCTCGATTTGTCCGGTGTCAAAACTGCTCGATGACAGTGAAATATCCGAGTTGATGCTTGTGGTGATCCTGTACCGAATGGTCGACATCTGCACGACCCGTCGTGTCGAATGGTTGTCGCCCAAAACGGTTCTGACCATCGAACAATTCATGAGTGCCTTTGATTCAATTGCGCCGCGCAACGCCCGGAACCGAAAGCAGATTTTCGAAGCAGTCAGCGGCCCATTTGCGGGGCTCGATCTGCCCGATCCTGATGCGGAAAATACACAGACCAAACACGCCAAGCCGCGTCCGATCAAGCTAAGTGACGACCAACTGCTCAGTATCGCCTTCCGGACCGAGGCTGATGCTCCCCTGCCCGCCGGCAACATTCACCAGTCCGAGGACGAAACGGAACGCCCAAGCGATATTCTGCGACTGACCAGCTGGGGCATGACTGGTGCTGTGGCAAGCATATCGACACCGATTGCCATATCCCTGGCAGCAGTCAATCTGATCCGGGGTGAGGATTTTCGCCTCAACACTCAAGTTCTGGCTTTTACCACAGCGATTTTTGGCCTGAACGCTACGAATGCTTTTGCCGAGGTCGCCAGCGCGATTGGCATGTAATCAAATTACCCAAGACCCTCCTTGGAGGCCCCGCCGTCAGGCGGGGTTTTCCATTTTAAGGACCTGATCAGCGGCCATTACATAAGTGTGGATCGCGAACACCACTGCGTTTGTCTCAGGTAAACGCAAGAGAGTCTGACGTTCACTACGCAGATATCGGGCCGAATTTTCGTCCCGCGGTGTGCGTCGCTGCATGAGACTGCGCGGTTGGAACAATTCGGCATCATTGTACCAAAGCGCATTGAACCGCCAGAGTGGCCGGTCGGGCTGAATGCCGTCAAACAAACGTTGAACTCTGCGGGCAATATTGGCGTCGTAGGCGTCAACCGGTTCATGGATCCCGATCAACGGGCGCATGAACTTTTCTGACAGCATCCAGCTTGCGGGAAAGCACAGGATCGCGCCAGTCAAAACATGCTCGTCATCGTGTTTCTGCAGAATGCAGAAATCCTCTTGCACCAAATGGCATAGCGTTTCCAACGGGCGTTCCCGGTCAACCTCAACCCGTACACCGTCGGGCCGCACAACGTGATCGGAGACATTCGGATAAACTTGCTGAATGACCAGTTCCAGCAACTCCTGCGCGGGTGCCAACGCCTCGGGGCTTTGCGCCAAGACATCCTGTTTTTGCTGCGCCAACAGCGCCGCGCGTCGTTGCATCTGGGCAGAAAATGCATCGTCGCGATGCAACCAAGCCCTGGGGTCCGCGGGCTTAATGCCAGGCAGCGGGTTTAGGGCGAGTGGATCATAGGGAATGGCTTGCTGTAATATCACGGTCATAGTCGAGGCATAGCACCCTGCTCTGGCGCTGTCGGTCAAAAAGCGACCAGAAGACGGTCGCAAACCTAGAAGACGCAGCGCATCTGGATTTGCAGGTTGGGCAGGCAAGCAGAAAGGTCCAACCGTGAACACACCATATCGTGACACCCGTAAGATTGACCCGACCCGGGGCGCCACCCTCGGGGACGGGACACCGAACGACAATGACAGGATCGAGATCGGACCGACACAGCTTGCCTTCGAAGAATGGGCCGCTGCCGGGCTTAGCCTGCCCAATCTAGAACAGATGCGTAAATATCGCTGGAAACGCCTCACTCAGGCCATCGTGCAACGCGATTGGGGCGGGATCCTGCTGTTTGACCCCCTGAATATCCGCTACGCGACTGACAGCACCAACATGCAGCTCTGGAATACCCATAACCCGTTCCGGGCCGTTTTGGTTTGCGCTGACGGGTATATGGTGATCTGGGACTACAAGAACTCTCCGTTCTTGTCGAAATTCAACCCGCTGGTGCGCGAGCAGCGCTCGGGCGCCGATCTGTTCTATTTCGACCGGGGCGACAAGATTGACGTTGCCGCAGATGTGTTCTCAAACGAGGTGCGCGCCCTGATCGAAGAACACGGCGGCGGCAACATGCGGCTGGGTGTCGACAAGATCATGCTGCACGGCCTGCGCGCGCTTGAGGCTCAGGGGATCGAGGTGATGGAGGGCGAAGAGCTTACCGAGAAAACCCGTGCCATCAAAGGCCCAGACGAAATCCTCGCCATGCGCTGCGCCAGCCACGCCTGCGAGACCGCAGTGGCCGAAATGGAGCGCTTCGCACGTGTCAATGTCGGAGACGGGAAGACATCCGAGGATGACATTTGGGCAGTGCTACATGCTGAAAACATCCGGCGCGGTGGTGAATGGATCGAGACCCGCTTGCTTGCCTCGGGCCAGCGCACCAATCCCTGGTTTCAGGAATGCGGCCCGCGCATCACGCGGCAAAATGAAATCATCGCGTTCGATACCGACCTGATCGGGTCTTACGGCATTTGCGTCGACATCTCACGAACCTGGTGGATCGGCGATCAAAAACCGCGCCCCGACATGATCTATGCCATGCAGCACGCGCATGAGCATATCATGACCAATATGGAAATGCTGAAGCCCGGCGTCATGATCCCGGAACTAACTGCGAATGCCCATCGGCTGGATGACAAGTTTCAGGCACAGAAATACGGCTGCCTGATGCATGGAGTTGGATTGTGCGATGAATGGCCCTTGGTAGCCTATCCCGACAAGGCGGTCGAGGGATCCTATGATTATCCACTTGAACCCGGAATGGTGTTGTGCGTCGAAGCGGCAGTTGGCGAGGTTGGCGGCGATTTCTCGATCAAGCTGGAAGATCAGGTGCTGATCACCGAAGACGGCTATGAAAACCTCACGAAGTATCCGTTCGACGCACAGTTGATGGGGTCTGGCTAAGCGCTATCGCCTAGTTTGACCAGTGGGACCGTCTGACATTACCGTGCCAATCCTCAGGCGCTGTGAGAGTTGGCGTGTCCTCAGACGTATTCGTTAGCGGCCAGCTTTGTCCCAGTGCAAAACCAATTGCGCCAGTCACGAGAATTGCCAACAGAACTCCGGCGTGGAGTGTCGGGCTTAGCGGTGCAGATGTTGTATGTGCCATTTTGACCTCTGCTTTGGATAAGAAGGATGATTGCAAGTTGGGGTCCAAGTATAAATAAGTAAAATGAATGTTTATCCGAATTATCATCACATTTTTTGATTGTTCAAATACCAACCCCAACAATGCATTGATGCGACGCGCCAAGGGCTACGTGGTCCCACCCCCTCACCTTCCTGTTACGCCACTGACACAGGGGTTGAGAGAACCGCACACAGCACACAGTATTGTCGAAACCTGGACCACCAAGGATTCATCATGCCCACCGAACGCATTACTTTCGCCGGTCACGACGGCAGCCAATTGGCCGCGCGCCTTGATCTGCCGGACGGGCCGGTACTGGCAACGGCTTTGTTTGCGCATTGCTTTACCTGCTCTAAGGACATACCTGCCGCACGGCGCATTTCGGCGCGTTTGGCGGCGATGGGCATCGCCGTGCTCAGGTTTGATTTTACAGGCCTTGGCCACTCGGATGGAGAGTTTGCGAATACGACATTCACCTCAAATGTCGAAGATCTGATCGCTGCAGCGCACTACCTGTCCGGCCGCAACATGGCCCCCGCCCTGCTTATTGGCCATTCACTTGGCGGCGCTGCGGTACTGCGCGCACGCGCTGGCATACCGTCGATCAAGGCGGTCGTCACATTGGGTGCGCCTGCTGACCCGGGCCACGTATCACACCATTTCGAGGCCGCCCTGCCCGAGATTCAGGCGCAAGGCAGCGCAGAGGTTTCGCTTGGCGGTCGCCCGTTCCGCATTGGCAAAGCTTTTGTCGATGACATTTCAGAGGCCGCGCTTAGCCCTGCCGTTTCAGATTTGAAAGCAGCGCTTCTGATCCTGCACGCACCGCGCGATGACACGGTCAGCATTGACAACGCCAGCACCATCTTTCTGGCTGCGAAGCATCCAAAAAGTTTTGTCACGCTGGACGATGCCGACCATCTGATCACACGCGCCGCTGATGCGGATTACGCGGCGGATGTCATTGCGGCTTGGGTGTCGCGATACGTCAAACTGTGCCCGCCCGCCCCACCACCCGGCGCCCCGGAAGGTGTTGTTCGCGTAACCGAGGCAGACCCGGCAGGGTTCCTGCAAGACATCCAGTCCGGCCCGCGCCACCATGCGGTCGCTGACGAGCCCGCCTCGTACGGAGGAACGGACCGAGGCATGTCCCCTTATGGATTTGTGTCCTCGGGATTGGGCGCCTGTACCTCGATGACCATTCGCATGTATGCGCGGCGCAAGAAATGGCCGCTGACAGGTATCACCGTCGATGTCTGCCACGACAAGGTACACGCCCAGGACGCTGGACTGGCCAGCGATGGTAAGGTCGATCAGTTCCGTCGCAAGATACGGCTTCAAGGGCCGCTGGATGCCGCGCAACGTGCTAAGCTATTGGAGATCGCAGATAAATGTCCCGTGCACCGAACCCTTGAAGGCTCGGCCCATATCACGACTGAGCTGCTGGACTGAAAACCACCTTTGTCAGCTTATGATAATGATTGAAGGGGGCTTTTGCCCCCTTTTTCTAACGGCGCCTCGGTGAGGGTCGGTGAATTGGTGGCCGTGCCGTCGGAGGACGCGCCACCGGGGGATGCGGGCGCGACGGCGGTTTGGCGATCGGTGGCTTTGGCCGCGGTGGAGGGTTCGGACGAACCGGTCGATCGGGGCGGTCGGGCCGGTCTGGGCGGTTTATGTCAACATCTACATTCACGTTACGGTCGTGGTAGTAATCATTCCACAGCATCGAGTCGTAGAACGGGTCATACCCAACGCCATACCCTACCCCGACGGACACGCCATCGCAGGCGGACAGTGTAAACGTTGCAGTACCCAACCCCAGCGCCAGAACAGACCGTTTTAACAGTTTGCGAGTCATCCGAGCCTCCTTACTGCAAAGACCGGAACGACGCGAAAACGGCGTTCAAGGCATCAACATAAGACGGGTCGGCCCCGTCACGCAGGATCGCAACCCCTATCGCAACACGGTCACGCGGCAGGTCAATCACGGTGGCGGTAAAGTTTACGCCTCGCCCATCCCGATTGCCGGTGCCTCGAATAACGTGGGCTGGCCGCCCACCAATCCTTGTATTGCTGGTGCTGGTCACGGTCGGGTCTTTGACGAGGAATTTGTCGATATCCTCAAGATAGCTCAGCCCGCCCTGAATGCTGGAAACCCGTGATGGTGAGACGAAGCCCATCCAGACATTATCGTCGGTCACCGGTCTGATCCCCATGACGCGCGAAACCGCACGGGCATCGCCCAGATTGGTATCCTCGATTTCACGCGGGCCACCGGTACGCAATGCCCAAAAGTCGGGAACCTCAAAGCGGAACAGGGCGCGCCCTTCATCGGTGTAGGTCACCGGTGTGTCAGCTTGCACAGGCGTTACAGCCAACCAAGTCACGGCACTTGCAGCAAGCGCCAAGCTTAACAAAATACGCATATCTCAATTACCTGATCAGTTTTCTGATGTCAGGTTGCCCATGCAGTTTGACTTTGTCCAGTATCCTGTTCTGCAGACAATAAAAAACCCGCGTCCGGAAAGCTCCGAACGCGGGTGTGTCTTGCGCAAGAGCGCGCTATCAGGTGCGTGCGTCGCCCAGCAGCTTCCACAGGCCAGGGATCAGCAGAGCGGCCAGCGCCAGCTTGATTGCGTCACCCAGCAGGAACGGTGTCAGACCCCATTCCAGGATCGGCTTGTCCCAGCCATACAGCTGACCCAGCCACAGCAGGCCCGGCACATAGATCAGGACATTGGCCAGCACCAGCGCCAGCGCCAGCTTGCCGACCGAACGATCCCAGCCGCGCGCGGCCAGTGCGCCCAGCAGAATGGTCGCCATCAGGTAACCGACCAGATAGCCACCGGTGCCACCCATCATGTAGGTCAGGCCGAATTTTTCGGCCGAGGAACCCGCAAACACGTCAAAGCCCAGAGCACCAACCAGCAGGTAACCCAGCATCGTGATCAGGCCAAGGCGCGCGCCATAGGCGGTGCCGATGGTCAGAACGGCGAATGTGCCCATGGTGATCGGAACCGGCCACATCGGCACTTTGATTTTGGCTGCAACAGCCAGAGCAACGATACCCAGGGCAACCAGAGCCACCTGCTTGACGCGCAGCGCCGTCCCCTCACGCGGGCCAAAAGCATTGGCCAGTACGTTTGCGTTCATCTCATTTCTCCACATTCGGACTTATTTGCACATGCAGCAATGCCCGTTCCGGGCCGTTGCTGCAAGATGATTACGCTATCGCAGCGCGTATTTGGTCTCCATTTCATAGGATTTTCGCGGTCCTGATACAGTCCAGCGGACTGTCCAGCGCGGCCATCCCGAGAAATCATAGTCTGCATCATAGCTGTCCGGCGGGCAATCGTGATGATCCTTGACGCGGGTTTGGCCAAGTTTAAGTGCGTGAAAAAACCGATCATCATCAAAGTGAATGGCGATCCGATCACCGGCGTCGCGCCAAAGGTATCGACGCGTTCCCGTCATTGCAGGCTGCCCCGGAACACGCAGCGTGACCGTCTCATCATAGACCAACCCTTGGGTATCTTGCCGTAGCTCTGCCTTACCCTCGGCCTGAATGATCTGGCCTGCACGCTCGTCCCGGATGAGGCGGCTCAGGTCCCAAACCCCCTGGAAATCATAAATATTTCTGGGCAGGCTCACTTCAAATAGATTCCGTCAGTTGTATTACCTGAATCATCCACAAACCGGATGGTTTCACCGCTTTGCTCAACATCATAACAAGCCCAGAAATCCGAAGGCGGCCAGACCGAGCAATAGCGATCATCACGAACGGCCCATCGTCCCGAACTTGGGCGGCCTGAAAAGTACTGCGTTTGCATATTGCTATCGAAGGTCTGGGTGATCCCCTCGCCATAGTCGAGCTTCTTGCCAGCAAGCGCCATCAGAATCTCATCACCCGTCAGTTGCTGAAACTCGTCGGCGGCCACAAATCCGGGCCAAAGCAATAAAATCAGGGCAAACCGTCTCATCCCAGCACTCGCGCCTTGTTCCTTGGTCTATGCGCGGCTAAACCCCGCGCCAACGCCTCATCCCAATCATAAAAAGGTGCTGCCGCCAATGATTCCCCGCTATTCACGCCCCGACATGGTCGCCATCTGGTCACCCGAGAGCAAGTTCCGCATTTGGTACGAGATCGAGGCGCACGCCTGCGACGCCATGGCCGATCTAGGCGTGATCCCGCGTGAAAACGCCGAGGCCGTGTGGAAAGCCAAGGATGTGGAGTTTGATGTCGCCCGTATCGACGAGATCGAAGCCGTCACCAAACACGACGTCATCGCCTTCCTGACCCATCTGGCCGAACATGTGGGTAGCGAGGAAGCCCGCTTCGTGCATCAGGGCATGACCTCCTCGGACGTGCTGGACACTTGCTTCAATGTGCAACTGACCCGCGCCGCCGACCTGCTGATTGCAGACCTCGAAGGTCTGTTGGCTGCCCTGAAACGCCGCGCGATCGAGCACAAAGACACCGTTCGCATCGGTCGCAGCCACGGTATCCATGCCGAACCCACCACGATGGGCCTGACCTTTGCCCGCTTCTATGCCGAGATGGACCGCAACTTGTCCCGGATGCGCGATGCCCGCGCGGAAATCGCCACCGGAGCGATCAGCGGCGCGGTCGGGACGTTTGCGAATATCGACCCGCAGGTTGAAGAGCATGTCTGCGACAAGCTGGGTCTGGTGCCTGAACCGATCAGCACACAGGTCATTCCCCGCGACCGTCACGCAGCATTCTTCGCCACACTGGGTGTTATCGCCAGCAGCATCGAAAACATCGCTATCGAAATCCGCCACATGCAGCGTACCGAAGTGCTGGAGGGGGCCGAGTTCTTCTCGATGGGGCAGAAAGGCTCATCCGCGATGCCGCACAAGAAGAACCCGGTGCTGACCGAGAACCTGACCGGTCTTGCGCGCATGGTGCGTGCTGCCGTGATCCCGGCGATGGAGAACGTGGCGCTGTGGCACGAGCGCGATATCTCGCATTCCTCGGTCGAACGCATGATCGGGCCGGATGCCACTATCACGCTGGACTTTGCACTCGCGCGATTGACCGGTGTAATCGACAAGATGCTGATCTTCCCCGAGAACATGATCGAGAACATGAACAAGTTCCCTGGTCTTGTCATGAGCCAACGAGTGCTGTTGGCGTTGACCCAAGCCGGTGTAAGCCGCGAGGATGCCTATGCCATGGTTCAGCGCAACGCGCTGAAAGTCTGGGAGCATCGCACCGACTTCAAAGAGGAACTCTTGGCCGACGCCGATGTCACCGCCGCGCTGAGCCCGAAAGAAATCGAAGAGAAATTCGATCTCGGCTACCATACCAAACATGTAGATACGATTTTCGCCCGCGTATTCGGCGAATAATTCAAACTCAAACAGTGCTAAAAACTTGGCCCGGCTTGCTCAATGCAGCCGGGCCTTGTGTCTTTGCCAGATTGGCAAAAATCGGTTAATCTGTTGGCACAGTTTCCGCGAAAGGAAAACTCGATGCTACGAACTGCTCTATGCGCAATTGCTCTTATCTGTGCGGGCACCGCCGGATTTGCCTGTAACGGTAACACCAAGCAAACCCAGTCCTGTGCTGAAGGCACAATTTGGGACAGCGAAAGCCAAAGCTGCATGAAAATCGTCAATAGCTGACATTTTTATTTCCTGCTTGTGAATAAAAGCGATCAGTCAATCGTTAGCTTTTTTGAAGATCAAGCTATGATTGTAACAAGTCTCTTTGACAACGGAGTAGGAAAATGCGTCTTGTACTAGCCTCGGCCATCGCTCTTCAGGCCTTTACCTTCGCGCCCATGGCCATTGCTGCGGGTGGTGGGGACAGCAGCCCGCCCAAGCCCACCAACACCACCAAGAAATGCCTGTTTGGCCGCGTCTATGACGAGGCAGCCGGGCGCTGCGTCAAACCCAACAAGACGAATTTCACCGAAGACCAACTGTATGATGCCGTGCGCGAGTTGGCTTACGACGGGCAGTACGAAAATGCTCAGGGCATTCTGCGTATCATGGATCAAGATGATGATCGGGTGCAGACCTATTGGGGGTTCACCTATCGCAAGATGGGTGAGCTGAAACTGGCTGACGCATTTTACCAGAAAGCAATTGAATCCAATCCCGACAACATCCTCGCCCGCAGCTACATGGGTCAGGGATTTGTTACAGAGGGCAAGACCGAGTTGGCCATCGCAAAATGGCGCGAGATCAAGGCGCGTGGTGGCGAAGGCACATGGGCTGAGACATCGCTGCGCGAAGCGATCAGAACAGGGCTGACATATAGCTACTGAGTTTCAGGGTTTCTTTACCCGACTCTCTATATTCTGCCTGCAACGCGAATGAGGCATTGCAGGCAGATGCAGGACACGAAACTAATGGTGCAGATGACGCCGGGCGCGCAACCCCCGGTCGTTGAACAGGACGATGATGCGCCACGTGTTGTGCCGCGCGCCCTCAGCAACCGAGAGAAAGCCGCAGTTGTGGTTCGGCTGCTGCTGAACGAGGGGGCGGATATCCCGCTGGAAGAGCTTCCTGATTCACTGCAGGAACAACTTACCCACCAACTTGGACAGATGGGGTTGGTTGACCGGGTAACGCTGGCCGCCGTCGCGCAGGAATTTGCCGATGCGCTGGATGGCGTAGGGCTTGCATTTCCCCATGGGCTAGCCGGTGCTCTGGACGCGGTGAACGGCAAGATCGCCCCAGCCACCGCCGCCCGGCTGCGCAAGGTAGCTGGCGTGAGGCAGATCGGTGACCCATGGCAGCGTTTGCGCGAAGTACCCTCAGAAGATCTGGCCGAGATGGCCAAAGCTGAAAGCACCGAAGTCGCCGCCGTTATGCTGTCGAAACTCGAAACCGCCAAGGCTGCCCAGTTGTTGGGCCACCTGCCCGGCCCCACAGCGCGACGGATAACCTATGCTGTATCGAAAACGGCCAACGTGACGCCCGAGGCGGTAGAGCGGATCGGATGGTCCTTGGCCGCTCAGCTGGATCAACGCCCCGAGCCCGCCTTTCGGGATGGGCCGGGTGAGCGTGTGGGCGCGATCCTCAACCAGTCGGCCGCGGCGACGCGTGATGGTTTGCTGACCGCGCTGGACGAAGAAGACTCCGATTTTGCCGATACCGTCCGGCAATCGATCTTCATCTTTTCGCATGTGCCCTCGCGCATCGAACCCCGCGATGTTCCAGCGATTCTGCGCGGTGTGGATCAACCCGTTCTCATCACGGCGTTGGCCGGAGCCAATAGCGACGAAGACCTTGCCACGGTCGAGTTCTTCCTAGCCAACATGTCCTCTCGCATGGCGGACAACTTACGGGAAGAAATGGCCGAGCGTGGCAAGGTCAAACAATCCGACAGTGAAGAAGCGATGTCGCAGATCGTTGCAGCCATCCGCGCGCTTTTGGACGAGGGCGCGATCGCACTGGTCGAGGCGGAGGAGAATGCAGAATAGTCCGGCAAGGCGCGACCACTTGTGATCGCACGATGGGGCCTGTATGTCTCGTCGCGCAGTTCACAACGCTCAGGTGTCTCTCCCCATGCCCGTCGAAAAGTCGGAACTAAGCCGATTTGAGCTTGGAAAATACTACGTCGCCAACCTGTTTCTGACCGGCGTAATCCGCGGCATGCGCCTGCTGCCATATGAGCGCCGCATCGGAGCGATGGGCGCGATTGTGCGCTGGCTTGCCCCCATTGTCGGCTTTCGAACCCGCGTGCGCCGCAACCTGAAACTCACCTGCCCAGACCTGCCCGAGGCCGAGGTCAAACGCATCTGCCGCGCCGTGCCTGACAATGCCGGGCGCGCGATCATGGAGCATTTTTCAGCCGACGGTTTCATCGAGCGACAAAGCAAGGCCAAAGTATCGGGCTCGGGTGTCGAAGCATTTGATGCCGCCGTGGCGGAAGGGCGTCCAGTGATGATGATCACTGCGCATTTCGGGCACTATCTGGCCGCGCGGGTCGCGCTGCAGGCGCGTAGCGGTAAACCCATCGGCAGCCTCTATCGCCGCATGGCAAATCCATATTTCAACGACATGTATGTCGAGGCATTCTATCAGACCGGGTCGCCCATGTTCGAACAGGGCCGCCGAGGTATGGTCGAAATGGTCCGTTCACTGAAAAGCGGAGGCATCATTGCCATTGTATCCGACCTGCATGCGCATGGTGGTGAGGAGCTGACCTTTTTCGGCAAACCCGCCGTCACCTCGGTGCTGAACGCGGAACTTGCGATCAAATACAAGGCTGTGCTGATCCCCTGCTATGCAGTGCGCCAACCCAACGGGATCGATTTTGAGATCGTCCTGCACGACCCGGTCCCGCATACTGATGCCAAAACCATGACCCAGTTCACCAATGACGACCTGGAAGCGATGGTGCGTCAGCACATGGGACAATGGTTCTGGATTCATCGGCGCTGGAAGTCCTGGAGGGGACTGGGGGTCCAGCCAAAGGATATGCCCTGATCACTTAACCCGCGCTGCGGCCACGATCGGACCATGGCCACTGCGCTGGATCAGTACAACGGCAGGCAATTCCGATGACAATGTTGCGGTGAAACTCTGCGGTGTTTGGCCATCCCAGCGACCGGCAATCTGCCAATTCTCGACCACGTTTGCATAATCCAGATCATGTCCGGCCAATTCGCCACGCCGGATCGAGGTGCGACGCATCGGCGAATACTGCACAATCCGAACATCATAGGTTTCGTCGTCTGGTAACTCGATCGGAACGACATTCATGGATACTTCGTTCGCGATACGCGTGGCACTGACCTCGGCCTCCGGCGGCGCAGTCAGGTGTGCATCGATTAGCCGGTTCAGTTCAATTGACTTGGCCCCAACCACATCCTGCTGCCCATTCACAACCATCTGCGGCGTATAGATCATCGTCCGCCCGCCTTCACGTGCATAGGCGCGCTGTCGATCGGTATGGTCGGGATTGGCGTATTCATCTTTCCAGCCAATGTAGTCCCAGTAATCCACATGCAACGCCAGACCGATTACATCATCCCGCTTGGCCAATTCATGCATGATCCGGTCCGCTGGCGGGCAGGACGAGCACCCCTGCGAGGTGAACAGTTCGACCACCACCGGATCATCCTGCGCCTGAGCCGGGGCAGCAAGAAAGAGTGAAACAAACGCGGTCGCAGCGACTGATCTGAGCATGTTTTCTCTCGATAGAGGATGATTGCCTGAAAGGTTTAAGTCGGAACCGAATAAACTGCCAATCAAGGTTTCTTGAGACCTCAGACACAAGCTTTCGACAAAATGTGTGCAATGGTATACAAAAATCCACCCAAACTGCCCGTTTCACCTTGAAACAACTGGTGTGGTAATGCAGATAACCCTTAGCGAAGCCCGTATTCCAAGTCATTTGAGAGGGAGGCCACAGATGCCCATCAAGGTCGGACAGGACACCGCCAAGACACGCCGCAGCCTGAACGTGAATGGCAAATCCATTTCCTATTATTCGATTCCAGCCGCGCAAGAAGCAGGCTTAGGCGATTTTTCGAATCTGCCTGCCGCGTTGAAAGTGGTTCTGGAAAACATGCTGCGGTTCGAAGATGACGGGTTCTCGGTTTCCGTCGATGACATCAAAGCCTTTGCCGAATGGGGTGCCAACGGTGGCAAGAACCCACGTGAGATTGCCTATCGCCCTGCCCGGGTTCTGATGCAAGACTTTACCGGAGTTCCGGCCGTGGTGGATCTGGCAGCGATGCGCGACGGCATCAAGGGCCTTGGTGGGGACGCGCAAAAGATCAACCCGCTGAACCCGGTCGATCTGGTCATCGACCACTCGGTCATGATTGATGAGTTCGGCAACCCACGCGCGTTTCAGATGAACGTGGACCGCGAATATGAGCGCAACATGGAACGCTATCAGTTCCTGAAATGGGGTCAGAACGCGTTCAACAATTTCCGCGTCGTGCCTCCCGGCACCGGTATCTGCCACCAAGTAAACCTGGAATATCTGGCGCAGACCGTCTGGACGGACACGGACCAAAGCGGCGAAGAAGTCGCTTATCCCGATACACTTGTTGGTACTGACAGCCACACCACCATGGTCAACGGCATGGCCGTTCTGGGCTGGGGCGTTGGCGGGATCGAGGCCGAGGCAGCGATGCTGGGTCAACCGATCTCGATGCTGATCCCCGAGGTTGTGGGCTTTGAACTGACCGGTTCGATGGTCGAAGGCACAACGGGAACTGACCTTGTCCTGAAAGTCGTCGAGATGCTGCGCGAGAAAGGCGTGGTTGGTAAATTCGTTGAATTCTACGGCGAAGGTCTGGACCGCTTGCCCTTGGCCGATCGCGCAACCATCGCCAACATGGCCCCCGAATACGGCGCGACCTGTGGTTTCTTCCCGATTGACGGCGAGACCTTGCGCTATATGCGCAATACTGGACGCGACGAAGACCGCATCGCATTGGTCGAGGCCTACGCCAAGGAAAACGGCTTCTGGCGCGATGCCGATTACGCGCCGATCTACACCGACACTCTGTCGCTGGATATGGGCACAATTGTTCCTGCGATCTCGGGCCCGAAACGGCCGCAGGATTATGTCGCACTAACCGACGCCAAGGCCGCATTCACCAAGGAAATGGCCGAGACCTTCAAACGCCCGATGGGCAAACAAATAGAGGTCAAAGGCGAAAACTACGGCATGGAATCGGGCAAAGTCGTGATCGCCTCGATCACCTCCTGCACCAACACGTCGAACCCGTATGTAATGATCGGCGCGGGCCTCGTTGCACGTAAAGCCGCCGCGCTGGGATTGGATCGCAAACCGTGGGTAAAGACCTCATTGGCGCCCGGCTCGCAGGTTGTGTCCGCCTACTTGGAAGCTGCGGGTCTGCAGGAAGATCTGGACAAGATCGGCTTCAACCTTGTTGGCTATGGCTGCACCACCTGTATTGGCAACTCAGGTCCGATCCAAAGGGAAATCAGCGAAGCGATTGCCGAAGGCGATCTTGTTGCCACTTCGGTTCTTTCAGGCAACCGCAACTTTGAAGGCCGCATCTCGCCCGACGTGCGCGCCAACTATCTGGCTTCACCGCCGCTGGTGGTGGTTTATGCTTTGGCTGGTACGTTGGACATCGACCTGACCTCGGAACCGATTGGACAGGATCAGGCCGGCAACGATGTCTACATGAAAGACATCTGGCCGACCCAAAGCGAAATCGCCGAATTGGTTGAGGCAACCGTGACCCGCGAGGCGTTCCAGTCGAAATATGCCGATGTCTTCAAGGGCGACGAGAAATGGCAGGAGGTCGAGGTTCCGCAACAGGAAACCTATGATTGGCCACCGACGTCAACGTACATTCAAAACCCTCCCTATTTCCAAGGCATGGGGCCTGAGCCGGGCACGATCTCGAATATCGATGGTGCAAAAGTTCTGCTGATCCTGGGCGACATGATCACCACCGACCATATCTCGCCCGCCGGTTCGTTTGCGACAACGACACCTGCAGGGAAGTATCTGACCGATCGTCAGGTTCAGCCGCGCGAATTCAACTCGTATGGCTCACGCCGTGGCAACCACGAGATCATGATGCGCGGCACCTTCGCCAATATCCGCGTCAAGAACGAGATGCTGGATGGCGTCGAAGGCGGTTATACAAAAGGCCCGGATGGTGAACAAACCTCGGTCTACGAAGCATCGATGGCCTATCAGGAGCAAGGCACCCCGCTGGTCGTCTTTGGCGGCGAACAGTACGGTGCAGGTTCGTCACGCGACTGGGCGGCCAAGGGCACAGCTCTGCTTGGCGTCAAGGCAGTGATCGCCGAGAGTTTTGAGCGCATCCACCGTTCAAACCTGGTAGGCATGGGCGTCATACCGTTCGAATTCACCGATGGTGATACCCGCAAGACACTGGGTCTGAAGGGTGATGAGACCGTATCGATCCACGGGTTGGATTCAGTTGAGCCCCTGCAGGAAGTGCCCTGCACCATCATTTACGGAGATGGTACCGAAAAGACGATCACCCTGAAGTGCCGCATCGATACCGCGCCCGAGATCGAATACATCGAAAACGGCGGTGTGCTGCAATACGTGCTGCGCAATCTCGCAAAAGCGTCATAAATCAGCAGGTTGATATCCAACCTCAGCCCCCGGCCCTGCGCCGGGGGTTTTGTTTTCTGGCCATTTATTCAAAAATCTGAAACTGTTGGGCAAGACAGTCTTCGGAATTTCATCACCATGAAAAAGCCCAACGCCCTATTGGTTTGCTCGCTTAGCGTCATCGCCGTGATCGGGATCTGGGGCGTCGTCGATATCGAAAGCTTGGTGACTTGGGCCAATAGCATCGTGCAACAAACCTTCCACAGTCGCGGTTGGTTCGTGATGCTCGCGGCCTCAGGCATGTTGATCGGGTGTTTGGTTCTGGCCTTTTCGCCCTATGGCAAAATCCGTCTGGGCCGGGATGATGAAGAGCCCGAGTTCTCGACCGCCACCTGGATCTCAATGCTGTTCTCCGCAGGAATGGGCGTTGGACTGCTGTTCTGGGCGGTCGCCGAGCCCCTTACCCATTTCAACTTCATCTCGGGCATGGCACCCGACTATGTCGCCGCGCAGCAGGCCATGCTGGCAACAAACTTCCATTGGGGCCTGCACGCATGGGCGATTTACGGTTCGACCGCGCTGACCATTGCTTATTTCAGCTTTCGGCGCGGGACAGGCATGATGGTCAGTGCACCGATCAAAAGCCTGTTCCCAGGAGAACGCTGGGCCGAGCGGGTCGGGTGGCTGTCGGATTTCATGGCCATTGTTGCAATCTCTATCGGTGTTGGCGGTTCAATGGCCATGGGCGTGTTCCAGGTTGCGGACGGGATTGCGGTTCTGGGTGGCCGGGAAACGGTTGGTGCCCTTCTGATCGGCGTTGTTTTCCTGGCGATGGTCGCAGCCTACATCCCTGCTCTGTTAATCGACCTTGGTCAAGGCATGGCGCGCTTGTCGAATGCGGCAATGCTGATCGCGATCTGCCTTGTGGCCTACACAGTGGTCCTCGGGCCTACAGAGTATCTGTTGAACACTGTGGTTCAAGGGTTCGGCGATTACGTCACCAATGTCATCCCTCGGGGCTTTCAGACCTTCACCTTCTTCGGCGATGACGTCACCAAATGGTTCAGCGACTGGACCCTCACCTATATGGTCTGGTGGATCGCCTGGGGACCTTTTGTTGGTGTGTTCGTCGCGCGTATCTCTCGCGGTCGCACGATCCGGGAATTCGTGATCGGAGTACTCTTTGCGCCCACGCTGTTCTCGATCCTTTGGTTCGGTGCCTTCGGCGGCATCGGTCTGTTCGAGGCGCTCAACGGTGCCGGAGAACTGCTGGCCTATACGCAAACAAACATCGAGCGTGTGACCTTCGCCCTGCTCGACCGTTTGCCCTTATCGCAGATCACAATACTTGTAACCGTAGCAGCGGCGTTTCTGTTCATCGTAACCAGCGTTGTAAGCGCGGCCTTTGTGCTGGGTACATTCTCGTCCCAGGGGGACGAAAACCCGCCCCCGCGCGTGCGGCTGATCTGGGGTGCATTGCTGGGCTTGTTGAGTGTCGCGATGATCCTGTCGGGCTCGGTGGAATCGGTCAAAGTCCTGATCTCACTCGGAGCGCTGCCCTTTGTGTTCATCTCGGTTCTGCTGATGGTCTGCCTGTTCCGAGGGCTACGAGAAGAGGGGCTGAGCCATGCTGATCGGTGATCTGACGGATACGCTTATGAATCTAACCACCTTTGCATTCATCGGCGCGATGATCTGGATTTTGGTCCGTAAGTAACGGCTTGAATCCCGACCATTTTACCGATTTCCTACGATTATGGACAAAGTCG
This sequence comes from Ruegeria sp. A5, assembly GCF_056543005.1. Lineage (NCBI taxonomy): Bacteria > Pseudomonadati > Pseudomonadota > Alphaproteobacteria > Rhodobacterales > Roseobacteraceae > Ruegeria > Ruegeria sp. A5. The sequence continues at coordinate 930,451 of NZ_JBQGAV010000001.1, forward strand.
CATTGATAACCGGCGGCGCACGCGGAATTGGGCGTGCAATCGTCGAAGACCTCAGCCGTGATCACCGCGTCGCGTTTACTTGGTTGTCGAGTAAACCCATGCCCGAGCTACTGGGTGCGGATGTTCTGGCCATACGCTCTGATCTATCTGCGCCCGACCAGCCGGCTATCGTGATTTCGCAGGTGATCGAGAGGTTTGGAAGGCTGGATGTGATCGTCAACAATGCCGGCCTTGTGAAATCTACCCCCAAAGAGGAATTTCGGGCCGAGGACCACCGCGCCATTCTGGATTTGAACCTGCTGGCCCCCGCCGCATTGTTGGCTGCTGCGCTACCACATCTGAAACGCGACGCCTCGATCGTCAGTATCTCATCCATGAACGCGGTCTTGCCGCCTCGGGATGCGGTGACCTATGGGGCCAGCAAGGCCGCCCTGAATCTATGGACCCACGCCATGGCAAAGGAGCTTGGGCCAAAGGGGATACGCGTTAATGCAGTCGCGCCGGGTGCGATCAACATCCCCGAAGCGCCTCGGTCAGAGGAGTTGACCGCGCTGTTTGTCAAAGAAACCGCTTTAGATCGCGCGGGAAAGCCCGAGGATATCGCCAAAGCCGTCAGGTTTCTGGCGTCCGATGCCGCATCCTTCATCACTGGTGAGGTTCTGGGCGTCACCGGTGGCTATCGCTTATGAGCCACCTGCGGCTTTCTCAAGCGCTGGGCGGATCGTGCTTTCGATCACCCGCTGAGTGACCGGACCAGCCCAGCGCAGGATGATCGTGCCCTCACCGTCGATCACATAGGTTTCGGGCACACCGTAGACGCCCCAGTCCAGCCCCATGCGGCCCTGTTCATCCCGACCGATACCGGCATAGGGATCGCCCAGTTCGGCAAGAAATCCTTCGGCGTTGTCCAGTTGATCTTTGTAGTTGATACCATAGACCGGGATACCCTCGTCAGACAGAGCCTGCAGATTGGGGTGTTCGACGCGGCATGGTGCACACCAACTGGCCCAGTAGTTGACCAGCTTGACCTCGCCATCACGCAGTGTGGCATCATCGAAGCCCGGTTTGCCCGTGAACTCGGTCAGTACAACCGGCGGTGCTGGCTGACCCTCGCGCGCCGAGGGCAAGGCGTTGGGATCGTCACGGAACATGCCGATGCCCGCGAGCACAGCGAAGGCGCCGAAAATCAGCGGAGGCGCGATCATCAGGGGCGAAATCTTAGCCATTGCGTGACATCCTTTGTTCAACCTTCTCCATCTCGGCCCGTACCTTACGGCCCCGGATCACGCTGAAACCCACCAATGCGATCAGAAGTCCGATTGATACGACGTAGGACCACAAGACGGTATCGGCATATTTTCCAAGATCAGGGATCATCCGCTCACCCTTTCACGCGCCATAAGCGCCTTGGTCCGGCGGGCGCGAATTTCTGTGCCCGTACGATAGAAGACCAGCGCAATGAACAGCAGTACAAAGCCGATGATGCAAAGCAGCAGTGGATAGAAGTAGATATTGCTTACCTTCTCCTCAGTATCCGTGCCTGTGATCGCCCCGGCGCGCATCACCGAAGCCCCCTGATGCAGCCCCTGGTTCCAGAAATTCACGGCATACCGGCTGAGGAACGCAAAGACCGAGCCCACGAGGCAAAGGACCGAGGTCAGGTCCGCCGCTGTATCCGGATCTTCGATCGCTTCCCAAAGCGCGACATAACCTAGATAGAACAGGAACAGGATCAGGAACGATGTCAGGCGCGGGTCCCAGGCCCACCATGTCCCCCACATAGGCTGCCCCCAGATCGCTCCGGTGGCCAATGCGATCAGCGTCATCACGATGCCAATGGGCGCAGCGGCGCGAGCAGCCAGCGCACTGACATGGTGGCGACGCACCAACCAGACCAGCGAAGTTGCCAGCATCATCAGCCAGCAATTGATCGCCATCAACGCGGCAGGTACATGCAGGTAGATGATCTTTACGGTCGAGCCTTGCTTGTAGTCATCCGGGGTGAAGAAAAAGCCCCAGATCAATCCGACGACCAGACAAAGACCTGAGCTGATCCAGAAGAACGGAAGGACCCGTTCGCTGGTCGCGAGGAACTTACGCGGGTTGGCGTATTCCCAAAGGGCATTGGCTTTGGCTGCGATTGTCATGGGCTCTATCTAGTCCGAGTCGGCGTGGTTCTCAATTGACCTCAGTCAAGCTTTGTGGCCATCACCTAAGATTGATGCGCAGTACCGCTGCGCTGGCAAAGGGTAAAAGTGCGACCGTTGCGGCGGTAATCCCTGCCAGCATTAGCAGGGGCGTTTGCGTCTCCATGCCTGTCGCACCGCGTCGGGCGACCTCGGCTCCGAAGATCAAAGTCGGCACGTAGAGCGGCAAAACCAGAAGCGACAGTAGCAGACCGCCCCGTTTTAGACCAACAGTAAGGGCCGCGCCAAAAGTGCCGATAACGCTCATCGCCGGAGTACCGAGGAGCAGTGAGATCACTAGCCACGAAAACCCGGGTACAGGCAGGTTTAGCAACACGCCTAGGAACGGCGCGGCCAGAACCAGCGGCAATCCGGTGGTTAGCCAATGGGCTAGCGCTTTGACGGTAACAACTGATTCCAACGGAAGCGGCGCGGTCGCGAGCAGATCAAGCGAGCCGTCTTCCCAATCCAGCGCCAGAAGGCGATCAAGTGACAGTAGACACGCCAAAAGCGCGCCCAGCCAAAGAACGCCCGGTGCGATGGTCGAAAGCAGCGAAGATTGCGGGCCAACCGAGAATGGCACCAGAACGGTGACGATCAGGAAGAAAGCAAGACCGAGACCAAAGCCACCCCCCGCACGGAAGGCCAATTTCAGATCACGCAGCAATAAGGCGATCACAAGAAACCTCCGTCGAAATCGTCGATGGGCTTGGGCTTGGCCTTGTTGGGGCCAACGTCCAGAACCTCTCCGTCCAAGCCAAGATCAATATGGGTCGCGATCAGGGCCGAACCACCCTGCCCCAGATGCGCGCGCACCGCATCCGCAAACATCTGCACGGCGTGACGATCCAGAGAGACCGTCGGCTCGTCCAGCATCCAGATCGGTCGGCCAGTAACCAACATACGCGCCAATCCCAGACGCCGTTTCTGCCCCGCCGAAAGGTTGCCCGCATGGCGGTCAGCCAACTCGTTCAGCTCAAACGCATCAAGGGCATGCTGGATATCACGGGTGCCAAAGACCGACGCCCAGAAGTTGAGGTTTTCGACAACGGTCAGGGTCGGTTTTAACCCGTCGGAATGGGACGCGTATGCGATCTGGTCTTCTGCCCCGTCGATTTGCCCTGCCAGCGGCGGTTGCAGGCCCGCAAGCGTACGCAGTAATGTTGTCTTTCCGATCCCATTCGGTCCCCGCAGTATCAGCGCCCTTCCTGCCTCAAGCGAGAAGCTCAGCCCTTCGAGCACGGGAACTCCGCCGCGTGCGATGGCCAGATCGGTTACCTTTAAAGTCATGAAGCCCGCTTAGCGGATTGTGCGTGTGGGCAAAAGGTCGGAATTGCCGCAGAGCGGCTGGTTGGATCGCAGTGAGGGGCCAGCCCCTCACACTCACCGAGATATTTTTAGCTAGACGAAGAACAGATCCTCAGACCGGGATCAGCGCAAGCGCAACGCGGCGGCCTTCGGAAAGCAGCACGTTGTAGGTGCGGCAGGCCGCCGGAGAGTTCATGATTTCGACACCCAGACCTGCCTCTTCCAATGTGGTGCGCAAGTCGGCTGGGATGTGGGTCAGTTCTTTGCCCGTACCGATGAACAGAACATCGACATGTTCGGACAAGGCCAGCAGGGTCTGGGCGTCGGAGTAACCCGCCCAAGCCGATGTACCGGTGGGGCCGGTCAGGACTGCCCCATCATGAACTTCCCCGCCTATCCGAAAGAACCCGGGGCCATAGCCATCAACCGGCTGAGCGTTTGTATATGTGATCTCGTTCAGGCGCATGTGCAGGGTTCTAGCCCCAAAGCGGCAGGCCGGACAAGGCCGCTGTTGCAATCACCAGATAGGCTGCGGCGCGGTAGAGGTTCTCGTACTCGGGTCGGAACATCCAGCCTCCCAGCCAGTTGCCCGCAAGGTTGGGAACTGCCAAAGCAAGGCCCAATCCGATGCTCGCGATCGAAAGACGCCCCATCCCACCGAGATATCCAAGGATCAGCAAATCGAAAGCAAACAGGAACAGTAGGATCGTCGCGCGGATGATCTCAACCGGTAAGGGCCGTGACATATAAAACAGGATGACAGCAGGCCCCGGTATCCCGGCTACCCCGCCCAGTAGCCCTGCAGCCCCGCCGATCGCAGCAACCATGCCACGCGATACCGCTCCCCGGTAGCGCAGACCAAAAACCAGAACGGCCAGCATCGACAATGAAATCAGGCTGACGATATAGCGAAACACTTCGGGATCGGTCCGGGTTAGCAGCCATAAGCCAACCGGTAGAAGTAGCGCGCACCCGACCAAAAGGCGCATCAGATCTGCCTTGTCAACAACCGTCCCTGCGCGGCGCAGGTTCGGGATCGGGCCAAATATGTCCATGACCGTCAGCGCGATGATGGCACCGAAGGGGCCAAGATACGGGCTGGAGATGGGCAGGAAGATCAGGGCCGTCCCAAAGCCGGAGAACCCGCGCACGATGCCCCCAACAAAGGCGGCGAAAATAATAAAGGCCAGACCGGTTGGGGTCTGGCCGAAATACTCAGGCATCAATGTTGGCAAACTGGTTGCCCGCCGTATTCGACGGCTTCGACCAGTCGCGCTTGACCCCCAGCCACAGCAGGATGGTCGAGGCCACGAAGACCGACGAATAGGTCCCGACGATCACGCCCCAGATCATCGCGAAGACAAAGCCTCGGATCACGTCTCCGCCCAGTACATAGAGCGAGATCAGCGCCAGCAGCGTGGTCACAGAGGTCATCACCGTCCGGCTGAGCGTTTCGTTGATCGAGATGTTCAGCACCTCTTTGAGGTCTTTCTTCTTGTACTTCCGCAGGTTTTCGCGAACCCGGTCGAAGACGACCACGGTGTCGTTCAGCGAATAGCCGACGATAGTCAGTAGAGCGGCGATGATCGCCAGGTCAAAACGGATTTGTAGTTCCGAGAAGATGCCGATTGTCAGGATCACGTCATGCACCAACGCGGCGACCGCCCCGAGTGCGAACTGCCATTCGAACCTGAGCCAGATATAGACAAGCACTGCGCCAATCGCCAAGGCGACCGCAATGACCGCGGTCTGGATCAACTCACCCGAAACCTTGGGGCCAACCGATTCTACCGAGACGAACTGGATATCCGGCGCGGCAACGGTCAGCGCTTCTTCGACGGCTGTGACGGTTGCGGCCGCCACAGCTTCGGCCCCGTCCTGTGCCTGAATGCGGATCATCGCGACGTTTTCATCCTCGCCAAAGGTGGGATCAAAAATCTCGGTGATAGTCACATCGCCAAGCTCTAGCGGCGCGATGGCGTCGCGATAGGCGCCGACGTCGATCTCTTGCGCGCTTTGGGTCCGAATCGTGGTGCCGCCGCGAAAGTCGATGCCGAAGTTCAGCCCTTGCAGCAGGAATGACGTGAATGCGATCACCATCATCAAACCCGAGATGCCCAGCCAGACCTTCCAACGGCTAAAGAAATCGAACGAGGTGTTTTGGGGTACGAGTTTCAGTCTCATGTCAAACCTCGATCGTTTTCGGACGGCGGCGTTCGAACCACATCACGATCATCAGACGCGTCACAAAGATCGCGGTGAAGACCGAGGTCAGAATACCCAGACCAAGCGTAATGGAGAAGCCGCGCACGGGACCACTGCCCATGGCAAACAGGATGGTTGCGGTAATGAATGTGGTCACGTTTGCGTCCAGAATGGCCGAAAGCGCTTTTTCGTATCCCAGCTCGATGGCACGCGCCGGACCTTTGGCAGATTTCAGCTCTTCGCGGATACGCTCGAAGATCAGCACGTTGGCGTCAACTGCCATGCCGACGGTCAGCACGATACCCGCGATCCCGGGCAAGGTCAGCGTGGCGCCGATCAGTGAGAGCAGGCCAAACAAAAGCCCCACGTTCAGGATCAGCGCAATATTGGCGAAGATGCCGAACAGGCCGTAGCTTAGAGCCATGAATACCAACACGGCGACAAAGGCCACGATTGTCGCGACTTTACCTGCGTCGATACTGTCCTGACCCAGCTCAGGGCCGATGGTGCGCTCTTCGAGGAAGTCCAGACCTGCAGGCAAGGCACCTGCGCGCAGCAGAACGGCCAAATTGGTGCTTTCTTCAACTGTGAAGTTGCCAGTGATGATGCCCGAACCACCTGGGATATGGCTTTGGATTACAGGGGCCGAGATCACCTCGTCATCCAGGACGATAGCAAAGGGTGCGCCAATGTTTTCTAGCGTGTAATCGCCGAATTTGCGCGCGCCAGAGGTGTTGAACCGGAAGCTGACCGCAGGGCGGCCGTTCTGGTCGAAGGATGGCTGCGCGTCGACCAATTCTTCACCGGTCACGACGGGTGCGGCGTCCAGAGTGTAGTACACACCATCTTCATCGATCGATGGCACAAGCTTCTCACCAACGCCCGGAATGGCATCCGGGTCAGTCCCGCGCCCAACGACAGGATTGAACGTCAACTGTGCCGTCGTGCCGATAATCTCTTTGAGCTCCCCGGCGCTACCGATGCCTGGCACCTGAATCAGGATACGATCAGCGCCCTGGCGCTGGATAGTTGGTTCGCGTGTGCCAACCTCGTCGATCCGACGGCGGATGATCTCAAGGGACTGGCGCACGGTGCGGTCATCCGAAGCAAGCTTTTCGGCCTCGGACAGTTGGACAACGATAGTGTCCCCCTCAGCGCGGGCCTCTATATCTGTTGCCCCTGCCCCGGTCAGCGTCTGCACCTGTCGGGCCAGACCGCGCACAACCTCTAATGCGCGGGACATGCCCTCGGGTTGGCTGATGCGCACGCGAATCTCGTCAGGCGCCGAATCCTGACGACGGATCGTGCCGACCGTCGCGCGTTCATCACGCAGCGCGTCGCGGATTTCGGGCCACATCGCCTCCATCCGGGATTCGTAGACATCATCAACCTTGACCTCGGCAAGCAAATGCGCGCCGCCGCGCAAGTCGAGCCCGAGATTGACCAGAGACGACGGCAGCCAGTTCGGCCATTGCGCGGCCTCGGCCTGCATTTCAGGTGTATCAATGCCCAGCTCAATCGCAGCCTTGCCATCGTTAGATTGTTCTACGCGCGTATAAAACGCATTCGGCAGGGCAAGGAACAGACCGATCACACAGACCGACCAGATCAGAACCCGCTTCCAGGAATCAATTTGCAGCATTACCCTGCCTTTTCAAGGAATTGTCGCGCGAAGTTACTTCGCAGGTTCGGTCTTGTTCAGAACCTGAGCGATGGTCGATTTCACCACGCGAACCTTAACGCCCTCGGCGATCTCGACTTCGATCTCGTTATCGCCTTCCTTGACCTTCGACACCTTGCCGATCAGCCCGCCTTGGGTGACAACCTGATCGCCCCGGCGCACGGCTTCGACCATGGCCTGATGTTCCTTCATCTTTTTCTGCTGCGGACGGATCAGCAGAAAATACATAATCGCGAAGATCAGGATCAGCGGGAGAAACTGGGCGATTGCGCCACCTTCCATGGGATATTCCTTTGTTCTGATGATGCAGAGAGCTCTCTGCAAAGTTTGCGGGAACCTATGCTTTGAAACATGGGTTTGCAAGCAAACCTGGCCCCATTTCGACCATCGGGTTCAAAGGTTTGCTGCCGGACGTTGCAGATATGTTCTAGGCAGACCCTTCCAGTCAGATATAGTCCTGTGGCAGGAGGCCTAATGATTCAATCAATCCAGACCCTTGGCGCGTTTGTTCGCCTGATGCTCGTGACAGCCTGTTTAGGTCTTCTGGCGTCGCCCGTATGGGCACAGAACGCCACTAGCGAAGAGCCTGCTATAGAAGACACTGAGTCAGAGATTTTTCAGGCTCCGGTTATCGTTGACGGCGACACCTTGTTTCACCTGCGCGGCTCCAGCGCACTGCCCGCACCGGAACGGGCCGCGGGTGTACAGAACAAGATAATCGAAATCGCCGAGGCCTCAGACGCCGAGCAGGTCTCTATAACCTTCGAGGACTCAGAGTTCGGCATTCGAATCTTTGCCGATGGTGTTCAAGTTTCGATCGTGACCGATGCCGATTCCGAGCTTGAGCAGATGGACTTGAACGTTCTCAGTTTGTTGCACGGCGACGCTATTAAACAATCCATTGAAAGCTATCGCGCAAACCGCACCGAACAGGCGCGTGTTTCGGGTGCCATCGAAGCCTTAGCATGGACAGCTGGATTCGCGCTTTTTGTCGTCGTTATCCTGTGGCTGCACCGGCGCATTCGCCGCCGTACGCTGAAACTGGTCAAGCGTTACCTCAAGGATGTCGAAACCGCGACCGCCAAAAGTGTTCAGGCCGAGGCCATCGCCGCGTTGATCCGGTATGCTCTGAATTTTGTCCTGCTGGTGATCTTTTTCCTCGGCTTCTACTACTACCTCTCCTTCGTTCTGCTTGCCTTTGCCGAGACGCGCTATTTCGCGCAACTCCTGCTGACCTACTTGACCGAGCCGGTCCTGCTGATCTTCAAAGGCATCCTCAGCTACATCCCAAACCTGATCATGTTGATACTGATCGCATGGATAACGCTGTATATTATCCGGGGCATGCGTGTGTTCTTTGACGCCGTCGAGGCGGGAACCTTTGACATGGGCGATTTTGAAAGCCACTGGGTGAACCCGACCTTCAACATCGCCCGCGTCGTCGTTATCCTGATCGCTCTGGTCTTTGCTGTCCCTTACATCCCCGGATCAGATTCGGCGGCGTTTCAGGGGCTGACGATTCTGGTTGGTGCCATGCTGTCGCTGGGCGCAAACTCGGTCGTGTCGAACATGCTGGCGGGGCTCTTCGTGATCTATCGCCGCTCAACCTCGATTGGGGATCGGATCCAGATCGGGGACCATATTGGCGATGTGGTGCAGATCAAGTTGATGGAGACGCATCTGAAGTCCATCAAGAATGAACTGATCTCGATCCCGAACGCCCAATTGATGAATTCGGACGTGGTGAATTTCTCAAAAAGAACAGACGGTAGCGGGTTGCTGCTGCATACGACCGTCGGGATTGGCTATGAAGAGCCGCCCGAAAAGATCGAAGCGATGCTGATCGAGGCAGCCCATCGCACCAAGGGAATCAAGGCCAAGCCCGAACCCTTTGTTTTATGGACCGCATTGGCCGATTACGCGATCAACTATCAGATCAATGGTTATACCACTCGGGGCAGTATCATCCCGAAAATCCGCTCGGACTTACATCGCAACATCGTGGCCGTGTTCAATGAGAATAACGTGCAGATCATGACACCTTCGTACATGGCCGACCCGCCCGAGCCGAAGATCCCAGCCGAAGAGTGGGATGGCCATCTGGCACATGAAACACATGAGGACGCGGATAAGTCGTAACCGGTGCTACACCCTGCCATTCAGATGGTGCATAAGCGGATTCAGTGATTCACGCAGTTAAGGATCTGAACCATGCACGACATCCGCGCCATACGCGAAAACCCAGCCGCCTTCGACGCCGCCCTTGCGCGCCGCGGGGACGCGCCGGTGTCGTCAGACCTGCTGAGGCTGGACGAAAGCCGCCGCGCCAAGATTCTGGCTGCTGAGACAGCACAGGCCGAGCAGAACAAGGCCTCCAAAGAGGTTGGCGCTGCCAAAGGGCGCGGGGATGAAGCTGAATTCGAACGCCTGCGCGCTCTGGTCGCCGAGAAAAAGGCCGAAGTGGCCCGGATGCAGACCGAGGCCAAGGATCTGGACGCTCTGCTGGCCGACCAGCTGATCCGCATCGCGAACCTGCCCGCCGAGGATGTGCCCGAAGGCGCGGATGAGAACGACAATGTCGAAATCAACCGCTGGGGCAAACCACGCGAATTGGATTTCGCGCCGAAAGAGCATTTTGAAATCGATGCCGTTCAGAATGGCATGGATTTTGAGACGGCTGCCAAACTCTCCGGCTCGCGCTTTGTGCTGCTGTCGGGCGGCGTCGCTCGCATCCATCGAGCTTTGGCGCAGTTCATGCTGGACACGCATATCAATGAGAACGGGCTGACCGAGGTCAACGGCCCGGTTCTGGTTCTCTCGGAAATGATGCAGGGCACCGGCCAGTTGCCGAAGTTTGGCGAGGACAGCTATCAAACCCGCGAAGGCTGGTGGCTGATCCCGACTTCCGAGGTTTCACTGACCAACATCGTCAACGACACGATGATCGAGGAAAGCTATCTTCCCCGCCGCTATACCGCCCATTCCCTGTGCTTCCGGTCCGAGGCTGGATCGGCGGGCAAGGACACACGCGGGATGCTGCGGCAGCACCAGTTCGAAAAGGTCGAGATGGTCTCGGTCACCCATCCGGACAAGTCGGATGATGAACAGAAACGTATGCTGCGCTGCGCCGAAGGCATTCTCGAAAAGCTGGGCATCCCCTATCGCACCGTGATCTTGTGCACCGGCGACATGGGCTTTGGTGCACGACGCACTTACGACATCGAGGCGTGGCTGCCGGGCCAGAATACTTATCGCGAGATCAGCTCGGTCTCGACATGCGGGGATTTTCAGGCGCGCCGCATGAATGCGCGCTTCCGGCCCGAGGCCGGGGGAAAGCCAGAATATGTCCATACCTTGAATGGTTCGGGCCTGGCCGTGGGGCGCTGCCTGATAGCTGTATTGGAAAATGGTCAGAATGCGGATGGGACGGTCACCCTGCCCGAGGTTCTGGCACCCTATCTGGGCGGCAAGCTAACCCTTCAGACCAACGGCACGCTGACATAAAAAAACCGGCGCATTTAGGCGCCGGTTTCCGATCAGACAAGGCGGAGAAGTATCACTTCTTCGCCTTTTTCTTATCTTTCTTCTTTCCGGGCTTCTTGTCGGACTTCTTCTTGTCAGACTTCTTATTGTCCTTCTTTTTGGCGTCCTTTTTCTTAACGTCTTTTTTGGGCTTCTTATTTTTCTTACCCTTCTTGGACTTTTCTTTGACCTTTTCCTTAGCTTTGGAAAACACCGCCTCCATTTCAGACTTCTTCTTGGCCGCCTTTTCAGCCTTGGCCTTGGCTTTCGCCTTTTTCTTTGCTTTGGCCTCGGCAGCGGCCTGTTCTGCCGCCGCGCGCTCCTTTGCCGCCTTACGCTCGGCCTCGGCCTTGTTCGCAGCCGCATTGCTTTTGGCTGTCGCGCGCTGCACAGCCGATTTCCGCTCTGCAGGCTTGCGGGTAGCAGCGCGACGCGCGGGCTTGGCACCGACCACTTCCTTCGCTGCCGCAATCAGAGTATCAGCGCGGGCGGAACCAATGCGAGGGACACCGGACAAATCTTCCGGTTTGGCCTTGGCAATGGCTTCTGCTGTTTTGTAGCCCTTTGCATTCAAGGCCTTTGCCAGCGCTGGCCCTACGCCACGCACCTCAGTAACTGCGGTCATTTCGTTTCCTTTCGTTAACTCCCCCAGATTGTAAATGCACAGCACATACGTTCCTGCGAGAGCGCCAATTCAAGAATTAGATAGGAGGTTACCCGCTTTCGGCCAGGCGATGGCCTGCAGTTCGGCTGGGAAATGGGACAAGTCTTTTGGCGTCTTCATCCCATAGTTTCAGATTCAGCGCCGCCACTGCCTCGGGAAACTTAATCCGTCGCGGTGTGTATTCTGGCGGCAGGTTATAGTGGCACGCGCGCAGCCGGTAAGATGGGATGCGGGCATTGAAATGGTGGATGTCATGCAATGTGATGCAGGCCACCGCATTATCGAACCACCAGCCGAAATCCAGCGCCGAGGACCCCTCCAACGCAGCCAGCTTCGGATCCAGTTCGGGGCGGCGATCCCAGTAGGTGTCTTCGAAATTGTGCTGCAAATACACCAGGAACACCCCAAGCATCCCGCCCAGCAGCGAAAACACCAGCCAGACCAGAATGCCGGTGGCACCGGCGATCAAATACAGCAGCCCCAAAAACACAACAATCGAGAGGTTGTGCAGCACCACGCCCATCACGCCGAACCGCACGGTGTTCTTGGGCCAGCGATAGCGGATGAAGTATGTGAATAGCGCGCCAACCGGCACCAGAATGAAGGGATTCCGATACAGTCGGTAAAACAAACGCTTTTTCCAATCCGCCTCGTTCCATTCGCGCAGCGTCATGGTGTGGATTTCACCGGTCTCGCGATGCTCGAGGTTGCCGATTCCGGCGTGATGCAGATTGTGGTTCTGCTTCATCACCTCGAACGGGGCAAATGTGAAGGGCGATAACCCATGGCCAGCCCATTCGTTCTGCTCGCGAGTTTCAAACAACGAATGGTGCCCGCAATCATGCTGCAGGACATAGAGACGCACGGCAGAGAAGGCAAAAACGATCCCGGCCGGGATCATGATGTACCAGCGGTCGACATAGGTGATCGCCAATGTAAGCGATGCGAAATACACCGCGAATGTTCCGAAATAACTTAGCGCGGCAAGCTTGTTGTCCTGCACCGCGTATTGTCTTGTATATTCTCTCAGATCCATCACGCCCGCTCCCCACGGAGGTCCGACCAATCACAAATTCAAAATTAAGTGCGGAGATCCCGCAAACAAGCAGCACGTGCAAAACAAATGCACGTGCTTGAATGCTAACGCGCAGAAACGGGGCTGTCACGCCCCCTCTCTGAAAATGCTTGAAATTAGCGCAGTTACGCCCGTCCCTTGAGATGCTTGGCCAGTGCGCCTGCGTTTTTCTTGCGCCGCCCTTTGTAGGGGTTCTTATCCCCCTGTCCGCGCAACGTCAGGCGGATAGGGGTGCCCGGCATATCAAAATCCTCGCGCAGGCCGTTGACCAGATAACGCGAATAGCTGTCAGGCATCTTGTCCGGATGCGAACACATGACCACAAACCCGGGCGGGCGGGTCTTGGCCTGCGTCATATACCGCAGCTTGATCCGGCGCCCCTGCGGCGCGGGCGGCGGGTGCTGTTCCAGCATGGCGGTCAGCCAACGGTTCAGCGCTGCGGTCGGCACCCGGCGGTTCCAAACATCATGGGCACGCAGGATCGCGGCGCGCAGACGTTCCAGACCGCGGCCTGTTTTTGCCGACACGGTGATCAAAGGAGCACCACGCAACTGCGGCAGCAGACGTTCGAAGGATTCTTTTAGGTCGCGCAGCTTTTCCTGTTTGTCTTCTTCGATGTCCCATTTGTTGACGGCGACGACCACAGCACGACCCTCACGTTCGGCCAGATCGGCAATGCGCAGGTCCTGTTGCTCGAATGGGATAGCCGCATCCAGCAACACGACGACGACCTCGGCAAACTTGACTGCGCGCAGCCCGTCAGAAACCGAGAGTCTCTCAAGCTTCTCCTGCACCTTGGCCTTCTTCCGCATACCGGCGGTATCAAATATCCGCATTGGGGTGCTGTCCCCATCAGGGTCGGCCCAGTCGATCCGCAAGCTGATCGCGTCGCGCGTGATCCCGGCCTCGGGGCCAGTCAGCAATCGATCCTCGCCGATGATCTTGTTGATCAGTGTGGATTTACCGGCATTCGGACGGCCAACTACAGCGACTTGCAGGGGTTTGTCAGCGGTGATCAGCGGGGCTTCGCCTTCCCCGTCTTCGTCCAGCTCGATATCGGTTTGCGGTGTCTCTTCTACGCGCGCCTCTTCAGCCGCGTCAGCCAGTGGCATCAACTGCGCATAGAGGTCCGTCATCCCCTCGCCATGTTCGCCCGACAGACGCACCGGCTCGCCAAGGCCAAGGTTGTATGCTTCAAGCACGCCCGCATCAGCCGCGTTCCCTTCGGCCTTGTTCGCTGCCAGGATCACGTGTTTGGAGCGCTTACGCAGAATCTCGGCGAACATTTCGTCCGTGGGCGTCAAGCCCACCCGCGCGTCAATCATGAACAGGCATACATCGGCCATGTCCACTGCACGCTCGGTCAGGCGGCGCATCCGACCTTGCAAGCTGTCATCGGTTGCGTCCTCAAGACCCGCCGTGTCGATCACGGTAAAACGCAAGTCGCCCAGCCGCCCTTCACCTTCGCGCAGGTCACGCGTTACGCCGGGCTGGTCGTCGACCAATGCCAGGCGTTTGCCCACAAGGCGATTGAACAGAGTGGATTTGCCCACATTCGGGCGCCCCACGATGGCGAGGGTCAGCGACATGATACTCAACTTTCAAGACTCAAGATGCGCCCTTTAACGCATCTTGTCGTCAACGGAAAGCGTGCAGTTCGCCCTTGGTCGACACAACATACAGCGTCTGACCCGCCACAACCGGTGCCGTGGTCGCGCCACCCGGCACTTCGACCTGATGCACCAGCGCTCCGTCGACGGGATTGAAGAAGCGCAGATAGCCGTCGTTCGAAGCCACGACAAGGCGTCCACCGGCCATGATCGGGCCGTAATGGGCAAAGATCGGACCCCGGCGGCCCGGCTTGTTCTTGACGAAGCCCGGCAGATCGATGGCCCAGACAGTCGAGCCATCGGCTGCATCCAACCGTACCAATTGACTGCGATCACTGATCAGAAAAACACTGTTCCCCGCCGGCCAGACTGTGTCAACGGCCCCCTCCGGTGCAGTCCAGTTCCGCTCACCCGAATTCCCGTCGAAGGAAACCGTGCGCCCCGAGTGGTTGCCGATTATGACCGAACTACCCGACACCATGGGCCCGGCGGTCACATCCACGATCTGAGCTGCCGCTCGGCCCCGACGCCCGCCTGCAACGGACGCGTTCCAGCGTAAAATACCGCCCCGGCGGAATGTTGCCGCGACATCACCCGATCCAAAGGCAAAGACTGACAAGTCCGAGGCAATCACGGGCGCAGGTGCACCCAGAACGTTGCCGACGCTCGGCGTGCCTTCGATTTGCCAGATGATCCGCCCATCCTTGGTATTCACCGCCCAACCGGTTTCGTCCCCGGCCACCAGATAGAGTATGCCGCCGCTAACCAATGGAGCACCGCTGCCAGTTGCATTCAGACGTTTCTGCCACCTTTGCGCCCCGGATTTCGCATCGAGCGCGGTCAGCCTACCGAAACCCGACGAGACATAAAGCACACCGTCGGCATAGGCGAGCCCTCCGCCTGTGGCATCCCCGTCCTTTTCATTCGGCGGGATAAGGTTTGTGCTCCAGGCGACCTGCCCTTGGGGCGTAACAGCCGAGACATTTGCCCCGGAATCGAGCGTATATATCAGGCCACCAGCAACAACAGGGTCTGCGGTGATCCGCTGTTTTCGGCTATCGCCGGACCCAATGTTAGCAGACCAAATACGTTGCGGTGTGGCACTCAGCGCTGCGTTGGTAGTGCGGAAGGCGGGTGTACCCGCGCTTTGCGACCAGTTGGCGTTGCGGCTTTGAGCCGGAATACTGATCGGTTTGGCGCCACGGGTTTCAACGGTTTCGTTGTCGATGGAGGCACGAATATCCTCACGCTCACCCGGCAGAATGACTTCGGGTTCCTGACAGGCGCTGAGAACGGTGAGCGCGGCTGCCGCAACGGGCAATCCGAAGCCTGAGAAATAACGTGATAGCATAATCTACAAACTCGCCTGTGATGTTCCGTTTCGCTGCCGGTTAACCCTGCTGGTTCGCCACGGGCTCGGGTTCGCCCCCAAGCGCGACGATCAGTTGAGCCGCGCGCTGTTGCAGATCGACGCTGGCCTCGGCGTCCTGGCGCAACGCCTGCAAACGGTCCAAAGCGGCTTGCGTATTGCCCTCGGCCACATCGATCAGGGCCAATTGTTCTTCGGCGAGCAGACGCAAAGGAGCACCAGGTATGGCCAGCGCTTCGAACTGTTGACGACGATCCGCCACTGGCATCGTGTCAGTTTGCAGTAGCAATGCCTTGAAACTTGCAATCGCGCGATAGATTTCGGGCAAATCCCCCTGCGTGGTGATCGCGTTCAGACTGTTCACCGCATCTTGCGCCGATCCGGCCTCGGCCTGAGAGGCGGACAGCAACATGTTCAAAACCGCGTCACCGCCGACAGATGCAGCATCGATCGCCTGCAGGCTTTGTGCCCGCTCGGCAGATCCGTTTTCAGCCAGCGCCGACAGAATCGCATCACCCAGAGCCTCGGCCTGGTTGGTATCACGTGCTTTTCGGTATTCGTTGAACGCAGCGCCCCCGACAATGGCCACGACAGCCAGCACACCAACCCAGCCCCAACGGCGCAAAAGAAGGTACATGCGATCGCGGCGCACCTCTTCGGTGACCTCTTCAATAAAACTGTCGGCGTCGCTCATCCCTGCCCCCAGGCTTAAGTGTCCGGTTTTCTAGCGCCATGTCATACCCCGGCGATCAGGCCAAGCCAAGTGCCCGAATTCATACATTTGCCACCATGTGGGTGACCCTTGCGTAAAAAACTAAACCGAACTATTCAGTTCAGTATGGAAAAGACATGGCCACAGCCCCATTTTAAGGGATAGCGGCTAAAGCCGACCGCGCGAACAGATCTGGAGATTCTACCGCATGCGATTGATTTCATTCGTTAACGCCATTTTGGTTATTGTTGCGTTGTATTTTCTTGTTTTTGAGCGCGACGCGCTGTTTGCTTTTGCAGGTCGCGGAGACGAGCCATCCGAGACCGCGACCGAGGTCTCGGAATCGGTGCAATCACCGGACTCGATCGGCGTTGTTGTGCTGCGCTCAACTGCGCGCGAGATCGGCAGCGCCGTTCAATTACGGGGTCAGACCAAGGCAAACCGCCAGGTCGAGGTCCTTGCCGAAACCATTTCGACAGTCCTGTCCGAGCCCAAGCGCAAAGGAGCATTTGTCGAAGCAGGAGATCTGCTGTGCGAGCTTGACCCCGGAACCCGGCCCGCGAGCCTGGCCGAAGCCATGGCAGCCAAGCTTGAGGCCGAAAGCCGCGTTCCCGAGGCCGAAGCGCGCCTGGAAGAAGCTCACGCCCGTTTGGCTGAAGCCGAAATCAATCTGAAAGCAGCCCGCAAGCTGTCGGAAACCGGGTTTGGATCAGAAACGCGCCGTATCTCAAGCGAAGCCGAAATGAGCACTGCCGAGGCCGGAATCAAATCCGCCGAGGCCGGTCTGGAAGCTACGCAAGCCGGGATTGAAGCCGCCACCGCAGCAGTAGCAGCAGCCCAGCGCGAGATTGATCGCCTGACCATCAGCGCACCGTTCAAGGGTCTGCTTGAAAGTGATACTGCGGAATTGGGCAGCCTGATGCAGCCCGGCTCGCTCTGCGCAACCGTCATCCAGCTCGATCCGATCAAGCTGGTGGGTTTTGTGCCTGAATCCGAAGTGAATCGGATCATTGTCGGATCGATGGCAACTGCGCAGTTGGTTACGGGTCTGCAGGTCGAGGGGCGCGTGACCTTCCTCAGCCGTTCGGCCGATGAAACCACGCGGACATTCGAGGTCGAGATCACAGTGCCAAACCCGGAACTGCTGATCCGTGACGGCCAAACCGCCAACATTCAGATCGCGGCCGAAGGGGTCAAGGCACATCTGCTGCCCCAATCCGCACTGACCTTGAACAATGAAGGTGAGCTTGGTGTTCGCACCGTGGTAGCCGACAATGTCGTTGATTTTGTTCCGATCCGCCTTCTGCGTGACACCGCTGATGGTGTATGGGTTGGTGGCCTGCCGGAAACTGCTGATATCATCGTGATCGGGCAGGAATTCGTCACACGTGGTGTGACGGTCGCGCCGACATACAGGGAAGCATCGCAATGACGGGTATTGTCAGTTGGGCCGCAAGCCGTGCCAGAATGGTGCTGGCTTTCATCGCGATTTCGCTGGTTATCGGCGGGTATGCTTATGTCGGGCTCCCAAAAGAGGGTGAACCCGACATCGATATCCCGATGCTCTTTGTGTCGGTGCAGTTTCCAGGGATTTCAGCCGAGGACAGCGAAAGCCTGCTGATCAGGCCGATGGAAACCGAGATGGCCGATCTCGACGGGTTGGACACGATGACCGCCACCGCCGCCGAGGGCTACGCAGGCATTCTGCTGGAGTTCGAGTTCGGTTGGGACAAATCCGCCACCATCGCCGATGTTCGCGATGCCATGAACACCGCGCAAGCTGATTTCCCTGATGGGGCTGAGCAATACACGATTACCGAGGTCAACTTCTCCGAGTTTCCCATCGTCATTGTTAACCTGACCGGCCCGGTACCAGAGCGTACAATGGCGCGCGTTGCCAAAGATCTGCAGGACGAACTTGAGGCGTTGGACGCAGTGCTGGAAGCTGGCATTGCCGGAAACCGCGATGAAATGCTTGAGGTCGTGATCGATCCGCTGCGGCTCGAAGCCTACAACGTCACGGCCGCCGAACTGATCAACGTTGTGCAAAACAACAACCAACTGATCGCTGCAGGTGAGGTCGAGACCGAACAGGGCACGTTCTCGGTCAAGATCCCGTCGTCATTTAAGACTGCTCAGGACGTCTATGGCCTGCCCGTAAAGGTCAACGGAGACCGCGTGGTCACCTTAGGCGAACTGGCCGAAATCAACTATACGTTTGAAGACCGCGCGGGCACGGCCCGGTTCAACGGCGAACCCACCGTCGCGTTGCAGGTCGTCAAGCGCAAGGGCTTCAATCTGATCGACACCGTTGCGCTGATCAAAGCCACTGTCGCCGAAGAACAAATCAAGTGGCCAGCCGAACTGCAGGCCGCTGTTGATGTGGGCACCTCAAACGACCAAAGCCGCATCGTCGATTCAATGGTGCGCCAGCTTGAAGGATCGGTTCTGACCGCCGTCGCGCTCGTGATGATCGTGGTGCTGGCTTCGTTGGGAACACGCGCCGCGTTGTTGGTGGGTTTTGCCATTCCAACCTCGTTTCTGTTGTGCTTCGCCTTCCTCGCGATGATCGGGGTCACCATCTCGAATATGGTGATGTTTGGCCTGATCCTTGCCGTGGGCATGCTGGTCGATGGCGCCATCGTTGTTGTGGAATATGCCGATAAGCGCATTAAAGAAGGCGTTGGTCCGATGCACGCCTATGTCGAGGCGGCGCAACGGATGTTCTGGCCGATTGTTTCGTCGACGGCCACAACACTGTGTGCATTTCTTCCGATGTTGTTCTGGCCCGGTATTCCCGGCGAGTTCATGAAGATGCTGCCCATCACGCTGATCTTCGTTCTGTCGGCCTCGCTGATTGTGGCACTGATCTACCTGCCGGTCGTGGGCGGTGTCTCGGGCCGTATGAGCCGCAGTTTCGAGCGCAGCTCGAACTGGCTGCGAGCCCGCACGCCTTGGTGGCTGCGAGTGCTTCTGGTGCCGCCTTCACTATATATGATCTTCCTCGGCGCGATGCAGGTTTTGAACCCCAACTATCTGCTGCCCGGCGGTTCACTTGCTGGCGTGCTGCTGTTTCTGTTCGGCGCCTTCGCTGGGTCGGTCACGCTGAGTGCTGCCAAGATCGAACGCGCCCCGGATGAACATGTTCATACCGCTAAAGAGCACACGCCCTTCGGTTATGTGATCAAGTTCCTGGTCGGCAATCCGGTCATGCCGGTGGTGTCCATCGCAGTCGTCTTTGCGGCGGTGTTTTGGGTCGCATTCATCATATTCCCGCAAAACTCTCGCGGCGTTGAATTCTTCGTGGAAAGCGAACCGGAACAGGCCACGGCCTATGTCCGGGCGCGCGGCAACCTGTCTCTGGCTGAAAAGGACGAAATGGTTCTTGAGGCCGAGCGCGTGATCAGCGAACACCCGGCGGTGATCAACGTATTTGCCTTTGCGGGCGAAGGCGGGCTCAATCAGAACAATGGCGGTGCAGAAGCCCCCGCCGACACAATTGGTCGCGTCCAGTTCGAACTCATTCCTTGGGAAGATCGCCCAATCAGCTCTGAACAGATTACCGGTTGGTTCTGGGGACCGATTGCAGGTCTACTTGGCTTTGCAAAGGAAGAAGTCGCGGCGGAATATGACGGCAATTTTGTTCTGGACGAACTAACCGCAGAGCTGGCAACCCTTCCTGGTTTTATCGTTGATCTTCAGGCGCTGGAACAAGGTCCTGCTTCCGCCAAGCCCGTTCATCTGCGCATCAAAGGCGATAGCTGGGAGGATCTGACGGCCGCGACCGTCACAGCACGAGAAGCCTTTGACACCACACCCGGCTTGATCAAGATCGAGGACACCCTGCCCCTGCCCGGCATCGACTGGCAGATCGACGTGGACGTGGCCAAGGCGGGTCGATTCGGCGCGGACGTCGCAACCGTTGGCGCGATGGTACAGCTTGTGACGCGTGGCATCTTGCTGGGTGAAATGCGGCCGGATTCAACCGATGAAGAGGTAGAAATCCGCGTCCGCCTACCTGATCAGGATCGCGTCCTGTCAACGCTGGATACGCTGAAAGTTCGCACACCGGACGGGTTGGTCCCCCTGTCGAACTTCGTCACCCGCAAACCCGTGGCTAAGCTCGCCGAGATCAATCGCGCGGATCAACAGCGCTACTATGACGTTAAAGCGGATGTCGAGCCTGGGCTGAGCAAGATCGTGACCACCGGTCCTGACGGTGCAGAGCTGCGTTTGGCAACCGTGCGCGCGATTGGCGAAGGTGCCACACCAACTGGCACCACGATTACCAGCGCGGACGGAGCAGAGTTCGAACTCGTTCAACTAACGGGTGCCGAGAACGTGGGTGAAGTGCGGTCCGCCATCGAAAGTGGTGACGCTCGGTTTGCCCTGATAAATCCGAACGAACGGATTGCCGTGCTGACCGAGTGGCTGGAAACCGATCCTTTTGGTCGCACCATCACTTGGGAATGGACCGGCGATCAGGAGGATCAGGCTGAAAGCCAGGCGTTCCTGTCCAGCGCATTCCTGGCAGCACTGGGTCTGATGTTCGTGATCCTGCTGGCGCAGTTCAACTCGTTCTACAACTCGGTGCTGGTGCTGCTGGCCGTGGTTCTGTCTACGACCGGCGTGTTGCTGGGCATGATGGTAATGCAACAACCGTTCTCGATCATCATGACCGGGACCGGGATCGTGGCGTTGGCCGGTATCGTGGTGAACAACAACATTGTTCTGATCGACACCTATCAGGAATATAGCGGCTACATGTCTCGCATTGATGCAATTGTCCGCACGGCTGAGGCGCGCATCCGTCCGGTTCTGCTGACTACGCTGACAACAATGGCGGGTCTGACCCCGATGATGTTCGGCCTGTCGCTGGATTTCATCGGCGGAGGGTATTCGATCGACAGCCCCACGGCACTGTGGTGGAAACAGCTGGCCACGGCGGTGGTCTTTGGCTTGGGTACCGCCACGGTGTTGACGCTGATCGTCACGCCTTCATTCCTGGCGCTGCGAGTGTGGGTCACAACCTACGCGGTATGGCTGGGTAAGGCGCTGGCACGCGCCACGGCGGGTCGATCCAGCCAAATCGCGCAGGACATGGCAATCGGCCAGAGCGCGCGAGATGTGCAGGCAGCCGAAATGATCTGGACCGACGAACGGGACAGAACTGCCCCAGATCAAAGCGCCCAAGATGACCGCCCCGATCATCCCCCGACAACACCGTTGAAGGCGGCGGAATAAAAAAAGGCGAGCCCTCGGGCTCGCCTTTTCGTTTCTGGCAGAGCTATTACTCTACGAACGCGTATTCGCCCAGATCGCACAGGTTCAGACCATAATCTTCAATCGATTCTCCGTCGCTGAAAACACCACGGATGTCATAGACACAGGTGGTCAGCCCGTCCGCAATGAGGACGCCCACTTCGTAATCCGCGCCCAAATAACCTCCCGCAAGCAGGTTGCCTTCCCAGCTGCCGGAAGAGGCCGGGGACACGTTGAACTCAACCAGGTCATAGCTGGTTTCGTTGATAATCAAGAATTCCAGATCCTCGGCTGCCGCCGAAGTGGCCATCAACAGTGTTGCAGTCAACGCTGCTGCTGCTCGCATTTTCATGAATTTTTTCCTTGCTGTGTTTCGGTCTGCAAAGTGTCGCGGTGGCGGTTCCGCGTCAAACGGAAACCGTACCACAGCAGCCGATTTTCTTTTCGAACCGATCCGCACAATCATAGGCAGTCAAGGCTGTCGGGCCTAGGCCGCTTCGCTGTCGGCCTGTTGACGGTTCCATAGCTGGGCATATCGCCCTTCGCGGCTGAGCAGCTCATCATGCGTGCCCTGCTCGATGATCTCACCACGTTCCAGAACGACGATCCGATCGGCCTCTGCAATGGTGCTAAGGCGGTGTGCAATGGTGATCACCGTCCGCCCCTCACCCGCCCGGGCCAAAGCATCTTTGATGTCTTGCTCGGTATCCGTGTCCAAAGCCGAGGTCGCCTCGTCCAGCAACAGGATCGGCGGGTTCTTCAGCAAGGTTCGCGCGATACCGACACGTTGTTTCTCACCACCCGACAGCTTCAAGCCCCGTTCACCGACCTTGGTATCGTATCCTTCTGGAAGGCTGACGATGAAATCATGAATCTGCGCGGATTTAGCGGCGGTCTCTACATCCTGCTGGGTCGCGCCTTCGCGTCCATAAGCGATATTGTATCGAATCGTGTCATTGAACAGGACCGTATCCTGCGGAACGACACCGATCGAGGCATGCAGGCTTGACTGGCTAACATCGCGCACATCCTGCCCGTCGATTTTCAGCGACCCGCCGGTGACATCGTAAAACCGAAACAGCAGCCGTCCGATTGTGGATTTCCCAGACCCGGTGGCGCCGACAATCGCAACGGTCTGACCGGCTGGTACGGTCAAGGAAACGCCCTTGAGGATTTCGCGATCAGGCTCGTATCCAAAGCGGACATCTTCAAGCGTGACCTCCCCACCATTTACCTTCAGGTTCGGGGCGCAGGGTTTGTCCATCACTTCTGCTGGCTGTTCCAACAGATCAAACATCTGCCCCATATCCACCAGAGATTGACGAATTTCGCGGTACACCGTGCCAAGAAAATTCAGCGGAACGGTTATCTGGATCATGTAAGCATTAACCATAACGAAATCGCCGACGGTCAGCGCCCCCTTCTGCACGCCCATTGCAGCCAGAACCATCACGCCAATCAGGCCGCATGTGATCAGGAACGACTGGCCAAAATTCAGGAATGCCAGCGAATAGGCCGTCTTCAGCGCGGCCTTCGCGTAACCCTTCATCGAAACATCATACCGTTCGGCTTCACGGGTTTCGGCATTGAAATACTTGACTGTTTCGAAGTTCAGCAGGCTGTCGATGGCGCGCTGGTTGGCCTCGGTATCCTGATCGTTCATCTCGCGCCGCAGCTTCACGCGCCACTCGGTCACCGCAAAGGTGAACCATATATAAAGCGCAATCGTCACTGCAACGACAACCAGATACCAGACGTCGAATAACCATAGCAGGATGATCGACACCAGAAGCAATTCCAGGATCAGCGGCCCGATTGAAAACAGCAGAAACCGCAACAGAAACTCTACGCCTTTCACGCCCCGCTCGATTATCCGGCTGAGACCACCCGTGCGCCGGGTCACGTGATAGCGCATCGAGAGCTGGTGAATGTGCTGGAACGTCTCAAGCGCCAGCGCTCGCAGCGCGCGTTGCCCAACCGGCGCAAAGAACGCATCCCGCAATTGCTGGAAGCCAACAGTCATCATGCGGGCCACACCATAGGCAACGGTCAATCCGATCGCACCCAACGCAAGCGGCGGTACACCTTCGCCCGCCAAACCATCCACGGCACCTTTGTACAAGATTGGAGTATACACAGCGATGAGCTTGGCCAGCACCAGCATCGCCATCGCCAAAATGACACGCCGTTTCACCCATGGCTCGTCCTCGGGCCAAAGATAGGGCGAAACCTTGCGGATGGTTCGCCAGCCCGAACGATGCTCGTCCGTATCGGTTTTGATCGCGGATGGTTGTCTCATCACGTACCTTAACTGCGGTCAGAGAATTGCCCTGGCCCAGTTGGGCCAGTGGTCATGTTTATTCAGGAATGGTGAAAATCTGCCCTGGATAGATCAGGTCAGGATCACGGATCGAATCTTTGTTAGCCTCGAAAAGTTTGACATACAGCACACCGTCACCAAACCGGTCGCGCGAGATCGCCCAAAGCGTATCACCCTTTTGAACCGTGACCGAGCGGATCGCCGGAGCGTCGGTTGAGGCCTCACCCGGATTGGTGGTTTCGGTCGCGCGCAGGACCTCGACGGGTTCGCGTTTGAACGGCGTCTCAAGCCTGCTGACCACAGTGCCATCAGGGGCAACCTCATCCACCCTCAGAGTGTACACTCCGGGGTCAATGCCCTCGACCTCGCCGCGCCATTGCCCGTCAGTCGCTGGTGCAATGTCGGCCACAAGCTGGTTGTCCAGATACAAGCGTACGGCCGATCCATCCTGTGCCCGCCCGGTCAATTCCACATCACCCGCGTCCGAATAGCCAATCGTGTCCAGGGCAATCTGCTCTGGCGGCGTATCCTGAACAGTGGGTGCTTGCAAAAGTTCAACCCCTTCTTCGCCCGAGCGCAGGATCGCAACCTGCTGGTCAGGCGCGTCGCCTGATTCCGGCTGAGTTTCAGTCGCGGGCGCGGTCTCATTCACAGGTGGCGTTGCGGCACCTGCAACTTCTGGTTCATTCTCTTCGGTTTCAGCTTGGTTGGCTGCTTGCTGATCGGTTGTTTCCGTATCCGTCGTCTGTGCCTCGGCAACCTCTTCGACCGGCTCATCGGCAGCGGGCTCCGACACGGCCGGTGGGGCGGGTTCGGGCAACGCCGCGATCAGATAATCATCTGAACGGCTGGTGTCTTCGCCTTTCCGGGTCTCAAGAACAAGCCCGCGAGCGTCGTCTGCAAACGGGATCGATACAAACTCGGCGAACTGGCCGCTGTCATCGACGGTGAAGCTGTGAACAGTCTCACCGTCCAGCAGAACACTGACCTCGGACCCCGGTTCGGCATTGCCGGACAGTACCGCGTTTCCATCGGACTCAACGAATATCTGATCCAGAACCGGCGCGGCCAAAACCGGAACATCCGCTTCTTCGCTATCCGGAGTTTGATCGGAAATCTCGGGCGGTGTGTCTTCAGCAACAGATTCGGCGGCTTCCGCCGCCTGGCTTTCGGGCTGCGCCTCCGCTGGCTGGGTTTCCGGCTCGGCGACCTCCGCAATCGGCTCGGATGTTTCGGTTGCTTCCTGCTCAGCCTGCTGTTCCGGCTCGCCGAACAGACCGGACAGGTACAACCCGCCCGCAACGAGCACCACAACGATCCCGGCAACCAGCCCCCATATGAAGGTACCAGAACCTCCGCTTCCCGATTTGGCGTTCATTCTTTTCCTTTCACTCCGCCCGGGAAATGCCCAGTTTGGCGCGCATTTCATGGAGCGGTTGAGCCAACCTATCAATCCCGCTATCAGGGGTCAAAACCCCTAACACAAGAGCAGAGAGCCCTACCTATGTCCCAGAAATCCGTCTGTGTGTATTGCGGGTCACGCAATGGTGTGAATCCTGCCTACTCCGCCGCTGCCCACAGCTTTGGAACCTTGTTGGCCAACGAAGGCTGGCGGCTGGTCTACGGGGCCGGAGATGTGGGTCTTATGGGCGAGGTCGCGCGTGCAGCGCAATCGTCCGGCGGCGATACATTTGGGGTGATCCCGGTGCACTTGCTTCAGCGCGAGGTCGGCAAGACCGACCTTACCCGGTTCATCGTGACCGAGACGATGCACGAGCGTAAAAAAGTGATGATCATGAACGCGGATGCCGTAGTTGTCCTGCCCGGCGGCCCCGGATCATTGGACGAACTTTTCGAAGCACTGACATGGCGGCAACTGGGGCTTCATGACAAACCCATTCTGGTGATGAATGTTGACGGGTACTGGGACACGCTGCACACGCTGCTGAATCAACTGATCGGTCAGGGGTTTGCAGATGGTTCTCTGGCAGAATTCATCACCTGGGTCGACACACCGGATGCGACCATGTCCGCGCTTCGCAAATTACTGAACTAAAAAACTGGCAATCGGGCGGCGCAAACCGCCCGATTGTCGGCATTCGTTTAGGCAGGTTTTGCCAATCGGGTCTTCAGTATCCGTTCGACCTTGTGCAACGGGTGGTTTGTGAGTGTTTTGTCAACCTCGGCCACCACCTTTGCCAGCACTTCACTGTGCAGCCGACGGCGTAACAGGCCCAGAACATGCGGACTGGCAACCAATACCAATCGTTTATAGGCCCCTTTCAGCCCCTTGCGATTCAGAAGGTTCGCCACATCCTGAACGAACAGAGATTTTGCGTGGGACTTCCATGTTTCCTCTTCAACTGCAGATTTCTGGTTCGGTCCCGTATCGGGTCGCCGCCCTGCCCTGTCACTTGGCTTTGTCGGTGCTGCGTCCTGTTCTTCGACCGACACGACGACCAAGTTGGGGTCCTGTGCGTCCGTGATATTCTCCATCACCAGCGCTTTTTCCCCATCGGCGATGATAACCCATGTTCCCTGTTCAAGTGCAGCCATTCGTGATCTCCTGTATCGCTTAGGTTGGCCTTCGCCTGTCCCTTAGACACACCTGTTTAACGATGCGGCGTTGGTGTTTCGCTCGCATTTTGATAGGTTTTTGGTTGATTGGCGGTTCTCTGCCTCCGCCTACTTTACGTAGGTGCTGAAAGGCCGTGCACAATAGGTGGGATAATGAAAGTTGACGTACCGGCAGGTTTTTACCGGCCACCCATCAATTCATAACAAAAAGCCCGCCAGCATCACTGCCAGCGGGCCATTCATTAAGTTCTACCAAGTGGAAATCACATCCGCGAGGCTACGTTTTCCCAGTTCACCAGGTTGTCGAGGAAGTTCGACAGGTAGGCCGGACGCTTGTTGCGGAAATCGATGTAATACGAGTGCTCCCACACATCACAGCCAAGCAGTGCGGTTTGACCGAAGCACAGCGGGTTCACGCCGTTTTCAGTTTTCGTCACTGCCAACGAACCGTCGGCATTCTTGACCAGCCACGCCCAGCCGGAACCAAACTGACCGGCACCGGCAGCGCTGAACTGCGACTTGAATTCGTCAACCGAACCAAAGCTCTCGGTCAGAGCCTTCTCCAGCTCACCGGGCATCGCGTTGCCACCGGGGCCCATCATCTCCCAGAACTGGTTGTGGTTCCACAGCTGGCTGATGTTGTTGAAGATACCGTTCTGCGCGACGGCATTTGCGTCGTATGTGCCAACGATGATCTCTTCCAGTGACTTGCCGTCCCACTCGGTGCCGGCGATCAGCTTGTTGCCGTTGTCGACATAGGCCTTGTGGTGCAGGTCATGGTGATATTCCAGCGTTTCCGCGGACATACCCTTGGCTGCCAGCGCGTCATGTGCATAAGGAAGATCAGGAAGTTCAAAAGCCATCTCGGCCCCCTGTTGAAAATGAATGTTGCGGTTCCAAAGGTTAAATGCTTTGACAGCCGCCGCAGGTCAAGGGCCGCAACACAAAAACCCGGAGGTCCGCGATGCTGACACAGGCGCGCAAAATGTTCTATCGCACCCGCGGATACTATGCGGGCAACTTGAACGGTGAACCCTTTCGCCTGGACCCCTATCACTCGAAATTCTGGCGCAAGGTATCAGCCGGGGAGTGGGAACCCGAGACATTTTCGGTGCTGGACCACTATCTGTCGCCCGAAAAGGACTATCTTGATATCGGTGCATGGATCGGCCCCACGGTCCTCTATGCCGCGCGCCGCGCTCGCCATGTGTGGTGTTTTGAGCCTGACCCAGTGGCTTACCGCCATTTGGTCTGGAACCTAGAGCTGAACGACATCCGAAACGTATCAGCCTTCAGCATCGCCTTGTCAGATGGGTTTGGAGTGACACGAATGGCTTCAGCGCACGGAGAGGCAGGCGATTCAACGTCATCATTGCTCCACGAAGGAAGCCATGGCACCGACGCACTTACCATCGGTTGGGATCAATTTTCTGAATCCGTCGACCTGACTGATGTCTCTTTGGTCAAAATGGATATCGAAGGCGCTGAATTTTCGGTCCTCCCTTCTATGCTGCCTTGGTTAGAAAAAGATAACCCTGCGCTGTTTCTCTCAACGCACGCACCTTATCTGAGCGCAGACAACCGCAGCGCGGCCATGAAAAAACTATCAGAAGACCTGGCTTTCTATCGCCAATGCCACGACCCACGCACAGGCGAAACCGGTGAGTCTGCCCTCACGGGCCAGCGTGCACTCACTCAGTTCCCGACATTCCTGTTCAGCACGACCCCCTGAGACCCGAACCAGAGATCCGACCTTCATCTAAACAGAAATATCCTGGGAGTGAGGCCGCAGGCCGAGGGGGCAAAGCCCCCTCACCCGCATATCATCAAGCGATCAGGGCTTAATAAACCCCGACCTCGCTGCCGGGCTGCGCCGCAACCTTCAGCAATTTGAACGCATAGTCCGCCGTAGAGCGGAAGCAGACGATGCGGAAAGTCTCAGCGTCGTCCATCCAGAAGGCACCTGCCACCTGCGCCAAACGCGAACGGCGGATCTGGCCGGGTTGGAATGCCTCGGCCGACAGCTCAACCGGAGCCAGCTTGCCCAATACCTCGCGTGCGTTCGCGCCCGAAACGCGGAATACGGCCCGCGCGTCGGAGACGTTGACCGCCAGCGCGTGCGTACCACTTAGCGCGTTGGTCATCGCGGCCAGTTTGGCCTCGACCTCGGCATGAGGCACAAGCACCAGCAATTCGTCGGTGGACATCCAGCAAACACCGGTGTCGCCATTCACAAACGCTTCACGCTGACCGGGCACTTTCTGCCCGGTGGCGTCTTTGACAGCCTTAGCCAGTACCTTATCCGACAGATCACCGCGCAGTGTGATCATGCCCTGTAGGCCGCATTCCTCGATCTTGGCGATGCCATCATATGAGGCGTGGTTCAGTGCGCTGATGGGTTCAGACATTCTGCTTCTCCCCGTCCTTGTCATAGAAGATCGGGTCCACGATCTTGGCCTTGTAGGTTTTGCCGTCAGTGCCCGGGAACTCGACCACTTCGCCCATCCGGTCGGGGCCGTGTTTGATCAGGCCCATGGCGATGCCTTTGCCCAGATTGGCCGAGTAGTAGGTCGAAGTTACGCGACCGATCATGTTGCGCTGACCGTTCGCATTCACGCCCTCGCCCACCGCATAGGCACCGTCCGGCAGAACCGATCCATCCACAGTCTCAAGACCAACCAGTTTCCAGCGCTCAGGATCGGCCATATGGGTCCGCGAATGGGCGCGTTTTCCGAGGTAATCCTCTTTCTTTTTGGACAGCGCCCAGTGCAGCCCCAGATCCTGCGGGATCACGGTGCCGTCGGTCTCATCGCCGATCATGATAAAGCCTTTCTCGGCACGCAGAATATGCAGACATTCGGTGCCGTATGGCATCACTCCGAACTCCTGCCCTGCCTCGATCAGAGCGTCCCAGAACGCCTGACCTTGGCTTGCAGGGACCGCGATCTCATAGGACAGCTCACCCGAGAACGAGATACGGTAGGCCCGCGCGTCGAACGCGCCGATCTTGCCATCGCGCCATTCCATGAAGGGCAGCGCCTCTTTCGACAGATCCATGCCGCCCAGCTTCTCAAGTACCTTGCGGGCGTTCGGACCTACCACGGCGACCTGCGCATATTGCTCGGTGACGTTCGCGACGTAGACTTTCCAGTCCCACCACTCGGTCTGCAGCCATTCTTCCATGTGGCCATGGATACGCTCGGCCCCGCCGGTGGTGGTGTGGCACAGCCACGTGTCCTCATCGATGCGGGCAACAACGCCGTCGTCGATCAGGAAGCCATTCTCGGAACACATCAGGCCATAGCGGCATTTGCCGACCTTCAGCGTGGACATCATGTTGGTGTACATCATGTCCAGGAACTTGCCTGCGTCGGGGCCTTTGACGATCAGCTTGCCGAGTGTCGAAGCGTCCAACAGCCCGAGGTTTTCGCGGGTGTTTTTCACCTCTCGGTTCACCGCGTCATGCACGGATTCACCGGGACGGACATAGGCATAGGTTCGACGCCAATGGCCGACCGGCTCCCAATCGGCCCCGTTCTTATCGTGCCAGTTATGCATCGGCGTTTGACGGATCGGCTGGAACACCTCACCACGCGCTTCACCACCAATCGAAGCCATCGAGATTGGAGTATATGGCGGGCGGAAGGTGGTGGTACCGACCTTCGGGATCTCTGAATCCAGCGCATCAGCAAGGATTGCCAGACCGTTGATATTACTCAACTTACCCTGATCCGTTGCCATGCCCAGCGTGGTGTAACGCTTGGTATGCTCGACACTTTCATAGCCCTCGCGCGCAGCCAGTTGCACGTCCGAGACTTTCACGTCGTTCTGGAAGTCCAGCCACGATTTCATGCGCAGATCAATCTCGGCATTAGAAGGCATCAGCCAGACAGCGGCCATTGGGGCCTCGGCCGTAGTCTCACCAACTGGCGCTTTGGTGCGCTTCGCGGCGAACCCGGCCGCCTTCGCTGCCGCTTTGCCGGCAGTATCTGCATCCTTCAGGACATCCCCCAGGGCCAGCGGGCCGTTCGAAGCCCCTGCCGCCAGAACAAAACCTGCACCGTCGGCCCCCAGCGGAGGACGCGAAGGATCGGGGCGGAAATGCGCGTTCGCCTCGTCCCAGATCAGCTTGCCGCCGCAATGCGACCACATATGCACGACCGGAGACCAACCACCTGACATGGCAATCGCATCGCATTCGACCTCTTCCCGGGCGCCTCCGATCCCCTCTTGATTGCAGATCGCAACTTTCTTGACCCGCTTGCCGCCTTTGACCTTTGCGATCGCCTTGCCCGGATCGACGCGGATACCCAACTGGCGCGCCTCTTCGGCCAAGGGTCCGGCGGTGTCGCGCGCGTCAACCACGCGAAGGACATCGACACCGGCCTGCTTCAAGGTAATTGCAGTCCGGTAGGCGTCATCATTGTTGGTGGCGACAATCACACGCTCGCCCGGCGTCACGCCCCAGTTGACCACATAGTCGCGCATGGCAGAGGCCAGCATGACGCCAGGCACATCATTGCCTGCGAATGACAGCGGACGCTCAATCGCACCAGTCGCGGTCACGACCTGCTTCGCACGAATGCGCCACAGGCGGTGACGCGGCCCCTGAACACCCGGCTTGTGGTCAGTCAGACGCTCATAAGCCAGTACATAACCGTGGTCATAGACCCCCGCACCCATGCAGCGATTGCGCATGGTGACGTTGTCCATTGTTTCGATTTCGGAAACCAATTGTTCCACGAACTTATCCACAGGCTCACCATTGATGGTTCCGCCATCAACCGGAGCACGACCACCCCAGTGCGCAGTCTGCTCGATCAGCATCACCTTGGCACCGGTTTGGGCTGCCACCTTGGCGGCCTGCAAACCCGCGATACCACCACCAATCACCAAGACATCGGTGAAGGCGTAAAAATGCTCGTATGTGTCCGCGTCACGGTTGTCCTTGTCGGGCGCTTTGCCCAAACCCGCCGACTGGCGAATAAACGGCTCGTAAACATGTTTCCAGAACGGTTTCGGATGGATGAACATCTTGTAATAGAATCCGGCTGGCAGAAACCGCGACAGATGCGTATTAATCGCGCCGATGTCGAACTCGAGGTTCGGCCAGTGGTTCTGTGACGCGGATGCCAGACCATTGAACAGCTCTGTCGTGGTGGCGCGCTGGTTCGGCTCAAACCGGTTGCCCTCACCCAGACCGACCAGAGCGTTTGGCTCTTCCGCGCCACTAGCGACCACGCCGCGCGGGCGGTGATACTTGAACGACCGGCCCATCATCATCTGATCATTTGCCAGCAAGGCAGACGCGAGCGTATCGCCCTCGTAGCCCTGCATCGAGGTGCCGTTGAAGGTGAAGTTGACCTTTTTCGACCGATCAATCAAACGGCCATGTTTTGCGAGACGGGTGCTCATGATGCGGACCTTTCGCAGGCGGTATTTTGGATGGCTGTACAGATCATTTGTACTCTCTCCACGTCCAGCCGGGACGCTTGGCGGTGATGGCGTCCTTGATCTCTTGGGGCGGCTCGGTTGTCTGCGCCGGATAGGTGCCAAAGACCTCAAGCGTGTTCGTACAGCGCGCGGCGTGGAACCACTTGCCGCACCCATTGGCATGGCGCCAGCGTTCAAAATGAACGCCCTTGGGGTTTTCGCGCATGAACAGGTAGTCGTGGAACTCATCATCTGACGAGCCCGGGCCATAACGCTTCAAATGCGCCTCGCCACCTGCAGCCAGTTCAGTTTCTTCGGCTTCGACGCCGCAATAGGGGCATTTCAAGATCAGCATGTGATCATCCTCTTGGCAGCAGGCGAGACGTATCTGCCTGCAAATTCTGCGTGACGGGCGTGCGAGATTTTTCGACGAAAAATCTTCATCAGTGCGCCACCCCGGCCGCGACGCTTTCGTCGATGAAGCGGCCTTCTTTGAAACGATCCAGCGAGAAGGCTTCGGTCAGTGGTGAATGCCCCGTGGCCATCAGCTGTGCCATGCCCCAGCCCGATCCCGGAATGGCCTTGAAGCCGCCGGTGCCCCAGCCTGCGTTGATAAAGCAGCCATTAAGCGGTGTTTTCGACAGGATGGGTGAACGGTCGCCGGTCATATCCACAATACCGCCCCACTGGCGCAGCATTTTCAGGCGCGAGATCATCGGGAAAGTTTCGACCAATGCGCGTACCGTTTCCTCGATATGATGGAAGCTGCCGCGCTGGGTATAGTTGTTGAACCCGTCCGTGCCACCACCAATCACCATCTCGCCCTTGTCGGACTGAGACATGTAGCCGTGTACGGTGTTCGCCATCACAACGACATCCATGCAGGGTTTGATCGGCTCGGATACCAGCGCCTGCAGCGCGACGGCTTCCAGTGGCAATCGGAAACCCGACATCTCAGCCAACTGGCCGGAATGCCCCGCAACCACGATCCCCAGCTTGTCACAATCGATTGCCCCTTTTGTGGTATCGACCCCGACAACACGACCGTTTTCGGACCGGACGCCGGTGACTTCGCATTTCTGGATGATGTCCATACCCATGGCCGAGCACGCGCGGGCATAGCCCCATGCCACCGCATCATGACGCGCGGTCCCACCACGTTCCTGCCAAAGCCCGCCCAGAACCGGATAGCGCGGACCTTCCAGATTAATGATCGGCACCAGTTCTTTCACACGCTCGGGCCCAATCCATTCGGTCTGAACACCCTGCAGCGCATTCGCATGCGCAGTACGCTGATAGCCGCGAATCTCGTGCTGGGTCTGCGCCAGCATGATTACGCCACGCGGGCTGAACATGATGTTATAGTTCAGCTCCTGGCTCAGATCTTCGTAGAGACCGCGCGCCTTTTCGTAAATCGCCGCTGACGGATCCTGCAGATAGTTCGATCGGATGATGGTCGTGTTCCGACCGGTGTTGCCACCGCCCAACCAGCCTTTTTCTATTACGGCAACGTTCTGGATGCCGTAGTTCTTGCCAAGATAGTAGGCTGTTGCCAAACCGTGACCGCCGGCCCCGACGATAATGACGTCATAGCGCTTCTTAGGCTCCGGCGAACGCCATGCGCGCTCCCATCCGGTGTGATTGCGCAGCGCTTCGCGCGCTACAGCAAAGGCTGAGTAGTGTTTCATGTGCGAATCCGTCCGGTCTTCGATGATTGGGCGCAGGTATGCCGTGCCCGTACATTTTAACCCTGCCGCGCAACGCCGCAATAATGCACTATTGCGACATGAGCGCCCTTCGCGGCTATTTGTCCCTTTTTTCCATGCGCCGACAGGTCTAAGTCAGGGCAACCATTTTGGAGGGACCATGCCGTTCTGGGTTCTCATCTTCTTGATCGCGCTGCTGATCGCGATTTTTCTGGGTTACACGATGCTTCGCGGTCGTCGCGGCACCGGCCCGACAGCTGCTTATGATCTGCGAGTCTATCGTGAACAGCTAGCAGGCGTTGACAAAGACTTGGCGCGCGGCGTGATCGCGAAAGCTGATGCCGAGCGTGTACGCACGGAAATCTCGCGCCGTATCCTGGCCGCAGACGCGCAGATGCGCAATGAAGACAAAGGCACCGGGCCATCACGCTTGGTTACCATAATTGCGTTCCTCGCCATGGCCGCCGTTCTGGTTGGTGGCGGGTTGGCGATGTATCGCCAGTTGGGTGCTGCCGGTTTCCCTGACATGCCCCTTTCAGTTCGTCTGGAAATGGCAGAAGACCTGCGCGAAAATCGACCCAGCCAGGCTGAGGCCGAGGGCATTGCCACACCGGTCCAGACGCCTCCGCTGGACGAAAGCTATGCATCTTTGCTGAACCGGCTGCGCGAAACAGTGGCCGAACGCCCCGATGATCTGCAAGGCCATACCCTGCTGGCACAGCATGAAACCAACGCGGGGAACTTCAAAGCAGGGTATGAGGCACAAACCCGTGTGATCGAACTGTCGGGTGACAATGCCTCGGCTCAGGCCTATTCGGATCAGGCAGAGATGATGATTTTGGCCGCTGGCGGCTACGTCTCACCGGAAGCGGAAGCCGCCTTGCGACAGGCGCTTGAGCGCAATCAGCGCTTGGGTCCTGCCCGGTATTATTGGGGGCAGATGCTGGCACAGACCGGGCGGCCTGATATGGCTTATCGCGTTTGGGTCGAAACCCTGAATGACGCCCCGGCCGGCGCGCCATGGGCGAATGCCATCCGGTCACAGATCGATGAATTGGCATTCCGCGCAGGCGTGTTCAACACACCCGACTTTTCTGCTGCATCCGGCCCCAGCCAAGACGATGTAAATGCCGCTGCCGAGATGTCGCCAGAAGAACGACAAGAAATGATCCGCGGTATGGTCGATGGCCTTTCGGACCGCCTTGCGACCGAGGGCGGGACACCCGAGGAGTGGGCACGCCTGATTGCCGCCTTGGGCGTGCTGGGCGAAGGCCAACGCGCCATCAAAATCAGGAACGAAGCCAAGGAAGTATTTGCGGGTAACGCCGAAGCGTTGGAGATGATCGACGCTGCCGCGCTGCAGGCCGGAATCGCTCAATGATCCACGACGCGTTCGAAGACTTCGCAGCATCCCTGCCCCCAATGTCAGCCCTGATGGGGCTGGATCTGGGAGAAAAGACCATCGGAGTTTCCGTCTCGGACCGGATGCGCGGCGTGGCCACCCCGCTTGAGACGGTGCGACGCAAGAAATTCACACTGGATTCCGCGCGTTTGATCGAGATTGTGACCGAACGTGAGATCGGCGGCATTATCCTCGGACTGCCGCGCAACATGGATGGCAGCGAAGGGCCGCGCTGCCAGTCAACCCGCGCCTTCGCACGAAACATGACCCGTTTGACCGATCTGCCCATCGGTTTCTGGGACGAACGACTAAGCACCGTTGCGGCAGAAAAAGCACTGCTTGAGGCGGATACGACACGAAAACGTCGCGGACAGGTTATTGATCACGTCGCAGCAGGTTATATTCTGCAAGGCGCGCTGGACAGACTGCGCTTTCTTTGACGGATCGGAAAACGCCCATGACGAATATGGTTTGGAAACGGGACGAGGTCGAAAGCCCTTGCATCCAAATCTGCGTCGTTCACCCGACCGAACGTATCTGCACCGGCTGCTACCGCACCATTGACGAGATCACGCGCTGGTCAAAGATGGACAGCACCGAACGGGCCGAAATCATGCAGGATCTGCCGGAACGCAAACCCCGTCTGGCAAAGCGCCGTGGTGGCCGTGCCGGCCGGCTGCAAGGGTCCTGATCCGCAAGCCTAGTATTTTGGCGTCCGCGTAGGCTTAAGATCACTCAGAGATTCGTGATCCCGCAACTCAGAACCGAACAGTTCAACCAGCTCGTTCTGGGTTGTCGTCTTTGCAGGTCGCGGGCGCAACTCAGCTTCCACCTCGTGGCTTTCAGCCTGTTCGGGAGTGTCCTTCGAAAGAATGCGCTTTAGTACTGAGCGAAAAATCATTGCTCTTCCAATATGTAATAAACGACGCGCCACTGCGGGACCGTTCCGAACACCGAGGGGGAAGAGTCCGGAAGCTGTGTTTGAGTGAGTGGTGGCCCACAGCGACGCGAAACAGCTTGTTGCCTCTCCCTCTAAATCCGGGACAGGTAAGGACTTTTTAAGTTATTTGACCAACCAGTCAATAATAGCGCTAACTTAAAGTTGCATTCCGTAACGTCAACGCAAAAAAGAACAATGCCTATGATTACAAGGCATTGTTTCTGAACCATTTTTAGAGCATTTAGCCAGTCGCAAGCCAGGTTTTTGCATTCTCGTATTCCTCAGCCGGGAAATACTGGGTCCGCGTTCCCAGAACATGGCTGGCCATGCGTTGCGCCATTTTTTGCCATGTCTTGTCACCGACAATCGCTGCACGATCCAGCATCCCAATATGACCAGCCGCCAGTCTGAAATGGGCTGCCATTGCAGTCAGACCCTGCCAACCATCGAACTCGCGCAGATCGATCAACAGGCGAAACCCGTCACGTTCGCGCAACAGCGCATCAAGATCGGTTTGAGCCTGACCGTATTCCTGCGAATCCAGTTTGCCCATCAGGCTGATCTGCACGCAAGGTCCGCCCAGATCCGTCACGTGGATCGCCCCGAGAGATTCGCGCATCCAGCGACGCGCTTCCTCCACCCCATCCATTCCAAAAACGTGCACCGGGCAAGGCAGGATCGGGGCAGCCAGGCGGACGCTTGTTTGCACCCATCCCTGGTCCGCCACAACGCCAATCCGGTCGAATCCGCGCCAATGGCTGAGCCCCAACTTGGTATCAGACCATGCGGCGCC
This sequence comes from Ruegeria sp. A5, assembly GCF_056543005.1. Lineage (NCBI taxonomy): Bacteria > Pseudomonadati > Pseudomonadota > Alphaproteobacteria > Rhodobacterales > Roseobacteraceae > Ruegeria > Ruegeria sp. A5. The sequence goes on from NZ_JBQGAV010000001.1 coordinate 967,216, forward strand.
CAGATCGTATCCTTTGAACTCGGACCCAACGATCGCCAGCAGTCGTATGGCGTCGTGCTCTTCCAATGCGGCCTCAATAGCGGGAACAAGCGTGCTCGCGTAATCTGCGCTAGTGACCTCGCCCGAAAGCTCGACCTCAATAAGGGCACCATCTGCATTCGTGTGAACCGTAATCATCGAACCAACTCTCCAAAGCCAAACAATGGCAGGAGGTTACGGGGATTCGAGCCATTGCGCTACACCACCAGGCAACTGAGGGCGGAAATAGGCGATCATCCGTCCATCCGGTCCAGCGCTGGCATTCGGACCCCATGGTGCAACACCATGCAGACAGTGGCGGTGCAACAGATAGGCTTCGCCTGGGCGTGCTGGTAGTTCGAGACGCGGACAGGTCTCGAATACTTCGCGGCGCGCAGCCTGATAGACATCTGTGATATCGGCCTCGCCCAATTCATGCCGCGGCACCTTCTTCATCGCGGACCGAAAAGCATCGCCGAGGATTTTGTGGCTTCCCTCCCACAGCACCATTGGTGCTGCGTCCACACTGGCCTCGGTAAGTGGGATACCCAATATCCAGGCATGAGGTTCATCCACCCGCCGTCGTCGATCAGGGCCAGTTGGCTTCAGCCCGTCCACATGCGCCGCATCTCGCCGCGCACGATACTGCGCCGCAGCCTCGCTTTCGCCACGCCGGGGTTGAGGGTAGCCCGGATATATTACCGACACCTGACCTTTGTGCAGATCAATCGATCCAAACTGCTGGTGCGCCAGTTCGATGGCCGCGCCCGCCAGTGCAGGCGAACCCGCGACCCTGCCCTGCGCATCATTGTCCAGTGCATCAACGCCAATGAACCACGTGCCATCGCAATCGTGCCAAGCTGCATGAGCCGGATCGCTGACGGACGCACGCGCAGTGGGAAGAGCGTGCGCCACCCAATCCGCCAACACTCCTTCATAAGGAAACTTTATCCAACCTAGCTCGTAAAACGTCGCTACCACCCCAACGCCTTTCTCAGCATATTCAGAGCAACCAGGGTAAGGAATACCGCGAAGACCCGCCTGAGCGGCTTCGGATCCATCGCATGCGCCAGCTTAACGCCCCATGGGGCGGTGATCATAGTCATCGCAACGACGATACCGAAAGCCACCAGATTGACCGCGCCAATGGTCAGCGGCGGGCGATGCTCCGGAGCGATGTTGAGAAACAAAAAACCCAGCACCGACGGTACAGCGATGATCACGCCAAAGCCCGCTGCGGTCGCAACCGCCCGGTGGATCGGAGTGTTATAAAGGCTCATGAGCGGAACACCGAAACTGCCCCCGCCAATTCCCATCAGTACCGACAGAAACCCGACCGAAGGCGAAAGCACAGCGCGGCGCAATCCCTTGGGCATTGCATCCCCCAACCGCCACTCGGATTTTCCCAAACCAAGATAGACGCCGATGACCATGCCAAGCATGCCGAACAGCGCCTGCAAAAACTCTGTCCTCAGAGCTGAAGCCACCAGAACACCGATCACCGCACCCACCGCTATGCCTGGCCCCCAGCCGCGCAGGATGCCCCAATCCACCGCGCCTTTCTTGTTATGGCTCAGAACCGACCGGATCGATGTTACAATGATCGTCGCCAGCGAAGTTGCGAGGCATAGCTGCATCAGCTGAGGCCCGCCATATCCAAGTGTCTGAAACGCATAGAAAAACGCGGGCACCAGAACGATTCCACCGCCAACGCCCAAAAGTCCAGCCAACACCCCGGCCAAAGCGCCGATCACAAGCAAAAGGCCCAGCATCTGGGCCAGCAACATCGTCTCGGGCATCATTCCCCCATAGCGGCTCGAAGCCGTCTTAGCCTACCTGTTCCACCTGCGATAGCGCAGCAACAGAGTCCAGAGCCTGCAGGATCACTTCTGGGCCGGCATTCTCGCGCACAGCACCTTCGGAGAGCATCCGCCGCCATCCCCGCGCACCGGGACGCCCCGCGAACAGGCCCAGCATATGCCGCGTGATCTGGTGCAATCGACCACCGTCGACAAGATGCGCCTCGACATAGGGCAGCATATTTTGCACCACTTCAATGGGATCCGCGACGCTGCCCGTTCCAAAGATCAACGGGTCCGCAGCCGCCAGAATATCTGTCGGTTGGTGATAGGCGGCACGACCGATCATGATACCATCAAGCCCAGCCGCCAGATGCTGTTGCGCCTGAGCAAGCGACGTAATGCCACCATTGATCGAGATGTGCATGTCCGAAAAATCAGCCTTCATCCGATGCACCAGATCATAATCCAGTGGCGGGATATCTCTGTTTTCCTTGGGACTTAACCCCTGCAACCAAGCTTTGCGCGCATGGATCGTGACACGTTGGCATCCGGCCTCGCGAATTTGGTCGAGGAATGCAGGTAGCACTTCTGAAGGTTCCTGTTCGTCAACACCGATACGGCATTTCACCGTGACTTCGACCTTCACCGCCTCGCGCATCGCCGCAACGCATTCCGCGACCTTTTCGGGTGCGCGCATCAATACCGCACCGAATGTCCCTGATTGCACACGGTCAGACGGACAGCCACAATTCAAGTTGATCTCGTCATATCCGGCTTCAGCGCCCAGCTTGGCCGCCTGCGCCAATTCCTGCGGGTCAGAACCCCCTAGCTGCAACGCAACCGGGTGCTCCTGAGGATTAAAGTCCAGCAGATGCAGCGCGCCGCCGCGCACCAAAGCAGGCGCTGTGACCATTTCAGTATAAAGCAAGGTCTCAGAACTCAGCAAACGATGCAGAAACCGGCAATTCTTGTCGGTCCAATCCATCATGGGTGCACAACTTAAGGTTGCATTTTTCCATAATTTTTTTCTTTTATTTTCCATGACTTAACACCTTGGAAACCGCTGCCGCTTCAGACTTGCCGGGTTAGTGCAAAATTGGACCGACGGCAATAGGCCGGAAAAGGCAAGAATAAGCGGGAAAAACACCCTATGGATACAAGATTTCTACTACTCGCGCGTTACAACGGGCTACCCATCATACCTCTGGAAAAAGTCAGAGATGACTTCTTTCAACACCTGTCGTTTTCCAAATTTCAAAGAAAAATCAATGACTACCAGATCGCACTGCCAGTAATCCGTACTGAAAAAAGTCAAAAGAGTTTTAAGGGAGTGCATTTGGAAGATTTAGCAGAGTTCTTAGATGACAAGCGCGCAACGGCGCTACGGGAATTCAATCATTTTCACAAACCTTAGGCACGTGTCATCGGCTATGTGAGAACAAATCCAGAATTGTCTTAATGCACATTGCTTGCTCAGTGGGGTATTATTCAACCTAGTTTGTCGACCGCCTCAACGATCTGATCGAAGTACGGAAATGTAGTCCCTTCTGCACGTGCTGCTTCGACAAGGTTCATCACCGCCAAAGGTGTTTTGCATAAGTCCTCGATTGATAGTCCGAGGTCATCGCAGACATCTGCAAACTTTCTTTCGTATTGGTCTTCGCCGATCTGGCCACGTATGTACTTCTCTAGATTGCCATGAAAGGCACTGAATTCGGGGAATACGCCGTCGGGGAAATCTTGTGGTTCTTCAACTCCTGCTATTTGCTGAAGCAACCGATTGGTTTCTGGCTTCCTCTTTCTCTCTGATTTTAGGAAGTCCGAGTCAAATATTGGGTAGGTCGGGATGCCTAGCTGGGAAAACACATAGAGAGGCTTGTCCATTTTGGTTTTGCCGTCGACCGGAACGATAGCTATGCCTTCTGCAACAGCCTCTGTGTTCTTACTGCGATAAACCCCTTCGAGCACCGCCTTGTCCGTCACGCCTTCCACCAAGATTACTTTGTCAGCAAAGAAACCTTCACAGATCTCGCGAGAGAATACGTGCATTTTGGCCTCGAACGCACCCTCTTCCATTGGTTCCTTGTTCAATAGCCTCGCAAAGTACTCGCTAGATTGTGCAAGCGACACGGCGTTGGCTGTGTGAGACGGAGAACCGAAGCCTTCTTTCTTTCGAAGTATTCTTGCCGATTGAAACTTGTGTAGACCAACAAACTTCTCGGAGTGCGTTGTAAAAACAATCTGGAACCTAATTCCTGTGGCCCGGCTATAGCTATCGCAAATAGCATGAAAAGCGTTGGAAATCACAAGTTGCTTGTGGGGATGCTGATAGATTTCAGGCTCTTCGATCAATAACAATATGTCACTCTGAGGCTCATCAAATTCCAAAGGTTGATCTTCTGAAAATGATCTCTCTGCTAAGAACTGGATGATCGCGAAAAGGCTAGCTCGCTGCAAGCCATGACCAACGTTCTCTAAGCCTGTAAGGAAGCCTTGATCTTCAACCCGAATTGTAGGGGACGGGTATTCAACGGCGACACCATCTGTTAGCTGCCAGTCTGCTATTAGTTTAGAATCCTTATAGTAGCGACGTACAGCGGACGTCAGTAGATCGCTGATACCCCCCAACTCTGGCACTCGAGCAGGATCAACAAGTTCAGAAAATTGCCGCTTGGCTGCCTCAACAAACTCCCGCACTTCCGCCTTGTTTTCATATATTTGACGAGAAATCTCCCGTAGCAACGAGATAATTGGGCTCTTCTTGGGGTCTGATGTTTCCTCATTTGCGTCAGCGACTGCTGGCACGAGATGGACAGACATTTTTTTCTTTAGTTTTCCGCTAGCAACGTTGGGTGCGCCAAAAAAACCTCTGCGAAATGCCAACTTAAGTTTTTCTGGGTTGTTAGCCTCCCAATCCAACATCGCTTGATCGGCCGCGTCTGCTGACCGAACTGCCTCCAATCCCTCTGTTTCGGCAACCAGGCTATTGTAGCTGCGAATACGATCCGCCTTGCCGGTATGCGCACGTGCTTCTGCAAACGGCGGGTAGGATTTCGCTAGTGCCTCATAGTGGAGGTTATTGTCATTTTGCTTTGAGAATACCCGTTTGACAGTCAACTTACCTTCATCAACGGCTGTCCCAAATTCTTCCAATTCAGCTGGTACCAAACTGCCAAACTCGACAATGACTTCCACGTCGTCGTCGCCACGGTTGTGATAGTCATCTAAACTCAAACGCGGAGCTGCCTCAAAAAACAACTCCAAAGCCCTTAGCACAGTGGACTTGCCTGCGTTGTTACCTCCAAGCAAGGCAGTAACCTCATCAAATCCGACACTTAGCTCTCTGATCGAACGGAGATTCTTCACAGTAAGTTTTTCAATCCGCACGGAGTAAACTCCCAAAATACTCTATCTAAACGACTGCCGTAAGCGCTCAACACGCCATTAAATTGCAGTTCGAAGCTAGTTTTGAACTACTCACAATGCGACATAGAGACCTTGCTGGCCTTTCTGGCAACTAGGTACGTCTTGGTTCTAAAAGTGGTCTATTTGATCGGCGCGAAGAGAAGCGAATTCACCGGTTCGGTACAACTAAAAGTACATCATCTTCGGCACACACACTATATGTCATTGTTTTTAATTAATTTTTTCGAAAATCCGTCCAATCCATCATCGGTGCAACGGACAGTCTCGCACTTCTACGGATGTCTACAGGTTTCTTATCCGGCATATCTTGCTCATGTCATCGGAACGCAGCTTTCGCCAAGTACCGGGTATACAGAAAGACCTGCAACCGGCAAACCGTTCTTGGGTTTTGGGAGATGGTACCGCCTCCCTGGCTTGAACAGGGGACCTCTGGATCCACAATCCAGCGCTCTAACCAACTGAGCTAAGGCGGCACTTGTGAGGGGCGATTTAGCGAAGGCGTACGGGGATTGCAAGGGGATTAAAGCTGAATTCGCCAGCTTTGTTCGACCAGATCGACACCGAAGGAATGCACCGGCTTGCTGTCGACAAGCTCCCACCCAAACGCACGATACAGCCCGCAAGCGGCGGCGTGACTCTCATGGGTCCACAGCACCATCTGGCGATATCCTGCGTCGCGGGCGAAACCCATGCAGGCAGTCAGTAGCCGCTTGCCCAGCCCCTGTCCACGAGCCTCGGGCAGCAGCAGAAACAACCGCAGCTTGGCGGTTTGATCATCCAGCCTGACACAGAAAATACTACCCAAACGATCCCCGTCGCACTCGGCGATCCAGCCTTGTTCGCAAGTTGGATCATGATCCGCGATGAATTCCGTCAGAATGCGGGCAACCAGCGGGCCGAAACTGTCATCAAACCCCTCGTCGCGGGAATAGAGCAGGTCATGCTGTTCTACCAGCCACGGCGCATCCTCGGCGCGGAAAGGTCTGAGCGTTGCCGTCTCCATGCCCTATCTGACCCCATAGTCGGCTTGATTCTCAACCCATCGCGCGTTAGCACCAAAGCGCATTTCCCGGAGGCGAACATGAGCATCAATACCGAACGCGATATCGAAGCGAACCTGCAGATCGGCCCCACCGATCATGGTATGGTGCGGCTGTTCATTGAAGGTGCCGGAATTGAGATTCCAATGGATTTCGACCCCGAAGAGGCCGAAGAAATCGCCGAGGAAATCCGCGCCGCAGCCCAAGCCGCGCGCGCCATCAAAAGCTAAACCCTGGGGTCACGCAAGGCCTGCAACCGACGTGCAGAATCCATCGCGAATTTCTGAACCATCTTTTTGCGCCGCGCCGGGGCCAGCTTGCTTTCTGGCCCCATACGGATGATTTCGGCATCATAGGCATCAGCGATGATCAAGCCTGTTTCCGCAGGCAGAAGCTCGGTCGGGAAATCCGTATCAACCGCCCAAAAGAATCGGTCACACCAGTCAAGATAGCCCTGCCATTTGGAATCCGACTGATAATCGGCGCGGCTGGATTTACACTCGACCACCCATATCTCACCCTTAGGGCCCAGCCCCATCACATCGACACGCAACCCTCGGGTGGGGACAAATTCTTCAATCGAAACATAGCCGTGGGTCAACAAGTGACGCGAAACACCACGGGCCAGCTTTTGTCCGGGCTGCATAATTAGTGTCATTCCGAGAATGTGAACAATTCATGAACAAAAATCAAGCAGCTTGACATGGTACCATTTGGTATCGCAATAATATGAAACCAAATGGTATCCAATAAGAGGTGCCCGATGAAGACACAGACCCAAAACGCATTTCGCGCTCTGGCGGACCCGACCCGCCGCGACATCGTTCAGATGCTGGCAGCGCAGGATATGACGATCGCTCAACTAACCGAGCGTTTCGACATGACTCGCGCGGCCGTCAAAAAGCATCTGACCGTTTTGTCCGACGGAGGATTGATCACCGTCGAAGCTCGTGGACGCGAACGCATCAATCGCCTTGAACCCAAAGGAATGGCTCCGGTTCTGGACTGGCTCAGCTACTTCGACCGGTTCTGGGATGATCGCCTCGCAAATCTGAAGAAAGCTATCGAAGGGAATAAGAAATGACAGACGCAGTTTTGCAGAAAACAATCTTTCTCCGCGCTACGCCAGAAATCGTTTGGGACTATTTGACTGATCCCGACCGGCTGGCCGAGTGGTTTCACAAACCCGAACGTCCCCTTGCTGATGGACAAAAGCTTGAGATGTTCGGGACGACCAGCGGCGACCTTCTGATTTGGGGTGAAGTGCGTGAAGCGAGACGTCCAGAGTATCTTGAATATACATTCACCATTAAACCGATGGGCGGCGCCGAAAGTGTGGTCAAGTGGACGCTGGAACCCGTCGCCGGCGGCACACGCCTTGGACTGCTGCACGAGGGCTTACCTCAAGGGGCTGACGCCTTTGGCCTGATCCTTTCGCTGGATGACGGATGGGATGAACATTTCGGCAAGATGCGCACCGCATTGCACGAAACTGTTGATGCTTAACCCCTTGTGCGAACCTGCTTCAGGCCCTACTTAGGCCCGTGGCGGGTTCTGCCCTTCTTGTGACAGGTAGCATTCTGGTGGCCTTAAGCAATTCCGAGGGGGCTGGCTCTGTTCAGGTCCTGGCCTGATTACCTGGCGCCCACCTGTACATACAGGTCCTCGGGAATCAAACCGCACGGTTGACTGGTGGTCCCGCCACATATTTACCTAATAAATCAGCGCCCTGCGCGCACTTCCTGTTTGATCGGCGCAGGCCTCAAACCATGAGCAATCGGTGTTCCACCACGTGGTTTGTTCGGCTTCTCAGCCATGCTCATGATCGCATAGGCGAACTGCACACCCGCAAAGACGATCCCGTTCATGAACCAGATCATGGCCAACGCGATCAGACCAATTTCCGAACTGGTGATCAGATGCCGTAGATTGGCCACGTTGAGCGCCAGCAGCACCCCGACAAAGACGGCCGAGATCACAAAGCCCCAGATGACTTGCGTAATGTAGAGACGGACCAGTTTGGGCATGGCGAACCTCCTTGCGCTGTGATGGTGAGTCTAGCGCATGCAGGGTCGCGGTAAAGGCGTCAGAACGCCTCGGGCTGGGCTTCGCGCGCCATGTGATCCAACACAGCGTTCACGAATTTGGGCTCTTTGCCTTCCGGGAAGAACGCACGTGCGACATCGACGAATTCGGTGATCACGACCTTTGGCGGCGTGTCGCTCTGGGTCAACTCAGCCCCGGCCGCGCGAAACACAGCGCGCAGGGTCGGATCGATGCGCGCAATGGGCCATTTGGCGACCAATGCACGATCGGTCATCTGGTCGATGGTGGCCTGATAGTTCACGGCGTCATCCACCAACTTACGGAAGACACTAATATCGCCATCCAGCATCTCATCCCCCTCGTAGACCGCGCCAAACCGATGATCCAGAAACTCATTCACAACCTGTTCAGTCGTCTGGCCCGACTGCTCCATCTGGAACAGCGCCTGCACGGCATAAAGCCGGGCGGCGGATTTCATAAGGCGTTTCTGGTTGGCCGGTTTCGGCGCGTCTGTCTGGGTCATGCTGTCGTGGGTCCGTTGCTGTCGCCCGCCACAAGGATGGACTCGGACGGTGGCTTGAAGCCCACGCCCTTTTTGGAAGAGCCCCACTTACGGCTGAGCGCGATCAGATGCAAGGCCGCAGCCGCCGCTCCACCGCCTTTATTCATCTTTTCGGGGTTTGCACGTACCTCGGCCTGTTCGTCGTTTTCGACAGTCAGGATGCCATTGCCGATCAGCAGGCCCTGCAGGCCCATCAACTGGATTGCACGGCTAGAGTCGTTGCAGACGGTTTCATAATGCGTCGTCTCGCCCCGAATGACACAGCCCAACGCGACATAGCCGTCGTAGTTGCACTGACGGTCGGCCATGGCGATTGTGGTCGGGATTTCCAGCGCACCGGGCACTTCGACCACGTCGCAGGTGCCGCCTGCGGCCTCGATCTCGGCCTTGGCACCAGCGACCATGTTGTCGGCTATGGCACGGTAGAACGGAGCCACCACCAGCAGCAGTTTCACCGGCTTGTCGAAGCTGGGAGTCGGCAGAATGCCATGTTTGTCTTTTTCAGCCATTATCAGTCTTCCTTGAGGATCGAGCGGGTGCCGACGATTGACAGTCCAAACGCGTCGAGCCCCAGATACACGGTTTCAGGCGAGTCTGTCAGCAACACCAGTTCCTGAATACCCATCTTGGACAGGATCTGCGCACCCAGACCGGTTTGCTTGATCGTGCGCGGGCCTTCGTCGTCTGCGGCATACAGCGAATTTCGCGGCTGACGGAAAAGGCAAACGACGCCGCGCCCCTCTTCGGCGATCTTTTCCATCGCGCGGGGCAGCTCTCGTGACGATTTCGGGCCGAGACCCAGAATATCGGGCGCTTCATGCAGGGCGTGGGTCCGCGTCAGGACCGGCTCGGGTGTAGTGATGTCGCCCTTGATCATGACAACGTGTTCGATACCGTGGGTCTGGTCGGTGAAAATCCGCATCTCCCATTCGCCACCGTATTCGGAATTCACTGTCTCGCGCGAAGTTTCAACCACCAGATTGTCGTTACGCGAGCGATAGGCGATCAGATCACTGATCGTGCCGATCTTCATTTCATGCTCTTCGGCGAAGGCGACCAGATCAGGCAGGCGCGCCATTGTGCCATCGGGCTTCATGATCTCGCAGATCACGCCCGAGGGGTTCAGCCCGGCCAGACGCGAGATATCAACGGCGGCTTCGGTATGCCCTGCACGCACCAATACACCGCCCCTTTTGGCGCGCAAGGGGAAGACATGGCCTGGGGTCGCTATGTGAGCCATAGTGTTTTGCTCGTTGATCGCGGTCGCCACCGTTAGTGCGCGATCAGCGGCCGATATTCCCGTCGAAACTCCCTCGCGCGCTTCTATCGACACGGTGAAGGCTGTCTCATGACGCGACGAGTTGTTCACCGCCATCATCGGCAGGCCCAGGCTATCGATCCGTTCCGCTGTCATCGGCAGGCAGATCAACCCGCGCCCATGGGTCGCCATGAAATTGATCGCCTCTGCGTCAGCGAACTCAGCCGCGATCACCAGATCACCCTCATTCTCGCGGTCCTCATGATCCACAAGAATGTACATCCGGCCCTTTCGGGCCTCGTCGATGATTTCTTCGATCGGACTGATCGCCTCGCGCAATTGGGCCTCTACCGGTCCGGGGGTCTCAAAACTCATAGGGCAGCCTTTCGCACAACGGGTTTGAATGGCGGGATAGACCAGAGTGGACGCAAAGACCAGCCTGTAAGCACTGCGAGATAGATTGATATGCCCAGCGCTATAGGGCCAGCGATGAAATCTGGTGCCAACTCAGTTTACCAATCCTATGCGCCAGTTTTGACTTAGGCCTTTTCCGCGCATTGTCGCCAATAGCTGAACCTTTAGGCCGGTTGCGTGAACTTTGTCCACAAATTGCCCCAATTGGGCCCTTGGATCGCCTGATATCCTGGGCACCAGTCATTGTATAATGTCCTAGCTAGACGAGAATTTGAGCCCAGTGTCTAAGACCGCTGATCTGCCCGCTGCAAATTTCGTGCGTTTAAGCGCCCTTCGGCGAAACAGGCTGCTGCTATCACTCATTGCACTGCAGATGGTCTATGCCATTGCCGTTAGCATCTATGTAGGACGGTCATATTGGGATTTTTCGACCTCTTCCCTGATTGTCATCTCAGTTCGTCTGCTTGGTTTCATGTTCGCAAATTTCGTTCTTTGGCGACTTGGCGTTGCCATGTTCGTCGTGCGACCCAAAAAGCCAATTCAATGGATGTTGCAAGATCTGCGATCCAAGATGGCAGATGTTGGAAAAGCGACCGATGCGGTTGTCTGCTTTCTCAGCATCGTCGCTCTTATCCTGACCTATACCTTCCTGAAGAACGAAATACATGCTGTGAACCCGACGCTCTGGGATGAGCAATTTGTGCAATGGGACCGGTTTCTGCACGGCGGCGTCGATCCGTGGACCTTGCTATGGCCCATTTTGGGATCCCCGATCGTAACCACAGCGGTGAATGGCGCCTATCACATCTGGTTTCCCATGATTTACATCGCGGTTTGCGTCGCCTGTCTGGACCGCAGTGACCCGAACCGCAGCACCGTTTTTCTGGTAGCGTTTGCACTGTGCTGGTTTGTAGGCGGCAATGTGATTGCAACCATCTTTGCCTCGGTTGGTCCCGTTTATTACGAACCCTTCAATCTTGGCTCTGACTTCGTTCCGCAGATGGAGCTGTTACGCAAATCACACGAAATCAGCCCGGTCTGGGCGCTGAATGTGCATGAAATGCTGTTGGATGGTTATCGGAATAATGGGCTAGCAGGCGGAATCTCGGCGATGCCCAGCATGCATGTTGCCTCTACTGTGCTGCTGGCGTTCTACGGCTTCAGCTATTCGCGTTGGCTCGGCTGGGCGCTGTCGGTGTTTGCCTTCATCATCTTACTAGGCTCGGTTCACCTCGCCTGGCACTACGCCATCGACGGGTATGTCTCAATCCTGCTGGCTTCATGCTTCTGGTGGCTGTCCAAGAGGCTGACGGCCAAATTTGGACCTTCCACCTGAAAGTCAGGACATCTCGGCCAGTCGCGCGACGTATCGGGCCAGAGTATCGATCTCAAGGTTCACGCGATCACCGACCGAGACGTCACCCCATGTGGTGACCTCTTTGGTGTGAGGGATGAAGTTGATACCAAAGTCACACCCGTCCACATCATTAACCGTCAGCGATGTGCCGTTCAGTGCAACGGACCCTTTCGGAGCGATAAACCGGGCCAGATTGGCAGGCGCCCGCAATGTCACCCGCGTGCTGTCACCCTCGTCTATCACAGAGACCACCTCTGCCACGCCATCCACGTGGCCCGAGACGATGTGCCCTCCCAATTCATCCCCGACTTTCAAGGCACGTTCCAGATTGACGCGCTTGCCCAACTGCCAACTGTCCAGATTGGTTTTCGAAACCGTCTCAGCGCTGATCTGGACATCATACCAGTCATCGCCCAGTGTAATGACGGTCAGACAGACGCCATCGCTTGCGATGGAAGCGCCAATATCAATGCCCGCCGTTTCATAGCTTGTCTTGATCCGTGCCCGCAGGTCTCCCTGCTGGTCCAGTTCGGTAACGGTGCCAATATCGGTGACGATCCCTGTGAACATGTCATTAACCCTCTGAACCTAGCTTCAATAGCCGAGGTAAAGGCACGCAGCTCTACCGGCAAGCCCTGCCTTGCCGTGAAAACGACAAAGAGGCATAATTTTATACAAACGCACCAAAAGTCACCACACGAGCAGACCGCATGATCCCTTTGGCCAACAGCCCTAACCGGCGTGTGTTCCTGTTTCTACAAGGACCGCATGGTCCGTTCTTTAACGCGCTTGGTCGGATGCTGCGGGCTGCGGGTGCTCAGGTCTGGCGGGTCGGCTTCAACGCGGGCGATCAGGCTTTCTGGGGCGACAAATCCAGTTACATTCCATATCGCGGCGCGCCAGATGATTGGCCGGAGACCTTAAGCGAATTGCTCACCCACTATGATGTGACCGATATCGTGCTCTATGGCGACACCCGGCCCGTGCATGCACGCGCAGTTGAGATTGCCAAAGCACGCGGGACCACTGTTCATGTGTTCGAAGAAGGCTACCTGCGCCCTTGGTGGGTGACCTATGAACGAAACGGGTCGAACGGAAACTCACGCCTGATGGAACTGGTTGTGGCGCAGATGCAGACGGCGCTGGAACAGTCCGAAGGGCACGCCCCCCCACCGCCTTCCCATTGGGGCGATATGCGCCAGCACATCTTTTACGGTGCCCTCTATCACTGGTTCGTGCTGTTTCTGAATCGCAGATACCGGAATTTCCGACCCCATCGAGAGCTGCCGGTCTCGAAAGAGTTTCGTCTATACTTCAAACGCCTGACACTGATGCCCATTCACAGGCTACAGCGGGGCTGGGCCACAGCACAGGTCAGGTGGAGCGGTTTTCCCTATCACCTTGTGCTGTTGCAATTGGGGCATGACAGCTCGGTCCAATATCACTCGGATTTTTCCGGTATGTCCGATTTTCTCGAACAAGTGATCGCCGGATTCGCCAAAGGCGCCCCTGCGCATCACCACCTTGTCATCAAGGAACACCCGCTTGAGAACCACCGTGAACCGCTGCGGCTGCGGGCGCGCCAGCTTGCAGCACAGCACGGCATCACAAACCGAATTCACTATGTGCCCGGTGGTAAGCTGGCCAGGTTGCTAGACGATGCAAAATCCGCCGTGACGGTGAATTCCACGGCAGGCCAGCAGGTTCTGTGGCGCGGCATTCCTTTGCGGATTTTTGGGCAGTCGGTTTATGACAAGCCCGAATTCGTATCTCGGCAATCGATTGAGGCATTCTTTGCCCAGCCAGATGCCCCGGGCGGCAAGGCCTATCGGGCTTATCGCCAATTTCTTCTGGAAACCTGCCAAGTCCCCGGGGGGTTCTATTCTCGCCGAGGGCGTCGTCAATTGCTGCGGCGAGCGGCTGATATGATGCTATCGGCTCAGGACCCCTATCAAGGGTTGCTCTCCGATAAAGAGGCCACAACGCCACAGTTGCGCGTTGTTGAATGATCGCGGGCAACCTGCTGCTGGATGTTTCGAAGCGATGCGGGTAACCTTCCCAAAACAAAGACGATTGAGGTAAATCGGCAGTGCAGCGCTTTCCTACCCGATGGATCCGGGGGGTTTCCCTTGTGGCGACCCTTGGCCTGCTGGCAGCATGCCAGCTTCCCAAATCCGGGCCGAACAAAAACGAAATTCTAGCCGGGTCGGTCGAAAACGGGGGTAACGCCTTTGTGGTTGAGGTCGACGACCGTGTTGCGCGGGCCACATCGGTGATCCCGCAATACGGGTTTTCGAAATCCTTCCGCAGCGCGCAAAGCGTCGCATCCGATACTGTACGCCCCGGCGATATTCTGAGCCTCAGCATCTGGGAAAATGTCGAGGATGGGTTGCTAAGTTCCGCAGCCGGTGGCGCCACCGTTCTGGATCAGGTGCAGGTCGACAGCGAAGGTTACATATTTGTCCCTTATGCCGGGCGGCTGCGTGCGGCGGGCAATACGCCCGAACAGCTCCGCACGTTGATTTCCTCGAAGCTGGAAGAACAGACTCCGGATCCGCAAGTCCAAGTGTCGCGTACCCCGGGCGATGGGTCGACCGTTTCTCTGACCGGAACTATCGGCGCGCCGGGAATCTATCCGATTGAGCGACCGACTGGCTCGTTGTCGACCATGCTCGCGCAAGCAGGCGGGGTGGCAGTTGCATCCGATATCGCATTGGTCACTGTGATCAGGGGCAAGCAAAGAGGAACCATCTGGTACGACGATCTGTTCCGCAACCCGGAAACCGATATCGCCCTGCGCGGCGGCGATCGCATTCTGGTCGAACAGGACAGCCGCTCATACATCGCGCTGGGCTCGACCGGAGGACAATCCCGCGTGGCCTTTGAAAGTCAGGACCTATCCGCCCTTGAGGCGCTGGCTCAGGTCGGAGGCTTACAGCCACTATCCTCAGACCCGACAGGTATTTTTGTTCTGCGTGAGGAACGGCAGGATGTGGCGCGCAATGTCATGGGACGTCCCGAGCTACAGGGTGATCAGCGCATGATCTATTTGCTGAACCTGACCGCGCCCAATGGCCTGTTCATCGCCCGCGATTTCGTGATCCGAGACGATGACACGATATACGTCACCGAGGCCCCATATGCACAGTGGAGCAAATCTGTCTCGCTGATTGCTGGAGGTCTGACGCCATTTGCGAATGTGGCGACGCTTACGGGTAACTGATGAATGCTCTCTGAATCGGAGAACACGGCCGGGGGCGAACGCTCCCGGCTTTTTGTTTACAACGGTGGGTTCCTGACACAGTCGCGGCTGCGTCGTATATTGTCTCTGGCCGGGTATGACATCCGGCTTGGACTGCCACAGCCAGACGATCTGGTCGGGGTCTGGGGCAACAGCCCGACAGCCCATCGGGGCATGGGTATCGCGCAGAAACGCGATGTGCCCGTCCTGAGGGTCGAAGACGCGTTCCTGCGGTCTCTGCACCCTGGACGAAGCGGTGAGGCACCCATGGGTCTGTTGTTGGATCGATCGGGTCTGCATTTTGATCCGAGTGTGCCTTCGGATCTGGAAACTCTGTTAGCCACGCATCCGCTGGATGACACCGCCCTGCTGGATCGCGCGCGAGGCGCAATCGCGCGCATCCGAGAGCTGCATCTGAGCAAATACTCGGCCTTTGACCTTGATCTGACGCCTCCCGATCCTGGCTACGTTCTAGTGATCGACCAGACGCAGGGAGATGCTGCCGTCACCGCAAGCAACGGCGACTATGCACGGTTCCGCGAGATGCTGGTCATCGCGCAAGAGGAAAACCCCGGCGCGCGCATCCTCATCAAAAGCCACCCCGAAACCACGGCAGGCCACCGCAAGGGATACTTTTCCGATCAGGATCTGAGTGACAGAATATCGATCCTCGACAGCCCGATAAGTCCATGGTCGCTGCTTGAAGGGGCCATCGGGGTTTACACGCTGTCCTCGCAGATGGGATTTGAGGCGATATTGGCCGGGCACAAACCTCGCGTGTTCGGGCAACCATTCTACGCTGGGTGGGGGCTGACGCAAGATGATGCACCCCTGCTCCGTCGCCAACGGAATCTTACGCGGGCGCAGCTTTTTGCAGCTGCGATGATCTTGTATCCGCGTTGGTACGATCCCTACCATGATCGCCTGTGCGAATTGGAATGCGTGCTCGATACGCTTGAGGCGCAAACCCGGGCCTGGCGGCAGGACCACAAAGGCTGGACCGCCTCCGGGATGCGGGTATGGAAACGCCGCCACCTGCAACGCATTTTCGGCCAGCACCATAAGGTGCGTTTCGTGGCCGAGCAGCCAGAGAACACCAAACAACCCCATATGGTCTGGGCCAGCCGAGCCGGTGAGACGCTGAATGCAACCCGGATTGAGGATGGCTTTTTACGATCCCGCGGGTTGGGCGCGGAGCTGGTTCCACCGCTGTCGCTGGTGACCGATGATATCGGCATCTACTACGATCCAACGCATCCCAGCCGCCTGGAAGAATGGATCACCACGCGCGAAACCTTGCGCCCTGATCAGAGGCTCCGCGCCGAACGGCTGACAGCCCGATTGCTGGCCGAAGGACTAAGCAAGTACAACATCGGCCACCCTGCCCCGGACCTGCCGACTGGCCACCGGATTTTGGTGCCGGGTCAGGTTGAAGATGACGCCTCAATCCGGCTGGGAACGAGCAACATCCGCACCAATCTCGATCTGCTGCGCGCAGCGCGCGAGGCCAATCCCGACTCTGTGTTGATCTACAAACCGCATCCGGATGTTGAGGCTGGGTTGCGCGATGGCAAGATCGAAACCGATCTGGCCGATGTCATTGTAGAAGGCACCGATCCTGCCACCCTGCTTGGACAGGTGGATGAGGTCTGGACTATGACATCTCTGCTGGGGTTCGAGGCTTTGCTGCGTGGCGTCCGGGTCACCACACTCGGCGCTCCGTTCTACGCCGGTTGGGGGCTGACAACGGATCTGGGGGCAGTGCCTGCGCGACGTGGCGCGCGGCCTTCGCTGATGGGATTGGTGCACGCAACGCTGATTGACTACCCCCGCTATCTCGATCCGGTGACGGGACAGACCTGCCCCGTCGAAATCGCGGTCGAGCGGCTTGCGCAGGGTACGCCATCCCCTACCGGACCCGTAAATCGCATTTTGTCCAAATTTCAGGGCGCACTGGCGACGCATGCGCATTGGTGGCGCTGAAGGCTAGTGCGTCACGCGTGCCCAGCGATGTAGGATATCGCCGCCTACGACCCGTGTTTCGATCAGATCAAATCGGGGGGCAGTATCCAGAGTATCAAGCCTCAGTGCCCCGATCGCGGACAGACCTTCGGCCCCGATGGTCAGCCCCGCTGTAAAACCGACCAACTCATCGACCAGATCGCCCTTTAGCAAAGATGCAGCCAATGCTGATCCGCCTTCGCAAAAGACACGCGTCAATCCGGCCTGCCCAAGCTGTTGCAACAGATCAGCCGCATCCACGTGATGACCATCCAGCGCACACGGGATCAGACGGGCACCCAACCCCTCCCACGCACGCGCACGCTCGGGGTCTGGGTGGGGGCCGTGACAGAGCCAGACAGGGATATCGGACGCGGTTCGCGCAAGTTGCCCCATCAAGGGCAGATCCAGATGGCGCGAGACCACCACGCGCACCGGCTGATGCTGCACGCCCAGATCACGAACTGTCAGCGACGGGTCATCGGCGCGCGCTGTCCCTGCCCCAACCATCACCGCATCGTGGCGCGCACGCATCGCATGCACCGCGCGGCGAGCATTTGGACCTGTGATCCACTGACTGTGCCCGGTTTCCGTGGCAATCCGTCCATCAAAGCTGCTGGCCATTTTCAAAGTCACAAACGGGCGGCCTTGCTCGGTTTTCAGGAAAAACCCTGCGTGATCGCGGGCCGCCTGTTCCGCCAGAACGCCGGTGGTGACCTCAATCCCGGCCTCGCGCAACATGGCAAACCCTTGCCCAGCGACCCGAGGATCGCTGTCTTCGATCGCCGAAACCACACGGGCAACACCGGCCTCAATCAATGCCTCGGCACAGGGCGGCGTCTCTCCGTAGTGTGAACAGGGTTCAAGCGAGACATAAGCGGTGGCACCTCGCGCGGCCTCACCCGCCTGCGTCAGAGCGAGAGGTTCTGCATGCGGACGACCCCCGGGCTGCGTCCAGCCGCGACCAACGATGCGTCCATCGCGCACGACGACACACCCGACAGACGGATTCGGCCAGCAGGTGCCTTGGCCGCGCCGCCCCAATGATAGGGCCAGCGCCATATATCGCTCATCTGTATCGCTCACTCATCCGTCGAAGGTTGCGGCGGGCGCAACTCGTGGACAAACTCCTCGAAATCATCGGCCGCCTGGAAATTCTTGTACACACTCGCAAAGCGAACATATGCGACCGTATCAATCCGGGCCAGCGCTTCCATTACAATTTCACCGATTTTATTCGAAGGGATATCGGTTTCCCCCATGCTTTCAAGACGGCGCACGATACCGGAGATCATCTGATCAATCCGATCGGGATCAATGGGCCGCTTCTGCATCGAAATACGGATCGAGCGTTCCAGCTTGTCGCGGTCGAAGTCTTCGCGCTTTCCGTTGGTTTTGATGACGACCAGATCACGCAGTTGCACGCGTTCATAGGTGGTGAACCGTCCGCCGCAGGCCGGGCAGAACCGCCGTCTACGGATCGCGACGTGATCCTCTGCCGGGCGTGAATCTTTGACCTGAGTATCGATATTTCCGCAAAACGGGCAGCGCATCCGCCGTCTCCTCGTCCCTAGCTGGCCACTTTTTGTAAGCGCTGCGGCTTACTTATCCACAACTATAGGACAGCCTCTAGAGTTTGGGTAGTCGGAATTTTCCACCCCAATATAAAGCGTCACCCAAAATGCGCAGCGACCTTTCTTTCATGCGGCGCGTTGCGGTGTTCAAACAGATATATCCCCTGCCATGTGCCCAGCGCAGGCACCCCACCTGATACCGGTATCGACAGCGAAACAGGCATCATCGCGGCCTTGATATGGGCTGGCATGTCGTCCGGCCCCTCATAGGTGTGGCGCAGATAAGCCATCGACGGATGATCCGATTGCGGCACCAGCCGATCAAAGAATGCGCGCAGATCAGTCTGCACCTCGGGGTCGGCGTTTTCCTGAATAAGCAGCGAACAAGAAGTGTGGCGCACAAAGAGCGTCAGCAAACCGTCCGAAACCGGCCTAAGCCAACTGCGCACAGGGGCGGTAATCTCATAGAGCCCCACGCCCTGTGTCTGGATCGAGAATTCTGTCTGCATCGCAGGTCAATTGATAAACGGACGGACGCCGCACCGTGCATTTGCGCCCTGTACCGACATGCTGTCACCCGGCTGGAACCCGGCTGTGACCGAAAAGCTGCCTTTCTGCGGGACATTGGCGGGTTGTTTCAGTGTGAACTGTACCGCCGTCCGGCGTCCCGTTGTCACGCTGGGGCCATAGCCGCGCAGAACGTAGATTTGTTGCTGCCACCCAGCACCCAATTTCCGGCGGGCAAAATCAGCAGCGGCGCACCAATATCCATCAGTATCCTGACGTGTCCTTGGAATGACCTCGAAGTCTGTGCCGCTCATCGGTTCTGTTCGATAACCGTTCGGCGCTGCATCGACAACGCCCGCAGAGCTGGTCATAAGCAGTGCTGCAAATGCGCAAAGTATTGTCTGTTTCATCGTGACCATCTTCCTGTTTCCATGTGAAATATAGACTAGTGCGTCGCCATCGTCAGCAAAGCGAACTAACGATCATGTCAGCTTGACCCACGTGGTTCGTGAACAGGCTCTAACCATCCCTGATAGCGGATCAGGTGTCCCAATCCCGGTGCTGTCGCCGAAATGTCAAAGCGAAACCTCAATTGTACGTCCTCAGCCTCGGTCGATCCGGAACGTGGCAAAAGAAACCCCGGACACGGAATGCCAAACAAAGCGAGGCGGCGGATCTCAATGGTCAGCCCCTTATCAGTTCTCACCGGCTGCAACCATATTGTCAGCCCGCCGATCTGTTCCCGCACCATGCCACACAGCGGATCAAAAGTGATCCGTGAACGCGTTTTGTGGCCTGCGAAATCCCGTTCCCATTGCCAATATGCGCCAGACTTTCGGATCGTAAGGGTGATCGGCAAATCTTCGCCCGCAGGTGGAAATCGCCCGATGCGAAGTGCCAGAGCGACCAAAACGCCTCGGCCACGCTGAATGCTGCATCGACCAGAGTAGCGACCTTCCCCGCTGTGCAAATCCCTGACCAATCCAGGCACAGCTTCATCTATACCCAGCGCCTGCAGGAATGGATCACGATCAGAATCCATCTTGGGCAAACCGCGATCTGAGAGAAGGATCAGGAACTAGGCACTCATCCCGCCGCCCAAATAGCGCATATCTGTTACGGGCAATCATCCGGTACAGCGGGTTCTTCAGAAACCTCGGCAGGTATCGACACAAGGACAATACCCGCCACGGAACATATAATGCACGCATCGCAGCGGCAAATGCGTCGAGATTTTGGTGCACCTTTCCTTTGACGATCACCAAATTGGTTTCAAATTCGTCTGTCGGCAGGTTCAGGAGAGTATAAAGCTGCTGCCCAAGCGGTGACTGCGCAGTTGCAAATAGAAATTTCTGATCTCGATCATGGCGCAACATGAAGTGAAAAAACCCTGAACACAGCACGCATTCACCGTCGAAGACGATCAAATCTGTATCGATGGAAAGATCATCAGCCACGAGAGATCAAGAAATAACAAAAGGTTCCCCGTGATGCTGTCACGTCGAATGCGCCGCAGCAATGCGACATGACTGACCAGAAGAATGAGAGGGGCGTGCCGGGGAACCCGTTGAAACGGCTTGGTGGACCGCTCGCTCAGGCTCTGACCTTTTCCCCAAAAGGCGCTGACCCGACAACACCGGTCATGTAGCTATTGGCCAAGGCTACGGACATGGTCATTTCTGCCATATCTTTGCGAGTTGCGGTCAATTCCTGGGTATCAGCACCGAGGCTGGCGCATTGCCACGGTTTGCCGCTAGGGTAACGGTATTACAGTAACGCGTTTTTTGGGCTGGGTGATGGACGTCGACATTTCACGCATTCAATTGCTGACACGGACCCTTGAGGATCACGCAAGCGCGACCGTGGTGGAACAGGTCCTGAGTGACTGCGCATTGACCCGCCGCGATATTGAACCGCCTGCCAAAAGGTACAGCGCCCACAAAGAAGCGCTGTTTGTCCGACACGCCTGCGATGCACTTGGCGATATCACCTTTGGCGCACGGGCGGGTCTGGAATTCAGTTCTTCTTCCAGCATTACGGCCTATATCAGCAAGTACTCTCGTGATCTGAAGCAGGTGATCGAAAATACGGCGCGGTTTCATGGCATTATCGACCCGGCCCTGGCCTTCAATCTGCGCCTTTCAGGTAACGCTGCCTCGCTTGAGGCCGATTGGAAAGACCCGAGCTTTTCCCGCTATCATCGGCGGACCGAGTTCCTGCTGTTTGGCGCGATCGCCCGGATGCGGGCGTTGACTCAGTTGAATCTGAATCCGATTGAGATACGGTTTCAGCACACAGTTGGGCAACACCAAGCCACCTACCAGAAGATCGGAGGTTTCCCAGTTACCTTCGGGGCCGAACGCTTGGAAATCATCCTGTCGCTGCCCTCGCTGGAAACACCGATCCCAACTTACGACCCTAGCCTGCGCGCGCATTTGGTTGAATTTGGCGAACGCCTGCTGGCCGAAAGACAGTCGCCAAGACAGAAAACCCGAGCACAGATCGAAGGGTTGATCACAGATGCGATGCCGGGGGGAATCGTACAGGTGGACGACGCCGCCTCCCAGCTCGGCCTAAGCCCTCGAACATTGGCTCGCCGCCTGGCTGACGAAGGCACTTCATATCGCGAGATTGTTGAAGATTTACGATGTGACCTGGCGCAGACCTTCATCAAGAACGGTATGCATCTGTCCGAAATCTCGTATTCGCTCGGTTATTCCGATCAGGCTGCGTTTTCCACCGCCTTCAAACGTTGGACGGGTCAGGCCCCGACTGCTTTTCGCAAACGTGTCTCTCATCCGCTTTCATGAAGCTAAAAAGTGGCCGGGGGTCATCAGCCCAATCACCTCGCCCCGGCCTGTCCATGAGTGGACAGCGGCGATATAAAGATGGCATCGCCGGACTCCTTGCGAATTCCCGCCAATTTGATTTGAAGTTCAGTCATTGTGAGCGGGCGAAAGAAAAAAGCGCCTCGGGATGAGGCGCCTTTCGATTTACTGATCCAGGAAGGACCGCAATTTACGCGACCTACTCGGGTGTTTCAGCTTACGCAGCGCCTTCGCCTCGATCTGGCGGATACGTTCGCGCGTCACGCTGAACTGCTGACCGACCTCTTCCAGCGTGTGGTCGGTGTTCATGCCGATGCCAAAGCGCATCCGCAGAACCCGCTCTTCACGCGGGGTGAGAGAGGCCAGAACCCGTGTGGTGGTTTCCTTGAGGTTTTCCTGAATGGCGCTGTCCAGTGGCAGCACGGCATTCTTGTCTTCGATGAAATCGCCCAGCTGGCTGTCTTCCTCGTCACCGATTGGTGTCTCAAGGCTGATCGGCTCCTTGGCGATTTTCATCACCTTGCGCACCTTCTCAAGCGGCATTTGCAGCTTTTCGGCCAGTTCTTCCGGCGTTGGCTCGCGGCCGATTTCGTGCAGCATCTGACGACCTGTCCGGACCAGCTTGTTGATCGTTTCGATCATATGCACCGGGATACGGATCGTGCGCGCCTGATCCGCGATCGAACGCGTGATCGCCTGACGGATCCACCAGGTCGCATAGGTCGAGAACTTATAGCCCCGGCGGTATTCGAACTTGTCCACCGCCTTCATCAGGCCGATGTTACCTTCCTGAATAAGATCAAGGAATTGCAGGCCGCGGTTCGTGTACTTTTTGGCAATCGAGATCACCAGACGCAGGTTGGCCTCGACCATTTCCTTCTTGGCTTGCCGCGCCTCTTTCTCACCCTTCTGAACCTGCTGCACGATGCGGCGGAATTCAGGGATATCGAGACCGACATATTGCCCGACTTGGGCCATGTCGTTGCGCAGTTCCTCAACCTTTTCGGTCGAGCGTTCGATGAACATCTGCCAGCCCCGGCCCGGCTTCTCAGCCATTTCAGCCAACCAGTTCGGATCCAGCTCGCGCCCACGATAAGCATCAATGAACTCGCGACGGTTGATGCGAGCCTGGTCAGCCAGTTTCACCATCGAGCTGTCCAGTGACATAATCCGGCGATTGATGCCATAAAGCTGGTCGATCAGAGCTTCGATCCGGTTGTTGTGCAGGTGAAGACCATTCACCAGTTCAACAATCTCAGCGCGCAGCTTCTGATAGGTTTCTTCGTCCTTCGCGCTGAAAGTGCCATCCTCATTCAGCGTCGCAGAAATCCGGCTGTCCTGCATTTCGGACAGCATAGCGAAGTCGGTCGAGATGCGTTCCAGCGTGGTAAGAACCTGATCCTTCAGCGCTGCTTCCATCGCGGCCAGGGACATGTTGGCCTGATCGTCGTCATCATCGTCATCATCATTGGCAATCGGGTTGCCGTCAGCGTCAAGCTCCGGCCCCTCATCCTTGGCAGGCTTGGCGGCCTGCACCGATGAGGTATCGACAACCGGCTCTTCAACCTCGCCGTCTTCATCCATCTGGTTGCCGAAAGTGGTTTCCAGATCGATGACGTCCCGCAGCAGAATGTCTTCGGACAAAAGTTCGTCATGCCAGATGGTGATCGCTTGGAAGGTCAGCGGGCTTTCGCACAGACCAGCGATCATGGTGTTCCGACCGGCTTCGATCCGCTTGGCGATAGCAATCTCGCCCTCGCGGCTCAGCAGTTCGACTGAACCCATCTCGCGCAGATACATGCGTACGGGGTCATCGGTGCGATCCAGCTTTTCGGTTGCAGCACCAGCCAGCGCAACCTCGCGCGGACCTTCGGTGGTGACCAGTTCGGTCGAGCCTTTGTTTTCTTCTTCTTCGGCTTCTTCATCTTCGATGATGTTGATGCCCATCTCGGACAGCATCGACATTACATCTTCGATCTGTTCCGAGCTGACCTGATCAGGCGGCAGAACCTGATTGAGCTGGTCGTAGGTGATGTAACCTTTCTCGCGAGCCTCGGCGATCATCTTCTTGACCTGGGCCTGGCTCATGTCCAGCGAGATTTCCTGTTCCTGCTCGTCGGATTTGCGGTCTTCGTTCGTATCCTTGGCGGCCATTCAATGCTCCTGCAGGGATGGGTGATTCGTTTGAACCGAATCATTAGCGCGTAGAAGTGATTCGGCCACCCGTTTACCCGTTTTTCTTTTCCAGTGCCTTACGAAAACACCACTTCATCGATGTTTCCGTTCGAATTTGATGCCAGACGTGATGGCCTCAAACGCGTCTTTCTCATCGCGGTTGATTCGCGCACCATTGTCGGCGATGTCGAAAACGGCCCTGTCTTCGTTCTGGCTGCGGCTTGTACGGTTGCGCTCTTCGGCGGCTTGCGCCAGCCGATATGTCAGCGCCTCATCGGCCAGATCAGACAATTCCTCTGCCGCTTCGGCAATCTCAGCATCCAACCCCTGGAGCGCTTTGATCTTTGCGAGTTCCTCGGCCAGCGTCATCTCGGCCTTTTCAACGTCGCCCGGTTTGTACACACAGGGGATCACTGCGACATGGCGAAGGGCCAGCAGGTTTTCAAGGGGTTCCGGTCCCAAAGTTTGCATGATGTGATCCTGCAGATTGTCCGGATCGTCGATGGCATGGCGCAGGATTGCTCCCCGCAAGGCCGCATGATCAGGGTCGTGGCAATCCATTTCTTCCAGCTGAGTTTCGAATTGCACGACAACTTGTGGATTCAGGATGGCAATCGCGAGAATTGCCGCTTCGCGCAGTTGAATATCCGCATTCTCAGCCGAGGCCAGAAATGACGCCCGTGCGCCTGGCGTGGCAGGCTGTGCCTGCGGCTGCCATTTTCCGCGCGGTTGCCACGGGCGATTTTGCGATTGTCGCTGTGGGCGAAACAATTGCCAGCGCAGGTCCTTAATTTCCTGCCCGTAGTGCGATCGGATCGAGGGGTCGCGGATCAGCTTGATCTTCTCTCGCAGGGATTTATCCAGCGCCGCTTTGCGTTCGGGGCTGTCAAAGACCTTGCCTTCCGTCTCGCGTTGCCAGAGCAGTTTGACCATCGGGATTGCAGCATCCAGCACACCCTGCACCGCCCCCGAACCTTCGGCGCGCAGCAAATCGTCGGGATCCTTGCCTTCGGGCATCAAGGCAAAACGCAAGGATTTGCCCGCTTCCAGCAACGGCAGTGCCAAATCGACCGCTCGCATCGCCGCACGCAGCCCTGCCGTATCGCCATCCAAAGCGATGATCGGCTCGTCAGAGATGCGCCAAAGTAGTTGCAACTGATGCTCGGTAATCGCAGTCCCCAATGGCGCAACCGACGCGCCAAACCCGGCCTCAGCCAAAGCGATCACGTCCATATAGCCCTCGGCCACAACCAAAGGCTGCCCCTTGCCTGCCGCCTGTCGTGCGGGGCCATGGTTGTAGAGGCTGCGGCCTTTGTCGAACAGATCGGTCTCGGGCGAGTTCAGGTATTTGGCGTTGTCATTGGGATCCATCGCCCGGCCACCAAACGCAATGCACCGCCCGCGCGGGTCGCGGATCGGGTACATGATGCGGTTGCGGAACGTATCATAGGGTTTCTTACCTTTGTTCGACGGCTTGGCCAGCCCGGCCCCAAGGATCAGGTCCTCGGAGACACTCTTACCGGTTAGATGATCCCACAGAGCCTGCCAGCGCTCGGGTGCGAAACCGATTTCCCAACGGTCCAGCGCCTTCGCGTCAAGACCGCGACGTGTCAAATAATCACGTGCCGCCGCCCCTGCCCCAGTCTTGAGTTGCAAACGAAAGAACTGCACAGCCTGTTCCATCACCTCGGCCAGCTGTGAACGGCGGTCCTGCTTTTCCTGCGCCTTGGGATCACGCGCGGGCATCGGCATCCCGGCCTCGCGCGCCAGAATTTCCACGGCTTCTATGAAAGAGACATTCTCGGTCTCTTTCACAAAACTGATCGCGTCCCCTTTGGCGTGGCAGCCAAAGCAATAATAGAATCCCTTTTGGTCATCGACGTGGAACGAGGCGGTCTTTTCGTGATGAAAGGGGCAAGGCGCCCACATATCCCCCTTGCCCTGATTGGATTTGCGCTGGTCCCACATGACCTTACGCCCAACAACCTGAGACAGGCTGAGGCGCGTGCGCAGTTCATCCAGAAATCCGGGGGGCAAAGACATGGGTCAAACCTGCCAGAAATGAAAACGCGCGCCAAGGGGATGGCGCGCGGTTGTCCACAGAGAAATGATCTGACTGTGGATTATTGTTGTAAACACAACTCCAGCCACGCAGCTCCGAGATCCTTCTTACGCACGTCGCGCATCTTCTGCTCATATACCCAAGGCGTGATCAGCGGAACAGCGGCATTGTAGTTCTCGGGCCAGGTAGGACCACTGTCGGCCACCGCCTGCGCCACATCGCGTTCCTTGACCCGGTCAAGTCGTGCTTTCTGTATCGCTGCAACAACGTCGGCCTGATACTTGCAGCTCTGTTCCTTGGTTTCCTGTGCAACCACTGGCGTGGCCAGCACGGCCGCAACGATAGCGATACGCAACATGGGGATCTCCCGGGATTCGTTTCTTTCAGCGCAGCTTACCCGCGCGCGGCGGTGCCTTCCATCGCCCTTTTCAAATCGTGAACCAATGTCTCAGCCATTGAACGGAAGACCATGATCTGAAACGCGTTCTCTCCAACGCGCGTGATCGAAGCAGTCATGTGGAAGAGCAGGGTGCGGGCGGTATGGCCGCGCTTGAAATGCACCTTGCGCAGATCAACCGGCACTACGCGCGCCAGTACGTCTTCGACATCAGCACCCTCTAACCGGACCACAGCCCAGGCATCTGATTGGTCCACAATGGCAGCATTCTCGGTCAGGGTCGCATCAGGAGACGGTCCGATCAGCATCGCATGCGCCGGGCCGAACCAGATCGCCCGCGCGCCAGCCTTACCCGTTGCGCGGTTGGCCGATGGATAGGCCATCCCGTGCGCTGCTTTCAAAGCTTCGGATAGCGCCTTTTGCTTACCCTTGAAAGGTGAGATCGAATGGATCGCGCCCGCATCCTCTTCGCTGAGCGTTACAGAGCCGAAGGTCAAAGGCAGCAACCCGTCGCAGGGTGTTTTGGCGGTCAGATTATCCACGGACGCGCCCTCCTTCGGGGTCAAAGAAAACCGGGTTCACCACTTCACACAGGGTTGTCACGCCGCGCAGATGATCGACCATTTTCACGATTTCTCCATACCTCTCAGGCCCGTCCGCCAAGAAGCCCAAGCCCAACATCGTTTCCAGCGTCGGGGAATAACACACGGAGGTCAGATAGCCCTGATCATTGATGCGCACCGGCTCGGCCTCTTCCCGGTAAAGATGCGCACCCGCCAGCAATTCCTTGCTTTCGCCAATGGGTTTGAGCCCGACCAACCGCTCGCGCCCCGGCTCTTCAAGGCCCGGACGTTGCGACATCGTTTTGCCGATGCAATCCTTCTTCTGCGACACCATCCGACCCATGCCGATATCATAGGCAGTTGTCCGTCCGTGGATCTCGGAATGCGTAATAAAGCCCTTTTCGATCCGAAGAACGTTCAGTGCCTCCATCCCATAAAGACCACCGCCCAGC
Organism: Ruegeria sp. A5; assembly: GCF_056543005.1. Lineage (NCBI taxonomy): Bacteria > Pseudomonadati > Pseudomonadota > Alphaproteobacteria > Rhodobacterales > Roseobacteraceae > Ruegeria > Ruegeria sp. A5. The sequence goes on from NZ_JBQGAV010000001.1 coordinate 994,939, forward strand.
GCTTCAGCCCGCTCGGTCAAAATATCGAACAGGGTCGCGCCATAGCGCGCAGGCACGGCGATTTCATATGCATGCTCGCCCGAGAACGAGATCCGGAACAAACGCCCCTGCACACCCAGCACCGAGATCGATCCGCAAGCCATGAAGGGCCAGCTTTCTTCATCAAGAGGTGTGTCCAGCAGATCGTTCAACAATTCACGCGATTTTGGTCCGGCCACGGCAAACTGTGCCCACTGTTCAGTGACCGAGATGCACGAGACATCCAGATAAGGGCGCAGACCCTGATGAACGAATTCCAGATGCTTCATTACATCGCCAGCACCTGCCGTGGTGGTGGTCATCAGGTAATGCGTCTCTCCCAGCCGCGCGGTGGTGCCATCATCCATGACGAATCCATCCTCACGCAACATCAGGCCATATCGCGTTCGGCCAACTTTGAGGGTCGAGAACATGTTCGTATAAACGAAGTCCAGAAACGCCCCCGCATCCGGCCCCTGTATGTCAATCTTGCCAAGCGTCGAGACATCGCACACCCCGACGGCCTGACGCACCATGTTGACCTCACGGTCACAGGATTGCCGCCACGTGGTTTCTCCACCCTTTGGGAAATAGCTGGGGCGATACCACAACCCGGCCTCAACCAACGGAGCTTTCCGCGCTACGGTCGCTTTGTGCGAAGTGATAAAGCGTTGCGGCTTGAAACCCTTGCCTTCAGCCCCAGCACCCAGCGCGGCAATGGCGATAGGAGAATACGGAGGGCGGAACGTCGTGGTTCCGGTTTCGGGTATCGCGCGCCCGGTGACGTCCGCTAGAATGGCCAACGCCGCCACGTTCGAATTCTTGCCCTGATCCGTCGCCATACCTTGCGTCGTATAGCGCTTCATGTGCTCGACTGACCGGAAGTTCTCAGTCGCGGCCTGTTTGACGTCTTTCACTGTAACATCGTTCTGGAAATCCAGCCACGCGCGCCCTTTGCCGGGAACGGCCCAAAGCTGCGTGATCTCGTATGGCGTATCCTCGGCCTGCGGTGGCACAGTCTTCGTGGCCTTGTAGCCAAGATCGCCAAGTACGCCTTTGGCTGCCTCAATCCCTTCACGAAGGCAGGCTGTAGTTGAGAAAGATCCGTTGCACGCACCCGCTGTCACCATGCCCGGCACGGCCCCTGGCGTTGGCACAAAGGCTTCGATCTCACGCTTCCAGATCGGGCGGCTATTCATGTGACACGTTAGATGAACCGAAGGATTCCAGCCCCCTGTCATGGCAAGGCAATCCGTGTGTATCCGTTCTTCTCCACTGGCACGGCGCACTGTAATCGCCTCCAGCCCTTTACGGCCCGAACTGTTACAAACTTGCGCCCCGCGTAGAACCTCGTAGTCGTCAGACAAGGGCGCGTCATGGCGGCTATCGATCACAGCCGCCACATGGACACCAGCATCCAACAAATCACGAGCAGTGCGATGGATATCGTCAGTATTTCCGAAGATCGTCACATTGCGGCCCGGGCTGACACCCCATCGGTTTAGATACGCCCGCACCGCGCCAGCAGTCATGATCCCCGGGCGATCATTGTTGCGGAATGCGACCGGGCGCTCCAGCGCGCCTGCCGCCAGAACTGACCGCTTGGCCACGATCCGCCAATAGGTTTCCAACGGCGCCCCGTTGGGGCGGTGATCCGTATGGTGAAAAACGCGTTCCAACGCCGCAAAGGTACCTTGGTCATAGGCACCTGCGATAGTGGTCCGGGTCATGATGCGGACATTGTCCATCGCGGCCAACTCGGCCAGCACTTCGTCAACCCAATCGGGCCCCGGTTTTCCGTCGACCTCATAGGTCTCGGCCAGCAGACGCCCACCCACGCGACTGTTTTCGTCGGCCAGAATGACGTCCGCGCCGGCACGACCAGCGACGAGTGCGGCCATCAGCCCCGCAGGCCCTGCCCCGATAATCAGCAGATCGCAAAAGGCATAAGCGCTTTCGTACTTGTCGGCATTGTCTTCGCCCGACAGTGCTCCCAATCCGGCGGCACGTCGAATGATCGGCTCGTATAGCTTTTCCCAGAAGCTTTTCGGCCACATGAAGGTTTTGTAGTAAAAACCCGCGCCCAAAAACGGGGAAGCCAGATCGTTGATCCCCATCAAATCGACACTCAGGCTGGGCCAGCGATTCTGGCTGCGCGCTTCAAGTCCCGGATAGATCTCTTGCATCGTGGCGCGAATATTTGGTTCTTGTCCTGCGCCTGCCCCCACGGTCATCAGCGCATTCGGCTCTTCGCTGCCTGCGCTCAGCACACCCCTAGGCCGGTGGTACTTGAACGAACGCCCCATCAGTCGTACGCCATTCGCCAAAAGCGCTGAGGTCAGGGTGTCGCCCGCATAGCCGCTATAGCTGGCACCATCGAAAACAAACGGAATCGACTGCGTACGATCGATAAGACCCTTTCCATCGATTCTCATGCCCGCTCCTCCGATGCCGGCTGCGCGTCGATCATCTCATGCGTGACCGTGTTTCGTGTGACCACGATCCATGCACCGCACCCGCCTTCGTGATACCAAAGCTCTCGTGTCGGCCCTGCCGGGTTTTCCCGTTGGTAGACAAAATCATCCCAAGCCGCCTCACCGGCATCCGGGGCCGGTCGGTCCAGATCCACTGCCGCCCCGCGATAGTAGAATTCGCGCCGATCCCGCTCGCCGCAATATGGACAGGTGATCCTCATAGCCGCGCGCCCTTCTTGATCTTTTCAATAATACCCAAATCCAACATCGCGCCCCTCAATGCAGATTGTGCTGAGAGCCCTTGCCCTCTTCATCGATAATCCCGCGCCCGGTGCGGAAACGATCCAGTCGGAAGCCGGTGGCATTCTCGTGATACCGATCCGTCGCAATCAGATGCGCAAACACATTCCCCGAACCCGGAACCGCCTTGAACCCGCCATAGTTCCAGCCGGCATTCAGATAGAGCCCATCGATATCCGTCCGGTCTATGATCGGAGAGCCATCGGGCGACATATCCATGATCCCGCCCCAGGATCGCAGCACCCGCGCCTTGCCGATCATCGGCATCAGCGCCATCCCGGCCTCCATCACGCTTTCGACGGTGGGCAAGTTACCTCGCGCCGCATAGGAGGCGTAAAAATCCAGATCACCGCCAAAGACCAGACCGCCCTTATCTGACTGGCTGATATAGAAATGCCCCATGCCAAACGTCACCACATGATCGATGCAGGGCTTCAGACCTTCGGTCACGAAGGCCTGCAAGACATGGCTTTCAATCGGCAGCCTCATTCCAGCCATCGCCGCCACCTGACCTGAACGCCCGGCAGCAACCATCGCCACCTTCTTGGCCCGGATCGGCCCACGCGAGGTCTGAACACCGCGCACCACGCCATTCTCGATATCAATACCAGTCACTTCGCAGTTCTGGATCAGATCCACGCCGCGCTGGTCCGCTCCGCGCGCATAGCCCCAGGCCACTGCATCGTGTCGCGCTGTACCTCCGCGCGGGTGGTAGAGACCGCCATACAGAGGGAACCTAAGGTCATCGAAATTCAGATAGGGCACCATCCGCCTCAATTCATCGCGATTGAGCAGGATAGCATCGTCACCCTGACTGATCATCATGTTGCCCCGGCGCGCAGCGGCATCACGCTGCCCGTCCGAATGGAACAGGTTGATGATCCCGCGTTGCGAATGCATGACATTGTAGTTTAGATCTTGCTCAAGACCTTCCCACAGCTTCAATGAGTGCGAGTAGAACTCGGAATTGCCCTGCAAAAAATAGTTCGCGCGCACAATGGTGGTGTTGCGCCCGACATTGCCCCCACCGATATAGCCCTTTTCCAGAACAGCGATATTGGTCAGACCATGTTCCTTGGCCAGATAATAGGCCGTGCTCAACCCATGACCTCCGCCGCCGATAATGACGATGTCATATTCGGATTTCGGTTCAGGCTCGCGCCAGTGCGGCGTCCAGCCTTTGTTGCCGGTCAGGCCCTCTTTCAGGACACGTAAGCCGGAGAAACGCATTCAGAACTCCCTACAGGTGTGTCGGCATCAAACCAACTTCACCCAGCAGTAACAACGCCGGAATCCGGTTCCACTCCTGTTTTCGACGAAAACTTGTCGCTGGGCGACCAATCCACACACTCTGACGACTTCGACCTAAATGAAAAATGGCCAACCCGATGGTTGGCCACTCAAGAATCTTCTGTTGTCTGTGCGCTCAGAGGCCCTTGGCGCGATAGCTTTTTGAGACGCGGTCGATCGCAACGATATAGGCCGCCGTGCGCAGATCGTCGACATCAGCGCGATCATGCCAGACTTCGCTCATCGACTGATAGGCAATGCGCATCGTGTCATCGAGACCAGAACGCACCAGCTCCAACTCGCCCGCACCCTTGAGGTACTTCGCCTTGAAATCCGGTGACATCGACCAGGCATCACCCAGATACCGATCCAACCGTTCCAGTTCGCTGACGATCAACTCATGCCGAGCTTCTTCCTGACGCCGCTGCATCCGGCCAAAACGGATGTGGCTGAGGTTTTTGACCCATTCAAAATAGGACACGGTCACACCACCGGCGTTTGCATACATGTCAGGAATGATCACCGTGCCTTTCTTGCGCATGATCTCATCCGCACCCGCCGTGACAGGCCCGTTGGCGGCCTCGATGATCAGTGGTGCCTTAATACGTTCGGCGTTGGATAGGTTTATTACCCCCTCCAGCGCCGCCGGAATCAGGATGTCACACTCGGCTTCAAGTACCGCGCCGCCCTCGGCGGAATGTGTGGCGTCGGGATAGTCCTTCACGCCGCCATGCTTGACGATCCACTGCCGCACGGCTTCTACGTCGATGCCATCGGGATTGTACAGTGCGCCATCCCATTCGATGATGCCGACCACACGCGACCCGTCTTCCTCGCTGAGGAACTTGGCTGCGTGATAGCCCACGTTACCCAATCCCTGCACGACGACGCGCTTTCCGTCCAGCGTGCCTGACAAGTTCGCCTTCTTGACGTCTTCCGGGTTTCGGAAGAATTCGCGCAGCGCGTATTGGATGCCGCGCCCGGTTGCTTCGACCCTGCCCGCGATGCCCCCCGCGTTCAGCGGTTTACCTGTCACACAGGCTCGCGCGTTGATATCGGTCGTATTCATCCGCGCATATTGGTCAGCCATCCACGCCATTTCGCGCTCGCCGGTTCCCATATCGGGCGCAGGGACGTTCTGAGATGGGTTGATCAGATCGCGCTTTGCCAGCTCATAGGCAAAACGACGCGTGATCTGTTCCATCTCATGTTCTTCATACTGGCGAGGATCAATGCAAAGGCCCCCTTTCGAGCCACCAAAGGGCGCTTCGACCAGTGCACACTTGTAAGTCATGAGCGCAGCGAGCGCTTCGACCTCATCCTGGTTCACCGCCAAGGCATAGCGAATGCCACCCTTTACCGGCTCCATATGTTCCGAATGAACCGAACGATATCCGGTAAAGGTGTGGATCTGCCCCCGCAGACGAACCCCGAACCGAACGGTGTAGGTGGCATTACAAACCCGTATCTTCTCTTCTAGCCCGGGCGGCAAATCCATCAGAGACGCCGCTCTGTTGAACATCAAATCAACACTCTCACGAAAGCTGGGTTCTTTAATGCCGGTCATAAAATCCTCCGTGCCGGTAGACGAGATACGTCATGACTTTTTGTCGCACTGCTTGCCAAATACCGCAATCAGTAACTGCACGTATTTTCATCAGTTTGTGAACTTTACTTTTCAGCTCCATTGGTGAGTCGGGCGTTAACGAAAGCCGCGCGATTGTCCAAAGGCGCGAAACAAAACCACCAATAACACCGGGAATAAAGCTGAATCTCGTTAAAAACGAGCAGCATAGTGTCCACTGCGCCCAAATCTCGCCACGATCCGTGAGTAAATTATTAAAGTTGCGAAGTGCTGGCATCAGTGTGTCTGATCGACCGAGGAACCAATTATGCGCAAGTTTGATTTGAAGGCCCAATTCAACCGTCTCTGCCGCGAAAACAGTTGTTCGCGGCACTTGCGGCACTTTGTTTCTTCGACAGAAGGCACGATGACGATCCTTGCCCTTTTCCTGATCGTGATAGTCTTCACCGTGGCCGGGTTCGCGGTCGACGTCATGCGTTATGATCGCGAAAGGGTAAGGCTACAATACGCACTGGACCGCGCGGTCCTTGCCGCAGCTGACCTGGACCAAGAGCTTTGCCCACGGGTCGTGGTGAATGATTACATTCGCAAAGAAGGTTTCGATACGAATATCATCAAAAATATCGAGGTCGAGCCCGAGACATGCACGACAAACGACGACGGAACCGTGACTCAGGTTGCAGAACTTGAAGGAAAACGGAAAGTCGAAGCCAGCGCCGACATGAGCATTGAGACACACTTCATGAAATGGAGTGGCGTCGATTACATTGATACAACCGCCACCAGCATCGCCGAAGAATCGATTGGTAACGTCGAAATTTCATTGGTTCTGGACGTCTCGGGTTCGATGCGCGGGACAAAGCTGACCAACCTCAAAAGTGCCGCTGAGGACTTTATCGATGAGATGATCCTGAAATCTGAGGATGGTAGATTGTCGATCTCAATCGTGCCCTACTCGGAACAGGTGTCGGTGCCTGACTATCTTATGAATGCTTTGAACACGATCGGGGCTAACGAAAGGGCCAATTGCATCGATTTCCAGGCTTCGGACTACACAACGACCGATTTCAACTATTACGACATCGTGGACGACGAAGGAAACATCATCACAAAAGGGGATTATGTCCCGCAAACTCTTCATTTCAAGGATAATGGCTCCAGCGACAAAAGGTTCAACGACACGTTGGTAACCAGCAATACGTGCCGTCTTGAAACCACCACAGATCGGCGAGAGATGACGGTAATCCAGAATGATCCTGACATTCTGAAAGGTCAGATCCAGAATCTTGTGGCAAGCGGCTGGACTTCGATCGATGTAGGCCTCAAGTGGGGTCTGACTTTGCTTGACGATAGTATCCAACCGCTGATCGCTCAGATTGCAGACAGTTCAGAAATTCCGGACTCGTTCGCAATTCGACCAGCCCCTAACAAAACCACGGACACCCTCAAGGTTCTAGTGCTGATGACGGATGGCGAAAACACTTATCAGCACAAAGTGAATCCGCCTTATAATGACGGCCCCTCGGACATCTATTGGAATGAAGATGCCGAAACGTATTCTATCTACGATGAAGAGTATAACCGCTGGGCTTGGCCTAATGTCGCCACAACTGTGCGGGACAGTTCGTACAGGCGCTGGACCCGCGACAAATACCAAGATCATGCCCATGGCAATGGGACTTATATGCGCTACCGCTGTACGGATTACTACAACGGCACCTGCTATTCGATGGATCGATCGCAAACACGCGAGGACTCCGAAGGGCTTTCAACAGATTCCGATCCGGTAGAACTGGAATGGCCCGATGTCTGGGCGCATACTGAAAAATACGCAATTCGGAATATGTTGCGTCACGCTTATGGCTGGGATCGCGGCGAAGAATTTGCAGCTGACTCCACGACCGAAATTGGTCCTTCGACCAAAAATCCAAATGTTGTAGATCTCTGCGAAGAAGCTGAAGAAGATAATGTCATCATCTTCTCGATCGCTTTTGAGGCACCCTACGGTGTTAAGCAGATGCTGAAAGACTGCGCGATCAAACCTGCCCGTTACTATGAAGCGACCGGCAATCAGATTGAACGCGTCTTCGATTCAATCAGCACCTCCATTCAAAACCTGAGGCTGACCCAATGACAAAGACACTGCGGAATCGGCTTCGGAGATTTCGAAAGAATGAGGATGGAAACTCGTCTATCGAGTTTATCTTCTGGTTTCCATTCTTCCTGTATGTCGCTTATTCAGGCATGGATCTGGGATTGCAGTCCTTCCACCATGCCGATCTTGAACGATCTCTGGATATGACAATTCGGGAGGTTCGGCTTAATCGCCTTCCTGACGGGGAAGATGAATGGGATCACGCGCTGCTGAAGAAAATGATCTGTGACGAAGCGCTGATAACCAATTGCTCGGAAAACCTTGCGCTCGAGATGAAGTCCATTGATCCGCGTGTCGGCAATCAGTTGGATCCAACCCCCTATTGCGTCGACACTCCGGAGACAATTCGTAAGCCGGACGAAGTTGTTTTTGAACAAGGGACTTCAAATGAGCTTATGATTATCCGCGCCTGTCTTGAGGTTTCACCTGTTTTTGGGCTTTCGATGCTGAGCGGCATTGCGAAGCAGGACAACGACGGCCAATGGGAACTGCAGGCGACGACCGTATTTGTTCATGAACCATTTGGTGGTTCATCAGCTGATCCTGACGATTCATCTGACACAACAGTGGACGTGGCCGATGCCTCGAATTAACAAAGAGAATCGCAACCTTCCCAAGGCACTGCTGAACCGCTTTCTCAAACGAGAAGACGGCGCCTTATCGGTCGAGGCAATGCTGATATTGCCGCTGCTGTTCTGGTCAATGTTTGCGTCATACACCTATTATGACAGCTATCGCCAAAGCGCGATCAACATCAAAGGAGCCTACGCAGTTGCGGATGTACTCTCACGCGAAGCTGAAGATGTTAACGCCGCGTATATCAACACTATGTACGACCTTCTGGAAAACATGGTTGATACCAGAGCACCGGTCTCGATGCGTGTGACCTATCTGACCTATGATGGTGATAACGATCTCCACGATGTTCTATGGTCCTGCGTGCGGGGCACTGGATATCAGAAATGGACCGACGCAGAGATCGTGAAAATCAAACAACGGCTTCCGGTAATGCCTGATAACGGCTCAATGATCCTGGTCGAAACCAACAATACATATAAAGCGCCATTCCAGATGGCATTCAAATTTGCTGACTTTGAAATGGATAATCTGGTCTTCACACACCCGCGTGTTTTCGACCAGATCGTCAATACCGACCCTGCTTGCTTGGGTGTCTAACTCTTTTCAGCAAGCATCGCCGACAGCATTTCCGACATGTATTTGGTCTCGGCGGCGGCTGTCATGCCGCCTATGCCAATCCTTCGTCCGACACGCCACCAAAGACCGGGCGCCCACTGGTTTGAGCTTCGTGCATGAGTGATTACCAAGAAGCCATTTGATGGCTTAAATGCGAACACGCCCCGGTCTACGCCTTCGACATCCTCGATATTGCAGATCACCTGCCCCGAGCCTGTGCGCAATTGGGATTGGGTCAGCTCGATCCTGTCTTCGGTCGCGTACCACATGCGACGGGCCAACCAGAACGCGGCTGCCCCGGAAACCAGTAAGAAGACCTGCCAGCCAAACTCAGGCGGCGATGCCAACGCGACGTAAATGACCAACGCCCCGACCGTGACCAGCATCCCTACCCCAGTCCAGCGCCGCGGTGCCGAGGCCGCGACCGTAGCCAGCACTTCTTCTTGCATATTGTTCTCCTGATTGTCCGCCCGCTTTAACCGCTTTGATAAGCAAAGGACAGCACCGCGTCACCTGTCTGAGCATCTTCGCACAGCTTCAGTGTTCCTGCGCAAATTGACTGCCTCAGGCCGACGCATAAGTTCCGGTCAAAGGATCAGGAGGCTTTTATGTCACTCAGACCAACTTTGGAATTCCGCAAGGCGGTCCCGACAATGGAAGGCGCGGGCGTCAAATTGCACCGGGCGTTTGGGTTTCAGGACCCGTCGGAACTGGACCCGTTCCTGCTGTTTGATGATTTCCGGAATGACAACCCTTTGGACTATATGGCCGGTTTTCCGTGGCATCCGCATCGGGGCATCGAAACGATCACTTATGTCCTGTCCGGTACAGTCGAACACAGCGACTCGCTGGGCAATAGCGGCACGCTGGGTGCCGGAGATGTCCAGTGGATGACCGCCGGGTCAGGTATCCTGCATCAGGAAATGCCCAAGGGGTCGGCCAGCGGTCAGATGCATGGGTTCCAGCTGTGGGGCAATCTGCCATCAGATCAGAAAATGGCCACCCCGCGCTATCAGGACGTTCAAAGCACTGATATTCCAGAAATCATCGATGATGATGGGACAAAGGTCCGTGTGATTGTCGGTACATTTTGGGGACGTACGGGCCCAGTGGACGGTATCGCTGCCGATCCGCAATACCTGGATATCAGCATACCGGCAGGGGTGAAAAAAACCATTCCGATCGACACATACTGCCGGGCCTTCGCCTATATCTTTGAAGGCAGCGCTGCCTTTGCGGATGCGTCTCGGCCAACCGGTGTTCTTTTGGAAAAAGAAGTTGCCGGGCAAGAGGTCAACATCCGCGACATGTCAGGAGACAGGACGTTGGTTCGGTTCGGGACCGGAGACGAAATCACGGTTCAGGCCGGGCCCGAGGGTGTACGGTTTCTTTTGATTTCGGGCGCTCCGATCGATGAACCCGTGGCGTGGCATGGCCCGATCGTGATGAATACGCAGGCAGAATTACAGCAAGCGTTTCGGGAGTTGCGGAACGGAACGTTCATCCGCCCGGCCCACTAAGGGCTGGTCAGGCGGTAACCGCTTTGCGGACCATGTCCCAGTACACCTGCTCGACCTCATCCAGCGACAGGCGGCCACCGCTGCGATACCAAGTGATCACACCATTCAGCATGGCAATCACCGCTAATGTGGCGATCTTGGTATCGGAGACCGAAAATTGACCCGATTGCTGCCCGTTACGCAGAATATGCTCTAACGAGTCCTCGTAACGGCGGCGCAGGGCCTCGATTTCGGCAAAATTTTCGGGGTTCAGATTGCGCAGCTCCATATAAGCGATGAATACCTCGTCGGGACGCTGCAGGTGAAAACGGATGTGGAACCCGACAAACTGACGCAACGCATCTTGTGGATTATCAAACCGGTCGAGATCGTCATAGGCGGCCATCAGATCCTGCATGTGATCGCGCATCAGCCGAAACAGCAGGCTCTGCTTGTCGGGCGTGTAATTATAGAGTGCCCCAGCCTGCACCCCCACCTCGCCTGCGATCTGCCGCATTGAAACCGCGGCATAGCCATGACGGGCAAACAGCCCCAGTGCGGCCTCTCGAATGCGGGGGCCGGTTATATCGGAATGAGAACCTTGTGTACGCGCCATGCTTCGATCGTATCTGAACAGACGTTCAGATAGAACCCCGCTTGAACCATTCTGACAAAACGTGCATCACGGGATACACACTGCGACCCGAAGGACTGCGATGAAGCTTTTGCTGCCCATTCTCTTTGTGCTGGCCACCGCCGGCTGCGCAAATATCCCTGAGTTGGAAGGCAGCGAAACCGCCGCATTGCGCAAGGCACCCTACCCCAAGCTTATTGCTTTAGATCCCGCCCTCGGCCCTCCGACCGATCCAATCAGCGAAGCGGAAGAGGTAGAAGAAGACCTGACAGCACGCAGCGAAGCGTTGGCGGAAAAGGCCGAAGCGCTGCAGAATGCCGAGATTAACTAGGATTTCGGCCACGCCACTAGCTCCAAAAGATTAGACGGATTGCACCCCTGCCTCGAACCCGCTAAGGCAGCCCGCAAAGGACACTTCGCCATCGCGGGCGGTATTGCGAGCAGAAAGGACCCAAGGGAATGACACAGGCGCTGAGGCTTGGAATTGCCGGATTGGGAACCGTTGGCGTGGGTGTGGTCAAAATTGTGCGTCGTCATGCCGATTTGTTGCACGCCCGCACCGGGCGTCGCATCGAGATCACCGCAGTTTCGGCCCGTGATGCCAGCAAGGACCGTGGCGTAAACCTGTCGGATTATGCATGGGAAACCGATCCCGTTGCATTGGCCAAACGCGAAGACATCGATGTTTTTGTCGAACTGATGGGCGGCGAGAACGGCCCCGCGAAAGCTTCGGTCGAGGCGGCGCTGACCAGTGGCAAGGATGTCGTCACCGCAAACAAGGCGCTGCTGGCGATTCATGGGCAGGAACTGGCGGAATTGGCCGAAGCCGCAGGGCGTGTCATTCGCTTCGAAGCGGCTGTCGCGGGTGGTATTCCGGTAATCAAATCTCTGACCGAAGGACTGGCGGGTAACGAGATCACGCGTGTCATGGGCGTCATGAACGGTACCTGCAACTATATTCTGACCCGGATGCAATCGCAGGAGTTGGGCTATAACGCCCTGTTCGAGGAATGCGCGCAGCTTGGCTATCTCGAAGCCGATCCGAATCTGGATGTTGGCGGCATCGACGCGGCGCACAAACTCGCGCTGCTGTCTTCGATTGCCTTTGGCACCAAGCCGAATTTCGATGGGATCGAGATCGAGGGCATTCAGCATATTAGCCTCGATGACATCCATCAGGCCCACGACATGGGGTATCGCATCAAGCTGCTGGGTGTAGCACAGCGAACGGCGCGCGGACTGGAACAGCGGATGCAACCCTGTCTAGTGCCGAGCAATTCTCCGCTAGGTCAGTTGGAAGGCGGAACAAACATGGTTGTGCTGGATGGGGACGCAGTTGAACAAATCGTTCTGCGCGGCCCCGGTGCCGGTGAAGGTCCCACTGCCAGCGCGGTGATGGGCGACGTTTGCGATCTGGCGCGAGGCTTGCATATACCGACATTTGGCCGCCCTGCGACGACCCTACAAGACGCAGCCTCCGCCGTTACTGGCTTACCTGCACCCTACTATCTGCGGCTCGGTCTTCTGGACAAGCCCGGCGCTCTGGCAAAGGTCGCGGCGATTCTGGGCGATGCTGGCGTCTCGATCGACCGGATGCGGCAGTATGGGCACACAGAAAGCACAGCGCCTGTGCTGATCGTGACCCACAAAACCACGCGGGCGACGCTGGACCATGCACTGGATGGCCTGCGCGCCACCGATGTGGTGGCCGGAGAACCCGTCGCCCTGCGTATCGAACAAGTCTGACCCCTTGCGGCCTATGCTGCGCGCAGGCTATGCCGGATAAAACGCCTTAGCTGACCAAAGGATATGCGAAGATGAACGCTGCCAAGATCGATTTCAACGACCGCCTGCTGTCTCTGGGCCTTGCACGGGTGGCAGAACAGGCCGCGCTGGCGTCCGCCTCTCTGGTTGGCCGGGGTGATGAGAAAGCTGCCGATCAGGCTGCCGTCAACGCTATGCGTGAACAACTGAACCTTCTGGACATTGAGGGTGTCGTTGTCATTGGTGAGGGCGAGCGTGATGAAGCGCCAATGCTCTATATCGGCGAAGAGGTTGGCACTGGTAACGGCCCGGGCGTAGACATTGCGCTGGACCCGCTTGAAGGCACAACCCTGACCGCCAAGGACATGCCCAATGCGCTGACCGTCATTGCCATGGGCCCGCGCGGCTCAATGCTACACGCTCCGGACGTATACATGGACAAACTGGCCATTGGTCCGGGCTTTCCCGAAGGTGTCGTAAGCTTGGACATGAGCCCGCGCGAGCGAGTTGAAGCGCTGGCCAAGGCCAAAGGCTGTGAGCCCGCGGATATTACCGTATGCATATTGGAGCGTCCTCGCCACGAAGCGATGATCGCAGAGGTGCGCGATACCGGCGCCTCGATCCGCCTGATCACCGATGGCGATGTCGCGGGTGTCATGCACTGCGCTGAAAGCGAAGTGACCGGCATCGACATGTATATGGGTCAAGGTGGTGCGCCCGAGGGTGTGCTTGCCGCAGCCGCGCTGAAATGCATGGGTGGACAAATCTATGGCCGCCTGTTGTTCCGTAGTGACGACGAACGTGGCCGGGCGGCCAAGGCGGGCATCACCGATCTGGACCGTGTTTATGCGCGCGACGAGATGGTAACGGCGGATGTAATCTTTGCTGCTACTGGGGTCACCGGAGGTTCACTGCTGCCGCGCATCAAGCGGGAACCGGGTTGGGTTGAAACAACGACGCTGCTCATGCGATCAAAAACGGGCTCGGTGCGGCGGATGTCCTACCGCACGCCGATGTGGCCACACAACGAAGCATAGCGGCTTGCGCCAGCGCCTTCAGCAAGAGTATTCATAAAAGACCAAGAGGCCGGATCCGCAGGGGTCCGGCCTTAGTGCATGAGGTGAGATGTGGCATTTCTGGGCGTAGAGCAATCTCTGACGGGGCGACGCTGGATCGGACCGGGGATTGAGGTCGAGCGGTCAGCAGAAATGATGGCGCAGCAGACAGATCTGCCTCGCGCCGTCTGTCAGGTTTTGGCACGGCGTGGTGTTCCGGTGATGGAGGCCGCCGGTTTCCTGGAACCTAAGTTGAAGGAACTGCTGCCCGACCCGCGATCGATGAAAGATATGGAAGTCGCTGCGGCCCGGTTTCTACAATCTGTGCGCAAGCGCCAAAAGATCGCAGTTTTTGCTGACTATGATGTGGACGGGGGCAGTTCGGCTGCGTTGTTGTTGGTGTGGCTGCGCCAGATGGGGCTTACCGCGACGCTTTATGTGCCCGACCGGATTGATGAAGGCTATGGGCCAAATGTGCCTGCAATGCAGGAACTTGCGGCTAGCCATGACCTGATCATCTGCGTGGATTGCGGAACGCTGAGCCACGAACCTATCGCGGCGGCGAAGGGTGCGGATGTGATCGTTTTGGATCACCATTTGGGTGCAGAAACCCTGCCGGATTGCGTCGCCGTGGTGAACCCGAACCGACAGGACGAAAGCGGCGATCTGGGCTATCTCTGCGCTGCTGCGGTGGTGTTCCTGATGCTGGTCGAGGCGGGTCGTCAGTTGCGTGAGGCCGGGGCCAAGGGGCCGGATCTGATGGCAATGCTCGATCTGGTGGCGCTGGCCACGGTGGCGGACGTTGCGCCGTTGATCGACGCCAACCGGGCGCTGGTTCGACAGGGCCTGAAAGTGATGACCCAAAGGCAAAGGCCTGGTTTGGTCGCGTTGTCAGACGTGGCGCGCATGGATACCGCGCCCAATAGCTATCATCTGGGGTTTCTTCTGGGGCCGCGCGTCAATGCAGGCGGTCGCATTGGTCAGGCTGATCTTGGCGCGCGGCTGCTGAGCACGGACTCGATCACTGAGGCCGAAGCCTTATCCGAGCGGCTGGATGCCCTGAATTCGGAACGGCGCGAGATCGAAAACGCGGTCCGCGCGGCGGCCTTGGCGCAAGCCGAGGACCGTGGGCTGGATGCGCCGCTGGTCTGGGCCGCAGGCGACGGTTGGCATCCCGGCGTGGTAGGTATCGTTGCTTCGCGGCTGAAAGAGTCGGCAAACCGGCCCGCTATCGTGATCGGGTTCGACGGGGATGAGGGCAAAGGTTCAGGCAGGTCGATCTCGGGCGTTGATCTGGGCGCGTCGATCCAGCGGCTGGCTGCCGAAGGGCTGCTGGTCAAGGGTGGTGGCCACAAGATGGCGGCCGGTCTGACGGTGATGCGTGATCAGTTGGAGCCTGCAATGTCGCGCCTGTCCGAGCTTCTGGCCAAACAGGGTGCAGGCCAAGGCGGTCCCGCCGACTTGAAACTGGACGGGGCGCTGATGCCCGGGGCCGCGACAGTCGATCTGATCGAACAGGTAGAGAAAGCGGGTCCTTTCGGGGCCGGTGCCCCTGCCCCGCGCTATGCGCTGCCTGATCTGCAAGTGCGCTTTGCTAAACGCGTGGGCGAAACACATTTGAAGCTGTCACTTTCGGATGGAATGTCTGGCGGACTGGATGCCATCGCCTTTGGCGCGTTCGACGGCCCGTTGGGGGATCGCCTGTCTAATCACGGCGGTGCGCGGTTCCATTTCGCGGGTCGGCTTGAGGTGAATACCTGGGGCGGACGACAGAGCGTGCAGCTGCGGCTGGAAGACGCGGCAGAAGCTGTCTGACAACCGTTTCAACGCCGCTCAGGAACGGCCAAAAAAGTTTCACAGCCTTGCGTTTTTCGTCTTGCGGGGGGGGAAGGTAAACCGTAAAAGGCCCTCCACAAGCCAGCGTGGCCCGTTCGTCTATCGGTTAGGACGCCAGGTTTTCAACCTGGAAAGAGGGGTTCGATTCCCCTACGGGCTACCACTTGTGCTTGTCTGGTCTAAATGGCCCGTTCGTCTATCGGTTAGGACGCCAGGTTTTCAACCTGGAAAGAGGGGTTCGATTCCCCTACGGGCTACCATTTTTTTCAATGCTAAAATCGTTCCCGGCGACGTATTCTTACAGCATCGTGTTTAGCACGAAACCTGCGCGCCCCGTTTTGAAGACGTGAAATGCGGTTGAAGGTACGCCTGTCAATGGCTGCCCCGGACCGAGTTCACCAGCATTTGGTATTTGCCATTCCATCACCAAGCCTGCACAGTTTTGGCCAACAACAGATATGATTTGGATTCCCAATGGATTACCTCAAAGAACGCAAAGACTTCGCGATCGCGATCTGCAAGGAAGCTGGCACAATCGCCTCCAGATATTTCTCCGACCGAGGCGGTTTGATCGTCGATCAAAAAGGCGCACAGGATTGGGTCAGCGAGGCAGACCGGAATGTCGAAACCTTCATCCGCCAGAGGATCGCCGAGGCTTGGCCCAACGATGGCATATTTGGCGAAGAGCATGGTGAAACACAAGGTTCAAGCGGATTTGACTGGGTGATCGATCCAATCGATGGCACCACGAATTTCGTCAATGGCATTCCGGCCTGGACCATCGTTCTGGCGGGCGTCGCTGAGGAAAATACCGAGATCGGTGTAATCCATGACCCAAATATCAATGAAACCTTCGTAGCCACGCGCGGAGGCGGGGCAACACTGAATGATGCGCCAATGAGGGTCGCTTCGGGTGTTGCGCTGCATCAAGGAACGGTGGCAGTGGGTTATTCGAACCGGGTGGATAACCGTAACATTGTTCCAATCGTCGCGAACCTGATCGAGCGTGGGGCCATGTTTCACAGAAACGCCAGTGGCGCGCTGTCACTGGCCTATGTCGCAGCGGGCCGGCTGCTTGGCTATGTCGAAGAACATATGAACGCCTGGGATTGTCTGGCTGGTCAATTGATGATCGCGGAAGCAGGCGGCGTGGTTGAAGATCAGGACGCAGGTGTAATGATCCGCAACGGCGGTCGGGTGATCGCTGGTACTCCGGATGTGTTTAATACTTTGCGTGAAATCTCTGAGAACGCATGGCAGGCCTGACAATCTAGTCGATTGAGCGCCATCCACTCAGCGGTTTAAGGTCCGTTAGATCGGCTTGCCAATAATGGCCTTGCCCGCGCTGGTCATACCCCCGATCGATAGGACGGCCCGACAAGGAGCACCACAGGAGGGTCCCGACGGCCCCATGGGTAACGATGGCGAGGTCAATGCCATCATGCGTTTCGATAATCGAAGTCACTGCCTTGTGTATGCGCCGCTTGGCGGCAACGGCAGTTTCCCAGCCGCGAAAACTGGTGTTGGGGTGGGCAAAGAATGCGTCAGCGGCAGCTTCGAACCGGTCACGCGGCAGAAAACCGGTGGCGCTTCGATCATTCTCGCCAAGTGCGGCATCTTGTTTTATCCGCAGGCTTCGGGGCGCAGCCAGGATGTCGGCCGTCTCGCGGGCCTTTTGCTCGGTGCTGGCCCATAGGTGGGTAACCTCTGCAAAAATTCCACTGGTTGCGAAGGCCGCAGCGCGGCGGCGACCTACCGCGCTAAGCCCCCAGTCCTGAATGGGGGTGTTCGGGTCAATGATGACCTCGGGGTGCGTGATGATTAGAAGACAGGGCATCTATTCGGGCAAAAGCACCGGACCTTTCTCGGCGAAGGCCATCTGTACTTCTGTACCCGGCTCTAGCGGCGCATCGACATCGTCATGGACTGCAAAGACCTGGCCGAACGCACCGGTCAGAGTGTACTCCATTCGGACACCCACATAGGTGGCTTTGGAGACGGTCGCTGCAACCCCTTGCGCGGCTCCGATCACAAGTCGAGAAGGCCGGATGGCGACGGTCGCAGGCCCTTCGGTCAAGCCACGGGATGCCAAGGTATGGCGGTAGCCTTCGATCTCGATGGTGGCCATGTCGCCGTCGACTGAGATGATCTGGCAGGCAAGCAGATTGGCCTCACCAATAAAATCCGCAACGAAGCGATCATTTGGGGCGTCATAAAGCTGGCGAGGCGTGCCAATCTGGGCAATCGCGGCATTCCGCATCACGACGATTTCGTCGGACACCGCCAGAGCCTCTTCCTGATCGTGTGTCACGTAGACGACGGTCAGGCCAAGGTCTTGCTGAATGGCCCGGATGTCCTCGCGCACTTGGCGGCGTAGTTTCGCGTCGAGGTTCGAGAGCGGTTCATCAAACAACAGCACCTGTGGTTCCAACACCAAAGCCCGCGCTACAGCGACGCGCTGCTGTTGGCCACCAGACAATTCTGACGGGAGACGGCCGTCAAAACCTTTCAGGCCAACCAGCTCTAAACCGTCCAACGCGCGGCGGCGGGCCTCGTCTTTAGCAAAGCCCGAGAACGTGAGGCCATACATCACGTTCTCAAGCACGCTCATATGAGGAAACAGCGCGTAGGACTGGAACACCATGGATACGTCGCGGTCCGTCGCGGGCAGTTTGGTCACATCGCGATCCCCGATGGTAATCTTTCCCGAGGTGGCCATTTCGAGCCCCGCGATCATCCTCAACGTCGTCGTCTTGCCGCAGCCCGACGGGCCCAACAGCGTGACCAGCTTTCCGGCTTCGACATGCAGGTTAATGTTGTCAACGGCAACGACATCCTTGCCAAACATCTTTGTCACGGACTCGAACCGAACCGGCGCGGCTTTGGACTGCAGGCTCATGTCAAACTCTCCTAAACATTTGTCCGCGACTGCGTCATTCGTCGCCCGATCTTGGTCCGGCCCACGATCAACTGCATAAGGGCAACCACTGACAGCATCACAAAGATCAGAGTGGTGGAATAGGCGATGGCGAGACCATAGTCGTTATTCTCGACCCGCCCGATGATATAGCTGGTCGCCATGTCATATTCCGCGCTGACCAGAAAGATCACTGCCGAAATCGCCGTCATGGCCCGCACGAAGCTGTACACAAGCGCCGCAAGAATTGCCGGGCGCAGTAGTGGCAGGATGATCCGCCGGAAAGTCTGCCACGAATTTGCACCAAGTGTCAGCGAGGACTCGTCAAGGCTGCGATCCAGTTGCGACATGCTGGCGATGCCGGCTCGGACACCGACCGGCATATTGCGGAAGATGAAACTGACAACAAGGATGACACCCGTGCCCGTGATCTCGATCGGTGGCACGTTGAAGGCGAGAATGTAGCTGACACCGATCACGGTACCGGGGATGGCAAAGGACAGCATGGTGCCGAACTCAAAAGCGTCTTTGCCTGCGAAACTCTGCCGGGTTAGTAGATAGGCCGTCACGAGCCCAACTGCAGCCGTTAGCGGCGCGGCGATTGCGGCGATTGTTATGGTGGTCCAGAAACTGTCCCATGCGGCCCCTGTCCAGCGAATTCCTTCCGACTCGAACCGAACCGAGAAGGCAGTGACGTAGTGCTTGAACGTCAGGGAATTATTGACTCCCCACAGTTCAACCACGCTGCCGTAGACGATCATGGCGTAGACGACGATGGTAAACACCGCCCAGCCAAGGGCGACGGTTAGCACCGGGATGGAAAGGCCGGTTGGCATCAATGGATGTACGCCAGCGTCACCTTTGCCCGTGACTGTGGTGTAGCTTTTCTTACCCAGCCAGGCTCGCTGCGCGTAGAAGGCTGAAAGCGTGAAGAACAGAAGCACCATGGCCAGAACCGCAGCGCGGCCTTGATCATATTGCGCACCAACAATTGCAAAGAAAATCTCGGTCGACAGCACATCGAAATTGCCACCTAGCACAAGTGGGTTGCCGAAATCGGCCATGCTTTCGATGAAGCCCAGAAGGAAAGCATTAGCAAGGCCAGGGCGCATTAACGGTAGGGACACGGTTTTGAACGTCTGCCATCTATTCGCGCGCAATGTCTGGGCTGCTTCTTCCATCGAGGGAGACACCCCTTCAACGACGCCAATCAGCACAAGGAAGGCGATGGGTGTAAATGCCAACGTCTGCGCAATCAGAACACCCGGCATGCCATACAGCCAGCGAGTGGGTTGGGTGCCGAACAATTCGGCAAAGAACTGCGTTACTGAACCCGACAATCCAAACAGCAGGATCAGCGCTAGGCCGATCACGAACGGTGGCGTGATAATCGGCAGAACCGTCAGTGCGCGCAACGCGCGCTTGTACCGAAAGCCCGAGCGGGTCACGACAAGCGCAAAGCACAAGCCGAGCGCAGTGGTGATGAAGCCGACGAGGATGGCCAGAAACAGTGAGTTCCATGCCGCCCCGCATCGTGCGCCCCAGAAACATCCCAGCCCCCAAAGCCGTTCGTCAAAGAATTTCGAGAAGAACACTGCGATGGAGTACGCGCCCTCTTCCGTCACAAAGGCAGCGAACAGCATCTTGGCGATAGGAAAGAATACAAACGCGGTGACGATGGTGATCACACCACCGATGGCGCTGACCACGAAGACGTCTCCGTTAATCGCCCCACGTGCGGCGACACCCTGGGTCAGAAGGAACAGAAAACTCGACGCGCAGATCATCGCGCCATAGCCCATGCCGAACTGCCGATCACCGAGCTCGCCAAACAGGGTTTCGAGCCAGTCGAAGTTGTAGCCTCGGATTCCGATGCTGAACCCTTGTGCGATCAGCCAGCCGAAGCCCAGCGCCCCTGACAGGATCAAAATTCGGGCATAAAGCGGATCTGATTTGGCGCGTCTTAACACCAGAAGTGGCAGCAGGAGTGCAATAAGAAGCGGAGCAAGCCACAGCTTTTCACCCTGCCCGATTAGAAAGGCAGCAGGCGCATAATCTTCGTCGAAAGGGTAGCCGTCCAGCAGCCACTCGAACGACCACAGGCCACCGTCAACCATGTACCACGGCAGCAGGCAGAATCCGACCCACCCGGCGATGACCCAGAAGATCAGAACCGGATGGGTCGTTTTTGTCGTGTCGTCAGTCATTTACTGCGGCAGTACCGAAACCTCTTCGTCCCATTTCTGCAGCAAGCGCTTGCGCTCATCCGACGAGCCGTATTTCTTGAAGTCATAGTCGATCAGCTTGATCTGGCTCATGTCAGGCGCGCTTTCCGAAGTTTCAGCACCTTTGTTTGACGGCACTTGGAAGGCATTTACCTGAAGGGCGAGGTTCTGCGCCTCGGGCGACAATGCCCAGTCATAGAACTTTTTGGCCTCATCTTCGTTGCGCGCGCCTTCGATGATCGACATCGAACCGATCTCGTAACCAGTACCTTCACATGGCGCGACGACTTTGATCGGGAAACCCGATACCGCCTGCTTTACTGCGTCATGCATGAAAACGATACCAATTGTATTCTCGCCTCGACCAGCAGCCTTGATCGGTGCCGAGCCCGACTTGGTGTATTGGTTGATGTTCGAATGCAGCCCCTTCATGAACTCAAACCCTTCGTCCTCGCCGAAGATTTGCACCATCGAGGCCAGGGTCGTGTAGGCCGTACCTGATGAGTTCGGGTTCGCCATCTGAACGTGCCCCTTGTACTCGGGCTTCAGAAGGTCCTTCCAGCAAGCAGGTTCGGGAAGGTTGTTCGCGGCGACAAGATCGGCATTGTAGCCGTAACCAAGCGCACCTGAATAGATGCCGATGGTCTTGTTACCCGCGCTTTCCGCCTGAGAAATCGCCCAATCATGAAGCTGGTCACGCATCGGCGACATGTATTCCATCGTCAGGCCCTCTTCTGCGGCCTGTAGATGTGGATCACCGGTACCGCCCCACCAGACATCACCCTTGGGGTTGGAGCTTTCTGCACGGATCTGAGCAAATGTCTCACCCGAGGATTTACGGGTCATATTGACGTCAATGCCAGTCGCATCTTCGAAACTGCGCGCCATAAGCTGGCACCAATCCTCTTGCGCAGAACAATAAAGTGTCAACTTGTCAGCCTGTGCCGCTGACATCGATGCGGCAAGGGCAATAAGCGATCCCAACGTTGTGGATGTAAATTTCTTCATTGATTTCTCTCCCTTTAAGTTCACTGCGTCCGGATTTCCCGGCTCTTATATGCCCTTCCTCATGCGGCCTTTCGCAATTTCTCGATAACAGCCAACGTCTCTTGATTATCTGACAGGCTCTTTAAAAAACGCGCCAGTTCTTTCTCTTCGACAAGCTTTGCGGCCTTGGCAGGTGAGAACCAGTGGCGCTTGCGTTCGTCCCGTTCCTTCCAACGGCGTTTGAGCCGTTCCACAATCAACGGATAAAGCGTTACGCGGCAAGGCACGCTGCTTTTACCCTCGTATCGCTTGTCATAGTGAAAGCACCCGATCGATTTCTTGGAGATAAAGCCAACAGCTCCGGCCTCTTCCAAAGCTTCGATTTCAGCGGCATGCCAAGGCTTCTTACCATCCATCATCCAACCTTTGGGGATGACCCACCGCCCCCGGTCACGCGAAGTGACCATGAGAACCCGCAGCTTGTCGGACTTGTCCCATCGCACAGGAAGCGCACCGATCTGATCTGTGAATTCGGTCTTGCTCATGCGCGCGCCCTTAGCTCTGGCACTACGCAAAGGGCAATCGCAACACATACGTGCTGTTGAACAAGGTGGCCACATCCAGAACGCCGGTGCACTTCGATTGCTACGCCTCGAAATAGAAACAGTTCTTTGAAGTCTCACAATGAATCGTGGGCTTTGCAACAGAAATTGTTGCAAAACGACTGAAACGCCACAAAAGTGAGATTGAAACCGAGTCGGATTGCCAGATGCCCAAAGCGGAAACGCGCGATAAGAAAACCAACAAGGGCCAGAGTCGGTTCAAGAAATCCGACCGCCGCCGAGAGATATTGTTGGAGTTGAAGCTTCGCCCGCACGTCCGGATCAGCGAATTGGCGCAGCGTTTCAATGTTTCGGCGGAAACGGTGCGCAGGGATTTTGATGCCCTAGCTGATGATGGGCTGATCTCGCGGGCGCATGGCGGTGCCTCTGCCCCGATACAAGGACGTTATCCAAGTCTGGATGAGCGCACCCACGCCCGCCTTGATGAGCGTGAAAAGATCGGCAAATGCGCAGCCGACCTGATTCAGGAAGGCGAGACGGTGATGATCGATTCCGGCTCAACCACGATCGAGATGGCCCGTATGTTGGCGTATCGGGGCATTCACTGCACGGCAATTACGAATTCGATACCGGTGGCCATGACCCTTGGTCACGCACCCGTTGAAGTCATTCTATGCCCAGGCGAATATCTGACCGCCGAGTCCGCCACGATCGGGACAGATACACTGGATTTCCTGTCTCGTTTCAACGTCGATCGCTGCATGATTGGCGCGTCCGGCCTGTCAGAAGAAGGGCCGTCAGAGACCGTGCGCGGTTTCGCAACCGTCAAACGGATGATGCTGGCACGCGCCGCGACGCGACATCTTCTGATCGGGTCTGAGAAATTCGACCGCAAAGGTTTGACCCGTGTGGGCGACCTTGACGGGCTGAATTCAATCGTAACTGATACCAAACCAACAGGGGATTTGCTTGGCGCGATCAACGACGCCGGGGTGAAGATTCTTGTCGCTGAGCAGTCCTTACAAAGAACGACAAACCGTGGACAGAAAAGCCACGCATGACTGGGAGGAAGAAATGAAATTTGATATCAAACTACTAATCGGAGCTTCGGCAATCGCGCTCTTGTCACTGTCGGGCACGGCTTCGGCGCAAGACTGCCCGCGCGGTGATCTGGATGCGCGGTTCTGCGATGCCGATGGCGATCTGATCGCGGATATCCCCGCTGATCCTGCCGATCAGATTGATCCTGATACTCTGATCTTTGCCTACACCCCGGTTGAAGACCCTGCCGTATACAAAACTGCTTGGTCGGACTTTCTTGATCATCTGAAAGCGGAAACTGGCAAAGACGTTGTTTTCTTTCCAGTTCAGAACAACGCGGCCCAGATTGAGGCCATGCGTTCGGGGCGTCTGCATATTGCGGGCTTCAATACCGGTTCAAACCCGTTGGCCGTGAACTGCGCCGGATTCAGGCCCTTCACGATCATGGCGTCGAAAGACGGAAACTTCGGATACGAGATGGAGATCATCACCTATCCCGGTTCAGGCATCGAAAAGGTTGAGGATATCAAGGGCAAGCAATTGGCCTTTACTTCTCCTACTTCGAACTCGGGCTTCAAAGCGCCCTCGGCGATCCTGAAAAGCGATTTTGATCTGCTTCCCGAACGCGATTTTGAGCCGGTTTATTCGGGCAAACACGACAACTCGATCCTGGGTGTCGCAAACAAGGACTATTTGGCTGCCTCGATCGCTAATTCGGTCAAATCGCGGATGATCTCGCGCGATGTGATCAACGAAGACGACGTCATCACGATCTACAAGTCGCAGACCTTCCCGACGACAGGCTTTGGAACCGTGTACAACCTGACGCCGGAGCTACAGGAGAAAATCCGCAATGCCTTCTTCAGCTTCGACTGGGAGGGAACGACGCTTGAGGCTGAGTTCTCGAAATCGAATGAAGGTCAGTTCCTTGAGATGACCTATCAGGAGTTCTGGGACGTCATCCGCAAGATCGACGCGGCTAACGGCGTTTCCTACGCCTGCCAGTAATCGATACTACGTCCAACGGGCCCTGCGGGGCCCGTTACCACCCGAACCGGGGGCATAAATGCTGCGGCTTCAAAAGCTTACAAAAACTTATAAAACCGGCGATCAGGCCCTGAAGGCGATCGATCTAGATGTGCCAAAGGGCCAGGTTCTGGCGCTGATCGGGCCTTCTGGTGCTGGCAAATCCACCATGATCCGCTGCATAAATCGTTTGGTTGAACCCACAAGTGGCGAGGTTCTGTTGGATGATGTTGATCTGGTAAAACTCGGCTCGAGTGCGCTGCGCAAAGCACGCCGTGAGATGGGGATGATCTTTCAGGAATATGCGCTGGTCGAACGCCTGACCGTCATGGAAAATGTACTGTCGGGACGGCTGGGATATGTTGGGTTTTGGCGGAGCTTCCTGCGACGTTACCCCCAGTCTGACGTGGATGAAGCATTCCGCCTGCTGGATCGCGTGGGTCTGTTGCATATGGCCGACAAACGCGCGGACGAACTGTCAGGTGGTCAGCGTCAGCGGGTTGGAATATGCCGGGCGCTAATCCAAAATCCCAAGCTTCTGCTGGTCGATGAACCGACCGCCTCACTGGACCCAAAAACCAGCCGTCAGATCATGCGCTTGATTACCGAGCTGTGTCAGGAACGCGGATTAGCCGCGATAATCAACATTCATGACGTGGCCCTTGCGCAAATGTTCGTACCGCGCGTCGTTGGCCTACGCTTTGGTGAAATCGTATTTGACGGCCTCCCCTCTGGGCTTACGCCTGACAAGTTGACCGAAATCTATGGCGAAGAAGACTGGGAAGCGACCATAGAGAAAGTTGAAGACGACGAAGAGATCGAGGCCGCGGAATGAGCCATCCCGAACTTGATGACCTGCTGGGCAAAGGCTGGCGGAAACCGGCCTTCGTCAAAAACGCCTTACTGCGCTGGACCTTGATCGTTGGATTCGTCGCCTATCTGATTGCGGCATTTATGACCATCGAGGTGGATTGGGGCCGGGTTTATGAAGGCTTGGATCGCGGTTGGGCTTTTGTCCTTGCTTTCACAAGCCCGGATTTCATATCGCGCTGGAGCGATATCTGGAGCGGTCTTCTCGAGAGCATCGTGATGACGGTTGCAGCGTCGGTGGTGGGCATCCTGATATCGATCCCGATCGGACTGGGCGCTGCACGCAATATTGCGCCTCTCCCGGTCTATGTGATCTGCCGAGGCATTGTTGCGATCAGCCGCGCCCTGCAAGAGATCATCGTCGCCATTCTTCTGGTTGCCATCTTTGGGTTCGGACCTTTGGCCGGCTTCCTGACACTGTCCTTCGCCACTATCGGTTTCCTGTCCAAGCTCTTGGCTGAAGACATCGAGGCCATGGACAAAGTGCAGGCCGAGGCGATCAAAGCCTCGGGCGCGCGATGGATGCAATGGATCAACTACGGCGTGCAGCCACAGGTCATGCCGCGACTGGTCGGGCTGTCGATGTACAGGATCGATATCAACTTTCGCGAAAGTGCAATTCTTGGGCTTGTGGGGGCCGGCGGCATTGGGGCAACGCTGAATACGGCGTTTGACCGTTATGAGTATGACACTGCGGCAGCCATTCTGATCCTGATCATCGGGATCGTCATGGCGCTCGAATACCTCTCGGGTATCATCCGCGCGAGGGTCCAGTAATGCCAGTGCTTGAACATGAAGGTACGCAAATCTGGCGCAGACGCACGACCGGTCAAAGCCTTGTGCGTTGGTTTTGCTGGCTGTTGGGTGTGGCGGTCTTTGTCTACTGCTGGCAGATCATCTCGGCCTCGACGACATGGTTCTTTGTGTGGGACGCACCCCGGATCGCGAACGATATCTGGACCCGCGCGACACCACCAAAGTGGGACTACATCACGCAGTTAGGCCGCCCGATCTGGGACACGCTGAACATCGCCACTCTTGGTACGATCATTGCGCTGTTCCTTGCCGTACCGGTCGCCTTTCTGGCCGCCCGCAACACCACGCCGTCGGCCGTGTTCATCCGCCCCATCGCGTTACTGATCATCGTCTCAACCCGCTCGATCAACTCGTTGATCTGGGCGCTTTTGTTAATCGCAATCATTGGACCCGGAGTATTCGCAGGTGTTATCGCCATAGCCATTCGTTCGATCGGCTTCTGCGCCAAGCTTCTCTATGAAGCCATCGAGGAAATTGATCACACCCAAGTCGAAGCCATCACCGCCACCGGCGCATCCCGCTGGCAGGTCATGGCATATGGAATCGTCCCGCAAATATTGCCCGCCTTTGCCGGGATCGCCGTATTCCGCTGGGACATCAATATTCGCGAGTCCACGGTTCTTGGCCTCGTAGGCGCAGGCGGCATCGGGCTGCAATTGTCGGCGTCTCTGAACGTTCTGGCATGGCCGCAGGTCAGCCTTATCCTGATCGTCATTCTGATTGCCGTCATGATCAGCGAATGGGTGTCTGCCAAAGTACGAGGGGCAATTATTTGAGCCGCTTCACGACCCAAGAGGCTTTCGAAGCCTACGAGGCCGTTCGGCATCGACTTCCGGCTGCTGAACCGGCTGTTCAA
The DNA here is from genome assembly GCF_056543005.1 of Ruegeria sp. A5. Taxonomy (NCBI): domain Bacteria; kingdom Pseudomonadati; phylum Pseudomonadota; class Alphaproteobacteria; order Rhodobacterales; family Roseobacteraceae; genus Ruegeria; species Ruegeria sp. A5. The sequence goes on from NZ_JBQGAV010000001.1 coordinate 1,022,044, forward strand.
TCCTATCAGCATGCGAACACTTTGATGGATATTGCTGAAGGCTTCGATGTATTCCTTCTGGATGCGTTCGGTGTCCTCAATATCGGCGAGACTGCGATTCCCGGTACAGCCGTGCGGATTGATCAGCTCAAAGCCATGGGTAAACGTGTTCTGGTCGTCTCGAATGCAGCTGGTCACCCTCATGCGGCGCTCGTCGAGAAATACGCCCGGCTGGGATATGATTTTGCGTCAGAGGATATCATCACAAGCCGCGCAACACTGCTGGCAGAGCTGGGCGGTCAACGCGCGCTGCACTGGGGTTTGATGGCAACACCCAGCACCGGCCTTCGCGATCTGGAAGATTTGAACCTGACTTATCTCGATGACGATCCCGAGCCCTATGACTCGGTTGAGGGGTTTCTGATGATCGGCTCAGCCGTCTGGACCGAGGCACGTCAGGCCCATTTGGAGGCAGCTCTGCTAAAACGCCCGCGTCCGGTATTGGTTGGAAATCCAGACATAGTCGCACCACGCGAGCACGGATTTTCAAACGAACCCGGTCTGTTCGCGCACCGTCTTGCCGATCGAACCGGCGTTGTACCCGAATTCTTCGGCAAACCATTTGAGAATATTTTTGACTTGGCTTTTAAGCGACTTGGCCGGGTCGATAAAACTCGCGTGCTTATGGTTGGTGACAGCTTGCATACCGACATACTTGGGGCCCATGCTGCCGGAATCGCTTCGGCCCTGATTTCGGGGTACGGTTTTTTCGCAGGGCATGACGTCGATGACGCAATCACGCAGGCGCAGATCATGCCGGATTTCGTTGTGAACCGACCATAATCTGATCACGCATGCTTAGTTCCGCTTCAAATCCAAGCGCACACAAGTGCTTTTCAATACTCGCCATGTGATCAATTCGCGAAGGCATCACAGGTCGTTGTTGGCTCATCGCTTCCCAAATACTGAACCCTGCGCCCTTCATCGAAGGTTGGACTGCCCAACGCACATGCGATCTCTAAGCTCAACCTGTCCCAAACCCGAACATCGCCGGCTTCGCTGGTTGTCGCAAAAGAATTTCCGTCTGGTGCCAGCGCGATACGCCAGGTCGGGCCTGCATGGATCTTTTCGACAGGCATGAGCCGACGGTGCGTCGCGGTATCCCACCAATGCAGTTCCCCAGATCGGTCGATTGCCACCAAGGTTGCCTCATCCGCCAAAAAGGCAACATCTGTCGCCCCACCCTTATGGCCACCATAAGCGGCAAGCTCTTTGCCGGTTTCAACATCCCACACCTTGACTACCTCATCGCTGGAAGCAGTTGCAGCCTGTGTGCCATCACGACTGAAAGCAACACTCCAAAGCGTGTTGTCATCAGCTTCAATCACTCTGATCAACTGACCGTCGCCAATCGACCAAATATAGACCTTACCGTCCACCGAGGCCGCTGCCAGCATGTTGCCATCTTCAGAGACGGCGACACGATTTGCCTGAATGTCAGCTGGCGCAAAGCTCTTGACCAAATCAGCGTCTGAGATATCGATTTGCAGCACTCCATCTCCTGTCGCCACAAATACCTCTAGACCTGACCCCGGCATGATCGACCAGACGGGAGCCTGCCCCAGATCGAGTTGATTTTTCAGCCGCATGGCAGCCATGTCCCAGATTTTCAAGCCGCCTTCGCGATCACCAGTCACCATGGTTTTGCCATCCAGCGAGTAAGAGATCGCCCACACCTGGCTTTCATGCCCCTTCAGCTGCATGGGTTTCATGGAAGCCCCCATCTTCCAGACCCAGATGTTCCCCTCACTGTCACCGATGGCTATAGACTTTGCATCCGGCGTATAAGCGATGCCCAGCGCCTTTGCCCCGTTCTGCAAAACAAGCGTGTCTTTGCCGCCGGGGTCGATCCCAATCCGCCAGAGACGTACCTGCTGATCCCGGCCCAAAGTCGCCAGCAACGGGGCGTTTTGGGCGACTTCAAGGTCCACAACCCTCTGACTGTGCGCTTGCACCACGTCGCCAACACGTTCCATGTTTGAATTTTCCAATCGCAGCGTTCCGTCTGCCCCTGCCCCTACCAGCAGATTGTCCGGCGCGGTAAATGCTGCTGCTACGATGTCGGTACTATCTGAAAAACGATCAACAATCGGAAAACCATCCGGAAAACCAATCGTCGTGACCTTCCCGTTCGTATGGGATACCGCGAATGTTCTCCCGTCGCGGCTGAAGGACAGGTGATCGGGGTCAGGCCCCAGCGGACCGCCCGGTATCGGCGGAAATGCAGGCGTAGCCTTTGCGTCGACCCAGCCGAATATGCCACCATCGACATTTCCGGCAACAAGTCCTTCTGAAACGGGCGAAAACGCGACCTTTTTGAAGCCCAGCGGCATTTTCGCTAATGGCTCTCCAATTTGCATTCCATTGGAAACGTTCCAGAGGCGAACGGTCCCGTCACCGGTCGCCGACGCGATACGCTTGCCGGTGGAATCAAAGGCCACGCCAAATGCGACGTCATTGCCAGAGAACAGTGTCGTGATCGGGCCGTATCTGGCCGAACCAACATTCCAAAGGCGGACATCCCCATCCGTTGCCGCTGAAACCAACAACTCTCCATCGGGAGAGAATGCAACATCCCTTATCCCGCCGGAATGCCCCACCAGTTCAGCAATAACCGCTCCGCCGGATTCAGCCCTATGAACCACGATGCGCCCATCACGCAATCCAACCGCAACACGCGTACCGGATGCATCAATAGCCATCGTCTGCGCGTCACCAACCGTAAACGGGCTGCCCAGTGGGACAAGCCCACCCTCACCCAGATTTTGCCGAGCCATCAGCATCGCCGCCCTCGCTTCTGATGTCGAACCAGCAGTTTCGGCTCGGACAATCGCTTCGGCGCTGAGTGACAAGGCAAGCAAGGGATCTGTATCCGATAACCCGTTCGCCGCAGCGCCTAGCGCCCTTGCGAACCTTTCATTGGCTTCAGCTGTTGCGGCAACGGCCATCTGTCTGTTGCTTTCGGCAAGGTTGGACGCGCGGATAGCCAAGAAAGACGAAACCGTTGCGCCAATGGCCAGCAAGGCAAGGGCAGCAACGGCAACTTGATTGATACGTCGACGCCGACGCCGGCGCATCTTGGATGCAGCCTGCGCTTGGTCACGCGCGTCTCGTGCAGCGCCCAGAAATTCCCGCTCTAACGCACCGAGGATATTCTGGTTCTTCACCGACCATTCTTCAGCCGACAACAACCTTGTGCCGCGATAAAGTAAATCGGGCTCGCGATTTTCAACATCCCACTCTGCAGCGTCATGCTGAATACGCTGACGCATGCGCAGATCATCGCGGCTTTCTTCGATCCATGAATTAAGTCGCGGCCATGTACGCAGCAGCGCCTCATGCGCAATCTGAACATTTTTGTCATCCAGCGTCAGCAACCGCGCATCTGTCAAAGCTTCAACGACCCGCCGCGTTGTGTCCGGGTCCGAGTCGCGCTCGATCTCATCGATCGGCAACAACCGCCGTGTGTCCGGAGTCCCCTCGCCGGGCGTAACCAGACGCAAGAATAGCCGCCGGGTTGCCTCTTGCTGAACTTTGTCAAAAACGTCTGTAAAAAGTGTCTCTGCTGTCTGGCTGATTGCCCCTGTGACACCACCGGACTGACGGTAGCCGTCCAGAGACATGACCGCACCTTTACGTCGGCTCCATGTTTCATACAGAGAATGCGCCACCAGCGGGAGCGAACCCGCTTCGCGCCCGGCCTCATCAACGATCGCATCAATAAGGGACCTGTCCATGTGCAAACCAGCTGCATGTGCCGGTTCGCTGATTGCGCGGCGCAGCTCGGGCCGTGTCATCGGCCCGACCAAAAACTGGTTTTCCGAGATTCGATCCGCAAGCCACGGTATCTCTGCACAGGATGCATAAAAGTCCGCACGGATTGTCAGCACGATACGAACACGGCTATCTGCGGGGTCTGTCATAGCTGACAAAGCTTCGATGAACTTGCTTCTGCGTTCCTGTTTGACCAGCGTGAACAATTCTTCGAACTGATCAATGCAGATCAACAACTCTCCTTCATTCGCGGTGGCCAAACGGCGCGCCGCACTCGGATAGGCGATGAAGTCGTTGAGCGAGACCTGAGCCGTAAGGTGAGAATTGTCGCCGATGAGTTGAAAGTACAAATCGGTCATTGGATCGCGCCCGGGGGTAAAAACACAAACGCGCCAGTTTTCGCTACCGGATATCGCGTTGGCAGCGATCGCTGGCAGCAGCCCTGCTCGCAGAACGGATGATTTACCACTGCCGGATGAGCCACCCAGAACCAATATCCGGCTCTGTTGAAGCCGGGTCACAAGTTCCTCAACAAGATCCTCGCGACCGAAGAAATAGTCGGAATCCTCTGGCTGGAACGCGGCGAGCCCTTTGTAGGGGCATTCCACCCTACTTTCCGATATCTGCGTCACCGCTTCGGATGCGGCCTCTCGCCGGTCACGATCCAACGCATCATTCATTGCACTGCGCCAGGACACCATATCCAAAAAACGCGCCTGCGGGTCCATTGCCATCCCGTGCTCAATGCAATCGCGCCACATTTCCGGCAGGCTGGAAAGATACTCGGTAACGCGATGGAATGGCGGCGGCGCCTTTCCCGTCAGGACATGCCACATCAGCGCGCTGGCCGAATAGATGTCGGTCATCGGCGTCACGGGTTGCCCGTGCTCAGCTTGTTCTGGCGCTTGGTAGAGCGGTGTCCCAGCCATCATGGTCGCGCCGGTCACACCGATCGCTAAATCCTTTGCAATACCGAGATCCGCCAGAAAAACCCTCTCGTCTAGGCCGACCAAAGCATCAGAAACCGTCGTGCTGTTATCGTCTTTGGACCGCTTCACTCGTTGCAGAAGGACATTTGCGGGTTTGACGTCCCGATGCACGACATTCGCGTCGTGAACCGCAGACAAGCCATCTGTCATTGCATCAATCAGTATTTCCACACCTTCGCGTTTGGCCAAAGCAGCGGGGCTTAGACGCTTTAGTCGGTCGGCCAATGTGCCGCGATCCGCGTAGTCCATGACAAAATAGGGCCGCCCGTCCTCCAAACGCCCCACGTCATGCACGGAGACAACGCGCGGAGATCGAATGCGCCGCAACAGACGGGCTTCTTCGAGAAAATGGGTGATGACTTTGTCATTGGTCGCAAGGTTGGCGTGCAGAATCTTGAGGGTTACCGGAACCTCCAACTCGTCATCCCGCGCAAGGACAACCGCCGCGAACCCACCGCTCGCGATTTCACGGTCAACAGCGTAACGGCCGATGAACGCGGGAAAAGTCATGATATTCTTGGCGCTTCAGAGGTGCTCTTGCACATCCACGCAATGATACTTGGTCGCATCCAATATGTTGTGGTCCCTATCGGCAGCAGTGACGCACAGTGTCGTCCCTCCCTCTCGCGCCGATGTCGAGGCCGCCTCCTTCGTCACATAGCTTGGGTAATCATCGTGCCGATGCCACCTGCCTTGAACGGCATTGAATTCGCTTTGGGCATTTCTGCCGACTTGCTCAACGGAATAGCTTTCGCCCCACCATGTATGGAAATGGTTCTTCGATACGTCCGGAGTGAAATTCGCATCGTAGTTTACAAGCAGTTCGTCACCCTCTTTGGCGACCGATACAATCTGCACCTCACACCCATCCACAGGGCAGGCATTGGGCATCGCTGACTGGGCAGTTGCATCAGCACCAAACAAGAGTGTAGCTGCACCCAGGATCAGAGCGCCCTGACGAAGCTGGTTTCCTGAAGTATTCAATGACATCATTCCCTCCCAATCTTGGTTGAAATACGCAATTGGTGCCGATTCTAGCACAATCGCGAGTTTCTTTCTGAGACTTTCACCACAGAAGCCAGAATTCAGGCGTGCCACGTCGTTTATCGGCGGACGACCTCAAACTCTAATGGGCGCGCATCAGAGTGCAAAATTGATAGTGCAGGCGATATCAGCCCGCTATCGGCCAGCATTATGTTCTCGCGCTTAAGCTGGATTTCACGCGCATTCTCGAATTGTACGTAAGTTCCCGACGAACTGCGATCCGCCAGCATCAGCTTCCCGCCTTTCATGCTGAGTACCGCATGCAGTCGCGAAACCCACGGCTCAGGCAGGATGACATCGCATTGACTGGATCTGCCGATCGTTAGCTCCCCGCCTTCCCGACACCGCCAGGTATGATCGTCGTGATAAAGAATGAGCGCAAAGCTTTCATTCTGCTGCATGCCCTCAGATCCGCTGGCCGTCTGCGTCGGCAGATGCATCACGGTGCTTAACCCGTCCGTTGAGGCCACGATTGAATAGGCTTTGACCGGGTCACTCACACCTTTCAGGCGAAGCGATCCGATTGGGGTGAGCATCTGGAGACTTTCGGGGCTTAGATCCTTGGCGACGCTTTCGCTGACACAAGCTTCACACGGATTGGCCGCGGCCGCCAAACGTGCGGTCAGATTTACTGTTTCGCCAAATATCCCATTGTCGCCAATAACAACGGGACCTTGATGAACACCCGCGTGGACCGACAGTAATGTTCCGGGCGGTTTCTGAATCATCTCTACAACCGCGTTTACGGCGGCCTCGGGTTCCTTGAAATAGGACAAGACATCATCGCCTTTTTGCCCCACAGGAACTCCGCCAAACCCAAGTAGAACCTCACGCAATCGATCGATTTCAAACTGAATCAACTGCTGCGCCTGATCGTCCCCCATTTCTTCGTAGAACGGAGTGCTGTCAGAAATGTCAGCAATTATGGTCGTGACGAGCTTGGTTTCCACGGTGCTACTCGCAATTTGCTTGTCCGGAACGGCAAACCCTATTTGGGATCATAAACATAACCTATACCCCGCACGGTTCTGATGATTTCCGGCTTTTCCGGGTTGGTTTCAAGCTTCCGGCGCAGTCTGGATATTCTGATATCAATGCTGCGATCGAACGGATCCCAGGACCGGTCATGCGCTTGTTCTAGCAACTGATCACGGTTCAAAACACGCCCTTTGTTTTCAGCAAACACCTTGAGCAGACTATACTCCATCGCCGTTAGCGGGACTTCGGATCCATCCGGCGCAAGAAGTTTGGCTGCCTCTTTATCCAGCGTGTAGTCGCCAAAAAGGGCCAAATTGCCTTCGGGGGCATCTGCAGGCAGACTTTCGTTGATGGCCCCTCGGCGCAATAGGGCCTTGATCCGCGCTTCCAGTTCCCGAAGATCAACCGGCTTTCCAAGATAGTCATCTGCCCCCATCTCAAGCCCGATGATCCGGTCCACTACATCGCCTGCTGCAGTCAACATGATCACGGGCGTCGTGTTTTCAGGACGAAGCGATCTGAGGATCGAAAGACCGTCTTCCTTTGGCATATTGATATCCATGATCATGACATCAACAGCACGAGAGGAGATGACAGACCGGAGCTCTTCTCCGCCAGCGGCTGCAGAAACCTCGTACCCGCGTTTGCTCAGATATTCCTGAAGCATCTCGCGCACGTCGATCTCGTCATCGCAAACCAGGATATGGGTTTTCTGGTCATTCATCCGTTTGATCCTTCTGATCGGCGAGCAGCTTTCCGACAAGTATTCTCAGTTCCGAAGGTGAGACGGGTTTTTCCAGATAGGGCAGACCGGATTCCTTCAGCAGTCCCAATGAGCTTTCACCCATGGTGTCCCCGGTGATGTATGCTGTCCGGGTCAGCATTTTCGGAAAACGCGCCACCAGCGCCTCATAAATCTTGCGTCCGTCAACACCGGGCATGTTCATATCACTTAGGAATACATCGTAGCTGGTGGACTGCAGTTGCCTGAGCGCCTCTTTCCCTGAGGTAACGAAATCTACGTGAAAGCCATCCTTCCGCAGTATCTCGGCATTGATCTCACCCACTTCGACCTCATCATCCACGACCAATGCACGGCGCTTGGCAAAATTCGCGGCGGGTTCGGGTTTTTCTTCAGCCACATCATTTTGCATCTTTGCGACGGGCAGAGTTATCCGGAAGCAGGTGCCGGACACTGCGGCCTGATCAAGCCTGATCTGACCGCCATGGGACAGAATGATCCGGTGACAGAAAGCAAGCCCAATCCCGGTGCCGTCACCCACCTCCTTTGTGGTGAAGAACGGCTCGAAGATACGTGCGCGTATGGCTTTAGGGATACCGGGGCCATTGTCCTGAACCGTGATCTCAACCATTCCGGTGTCAGGCTTGACCTCGGCAGACAGCATGATCTGGTCGCCGATGCCGGATGCGGTCATGGCCTGCTCGGCATTGATGATAAGATTCAAGACGACTTGCGTAAGCTGGTCCGCATCCCCGGCAACTGCGGGCAGGTCTTCTGGCACACTTTGCTCAATGCGAATTTCGCCTGATGAGCTACCGTACCCGGCGACATCCGCAGCTGTTTCGATCATGCTGGGAACATCAACCTGCTCGATCTTGCTGGGCTGCTGACGCGCCATCGCCAGAAAGGTCTTAACAATCTTCGCGCAGCGTTCTGCGGCATTGCCGATTTTTTCAATCCTGACACCGAGATCGGGGTCAGAAATTTCTTCCTTCAACATCAACGAATGACCCACAACAACCGACAATGGATTGTTAAGCTCATGCGCGACACCGGCGAGTAGTTCGCCTAGCGCAGACATCTTTTCGTTCTGGAACAGCAGCTCTCGTTGCTTTTCAAGCTCAGCCTCAATGGCCAATTCATCGGTCAGATCGCGGGTATTGGAAACGATTACTTCTTCACCGTTGAACTCGATCAGCCGTGAAGAATCCGCCCCCCAGAACTTTCGCCCGCTTGCATCGACGAACTCCATACGCCGATCCTTAAGCGCCCCCGCTTGCCGGAGGTCTTTCAGGTACCGTTGGCGCTCATTCGGGTCCGCATAGTAGGATTTCGAACTTTCTGCTTCACCAAACAGCGCCTTTATCTCGGGCGTAGCAAACAGCACCTCTCCGGTGTCGGCATGCGTCATGTTGATGGCTGCTGGATAAGCCTCCATGACCTGACGGATCAGGGCATCAGCCTCTTTCTGGACGGTTAGATCGATCACGCTGGTCACGATGACTTCTTCGCCTTTGTAATCGATCAATTGAGACGAAATCGACGCAGGGAAGGTTTTGCCAGCCGCATTAATCAAGTCGAGCTTGTAGTCATCGACACGACCATCGGCCAAAAGCTGGGTTACAAAATCCGCGCGCTCTTCCGGCTTTTGATAATGCTGTTTTGCAGATTTGGAAGGTCCGAACATCTGCAGCGCAGCAGGCGTGCGATACAAGATCTGTCCATCACCAATCCGCGCCATAGTTACGATTGCCGAACTGGCATCCAACACCTTTCGGATCAATAGATCGCCGTCGCGCTCTTCGACCTCGGCTTGTTTGCGTTCGGTGATATCCTCACGCGTGACGACAAATCCGCCGAACTTGGTGGGATGAACAGAAACCAGATAGGTACGCCCATCCGTTTCCATCAGCTCAAAGTCTTGGATGAACTCGACCCCATTAGCCAACCGGTCCGAAACCCACTGCTGTTCATTGCCGATGGCCTCGGCGTAAATTCCCCGGCGCGCCGTCTCACGCATCAGGATTTCCCAGTCCAGTCCGGGTTGCAGCAGGTCGGCAACCCCCTTGTTCATCTCGGCATATCGTTGATTGAACAGGACAAGGCGGCGATCATCATCATAGAGGGCGAACCCTTCTTTGAGAGATTCGATCGCATCACGAAGAAGGTCCCTCGCCTTCTCGATTTCTTCAAATTCGTTCGCCATGCCCATCGTCATCCTGAATTTTTAGGATACCATTGTTTCAATGCCATTTCAAAATTAGCATCGTGTGTTTCAATTGTTTCAATAGGTGCCAACTCAGCCAAGTACCGGCCGATAAACCTGTTTGTTTTTGAGCCGGATAGCAAGTTGTGTGACCTGCTTCACAGAGCAACAACTGAAACACTTGGCACCGCTTCCAGACATCACAATGAAACATAGAAAGGTCAGTTATTGCCCATCTTAAGTGCGATTGGGTAAGAACGATGACTATTTCTTTTAGAACTACTGAAATGATTAACGCACCTATTTTTGCGTTGCATTCTTCGGCGTCCAATAGTGGGCAATGGAACCAACTGGCGGCGGATCTGGAAGGTCGCTTTAGTGTTCACGCTGTTGATCTTCCCGGGTACGGTCGTAGCCCGTTGACTGGAGATAACTCTCAAAACGGTGCGGCGTTTTCTGCCATACCGGTAATCCGCGAAATCGAAGCGCTGGGACGCCCCGTGCATCTGGTTGGGCATTCCAACGGCGGAGGCGTCGCCATCAAGGTCGCGTTGATGCGTCCTGATCTTGTCAAAAGCCTGACGGTATATGAGCCTGCAGTCTTTCATTTTCTGCAGGCTGGCAATGATGTCAGCAAGAAACTGTTCGGGCAAATCCAGCTTCTCGCGGGTGTGGTGAGCGCCGCAGCAGCGGATGGCGATGCCGCTGCTGGTATGCATCACTTTTTGGATTTCTGGAACGAGAAGGGGTTTTGGAACTCGCTGCCCGCGCAGGCCCGAGACCGGTTCATTGGGATGATCCCATCAGTCATGTCTGATTTTGCAAAAGGTTTTGCTGAAACCTGGCAACTGAAGGACCTGTCCAAGCTTGATATACCGACGTTGGTAATGACTGGTTTGGAGTCACCTGAGATTGCGCAGCACGTCTCGGTTGAGATCGCGAAGGCTTTGCCCAATGCGCGGATCGCGTTGCTGCCCGAGCTGGGCCATATGGCGCCGGTCTTCCAGCCCGAATGGATCAACTCAAGGATTTTCGAACACGTGGCCAATGTGGAGCGGCCCCTTGAAACTGTCAGCTGGCCAGAACGTCAAGCTGCCTGACCGGGGCCGCATTTAGCAATGCGGCCTTCATCAAACCACTACCACATCAAAAAGGAGCAATATCATGGGTATTCAAACATCGATCAACGCCACCACAGACTTTGCGGCAATCAAAGCAAAGCAAATCGTCGCCTGGGGCTCCGGCGACTACAGTAAAGTGGGTGTCACCCTTCAAATTACGGGTGAAGAACTGGCTGAAACCATGGATATGATGCCTGGTTCCAAGGTGCTGGATGTCGCCGCCGGGAATGGCAACGCCACCCTGGCCTTCGCCCGGCGCTTTTGTGATGTTACATCAACCGACTATGTAGAAGCCCTGCTGGACGCCAGCAGCCAGCGCGCCAAAGCGGAAGGTCTGTTCGTGACCTACAAGGTTGCCGACGCCGAAAACCTGCCTTTCGATGATCAATCCTGCGACGCGGTGGTTTCGACGTTCGGCGTGATGTTCACACCGAACCAACAACAATCAGCAGCAGAGCTGCAACGGGTCGTCAAACGCGGCGGCAAGATCGGTCTGGCCAACTGGACGCCTGACAGCTTCATCGGCCTTCTGTTCAAAACGATCGGTAAACATGTGCCTCCACCTGCTGGCGTAAGCTCTCCGGCTTTGTGGGGCAGCCGGGACTGGATTGAAGAAGCCTTCGGATCGCACAGCACCATCGTTTCGTTCCGACGCAAGAACTTCATGTTCCGCTACCGTTCAGCCGAACACTTCCTAGAGTATTTTCGGACTTTCTATGGTCCGATGCAAAAGGCCTTCGATGCACTGGACGCACCGGGACAAGAGGCGCTGCAGCGCGATATCATGGCCCTGATCGAGAAGTTCGATATCTCAGGCAATGACACACTTTGCATCTCATCCGAGTACGCTGAAATTGTCATGCAGCGCGGCTGAGATCATGAATCACTGGCTCATCGTTCTTTGACCCAACCGTCAAAGAACGATGAAGATTACCCGGTGTAGTCGATCCACCATTTTCTTGGTATTAGTTTGTTTAAGGGGGATTTTGTTATGGCCGAGCGCACACTTTATGAAAAATACGGTGGGTTTTCACAGATCAGCAAGATCGTGTTCTCGTTCTATGACATCCTGCTGGACAATGACGAGGTTGGACCCTTCTTCGACAACGTGGATATGAGCCGCATGGTCGACCATCAGACCAAGTTCATAGCGTCGCTCCTTGGTGGTCCGGCCTCCTACACCGACAATCAACTGCGCCAGTTACACTCTCATCTCGCAATTACGGATGACCATTTCGACGAGTTGGAGGTCGTGCTCCGTGATGCTTTGCAAAGACACGGCGTGGATGCCGAGGATATCGATATCGTTGTCGCGGAATTCAGTAAACGTCGCCCCTTGATTGTTGGATAAATCATGACCATCGAAGCCATCAATGAACAGCTCCTTCGCGCGATTGGTGTGGGCGTTGCCCTACTGGACCGTCAATCGCTGAAGTTTGGGTTCCGCAATGATACGTTTGACGAGTGGTTCAGTGCCGATGGCCCTTCAGACCAATTGCAGCAGCTCTTTCCTGATCTGGATATCGACACAGTGCAAACAAGCCTGTCCGGCACCGGGCGGCATACATCAGAAATCACGTTCAAAAAGAAACGCCGCACACTGGTGATCGCACTCGATTTCACGGTCGCGCACGACGATGTGCTGGTTCTGGTATGTCAGAACATCACCCGTATCAAAGAGCTGGAGTCCATGATCGACTCCTATTCGATGATGGTCGAACGGAACACCCGCGAGTTGAAGCGGGAAAAGGAGCAGGTTGAAAAACTGCTGCTAAATCTGATGCCCCGGTCGGTCTACGAAGAGTACAAGACTTTCGGCGTGGTCACGCCACAACTCTATGACCCCGTCTCCGTCCTGATGCTCGATTTCGTGGGGTTCACGGATATGGTCGCCTCGCAGGACCCAAGCGTCACCGTCACTGAGCTGAACGATATTTACAGCGCGTTTGATCGCATAGGTGAGCAATTCGGTTGCGAACGGATCAAGACAATCGGAGACGCATATATCACCGTCGCTGGTCTGCCCGATCCGACTCCGGATCACGCCAAGGCAATCGCAAACACAGCCATTCGTTTCGTACGCTATTTGACCCGCCGAAACCTGAGCCATCCGCATCAGTGGCGGTGCAGAATTGGACTGGCCACGGGATCGGTAGTCGGGTCGGTCGTTGGCATCCAGAAGTATGTGTACGATATCTTTGGTCCGGCTGTGAATCTGGCCTCCAGACTTCAGGAATTCTCTGACCCGATGCAGATTTCAGTCCAGGACGAAGTCGCTCAGGTCCTCAAAGATCAGTTTGACCTTGAGAATGTCGGCGCGCGAACAATCCGTGGGTTTGGAGAGCAAGACATCTGGCGCTTGTCCGACGATAGCTAAGCGTCAATGCCCGCTGTAATCCTTTGTTCGCACTAAATGGTGACTGATCACTGCAGTGAATACAGTAGGCTGTTTACCCAGTCCCAAAACCACTGATCTTGATCCCGAAATAAGCGGCTACTCGTTTGGGCGTTTGGTGACAACGGTTTCCAGCACCTCGCCTTCGTGATCAACAACCCGCCAGAGGCAATGTCTCTTGCCATTCACCTCCACAAAATCTCGTCGGCGTGCCACTTCCATATCGAGAGTGCGCGCAGTTGTTGCATCCGCATTCTTCGGATCTCAGAGGCAAACATCGGACCGAACCTGTCCCAACAGTAGCAGTCGGTTTCTTGACTCAGGTCGATGCCTCGCTCGTGCAACAGATCTACGGCATTCCGAAGCGAGAGCGGGAATCGGATGTACAGCATCACGGTCAAGCGGATGATCTCAGAACCGGTTGTTATAGTATTTGAAAGATGCAGGTCTGGTCATGGGCAAAAGCTACGCAACACCCCTACCCCGCCCAAGCAAAGCTCTTCTGACAAGATTCTTTTGACAGTTCCCCAATTGCAGTTTTCCTTGGTCACACAAACCTGTTCACATAATTCTCCAGAATCTCCTGACGCCCAGATTGTGGTTTCGGGTTGGTATTTTCCTGCAGAACCCGGGCAGAAATCTCTTCCAGACTGCTACCCAACATAGAAACTGCTTTCGGCGTGTTCCAACCGGAATACCGTTCCGTCAGCGCGTCCTCCAAGCCACCGTCTTCAATCATAGCAGCCGCAGCTTTCAAGCCTCGTGCACAAATGTCCATTCCGCCGACATGGGCTGCAACAAGATCTTTTGCATCAAGCGATTGCCGACGAATTTTGGCGTCAAAATTTGTGCCCCCAGTTGTAAAGCCACCAGCTTTCAGGATGTAGTAATATGCCAAAGCAACCTCTGGCGTGTTATTCGGGAACTGGTCCGTATCCCACCCGGATTGGTAATCGTTTCGGTTCATGTCGATCGAGCCAAGCATCCCTTCGGCAGCGGCAACCGCAATTTCATGCTCGAAACTGTGTCCGGCCAGGATCGCATGCCCCTGCTCCAGGTTCAACTTGACCTCGTCCTCCAACCCGTACTTCCTGAGAAATCCAATACAAGTCGCGGCGTCGTAGTCGTATTGGTGTTTGGACGGCTCCTGAGGCTTGGGCTCCACGAGAATAGTTCCTTTGAACCCAATCTTGTGTTTGTATTCAACGACCATGTTCAAAAAACGGCCCATGTGGTCCAATTCGGATTTCAAATCCGTGTTCAATAGGGTTTCATAGCCTTCTCGGCCACCCCATAGAACGTAGTTTTCTCCGCCGAGCTTATGGGTCGCATCCATGCAGGATTTCACTGTCGCAGCTGCAAACGCAAAAACGTCGGGATCAGGATTGGTACTGGCACCAGACATCCAGCGACGATGGCTGAACATATTGGCCGTGCCCCAAAGCAGCTTGGTGCCAGACACCTGCATCTTTTCACCGATATAATCGGTGATATCTTCCAATGTGCGCAGGTTATCGGCAAAATTTCCCTGTTCGGGCCGGATGTCAGCGTCGTGCCAGCAAAAGAATGGCTGCCCCAAAAGCTCAAACAATTCGAACGCAATATCTGCCTTCTGACGGGCCCGGTCCATATCGTCCTGAGGATACCATGGGCGTTCGAACGTAGGTCCACCAAAGGGGTCTCCGCCCTCCCACGCGAATGAATGCCACCAGGCCACAGCAAACCGCAGATGGTCCTCCATACGCTTGCCCATAATGATTTCATCCGGGTCGTAGTGACGAAAGGCCAACGGGTTCTTGCTGTCCACGCCTTCAAACTGGACCTTCTCGATCCCTTCAAAAAATCCACTTGGCATTTCTGCCCCCTACTCTGCTTTTTGTGCTGGCTGCTTGCCGAGAATGATCATCGACAAAAGATCGTCGTCAGTCACGTCTGAGATATCGACCGTCCCAACCAGTTTTCCGTTCTTCATGACCGATGCGCGGTCGCACAGTTCCATGACGGCATGCACGTCGTGATCGATCAGAAATATCCCGATGCCTTGCGCCTTTAGCTGGTGGATCAGATCCGCCACCATCTGAGTTTCATGCGGCCCAAGCGCTGCTGTGGGTTCATCCATGATCAGGATACGGGCGTTGAAATAGACCGCGCGCGCGATCGCCACTGACTGTCTTTGCCCACCCGATAAGGCGGAGACCGGGTCATTGAACTTCTGAAAGTTTGGGTTGAGCTGCGCCATGATCTTTCGGCACTCGGCCTCCATGGCTGCGTCGTTGACCAACCCAAACGGCGTCGTCATCTCGCGCCCAAGAAAAAGGTTCGAGGTCGCGTCCAGATTGTCGGCCAAGGCGAGCGTCTGATATATCGTTTCGATATTGTTCGCCCGGGCGTCACGGGGATTGCCAATCTCGACCGGCTTGCCATCGATCAGAATCTCGCCGTGGTCCATCTGATAGGCGCCGGACAATACCTTGATCAACGTGGACTTTCCGGCCCCGTTGTGGCCAAGCAGGCCAACGACTTCACCCGGATAGAGATCGACCGACACATGGTCGACGGCCTTGATCCCACCGAAGGAAATCGAGATGTCGCGCATCTCGACCAATGGCGGCGCGCCTGAACCGCGCCCAGTGCCAGAAGGTTTTTTCTGCGTATCCTGAGCTTGCATCACTTTGCCCCCAGTCGCTTGCGGTAAACGATGTCGATATAGACGGCCAACACGAGGACGCTGCCGACGACGATGTTCTGAAACGGCGCGTCAACGCCAACCATTGCCATGCCCGATTGCAGCGCCTGCATGATCAATGCACCCAGGATCGCGCCATAGATGGTGCCGATGCCGCCCGACAATGCGGTTCCTCCGATCACTGCAGCTGCTATGACCCGAAGTTCGTCGAGCGTACCAATGTCGTTCGAATGGTTCGCCAAGCGAGCCGAGGCGACCACCGCGGACACCGCGCACAAGAAACCTATCAAAGCAAAGATTTTCACGGTCAGCAGCCGAGTGTTGATACCCGAAAGCTCTGCCGCATCCGGGTTGCCGCCAGTGGCAAAGATGTACCGACCAAACCGGGTTTTTCGCGCCACAATTGTCAGCGTGACAGCCACGATGATTAGGATGAGTACAGAAATCGGTATGCCGTATCCTACAACTAGCCCCTCTGGCATTGTCTCTCCGCGTGCTTCGAACATACGTTGCAGTCGGCGCGTCGGTATGGCGTAGCTGTTTACGATGTAAACGTACCCAAGGATGGCGATTGCGATTATCCCGGCCAAAGTGGCTTCGGCCCAGACAGGTTTGACGGGGAATCCATGTGCCGCCTTTGCGCAACGACTGCTCCACAAAGCCCAGATCGCGATTGCGGTAGCAAACAAGCCGAACAGCCAGCTTGTCGTCGTTCCCAATGTCCCGTTGGTCCCGCCAAACATCAGGAATGTACTATCCAGAGGACCAATCGTCTGACCGCTGGTCAAATACCACGCCACGTTTCTCCAAACCAGAAATCCACCAAGCGTGACGATGAAGGCTGGTATCGTCAGGTATCCGACCATCCAGCCATGAAACGCACCAATCAGCGTGCCGACAAACAGCCCGACGACAATGGTGATCGCCCAGGTTGCTGGATTGTTCAAACCCATACCAAGTACTTGCGGCAAAAGCTCAGTTTGCGTCATTGCCATCACAGCCGAGGTAGTTGCCAGCAGCGCTCCTACCGACAAGTCGATGTGTCGCGTGACGATAATGAACACCATCCCACATGCCATAATGGCGACCGAAACTGTCTGGATGGACAGGTTGAATAGATTGCGCGGCGTCAGGAACCTTCCATCTGTGAAGATGTTGAATCCGATGCACAGGATGACAAACGCGCCGATCATTCCCAAAAGCCGCATATCCAGTTCCAGTTGCTGGAACAGGCTGGGTTTCGCTTTTTCAGGTACCGGCTGAGACGAAGTTTCGGTCATTTCCGATCTTTCATATTCAGCAATAGTCCCCGGCCCAGACGGGGCCAGGGACTTTGAAGTTTAGTTGCAGGGAGCAGGTCCGTTTTCAACGCCCTGACACAGATCTTCCAATGGGATCCATCCAGCGTCCACAACAACGGATAGGTTGTCCTTGGTGATCGGAACGGGTGCGAGGAAGACCGAGTTCATCTCGGTGCCACCCGGTGATGTCCAACTAACTGCACCTTCGACATCAGCAGGGCTTGTCCCTCCGCTCAGTGCGACTGCGATTTCGCCAGCGGCCTTTCCGAGTTCACGAGCGTCCTTCCATACCGAAACGGTTTGAGTGCCCAGCGCAACGCGGTTCAACGCTGCGTGGTCGCCATCCTGACCTGACACCGGAATGCCTTCCATACCCTGTGCTGTTAGGGCCGCAACAACACCGCCTGCAGTACCGTCATTCGACGCAACGACTGCATCCACGTTGTTCTCGTTCGCGGTCAGGATTTGTTCCATGTTCCGCTGCGCGTTCGCGGGCAACCAACCATCTGTGTAGGCTTCACCAACAATTACAATGTCACCGCTGTCGACGGCTGCTCCGATGATCTCTTGCTGACCCCCGCGCAGGAAATCTGCGTTCGGATCAGTAGGAGAGCCTTTGATCATCACGTAGTTGCCTTTTGGCATGGCCTCAAAGACAGCCCGAGCCTGCATTCTGCCGACTTCCACGTTGTCGAAGGTCAGATAAAATGCTCGGTCGTCCTCGATCAGACGGTCATAGGCAATGACCGGGATGCCTTCGTCAGCGGCAGCCTGAACCGCCGGTCCAATCGCCTGCGCGTCCTGCGCGAGAATAATGAGTGCATCCACGCCTTGCGCAATCAGGCTTTCGATATCCGAAAGCTGTTTGGCCGAAGACGATTGCGCATCGGCCGAGATATACTCGGCACCGCCCGCTTCTAGCGCCGATTTGATCGCGGCTTCGTCTGTCTTCCAGCGCTCTTCCTGAAAGTTGGACCAGCTTACGCCGACTACCGGCTCTGCGAACGCAGTCGAGGCCAGCAGCGTGGCTACAGCTGAAAAGCTGAGAATTTTTTTCATGATTTCCTCCCATAAGCAGAGCCATCTCAACTCGATTCGCGGCTCTTACAGTTTTAAATAACACATTTATTTCAGTCGGTAAAATATTTAGTCTATAAGACACACCAAAATTCAAATAGATTGAACCAAAGGTAAGATTCGCGAGGGCAAGATGCTGAAAAGCAAAGCGTCTGTAGTTTCTTTGGACCAACGAAACGCGACCCGCCTGCGGGTGTTGGAACAGATCAGAAGCAATGGATCCGTATCGCGGATTGATATCGCATCCGCCTTGGAGACCAGTCCTGCCACGATCACTTCAGCGACGGCTGATTTGATCTCGGCAGGGCTGATCAAGGAAACCGAAGGCGAAGCTCAGTCAAAGTCTGGAAAAAGAGGGCGGCCCAGAGTTTTGCTGCAATTGGATGGCCAATCCATCCTTGTTGCGGGCCTGAAGATTGCTCGTCAGGTGATCTCGGTCATTTTGGTGGATTTTGAAGGCAACGAGGTGACGTCGCACAACGTCCCGCTTGAAGACGCCCGAATGTCGCCGACGAACCTTATATCGACTATTCGCGAAGCCCTTGAAGATACGTGCCAACGGGTCGGTCTTTCAATCGGACACTTGGCTGGCGTTTCAATCGGATTGGCCGGGCAGATTGATGCGGCAAAGAATTTTGTCCACTGGTCATCCTCGGTAACTGAAAGAAACATTGACTTCAGCCCTTTACTTGCGAAAGAACTACCCTGCCCTGCATTCGTGGAAAACGACGCGAACCTTGTCGCAAAGGCTGAACAGCTTTCTGGGCTAGGCAACGGGTTGAAGAATTTCCTTGTCGTCACGATTGAACATGGTGTTGGGCTTGGCATCGTTCTGGACGGCCGACTTTATCGCGGGGAAAGAGGGTGCGGGGCCGAATTTGGGCATACCAAGGTGCAACTCGATGGCGCATTATGCCAATGTGGACAACGGGGGTGTCTGGAAGCCTATGTGGGGGACTACGCCCTGATCCGGGAAATGACTGTCACAGGTCACGCCGATAATATGCAAACGGTCTCGGATATCCACGCTCGCGCCAATTCCGGTGATGATAGAGCCGCCTCGGTTCTAGCGCGTGCAGGACAGATGTTCGGGCTTGGAGTATCCAATCTGATTAATCTGTTCGATCCCCAGTGCATTATTGTATCGGGCGCGCAAATGAGTTTTGAACACCTTTGCTCAGCCGATGTTATGACGCGCATTCGAAATGGTGTTGTGAATGTCGACGCACCCTTGCCTGAAATCAAAGTGCATCACTGGGGTGATCTGATGTGGGCCAAAGGTGCGGCCGCCTATGGGATCGAACAAGTCTCGATCCTGAAGGTGAAGGAGCTTGCGGCGAATGCGTCCTGAACTTGCGGCATTACTCTTTCTTGCCACGGCTGCCGAAGCGGGCACTCAGCCGCAATTCAAAGTAATAGATGTACCTGCACATATCTACGACGGCGGTTGGGAGCATTTTGTGGGTGGTGGCGTAGCAGTTTTCGACTGTGACGGCGACACGTTTCCCGAATTGTTCGTCGCGGGCGGATCCAATCGATCTCAGCTGTTCAAAAACACCTCTCAGGGCGAGATTTCTTTTCGGATTGAAACGCCGGATCCACTGTTCTTGACGGGAGTAACCGGTGCTTACCCATTAGACATTAACGGCGATGGCATGACTGACCTGGCCATTTTGCGCGTTGGCGAAGATGTGCTGCTTCAAGGGCAGTCGGATTGTCAGTTCCGTCCCTTCGATAACATCGAGTTCCAATCCGAAGATCACTGGACCACAGGGTTTTCAGCCACTTGGGAAGAAGGCCAGGCTATGCCGACTCTGGCGTTTGGAACTTACGTGGATCGCTTCGATCCAGAAGGTCCGTTTGAATCCTGCGGGCCAACCCTGCTCTATCGCCCGAACGGGAACAGTTATGGCCAACCCCAGCATCTGAAACCGGGATATTGCTCGCTTTCCATTTTGTTTTCAGACTGGGCGCGAACCGGACGTGCTGACCTCCGTATCAGCAACGACCGCCATTATTATGTTCGTGGTGGGCAAGAGCAACTATGGGCCATGGAGCCAGAGCCCCGATTGTATTCGCCCGAAGACGGATGGCTGCCCTATTCGATCTGGGGCATGGGAATTGCCTCTCGCGATCTGACCGGAGACGGCTTTCCTGAGGTTTACTTGACTTCGATGGGTGACCAAAAACTCCAAATTTTTGACCCCGATACCGGCGGCCCGACGTGGCGCGATGCAACTTATGAAAAAGGCACGACTGCCCACAGGCCGCATGTCGGCAACGACGGAAGGCCGTCGACCGGTTGGCACGCGCAGTTTGGAGACGTCAACAATGACGGCAGAGACGACATCTTCGTCGCCAAAGGCAATGTCGAGCAAATGCCCGATGCAGCACTGAACGACCCGAACAACCTTTTGGTTCAGGATTCGGAAGGTCAGTTTATCGAAGCTTCGGCAGAGGCTGGTGTTGCGTCGATAGCGAAGTCTCGCGGCGCAGCGCTTGCGGATCTGAACAACGATGGGCGGCTCGATCTGGTGGTCGTAAACCGTGGATCAAAACTTGAGGTCAACCAGAATATATCAGCAGGTGGCAATTGGCTGTTGGTAGAAGTTACTCAGGACAAATTCAATTGGGCAGCGGTAGGCGGATTTGTCGAGGTTCGAACCAGGCAGGGCTTACAGACCCGCGAAATAACCATTGGCGGCGGACATTTAGGAGGCACGGCTGGCTATCACCATTTCGGCTTGGGGGCTGAAACTCAAGTACAGTTACGGGTAATATGGCCGGACGGAGAAGTCGGTGCGTGGCAGGAGGTCGTGCCGAACCAGATCGTTGAAATGCATAGGTGACTATTGATCTACCGGCAGACCGCTTGGAACATAGGCAGGAACGCCCAACCTCTGCGCAGGGTCTTCAAGGCTTGCCAGAAAGCTCAATAACGCGTCGATCTCATTATCTGTTAGAACAACCTTCGGTAAACTATTGCTTTTGGCTATGGCATCTAGATGTTGCTGATCCAGCAGCGGAGTTTCGTCTTCAGAACCCGGAAAATCTGGCAAATAAGCCATTTCAGTAGTGTAGCTTCGCAAAGAAGAAACCGAGTCCAGATGGTGGCGTACGATATCCTCCAGCCGTGCAAATGCTCCATTGTGCCCGTAAGGAGCGGTTAGCGTCACATTGCGGAGCGATGGCGTACGAAAGGCAAACGCGTCCTCGGAGTTACCCGTGACGCGAAGACGACCATCATCTCTGACATGGTTCTCAAATCGAGCGGCCTTTCCGGGCCCGATTTGCGGAAGGGCGATCGAATGAAACTTGTGATCTGTTTGGAACCATCCCACGTGGCATGCGCTACACCCCGCCTCTCCATAAAACAGGTTCATGCCAAGTTCGGCGTCTTCGGATAGTGTGCCCTCGCCTCGCATCGCGCGATCAAAAGGACTGTTATCTGCGCGCCATTCGAACGCGATGAAATCTGCGATCACATTTGCTATGGCCGTGAAAGATATCTCACCACCCGGCGTAATGGCTTCAAACCGCTGCTTGTATTCTGGGATAGCGGCAACACGTGCTGCAATCAGATCCCACGCGCCGCCTTGCTGTGTCAAAAGCCCGAGTCGAACTGCCTTGCTGACGTCATTTTCCGAGTAATGACCAGCCATTTCGTCTGGTGAAAGAACCGGGAACATCGCCTGCGCCGCTAATGCCGATTGGAAACCGGACCGCATATGTGTCCCCAAAGGTGTTCTAATCCCGTTGGGTTGTGATGGATCGGCCTCAAGGCGCCCATCATGAAAAAACGTCGTAAACTCTGTCGCACCAAGATTCCAAAGCGCCGGTGAATTACGGGGGATGCGTCGCTCCGGCGTATTCTGGGGATCCAGCCTGCGTTCAGCAGCCAGGCCAATCCCGCCTTCCCCGATTCCTAACGAAAGGCCGTCCGAAGTGCCAAACCTCGGGTGATGGCAGGTCGCGCAACTGATGTTCTTGTTGCCGGACAAAATCGGGTCGTAGAATAGCAACTGTCCTAGTTCAACGCGGTCGAAATCAGGTTCTGGGAAAGTTGGAGGTGGCCCAAGCTCCTGAGCATTGGCGCCATTGCCGGCAATCAAAAAGCCAATGGTGGAAATGACTAACCTAGCTCTCATTGCCATCTTCCGAAATCTCGAGCGTGAGCACCTGCCTGTAAGGTTTCTCGTAGGTGCATATGATCGAAGGAAACGAGGGTATGTTGGGCGCATTCGGATATCCGGAGGGTTCGATGCACAAACCAGCCGAACCGCTTAGCGGCTTCGCCAATTGGGCACCCGAATAGACCTGTACTCCGGGTTGGTCAGAATAAGCAGTCAGAGAAAGACCAGACGGTGCGGTGAACTTCGCGACCGGACCAGTTGGATCGCGATTCAGGTCAAAGCAGAAATAGTGGTCGATGGCCTTTGGAACATGCCCGATCGATCTGGGCGCAGAGAAATCAAGTTCGCCGTTCTTGGTCGAACACATCGCACCGGACGGAACTCCTTGTTCGTCTAGTTCCAAGTAGCGGACAGAGGCCAGTTCCAGCTTGTGTGCGTCGACACCTTTTGAGCTGCCCAACGAATAATAGTTATGCTGCGTTAGGCTGATCGGCGTAGGACGGTCAGGATAACCTTTTAATATATAGGTCAACCGTGGGTACCGCAGCGTGACGCTGACCTCGAACCGGACATTCGCAGGAAAACCGCTTTCCCCGTCGTGTGAAAGGTAGTGCAATACCACTTCGTTCGGTGCGGTCTGTCTAAGGTTCCAGAATTGTTTGGAAAGCCCCTCAACCCCGCCATGCAGAGTATTCTTACCCTCATTGGCGCTAAGCCCAAAACGTGTGCCTGCCAACTCGAACCGCGCGCCGCCGATCCGGTTCGCAACACGACCTACAACTGCGCCCACATAACTTGTATCGAGTAAGTACTTGATTGGATCATCAAACCCCAAAATTAGCGGTATATCCTTGAACCACCAACTTTGAGTGATTGCCCCGTAGTTCAGTACCGATGCCCGCATATCGCCATCGGTCAGCATAACCGTCTCGACCCGAGAAGAATATTCCATTGCAGGCGTCATCCTGCCGCCAAGGGCGCCAGTGCCATGTAATACTGTCGATATCGCCCATATTCCCTTTCATAGTGTTCGGCCAGATCGTTACGTGGATCGATAACTTCCTGAATTTTGGGCGGTGTCATGATGTCCCCAAGGTTTGCGTTGTTGGCCGCGCAGATAGCGAGGCGCGCTGCGCCCATCGCCGCTCCGAAATCACTGCCTTTTGGCAAGCCCAACGGCACTTGCAATACGGTCGCCATTGTTTCCAACCAGAACCTGGATCGTGCACCTCCTCCAACAGCCATCAAGTTGGTCGGTACGGTTCCGGTGCTTTTTAAGGCTTCAAGACAGTCCCGCATCGCAAAGGCGACGCCTTCCATCACAGATTGTGTCAGTTCAGCGGGGCCCGACGCGACATCTATTCCTAAGAAAGCTGCTCGGATCCGGCTGTTGTTATGCGGCGTTCGCTCGCCTGAAAGGTACGGTAGGAACGCGATCGAGGAGGGTCCGGTTATACTGTCGGGTACCATCGACGCCAGTTTTTCCACAGATTGACTTATATTGCGAGACAACCAATTCATACTGTTTGTTGCCGAGAGTATGACCCCCATTTGTATCCACATTTCGGGAACAGCGTGGCAAAAGCAATGTACTGCAGTTTCAGGTGCCGGAGCATATGCATCCCGAGCAACAAGAAGAACTCCGGACGTTCCCAAAGATACAAAACCCGCGCCGTCCCGAATGCTCCCGATGCCACACGCGGCGGCCGCATTGTCACCTGCGCCACCTGCCACAACGACAGGATTGGAAAGCCCCCACGCCCGCCGCAGCTCAGTTTTCAACTCACCAGCCGGTTCGTTCCCTTCGACAAGACGCGGCATCTGCGAGGCATGCATGTGACCCAAACCCAAAGCCGTTTCCGACCACTGACGATTGTCTACGTCCAACCATGATGTGCCGGCACTGTCTGACATGTCCGATATGTACTCACCCGTCAGCCAAAACCGCAGATAGTCTTTAGGCAATAGAACCTTGGCTGTTTTTGAGAACACCTCGGGCTCGTGCGATCGCACCCATTCCAGTTTCGGGGCCGTGAAGCCAGGAAAAACGATGTTTCCTGATATGGTGCGCATCTGTGGAATCTGGTCGAGTGTACTTGCCTCGTCCGCCGAGCGTGTATCATTCCATAGAATGCAGGGCCTAAGAACCCTTCCACTGGTATCCAATAAAGTGGCACCATGCATGTGTCCGCTCAGACCAATGCCGCGAAGTTTTGCGAATGCCGGTTCGTTGTCCGCACGGAGATTCGCGACAACTTCTAAGCAAGCGCTAATCCAATCTGACGGATTCTGCTCGGACCAGCCGGGTTTTGGCGTCGATGTAGAAATGCCAGCTTCTGCGTCGCTGACGACGAGACCGGATTCATCGATCAGAATGCCTCTGAGTCCCGACGTTCCCAAATCCAATCCAAGATACATTCGGCGCCATCCTTTGAGTTTTATTTTAGTTGATAAAATTAATCATGGAAGACGCAGTGTCAAGGCGACTGTCGCGCTACTCCAACTTTACCCAAGCCGCATTTCTTGCAGAACTTTGCACGCAAGCTGCAACGAACCTGACACCATTCAATCCATCCTGAACAGTGGGATAGATCACCGATGGATCAGCTGAATTGCCACTTCGAAACGCTGTTATGGCGTCCGCAGCTTCACTATAGACATTTGCAAAACCTTCCAGATACCCTTCCGGATGGCCCGGAGGCACCCTGCTCAGACGGTTGGCGGCGTCCCCGGCTCCAGCCCCATTGCGGGTGATCAGTCGTTTCGGCTCACCATAGGGCGTAAACCAAAGATAGTTTGGATCTTCCTGCGCCCACTCGATCCCACCTTTTTCACCATAGACACGCAATCGCAGTGCGTTTTCGTTGCCGGGGGCAACTTGGGACGACCACAGCATCCCGCGCGCGCCACCGTCGAACCGCAGCAGGACATGTGCGTTATCGTCGACCCTGCGCCCCGGCACAAAGGCCTGCAAGTCAGCCGCAAGGCTTTCCGCCTTCAAGCCTGTCACAAAGCAGGCGATATTGTAGGCGTGGGTTCCGATGTCACCCGTCGATCCCCCTGCTCCGGAGCGCTCAGGATCGGTTCGCCATTCGGCTTGCTTAAAGTCTTGCTGCTCGGTCAACCAGTCCTGCGGATATTCAACCTGAACCACGCGGATATTGCCAATCTCTCCGTTGGCGACCATCTCACGCGCCTGCCTGACCATTGGATAACCGGTGTAGTTATGGGTTAGAATGAACAGCGCGCCTGAACTCTCCGCCGCCTTCACGAGCTTCTTGGCATCCGCAAGGGTCGAAGTGAGGGGCTTGTCGCAAATCACGTGAATACCGCGCTTCAAGAACTCTCGCGCTGCGGCGTAATGAACGTGATTAGGCGTAACGATCGAGACTGCTTCGATCCCCGATTTCAAACGCGCTTCTCTGATCGCCATCTGCTTAAAGTCGTCATAGACCCGTTCGAGCCCCAACGCTTCTCCGCTTTCTCGAGATTTTTCTGGCGTTGAAGACAAGGCACCCGCGACCAACTCGAACTTGTCATCCAAGCGCGCCGCAATTCGATGCACACCGCCTATGAAAGCATCAGTGCCGCCGCCAACCATGCCAAGGCGAATGCGGCCTGATTTCACTTCACTGCGTCCAGTTACCATTAGTCTATCCCCAGCATTTTTCGATTGGCCGCCATATCGGTGCCGCCATCCGCAAAGTCGTCGAATGCTTTCTCTGTGACACGGATAATGTGGTCAGAAACGAATTGCGCGCCTTCGCGCGCTCCGTCTTCTGGGTGTTTCAAGCAGCACTCCCACTCGACCACGGCCCAGCCGTCAAAATCGTTTGCAGCCATTTTCGAAAAAACGGCTCCAAAGTCGACCTGACCATCACCAAGCGAGCGGAAACGCCCTGCCCGGTTAACCCAGCTTTGATAACCAGAATAGACGCCCTGCCGACCGGTCGGGTTGAACTCGGCGTCTTTGACATGGAACATCCGGATTCGGTCTTTGTAGATGTCGATATTATCCAGGTAGTCGAGACACTGCAGAACGTAATGCGACGGGTCGTACAGCATACAAGCCCGAGCATGATTGCCCGCCCGTTCGAGGAACATCTCATAGGTCACGCCATCATGCAGATCCTCGCCTGGATGGATTTCATAACAAACATCGACTCCACAATCTTCTGCGTGATCCAGGATCGGGACCCAACGGCTGGCAAGCTCATCAAATGCTGTTTCGATAAGGCCAGCAGGACGTTGCGGCCAAGGGTAAACATAAGGCCATGCGAGCGCGCCAGAGAATGTCGCGTGCGCTGATATCCCTAAATTTTTGGAAGCTGACAGCGCCTTCTTAACCTGATCAACGGCCCACTCCTGCCGGGCTTTTGGGTTTCCCCTGACGCTTTCGGCGGCGAAGCCGTCGAATGCTGCGTCGTATGCGGGATGCACGGCAACAAGTTGGCCCTGAAGATGCGTGGACAACTCCGTCACTTCCACGCCGTTCTCTTTGGCCTTGCCCTTGAATTCATCGCAGTAATCCGTGCTTGAGGCAGCGGTTTCAAGATCAAACAACCGGCCGTCCCAACTGGGCACCTGAACGCCTCTGTACCCACAATCCGCCGCCCATTTGGTAATGGTGTCCCACGAGTTGAAAGGCGCTTCATCTCCGGCGAACTGTGCCAGAAACAACGCCGGGCCTTTGATCGTTTCCATAATGTCTCCTCCCCAAAAACCGATGCCTCTATGGCGGTAAATTTTCCTTCAGATAGATATCGATGCGAATACGTTCTTGTGCCTTGTTGAACGGAACCTTGTCTGATGTTGCGCGCAACAGACGGACCGCGGATCGGACCAAGTGACCTGAATCCTGCGAGATTAACGCATCAAATGTTCCACGGCTTAGTGCGTCACGGCTGAGCGGCGTGAGTTCATGGGCTATGATCACCAGATCTTTGCTGATTTTGCTGTCGGACAGAAACTGGATCAAACCGGCGTTGCCAGCAGCGGAAGAATAGATACCGACAAGATCTGGATAGGTTTCAAAAATCTCGGGCATCATCTTGTAAATCAGCTCAGGGTCATCGCGACCTTCGACCGACGCCACAACTTCGAGATGCGGAAAATCTTCGGCAATCACCAGATCGAAACCCTGCCGTCGTTCCAAATGATCCCGTGCCAAGCGCGAGCCTGTCAAGACCAACAACTTTCCCTTGCGATGCACAAAGCGCCCCATCAACTGTGCCGCAGTCCGACCAGCCGACACGTTGTCAACTCCGACGAAGTGGTCGCGCTCCGAGCTGGGCAGGTCAGACACCAACGCGACGACTGGAACGCCTTTGTCCCGGGCCCGTTTCACCGCATCACGTACCGACGGTGTTTCCGGACCGAAGACGGCGACGCCATCGACTTCCCGAATGTCCAAGGCGTCTAGGATTTCGACAATTTCCTGGGGATCAAATGGAGCGACACGTTGGATTTTCATACGAGTCCGCTCGATGAACTGATCGCGCGACTGTTCTACGATTTGCTTGCTAAGCGCTTCGACAAACTCGTTGTCGCTATCGGGCAGCACAAACAAGAAGTTATAGACACGCTTTCTCGCAAGGTTGGCTGCAGCGGTGTCGCGGACATAGCCAAGCTCATTAATTGCCTGTTGAACCTTTTGTACAGTCACTGCACGAACGCCCGGCCGTCTGTTCAGGACACGATCAACGGTTGCCAGACTGACACCCGCAACACGCGCAATGTCATTCACAGTTGGTTTGTTCACCAATTCTAGTTTGTGTTTTTGCTCTTTCACGTGTCGTTCAGCCTTTAATCTCCTGCGCCAACCCCTCGAACAGCAAGGCGACGGCTTCAGCGCCAGGGTCGTTGTTTCCCATCAGGTTTTCCTCGGGAACATAAGCGGCCCGACCGGCCTTGGCACGGTGAATATTTGCAGTGCTGTCCGCGCCTTCGCGCGCTGCATGTGCAGCTTGGACCAATCCCAAAGGCAGAGCGTCCAAAGCGGGTGCCAACGCGTCGATCATTGTCCTGTCGCCGACCTTCGCGCCCCCAACCTGGCTGACGCGGTTCAAACCTTCCGCCAAAGACTTCGGGATCGATGCGCCACTGGCGCAGGCGTCTCCTGCTGCATTGAAAAAGATGGCAAGAATGACCCCTGAAGAACCACCCATTGTTTGGCTGAGTTCGTTGCCCAAAGCCGGAAAAAGTTGCGTCAGATCCGCAAGTGGCATTCGGTCCAGACTACCCTGCAGAGCCCTGGCCGCAGTTGCCAATGTGCTGCCGGTATCTCCATCGCCGGACTTGGCATCTAACTCATTCAGGTCCTTCTCAGCATTTATCATCAATTCGGACAATCGCGTGATCGTTTCCTTCGTCGCGGGATTGTTGGATGGAATAGGATCAATCGGTGTCAAGCCATCAGGCAAAGGCGCGACTTGAATTGGATCAATAGAATTGACGCCTGGCCATGCCACGAGAGCGACCGGAGCTTCAAGCGCCGACAGTTCGCCTTCGCTCACGGGCAAGACAGAAACAGAGAATCCGTGCATGTCCAGAGATGTCATCATTGGCGAAGGACCGATAATGTGACGCGCCATCCCTGTTTCGGATAACGCGTGCGTCAACACGGACATTTCCAGCGGGGTTGTAGACCCGAGGTTGTTAACCAACGCAACACATTCCCCCGAGCTAATCCGTTGTTTTAACTTTCCTACGACGGTGGACATAGCCGTGACCGCATTGGCAAAATCCACCTGCTCAACACCCGGTTCGCCATGGATTCCCAAGCCCAACTCGGCTTTGCCCGGTGCAATCCTGTCCTCTTTCGGAGATCCCGGAACGGTGCAGGTATCGAGGCTCATCCCGATACTGACCACTTTACCGATGACGCTTTTTGCAGCCTTGGTCACTGTGTCCAGGTCAGCGCCATCTTCCGCAAGCGCGCCTGCAATTTTGTGTACGAACAAGGTCCCGGCCACACCACGCGGCTGCGGCAGATCCGGCAAGGCGATGTCATCATCGACGACCACCATCTCAACCTTGCGCCCCAAGGCGCGGGCGCGTTCCGCCGCAAGCCCAAAGTTCAACCGATCACCAGTGTAATTTTTCACAATTAGCAAACACCCCGCCTCACCGGTCACGGCCAGAATGCCCGCAAGAACCGCCTCAACTGAAGGCGATGCAAACACCTCTCCACACACAGCCGCAGTCAGCATGCCAGCCCCGACAAACCCAGCATGAGCAGGTTCGTGACCAGACCCGCCACCAGACACCAATGCCACCTTGGATTTGTCCCAATCCGAGCGGTAAACCACCTTGATATGCGGGTAGCCGTCCAATCGGGTCAATGCGCCGCCAGAAGCGGCCAAAAGACCGTCAATCGCCTCTGTTACAAGGGTTTCTTTGGTGTTGAGGAACTGGGCCATGCTTTTGCTCCTTAAGTCACGCGTGCGCCAGAGGCGTCAAAATACAATGGGTTGTGCGGGCTTATTTTGATCGTTTGCCCAGCGGGGTAATCCTGATGAACATCGATCAAGGTCACGACCGAGTGGCCGTTCAAATCTAGATGCAATCGCGTTTGGTCACCCAGATGTTCGGCCCGGATGACACGAGCATCACTGCCCTCGCCTTCCACGATATGCTCGGGACGTAAGCCAATCTGAGGGCCTTTATGGTTCCCGCCAAACAAGTGAGATGGCAGAATATTGATCCGCGGCAATCCCAAACGGCTGGCGACATAGACGCTGCGCGGGTTTTCATAGATGTCCCGAGGCGTGCCGTACTGAACCAACCTGCCCTCTTCCAGCACGCCGATATGCGTTGCCATGGTCATCGCTTCAACCTGGTCGTGGGTCACGTACAGAAGCGTGGACCCCAAATCCGCCTGAATTCTCTTCAACTCAACTCGCAAGTCCGCACGCAGCTTTGCATCTAACGAACTAAGCGGCTCGTCCATCAAAAAAATCTGTGGATCGCGCACCAGCGCTCGCCCAATCGACACCCGTTGCATTTCGCCGCCGGACAGTTCGGTAGCTTTGTTGTCCAGCTTATGCGGGATTTGCAGTATCTCTGCGACTTCATTCACTTTCTTTGTGATTTCGTCTTCTGGTGTCTTTAGGATCGGAGATCGTAGCGGAAAAGACAGGTTTTCGCGCACCGTCATATGCGGGTAAAGTGAGTACTGCTGGAAAACCATCGCAACATCACGTTGAGCGGGTGTTTCAAACCCCACATCCCGACCAGCTATGTGAATTGAGCCGGAATCGAGTTTTTCAAGCCCGGAAATCAACCTTAGTGTAGTCGTCTTTCCGGCGCCAGTCGGGCCCAGCAGCACGACAAAAGCGCCGTCGGGGATCGTAACCGAGATATCATCGACTGCCTTCAGGCTGCCGAAGGACTTTGAGATGCTTTCCAGAACGACTTCAGCCATGACCCAATACCTCATCGTTCAGAACCGACCTGAGAGCTTTGCCCGTGGACTCTTTGAACAGCGTGATGGTCGGAGACCTAAACTCCAGACCCACAGTTTCGCCGGGATTTACCGTCTCGCGCGCATCAATACGGGCTTTCAGCTCTCCATTCGGACTCTGTAGCGTTACGATTTGAGTTGTCCCAAGGTATTCTGCCGCCAGAACTTTGGCCCTATAGTCGCTTGTGTCGGACAGAAACACGTGCTCGGGACGAACACCAAACACCAGATCTCCCTCGGCCCCTTCCATCAGTTTGGGAACAGCCTCATCGTGTCCGTTCAACCGGACCAACTCAGAGCCGGGTGCGACCTTGCCCCGAAACGGCAAAAAATTCATTGACGGAGACCCAATGAAGTCTGCGACGAACATTGTCGAGGGCTTGTCGTAAATTTCCTGAGGCGTGCCAAACTGCTCTATTTCGGCGTTGTTCATCACGACGATCTTGTCGCCCATCTGCATGGCTTCCAGCTGATCGTGCGTGACATACACCGTGGTCGCACCCATGCGATCATGAAGTGCACGCAGTTCCTCAGCCATATGCTCGCGAAACTCAGCATCCAATGCGCCTAGAGGCTCGTCCATCATGAATGCTTTGGGTTCACGCACAATCGCGCGTCCAAGCGCGACGCGCTGTCTGTCCCCACCAGAAAGCCCGCCAACAGGGTTGTCCAGAATGTCTGTTATCCCCAGAATTTCGGAAACTTCTTCCACTTTGGCTTTAACAGCTGAGCGCGGCATCCCCTGCGATATCAACGGATAGCTGATATTCTTACGCACGTTCATATGTGGATACAGCGCAAACATCTGGAACACGAATGCAATGTCTCGCTCTGATGGGGGTCGCTGGCTGATTTCTTCGCCGTCGAGATAGATCTCACCCGATGTTGGAAGCTCCAAGCCTGCGATCATCCTCAGCGTCGTTGTTTTGCCGCAGCCCGATGGACCAAGCAGCATGAAGAATTCACCATCTTCAATCGTGAACGAGCTTTCCCGCACAGCGGTGAAATCGCCGAACATCTTCTTTACGTTTTTGACAACGATCTGGGCCATTTCTACTCCGGAAAATGGCTGACGATGATGAACATGACAGTTCCGATCAGCGTAACGATGAAGGAATAAGTGAACGCCCAAAGGACGAACGGTTGCATCAGCATAAATACGCCGACCGCGATGAGGATGGTCGCGACCATCTCCCATGGGCCTCGGCGAAAACGCATTAATCCTGATAGAAACTCGCTCATTTGCGCACCGCTCCGAATGTGATCCCGCGCAGCAGGTGTTTGCGCATCAGGATGGTGAAAATCATGACCGGAATCAGGAAGATCGTGGCACCAGCCGCAACTGCAGGCCAATCCAGCCCACCGATCCCGATGATGGTGGGAATAAAGGGCGGCGCGGTCTGCGCATTCGCGGATGTCAGCAACACGGCAAACGCATACTCGTTCCATGCAAAGATAAGGCAGAAGATCGCTGTCGAAGCGATACCCGTCGCAGCCTGCGGCAGTACAACTTTGTAAAACGCCTGAAACCGCGTGTAGCCGTCTATTAGTGCCGCTTCCTCGTACTCTCGCGGGATTTCGTCGATGAACCCTTTCAGCAGCCAAACAGCCAACGAGATGTTCACACCCGTATAGAGAAGGATCATCCCCAAATGCGTGTCGCTTAGACCGAGGTTTCTGAACATCAGGAAGATTGGGATCGCAACGGCGACCGGGGGCATCATTCTCGTACTGAGGATGAAGAATAGAAGGTCATCCTTGAGCGGCACCTTGAAACGGCTGAATGCATAAGCAGCCAAGGTGCCAAGGAAGATGCTTAGGAACGTCGATCCAAACCCGATGATCACCGAATTCATAAAACGCTCGCCAAACTTGGATGGCCCGACAATAACCATGTCATATTGCCGGACGATCTCATCGGCCCAGTTCTGTGGCGGGTTTGCTTCCAGGAACTCCTGCGTCTGCCGTGTGCGAGTGGTGAAGAGATTGACATAGCCTTCAAGCGTTGGGTCAAAGACAACCTTGGGCGGATAGCTGATCGCGTCGGCTGGAGACTTGAAGCCAGTTAGCAAAATCCAAACCAGCGGGATCATCGTGATCAGCGCATAGGTGATAACCAGAAACCCGGCGATCCACTTTGAACGGTTCGAAGGTTCGGTGACGGAAAAACTGCTCATCTCTGTTTCACCTTGTTCAGGGCTTTGACGTAGATCGACGCAAGGCCGAACACGGTGACGAAAAGGATGATCGCATAGGCCGAGGCATAACCCGTGCGCCATTTCTCAAAGGCTTCGCGCTTCAAATTGATGGAGGTCAGCTCCGTAACAGACCCTGGCCCGCCGCCCGTCAGTTGCACCACCAGATCGAACATCTTGAAGTTCTCG
The DNA here is from genome assembly GCF_056543005.1 of Ruegeria sp. A5. Taxonomy (NCBI): domain Bacteria; kingdom Pseudomonadati; phylum Pseudomonadota; class Alphaproteobacteria; order Rhodobacterales; family Roseobacteraceae; genus Ruegeria; species Ruegeria sp. A5. The sequence goes on from NZ_JBQGAV010000001.1 coordinate 1,055,377, forward strand.
ATCCCTCTAAACAGCACCGCCAACATGAGGAATGGCAGGACCATCGGGATGGTAATCGTAAAGAACTGGCGCAGCTTGCTGGCCCTGTCGATCTCAGCTGCCTCGTAGATGTAATCGGGAATACTGCGCAGCCCGGCCAGACAGATGAGCATCACGAAGGGGGTCCACATCCAGGTGTCGACAATCACGATGGACCAGGGCGCCAGCGTTACGGACCCGAGCATCTCAAAGCTCGACGGGTCTTTGCCGGTAAACCACGATACGATGTAGTTAAACAGACCGATCTGGGGCTGATAGAGAAACTTCCAGAAGTTCCCGACGACGGCAGGCGACAACATCATCGGCAGCACGATGATCGTGGTCCAAAGATCATTGCCCTTGAATTTCTTGTTGATCAACCACGCCAGAGTAAATCCGATCAGGACTTGAAAAAAAATCGTCCAGAACAGGAAATGCGCCGTCGCCTGCATGTTCAGCCAGGTGTCCGAGTCCGTCAGGATACGCTCGTAATTCCTGAGCCCGACATCTTTGACTTCACGGCCGATCCGGTTGGCCTTGTAGTTGGTAAAGCTCAGTTGGATGGTCCAGATCAAAGGGAAGATATTGATCGCCAGCAGTAGAAATATCGTTGGGGAGATGAATACCCAGGCGATCGCGCGGTCGGATAACCCCCGAATTTTTCGCGCAACTCGCTCGGGCGTTGCCTGCGCAACGCGATCTACGGTCCTGTCAGACATCTCTTTGCCAGTTCTTGTTGGTTTAGGACTCACGGGTGAAGGTAGAGCGGGTTTGCACCCGCTCCTGCCTGTGTCCGGACTAAAGCTTGCCTTCGTCTTCGAAGACTTCCGTCCAATCTTCGATCAGAAGATCAAGCGCTTCTTGAGCTGTGCCTTGGTCGGCAACCACGTAGTCGTGGATGCGCTTCTGCATTGCCAGCAGCAGTTCCGCGTAGGCAGGCTCTTGCCAGAAATCCTGCACCCCGGCCATTGCTTCGAGGAAGTCACCGGCGAACGGTTGGCTGTCTACGAAACCAGGATCTTCCAGCACCGAATTATGTGCTGAGTAGCCGCCTAGTTCCCACCATTTGGCCTGAACTTCTGGCTGCGCGAACCACTTAATGTACTCAAGCGCGGCGTCCTGTTTGTCAGAGTAGCTGACAACAGAGATACCTTGTCCGCCCAGTGTCGAGCCTGCCTGATTTTGTGGTGGGTTCACGAAGAAGTCGATCTTGTCACCACCGGTATTGGGATCGGCATAGAGACCCGGGAAGAACGCGAACCAGTTCATAGCCATGGCGACCTGACCGGACTTAAAGGCGTCCAAGCTCTCTCCCATGTAGGAGTTTGTGTATCCTGGGGGTGTCGCTGTTTTGTAGAATTCTTTGTAAAACTCTAGCGCTTCGACTGCTTCGGGCGAGTTTACGGCACCCTCCATATCGTAGGATCCTGGTGTGTTTTCATATTTGAAGCCCCACGGATAGAGCGCTCCGGTCACACCCATGGTGATCCCTTCGGACCCACGCTCTGTAAAGATCGCCGCACCGTAGACCGTCTTTCCATCGATCTCACGACCCTGGAAAAACTGCGCGATTTGCAGCAATTCTTTCTGAGACTGAGGTTCACGCAAATCTTGCCCTGTTGCTTCCTTGTACGCAGCTTGGATGTCCGGATTCTCGAACCAGTCCTTGCGATAGAACCAGCCGTTTGCATCCCCCATTGCGGGCAATGCGTAGTAGTTCGGAGTACCTTTAGGCCATGTCGAATAGGCGTAAACCGTTGCCGGCGCGAAATCGTCCATGCTGATGCTCTCGGCATCGAAGAAATCATTCAGTTTTACATAATGACCATTTTCAGCGCCCCCGCCGATCCACTGACTATCTCCGATCAACAGGTCACAGAGCTTACCCCCAGAGTTCAGCTCATTCAGCATCCGGTCCGCAAAATTTGGCCACGGCACAAACTCGAAGTTCATAGTATGGCCGGACTCAGCTTCGAATTCTTTTGAAAGCTCAACTAGAGCGTTGGCCGGGTCCCATGCTGCCCAACACAGTGTCAGGTCTTCGGCATATGCCCTTGTAGAAAGAGTAGTAGCGGCAAGGACTATTGCGCTGGCCGAGGCCAGTTTTGAGTAAGTCATCCATTCCTCCCTTTTTTTGCGCCGTCATTCGAGGATGTGCGAATCGCGGCATGTCTATAAGGCTATTTGAGGTACGCACCTCAAGTCCAGAAAATTTTGAGGTTCGTACCTCAAAATCACCGCCGACACATCGATATCTCCCAGTAATAATATGCTTTTACTAAATATTTCTTCTTCTCGATCACTCAGGTTCATCAAGCGCAAAGGAAGAAGGAATTCGAAATCAAACGCGCTGATTCTTCAAATCAAGGCACCGACGGTATTGCATTTCCAACCCGAGCTTATCCATGATTATGCCGAAGCCCAATTCTTGCCGTTCAACCAAGATTCCAATGTAGGATCGCTAGGAGGGCGCTAGCCAGCCTCACCACACGGATATCTCGACAAGCCAGGACCCCAATTATGAGTAAACTCACCATTGTCCGGATGAACCGCTACCCAATCAAAGGTTTGAGCCCGGAACCACTAAGCACCATAAACCTGCGAGCGGGTGACGGCATTCCTGGTGACCGCCTATTCGGCTTTGCCCGCTACAACTCCGGTTTCGACCCTCGAGATCCAAAACCATTGAGAAAAGACCGCTTTGTTGTGCTTTTGAACGAAGCAAGACTGGCTGGACTGCAAACCAAATTCGACGCTCAAACTCAATTGCTGGAAATTAAGCACGGAAGGAAAACTCTCCACTTCGATATGAGTGAGCCAAACGGGCAATTGGACGCGGCGAGTTTCCTCAATAACACACTCGACTTAAGAGACCCCGAACCGCCAGTGTTTGTCTCTTCCCATCCGCATCGATTCACAGACGTTTCGGTCGTGTCGCCAAAAATGATGAACGCAATTTCCGTTCTCAACCTAGCGTCTGTTGATGCACTTAGTAGAGAGCTCAATGTGGAAATACACCCGGCAAGGTTTCGTGCGAATATTGAATTGGACGGACCACCTCCATTTTCCGAGTTAGACTCTGTCGGCTCAACCTTGGCCTTTGGCGATGTGAAGCTAATTATAATTTCGCGAACAAAAAGATGTGCCGCTACCGAAGTTAACCCTCAAACAGCCGAACGAGACTTGAAAATCCCGTTCCTTATTCGAAAACACTTGGGCCACATGGATATGGGCGTGTACGCAGAGGTTCAGGAGAAGGGAACCCTAAACGTAGGCCAACATGGAAAGATAACGCAGTAGAACAAGTATGAACCAATCTCAGCTAGGCTCTGGACCCATTGATTTGGATGCAGGTGCTGTCAGACGAATTTTAACCAGTCTCAATTTGACTCAAAATCGTGAACCTATCCGGAACAAAGTTGACGCCACTCGTCAAGAGCGGCGGTTCGCGTCAGCTTGAAGGAGTCTCGGCTGGTGAGGGATATTTCCTGGTTAAAGTGGTTGTATACGTAGGAATGGTCGGAAGCGAAATTCTGTAAACTTCGAATGCGCCTTAAACCCTGCATCGCGCGCTCGCGTTGTTGATACGGCAGGTGCGAGTTCTCGATGCGGTTGTTGAGCCACCTGCCCGTCGGTTGTTTTTCGAGCGTGCCCAGCTCTCTGACCGCGACTCTGTGTCCGGCGAAGCGAGCCGTGACGACGGTTTCCGCTTTACCGCATCGCTTCATTAATTTCTTGAGGAATTTCAATGGTACAGCTTTGTTTCGACGTTTGGTGACAACTGCTTCCAGCACTTCGCCCTCATGATCTACGGCCCGCCAGAGGTAATGTTTCTTGCCATTGACCTTCACAAAAACCTCATCCACATGCCACTTCCATTTCGAGAATGCGCGCAGTTGTTGCACCCGCTTACTTCGGATCTCAGAGGCAATCATCGGACCGAACCTGTTCCACCCATATCGGACAGTTTCGTGGCTCACGTCGATGCCTCGCTCGTGCAGCAGAACTTCGACATTCCGAAGTGAAGGCGAGAAGCGGATGTATAACATCACCGCAAGGCGGATGATCTCGGGGCTGGTTTTGAAATACTTGTAAGAGGCAGGATTAGTCATGGGCACAAGCTACGCAACACCCCTGCCCGCTCACCCCAAGTTCTTATGACAAGACCCTTTTGAATGTTCATTGGTTTTCGCGATTCAGGTCTGCTTCCGGGTCGATGTAGCAATGGTTCTTGGCATGCCAAGGGCGTCACTTCACTCCGGCGAAGAGTATTTGTTTCTTGCGGTCTGCATCCCTTTGACACAAAACGAAATCGTTCTCATGCAAAAAGCCCTGAGGGGAGGACGCAAGTAAGAAATGCCCAAAATCATCTCGCCCTGCGACTAGCGCAACCAAAGTTTTCACGCCATTCTGCTGTTTCATTGAAGGCTTTATGAAACGCAACGCCGCACCAATGCGTCTATCGTCTGTGTTATTGGGCCCGGATGCGTGAAAGAGATGCCCGTGATGCATGGATGCCTGCCCCGCACGCAATTCGGCAGCAACTGCATCTTTTTCGTTCACATCGACTGCGATTTCCTGCCCACGTGATAACAGATTGTTTTCGCTGAAAGTGTCCACGTGAGGCACGATACGGCTTTTGTGGCTGCCAGGAACAAACTTCATACACCCGCTTTGCTCAGACGCTTCTGAAATCGCAACCCAACAGGTAACCTCTTCAGCATCATCCAATCCCCAATAGGTCAAGTCTTGGTGCCACGAGACTATCTTCGATGATCGCGCTTCTTTTACGAAAAGTGCACCGCTCCAAACCATGAGGTCCGGCCCTAACACCGTTGAAGCAGCCTCAATCAGCTTCGGATGGCGAAGTAGTGCATCGAATGATGGTATCAGCCTGTCCGGATAAGAATATAGAAGCTTAAGTTTATCTGGGTCGTCTCTGAGAATGCGCTCTGCTTCCTCAAAATCATTGCGCAGCGCTTGGACCTCAGAAACTGTCAGGATATCCAGCGGAGCTACGAAACCATCTCTTTCATAAGTCTTTGCAATATCACGCGTTCGTTTATCCATTGTCATTATCCGGAAAAGTTAACTGCACCTTCATTGATCGGCTTCGATCGGACGCAACCTCGAAAGCAGTGACGGCCTCGCTAACCTCGAAGGAATGCGTCACCAACTGGTCTACATTTATTAGCCCGCTTCGCATCATCTCGACCGCGACTGAGAACTCGGAATGGAAACGGAAAGACCCGCGAAGTACAATCTCTTTTGCAGTCAACGCCTGCATCGGCACTGTCATATCTCCGCCCAGACCAAGCTGAACCAATGTTCCACCCGGGCGCAAGCATGCGACGCCAGAAGCCAGAGCCGATTGAGCCCCAGAACACTCCAGTTGTACATCAACCTGGCCCTTTTCGTTTTCAAACTGCTCCAGTTTTTGCGGATCGGTGTAGGTGTTGATGACATCGTCTGCCCCGCATTCACGCGCCAGAGCGAGGGTCTGGTCCGAGATATCCGTCGCCACTATTCTGGCCGCCCCAGAACGACGCGCCGCCAAGATCGTGAGGCAGCCGATTGGACCGCATCCCGTGATAAGTACCGTTTTACCTGAGAGGCTCCCGACTTGTTTAATCGCGTGCAAACAGACCGCCAAAGGTTCGGCCATAGCGGCCTGCGCAGGACTTAACCCATCTGCAGGAACGCATTGACTGGCTTTCGCTACGAGTTTGCTTTGAAAAGCGCCTTGGATATGCGGGAACGGCATCGCACTGCCATAGAACTTCATATCAAGACAGTGGTTTTGCTGCCCGTTCAGACAATAAAGGCAGGATTGGCAAGGTCGGGATGGAGAAACTGCAACCAGTTGACCTAAATGCAACCCCTGCACACTTGACCCAACTCTCACTATTTCCCCGGCGATTTCGTGTCCAAGCACCATCGGTTGACGCAACTTGATCGCGCCGAAACCACCGTGGTTATAATAATGCAGGTCAGAGCCGCAAATCCCTCCCGCGCGCATGGCAATCAAGACTTCGTCTGGCCCCACGTCGTGCACATCCCGGTTTTCCAACCTCAGATCTTTTGCGGCATGGATAACAACAGCAACACTGGCCGAAGACATTGCACGGACTCCCTATACAGATTGCCAAAAGATACGGATAGTCGGTGCTGACAACCAAGGGATTTTTGCATGACGCTTGAAATGTTTAGCCTAGAGGGAACACGCGCGCTCGTAACAGGCTCTAGCCAAGGCATCGGATTTGCGTTGGCTTGTGGTTTGGCTGCCGCCGGTGCGCAGGTCGTTTTGAACGGGCGCGATGCCACTAAACTAGCGTCAGCAGCATCCGAGCTGAGCGAAACAGGTGCCTCGGTACGCGAACTTTCGTTCGATGCAACCGATCATGAAGGTGTCCGATCTGCCGTCGACGACTTTGAAGCAAAGGTCGGCCCGATAGACATCCTGATAAACAACGCCGGAATGCAACACAGGACGGAGTTACAGGATTTCCCCGCTGATGCCTTCGAGCGCCTGCTACAGACAAATGTAGCGTCCGTCTTTCACGTCGGTCAGGCTGTGGCACGGCACATGATTGAAAGAAAGTCTGGTAAGATCATTAACATTGCGTCGGTTCAATCCGCATTAGCAAGACCGGGTATTGCGCCTTACACGGCGACAAAAGGTGCCGTGACCAATCTTACAAAAGGAATGGCAACTGATTGGGCTAAGTATGGTCTAAACTGCAATGCCATTGCGCCTGGATATTTCGATACGCCTTTGAACGCCGCCTTGGTTGCCGACCCAGAGTTTAGCTCATGGCTTGAGAAACGTACCCCGGCCGGCCGCTGGGGCAATGTAGAAGAACTTGTAGGCGCCGCCATTTTCCTTGCTTCCCCTGCATCCAGTTTCGTCAATGGTCATACTCTCTATGTCGATGGTGGAATAACGGCGTCACTTTGATCTGCAGCTTCCAATCGCCTGCTAAGTAAGACCGACTTAGATATCGTTCATAGCGCCGACCCCAAGGCAATCACCACAACCACCATTAATGAAGCGGCCATCGCAATATTGATCCTTTGATGCGATCTCTCGCTTAAATCAAGGCTACCCAGCTTTGCGCCAGCACCCAGCCAGATTATGTGCACTGGCACCCAAATCATATTGAATACTACGATTTTTATGACGACCTCCCAAACGGGCGCATCGGGCAAAAAGGCAAACCCTGAAAACAATGCTGTGCCGACCACGTAAGCCTTGGGATTGATGAACTGAAGTGTCAGACCGTTCGCAAAACCAAGCGGCGAAACCGCAGGAGAAAATCCGACCTTTGAGCCGGCGCTGGCAATACGCCAGGCGAGAAATACCAAATACCCGACAGAGGCGAATAGCAACAAAGTTCTAAGCACCGGTACAGCCAAAGCAACCGCAGCGACTCCAGAGACAACTAACATCATGTTGATGAACCCGCCCAGCATCAGACCAGCCACAAAGGCGAGTCCAGCTCGAAAACCAAAAGCTGATCCAATACCCGCGGTTGTTAGAACACCCGGGCCCGGCGTAATCAGTAGAAAGAAAACCGCGACAGCAAACTCAAACACTTTTCAGATTGGCCTATTACAGATCTCTGCATTCCGGCACAGCTGTGATCACCGATCCGTCCTTATGGTGTTGCAGCAGATTGTCGACAGTCAGGTCACCCATTGCTGCACGCGTCTCAAAAGTCGCGCTACCAGCGTGAGGGAGCAGAACGACATTGGACAACTCGCGCAATGCTTTTGGAACGCGCGGTTCGTCCTCGAAGACATCAAGCCCTGCCCACCCGAGCTCACCGTTTTGCAATGCACTAATTAAGGCAGTTTCGTCGACAACTGAACCTCGACTAACGTTTATCAGAGTGCCGCCTGCCCCCAACGCGCGCAACACCTCAGCGTTGACCAGCCTATTGGTCGACGGGCCGCCGGGCGTGATGCATATGAGGACGTCCACATGCTCTGCCATTTCAACCAAATTGTCGAAATATCGGTACGGGACATCCTTTTGTTTGCGGGTGTGATATGAGATTTCGGGTGCCCACGGCTCCAACTTATCAACAATCGCCTGACCAATGCGACCAAGACCAAGAATGCCTATTTTTTGATTGTCCGCTGATCGCGTCAAAGGGGCATTACCTTCAACTTCCCACCGTCCGGACCGAACGTAATTATCGTCACGTGTGAGCTCTCGATAACAAGACAGCAACAGCAGAACGGCGGTGGTTGCGACTTCTTTGTTCAACACATTGGGCGTGTGAGTCACAACAATTCCTCGCTCAGCCGCAGCACTTGCGTCGACGGCGTCGTAGCCGACTCCATAGACGCTGATTACCTTCAAATTACTGAGTGAAATCATTAGGTCATGCGGAACGCCATCATGCCCGTTCGTTACGATATGCGTAATACTTTCCGCGTTGAAATCGTCCAATTGTTGAATATTGAACACTGAGGACAGGCGTTCTCGCATCCGTTCAGTGATCCCTCCGATTTGCAACAATTCAGTCATCTTGGCCGACCTTTTGCCGCTGAACACCAAGCCCATCGATACGAAGCTCCATGACGTCGCCCTTTTTCAGATAAACTGGTTCCGGTTTGATCCCCATTCCAACACCGGGCGGTGTTCCGGTTGAAATGACGTCACCGGGGTGCAGTGTAAAAAGTTGGCTTAGATGCTCAATGATCTCGGCAACGGAAAAGATCATCGTGGCGGTATTCCCGGTTTGCATGCGCTGACCGTTTACATCCAGAGACATACCAAGACTCTGAGGATCCGGCACCTCATCCCGGGTCACTAGCCACGGGCCGGTAGGGCCAAAAGTGTCGCAGGATTTTCCTTTGGTCCATTGACCTGTCAGTTGCGTTTGAAAATGCCTTTCCGACACGTCGTTTACAATGCAATAGCCCGCAACATATTCGAGTGCGTCGGCCTTGGAAACATATTTGGCTGTCTTACCAATGACGACCCCCAGTTCGCATTCCCAGTCGGTATGTGTAGACCCCCGCGGCATAACAACATCGTCATAAGCACCAATGACAGCCGAGTTCGCCTTGAAAAAAAGTATCGGATGCTCGGGAATATCTGCGCCGGTTTCTGCAGCATGGTCCGAGTAGTTCAAACCGATGCAAAGAAATTTGCCGATGTCACCGACACACGGCGCGATACGAGGGTCACCCTCTACAATTGGCAGGTTGTTTGGATCCAATGACCGCAGGTTATCAAGCGTTCCGTCATCCAACATATCCCCCGTGATATCATTGATATGAGCGGACAGATCCCGCAATTGACCCTCAGAGTCGACCAAGGCTGGCTTTTCCGAGCCCTTGGCTCCGTAACGAACAAGTTTCATTTCTGTTCCTTTTAGTGGTTATCGCGTGGCATGAAGCCTCGCGCGATATCGCGGTAGTTTTCTGCACCCTTGAGCGTCATACCGCGATCCAACCGATCTACTTTTTCGCGGAATAATTCCTGCCACGGGGATTGGTTGGGCGGGGTTGAATAACCACCCTTTGCCTCCAGATCGCGGGCGCGTTGATGCAGTTCTTCGAGCGAAACCAGCATATCTGCTGTGCCTTTGCCAAGATCGATGCGCAGTCGGTCACCATTTCGCACCAAAGCCAATCCACCACCCTCTGCAGCTTCGGGTGAGGCATTCAGGATAGACGGACTTCCTGATGTACCGGATTGCCGTCCATCACCGATGCAAGGAAGAGCTTCGATGCCCTGTTTCAACAAATATGAGGGCGGCCGCATGTTCACGACCTCTGCAGCACCAGGGTATCCTTTTGGTCCCGCTCCGCGCATAATCAGAATACAGTTTGCGTCGATGTTTTCTGCAGGATCATCAATCCGATGGTGAAAGTCCTCAGGCCCATCAAACACAACCGCCCTGCCCTCAAATGCATCCGGATCATCCGGGTTCGACAGGTAGGTCTCTCGAAATGCCTGTGAGATCACAGACGTCTTCATAATCGCACTCTCGAACAGGTTGCCCGAGAGATTGATGAACCCCGCCTGTTGCTTAACCGGGTTACTGACGGGCTTGATTACGTCGCTATTCTGAGACCGGCGTGCCGAGCAATTCTCGCCCATTGTCTTGCCGTTCACCGTTATCGCATCGGGATGCGGCAGCAATCCAGCATCAAGAAGCTCTCCGATAACGGCGGGTACACCTCCGGCCTGTTGGTAGTCTTCGCCCAGATACTTACCCGCTGGCTGCATGTTAACCAACAGTGGAACGTCGTGGCCAAGTTTCTGCCAGTCATCGTTGGTCAACGGAACACCAAGATGCCGGGCGATTGCATTCAGGTGGATCGGCGCGTTCGTCGATCCGCCAATCGCAGAGTTGATAACAATCGCATTCTCAAAAGCCTGACGTGTCATCACATCGCTCGGGCGTAGATCCTCCCAGACCATGTCCACAATGCGTTTACCCGTTTCATAACTGATTTGACCGCGCTCTCTATACGGGGCTGGAATGGCTGCTGATCCGGGCAATTGCATACCCAAGGCCTCAGCAAGCGAATTCATGGTCGTTGCTGTTCCCATCGTATTGCAATAACCCACCGAAGGTGCTGCGGCGGCTGCGATTTCCATGAACTCATCGGTGTCAATTTCGTCAGCCGCAAGGTCTTCGCGCGCTTTCCAAATAACCGTTCCCGATCCGGCGCGTTCACCTTTCCACCAACCGTTGAGCATGGGGCCGACCGACAGGGCAATCGCTGGGATGTTGACGGTCGCAGCGGCCATAAGAAGCGCGGGCGTGGTCTTGTCGCAACCAATGTTCAGAACAACGCCATCAATCGGATACCCGAATAGACTCTCAACCAAGGACAGATAAGCCAGGTTGCGGTCGAGTGACGCCGTTGGCCGTTTACCTGTCTCTTGTATCGGGTGGACCGGTATTTCGATGCACGTTCCCCCGGCGGCGATGATTCCATCGCGAACACGTTTGGACAATTCGATATGATGCCGATTACAGGGGCTCAAATCACTGCCGGTCTGAGCAATGCCAATGATCGGTTTGCCTGATTGCAGTTCCTCACGGGTCAATCCGTAATTCAGGTATCTTTCCAGATACAATGCCGTCATCTCAAGGTTCTCAGAATTCATGAACCACTTGCGAGATCGCAAATCGTTTTTTGATACTTTTGTCATTGGCCTGACCAACCCCCGTCAATTATGTGCGTGTGTCCTGTAGTGAATGCACTTTCATCGCTCGCCAGATAGACGACCAATGCAGCAATCTCTTCTGCTTTCGCTACACGCCCCATAGGCTGACGCGCCACAAATTGTGCAAGGGCCTCTTCTCTGCTGCCCAGTTGCTCGCCCAACGCATCTACGCGGTCACGCCAACTGGGACTGTCGACTGTTCCCGGACAAATGCAATTGCACCGGATTCCTTTTGTTATGAAGTCCACGGCTACCGATTTCGTCAGCCCGACAACAGCGGCTTTTGTCGTTCCATACACAAAACGATTTGGCGCACCGATTATGGAACCCAGTGCGGAAGACATATTGATTATCGAGCCTCCGCCACGCTCTAGCATTCCCGGCAATACAGCCTTTATCGTGCGCACCATTGAGCGCACATTAAGGTCCATGGCGAAATCCCACTCTTCATCGGTTGCATCCAGAATAGTTCCGTGATGCACGAACCCTGCGCAGTTGAACAAAACGTCCGGCTTCGCTCGCGCGACCCCATGATGAATGCTGTCATTATTCGTCACATCCATCTCGAATATTTCGAGATTTTCGAGATTCTGACCGCGAATCAAATTTAGTTGTTCAGGGTTAATATCCGTCGCATAGACCTTTGCACCCTCTCTTGCCATTGCAATTGCGCTTGCGAGTCCGATCCCCTGTGCGGCGGCTGTGACCAGGACGCTTTTTCCCTTAAGTCTTTCTGACATATAAATATTCCGACCTCAAAAGTGGCGACTGGACAAGTGTTACGTCGTCCCACAGATCAACCGAGAAGCAAAGAAACCTTGGCGGATATGCAACGACTTCTGGCATGTGGGCCCAGAGCCGTTAGCGTATGACAGAGATTTTGGTTTGGCCATAACCATACGTGGCGCACCTTCGGAAGGACAGTAGATGATGAGCAAGCAGTTCAAAGTGGCTCTGTTGGGAACCGGCCTGATGGGAGCTCCTATGGCGCGGAATATTTTGCGCGCCGAGTTTCCGCTCACTGTATGGAACCGCAGCTTGAAAAAGGCAAAACCGTTGACAGCAGAAGGCGCGACATTGGTGGAAACTGCCCCGCTGGCGGTTTCGGGTGCAGACGTAATAATAACCATGCTCTCGGATGGATACGCGACCGGCGCGCTACTTGCTGACGAGGCTTTCCGCGAGCAACTCAAACCGGGGATGATCTGGATTGATATGTCGAGCGCCAAACCCGAACACGCAAGAGAGCAATCCGCGCAGCTTTCCTCGATGGGGGTGCTGCATCTGGACGCCCCGGTTTCCGGTGGCACCAAAGGTGCCGAAGCTGGCACCCTTGCGATCATGGTCGGTGGCGATCAGGACGTTATGGAGCGCGTGCGACCAGTTCTGACAGCAATGGGCCGGCCTGTGCATGTTGGCCCAAGTGGTTCTGGTCAATTGTGCAAATTGGCCAATCAAACAATTGTCGCTGTAACAATATCGGCAGTCGCCGAGGCGACTCTACTGGCTCAGCAAGGCGGTGCGGACCCCACCGCGTTAAGGGCCGCACTAAAGGGGGGCTTTGCGGATAGTATTATCTTGCAACAACATGGCGAACGCATGTCTGATGGAAATTTTACACCCGGGGGTTTGTCTAAGTTTCAACTAAAGGATTTGGACAATACGCTGGAGGAAGCGGGAAGCCTTGGCGTTGAGCTACCTAGCACCCGATCTGTGCGCGACCGTTTCGTATATCTGATAGACGAAATGGATGGGGCCGAACTGGATCATTCAGCTTTGTATCTAGAACTCAAAAAACGGAACGGAATGCTGTGACGCGGATCCTGATTATAGGCGGCGGAGGAATGCTGGGCCAGAAACTGGCCCATCGCGTGTCGACCCAAGAAACTTTTGGAGCGGATGCCCAAGTCTCACTGTTCGATCTCTCGTTCCCGCCCGACAGTGCGACAGGTAATCAAATTGTGGGGAACTTGACTGCGTCAGGCATAGCTAAGTCTTTTGCTACGCAGCGGCCAGACGTCATTTTTCATCTTGCAGCTATCGTTTCAGGCCAAGCTGAAACAGACTTTGCGTTGGGTTGGGATGTAAACCTTATGTCAACGTGGGCACTGCTGAACGCACTTAAGGATGAACACGAAGCTTCAGAAAGCGAGTACACACCTCGCCTGGTTTTTGCCTCGTCCATAGCAGTTTTCGGGTCACCATTCCCCGAAAAGATAAGCGATGAATTCCTCTCGGCACCTTTGACAAGTTACGGAGCGCAGAAAGCGGCGGCTGAATTGATGATCACGGATTTCAGCAGGAAAGGATATATCGACGGTATTTCCTTGCGCTTGCCCACTTTGTGTGTGCGCCCGGGCAAAGCCAACGCTGCCGCTTCGTCCTTCTTTTCGGGTATAATCCGAGAGCCATTGAATGGGGGTGAGGCTATCTTGCCAGTTGCCGAAACTGTTCGTCACTGGCACGCCAGCCCCCGCGCCGCTGCGACTTTTTTGACCCACGCAGCAACAATGGACACGCAGCTTTTGAATGACAGACGCGCATTGAACATGCCTGGCGTAAGTTGCACCGTCGCCGAACAAATCGAAGCTCTGCGCAACGTGGCCGGCCAAGAAGCGGTTGGCCTAATCAGGCAAGAACCCGACGAGACAATCGAACGAATAGTCAAGAATTGGCCGCGAGACTTTCAAACAGATCGCGCTCTGGAGTTGGGGTTCGAGGCGGAATCAAGCTTCGACGAAATCATTCAGGTGTATTTGGAAGACGATTTTCGGCTTTAGTCGCCCATCGTCTTTCCAGTTAGGTGGCGTTCCAGGTGGTCGTGAATTTTCTCTCGTGTTAACTGCTCATCCCCTGACAATGCTGCTTCAAGTATATCGGCATGGTGTCTTATGTTCTGAGAAATGAATTCAAAGTTCCGGTCTGCCACCATCAACTGCTGTCTGAATTGCGCGTAAACTCGGCTATGCATTTGTTTTAAAGTTTCCGAGCCACAGGCAGAAATAAGTGTTTGGTGAAACTCCTTTTCCGAGGCAAACCATATCTCGATAAGGCCGCTCGGGTCGTCTGTGGCGTGAATGCGTTTTTCGATATGGCTGAGTTTGTGATGTGCGGCCGTCAATCTTGCTTCCCAATCCACCCCGCCATTACGGATCGACATCGCGGTGCCTTCGGCCTCCAACAGAACACGGACGTGCGTCAATTCGATAAGCTTCTGCGGCGAACGCATTGGCACGCGGAAACCTTTTTGTTCCTGAAAGTCCACCAAACCAACAGCGGCCAAACGAAAAAGGACTTCACGAACGGCGCTCGCAGAACAGCCATACACTTTACGAAGTTCTTCAGCCCGCACCTTCGCTCCATGCTCGAATCCATTAGAGATCAGGCGCATCTTAAGATCTTGATAAATATCTATTTCGTCGTTCATTCCAGTACGCACCTTCAAGTTTTGTCCAAGTAGCGTCCTAACCTTATTTTCGAATTATCGCAAGAATCTCGAAATTTTTAGAAATTTCAATTTTTTCTTGTTGCATTCGATTCTTCGGCTTAACGTTTACCTGCGCGACAGCAAAGGAGGCGGCAAGATCTTCCACACCGCGCACGCTCAACGTCTGGGAGGACAATATGAAAATAGTCAAGACAGCGGCCCTGGCGGCCGTAGCCACGACAATGGCAGCCGGTTTCGCGATGGCTGAAACAACGAAGCTTAGAATTCAAACCCATTTTTCGCCCGAAACTCTGTCAGGCCAGATGGCTGCAAAATTCGTTGAAGACATTCAGGAAATGTCGAACGGCGAAATCGAAGTTGAAATGTTCTATTCCTCTTCGGTGGTCAAATCAGTTGAAACCTTCGATGCCGCAGCTACAGGAATTCTGGATTGCGACATGACGGGCGGCGGCTATCAGACCGGTAAAAACCCGGCCTTCCAGTTTGCGGGCGACCTGCTCGGCGGATATCAGAACCCATATCAGCAAATGGCTTGGCTTCTTCATGGCGGCGGAAGAGAAGCTGTAAATGATCTATACAACGGCTACGACATGGAATTCATCGGATGGTGGATTCCCGGGCCAGAGTCGCTGTCTTCGACCAAGCCGATTGCAAAAGTGGAAGACTTCAAAGATTGGAAGTTCCGCTCGCCTCCAGGCCTTGCTACCAAGGTGTTCGCGGAACTTGGTGCTTCTCCGATCGTGATGGACTTCAACGAAATCTTCACGGCTTTGGAAACCGGTATCATTGATGGTGCGGATGCTGCGAACCTGACGAACAATGTGGGCCTCGGTCTGTACGAGATCGCAGGCCACACAAACTATCCCGGTTTCCACTCGATGCCTGCAGATCACCTAGCTTGTCGCAAAGACGTCTGGGAAGCGATGCCCGCGCATCACAAGAAGATCATGGAAGTCGCAATGGATAGCCTGGCATTGCACAATGCCACAATCAATGAAGTGCAGAACGCTCAGACTGCAAAAGACCTGAAGGCAAAAGGCGTTCAGTTGTACGAATGGTCGCCTGAAGACCTGGCAGCGTATCGCGCGGCCGTTCAGGTCGGTTGGACGGAGTTCGCAACGACACCTGAAGCAAAGGCGCTTTTGGAAAGCCACATCAACTTCCTGCGTGACCTGGGCGCAATGCAGTAATCAGGCTTCGATCGAACTACGACACACGGAAAGGCCGCACTTGCGGCCTCTCCGGATCGGCGCCGGGATCCAGAACTTCATGAAAATCACCAGAATAATAAGTCATGTACTGCAGTACGACATGCCGGAAGTTCTGGGCTACTCGCAACAGTATTATGACAAGCGTACAACCCATCTGGTCGAGATTCAGACAGATGAAGGGGTAACCGGTTGGGGGGAGTGCTTTGGTCCCGGAAACGTAGCCATTGCGAACAAAACCATCGTGGAAAAGGTAATCCAACCAATGGTCCTTGGCATGGACCCTTTGGACAAAGACGTGATCTGGCACAAGGTGTACAATCTTTTGCGAGACCATGGCCAAAGCGGAATGCCAATACAGGCTTTGTCCGGGGTGGACATCGCACTTTGGGACATCTCCGGCAAAATCTCTGGCCTCCCCCTCCATAAGCTTGTCGGCGGGGCACATCGCGCAAGCGTTCCTTGCTACGGCTACGGCATGATGCTCCGGGATGAACCGATTTCTAATCTTGCAAGCCGTTTTGAGGATGAAGCCGCAAAGATCAAG
The DNA here is from genome assembly GCF_056543005.1 of Ruegeria sp. A5. Lineage (NCBI taxonomy): Bacteria > Pseudomonadati > Pseudomonadota > Alphaproteobacteria > Rhodobacterales > Roseobacteraceae > Ruegeria > Ruegeria sp. A5. The sequence continues at coordinate 1,071,798 of NZ_JBQGAV010000001.1, forward strand.
GCAATGGGATTTACCGCCACCAAAATGAAAACGGGCTTTGGCCCGAAGCCTGATGTGAAACTGTGCGAAGCAGTTAGACGCGGAGTTGGTGAGGACTTTCCTTTTATGGTTGATGCAAACCATGCCTATACGACTTCAGACGCGTTCTTTGTCGGTCGGGCGCTGGAAGAACTGGACGCATATTGGTTCGAAGAACCGGTCGCGCCAGAAGACATTGACGGATACCGCGAACTGCGCACTTCGCTTAAAGTAAACATCTCAGGCGGAGAGGCGGTATTCAATCGCTGGGCATGGCGCAATCTTCTTGAAAACCGTGGCATCGATATCGCGCAGCCAGAGGTTTGTGCTTTGGGCGGTGTTTCAGAGTATCTCAGGGTACTGTCTCTATGCCACGCACATTTCACTCCGGTCGTAAATCACGTCTGGGGTAGCGCCATCGCCGTCGCAACTAATCTGCATTTACTAGCGGCCATGCCCGCAATTCCAGGCGGCTTGCATCCATGGGAGCCGATGCTGGAGTTCGACACAACGGACAACAAGTTTCGGGACGATCTGCTGACCGAACCGCTGGAAATTCAAAATCAGGTCAAGGCCAACAACGGCCGAGTCATGATACCGACTGGCCCCGGATTGGGTGTCGAGCCGGACCGAGACTTTATCGATCACTACAGGATCGAAGGATAAGGACGAGGGTTACGCGATGCACAAGAACTCAGGCGGACTAATTGAATGGCTCATACCGTTGGCCTTCGTCGCAACAGCCAGCTGGCTTGTTTGGCATCTTCCCGCATTCCTATTGGACTGGCTGCCTTACACCTCTGAATCCCTCAAAAGTCAGGTAACTGAAATATATCTTCGCAGCGACGTTACGCCCGAATTGTCTGGCGTATTCGGGGGGTATGTCGACATCATCGACATGGCCGCGCTCGTCCTTCTACCGTTTCTTGCAGTGATTGGTACCAAGACCGTGCGCCCGGCGACGATGGAGTTCGAAGGCTCGACGGTTATGGACCGTTTCGCCCTGTTCATAGGTCGAGTGACGATGACGATGATAGCAATCATGACTGTCGTCATGCTCTACGAAGTCTTCATGCGTTATATCCTGGAGAAGCCGACCGAGTGGGCCAACGAAATGACACTCTGGTTCGCCAGCTTTGTGTTTTTGATGTCTGGCTACTACGCCATGCAGCAACGCAGTCACATTCGAATATTCCTGATGTACGACGCAGTTCCACGTTGGCTTCAGCGCGTTTTTGATACGGTTTCGACTATACTGATCGTGCTATTTGCCTTCTTTCTTGTCTACGGCAGCTACAAACAGGTGTTCGTCAACAAGCTCTACAAATGGGAGCTTTATGGCTCTGCCTTCAATCCGCCGATCCCGGCGACGTTGCAGCCGATGGTGCTGATCGTGATTACGCTCGTCGCAATGCAAGCAATTTTGAACCTGGTCGCGGATTGGAACAAAGAACCGGAAATCCACACAGATGAACCGGACGAAGACGAAATTGAAATGATCAAACGGGCGGTGGGACAAGACTGATGGACATTGGAACAATCTCACTCATCCTGATGGTCGCCCTGATTGTGCTTCTGGCGATCGGGATGCCCTTGGGTCTGGCCTCGGCTTCGCTTGCGGTTCTGGTTCTTGTGCTCAAGTTCGAACCGACACTGCTTTTAAACCCGTTTTCATTCGGCGACGGGATTCTCACAGGTCGGCCTGGGACTGGGCCGCTCTATATTCTGGCGCAGAAGATATACGGGCTCTTAACGGACTACGTGCTCATATCCGTGCCATTGTTTATCTTCATGGCGTCGCTGCTAGAGCGGTCCGGGATCGCGCGCGACATGTATTCGTCGCTGAATGTCTGGCTGTCCAGAACACGCGGCGGCATCGCGATCGTGACCTCGATCATGGCGGTGATCATGGCGGCCATGTCCGGCATCATCGGCGGTGAGGTTGTCCTGCTGGGCCTTATCGCCCTGCCCCAAATGCTGCGCCTGGGCTACGATCAGAATCTCGCGATCGGCGTCATCTGCGCCTCTGGGTCGCTGGGAACCATGATCCCTCCTTCGATCGTTCTGATCATCTACGGGCTGATCACCGAAACCTCGATCAAGTCACTGTTCACCGCGTCTTTCATTCCCGGCTTCATGCTGGCCTCGATGATCATCCTGTACATCATCATCCGCACGCGGTTGAATCCTCATCACGCTCCGCTGCCGGAACCGGACCCGAACGACCCCGAACCAGCCGAGAAACGCAAACTGTTTGGTGCCTTCATGAGCATCGTCGTCGCCGGATTTTCCACCGTTCTGTTTATCCGAGCCGCGTTTTTCGAGCTGTCAGGCTCCAACGCTGCCAGCCAAGGCGAACCAGCGCGATTGGGGACAGCTGACTACCTGCCCTGGTTTGCCGGCATCACGATCGTCGCCCTTCTGCTGATTTTCTTCGTCTTTGGCAGACAACGCTCAAAAATCGGTTGGGAAATGGGCAAGGGTCTCGTCGCGCCGCTGGTTGTAATCGGCGTCGTGCTCGGCTCGATCTATGGCGGGATCACAGGTATCACTGAGGCTGCAGGCATGGGCGCCTTCGCAGTCCTGATCATCGCCATCCTAAGGGGCGAAGGATCGTTCGAGCTGGTTTGGGACAGCTTGATGCGGACACTAAAATCCACAGGCACCATCATCTGGGTTACGATCGGGGCCGCCGCGCTGGCGGGTGCCTATACCATTGCTGGAGGGCCCCAATACGTGGCCGACCTGATCGTCGGCCAGGAGCTGCCGACCATGTTGGTCATTCTGGTAATGATGCTGATCTTGCTGTTCATGGGCGCATTCATGGATTGGGTCGGCATCGTACTGTTGATCATTCCGGTCTTTCTGCCGATCGTCCTGCGCCTTCCTATCGAGGAAATCGGAGTCTTTGGCCAGTTGGAGCCGAGTCATGTCGCCATCTGGTTCGGCGTCGTGTTCTGTATGAACATGCAGGTCAGCTTCCTCTCGCCCCCTTTCGGCCCGGCCGCGTTCTACCTGAAGTCAGTGGCTCCGCCGCATATCAGCCTAACGGATATCTTCCGCGGCTTCCTGCCATTCATCGGGATCCAGTTGCTGGCGCTTTCCGTTCTTCTGATCTGGCCTGGCATCATCGCGCTGCTGTTGTGAGGTTGCACCCATGCTGACACAAGATCAGATTGGCAAGTTCCAGACCGATGGATACCTCGTGGTTGAGGATGTAATTCCCGGCGATGTCCTGGGTCGGGTGCAAGCGGAATACTCGGATGTCCTGAACCGGCTCTATGACTGTTGGTACGAAAAAGGGCTGGTCAAGGACGAGCCGTCCGGAATGACCTTCTGGGACAAACTTCTGTCCGCCTATCAGGCCGGATGCGACTATTTCCAGCCGCTGGACATCTCGCTGCCCGGCGATCGGATCATGGCGGACACACCGTTCCATATTGGGCCCGCAGTGTTCGACTTGCTGACGGCCCGTCCCATGCTTGACATCGTCGAGCAGCTGATCGGGCCAGAGTTGGTGAGCAATCCAATCCAGCACGTTCGGCTGAAGCCCCCTGCCCTGAAGCTGTCCAAGGACGAGGTGCGCGCGCACATCACCGCAACGGACTGGCATCAGGATCGAGCGGTTGCGCTGGAGGATGCTGATCAGACCGACATGGTCACGGTGTGGATTGCCGTCAACGATGCAACCGTCGAAAACGGCTGCCTGCAAGTGCTGCCGAAGGCACCGGACCAAACCATCCTGCCGCATTGTGCCCGGACGCAGACAGGCATTGCTGACGGGTTCATTGATGAAGGCCGCGCCGTACCCCTTCCTGTCAAGGCCGGCGGGATAATCCTGTTTCACCCTTTGACGCCACACGCTTCGCTGATCAATAAAACGGACCGGTTCCGCTGGTCGTTCGACATCCGCTTTAGTGCAGCAGGCCAACCGACCGGTCGAGATCATTTCCCCAGCTTCATCGCGAGGTCCAGATCGCGCCCCGAAACCGAGCTGCGAGATTGGCGCGTCTGCAAGTCCAATTGGGAGGCGGCGCGAGCAAGACTGTCTGGCAAGCCGCATATAGATATTCACCGGTGGTCATCGGACTCACCGTTCTGCGCCTAGCTGCTGCCGCCAGGAAAGCTGATTATGACTTTTGTACGTTTAGATCGAACGGATAGCGTGGTGGTTGCAACTCGGCACCTGGAGGCCGGCAGTATGGTCGAGGATGTCACGACCAATGCGCGCATCCCCTCGGGGCACAAGGTCGCCACGCGGAATCTTGCACTCGGCGATCAGGTCAGAAAGTACGCCCAGATCATCGGTTACGCCACCCAACCGATCGAACCCGGCGACCATGTGCACACCCACAATGTCGAGTTCCGGAACACCAGCGTAGACTACGAGTTTGCGACGGATCACAGGCCCACCAAACCTGCCACCTCGGTCGATACATTCATGGGCTACCACCGGGACAGCGGTCGGGTCGGCACGCGCAATTACATCGCGGTTCTGACCACAGTGAACTGTTCGGCGACCGCGGCCCGCATGATCGCCAATCACTTCACGCCGGACAAGCTGGCCAAGTTTCCGAACATCGACGGCGTGGTGGCCTTTGTCCATGGAACAGGCTGCGGAATGGCCGATTCCGGCGACGGTTTCGAAGCCCTTCAACGGGTCATGTGGGGGTTTGCAAAACACCCCAACCACGCTGCCGTTCTGATGGTCGGTCTGGGCTGCGAGATGAACCAGATCGACTGGCTGCTGGACGCGTATGGGCTGAAGCAAAGTCCCACCTTCCAAACGATGAACATCCAGAACGTCGCCGGATTGCGTCGGACCGTGGAAATGGGCATCAACAAGATCAACCAGATGCTTCCCATTGCCAATGAGGCGAGGCGCAGCGAAGCCCCGGCGTCCGAACTGATGGTTGCGCTGCAATGCGGTGGCTCGGACGCTTGGTCCGGCGTGACCGCGAACCCGGCGCTCGGACATGCCTGCGACCTGTTGGTTGCGCAAGGCGGCACAGGTGTCCTTGCGGAAACACCCGAAATTTACGGGGCCGAACACCTTTTGACCCGCCGCGCCCTTAGTCGCACAACTGGAGAAAAACTGATCGGACTGATCGATTGGTGGCAGGACTATACCGCTCGCAATCACGGTTCGATGGACAACAACCCAAGCCCCGGCAACAAGCAAGGGGGTCTGACGACCATCCTAGAGAAGTCGCTGGGGGCAGCGGCGAAGGGCGGCACCACCCCTTTGACCGGTGTATTCAAATACGCCGAACCCATCACCGCCAAAGGCTTCACCTTCATGGACAGCCCCGGATATGACCCGGCCTCGGTGACCGGGCAGATCGCGGCTGGGTGCAATCTTGTGTGCTTCACCACGGGACGCGGCTCTGCATTTGGGTCCAAACCGGCACCCACGCTGAAAATCGCTACCAACTCTGAATTGGCAGCACGCATGCCCGAAGACATGGACGTGGATGCGGGCGACATTCTGACCAAAGGCGCCAGCGTCGAGGAAAAAGGACAGGAAATATACCGACGGCTGCTCCAAGTCGCCTCTGGCGCGCGGACCAAGTCCGAGGCGCAGGGCTTGGGTGACTACGAATTTGTTCCCTGGCAAATCGGAGCGGTGATGTGAAACGGATCCTTGTAGCCGGCGGCGGATTAATCGGTATCCGCCACGTCCGCGCCGTGATTGAGCATCCCGGTTGCCAGTTGGTCGGGTTGGCCGATCCAGATGGCTCGATCCAGATCGACGCGCCGCGTTTTGCTAGTATGGACGAGGTGCAGGACCCGGTAGATGGCGTCATTATCGCGACGCCAACCCGACTGCATGCCGAACATGGCATTCTGGCCGCATCTCGCGGTTGGCACATGCTGATCGAAAAGCCGGTTGCCGCGTCGGTCGGTGATGCACTGCGCCTGAAGACGGCCGTTCGCCAGGCCAATGTCCGCAGTCTTGTAGGCCACCATCGGCGGTATCATACAATCTTGCAACACCTGAAGGAGGTGATCGCGCAAGGTACGATCGGACAAGTCATCAATGTCTCGTTGCTGTGGGCCATGCGCAAACCCGACAGCTATTTTGAACAGAACTGGCGGACTTCCGATGGCAGCCCAGTCATGATCAATCTGGTGCATGATATCGATGTCCTGCGCTTTGTGATCGGAGAAATCTCGGATGTCGTCGCCCTGCCCGGAGCGCCCATCCGCGGATCGGATAGGATAGAAAGCGGGGCTGTCGCGATCGCATTCGAAAACGGCGCGACGGGCACTATCAGCTTTGCCGATACCGCACCCAGCCCCTGGGGGTTTGAGGCCGGAACCGGCGAGAACCCGAACATCGGCACGACCCATCAGGACATGATCTGGATCACGGGAACCAGTGGCGCTGTGAGTTTTCCTTCCATGACCCTGTGGCGCGGACAGGATTGGGGCACTGCGGCCCAAAAAGACCAACTTACACGACCGGAACAACAACGCGCACCGCTAGAGGTGCAGCTGGATCACTTCCTTGACGTGATCGATGGAGCTCCTCCACTGATTGACGTCGAGGATGCAGCCCGAACGCTCGAGGTCACATCACGGATTGAACAGGGGCTAAAGGCGCGAACGACTCGAGCGCGGGCGCCGGCCTGATGGACATGCGGCCCAGCCAAATGCCGGACCACCCAAAAACCAATGATTATCCACCGAGCAATATGAGCATTAAAAAAGCAAAGCCGCCCGCAACAAACACAAGAATAAAAACCAGACACATTCACGGAAAGGGAAACCAATGAGCAAACCATCAATCGGGTTTATCGGCTTGGGACTAATGGGCGGAGCCATGGTGAGCCGACTGTTGGACCAAGGACATTCGGTCGCTGTATTGGGAAACCGCGACCGCACATACCTGGACGCCGCGATTGACCGAGGCGCCCGCGAGATGCGAAACGCCCAAGAACTGGCTCAGGCCAGCGACATCGTGATGCTGTGCATGGGCACCTCCGAACAGGTCGAGAGCCGAATGCACGGTGCAGATGGAGTGATTGCGGGATTGAAATCCGGCGCGATTGTCATCGACTTTGGCACCTCGCTTCCTGGCAGCACACGCGCCTTGGCCGAGGAGGTTGCTGCAGCCGACGGAAGCTATCTTGATGCACCGCTTGGCCGGACGCCCTCGCACGCGCTGGAAGGCAAGCTCAACATTATGACGTCTGGAGACAAGGCTGCCTTTGACAAGGCCGAGCCGACACTGAAAGATTTGGGCGAAAACGTTTTTTACCTTGGCCCCGTTGGGTCCGGACACACGATCAAGCTGATCAACAACTTCTTCGGAATGACCGTTGCGAACGCGATGGCCGAAGCCTTTGCCATGGCTGACATCACCGGTGTTGACCGCAAGCAGCTGTATGATGTGATGGCCGCAGGGCCGCTGCATTCCGGAATGATGGATTTCGTCAAAGCCTATGGCGTTGAGAGCGACCCAAATCAGCTGGCCTTTGCCATCAAGAACGCGGCAAAAGACCTCGGGTATTATGACCGAATGGCGCGCGAGGCAGGCGTTACCAGCGTGATGTCGCAGGGCGCGCTTTCGGCGCTGAATGACGCCCGCGACCACGGTCAGGCGGATGACATGGTAAGCCAGATGGTTGACTACTACGTCAAGCGTTTCAACACCTGATCGATGGCCGTCTCCGCCAACCCCACCGTTGACCTGCCGCGCCTTGGCATTGTGCTGATGTTGATGGCGTGGCTGTTCTTTTCGTTGGTTGACCTTGGGGCCAAGTGGTTGGCGTTGGCCGGAGTGCCGGCATTTCAGTTGGCGTTCATGCGCTATGCGGGGCACTTCGTGATCTCCGTGGGCGTGATCGCCAAGGGCGGGATAGAGGCCGGTCGGTTCAAGACTGACCATCCATGGCAGGTGATAAGCCGGGCCTTGCTGCTGATCTCGGCGACCGTTTTCAATTTTTATGCCCTACGGTTTTTGCCACTGACCGTTGTGTCGGCAATCATGTTCTCAAGCCCGGTCATCGTGTGCTTTCTGTCCGTCTTTGTATTGAAAGAAAGCGTGGGCCCATGGCGTTGGGCGGCTATCATCCTGGGCTTTCTGGGAGTGTTGGTTGTCGTACGGCCGTTTGGTTCGGCCTTTCATCCGACCATGCTGCTGATCGTATACAATGCCACCGCTTTGGCTTTGTACTCGATTATGACGCGCAGGCTGTCCGGGGTTGTTGCCGTTGACACTATGCAATTCTACCTCGGGCTTACCGGTACGGTGGTCCTGTTGCCGTTCGCCATCTGGTTTTGGGTCCAGCCAGAAAACACGTGGAGCCTGATTGTACTGATCGGCCTTGGTGTGTTTGGCTGGTGCGGGCATCAGCTGCTGACGAACGCGCATCGGTTTGGAACGGCGAACCAGTTGATGCCATTCACCTATTCGTTCCTAATCTACGTGGCAATCTGGGGTTATCTGTTCTTTGACACGGTACCGGACGCATTCACGTTGGCGGGGGCTGCGCTGATCATGGCTGCCGGTCTCATCATCTGGAAAAGAGAAAAGAAATGACGCGAATTGCCTGCATCGGCGAAGCAATGATCGAATTGTCCATGCTGGAAACCGGCGCGAAGGTGGGCGTCGCGGGGGATACGCTGAACACGGCCATCTACATGCACCGTGCCGCGCATGACCTGCAGGTGGAGTATGTGACATGTCTAGGCGACGATCCGTTCTCAAGGCGTATCGTGGACTTCATCGCCAGTCATGACATCGGAACATCCGGCATCCGCATCATTCCGAACGCCTCTCCGGGACTATACGCGATCACTACATCTGCGGACGGTGAACGCAGCTTTACCTATTGGCGCAGCGAGGCGGCCGCCCGTCAGCTTTTTGCCGATCACGACTTCAGCCCGCTGAACGGTTACGACGTGCTGTACTTGTCAGGGATTTCCGTGGCGATTCTTCCGCATGCAGTCAGGCTCGCGCTTCTGGACTGGCTCGAAGGCTCTTCCGTCCGGTTGGTATATGACAGCAACTTTCGTCCGCGCCTTTGGGACAGCGTCCAACACGCTCGGCAGATTAACCAACGGCTTTGGCAACGTGCAGACATTGCCCTGCCGTCCATTGACGACGAGATGGCATTGTTCGGGGAAAGCGCGGACCAGGTGGCTGCACGCTTTGCCGATCATCACGGTGTTGGTGCGTTGAAACGCGGAGAGAATGGCCCTTTGTCCATCGGTCAGAACACTGACCAAACCTATGAACCTGCCAAAAACGTGCTGGATACGACAGCGGCGGGCGACAGTTTCAACGGTGGGTACCTCGCGGCCTTGCTGATGGGGAAATCACAGGCCGACGCCCTGATGGCTGGACACAATTTGGCTTCCACCGTTGTTCAATTCCGCGGCGCGATCATTCCCGGATAAGTGGCGCGAGATCCTCAGCGCCAACGAGACCCAAAAGCGGCGCTACCGGGTCCGGCTGCTTGACAGCCGAGGCAATTTCCAATGCGCAAGGATCGTTCAGCGCCCTGCCCTTTGCGATCTCGGACATGCAAAAAGAGATCCAGGCCCGCATCCCTGCAATCACCGCCTGAGAGCCGGTCTCACGGAGTGTGGGAACAAACCGATACGGCAGCTTCTGGCTGCCATCCATTGCGATTTGGTCCAGACGGTGCGCCAGCTCGGGGTTTTCAAAGCGGCGCAACAAAGCCTCTGCATAATCCGGAACCTGTGCTTGCAGTGCAGCGGGCAGCGTTGCGCCCGCATCCTTCATCAACTCAGAAACCAGCGGGCGCAAAACCGGGTCTCGAACCGCTTCGTGGACGTAGGTCAGGCCCCGCTCCAACCCGGCATAAGCCAACAGGGAATGGGCACCGTTCAACATGCGCAGCTTTCGCATCTCGTGCGGGGCTACGTCATCGACCAGTTGCACTCCCGGCCAATCCGGGTGCGGACCGGAGAAACTGTCTTCGATCACCCACTCCGAGAACGTCTCGGTCGGAACAGCCATAGGATCGCCGCTGATTGCGCGAACGGCGTCCGTGGTAGCCGGGGTGATCCGGTCGACCATCGCGTTGGGAAAGCAAACAGAGTCCCAATTCACGTCCAGACCGGCTGCTTCCGCAAAATCGGCAACTGCCGTTTCGAGCGTCTTGCCGTTTTCCATGCGATTGTCACAACTTAGTACCGTTACTGGCTTGCGCCGTTCCGCAAGGCCAAAAGCTAAAAACCCGATCAGCGTCGCAGGCCCTTGCCCTGCCAGATCGGCGGCAATCGCCGGGTCCTGAAGGTTCAGCTTGCCCGCGGCGTCCAAGTGATAACCTTTCTCGGTAACGGTTGCCGAAATGATCTCGGCATCCGCCATCACATCGAACATCTCTGCGCGATCCTTGGGCGCGACCAGAACGTCACGCAGAGCTTTGATGCGCCGGACTCCCTGCCCCTGTACGCACAAATCGTACTCGAAATCCTGTCGGGCCAATCCATCCCGAACCGAGGATGAACGCAGGCTGACGCCGACAACGTCCCATCCGCCCGCTTGATCCGTGTAATCCAGCAAATGCGCCCGGGCAAAGTTTCCAAGGCCGAAATGAAGAATTGTACCCATTTACCTTTGCAACCCGTAAACTTGTTTCGCCAGATCGACCGCCAGCAATCGCGCCAGATGCTCGGCACTGTCCCGATCGAAATAGCCGCGCGCAACCTGCTCGGCCAGATGAATCGCCACACCCCTTCGCCACAGGTCGTGACGTGCAGGAATGGACAGGAAAGCCCGCGTGTCGTCATTGAATCCGGCCAGATTGTAATATCCGGCCGTTTCAACGACCTGATCGAAATACCGCGCAATCCCGGCTGGGCTGTCGTGGAACCACCAAGGCGGCCCGATCCTAAGGCACGGCCAATGTCCCGCCATCGGGGCCAATTCACGGGCATAGGTGCTTTCGTCCAATGTGAAAAGTATGATGCGCAGTTCCGCCGAGTTACCGACCCGGTTCAACAGCGCCTCAAGGCCCGTGACCCAATCCATCGCGATTGGAATGTCGGCCCCCTTGTCCCGTCCGAAGTCCCGCAGTACCGCGTGGTTCGTGTTGCGCTTGCTGCCAGCATGTATCTGCATTGTCAGACCATCATCGACAGACATCTGCGCCATTTCGATCAGCATATGCCCATAGAACCGGCGAGCATCCTGTTCGGTACCTTCCCGCCGTCTCAGCCGCTGGTACAGCGCATCCGGGTCGTCCAGCCACTCGGTCTGTACGCGTTCGATACCGTGGTCGGTGGCAGTACATCCCAGCTGGATGAAGTAAGCCCGCCGCATTCGCAGCGCGTTGAGGTAGCCATCATAGCTGCTCAGATCGCAGCCTGTCAGCTCGGCCAACTTGTTCAGGTTCTGTACGAACTCCGGGTCCGCCCCATCCAAAACCCCGTCTGGGCGGAACGTCGGAACAACCCGCCCGCCCCAACCGCTTGTACGGATCTCCCGATGCTCCACGAGTGCGTCAAGAGCGGAATCCGTGGTGGCCAGAACCTCGATCCCAAACCTGTCGAACAAAGCCCTCGGACGAAATTCGGGTCGCGCCAGCTTTTCTGAGATTTTATCATAAATCAGGTCAGCCGTGCGCAAAGACAACTCTTCAGACACGCCCAGCGTTTCGTGCAGCACGTAGCTCATCCAGATCCGGGATGGCGTTCCCAGAAACAGATGCCAGTGTTCGGCAAAGGTGCGAAAAACGACGCGGGGATCCTTCTTTCGCCCCTCTTCCCCAACGCCAAGTTCGGACAAGGGAACGCCCTGCGAATAGAGCATACGGAACACGTAATGGTCGGGAACCACAAGCAGCTCTGCCGGGTTGGGAAACGGCTCATCGGTTGCAAACCACCCCGGATCGCAGTGACCATGCGGAGACACGATTGGCAGGTCCTTGATGCCCAAGTACAGGTTTTCTGCCATGCCATTCAAATTGCCAGTCAATTCTGCCTCCGATACTGCTGCCCGCAATTGTTAACACAGTTTTTAATGGTTGCATCTTTCCCGTTCGAACCCGCAGACTGACCGTGTGATCCGGGGGAATGAATGAATATTGCGCTGATTGGTTTGGGGATGGTTTCGGGCACGCATGTCGCTGCCATTCAAGCATCGGATCAAGGCCTCAGTCTTGCCGGCGTCCTCGGGCGCAACTCTGAAAAAGCAGCTGAGTTCGCGCAGCGAAACGGCACTCGCGCATTCGGCTCGATCGAGGATATCGCAAACGACCCAAACGTCGACTTTGCGATCATCGCAACACCGCCCGATCAGCGCTCAGAGTTGGTTCGGGTTCTTTCGAGCGCTTCGAAACCGATCCTGATGGAAAAGCCCATCGAGAGAACGCTGGGCGCCGCGACAGCCATCGTCGAGCAGTGCGAGGTATCCGGTGTGCCGCTGGGCATCGTCTTTCAGCACCGCGCCCGCGCCGCCTCGCAGGCGCTGAAATCAGCCATTGAACAGGGTGAGTTGGGCGCGATCGCCACGGTGGAGATCCGTGTCCCTTGGTGGCGCGATCAGAGCTACTATGACGAGCCGGGTCGCGGCACTTATGCGCGCGACGGAGGCGGTGTCATGATCTCGCAGGCAATCCACACGCTTGATCTTGCGATGTGGCTGCTGGGGCCGATCTCGGACATTCAAGCCATGATGAGAAAAACTCCGTTACACGATCTCGAAGCTGAGGATTGGGCAGGTGCAGTCTTTGAAACGGATAGAGGCGCCGTGGGCACTATGATGGCGACTACTGCCGAATATCCCGGGGCCGCTGAGTCCATTACCATCCAAGGCACACGCGCCAAAGCGCATCTGGAGTCAGGTGTCCTGACCTTAACGACTTTCGATGGTCATAAATCCACGGTTGGCGAAACGTCCGCCACAGGCGGAGGGGCCGATCCCATGGCGTTCACCCATGCTTGGCATCAGGCGGTCATCGAGGATTTCGCCAAGGCTGTTGCCGATGGCACGCTGCCCATGGCCACCGGACGCAGTGCCCTTTTGACCCACGCCGTCATAGACGCGATGCAGATCGCCAATCGAACCGGCCAGAAAACACGAGTCATCTCATGAGCCTGACCTGCGTCGCCCTTGGCCTGGACCACCGCCATATCTATGGCATGACGGAAAACATGCGTAAAATCGGCGTGGACTGCGTTGGCTACTGGACACAAGGCGATCCGGAATCGCTACCGGGCTACGTCAAAAGGTTTCCCGATATTCCGCGGCTGGCCCGACTGGAAGACGCCCTAACCAGTGGGGCGGATCTGGCGCTGATTTCGGCAATACCGGCAGATAGGGCCGCGTTGACGATCCGCGCCATGCAAAACGGCATGGATGTCATGAGCGACAAGCCGGGCTGCACGACGTTCGAGCAACTCGACCAGATCAAGCGAGCGGTCGCCGACACCGGTCGAATCTGGTCGGTGAATTTTTCCGAACGATTTGAAACGCCCGTCAGCACCCGGGCGACCGAGTTGGTCGAGTCCGGTGCCATCGGGCGCGTGATCCAGACGGTTGGGCTTGGCCCGCACCGATTGAACCGGGCAACCCGGCCGGATTGGTTTTTTCAGCGTGACCGCTATGGCGGCATTCTGACCGACATCGCCTCGCATCAAATCGATCAGTTCTTGCATTACACAGGTTCGAAAACCGCAGAAATCACGAACGCTTATGTGGCGAACTACGCAAACCCCAAAGATCCCGGATTGCAGGATTTCGGAGAACTCAATCTAAGAAGCGAGAATGGCACCGGGTACATCCGGGTTGACTGGTTCACGCCGGATGCCTTGCCAAACTGGGGGGATGGTCGTCTGACGATCCTCGGAACCGAAGGATATATCGAGTTGCGGAAATACGTCGATGTGGGTGGGGCCTCAGGGACAGACCATCTGATCCTCGTCAATGGTGAAACCTGCCAAAAGATCGACGCAGCCGACGCCGGCCTTCCCTACTTCGCGCGCCTGGCCGATGACATCCGCAACCGGACCGAAACCGCGATGACACAGACCCACTGCTTTACGGTCATGGAACTGGCACTGCACGCGCAGGAAATGGCGGAACGCAGATGATCAACGTTGCGATCCTTGGCGCAGGTATCGGTGCGCAACATCTGGACGCTCTGGAACGGCTTGACCGCACCTTTCGCGTAGCCGCCGTGGTCGACCAGAATACGGACCGGATCGAACAGATACGGCAGAACTCGGATTTTCGAGCAATAACCAACATTCAGGACGCTCTTGATGATCCGGCGATTGATGTCATCGACATCTGCCTGCCGCCCCATCTGCATGTACCGACCACCCTTGCAGCACTGGCCGCAGGAAAACACGTTGTCTGCGAAAAGCCTCTTGCGACCTCGATGCAAGATGTGGATCGGATCACGGCAGCCACACGCAGCGCGGGCAAGCAGGTGTTTCCGGTGTTTCAATACCGGTGGGGGCCGTCACTGGCCCAACTGCGCCACCTGCAACGCGCAGGCCTGACCGGAGCGGTCCAAACTGCCGCGCTTGAGACCCATTGGTCCCGCGGGGCAGACTATTACGCTGTGCCGTGGCGGGGAACATGGGCTGGTGAACGCGGCGGCGCAGTGCTGGGCCATGCCATCCACAACCATGATCTGCTGGCTCATATCGCGGGTGATATCGCCTGGGTGTCTGCAATGGCCACAACGCGGGTCAACCCGATCGAGACCGAAGACTGCGCCGCGATCTGCTTTGGCATGACTTCCGGAGCTTTGTGTACAAGCAATATCACCCTGGGCGCCGCCACGGACGAATCCCGCCTGCGGCTCGTCTTTGAAAAGGTGACCGCCACCTCTGGCACCGAACCCTATGCCCCGGGTCAAACGCCCTGGACATTCGTCGCGCGGGACTCTGTGAATCAAGCCGCTATCGACGAGGCCCTTGCAGCCGCCACTGACGAGCCAACAGGTTTCGAAGGGTTCTTTACCGAAGTCGGCAGGGCGCTGCGGTCCGAGGTAAATTCAGCCGTTACGCTGCAGGACGGCGCTGTGTCCATCGGCCTTGTGACGGCGATTTATCACGCGGCGCGCACCGGGCAGCGCGTTGCCCTTCCCATCAGGCCCGATCACCCGCTGTATGAAGGATGGCTGCCATGAAACAATGCTGGCGTTGGTTCGGACCCGATGATCCGATCGCCCTTGCCGCTCTCCATCAAGTCGGGGTTCAGGGCATCGTCACCGCGCTGCATCACATCCCGCCGGGACAGCCCTGGGACGAACCAAGCATCGCCGATCGGCAAGCAGTTCTGGCTACTGCCGGGTACAGTTGGGACGTTGTCGAAAGCCTGCCCGTCTCCGAGGCGATCAAAACACAGTCCGCAGACATGGCTGAACATCTGCAGGCGTATAAGTCCAGCCTCAGGTCCCTGTCCGCCCGTGGCATCAAAGTCGTTTGCTACAACTTCATGCCAATCCTGGATTGGACGCGCACCGCCCTTCGCGCACCGCAGCCGCACGGCGGAACGGCCATGCTGTTCGACCTGACCGATTTTGCTGTTTTCGACATACATATTCTTGAACGTCCGGGCGCGTCCGAAGACTATTCCAGCGACGTCCAGCAAACGGCCAAGGATCGCTTCTTGCGCATGTCGGATAAATCCATGGCTCAGTTGCAGCATAATGTCACTGCAGGGTTGCCCGGCGCCAACGATCAGTGGAGCGTGCAGGACGTGCGCGCTTTGTTGCAAACCTATGCTCATATAGATCGTGACCGGCTTCGCGCAAACCTGATCGACTTCCTGTCAGAGGTCGCCCCAGTCGCCCAAGAACTGGAACTACGCTTGTGCTGTCATCCGGATGATCCGCCGTTCTCGTTGCTTGGTCTGCCGCGGATCATGTCCAGCACCGATGACTACGGCGTCGTTCTGGATGCGGTTGATTTGTTGGCGAACGGCGCAACGTTGTGTACCGGATCGCTGGGAGTGTCCCCCGAATTTGATGGGCCGGACTTCGTGCGCAGGCATGGCGACCGAATTCACTTTGTCCATCTGCGAAATACACAACGCTTCGCAGGATCAGACAGCCAGAAACCGGACTTCTTTGAGGCCTCGCATCTGGAGGGCGACACCGACATGGTCGGCACCATTCGCGAACTGATGAACGAACAGCGCCGCCGCAAATCTCAAGGGCGTGGCGACTGGCAAATTCCGATGCGGCCCGACCACGGACAAGAACTGCTGAGCGATCTGGGCGGACACAGTACTCCCGGCTATCCGTTGATCGGGCGTATGCGCGGGCTTGCGGAACTGCGCGGCATCATGGCGGCGTTCTCGTAACGCGTCGGATCAGGCGGTTTCTTTTCACCCGCAACACTTCTTTGCTTGCCTGAGCGCCGCATTCTTCGTTTACTTACGGTACGTAAACGGGCAGCGGGGTGTCTTCCGGACTCGCCCGACGTCTGTTCAAGACGCGTGAAACTCCCGCGAAAACCGATGCGATTAGGCATCATTTTTCGAAACGCCTGCCATACGGCAACGGCGAAATATCGGGAGGAGCCCAAATGAATACTGCAGGCGTAATAGGTCTTGGCGACATGGGCAGCGGCCTTGCCAAGAACCTGATCAAGAATGGCTTCGAAACATCCGGTTTCGACCTGAGCGAGACGCGCATGACGGCATTTGCTGACATGGGCGGCCGGCCCAAGGACAGCGTGGGACAGGTCGGTCGACACGCCGCCAGTGTGTTTGTCATGGTAATGAACGGAGATCAGGCCCGCGATGTCATTCTGGATGAAAACGGGCTGGTTGCGAACATGGCCAAAGGCGGAACGGTCATCCTGTCGGCGACCATTACCCCGGCCGAAGCCCGCGCCATCGGGCAGGATATGGAAGGCTCGGGGATTAACTTAATCGACACGCCGGTCTCAGGTGGGTTTCCCGGCGCGCAGAACGGCACATTGACGATGATGGCTGCCGGTGCTGCGGATGTGCTGGACCGAAATGCAGAAGTCATGCAGGCAGTGTCGGCAACAATTCATCGGGTCGGCGAAAACGCTGGCGACGGGCAAACCGTGAAAGCCTGCCTGCAATCCCTGATCGGATCGATCTTTTCCGCCACATTCGAGGCTGCGGCCCTGGCGGCCAAAGCCGGTGTCAGCGGTCAGGCATTGCTTGATGTGTTCTCGTCCTCCAGCGCGGGGTGCGGCGTCGTGAATACCGCCCTTGAAAACATCATTGATCGCAAGTTCGAGGCCACCGGCAGCCATATCGCAACCATGCATAAGGACCTGACGATCTCGCTGGCACTCGCCGGTGCATTGGGCGTTCCCATGCACACAGCGTCATCCGCAATGCAGATCTTTCACGCAGGAAAAACTAAATACCCGAATGGCGACAACTGGGTGTGTACTCGCGTCATCGAAGAGATCGTTGGCGCAGAATTGCATCGCTGAGGGGACCGGACATGAAATTAGGTGTAATTTGTGACGGCATTTCCCGCGATCTGCGGCATGCCGTGGACGTTATGGACGAATTCGGTCTGGACTATGCAGAGCTTCAGTTCGTTGGCGATGCGGAGGTCGGGGATCATTCCCCGCAGGAAGTTGCCGAGATCAACGCGCTCTTGCGCGACCGGGGCAAGCCTGTGTCATGTCTGTCGCGCCATATCTTTGCGGGGATGACAGCTGCCAACAGGCCCGGCGATGACCTGCACACTCGGCATATGGACGCCTTGAAACGCGTAATCGACATGGCGCATGTTGTTGGGTCTCCGCTGGTTCGGATCATGACCCAACGAAAAGAGCAGATACTGTGGGGAAAAAACGGCGCCGAGAAGTGGAACGTAGCGCATGGGGTATGGGACTCGATGCCGCCGCTGATCGCGCCGGCGGTTGAACTGGCAAGAGCTGAGGGCGTGACGCTTGTCGTGGAAACCGGAAACGGCACGCTGGTCAATTCCAACTATACAGCCCGCAAGCTGATTGACGAGTTGGACGCAAAAGACTCTTTGAAAGTGCTGTGGGACCCCGGAAACAACTGCTGGTGCCATGAACTAGCATATCCGGACGGTTATGAAGAACTGCGCGGCGGCTATCTGGGTCACATTCACATCAAGGACGTGAAGGTCGACACGCCACGGGCAACACTGGAAGTGCGCCGCATGGGGGAAGGTCAGCTTGCGCCTTTGTTCCAACCCATCGCGGACGCGCTTAGATCCGACGGCTATGATGGCGTCATTTCTTTCGAAAGCGTTTATCACCCCGGCAACGGGAATTTCGAAGATGGTTTTCGTCTGTGTGTGGACAGGTTCAAAAGCCTGTTTGCATGAACTTACAGTCAATATACCCTATAAATCAGATATTTGAGCCCCGCAGCTGAATGCCGAATGGGGTATACGAGACTGGTCGCGATCGCGTGAAATCAAGGAAAGGGCCTGCTGGATGAAGCAACAGTTTTTTGATCTGTCCATTGAAACGCCGGGCAAATCCCTCATCGACATCAGCGGGATCGTTCAGCGTGCGGTGTCCGAACACGAATTTGTCTCGGGCCTGCTGACCCTTTGGTGCGTCCACACCGGTGCCGCGCTGTTGGTGCAGGCCAATGCCGATCCCGAAGTGCTCAAGGATATCGAGACGTTCTTCGAGAAACTCGTACCCAAGTCACCAGGCAAGTATCACCACCGCCCGACCGAGGACGACAACGCTCCATCGCATCTGCGGGCGCTGTTGACGCAAACTCAGGTATCGATCCCGGTCGAACAAGGGCAGCTTCCGCTGGGTCGCGTACAAAGCCTGTACCTGTTCGAACATCGGGAAGCACCCAAGGCACGCCGATTGAAGGTGCACTACATCGGGACGTGATGCCTTGGATCACATGGAGCGTTGGCAGTGCTAACGCCCCATCCAACCCCCGTCGACTACAAGGATCTCACCGTTGACGAAGTCCGACGCAGCCGAGGCCAGAAAGACCACCGGTCCCGCAAAATCAACAGGCGTACCCCAACGGCCTTGGGGTGTTCGTTCCAGGATCGACTTCGACCGGATCGGATCATCCCGCAGGGCTTGGGTGTTGTCGGTCGCGATGTAGCCAGGCGCGATCGCATTCACGTTTACGCCCTGCCCGGCCCATTCGTTGGCCAAGGCTTTGGTCAGCTGTCCAATCCCGCCTTTCGAGGCCGCATAGCCCGGAACGGTGATGCCGCCCTGAAAAGTAAGCAGCGATGCAGTGAAGATGATCTTCCCCGAGCCGCGCGCCAGCATGTCCTTGCCGATCTCGCGTGACAGAACGAACTGCGAGGACAGGTTCACCTCCATCACTTCGTCCCACCAGTCGTCCGGGTGTTCGGCGGCGGGTTTGCGTTTGATCGTGCCGGCATTGTTGACAAGTATATCAGGGGTTTGTCCGTCGGCCCTCAACTGATCAATGAACCCATGCAGCGCGGTGCGATCCGAGAAG
This sequence comes from Ruegeria sp. A5, assembly GCF_056543005.1. Lineage (NCBI taxonomy): Bacteria > Pseudomonadati > Pseudomonadota > Alphaproteobacteria > Rhodobacterales > Roseobacteraceae > Ruegeria > Ruegeria sp. A5. The sequence continues at coordinate 1,091,233 of NZ_JBQGAV010000001.1, forward strand.
TCGCATTGGTAGGCCCGGAAATTGCGTCCCATCGCCGTCACGGCTTTTTCGACATCCGAGCCAGACAGCTCGAGCGAGGCGGACACTCCGATGATATTGGCTCCGGCCGATGCCAATGCTTCGGCCATACCGCGCCCGATACCGCGTTTGCACCCGGTCACAAGGGCCGTCTTTCCCGTCAGGTCGAAACTTTGCAAAACACTCATGAACGCGGTCCTACTTCGATCAGGCTTTTCATTGCGGTTGGGCTGCGATCCAGTGCTTCGAACGCGGCCTGGATGTCTGCCAGCGGGCTGACGTCCGTGATCACAACATCCGCGTCCACTCCGCCCGAGGCGACAACTGCAATGGCTTTCTCGTAATCCTCTGGCTCATAGACCCGAGCACCGATCAGTCGCAGCTCTCGCCAGAAGAACTGGAACAGGTCGATCTGGGGCTTTTGAGCATGGATCGCGACCATTACGATCCGGGCCCGAGTCGCGGCAACGGCGGTCATTGCATCGACACCGGGCTGCGTTCCTGACACCTCGAAAACCACATCTGCCCCTTTGTCGCCCGTGCGCGCGTTGATTGTGGACACCAGATCGGTTTCGATTGGGTTGATCGTGTCAAAGCCAAGTTTTTCAGCAATCGCAAGACGGTTCGGATTCACTTCGGAAATCACGACATTTCCACCCGCGTCCCGCGCAACCATGGCAACCAGGATGCCAATCGGGCCGCCGCCGATAACGACAACGTCCTCTCCAGGTTGCAGGTCAGACAGCCGCACATCGTGGCAGGCAACGGCAACCGGCTCGATCAGCGCCGCGTGATCCATGCGCAAGTCATCCGGCAGAACGTGCAACGTGTGGGCCGGAACACTCCAGATCTCTTGCATCGCGCCATCGGTGTCGAGGCCGAGAAACTTGAGATTCTGACAGATATGCTGATGCCCCCGCTTGCAAGCTGGGCATTCTCCGCAATGATCAAGCGGTCGGACAACGACCTTCTGGCCGGGTTCGACCGTATCGACGCCCTCGCCCACCGCTTCGACCACACCTGACATCTCATGCCCAATCACCCGGTTCAGGCCGACGCGGGCATCCATGTTGCCGTGGTAGACGTGCATATCCGTCCCGCAAATCCCACAATAGGCAACACGAATGGCAGCCTCGCCGGGACCCGGATCTGTCGCTTGGGCTTGCTCTACTGCAAAGCTCTTTTTACCCCTGTAGTATGCGGCAGTGATCGTCTGGGTCGTCATCTATGCATCTCCTTGTGTTCCGCATTCAATTTGTCCCAGTCGAATTCCACTCCGGTTCCCGGGGTATCCGGGGCCACGGCCAGACAGTCTTCGACAACTAGTGGACGGGTCGTGTACTGGTCTATCGGGAAAGAGTGTACTTCTAGCCAGCCTGCGTTGGGTTGCGCAGAAACAAGGCTGACGTGCAGCTCCTGCATCCCATGACTGCAAACCGGAATGCCGTGCTGTGCGCTTAGCGCGGCCACGCGCAGCCAGCCGGTGATTCCACCGCAGTTTGAGGCATCGGGCTGGACAAAACTCAGTTTCGCGTCATCAAAGGCGTATTCAAATTCGTGTATGGTGTGCAGGTTTTCACCCATGGCAAGGGGAACGCCCGTCGCTTCGACAATCCGACCATAACCTTTGTAATCGTCTGGAATAGTCGGTTCCTCGAACCACAGGATATCGCAGTCGGCGAACCCTCTGGCAGCGACGATGGCCTGTTCGACACTCATAGAGTAATTCGCATCGACCATGAAGAACCGGTCCGGCCCCAGCATCTCGCGCACCGCCCGGGCACGTGCAAGATCGTCGGCCAGGTCTGGTTGACCGACCTTGATCTTGACTGCGTTGAACCCACGCGCAAGGTACCCTTCGGTCTGACTCAGCAGTTTCTCCAACGAGAAATTCAGGTCGATCCCGCCGGCATAGGCCTTGCACCGTTTGGACGCTCCACCGGCCATCTGCCACAATGGCGCATTCTGCGTTCTGCCGCGAATATCCCACAGTGCAATATCTACGGCCGAGATGGCAAACGAGGCGATCCCGCCCCGTGCGACGTAGTGCACGTGCCACTGCATGGCATCGTACAGGCTTTCGATCTGTTCGGCGTCTTGTCCAACAAGGAACGGTGCCAGGTCATGCTGGATCATCGCCAAGATGGCATGGCCACCCTTGCCCCCGGTATAGGTATACCCGACCCCCTCGACACCATCCGAGGTTTGAATGGTGACAGTGATCAATTGAAAAAACGTGTGATCCCCATGTTTGGCATCGACTAGGACTTCGGCGAGCGGAACGTTGAACAGCCGCGCTGATACACTTTCTATGCGATTCATTAACCTAAGACCTTCTGCTGCCTGGCAATAACCCGAGACTGTAAAAGGATGACCGCAAATAGAAAGCCTCCACGTATGACCATTTGCCAATAGGCACTGAAACTGATGGTGCCCTGACCGTTTTCAAAGTTTAGAACGTTGAAGACCAGCCCCAGCAACAGCGCTCCGGCGACCGTCGCAGGGATCGATCCCATCCCACCCGTCAATAAAGTTCCGCCCACCACGACGGACGCGATGGCCGATAATTCCCATCCGATGCCTTCAAGGGGTTGCCCAGCTCCAAAACCCGAGGCCAGAAAGACTCCGGCCAGCCCCGCACAGCCACCCGACAGCAGGTAGACGAAAGCCTTGGCGCGATTGACCTTCAGACCCATGAGGTTCGAGGCATCCTCGCTGCCACCGATCGCCAAGACGGTCCGCCCGATGGTTGTTCTTTCCAGCACCAGCCAAAGTGCCAGAGTCAGTCCGGCCACGATGACGATCGCCCATGGAAACAGGCCAAACGCCTGCCCCATGCCAAGCTTGGTGAAGTTCGACCCCCAATCGACCGAAATTGTCTGGGCGCCCGAAATCACCAATGCGCCGCCTTTTGCGGCCAGCATGGTGGCTAGCGTGGCGATGAAGGGCGGGATCCGAAGGATGATTATGCAAAAGGCGTTGATCGCCCCGAAACCAACCCCGGCAAGAACGGCCCCAGGCAACGCAACCTGAATCCCATACGGGCTGAGATAGGCCGCAACAACCGAGGTAAAGGCCGCCACGGACCCGACCGACAGATCAATCCCACCGGTCATGATCACAAAACACATGCCCAGCGCAATCGCGATGAACATCGCGTTGTAATTCAGGAAAGACGAGAAATTGTAGGCGCTGCCAAAGTTGTTATAGCGCATCAGCCCGAACAGAATCAAAGCCAGCAGTGCGATCCACACCGTCACCGAGGCCGAATTACGTCGAAGGTATTTTCGCAGGTCAAAAGCCGTTTCATCCAACATCGATTAAGCCCTCCGAAACTGCTGGACCCAAACGGCCAGGATAATGATGACGGCCTTGGCGATCAGTGCAACTTCGTCCTCTACCCCGTTGGCCAACAATGTATATTTGACCAACTGGATGATGACGGCACCCAGTATGGCACCAAAGATCGGCGCTCGCCCGCCTTGCAAAAGAGCCCCGCCAACAACCGCGGCCGCGATGGCATCAAGCTCCATCAGATTGCCGTTGCGCGCGGCGTCCGAGGCCGAGTTGATTGCAACCACGATCAAACCGGCTAGGCCCGCAAGCACCGCGCAGATGACATAGGCCCCGATCTTGACCCGTCGGACGGGACCACCCGACAGATAGGCCGCGCGTTCATTGCCCCCTATGGCCAGCAGGTAACGGCCCCATGTGGTTCTGGTGATCACCCAAAACAGCACACAGGCAATGGCCAGCGCCAGCCAGCCCTGGAACGGCAAACCAAGCACTTTACCAGTTCCAAGATAACTGAATGAAGGGTTTGAAAACGTCTGCAGGTTCCCGTTCGTCAAGACTTGGGCAATACCGCGACCAGAGATGAAGAGAATGAGCGTCGCAACGATGGGCTGCACGTTCAACACGGCAACCATCACGCCGTTGAATACCCCGCATAGCCCCGCAATGAACAGCGGCAGGACAATGGCCAAAGTGACGCCTAGCATCGGATTGGCAGCGCCCAGATCCGACAGAAAGATCAGCGGAGCAAGCGCCCCCGCCAGCGCCATGACCGCCCCAACCGACAGATCGATCCCACCCGTGGCGATTACCAGCGTCATCCCCATGGCCACTATGGCGATCGTAGCGACCTGGCTGATATTTACGAACAGGGTTTGCAGTTGCAGGAAATTAGGTGTGAAAAACGCGTTGAACACTAATAGGGCGACCAACGCGGCGATGCCGCCGTGAAAGCGGAAGGGCATTGATGCGACCCGTTGCGGCAACTTCATTGCGCGGTCCATGAACCAGTTCCTTCTTCATGATGCGCGAGCGCGCGCACCAGTATGTTCTCGGTAACCCCGGGGTTGGTCAGTTCCTTGACCGAGCGCCCCTCGTGCATGACAACGATGCGATCGGCGCCTTCCACCAGCTCTTCGAATTCCGAACTGATGAGAACGACGCCAAACCCCTTCTCGACATAAGACCGAATGAACGATTGGATCTCTCGCTTGGCGCCAACATCCACGCCTCGGGTCGGCTCGTCGAGTATCAGGATGTCGGGCTGCGTCGCCAGCCAACGGGCAAGCAGCACCTTCTGCTGGTTGCCGCCGGACAATTCGCGAATGGGTTGGTCCATATGCGCCGCCTTGATGCCCAGATCGTCGATGAACGCCTGAACAATCTCGCGCTCGCGGGCAAAATCGATCTGACCACGGCTGGCCAGTTTCGGCAGCAGGGCCAGCGTCATGTTCTCGCGCACGGACATGTCTGGAATGATCCCTTCGGCCTTGCGATCTTCGGTCAGAAAGCCGACGCCGTTCGCGATCGCGTCACCCGGTCCGGACGGTTGACCGACCGTGCCATGCAACTCGATTGCGCCGCTGCGTTTCCCGTCCACTCCGAACAAAGCGCGCGCCGCCTCGGTCCGGCCAGAGCCCAGCAATCCGCCCAACCCGACGATTTCCCCGCGGTGGAGCGTGAGGTCGAAATGCGTCAGCCGCGGGCCTGTTGAAACAGAGTCCGCCCGTAAAACGATATCGCCTTTCTTGGCCTTGGCACCTGCGAAGTCCGTCAAACCGTCTGCCGCGATCTCATCCTTGTTGCGGCCCAGCATGTCCGCGATCATTTCCAGTTTGGTCGTGTCCTGGACGTTACGCGTGCTGACGGTGCGCCCATCTCGCATCGTTGTGACTCGATCGCATATTTGGAACAGCTCATCGAGGAAATGCGAAACATAAAGAACAGACACGCCCTGTTTCTTCAACTCGCGCACAACACCGAACAGCACCTCGACTTCGCTGGCATCCAGCGACGACGTGGGTTCGTCCATGATGACAAGTTTCGCATCCAACGAAACAGCCCGCGCAATTGCAACCAACTGCTGGATCGCTGTCGAGAAATTTCCTAACGGCTCGGTCACGTCGATATCTATGCCAAAGCGCGTAAGCACCTCGCGTGCGCGCCTGTTGCCCTCGCGCCAGTCGACCAGAAAGCCGAGACGTTTGGGCTCGTACCCCATGATGATGTTTTCAGTCACTGACCGCAGCGGTACCAGGTTGAGCTCTTGATAGATGGTGGCAATTCCGGATTCCTGCGCTTCGCGTGGAGTGGAGATGCGGCTTGGCACACCCGCCAGATGAACGTCGCCGGCATCCCGATCGTAAACTCCGGTCAGAACTTTGATCATCGTCGATTTGCCCGCACCGTTCTGGCCGATCAGCGCATGAACCTCGCCGGGCGCGATTTCCAGGTTGGCCTGGCTCAGTGCCGGTACGCCGGCAAACGACTTTTCAATTCCCGACATCGAGACGAGCGCATTCATGAGATGTCTTCCTCCGATTGCTTGCAGGCGGCGCCGACCACAGGCCAGCACCACCCACCAGGGAGAATCAATAGGCTTCGTCGATGTGATCGGCCGCATTGTCCTTGGTAAAGATGCGATCTTCGACTTTCACCCATTCCGGGATCGCCTCGCCAGCCGCGTATTTATTCATGACTTCACAAGCCAGAGGGCCGAAGAAGGGTGAGCTTTCCACCGTCACCCCCATCTTGCCATCGATAATAGCCTGAAGTGCATCGCGTGTCCCGTCGATCGAAACGATGGTCACGTCCTCGCCGGGCTTGCGGCCGGCCAGTTCCAGAGCCTGGATCGCACCGATCGCCATCTCGTCATTGTGGGCGTAGACCACGTTCACATCGGGGTGCGCCTGCAGCAGGGTTTCCATCACCTGACGACCCAGGTCGCGCGCAAAGTCACCGGTCTGAGAAGCCACGATCTCAAAGCGGTCATCCGCTGCAATCGCGTCGTCGAAACCTTTTTTGCGGTCATTTGCAGGTGAAGAACCAGTCGTGCCTTCCAACTGGACGATGACGCCATTGTCGCCGTCGAAATTCTCCATCAGCCACTGTGCGGCCCGGTTGCCCTGATCAATGAAGTCCGATCCCAGGAATGCTACGAAATGCTCGCCTGGCTTGGCGACGGCCGGATCAACCGAGCGGTCCACGAGAAAAGTGGGAATGCCGGCGGCGCGTGCTTTCATAACGGCTGGGATCAACGGCTTTTCTTCCCGCGGGGGCAGAAACAGAACGTCGATGCCTTGGGCGATCATGCTGTCCACATCCGCAACCTGCTTTGCCGCAGATCCGGCCGCATCCGTCGCGATCAGATCCCAGCCACAAGTCTCGGCCGTGTCATGGAACGATTTCGTCTCGGCAATGCGCCACGGGTTGTTCGACTCCATCTGCGCAAAGCCGACCTTGTAGCGATCCTTCTGCTCAAGCGGTGGCAGATCCTGCGCGATCACCGTGGTGCCCAACAGCGCACCCGCGACAACCGTCGAGATCAAAAGAGTTCTGCGTTTCATGGTTATTCCTCCTCCATTGGTGCGGTCGCCTCCGTTTTGACCGCGAGTTCTCAGGTCATGCCCAATTCATGTAAGTCGTCTGTTTCCTCAGATAGCCATCGAAGCCATACGCGCCGTCTTCGCCCCCAACCCCGGACAAACCCCAACCGGTGTGAAATCCCTGTACGGCCTCACCATTGGAGCGGTTCAGGTACAATTCGCCGAACTTCAAACGGCTCGGGGCCTCCATCAATCGCCGGTGCGATCCCGTAAAGAGATAGGCAGACAGCCCGAATGATGTGTCATTCGCAAATTCTATCGCCTGATCAAAATCTTCGACTCGCATGGCTGTCGCCACAGGGCCAAAGACCTCCTCTTGCATCGCGGCATTGCCGTTGTCTGAGACCTCAAGAACCGTCGGGGACATCCAGTGTCCTTTGCGGTGCGCGCTGTCCAACAGGGGCCCGCCTTCCAGATGAACCGTGGCACCTTCCGTGATGCTGCGCTTAATGATTTCGTCGACCTTGGACACCTCGGCCTTGCTGACTTTGGGACCCAGATCGCAGTCCTCCATCGGATCCCCGATCGACAAAGCACGGGCCGCAGACACGAATTTTTCAAGAAACTGATCCGCAATGCCGCGATGTAGATACATACGCTCGTTGCAGGTGCAAATCTGGCCGCAATTGGCAAACCGGGCGGCAATCGCGGCCGAAACGGCGGCGTCAATATCCGCATCCTCCATCACGATGAACGGAGCCTTGCCGCCAAGCTCGAGCCGGACAACCTTGATCCGGTCGGCCGCGGCGCGAAAAATCTCTTTACCGGCTCGTGTGCTGCCGGTCATTGTGATCAGTGAGGTATCGGGGTGTTCGACCAACCGCTGCCCTACCACCGGCCCCTTGCCTGTCAGAACATTCAGAACACCGGCCGGAAACCCGACCTTTTCGGCAAGCTCGGCGATCGCGAGACCGGACAGCGGCGTGATTTCGTGCCCCAACAGAACAACAGTATTGCCCGCGACCAGCGCAGGCCCGACTTTCCTGGCGGCCAATGCCAGCGGATAGTTCCAGGCCGTCAACGCAACAACAACGCCATAAGGATGACGCCGGATCTGGATTTCCTCGGACTTGTTGTCCGATTCCACTATGTCACCCGAAATCCTCCGGGCCTCTTCAGCCGCATGGCAAAGAAAGGTAACAGCGGCATCAACTTCACTTCGGGCCTGCGTGATCGGCTTGCCCTGCTCGACCGTGATCAGAGCGGCCAGACGCCCGGCGTCAATCCGGATGGCCTCGGCCAACCGCTGAACCAGTCGCGCCCGCTCGATCGCCGGGCGCGAGGACCACGAGCCAAAAGCACGATGGGCCGCCTCGACGGCCGCATCCGCATGAGCGGCACCGCCATCTGGAACTTGCGCAAAGATCTCTTCATTTGCAGGGTTCTCGATACCAACCGTGTCCGCGTCAGAGTCGGTAAAGCGGCCATCGATGAACATCGAATGCCGAACCACCTGACCCAACTCCCCCACTACAGACCGCAATTTCGCCTCCCGCGTTTGCTCGGTCAGACCACATTGGCGACCGCACTGCCGATCAAAACACTAATAATATTATTTCGTCAACACTAATATTAATTACTATTCACTAATATTAGTTGCGTGTCCTCCGCATAGTCGATAAAAAGGAAGCGAACAAAAAGGTTGAGCAATGAACGATCAAGCGAACAAGGCCGGGCAGCACAGGGGCGTGGGACGAGTCGCGGGCCGGCAGCGCATAACGATGCATGATATTGCACGCGTCGCCGGGTGCTCACAGACGACAGTATCGCTGGTTCTAAACAAGAACGATTCCGTCAAAATCTCCGAGGACACAAAGCAAAGAGTCCTGGATGCCGCCAACACGCTTGGATACGCCATGCCCTCTCAACTCAGGAAACCCCAGGACAGCGCGCCTCGACCCTCGGCGTTAGACGGCACCATCGCTTTTGTCGTGGACGATCTGGCGTCGAGCCCCGAAATGGTAAACGCGTTTAATGGCGTGAAACAGGCCGTTCGGGACACGGGAAATCTTGTATTGCTGGCAGAAACCCAAAACGACCCCGAGGTCGAACCCAGAACGCTTAGGTATTTCCTCGACCAACAGGTTGCGGGCATCATTTACGCAACCGTTTTCACCCGGCGGGTGGTCGTTCCAGAAATACTCAGGCAGACAGCAACCCCGGTTCTGCTGCTGAACTGCTTTTGCGACGACCTCTCTTTTCCTGCGGTGATCCCCGGCGAAGTCGCTGCTGGACATACGGCAACCAACGCCCTGATCAAGGCGGGGCACAAACGAATCGCCACCATCACCGGCGAGCCGTTCATGGAATGCGCCGCAGGGCGAACGACCGGGTACAGAAACGCCCTTGCTTCCGCCGACATCCCATTTGACGAGGATTTGGTCATCGAGGGCAACTGGCTGCCCAGCGCAGGCTATGCTGCCACGCGCGAATTGATGGACCTGCCCTCTCCGCCAACCGCCATTTTCTGTCAGAATGACCGAATGGCAATCGGCTGCTATGAGGCGCTCAAGGAACTTGGCCTATCCATCGCCGAAGACATCTCGGTCATCGGATTTGACGATGACGAAACCGCGCGACACCTGTCGCCCCCCCTGACCTCGATGATCCTTCCAACTAGGGCGATGGGACGCTGGGTCATCGAACAGTTGTTCCACGGTCCGACGGATGGTCAGCGACACCCTCTCGTGAAGCTTGAATGCGAACTGGTGGAGCGCGACTCGATCAGCGAACCCAAACGCCGGGCCTGAAGGCGAATTCATGACGGAAACCTTCGATCATATCGTCATCGGCGGCGGCTCTGCCGGCGCAGCCGCTGCAGCGCGACTGGTCAACCGTGGCAAGTGCAGGGTTCTGGTGCTGGAGGCCGGGCATTCGCACCGCCATCCGTTGCTGGACATGCCGCCGGGTATCTTCAAGATGATCAACGGGTCCAAGTTCATGACCTACCACCAGACCGAACCGCAGGACCACCTGGACGGCCGCGTGCATGACATTCCGCAGGCCAACGTACTGGGTGGCGGGTCGTCTGTGAATGCCCAGGTCTATATGCGTGGCCGCCCTTCTGATTATGACGCGTGGGAGAACCTGCTCCGACAGACTAATGACGGAGTCGGCTGGGGATGGGATGATGTGCTGCCCTACTTCCGTAGAATGGAAGACAATAACAGGCTTCACAATGACCTGCATGGCAGCAACGGTCCGGTGCAAGTCTCGGATCCGGGGCATATCGACGACATGTCACGTTGGTTCGTTCAGTCGGTCCAGGCCCTTGGCGAACCATTCAACACGGATTTCAACGGCGCAACGCAGCGCGGTGTCGGTTTCTATCAGTTCACCAATCGCGCCGGTAAGCGCAGTTCGTCGGCCTATGCTTTTCTCGCCCCTCTCGAGGCGAACCCGAACTTGACCATCCAGCTTGGCGCAACGGTCAACAAAGTCATCATCGAAAACGATAAGGCCATCGGCGTGCAGTATCGAGACAAACGCGGAGCCCGCACGGTCCGGTGCGATGGTGAAGTTGTCGTTGCGGCGGGCGCTCTGGTGACGCCAAAAATCCTAATGCTATCAGGCATCGGACCAGATGCACATCTTGCCGATCACGGTATTCCCGTGATCTGCCCATTGCCTGGGGTAGGCCAGAACCTGATCGACCACCCCGAAGTTCCAATTACCGCCTTTGCCAACGGTCCCTACGGATACTTCAAACAAGGTGAGGGCTGGCGGATGCTTCGCAACGGCATCCAGTTCAAACTGTTCGGCAGCGGACCGGTGACTTCCGCCGGAGTCGAAGCCGGCGCGTTTGTCAATCCGTCGATTCCTGATGGAGAACCAACCATTCAAGCTTTTTGCGTGCCAATTGTTTATCTGGATCGCGACGCTCTGGACGAGGTGCAGGATGACTTTGGCCTGACCGTTACGACCGTCGTGGTCAAACCGAAATCACGCGGAGAGGTCCGGCTTCGCTCGGCCGATCCTCACACCATGCCAGTGGTCTCGCCCAACCTTCTGAAGCATGAAGACGACATGCAGGAGATGATCCGGGGGCAGCGGTTCTTTCGCCGGGCATTCACGTCGGGCCCGCTTGCTCAAAGGGTTCGCGAAATCGTCATTCCCACAGCGGACGACGACCAGACGCTACGAGCACATTGCAAGCGATTCGTAAAAACCAACTATCACCCGGCGGGCACTGCCAAAATGGGCCGGGACGGCGACGGAATGGCCGTGCTGGACGCCAGAATGCGCGTGCGCGGGATCGAGAGCTTGCGGGTGTGCGACATGTCAGCCGTGCCCGACATCAACGCCGGCAACACAAACGCACCTGCCATGATGCTGGGCGAACGATGCGCCGACCTGATCCTCGGCATCGGATCAGCCCGCGAGATACGCAATTCCTAACCTGAGCTGCGGCGTCGCCCGTCATTGATCCGATTTCTAACGCAGAATATGGCGTCGCCCTGCCCGACCCACCGAAAGTAGACTACCCTGCCTCAATGCGCAGAACGTGGCCAAAGGTCATGGCGCGGACGGAAAACGCCTTACAGAAAATCGTCCCGCCTGGGCGTGAAGCAGTCGATCAACTCTCCGGCAGCCAGGCAAACACAACCATGGCTTACACCGGACGGAATAATCAGGCTGTCACCGGGTTCCAACGCTCGCTCCTGATCTCCGATGACAAAGTTGAACCGCCCGGACCGCACAAATGTCGACTGCACATGCGGATGGTCGTGCAACACGCCTTCGGCACCTTCTTCAAACCGGAATGAAACCATCATGAGGTCTTCATTATCCGCCAAAACCTGGCGCGTGACACCTGAGGCAGGTGATACAATCGGATAGCTCTTGGTCATAATGCGAGGTCCTTAGTCAGTTGGCGGCGTTCAATTTATTCGAAATACTCGGCATGTTTCGAGTGAACCTCCTCGATGGTCTTGTCGATGCGGCCCAGATGGCGGCGTATCATCTCGGTCGCAGTCGCCTCGTCGCGGTCTGCCAGCGCTTTTGCCAGCTCAACATGATCCCGAACCAGAATGTCGGCCTCGCTCTCGCGCCCAAGGCTTAGAACGCAAAGGCGGTCGATCTTTCTTTTGCATTCCTGAATCGTGTTGAAGGCCAGCGGGTTGCCGCTCAACTCACAAATCAGCCGGTGAAAGTCATAGTCGAGCTGATGGAACTTCTCGGCTTCGTTCCTTGAAACGACGTCTTTCTGCTGCTTGAGATTGTCCTCCAGCAGCTTCGAATATTCGGGCTTCCAGTTCCGACATGCAGCGCGCACCACTTCCAACTCGACCGAGAGGCGAACAAAGCGCGCATGACCGATCCGTTCCATGGAAAAACTACGTACCCGCGTGGCTTTCTGTGGTCGGATCAGCAGCAAATCCTGCGCCTCAAGCCTGTTGAAAGCATCGCGGACCGGCTGCCTCGACACTTCGAACTTTTTTGCAATATCTGCTTCGGACAGTTTTGTTCCCGGCAGAATTTCCAGTGAAACGATCGCCTCGTACAAACTCTCATATACGATGTCAGTGGTTGTGCGCCGCTCGATTTTATCCGTAATACTTTGCATTTCCTGCCTTTTTCTGCGCGTGACCAACACCGGCGGCATTCTGGGCCACTAGGCCTCTCCCTCCGATACTCCTCAATGTATCTCCAGCCAATCCATTTAGCACGGGCCGTGCGAAGCCTTTTGTGGCTCCCAAACAAATTTGTTGACAATACTAGTATCCTAGTCGACTACAATAGGCAACACGGCTGAATGCTCGTTAAGGCTCAAAGACCAAAACGGGCGCACTGACTGGATGACCGGGGAGCCAAGGGGGCAAGAAAATGACCGAATTGAACGCTGAACAGATTGGCCCGAACATGGAACTGGCAGGGAAGGTTGCGATCGTAACCGGCGGCGGACGGGACATTGGCCGCGCCTGCGTCATGAAACTGGCCAAGGCTGGAGCGTCGATCGCGATCAACTATCACAGCTCATCTTCGGGTGCGGAATCGGCGGTTCAGGAAATAACGGCTGCCGGAGGTAAGGCGATTGCCATACAGGGCGACATGACCTCCGGTGCGGATGTGGAAAGGCTGATCTCGGAGACTATTGCGACATTCGGACCTCGGATCGACATTCTTGCCCACGTGACCGGCGGATTGCTGGCCCGGAAGACCCTGTCTGAGATGGATATGGAACATTGGTGCCATGTCATGGACCTGAACACCACTTCTTTTGCTCGCACTGTTCAGGCCGTGTTGCCGCATATGAAAAAAGGCGGCGCGATCGTCGGGTTTGCGAGTCAGGCGGGGCGTGACGGGGGTGGCCCAGGCGCGGTCGCCTATGCGGCCTCGAAGGGTGCGGTCATGACGATGACGCGTGGATTGGCCAAAGAACTGGGGCCGGACATCCGGGTAAATTCGGTTTGCCCGGGCATGATCGACACCGATTTTCACAATGTCTTCACAAAAAGCGAAGTGCGGACCAACGTGGTCGGCGCCACGCCGCTTAAACGCGAAGGCACATCTGAGGATGTCGCCAATCTGGTCGCCTATCTGGCCTCAGACGCCGCTGCTTTCATTACGGGCGCGAACATCGACATCAACGGAGGCCTGCTCTTCTCATAACCGGCCTTCGCCGGGCATCGAGTCAACTGTCTGTTTTCTAGGGAGGAAAATATGAATATCAAACTGACTAAAACGCTGATGAGTGCCGCGACCGTGGTCGCAATTACCGGGAGCGCATCCTTCGCAGAGGATTGGCGCGGGTGGAATATCCACGTGGATGGTTACCCAAACACCATCGCGATGGACAAATTCGCAGAACTCGTTACGGAAAAAACTGGCGGTGAAATCAGCCTTCAAATGTTCCATGGGGGCACGCTGGGCAGTCAGCCCGACGCGGTTGAACAGGTCCGCGCAGGCGCATTGGAAGTCGGCAACTTTAACCTGGGCCCAATTGGCCCGATTGTCGCCGAGGCCAATGTTGTATCGTTGCCCTTTATATTCAAAGACGTCCCGCACATGTTCCGCGTCTTGGACAGTGAGGGTGGCGAGGCAATTGCGGCGGGCATGGCAGCCAAAGGCTTGACACCTCTTGCGTGGTATGACGCTGGCGCTCGCTCCTTCTACAACGGAACAAAGGCAATCAACGCACCTGCCGATGTTGAGGGAATGAAAGTTCGGGTCATGAATAATGACCTCTTTACAGGCATGATTTCTGAGCTTGGTGGCAACCCATCGCCAATGGCGTTTGCCGAAGTTTATCAGGCGCTGAAAACCGGTGTCGTCGATGGTGCCGAAAACAACTGGCCATCATACGAGTCAACTGGCCACTTCGAAGTTGCAGGTTTCTATTCGCTGTCTCAGCACCTGATAATACCCGAATGTATCTGCATTAATACCGACACGTTCAACGCACTGTCACCTGAGATGCAGGCCGCGGTTCGAGAGGCAGCTCAGGAATCTGCAAAACTTCAGCGGCAATTGTGGGCCGAGCGCGAAGCAGCCAGCCGTACAGCCGTCGAAGAAGCTGGTGTGGTCGTGAATGAAGTGGCAGACAAAGCCCCGTTCCAAGCGGCTATGGGCCCGGTTTACGAAGCCTACTTTGCTACGAACCCCGATTTACGCCCGCTTGTCGAGACTATCCAGGCGACGGACTGATTTAGCTACATTGGGTCTGATATTGTCCGGTCCCGCACATGCGGGTCCGGACGCCTGATCAAGAGTTGTGAGCCAATGAGTTATACTTCCCTGCCCCCGACATCTGTGCGCAAGATGATCCAGATCCTGGATTGGATCGCCGACGTGTGCCGGGTTTTGACCGGTGTCGCACTGGTTGTCATCACGGTCATATTCGGATGGCTAGTATTTGGTCGCTATGTTCTGAATGCGACGCCGACCTGGGTCGAGCAAGTCGCCTTGCTTCTCGTCATGACAATTGCGTTTCTCGGTGCGGCAGTAGGTGTACACGATAACACGCACTTGTCCGTGTCTCTCGTGCGTTCTGCGGTTCCTCCACGTGTGAGGACCATTTTGGTTATCTGCACAGACGTGCTTATGGCTGGGTTCGGCGCCTTGATGCTGTGGTTCGGAGCTCGACTTACGATCTTTAAGTGGGGATCGCTAATCCCATTGATTCAAGTCCCCGAAGGCTTGCGTTCATTGCCTCTCACAATTGGCGGAGGACTCATATTACTCTTTTCCGTTGGTCATCTAATCCGCCTCTATGTCGGTTTTGACGAGCGCAATGACAGCATAGAATAGAGGCGAATGATGGGAATACTTCTGTTGCTTGGCGTGTTCGCCCTCTGCGTTCTGATCGGAACGCCTGTAGCATTCGCGCTTGGAATAGCGGCCATTTCGGCATTTTGGTTCGAAGGATTACCCTTGATGATCGGATTTCAGCGGATCGTCTCCGGGATCAATGTATTCTCGTTGATGGCGATCCCGTTCTTCATTTTTGCAGGTGAACTGATGTTCCACGGCGGGATAGCCATGCGTCTCGTCAGGTTTGCTTCAGCCGCTGTCGGGGCCGTGCGCGGCGGCTTGGGAATTGTGAACGTGTTTTCTTCGATGCTTTTTGGGGGGATTTCAGGGTCGGCCATCGCAGACATTTCCGCACTGGGGTCTATCTTGGTTCCTGTGATGAAAGAGAAAGGTTACGATGCAGATTACGCCGTAAACGTGACCGTCACGTCCTCGATTGCCGGTATAATTATTCCACCCAGTCACAATATGATCATTTTCGCGATCGCAGCCGGGGGTGGAATATCGATCTCGAAGCTGTTTCTTGCAGGCGTTGTTCCAGGAGTTTTAATGTGCCTTTGCCTTGCTGTGGCGGCGTACCTTGTAGCGGTGCGCAGAGGTTATCAAGCTGAGACTTTCCCGGGTTGGCCAGCGCTCGTAGTGAGCTTCTTCAGTGCAATTCCAGGACTTTTGACGGCTGTGATTATCGTCGGCGGTGTGTTGTCGGGTATTTTCACCGTTACGGAGTCCGGAGCATTTGGGGCCATTTACGCATTCGTGGTCACACTGATCGTCTACAAAAGCATAACGTGGGAAAACTTTTGTATTGCCGTCGCTTCTGCTGTGCGCACGACGGCGATGGTAATGATATTAATCGCATGCGCTGGTGCGTTTGCCTACATGCTGACCTTTTACAGAGTCCCGGACAGAACCGTAGATCTGCTTACTGGGTTGACAGAAAATCCGATACTCATCCTGCTGATGGTAAATGCGGTTTTGTTGTTGCTTGGAATGATTATGGATATGGCAGCGCTAATTCTGATCTGCACACCCATTTTTCTACCCGTTGCCAACAGCCTTGGGATTGATCCACTGCAATTCGGGATGATCTTGCTCGTGAATTTGGGATTAGGATTGTGCACACCACCGGTCGGATCCTGCCTGTTTGTCGGTTGCGCCGTGGGTAAATTGCCAATGGAGAAAGCCGTACGAACAATATGGCCCTTCTACTTGGCAATTCTCTTCGCATTAATGCTTATCACTTTTGTACCCGCGATTTCACTAACACTGCCAAGCTTGGTTGGGTGAATAAAGTAAATTCAAGTTTAAAGGCAGACACTTGAAGCTAAGCTTGTGTTCGAGTTTCTCTCTTAATGAAAAAAGGAAACTGACATGTCGCAAAAACCCAAAGTGAATGCTCCCGTCGAGCACATCAGTGTTTTTGATGTCTGCGGTGGCGAAATAGAGATTGGTCGGCCCAAAGATCGATGGACGATGCTTTTCGTCTATCGCGGGCGTCACTGTCCCAGATGTAAGCGATTTCTCAACAAATTGAACGCCATGCTGGCTGATTGGAGCAGCGTCATGGATGTAGTGGTCGTTTCTGCTGACTCTAAAGAAAAGGCTTTGGCCGACAAGGAAGAGTTCGGTTGGACATTTAACTTGGGCTTTGGATTGACCGAAACGCAGATGCGATCACTTGGACTCTACGTGTCGGACCCTCTTTCGGAGGCTGAGACAACCACATTGTTTGCAGAGCCCGGCGCATTCGGAATTCGGCCAGATGGCAGTTTGATGTTGGTCGACATTTCGAATGGCCCTGCTGCGCGCCCGGATCTTGAAGAATTGCTAGACGGAATGAAGTTCAATATCGAAAACAACCGCCCGACTCGGGGAACAGTTTTATAACTGCAACGGTGCAGTCAGGCGAATTCGAATCAGTCTCAGTTTACCGCAGAAACCGCGAACCTATCCGAAACAAAGTTGACGCCACTCGCTAAGTGTGGCGGCGCGGGTTAGCTTCAAGGTGTCTCGACTGGCTAGCGATCTTTCCTGGTTGAAGTGGTTGTATACGGAGGAATGGACGGAGGCGAATTTCTGTAAACTTCGCATGCGCCTGAAACGCTGCATGGCGCGTTCGCGTCGTCGAAACGGCAGGTGCGAGTTCTCCACGGGGTTATTGAGCCACCTGCCCGTCCTTTGTTTTTTAACACGCCCAATTGTCTGAGTGCAGCCTTAAAGAATGCAAAACAGTCGGTCACGATCTCATCGGCGCAACCATATCGCTTCATCAATTTCTAGATGAATTTCAGCGCTGCAGCTTTGTTTCGGCGTTTGGTGACAACGGCCTCCAGTACTTCGCCCTCATGATCTACGGCCCGCCAGAGGTAATGCCGCTTGCCATTCACATTCACGAAAATCTCGTCAACGTGCCACTTCCATTTTGAAAAGGCTCGGGGTTGCTGAACACGCTTCTGCCTTATCTCAGCAACAAACATCGGGCCAAACCTGTTCCACCAATATCGGACAGTTTCGTGGCTGACATCGATACCTCGCTCGTGCAACAGATCTTCGACATTCCGAAGCGAGAGCGAGAAACGGTTGTACAGCATGACCGAAAGGCAGATGATCTCTGGACTGGTTTTAAAGTATTTGAAAGAGGCAGGTCTGGTCATACGCAAAAGCTACGCAACACCCCCACCCCGCTCAAGCAAAGTTCTTCTTAAAAGACCATCAGAGCAATTCAATCTGACAAGACGTAAAAAAGGCTTGTAATACTATCTACCTATTGATAGGTAGATTGGATGCAGCACAAACCCCGACGGAGGTACTCAGATGAAGATTTATGATGTCGAAGGGTTCCCGAACCCTGCCCGTGTTCGTATTGCGCTGGCTGAAAAAGGCGCGTCAGACAAAGTTGAATTCATCCCTGTGGATGTGATGGGCGGCGAACATCGTACACCTGAGTTCAAAGCCAAAAACCCCGATGCCGCGGTGCCTTGTTTGGAACTGGAAGATGGATCGCACATCGCTCAATGCAACGCGATCACTGAATATATCGACGCAACCTTCGATGGCCCATCGTTGACCGGCGTGACTGCGCAAGAGCGCGCCCGAATCTCGATGATGAATCTGCGCGCGGAAAACGGTCTGTTGAATGCGGTCGGCACCTACTTCCACCATTCCACACCTGGCCTCGGCCCGGACCTCGAAACCTATCAATGCGCCGAATGGGGCAACAAACAGAAAGAGGTTGCCGGAAACACTATGGCCTATCTGGATGCGGTATTGGCCGAAAACGAATACTTGGCTGGAGACACATTCTCGGTGGCTGATATCACCGCCTTTGCAGGATTGGCGTTCGCCGATTTTGCTAAAGTTGAAATTCCTGAAACCCTGACCAACCTGCAAGCTTGGCGTGCTAAGATGGCGGCCCGTCCATCTATCGCCGGCTAAGCGAGAACTGCCATTTAAGTTGAAAGGACCCCTCCCATGGAACTCAACTCGGACTTCTCTTCGCGTGTCGTTGTTCACTCTGATCAGCTTGAGTGGCAGGCCTCGCCCATGAAGGGTGTGGACCGGCGCATGCTGGACCGAATTGGTGGCGAAGTCGCCCGCGCCACCACCATTGTGCGCTATGCACCAGGCAGCAAGTTTTCGGCCCACACCCATACAGGCGGTGAAGAGTTCATCGTTCTGGACGGCGTCTTTCAGGATGAGCATGGCGATTTCCCGGAAGGCACCTATGTGCGCAATCCCCCAACGACCGAGCACACGCCCGGCTCAGAACCCGGCTGCACGATCTTCGTCAAACTCTGGCAATTCGACATGGATGATCGCAATCAGTTCCGCAAAACCATGGCCGACGAACTGGCCGCACCCGTGAACGGGGTCGCCACTGCGACCCTGCACAAGGATGACCGCGAGGTTGTCACTTACAGCCATGTTGATGCAGGCACCGAGATTACTTCGAATGCGCCGGGTGGTATCGAGCTCTTAATGATTGGCGGATCTCTGACCTCAGGCGGTGACGTTCTGAAAAAGAACGACTGGCTACGCCTGCCTGAGGGTGAAGCGCTGTCGGCTATGGCTGGCCCAGACGGGGCGAAGGTCTGGATGAAGACTGGCCACCTGCCCTTTGCACAGCCACCGGTGGTTTAATTCATGAGTAGCAAGAAACCTCTGGCGATTGTCGCCGGTGCGGGGGCTGGCCTTGGCCAGTCCCTTCTCGCGCGGTTTCAGGCAGGTGGCATGACGGCCATTGGTCTTGGACGGACGCAGCCGCAGGAAACGATCGCGCCGTTTCATCAGGTCGATCTGTCCGATCCGAGTGCGGTTGCGCCAGTGATTTCTGAATTGATCGCTACGCATGGCCCGCCGAAGATCGTGGTGCACAATACGGCTGAGCTGGTGATCGCGCCATTCCCCGAAACCGCATTGGAAGACTATCAGAGAACGTGGACATCAATGGTGCAATCTTTGGTCCTGCTGGGGCAATGTGTTCTGCAACCGATGGTGCGCGGCGGTGGTGGCGCGCTGATCGTTTCGGGGGCCACAGCGTCGCTGCGCGGCGGCCCACGGTTTTCCGCTTTTGCGTCGGCTAAGTTCGCCGTGCGCGGGTTGACACAATCGCTGGCACGTGAATATCAACCGGCTGGCGTACATATCTCGCACGTCGTTCTGGACGGGATCATCGATACACCCCGCTCGCGGGATTTGCACTCGCTGGATCCGTCGAAGATGATGAAACCGGACGAGATTGCCGAGGCCTACTGGCAGTTGGCTCACCAACCGCAATCCACCTGGACCCATGAGCTGGACCTGCGCCCGGCATCTGAGGGGTTCTGAGCGATGCAGACGCAAACTCTGATCATTGGCGCAGGCCTTTCTGGCCTCTGCCTTGCGCGACAGCTACAGGCACGAAACCATGACTACCTGCTGGTCGAAGCGCGGGATCGTCCGGGCGGACGTATCTTGACGGAAAGGCTGGAGGGTGGGTACTTCGACATGGGTCCCGCCTGGTTCTGGCCCGGGCAGCCGCGTATTGCAGCGTTAATAAAGCGGCTCGGACTGGAGTGGTTCGAGCAATATTCAACAGGCGCTCTCAGCTTTGAAAACGAGATCGGCCAGGTCGAGCGCGATCGCGGGTTTGCCTCGATGCAAGGATCTTATCGCTTGAAAGGTGGTCTGGGCGCCCTCACTGATGCGCTTGCCGCTGAGATACCGTCGAAGCGGCTCATCTTATCCGCGCCAATCGTCGGGTTAGAGAAGTCTGCGTCTGGGATCACCACGAACGCTCAAACTGGGCAAGTCATCCATGCTCAGGAAGTCGTACTGGCCCTCCCTCCTCGCGTGGCGAGCAAGATCGCGTTCTCACCTGCTTTACCAGATGAAGCTTTAGCGGCAATGACCGGGATCGCGACTTGGATGGCCGGACAGGCCAAAGTCATCGCTGTCTATGATACCCCGTTCTGGCGCACGGCCGAGCTGTCCGGTGACGCGATGAGCCGCAGGGGGCCGATGGTGGAAATACACGACGCCTCCCCTGCCGAGGGCGGACCTTACGCGTTGTTCGGCTTTATCGGCTTACCCCCGCGCACCCGCAGCAACGAAGAACGGCTGAGGCAGTTGCTCAAAGAGCAACTGTCCCGGCTGTTCGGCGCCGAAGCTGCGGAGCCAAAGACACTCTTTGTCAAAGATTGGGCCTTTGACCCGTTCACCTCTATCGAAGCGGATCAACAGCCGTTATACGCTCATCCGCAATACGGGCTGCCCCATGCGATGACCCGTCTGTGGGATGGCCGACTAATCTTTGGCGGGACCGAAGTTGCACCACAGTTCGGGGGCTATATCGAAGGCGCCCTGGAGTCTGCGGAAAACGCGCTGGCCCTGATCATGACGGAAAAGGTTTGAGCACGTATGACGAGTGATACCAAAACGGCCCTTCTGGATGTTGCCGAACACGCTGCGCGCGCGAGGGGGTTTGACGGGTTCAGCTATGCCGATCTGGCAGAGGCGGTGGGTATTCGCAAGGCGTCAATCCACTATCATTTCCCGACCAAAGCGGCGCTGTCGGCGGCACTCATGGGTCGCTATCATGAGACCCTGCAGGCAAAGTGCAACCGCATCCGGGTAGAACACAAAACCGGGGCCGAGCAATTGCTGGCCCTGATCGACCTCTACCGGGATGCACTCAATGACGGGAAAACCTTGTGCCTCTGCGTGTCGCTTATCAGCAGCCGTGAAAGCCTTTCGGATGACGTGATCCAGAAGATCAAAAAATTCCGCGCCATGATGGTTACCCAAATCGAAGAGATCCTGAAGCTTGGCCAAGAGGACAAGTCAATCACCGGTATCACCGATCCGATCTCGGAGTCCCGTGCGATACTGGCCCTTTTGGAAGGCGCGCATCTGACCGCGCGCGCAGAAGAGAATGTGAATACCTTCGATGAGGCTTTGGGCGTTTTAAAGTCCCGCTGTTGACCTTCGCCCCGACACATCGGATCGTTGCCGCAAGCAATTCATTTGATATTCGGAGCTTCCATTATGCCCAAAGTCATTCTGATTACCGGCACGTCAACCGGCCTTGGTGTTCAAATCGCCGTACAAGCAGCCCAATCGGGCCATACTGTCTACGCTACTATGCGAAACCTCGCCAAGCGCGGCATCTTGGATGCGGCCGCCTCTGACGCTGGCGTCAATTTCAACGTGCTTGAGCTGGACGTGCAGAACAGCGCCAGCGTAAACGCCGCGGTCGATCAGATCATCGCGAACGAGGGGCGGATCGATAAACTGATCAACAATGCGGGTGCTGGATTTGTTCGTACAACCGAACAAGCCAGCGAAGAAGACGTCGCTTGGGTCATGGATGTGAATTTCATGGGTGTCGTGCGCTGCACAAAAGCGGTGATGCCACACATGCGCGCAGCACGCTCGGGCCATGTCATCACAATCTCATCCGTAGGCGGCCTAGTGGGTCAGCCGTTCAACGAGATCTACTGCGCCGCAAAGTTCGCGGTTGAGGGGTACACTGAGGCTTTGGCCAGCTACGTCACGCCCAATTTCGGTATCCACTTCTCGACAGTTGAACCGGGCGGTATTCAATCCGAGTTTGCGACCAATGTGCTGAAACATGTCGAGGCCACGGGTGGGATGCTTGAGGATGAGTATCTACCTATTCTCCAGAAGTATATCGGTGGCGCTCAGGCGCGAATGGATGGCAGCGATATCTATCAAACTTCGGAACAAGTGGCATCAGTTGTCATGGGCGTGGTTGAAGCCTCTGACCCGCCGATCCGCGTTCGTACTTCAAACTGGGGTGAGGCGTTTACTCGCCTGAAAACCGAAGCAGACCCGGATGGAAAAAAGCAACAAGCAGCCGTGATTGAGCAGTTCCTAAGCTAAAACCTTACTGGTGTAAGTCTGCTCTGAATGCGGCAGCCTTGCTGCAATTGCCACAGGTTTCCATGCTGCACCATCGGCGACGTCCGCTTTTTGCGATGTCGAGGAACACCAGCACGCGTCGATCATGCGTACAATCCCTGATCCTTTTCGGATCGGTTTCTGTCGGCAATATCGTAAAGCTTTTCGCGACCAGCGCCATGAAAACCATTGCACGCGTCACGTCATTTCACTCGGTGATAGACCATTCAGCATCATCCAAATGTCGCCGTTTCTAGAATTGGTCTGGGGTATAAGCCAGACCGCTTAGAGAAAAGGTGCCTGCAGGCAATCGCGGCGTCCGACAATCCAATGATAACACCCCGCGGTGGGAGCTTTGCTTGATCCAACGCAGGGCCTTCAATCCGGTCGCCCGACAGACTCACCGTCGAACCCAACAATTTCGCACAGAATCATGAAAAAGCACTCACTCGTTTATCTGGCACTCGCGGCACTCGTGAACGTGGGTAGACGCACTAAAGCGTGTTCGACAATCGGAAGCGCGAGCCAACTGGATTGCATTCAACGGCCCATACTAGGCCTTTGACCGACCTTGAGGGCGCTGCGGCGCGGCCCGTCAGACCGGACTATCGGCGCAATCGCAAGGCGGGATGGCAGACTTCGTACGTTTTGCGGGTCAAAGCGCCAATTCGCTGCATTTGCCTATGAATTCTCCGCGTGACAAAGTGAATGCGCCGACCCTTGAAGTTCACGTTCCCGCCACCCAACGATTCTGATAGCAAAACAGAGAATTCTCGTTCCGGGGGCAGCGTTGATCGACAGACTAACAGCGATTTTTGCTTTGAAGGTCATTGCAGTTTCTATGTGCATTGGCGCGCTCACGCCTCTCATATTCCTAGACGGATACGAGAAACCAGTGGATGCAATTGTCGGCAGTTTGACCGGGTTAATCATTGGTGCAGGATGCCTAACGGTTGAGCTCACCTTTCTCTCTAATCAATCGATCCGATGGCTGCGGCAGACCCCGCTTATCGTCATAATCGGGTTTAGGGCCGTCACTTATAGTCTGATTATCGTTATCGGGATCATACTTCCCGCGCGCGTACTGCTTGATCAGAGACTCTGGCAGGAACCTGAGTTTGCATTCAACTTTGCTCTATCCGCTGCGATCGCTTCTGTCATTTCCACGTCAGTTGAACTGCTAAGACTGTTAGGCCGGGAGGCAACTTTGGCAATCTTCACCGGACAATATCGACGCCCCCGGCTAGAAAACCGAATTGTTCTTTTTGCCGACCTGGTAGGGTCGACCTCGCTCGCGGAGCGGATTGGCGATTTGAGATTCCACGAGTTCCTTTCTGACGTGTCCTACGATCTGTCCCAGCCCATAGAGAGCAGTGGGGGCGAAGTGCATCGATACGTGGGAGACGCAGTCATCGTGACATGGCCGACAGCGAGCCCGAAGAGTTACGAACGGAGTTTTGCGTGCGCGAAGGAAATGCCCCGCACGTTAGAGAGTAAGACCGAAGAATACGTCGCCAGATTTGGGCAAGAGGCAAAGATCAGGGTGGCTTTACATTGTGGGCCGGTTGCGGCAGGTGAGATCGGGACATGGAAAAAGGAGGTAGCCTTGCTGGGCGACACAATGAACACCGTCGCCCGGATAGAAAGTGCTGCCAGAGACTTCGGAGTAGAAGTGGTGATCTCGGATGCTGTCAGGGAACAACTGTCCGATGAAGTTAACAAAATGCTATCCCAACTTCCCGCCTACAATGCCCGCGGAAAAACCGATCAAATGGCGCTTTGGACCATCGCTAAGTGATTTGCCATTGCAGAAGCTATCGAAATCTAAACACTTGGGCCGTTCGTGTGGACGGCTCAGACCTTCTATTGGCAAACAGTTCTCAACGCTGAATTGCGGCCCGACAGACCTTACTTTCGCCGCGGCCGCAACATCTGGTTCTTATTAACTCATGGTTTTCGGGCAACGCCGCCAATCGCAATAGCTTTCTAAAGGTGGAAACAAACCTGAATGCAGTCCATTCATTCAGGAATTTACTGTTACTGGTGATGTGACACAGATAGCGTTTCCACTTGCAAAGCTGAATGAACTAGAGCTTCAAGGTTTTTGCGCAACAACATAACGACTCTGGAGCATCGAGGCTTGATCGGAAGTATACAGGATTTCAAAGCCTGCACGCTCAATTTTCCTATCAAGCATCGACATAGAAACGAAATTCACAAACGGGGCTTTCCCAAAAAACTGCATGATAGGGATCGCGACACGACTGATCATCGCATACTTGAACCCACCATTCTCAGGCGCACACACCGTTTTGGATATGAAAACCCCACCGGATTTTGTCAATTTGGCAATATGCTCTAGCGCTTGATCCAAATCAGGCAGGAGATGAAGCAGGTTATGCGCCAAAACCGCATCGTAACCACCTTCAACAGGATCGTGCTCGAGAACTTCGGCCACCTTGAAAGTGACATTCTCCAGTCCTTCTTTAGCACGCTTCTCGTTGGCAATCTCGATCATGCCCGGAGCGAGATCCGAGGCGGTGATATGGTTGACATGCGGTGCAAGCAACAGCGCGGTTGAACCCGTCCCGCAACCGATTTCCAGTACACTGTCTTCTGCTTTTAGGTGCGACTTCGTACGTTCGAGTGTGTTCAGATACCCTTCCATGTTCCGGATTGGGTCCGCCGCATACTTTCGCGAGATTCTGCTCCAGAACGCGGCATCTTTGGACAAAGCAGCCATTTTATTACTCTCTTTCAAGTTTGTTGTCGCACCCCATACATCCATACACACATTTACTAAATTGCCATAATTCGCAGAAGTGTTATGCATAAATGCATGAACTGGAATGCCATCAATTTCGACTGGAATCAGGTACGGACCTTTCTTGCGACGGCTGAAGAAGGCTCGTTTTCCGCAGCGGCGCGCGTTCTCGAGCAAACTCAACCTACTGTCGGTCGTCAGGTTGCGGCGCTGGAATTGGCGCTTGGGATCACCCTGTTTGAAAGAGTTGGTAAATCGCTTAGTCTAACGACCGCTGGCGCCGAGCTTTTGTTGCATGTCAGAGAAATGGCGGATGTCGCGCACAGGATCTCCCTTACTGCTACAAGCCAGTCGCAAACTGTCGAAGGGCAAGTCAGGATCACCGCGTCAGATGTGATGTCTGCCTATCAGCTGCCGCCTATACTGAAAAAGATCCGACTTGCAGCACCGCGTCTTGAGATCGACGTCGTTGCTGCCAATGACTTACGAGACATACAGAGACGTGAGGCTGATATCGCCATCCGACATGTACGCCCGACGCAACCAGATCTGACCGCAAAGCTTGTTGCCGAGGCGACGGCACATTTTTACGCAGCACCTTCGTACCTTGATCAGTTGGGAAGGCCGAAAAATGAAAACGAGCTCGCGAAGTTGGATTTCGTGGGGTTTGGCGACATTGACACGATGATCGGTTTTCTCGATCCGGCGGGCGTTAAGGTCACTCGAAAGAGTTTCCGGATTGGCTCGCAAAGCGGAATTGTATCCTGGGAGCTGGTGCGCCAAGGGTTTGGCATCAGTGTAATGTCGGATGACGTGGCTGCCTTGACACCAGGTGTGGAGCGCGTGCTACCCGACCGAGAGCCGTTTAAGTTCCCGATTTGGCTGGCGACGCACTCGGAATTACATACTGCGCGAAGGATCAGGTTGGTGTTTGATCAACTTGCAGATCAACTGAGCACAGGGGCCATTAGGTAGTCCGGGAGTTCACCCTATGTCACAGGTCCAACCAACGCTTCACTTGCTTTGTGGTAAAGTCGCCTCAGGAAAATCTAGTCTAGCGGCGAAACTTGCGAATAGCGGCGAGGCGGTGCTCATTTCAGAAGATGAATGGCTTAGCGTCCTATTCGGCGACCAGATGAACTCCCTGCAGGATTATGTAAATTGCGCTTTGAAATTGCGGCCGGTCATGGGGCGGCACATCGCATCGTTGCTGAAGGCCGGGGTTTCTGTCATTCTCGACTTTCCGGCGAACACAATTGAAAACAGAGCCTGGATGCGCAAGCTGCTGGAAGAAACTGCTGCGACGCACCAGCTTCACTATTTGGACTTGCCGGATGAGGTTTGTCTGCGCCGGCTGCACAAGCGCAACAGTGAAGGTGCGCATGCCTTTGCAGCAACGGAAGATCAATATTGGCGTTTAGCGAGGTATTTCGAGGCACCATCACCCGAAGAAGGTTTTAATGTCATAACTCACAATCGGTAGCGCCAGCCATTCAGTATTTCGCGGAGTCACTCAGATATTTTGGCCACCCACTCTGTATCGGTGAATGGCCAAATGCACTCAGGCAGCTTTCACTGTGTCTCAAATCCGAAGTTTACGCGACGACATGAGGTGCATGCCAGCTTTCGTTAGCCGCCCTTTGCTCGCGGCCCACAAACACATCAGTCCAAGTACCATCTCTATCCCAAGAGCAGAAAGGATGCTGTCCGATGGTCGTCCATCAAGCATAATGCTGACCACGCGCCCCGCGGGGTGCTGTCAGACGAATTCGAACCAGTCTCAGTTTGCCGCGAAAACCGCGAACCTATCCGGAACAAAGTTGACGCCACTCGCTAAGAGCGGCGGTGCGTGTCTGCTTGAAGGAGTCTCGGCTGGCTAGCGATCTTTCCTGGTTGAAGTGGTTGTACACGGAGGAATGGACGGAGGCGAATTTCTGTAGACTTCGCATGCGCTTGAAACGCTGCATCGCGCGTTCGCGTCGTCGAAACGGCAGGTGCGAATTCTCGACGCGGTTGTTTAGCCACCTGCCCGTCTGTTGTTTTTCGAGAGCACCCAAATCTCTAAGGGCAGCCTTGTAGGAAGCGAAGCGATCTGTGACGATCTCTTCGGCGCAGACGTGCCGCTTCATCAATTTCTTGAGAAATTTCAGTGCTGCAGCTTTGTTACGGCGCTTCGTTACAACTGCTTCCAGCACCTCGCCTTCGTCATCCACAGCGCGCCAAAGATAATGCCGTTTGCCATTCACTTTCACGAATACTTCGTCTACGTGCCACTTCCATTTTGAAAAGGCTCGGAGTTGCTGAACCCGTTTTCTTCGGATCTCTGATGCAAACATCGGGCCAAACCTGTTCCACCAATAGCGGACAGTTTCATGGCTCACGTCGATGCCTCGCTCGTGCAGCAGATCTTCGACATTCCGAAGCGAGAGCGGGAACCGGATATACAGCATCACCGCAAGGCGGATGATCTCAGGGCTGGTTTTGAAGTACTTGAATGAGGCAGATTTGGTCATGGGCAAAAGCTACGAAAGCCCCCTGCCCGCCTCAAGGCAAGTTCTTCTGGCAAGACCGTATCAGTTATCCGCCTCAAGCAATGCTCTCGTTGCAAGGCCGACAAAGAGTCTAGTAAAGACCTGCGACTTTTGCCCTCAGTTTGATCAGTGATGCGACGATGTCGATTATGGGCGTTGAGGTCCTTGTAAGTTGCCCCAGTTCTTGCACCGACGAGACCAAGGCATCAATTTCCATCGGTCGGCGTAACTCCAAATCCTGCCACATAGAGGTTTTGTGCGCACCAACCGCCGCTCCGCCGTCGAGGCGTTTTTCAACATCTATCGGGAACTTAACCCCAAGTTTTTCACCGACTTCCTGAGCCTCGAGCATCATTCCGCGTGCCACGGAGCGTGTGCCTTCGTCGACACACAAGACATCAAGTGTTGAGTGGGTAAGAGCGGAAATCGGGTTGAACGACAAGTTACCCCACAGTTTCAACCAAATTTCATCCCGGATTCTTGGTCTGACGGGCGCACGCAGTCCGGCGGCGGATAGCGCAGCCGAAAGCTTGGCAGCACGGTCTGATTTAGCACCATCGGGCTCGCCCAACGAAAAACGATTGCCTTCGATATGCTTGATTGATCCAGGAGCAATGACCTCGGCGGCAGGATAAACAACACATCCGAGGACGCGATCTGGTCCAAAACCGTCCCACTGCACATTTCCCGGATCGACTGAAGCCAACCTCGTTCCCTCGTAAGGACCGCCTAGTTTGTGGAAGTACCACCAGGGCACCCCGTTCACTCCACTAACTACGGTTGTCTCGTCTGCAATCAACGGCTGCATTGAGTCTACCACTGCTGGGACGGAATGCGCTTTCAGTGTGATGAAGACATAGTCTTGTGGGCCGAGATCGGCAGCATTGTCTGAAGCGCGTATTGGAACGCTGACTGGATCCTGCCCTTCTTCAAGAAGGGTCAGTCCTTTTTCCTGCATTGCTGCCAAGTGGGGGCCACGCGCGACGACACTGACTTCTGTATCAGTCTGTGCAAGTTTCGCGGCAACGTAACCTCCGATAGCTCCGGCACCAAAGATACAAACTTTCATGTGTCTATGCCTTCGCCAGTCCTAATTTAGCAGCTAGTCCGATCCTTTGTATCTTGCCAGTCGCGCCTTTTGGAATTTCTTCAAGAACAACCACCGAAGTCGGCACCTTGAATTTTGCGAGCCGCGCGCCGACAAAAGCCCTGACCTCCTGACCTTGGATCGTCGCTCCTTCTGAAAGCACCACAGCTGCCGCTATGTCTTCACCCAGTTTTTCGTGGGGAACGGCAAAACAAACTGCCTGAGCGACTTCTGGGTGGCTTAAGAGTACAGCGTCAACCTCAAGTGGACTGATTTTCTCTCCACCGCGATTGATAAGCTCCTTAAGACGACCGGTCAGTCGCAGATAATTCTCTTCGTCGAATGAACCCTGGTCGCCAGTGCGAAACCAAGTTTTTCCGTCCACTTCAAAAAAATTGTCGGCATTTGCCTGCGGGTTGCTTTCGTACCCCGGCGTCACGTTCGGACCGCTGATAACGATTTCTCCGACGTCCCGTGAAGAGATCAGAGTATTTTCGTTCTCGTCTGCAATTCTGACTTCGGGGCCTGCTGCTATTCCAACAGATCCGGGTTTTTGCGTTTGGGGAGCAAGCGGGTTGCAACACATTTGATGTGTCGCCTCAGTCATGCCGTAGGCTTCGATGACGGGCGCATTAAATGTTGCCACCAACTCTTCCATTACCGGGCCCGGCAACGAAGCAGAAGAAGATCGAAGAAAGCGCAACCGCGATTGCTCAATGATCGTTTGGTTTCGTGCAGCTCGGGCAAGTATGGCTTGATGCATTGTCGGAACTGCGGTGTACCACGTCGGATTAACTTCAGCGACCTGCGAGAAAAAACTAAGAGCGTTGAACCCAGGGGCGCAGCTAATTTGAGATCCAGCACCTAAAGACGCGGCAACAGCCGCAATCAACCCGTGGATATGAAACAGCGGCATAATACTGAGACAGCGATCGTCGATTGTCAGTTTCAAAGACGCAGCCACATTTCGCGCGGATGCGTAGATATTAGCCTGCGTCAGAGGAACGATTTTGGGACGCGACGTAGTTCCTGACGTGTGCAGTATCAGGGCGACATCATCTTCACCCGGTGCGGATGTGTCCGCCGTGCCAATTGGGTCACAGGACAATATGGAGAACTGTCCAGCCGAATGTAAGCTTTCGTGAGAGGCCCTCAAGATTGCGATGCCAAGATCCCCAGCAGCTATTACGGCAGGTCCATCGTCGTTTTCGTTTACAAGAAGGGCCTTGGCCTTCAGATCCTTGAGGTAGAAAACGTATTCTTCGTAAGTGTACGCCGGGTTCAAAGGTGCCGTCGTCGCCACTTGGGCAACGGACATAAAGGCCGTTGCCATTTCGGGGCCATTGGGCAACACAATTGCCACTCGGTCGCCACGACCTACTCCGATCTGATGGAGATCTTTTTTGACCTTTGCGCAAAGCTCTCGCAGCCCCAGGTAGTTCAACCAAGATCGACCTGGGGCACCGATAGCATTCGCAGTGCCCGAATGGGGTGCGATCAATTCGGCGACTAAGTGGGGCATCTGGGATCCCTTTACAAAGGCATTGGCCTATTTTGCGAAGAGTGTTTGGTGTGGTTGCTACGTTACCTTGACAGTTAGGCTACCCAATTTGTCGACCGACAGCACCAATACATCGCCGCGGTTTACTGGACCAACTCCAGAGGGCGTGCCAGACAGGATAACGTCGCCGGCGGCAAGTTCGAAGTAATCGCTCAGATAAGAGATCATTTCAGGGACTTTCCAGATCATCTGATTCAAATCACCTTCCTGCCGAATTTCTCCGTTCACCGATAGGCGAATTGCGCCTTCGTCGAGTGGCCCAACATCTTCTGCTTTGTGCACCGGTCCGCATGGAGCTGAGCGCTCAAATGCCTTCCCAATTTCCCAAGGACGACCCATTTTCTTCATTTCGCCCTGTAGATCTCGACGGGTCATATCCAGTGAAAGCCCGTAGCCGTAGACATGATCTAGAGCATCTTCGACAGAAATATTCGTGCCGCCGGATTTAAGCGCCACATACATTTCAGCTTCATGATGTACGTCCGAGCTGTGAGCCGGATATGGAAATTCTCCAGATGGGTCGAGGTTGTCAGGGTTCTTTTGGAAGAAAAATGGGGGTTCACGATTTGGATCGTGGCCCATTTCTATGGCGTGCGCCGCGTAGTTTCGACCAATGCAATAAACCCGACGTACCGGGAACATACCTTCGCCTTCTACCGGTATTTCGTGAACCTTCACCGCGGGAATTACATGATCGTGCATCGCTTTACTCCTGAACATTTCATTGCCAAAGATCGGTTTGCCAATCTATGGCGTTGTTCCGATCGATGCTGTGCCACGCTCGCAAAGACGTAGCTCTTGTCTCAGTCATCGCCAATGTGACCGGCGATTTGCAAGAGGTTCAGCCGCAGCTTAGCCCAACCATTTCCCAAATTGGTCGGGCGCTGGTTTAGCGGCAGGTCTCAAGACTAGCTGGCAACACGCGGGAGTAAACGGATCTCAGATGAGCCAACATGGCCTGCGCCGCCTCTTCTCCGTCTCCACTCGATATCGCCGACAGGATCAAGTCATGCTCTCGAAAACTGGAATAATCATCGGGGGGTTTGTAGGTTTTACGGGGTTGTCCCCACACAATAGACCTTCGGACAGAATTTAGAGTCTCGAAGAAATACAGGAAAAGCTGATTACGCGTTGCCCGGGCTATCGCGTGATGCAAATTATTGTCCCATGCTTCATATGTGCGCCAGTCTTCTGCGGCTCGGCACCTCTCAACGCAGAGCCTCATTTGCTCGCGATCTGAACGCGTAGAATGAAGCGCAGCAAGACGGCTAAGCTGCGGTTCGATGGTAAACCGAACACCTACAACCTGTTCAGGCTTGATCTGTGCACCCAAATAGGTGACGTCCGTTAAGTTGAGAACCGGTCGGGCACCAACGAACGTGCCCCGACCCACATGCCGCCAGATAAGCCCCTGCGCCTCTAGTTCGGCCAATACGCGCCTCAGCTGATTTCGGGTTGTGCCTAGCCATTGGCACAGTTCCCTTTCAGGCGGAAGCCTATCGTTGTGCCGGTATCCCGCATTGTCGATCAGGTCCCGGACACGTTGCGAAAGTTCTGTAGGCTCACTCACATTGCCACCCAATTTGCTGATTGGTTGATTGATTGAAACGCCAAGTCGGCAAAAACTCAAGGGCAAGTGACAACCAAATCTGAGTCGCCTGCCAAGATCGGTGACCTAAGTTGGCGCCATTATGTAGTAGGAGAGCCAAGTGCGTTTAGCGACTGTTTCAGTAGATAGCCACGCCGTTTGCGTCGCATTGCTTCCCAATCGAAGCAGGTTGGATGTATCGCGTGCTATTGAGATGCTCATGCCGGATACGGCTCTTGATGTAAGCACGATGCAGCTGATTATCGAAGGCGGTCCGACCGCGCTGGAGGCGTTGAGTGCTGTTGTTGCCGCGGGTGAGGCAGGCGAACTCAAGGACCTGCTCGTCCCCGAAGACGCGCCTCTTCTGTCGCCCATTCCCACGCCACGCAAGAACGTTTTCTGCGTGGGGCGAAACTACGCTGAGCACATCGCAGAAGGCGAGCGGGCGCAAAAAGAGAAAATCGGCATCACCGAGCATCCGGTTTTCTTTACCAAGCCGCCGACCTCGGTCGTTGCGCCAGACGCTGACATCCTACTCTTTCCCTCGGTGTCGCAGTCCATCGACTACGAAGTCGAGTTGGCAGTCGTGATAGGGAAGCGCGGGCGCAACATCACCAAGGCAGATGCGTTTAATCATGTCTTTGGGTATTCTATTCTGAACGACATAACCGCCCGAGACATACAGCGCCGCCATGGCGGCCAGTACTTCAAAGGCAAAGGGTTGGATGGATCTTGCCCAATCGGTCCCTACATCGTGACCGCCGATGCCATCAGCGATCCGCAAGCTCTTTCGATCGGACTGACAGTTAACGGTGAGCAGCGCCAAAACGGGATGACGTCGGACATGATATTCGACATTCCAACGTTGATCGCATCCTTGTCAGAAGGCCTGACACTAGAACCGGGAGACATCATTGCGACAGGTACGCCATCAGGCGTCGGATACGCAATGGAACCGCCGCAGTTTTTGAAAAACGGGGACGTCGTAGTTTGCGAGGTTTCCGAAATCGGCACGCTAAGGAACAAAGTGCGTGCCGTGTAATGGCTCCTACGCAGCAATCGCTGTGAGGCGTCAACATTCAAGGGAGGAAGACTACAATGATGAACAGAAGGACTTTCACAGCGTCCCTGCTTACTGCTGTTCCGGTAGCAGGAGCAATAGGAACAATGGGTTTTGCGCAAGACTTGCGTGAAATCACCTTCGTGCAACCCAGCCCTTCGGCAATCAACTCATTTCCTGTGTTTGTCGCCATTGGAGAAGGATACTTCGCAGATGAAGGATTGAACGTGACCGTCGAGGCTATCAACGGCTCAGGCGCCGTGCTTCAGGCATTGTCTGCAGGACAAGCACACTTCGGTCGCCCCGGCCCCGGCCCGCTGATTGCTGCGCGCTCGCGCGATGTGGATGCGATTCACATCTACAACGTTGCGGCGCGCAGCAACTTCGGCATTGCAGTGCCCGAAGACTCTGACATCCAAAACGTTGAAGAGTTGCGGGGCAAAGTTATCGGGACAGGTACAGCTGATGGCGCAGAAGTGGGCTTTGCGCGTAATGTGATGACCGGCGCAGGAATGAAAGAAGGTGAAGATTATACCTTCCTGACTGTCGGCGACGGTGGCCCTGCGACCGCGGCTTTTCTGAATGGCGAAATCGACGCGTATTCCGCCTCCACCGCTGACACGGCAATTCTGAACCAACGCGGAATGGCGGTGCGTGACATTACGCCTGCGGAATTCGGGCGTTTCTTCGGTAACGGCATCGCCACAATGGCCGACACAATCGCCAACGACCGCGAATTGGTCGAGGCCTGGAGCCGCGCTTTCGCTCGTGGTCATGCCTTTGCGCTGGATGATGCCAACCGCGAAGCTGTGTTGAAGCACCTGGCGGACGGCAATCCGCAGGAAGGCGAGGACAAGGAGTTCCAGTCAGCGCTGTTCGATGCCGTACGTTCGAAAACCATAGCAGCGGATCCAAGCAACGGTTTGGGATGGTACCCCGCCGAAGTTTGGCAGGAATGGCAAGACGCACTTGTTGCAGGTGGCGAAATTCCGGGACCGCTTGATGACTTGAGCGCTGCCTGGACCAATGAATTTGCCGCCATCGGCAACGAGGCCGCCAGCAAATGAACGCTGCAGCCGCAAAAGAGTTTTCCGGCGCGCCCTTGGGCACGCCGGTCTACGAATTGACCCATTTAAGCAAGACCTATGCACGCAACCTTGTTGTTGCGCTTGAGGACATTAATCTGACGCTACGGAAAGGAAGCTTCACTTCTGTAATTGGGTCCAGCGGGTGCGGGAAATCCACTCTGCTCAAGATCATGGCGGGTCTGATCCCTCCCACCAAAGGGCGTGTGATCCTACAGGGCCTGCCAGTCACCGGTCCCCGTCGAGACATTGGTATGATGTTTCAACAGGCGACACTATTTCCCTGGAAAACAGCGGTGGAAAACATCGTGTTGCCAATCGAGATCCGCGACGGAAAGGCAGCCGCCAAGCAAGCAATGGGCAAGGCTCACGAACTATTGGACATCGTGGGCTTGAAGGGATTCGAAGACGTATACCCGAACGAATTGTCGGGCGGCATGGCTCAGCGCGCCTCAATCTGCCGTATGCTGATCACAGAACCAGCTGTACTTTTGTTAGACGAACCATTCAGCGCGCTGGACGAGCTGTCACGCGACATGATGAATATGGAACTGCAGCGGATTTGCCATGAACAGGAAGCGACGGCTTTTCTTGTTACGCACTCTATTCAGGAAGCCGTTATTTTGTCCGACGAAATCGTCGTGTTGAAACCACGCCCGGGCAGGATTGCCGAAATTGTGAAGGTCGATCTGCCGCGCCCACGCACGTTGGATATGATGACCACACCCAAGTTTGGCGCTATTGTAGACTACATTCGCGGCCTCCTGGATAAGGGAGAAGAAATGTGAGCGACGTTCATAACTACTCACCTGCCCTAAAAGACGCCGACACCGCAGAAGACACGGTATGGGAACAAAAAGTTCACTTTATCGACTCGGTCCCACGCTGGCTGGCGATGACCTTTGTCTTCGTGGTTTTCGTCGGCACTTGGCAAATTGTTACGAGCCTTAAGCTGGTTTCCCCAATCATTCTGCCTACACCGTTGGAAACCCTGAAAGATATGATCTTCGTGGGACAAAATCTATTGACTGGCGGCTACATGCTTGGGGCGCTGTGGATCACAATCAAAGAAGTTATCTATGGTTTTGCACTGGCAATCGCGATCGGATTTTCGCTGGGCGTATTGGTGGGGGAAACGGCATTTGGTGAAAAGGCAGTGATGCCTTACCTGGTGGCGATAGATACCATGCCAAAAGTGGCATTTGCCCCACTCTTTGTAGCGTGGTTGGGCTTTGGTATTGAATCAAAGGTGGCACTTGCTGCCTTTATCGCGACATTTCCAATCGTGGTCGGTACTGCGGCTGGGCTTCACGCCGCCGATGAAAACGCGCGTATGCTTTTCAAGACGATGGGCGCAAGTCGGATGCAGACATTGTTCAAGATGAAACTGCCGACTGGCCTGCCGCAGATTTTTACCGGCCTCAAGATCGGAGCAGTCGGCGTTATGGCCGGTGCGATCACAGGAGAATTCCTAGGCGGTGGCAAGGGATTTGGCGAACTTATTCGGGTTGCCGCCTCGCAGCTCAACACGCCGCGCGTCTTCTCGTTAATCCTGTATCTCAGCCTTGTCGGTCTGGTCGTATTTGCGTCGGTGGTTTGGACACAGCGTAAATTGGTGTTCTGGCACAAGGAACAGGTGGGAAGAGATGACTTCTGAGCCTTTGAAAATTGACTGCCACACCCTGCGTGAATTTGTGGCGGCCGCACTCGAAACTCGAGGTGTGCCAAAATCAGATGCGGACAAGGTGGCCTCGACGATGGTTGAGGCCGACATTTATGGCTATGGCACGCACGGTGTTTTTCGCCTGCGACAGTACCTAGCCCGGCTGGCGGGAGGTGGCTCCAATCCTACGCCAAAAGTCACAGTAGTACATGAGACCGCTGCAACCGCTTTGATCGACGGAGATGACGGCCTCGGCCATCTGGCTATGTCGGCGGCTCGGGATCTTGCAATTGAAAAGGCAAAAGAGGCCGGCATCGGATGGGTTGGTGTTCGGCGCGGCAATCATGCTGGACCACTGGCACTTTATGTACGTCCACAAGCCGAGGCAGGGCTGCTTGGTATGGCCGCGGCAGTGGGCAGCGCGAACCACGTCCCGCCCTATGGCGGTAGTGACTTGCTTCTTGGTACCAATCCCATTGCTTTTTCCGCCCCCGCCGATGGTCCCGACCCGTTTGTGTTTGATATGGCGACGACCGTAGCCGCGATGGGTAAGATCAAAACCCTGCTGCAGCAAGGCAAGCCTATGCCCGAAGGCTGGATGGTTGGGCGTGATGGAAACCCATTGACGGACCCCGCCCTAAAGTCAGAAGGGTTTCTTTTGCCAATCGGCGGTCCGAAAGGGTTCGGTCTTTCCGTAGCTATCGGGTTGATAGCCGGGGTCTTAAACGGTGCGGCCTTCGGCTCTGATGTGATCAATTTCACCTCGGACACAACTTCATCCACAAATACCGGCCAGTTCGTTATGGCGCTCAATCCGGCAGCCTTTGGGATGGGCAATGACTTTGCTTCTAACGCAGCTCGCGTCTTCTCTGAAATGCGCGCATCCCCCCCCCTGCCCGGTCATGACCCGGTGCGCTTGCCCGGAGACGGCAAAACGGCTGCCGCAGAAGCCCGCCGCAAAGAAGGTGTGAGGCTGAACCCCGTTCTTTGTCGAGACCTCAACAAACTTGCTGAGGACTGTGGGCTATCCCCTCTGTTTCCTAGTCTCAGCACCGACTAGCAGCACATCCGTGGGAAGCTGGTAGGCGCTTTTGACGAGAGTTTAGAGAGGTGCCTCGTCCTCTGCCTCCAGCGCTTTCACAAGTGCAGAAAGTTTATTCATCATGTGGAGCTTCATGGATTTTCCAAGCCCGTCAGCATTACGGGCCCTAAGTAACTCCATCATGGCTTCATGTTCGTCAATGGCCTGCGCCCAGCGCTCGTCCGACAAGTTGGCCATAAAACGTGCGCGGCGGACCCGTGCGGCTAACAGCTTGTGGTGGCTCGCAAGAATATCGTTTCGCGCGCCACGTATCAGTGCCTGATGAATGTCCTGATTGGCCTTAAAATATGCCTGTCGGTCATGTGAATTATAGGCTTTCAGCATATCGGCATGGCGACGTTCGATTAGTTCAATTTCAGCGGAATCCATGTGCTGACATGCCAACTCTCCCGCCAGTTGCTCAAGCGTCGCAAGCACTGGAAACGTATTCTCCAATTCCTCTCGCGTGACACTTGCGACGCGGGCCCCCCGGTTGGCTTGAAGTACCACAAAGCCTTCTGACGCAAGCACCTTTAAAGCTTCTCGCAAGGGTGTCCGTGAGACCCCCAACGAGTCGCAAAGCTGTTTCTCGGGCACTTTTTCACCCGGCTTTAAAACATCTTCGACAACCAGGTTACGTAGCCTTTCGACCAGTTCTTCGTGAAGGGTCGGGCGATTAATGCTGTCCGTCAGGTTCATTTCCATTTCCTAAACATCAAGAACCATATCCAAGAGGCGTGCGACGTGCATAGCTTGATGCTGCGTACCTTCGGCGATTTGATGGCGGCAAGATGTCCCGTCTGCCACGATAACTGCATCTACGGGCGCGACTTCCAACGCCGGGAACAAGTCGAGTTGTGCCATCTTTATCGAAACATCGATAGTGTCGGGCGAATATCCAAATGCCCCTGCCATGCCACAACAACTGCTTTCAATCATGTGAACTTGTGCCCCTGGAATACGCTTCAAAAGGTCAAGCATCGGTGTGACGGCATCGTGTGCTTTCTGGTGGCAATGCCCATGCAAATAAATCGGGCGATCCAACGGCTTCAGGGGCAAGTCCGGCTGATCGGCCAGAAATTCCTCAAAGGTACACGTTGCGTTCGACAACATCTCCGTTTCCGGCCCCGGGCAAAGCGCTAAAAATTCATCCCGGAAAGTGAGGATAGAGGAAGGTTCGAGCCCGACCACTGGAACACCTTTTGCAACCGCCTCTCGTGTCGCGTCAATCACGCGTTGTGCCTCCTGTCGCGCTTCGTCCACGCACCCCATAGCCAAGAGAGTACGTCCGCAATCCAAAGCCCTGTCAGATCGATCGTCTCGCGCCACGGCCACCCGAAATCCTGTTGCCCGCAAAACCCGGACGGCAGCGCGCAAATTTTCCGGTTCGAAATACCGGTTGAACACATCGGCAAACAGCAACACCTGCGGATCATTGTCCTGAGCTTCGACATCACGGAACGGAGCAGAAGACCACACTGGCAGATCGCGTCGCGCTGAAATACCAGTAGGTCCCTCCAATAGCTTACGCGAGAGTCCAATTTTGTTTCGTAAATTCACAAACCACGCGACTTTCGCGGCTTTTGGCGCATATCGGGGCAGGTAAGCTATCAATTTGTCTGCCAACGTCAGCCCATCTTTTTTACGCTTTGCTGACAATACTTCGATTTTCATTCGCGCCATGTCGATGCCAGTCGGACATTCCCGAGCGCAAGCTTTGCATGACACACAGTACTTCATTGTGTCCAACATGGCATCAGACGACAAACCGCCCGGCATCTGCCCGCTGATGGCAAACCGCAACGAATTTGCCCGCCCACGTGTAGCGTCTCGCTCGTCTCGGGTCGCTCGGAAAGAAGGGCACATAACGCCGCCCTTGAGCTTGCGACATGCACCATTATTGTTGCACATCTCGACGGCGCCCTGAAACCCTCCTCCGGCACCCGGCCAAGCAGACCAGTCCAGCGTCGTTTCGAATTCAGGAACCGAATAGTCCTGACCGTAGCGGAACAGTCGGCGGTTATCCATGGCGGGCGCGTTCACGATCTTGCCAGGATTCATTACCCCATTAGGATCAAACCGTTTCTTAATCTGTTCAAACGCAGAAACGATACGCTTACCGAACATCTTTTCATGAA
This sequence comes from Ruegeria sp. A5, assembly GCF_056543005.1. Classification (NCBI taxonomy): domain Bacteria; kingdom Pseudomonadati; phylum Pseudomonadota; class Alphaproteobacteria; order Rhodobacterales; family Roseobacteraceae; genus Ruegeria; species Ruegeria sp. A5. Next base: position 1,130,362 of record NZ_JBQGAV010000001.1, read on the forward strand.
ATTCTGATCGTACGATCCCGTCACCATGTTCACCTGAATGAGATCCTTTATACTTTTTGACCAGATCAAATGTTTCTTCGGCGATCGCCCTCATTGTCCGGACGTCTTTGTCTTGCCGCATGTTCAGCACAGGGCGCACGTGCAAACACCCCACCGAGGCATGCGCGTACCATGTTCCCCTTGTGCCATGCCGGGCAAATATTTCGGTTAGGCCAGCGGTGTAATCGGCGAGGTCGGGCAAAGGGACGGCGCAGTCTTCAACAAAAGAGATCGGTTTGCCTGCCTCTTTCATCGACATCATGACATTCAACCCGGATTTTCGGTACTCGGCGATAGCATTCTGCAAAGATTTGTCCGTAACAGAGACAACGCCACCCCACCGATGTTCCGCACCGCTGAAAGCAAAACCGAGATCTCCCATCAGTTGCGAAAGTTCGACCAGTTTTGCAGCATTGGCCTCGGCGCTGCCCTCGGCAAACTCCACCAGCAGCAGGGCTTCGGGATTGCCTTCAACAAATGCATTAATCGTTTCGCTAAACATTGGGATTTCTCGCCCCAATGCAATCATGGTGTCGTCGATCAACTCTACCGCCTGCGGGTTGAGTGTAACGATGTGCTGGGTGGCCTCCATTGCAGCACGAAATGTCTGGAAATGGCACACGCCGGTAACTTTCGCTCCCGGCAGATGAGCCAGGCTTAGTTCCAGTTCTGTGAAATAGGCCAATGTGCCTTCTGACCCCACCAATAAATGGGACATGTTGATGTCGTTACCTACAAGGGCGTCGATATTGTACCCGCCCACGCGGCGCTGGACTTTAGGAAAACGAGCGTTTATTTCGGCAGCCTCGCGACGCCCAAGAGCGCGCATATCACCAACAAGATCCGCATAATCGCCTGATGCGGCCGTATCAGCGCTGAACCGCGCTTCCGTACCATCAACCGTGATTGCGTTTATCGCACGGACGTTGTCTCGCATGATCCCGTATCGGAGAGACTTTCCGCCTGAAGAATTGTTTGCCGCCATCCCCCCAAGAGTGCAACGGGACGCTGTTGAAGGATCCACGGGAAACCACAGGCCATGCTGCTTCAACGCTTGGTTCAATTGATCCAGAACAACACCGGGTTGAACGCACGCAATACGCTTCTCAACATCTACGTCTAGAATACGATTCAAGTGTTTTGTGTTGTCCAGTACAACACCTTGATTGACCGTTTGCCCGCATTGCGAGGTGCCGCCGCCGCGAGGCAGTACCGAACTTCCTTCGTCCCGCGCAATGGACATTACAGCTTGGACATCTTCAGTGGACCAAGGGATCACCACAGCGTCCGGTGTCATCTGATAAATTGAGGCATCGGTCGAGTATCGAGCAAGCGATGCCGGATCTGACATCACCTCTCCCCGTACATCAGACAACAGTCGGCGGTACAACGATCCATTCTCCACCATCAGGTTCGCCTTCCCTTCCCTTCAAGTCTTATAAAACGCTTCACTTCACCGTTGACTGAATAATGAATTCATAATTAACTTTTGCAATAAGTAATAGCGCCTCTCTTTTGGCACCAGCGTAAGGATGAGTTCAAATGCGTCAGGCGGGCAGACATTTTTTGCAGATTCCAGGGCCGAGTGCTGTGCCAGAGCGCATCCTGAAAGCCATAAGCACGCAGACCATTGATCATCGAGGACCGGATTTTGCTGAAGTGGGGAACAAGGCCCTAAATGGCATAAAGACGATTTTCAGGACAAAACAGAACGTCTTTATCTATCCTTCATCCGGCACCGGCGCATGGGAAGCCGCACTTGTGAACACGGTTTCGCCTGGCGAAAAAGTTCTGATGTTCGAAACAGGGCATTTCGCCTTCATGTGGTGCAACTTGGCTGGAAAACTAGGGCTGCGACCAGAGCTGATTGAAGGAGATTGGCGTGGCGGCGCGGACCCCAATCAGATTGAAGACCGTCTACGTGCAGACGAGCAGCACGGCATCAAGGCGGTTTGCGTCGTCCACAACGAAACGTCAACCGGGTCAGTCACACCAATTGAGGAAGTGCGGAGGGCCATAGACGCAGCCAAGCACCCTGCACTTCTAATCGTGGACTCCATCTCCGGCCTTGCGTCGATTGATTTTCGGTTCGATGACTGGGGGGTCGATGTGTGTGTCTCCGGCTCGCAAAAGGGATTGATGTTACCGCCTGGTTTGAGCTTCAACGCCGTGAGCGATCGGGCTCTGAAACACTCACAATCCGTGACCACGCCGCGAAGTTACTGGGATTGGCAAGATATGGTCGGACCAAATCAGAAGGGGTTTTTTCCTTACACCCCCGGCACCAATCTTCTCTATGGATTAAATGAGGCCATCGACATGTTGCACGAGGAAGGGTTGGACAACGTTTTTGCCCGTCATGCCCGACACGGAGCCGCGACACGGGCTGCCGTGCGCGCCTGGGGTCTTGAGGTTTTGTGCACACATCAAGGTCAGGAATCGGGCGTCTTGACTGCGGTTAAGGTCCCAGAGGGTCACTCCGCCGATGCGTTTCGTGCTGCGGCGCTTGAGCACTATGACATCTCACTAGGAAATGGTCTGTCCAAGGTAGCCGACAAGGTATTCCGCATTGGTCATTTGGGCGACTTCAACGACCTAATGTTGATGGCCACCCTTTCTGGCGTAGAGATGGGGCTAGCCAAGAGCGGTATGCCACATAACGGAGGCGGCACTCAGGCTGCCTTGGAGCATCTCAAGGCTGCGTGACGTTGGACAGGGCTTTTAAAAAACCAAATAAAATCAAAATCTTCAGATCGAATACTACGTACCCTTCAGACTGCCAAACTCATTAGGAGATTGACCATGACTCGCATGACGGCAAAAGACTTCGACCAGGAACTACTGGACCTGTACGATTTTTACGCGCACGGCAAAATCACTAAGCGTCAGTTTCTGGATCGCGCAGGTAAGTTCGCGGTTGGCGGTTTATCTGCGGTCGCGTTGCTGAACATGCTCAGACCGAACTATGCATTGGCCGAGCAGGTATCATTCAACGATCCCGATATCCATGCAGACTACATCACCTATCCCTCACCAAATGGAACCGGCGACGTACGGGGCTACCTTGTCCGGCCTGCTGGTGTGGATGAGCCGCTGCCAGCAGTGCTGGTGATCCACGAAAACCGCGGCCTTAATCCCTACATCGAAGATGTGGCGCGACGCTTGGCGAAAGCAGGCTTTATGGCTCTGGCTCCAGACGGTCTGACGTCGGTTGGCGGATACCCAGGCAACGATGCTGATGGGCGCGAGTTGCAAAAGACGGTCGATCGGGTCGAGCTGATGAATGATTTCTTCAATGGCTTTGAATACCTATTGAATCGAGAAGACTGCACCGGGAAGGTTGGCGCTGTGGGTTTCTGCTATGGCGGTGGTGTGGTCAGCGCAATTGCGGTGGCCTACCCGGAACTAGCGGCAGGCGTGCCGTTCTATGGCCGCCAGCCAGCAGCCGAAGATGTAGCCAAAATTCAGGCACCACTGCTGATTCAGATGGGGGAGCTTGATGAACGAATCAATGCAGGTTGGCCAGATTTTGAAGCTGCTCTTCAATCCAACGAAAAAGTCTACGAGGCCTACATCTACGAAAATGCTAACCACGGCTTTCATAACGACAGCACGCCACGATACGATGAATCGATGGCAAAATTGGCCTGGGACCGCACCATTGATTGGTTCAACACCTATCTGAGGTAATTGGTGCAAGCTACGAAGTCAGCCATGCGTTGATATCGCTTCCTGGCAATCCACGGTTCATCTTGGCCAAGCCCTCAGAGGCCCTAGAAATTTGACTTTCGCAGTCAGCGTGTCCGCGACCAGGTCTTGGCCTACTACCCCAACCATTGGGTGTTTTTTAGAGTCGAAACGATTGGAAAATATTGTCGAAGCGGATTTAGGTGAAGCGATCCATCGTTAGGTGTTCAGCTCATCTGTGGGTTAAGCGCACTATCACTTTAATGCCGCTGATAGCAGCCATTAATCATGTGTCCGGATAATGGCTCCTCTTAGGTTGAATTCATCAATTCTGCATCCTCCAACCGCTAATAGATTTTTGATCGAGGGGCCCAGTCAGTTTTCTTTCAATCTCTGCCGGGTTTTTAGACAGTCACAACAGATGGATTTGGATAAACTTGGACAACTGCGACCGTTTCTATACGTAGTTAGCCGTTCCTTTGGTCTTAATCAGAATCCCGAAACCGCCGCGCGAGATAATCAACGAACGCGCGGGTTTTTGGTGCCAGATTCCGCCTTTCGGCAAACATTACGACAATATCTGTGCTGGGTGGTGCATACTCAGGCATGACGTGGACAAGTTCGCCGGAGCTAAATTTAATGTTTGCCATATAGCAGGGCAGCCGTGCGATCCCGATGCCAGCGAGAGCGGCTCGAAAGACGACATCGGTGCTGTTTCCCTCAAAACTGCCCGTTGCTTCAAATTTTTCGCCTGGGTTCGGTTCGATGCTGTCCCAAGCGTTCCGCTGGCTTCTCCCAGCAACTCTCAAGCAATTGTGCTCAGCCAATTCGGCAAAACTCGACGGTGTTCCAGAACGCTCAAGGTATTCAGGTGAGGCACATAGCACCCTTCGACTCTGCATAATGCGCCTGATGACCATATCTGGATTCTTGCGTTGTTCCGCAAAGCAGATCGCCGCATCGAACCCTTCACTCCGAAGATCAATTTCTCGGTCGGTCAGATCCAAAGACATTTGAACTTCAGGGTTTTCATTCATGAAATCTGGCAAGGCAGGAATCAGTTGGGACTTACCAAATGCAACCGTGGACGCGATCCTGAGTTCTCCGCGTGGGACACCGTCAAAGCTATGGATCATCGCTTTGGCTTCATTGAATTTGTCAGCCATCGCTTTGCATTTTTCGTAGAAAGCTTGGCCTTCCAGTGTTGGAGAGATACCCGTTCTGGTGCGATTCAGAAGGCGGTAGTGAACCTGATCTTCAAGCAACCCGATCTGCTTGCTCACAGCCGACGGAGTTTGCCCCATTGATCGTGCAGCCGCAGATATGCTTCCTTGCTCGACCACTGTCGCAAAAATTAACATTTGCGCAGAAATATCCATGTCATGACCCTTGCTGTTCCAATCTGGCATGGGGCCTATGCCAGATTGCCAAATTGTGAGCGCTACCAAACAGACGTATCTCTGCATTGCAGCATAATTACTGCACTGCAGCAACGGACGAGGCAATATCATGGCAATTACACGATCAAACAGCGCGCTGGATGTCGTATTCGAAGCTGGCCGCACGTTCTTTCATCAAAAACTGGACACGATGCGAAAGGCACAGGCCAAACGCAGGGTTTATCGCGCAACGTATTATGAGCTCTCGGTGCTATCTGACCGCGACCTGACAGACCTGGGCATTCCGCGCAGTAGCATCAAAAGACTTGCTATGGAGGCTGTATATGGCTGCTAACACCCAAACGGCTGGTACAGATCGTGGTCACGCCATCGCCCTATCAATCAGCTTCCTGGCGAGGATCGGAGCCACGGCAAATGCGGCCTTTAAGGCGCTTCAAACGGCCCGGATGCTCTCCACACTTTCGAATATGAACGACCATCAGCTCGCTCAGATCGGAATCTCGCGATCCGATATCCCGGAATATGCCGCGAAATTGATGGCTGACGAATAGAAAAGTAGACCCTCAGGATAGAAGATTGCACGAAATTTGCTGGTCCTCGCTCCTCCCAGAGTAAGCCAGCAAAAGCGGCGGCGAAAAAGCCAACAGGGAGCGCCAACGCACGGGCCAGCACTTTCAACTCCTCCCGAAAGTGCTGGCTCGATACCTTGAGCTGAATTTGCAAGACCAGAGCTAGAACGATTTAAGGTGCTGTCAGACGAATTCGAACCAGTCTCAGTCTGCCGCGGGAACCGCGAACCTATCCGGAACAAAGTTGACGCCACTCGGCGAGAGCGGCGGTGCGTGTCAGCTTGAAGGTATCTCTGCTGCTTAGCGATCTTTGCTGGTTGAAGTGGTTGTAGACGGAAGAGTGGACGGAGGCGAATTTCTGTAAACTTCGCATGCGCCTGAAACGTTGCATCGCGCGTTCGCGTCGTCGAAACGGCAGGTGCGAATTTTCGACGCGGTTGTTGAGCCACCTGCCCGTCTGTTGTTTTTCGAGCGCGCCCATTTCTCTGAGCGCAGCCTTGTAGGAAGCGAAGCGATCTGTGACGATCTCTTCGGCGCAACCGTGCCGCTTCATCAATTTCTTGAGGAATTTCAGTGCTGCAGCTTTGTTTCGGCGTTTGGTGACAACGGCTTCCAGCACCTCACCTTCGTGATCAACAGCCCGCCAAAGATAATGCCGCTTGCCATTCACCTTCACGAAAACCTCGTCAACGTGCCACTTCCATTTGGAGAAGGCGCGCAGTTGCTGAACACGCTTCCGTCGGATCTCAGCTGCAAACATTGGACCAAACCTGTTCCACCAATATCGGACGGTTTCGTGGCTCACGTCGATGCCTCGCTCGTGCAACAGATCTTCGACGTTCCGAAGCGAGAGCGGGAAACGGATGTACAGCATCACTGCAAGGCGGATGATCTCTGGGCTGGTTTTGAAGTACTTGAAAGAGGCCGGATTGGTCATGGGCAAAAGCTACGCAACAACCCTAACTCGCTCAACCAAAGTTCTTCTGACAAGACCTTTGCAACATACCAATTTGCAAGGAGAAGTAGTCTCGATCCTCACTCTGCCACAAGCGCAACAATAGCTTCTTGAGGCTGGGAATGCTGGTTGTTTTCCTCAAGCGGTTGGTCAAGCTTTCCACGATGCACCAAGGCGAACATTGGCGGAGTGAAATAAAACGATACGACAGTCGACAACAGTACGCCCCCAGCGATTGCAACGGCGAATGGCGGCCAAAATGCTCCTCCAGCTATGATCAGGGGTAGGAAACCACCAAAGGTTGTGACCGTTGTCGAGATGATATGCCGACTTGAACCAGTCACAACACGCGCCATCGCCACCCGGTCGCCTTGGCTTGCGTCAACGTCTTGTTGCAACCCGGTTAAAATTATTATCGCCGCGTTGATCGAAACCCCGATCGAGCCGATGACACCGATAATCGCCGTTATTCCGAACGGGAATTGCATAACGGCCAGCGACAGCATTGAAAGGCCTGCAGACAACACGCACACGACCAAGGTCACGAGCGTCAGCCGGAACGAGTTAAAGGTGAGAACGATGGTCGCAATGGAGAGTGTGACAATCAATCCAACAGAGGCAAGCAGATTGCCCACGGTGTTGGATCGGGCATCACTGTCGCCACCTAAGGACATCGAATAGCCTTGCGGTAACTCAAACCCGGACGCATTAAGCGCTTCTAGTACGTCTTGCAACGCCTCTTCGGGTAAAACACCGGGGACGATAAACGCTTGGATAGTGTTTTCGCGCACGCCATCCGTTCGGGTTATGACGCTTTCCGCTGGTTCGATCACCGGCCTGGCTAGTTCCGACAACGGCACAGCAGGGAAAACACTTGTGGCGGATACGGCGGCAGCATTGGGCAGCAGGATGGGCATACTGACAATGGCGCTTAGGTCTGATCGCACCTCGTCACCCAGTCGAACACGCACCGGCAACTGTTCGGTCCCTTCGATCAGTGATCCACCGGTGATGCCAACAAGCGCCGTGTCCAGCTGACCAGCTATATCCGCCACATCCAGCCCCAGCAGACGGGCTTTGACCTCATCAATCTCGAACCGGATTTGGGGGTTGCCGCCGTTCACGCTGGCGCGTGCCTGCGTCACCAGATCGAGATTGGCCATAACTGAACGGACCTCGTCGCCCAGATTACGCAAAATCGTGATGTCCTGCCCTTGAATTTTGACTTCAACCGGCGCGGCGACCGGAGGGCCCTGCACAAGACTGCGAACGATGATCTGTGCGCCGGGAAAGTCGGTATCCAGACGGTTCTGCAACGCTCCGACAAGGCGGGCCGCATCGTCGGCCGTGTCGGTCGTTATCATGGCCTGTGCAAAACCGGGCTCGCGTGAACGGTTGCCAACGATGTTGTAGTAAAATGCCGGACCGGATTCTCCGACCGTCCAATAGACACTTTCGACGCCATCATCTGCCAGCAGCATCTCATCGATCTGGCGGGCGGTTGCTTCGGTGGTGGCAATTGATGTTCCACCCGGCATGTCGACTTCGATATAGAATTGGTTGCGGTCGACGCCCGGGAAGAATTGCGCGGTCAACGTTGGAAAGGCTGCAAAGCCAAGCACGGGCAAGATCAATGCCAACGCGATGGATCGCACCGGATTAGCGACTGACAATCGAATTGAGGCCTCGAACAATCGGGCAAGCGACGGGATGCTGATACCGCGGCTCAGCATTCCTGCGTCGGGGCGGTCGGAAAGTACCCAGCCCGCAATCGCCGGGGTCACCGTCAAAGCGACAACTAGTGACCAGACAAGCATAAGCACCACGGCGATAGCGATGGCACCGACAAAGTCGCCGGCGGGGCCAGGCAGCAAGATCATCGGCGTGAAGGCAAGCGCTGTTGTGACAGTCGACGCCAGCAAAGGCGCGGCCAACCGGCGCACAGCATCTCGCACGGCTGAAAGTCTCTCCAACCCATCTTGCAGACGGCGTCGAATTTCATCGGTCATCACGATGGCTGCGTCAACAAGCAGACCGAGGGCAACGATCAGACCCGTCACGGACATCTGGTGAATGGGCAAACCGATCATGTTCATCGTCGCCAGGGTCGCCAATGAGACAACCGGCAAAACCAAAGCCACGATCGCGGCTGCCCGAACACCTAACGTAACAAACAAAACTGCCACAACCAGAGCCACGCCAATGGCCATGTTGACCCCAACCTCTGACAAACGATCCGTCGTGTACTGGCTTTGATCAAACAGTAGTATTTCCTGCATGCCCAAAGGTACCGCTGCGGCGCCGGCCTCAAGCTCATCCCGTAGAAAGCCTGTCCAGCGGTCGATCTGCACGCCGTCCTGCGCCAGAATTCCGACCAAAACGGAGGGCATCCCGTTGGCAAAAGCGATTGAGGACTGCGGTTCGCGTGCGCCCCGGTCTACGCTGGCAATATCGCCGAGCTGCACCACTGCACCGTCCGCGTTTTCACGCAGGACGATGCTCCGAATGCGATCCAGACTCTCAATTTCTCCGCTGACGCCAATGGTCAGGTCGACATCGGATTGCAGCCGCCCAGACTGAACCTTCCCATCTGCTTCGGCGATCCGCTGGGAAATCTCGGCAGCGCCAAGCCCAAGCGCAGCGGCCTTGTCCATATCGACACTTACGAGCACCTCTTCCTCTGGCTGACCGAAATAGTCGACGGCTCGTGTCGCAGGAATCGCGCGCAATCTGTCACCCAATGCTTCGGCATGACGAGACAGCAAAGTTATCGGGAAGTCGGGGTCCTCGGCCGCAACTGCAATGACAGCGGAATAGGCAGCAATACCCTCGGCATCGAATTCCGGTGGCAATACTCCTGCCGGGAAGTTCTGGCTTGCATCTTCCACGGCGTCCCGAGCCTCGGCCCAAACCTGCTCAATGGTGGCTTCGTCTAGTGTTTCCAGCAATTCAACAGAAACGACCGACACGCCCGAGCGGGAGACAGAACTGATCTCATCCACCTCGGCGATCTTTCGCAGTTCTTCTTCGATTTCTGCGGTAACCAGTGCTTCAACCCGTTCGGGGTCTGCGCCAGGAAACTGCGTGGTTACAGTTGCGAAGAGGTTGGTGATCGTGGGGTCTTCCTGTCGCCCAAGCGATAGGAACGAAGACAGCCCTGCAGACACAAGCACCAAAATGATGAGGGCAACCAGCCGGGGATGGCGAAAGGTAAGGGTTTCCATCAGATCGCTCCGTTACTCGCCAGTGTCGAAGGCGACGCGCTGACCAACGCTCACCCGCTGCGGACCCTGATCGATCAGGACGGTGCCTTCCGGAAACGCGCCACGCACAAAGACGCGGTCGTCTTCGGCATGCAGCACTTCGACCGTCGCCAGGCGCACAGTCTTTTGCGCGTCGGCAACCAGCAGTGTCCATTGCCCGCGCGTTCCTTCCTTCAGCGATGTTGTGGGCACCCAGGTTCCCGCACTTTGGACAGGATCGAGTACATGCACACGTGCGGTTTGTCCGAAAGCAACGTCGGGAGCGTTTTTCAGATCGAACAGCGCAGTGCGGGTTCGGGTCACCGGGTCAATATCGGGCCGCAAGGTTGCAAGCTCAGCCCGGTAGCTTTTAGCTGATATTTCGATCTCAACATCAGTCAGAAGCGCCGGATCAACATCGAGAGGAACACCGATCCGAACCTGCGGCGACACGACCTCGACCATTCCCAGAACCAGCTCGCCCGAGCGCAGAGTTTCGCCGCCGTCCACGTGTCGCGCGGTTATTTGACCGGCAAATGGGGCCTCGATGCTGGATTTCTCAATCCGAACGGTAACATCGCGCAAGGCCGCATCCAACTCGCCAATTCTGGATAACAATTCATCTTGTTGAGAAACGGCTTCGTCCAAACGGGCTTGACTGGTAAAGCCTTGTTCAATGAGTTTCGCGTTTCGCTCGACCGTCTTTCTTGCAAATGCAAGCTGGGCTGCAATGGCATCGCGTGATGCTGTCAGACGGTCGCGTTCGACCTCCAGCAGTGCAATGTCCAGTGTCGCAAGAAGTTGACCCTTGGCAACCTTGTCACCCTCATTCACCAGAATTTGATCGAGCGTCCCGTTCAGCTCGAAAGAGATATCTGCCGAACGCTGAGGTTCGACCTGCCCGATGAACACACGGTCGACTGTGTAAGCGCTCTCGGACGTTATCGGCGTTACGGATACTGGGGTCACAGCGGCGGCATCAGGTGCGGGCACCGCCTCCGCTCTACGGGTGAGCTCGGATGCGCCAAAGTGAACGGCGGCCGCTGCAACGGCTATAAAACTGACGGTCACTCCCAAACGCACAGTGCCGCGTAACACACGTGCAAATAGGCACGGTTTGGTCGCTTCAGTAGATGAATTAGCAGGATTCGGCATTTGGGGACCTCATCAAGTTAGCGTCTCTAACATATGTTAGAAGTTCTCACTTTGACAAGAGATACGTGATCTGGCACATGTTGGATCATGAGCAGCATCGAAAAAAATCATTCGACTAGCAGACAAACGGCTGGTCTTTCCGTCAGCAAGAAAGCCTATCATCACGGTGATCTCCGCGCTGCACTGATCGAAGCAACCCGACAGTTGGTAGAAGAAAAAGGTCCGGACAGTTTTTCCGTATCCGAGGCGTGTAGACGCGCGGGCGTATCAACTGCGGCACCTTACAAGCACTTCAAAGACAAGACAGAAATGCTGGTCGCCACTGTCCTTGAGGGAATGGATCGGCACCGAGACAAAATGCTTACTGCGCTGGAAGGCGTTCCTGAAGGATCTCCCGAGCGCATTACTGCCATAGGGATGGAGTATATTGCCTTTGCGTTAAATGAGCCCGGGATCTTCAGACTGAAATTTGGCGGCTTCACAGACCGCATCGCGGATCCCCGGCTGGAGGAAGGCGGCCAGCAAAGTTTCGGGATTCTTTTGACTGAAGTAGCAAAATGTCTCGGTGAACCGGGAATCACAGACGAAGTTCGCCGCCGTGGTTTTTTGTTGTGGAGTTTCGTGCACGGGCTGTCCTTCATTTTGCATGACAAAGGGCTTGCAGAGAAAGGTGAAGAATTCGATCTTCATACCCTTCTTGAGGACGTTTCGGAAAGAATGCTGAGTTGAGCGTTCTCACACTAAAACGAATTCAACCAAGCACTCATAGCAGACGATCTAAGCCGCTGTCACGCCTGCGCCTAAACGATTGCTCAGGTTCACATAGAAGACATTTTTTGGAAAGCGCCGCCAAAGTCGGCTATCCAGAATCGCAAGGTCTCGTCGTGAATGTCGGCTTCGGGTTGAGCCAGTATTACAAGTTAGGGTGTACGGCAGAAGCTTTGTTCCAAAGCCTCCGTTTCGCAACCCGGAGTTATGCAATCGCATTCGTTAGCTGGGAATGTCCGCTGGCGCAAGGATCGTCATTCCCACTCGGTCCGCTACGGCCATGATCGCCGGAATATCTGGCGGTCCATCTGGCGCCGGAATATCTGTCGTACCCTCAGGCATTGTTTCACCAGCTTCAGTAAAGAATGTGTCATGCATAGCGCCGGGGGCGTTGATGCAAAGTAGCCGCCCAGGCCGTTCCCCAGTACATGTAAAGGCGTGCACTGCGCCGTCCGGGACTTTGACGAAATCACCACCTTTTGCGTTGACTGTCTCACCATTCACGAAGAACTCGAACTCACCGTCTAGCACATAGAAGCTCTCATCTTCGCCTGCATGATGATTGGGCGGCGCACCGGCACCAGGAGCCGTCTTTATCTCAACGATTGTGCAACGATTTCCAGTCTCACTGGGAAAGGCGTGGAAGGTCAAAAGGTTCCCAAGAAGATGGTAAACTCGCGGGCGAGGTTCAGTCATAACTGCGACTCCCTTTACTTGAAACACACTCGGCTTATAATACATAAATCTACTTATGAGACAAGTGTTTCGCAAAGGGCTTGGGATTGGCACCTCGTACAAATCAAATCAACCGAACGCGAGAAGCACTTCTTTCGGCCGCTCGAGAATTGATGTCGGAGGGAAAGGAAGTCACGCTAGCAAAAGTCGCTGAACGCGCCAAAACCAGCCGTGCGACGGTCTATCGCTACTTTTCTGACCCAAGTGTCTTGGCTTTGGATGCGACGCTCGATCTTGAAGTCACTCCAACGTCAGAACTTCTCGAGGGGCTGGATGACGTTAGCAGCCGTGTACATGTCGTTGCGCGTTACTATCTGGATTTTTCTCGGGTTCATGAGGCGCACTTCCGGCAGTTTTTAGCTGAATCACTCAAGGCATCTCTTGAGGATGGAACTGTCAAAATGCGTGGCGCCAGAAGAGTGGCGGCTTTTTCGGAAGCACTTGCGCCAGTTCACCCATTGATGGAGCCGAAGGAAATTGACGACCTGGCGAAGCGATTGTCCATGACGACGGGCATGGAACAACTTGTTATTCTTGAAGACATTTTGCGCGTGGACGAAGCAACTGGTTACCAACTTCAGGATGGGTTGGTCGACGCTCTGTTGGATCGATATTTGCCAAAAAACTGAGGATGGCCGAATTACAGAAATGCGCAGAAAGCAGACTTTGCAATCCTCAACGAACGATCATAGCGAACGTTTGCCGAGACCTTTTGGAGCAGCAGTTATGAGGAACTGGCTGGACAGGCTATTGATCACAACTTGCTGTTCTGTCGAAATTTCGCGCCAGTTGAAGGTCGCTGTGATTGCAAAGTCAGGCGATGGTCACTGTCCTGAATTGGTTTTCGCGATACTGCAAAGCAGATCGACATGTTTGTCCAACCATTCTTCGTTCAGCGCCTCGTGACGAATGAGCTTGCGGAAATAAGGTGCAGCGACTGCCAGTTCTATGAATTGGTCAACCGGAACGTCGGCGGCGATCTCACCCCGATCTATTGCGGCTGAAAGCACGGCTTCAACACTTGCGAACCTGTCTTTCATGAATTCAGTGATCACCAAGCGCGCTTCTGCATCGGTGGACGCAGCAGCGACAACTTGAGGCGCAATTTGGCCCCATGGTGTGTCATTCAAGGCTCCCATCAGTACTCCGAGTAACCAGCGCAGGTCAGATCGCAGCGGGCCATCTGTTTTGGGTGGTATGTTAGGCGGTGTTGCGATGCGCCTGAATGCTGCATCACGCAGACCGCGCGCATCTGGCCAGTGCCTGTAAAGTGTGCTGCGCGAAATGCCCGTTGCCTTTGAAACCGCGCCATGAGTTACGTGCAGCACGCCCTCATCCATCAGTATCCTTTGCGCCGCATCAAGTGCGGCCTGTCGTGTGGCGATCAGCCTGGGATCTTCCTTCAATCGCCCCTCCTATAGAACATTTTGTTGCGCTGTAGAACATTTTGCCCTAAAAGTATGGTCAGCCAATACCTAAATCGCAAAACTCAATTCCACAAACACGTCTTGTCAAAATGGGAGCGTATCAATGTTCAAAGTGGCAGCAACCCCGCTGGCGGTACTCTTATCGATGGGCGCGACAACCGCTTTGTCCGAGAGTGGCACCTACGAGCTGGATCCTGGACACAGGCAGGTATTGTTCAGCTACGACCACATCGGGTTCTCAGAAACATTTGGAATGTTCTCAGGTTTTAGCGGTGAGATAAAGTTCAACGAAGATGATCCGTCTGCATCATCTGTCACAGTGTCTATGCCTGTAAAATCTATGATCACGGGCTGGGATGCCCGTTTGCAACACTTCATGTCCGATGATTTTTTTGGCGCGACTGACGGTGACGTGGTCACATTCGCCTCAACCAGCATCGAAGTCACCGGGGACAATTCCGCGAATATTTCTGGCGACCTGACCATGAATGGCATCACCAAACCTGTTGTTCTGGAAACAACGCTTAACAAGTCAGCGCCATACCCTTTTGGCGAAAAGGAGGGCAGACCGACCTTGGGGCTGGCAGCAACGGCGACTATCGTGCGGTCTGAATTCGGACTTGGGGCCTTTGCACCAGCCGTGAGCGACGAAATAGATCTCTTGATCAATATCGAGGCGTTATAAGCTGAATGATGCGTGCAGGGGCACCGAAACCGCGCTGAGCACTCAATCTTTACTTTTGACGGGCTGACAACAAAATGAATGTGCACCTGAGAACATTGGCGGTTGCTATCACGGTAGTGGCATTGATGTGCTCGATGGCGTCCGCGCAAGAGCGCTCCTTGCCGGAGCGCACCTCGCACCGTCCTGAAACGACAAGCGGCGTACCGCATACTCAGATTGGTGTCAAAATTGATGCCGAATTGGCCCAGCTATTGCTGGAGCGAGTTGCTCAATTCCCAGGGGTTACACTTGGCCCCACACGCATATCACTACCTGGCGCAATTGGTTTTCAGCTTGATCCCGACATGTTTTTGTCTCAACCGAGCTCTATCGTCGGTGGGTTTGAATTTGCGCATATGCATCCTGATGGCAGCTTGCACGCTTCGCTGCATCCGGCAATGGCGCGGCGGGCAATTGAGGCTGGCTGGGCCGTAGCTCACCCTTGGGCCAAGCAACGTCCTGGGTGGAGCGGCTTTGTCTTGATATATACACCGACCACACCAGAAGAGTTGGATGTCGTCATCGATCTGGTAGAAAGCTCGTACACCTTCATCACCGGCAACACCTTGGGCTAAGCTCGAATTGTGCGAAAGTGTGCGGGGACACCTGTTTCCTGTCAGAGCGCAGTTTCAGCCACCTTGTTTCTCACAGTCATTTTTTCTTAAATTGTCGCCGTGGCGAAGCGCTCGATACCTTCAAGCCATTCACACTAATGGTAGCTGCCGTCCGCTTGTTAGATTTTGCAAAGCTCAGAGTCGAAGTTCCGCTTCGGGCTGCCATCGGTCACAGATGAAGAGAGCAACGGGCTGACACTTTCAGAATGGATATTGCAAAGTGAACCTTTGTTAGTAACGCGAAACGCGCTAACTACTTCACCTTAATTCTAGGTTTCGCCAGCCAAAAAGACATTTTGCTCGGCTGTGTGTTTCAACGCAAGTTTTGGAACTTGCAGGCTTAGCAAAATACCCAGGCACAAGTTTTAGCCACAAAAATCTATTCGTCTGTTAATTTTGGTTCAGCGGAATTGGTTTAGCTAAAAGGATCACATCGACTGATGAAGCGGAAAATTGCTGCGATCCTAAGCCTCGATGTCGTCGAATATACCAAGCGCATGTCAGAGGATGCTGAGACCACGCTGAACACTCTACAACGCATTTTGGACGATGTGATCAGACCGTTGGTCCATGAAAACAATGGACGAATATTCAAGCTGATGGGAGATGGTGCTTTGGTTGAGTTTGTTGCAGCCACTGACGCAATTAATGCTGCCAGCCAGATTTTCAATCAGATGAGAGATGAAGACGTAACACTTCGAGGAGGTCTCCACGTTGGCGACGTAATGCCAAATGGCGCAGACTTGTTCGGAGAGGCCGTGAATGTTGCGTCGCGCCTTCAGTCCAGCGCGCATATTGGAAGTTGTCTCGTCAGCAAGACAGCTGCTGAAGTTGCAGGAACTTCGCTGGCGGTTGCTTTGCGACCAGAAAGCTCGATACGGTTGAAGGGAATTCCAAATCCAGTGGAAGCCTACTCTATTGATTTAGATGGTGACAAAAGACACGCAAAGAACAAGCTGCTGGCTAACTCTCAAGACGTCCGCTTTGCAAAATCAAAAGACGGTACAACGCTTGCCTGGACATCTACTGGAAGCGGAAGAAAGTTACTGGTCACACCAAACTGGCTCAGGCATCTGGAATACGATTGGACGATGAACACCATCGCCGGGTGGTTGCCGCTGCTTTCTGAAAATCACTGCCTTTATCGGTTTGATGGTAGAAACAATGGCTTGTCCCAGCGCGGCGTGCAGGATGTGTCTTTGAATCGAATCGTCGAAGATGTTGAGGCCGTGCTGGACGCAGCCGGGATCGAAAAAATGCCATTGTTTGGTATATCTTTTGGGGCAACCATTGCGGCGGCTTTTGCCGCACATAATCCTGACCGTGTTTCGGGGTTGGTTCTACTCGGTGGATTTGCACAAGGACTCGCGGTGCGTTCACAGCCTGGAATTGCCGCTCTTGGGCAAGCAATGATGGATATGAGTCTTGAAGGCTGGAACGATGAATACCCTTCTGCAAGAGACTTGATGGCCCAGTCTTTTGCTCCAACCGCAAGTCCGCATGACCAGCGCACTTATGCAGAATTTATGAAAGTGGCAATGGACCATCAGGATTGGCTCAAGATTGGACCACTGGTCGCAGGGGTCGACGTAACCGATCTACTTCCGCGGATCACCTGTCCGGCTCTTGTCATGCACGCTAATCGAGACAGGATGCACAGTGTTGAACAAGGTAGGATATTCGCCTCCGGCATCGAGAATGCGCGCTTTATTGGCCTTGAAACAGCAAACAACACGATGCCAGAGTATGATCCTGCCTGGCCTAAAGCCCTAGTGGAAATAGAGCGTTTTTTGAACTCAATTTGATCAGTGTACGTTGTTCATCGCCAAAACTTTATTGTTCGAAGGTAAGAAGATGCCGTGCGCCCTTTGATTTTCGATACTGGAATTTGAAAACTCTAAGCTTCTCGTCATCGACCGCTTTGTCCTGATCTCGGAAACTGCAAAGTCTTGTTACGAATGTCCGGTTTGGGCTGACTGCGGTCATTTGGAGTTATAATACGAATGGCAGCAAAGTCCCGCATGGCAGCCGTTCGTGAGATCGGATCAAATGACCGCTCCGAACCCAAAGCAGAGACGCCATGCGATTACGCAGAAAAACGTGCTAGCACCAAAAATCAGTGGTCAACAATCTTACTCAATTTCCGAGGATCGCGCCCAGAGATTGATTTCCTCTTCCGAGCTGACCTCGTCAATTTTAGCGAGTTCGGCTTCGGTAAATTCCAAATTCCGGACCGCACCTACGCAATCCACGATCTGCTCAGGTCGCGAAGCGCCAATAAGGGCTGTCGTAATCCGGTCACCTCTCAGCACCCAAGCAAGCGCCATCTGAGCTAATGATTGACCGCGTGACGCCGCTATGTCGTTTAGAGCCCTGACACTCTTCAATGAACGTTCGTTGATCATGCCGTCCAATAAAGACTTGCCTTGGGTCGCACGACTGTCTTCGGGAATGCCGTTCAGATACTTCGATGTCAAAATACCCTGGGCAAGTGGCGTGAACGCAATCGATCCCACGTTCAATTCGTCAAGCGTATCCAACAGCCCGTCCCGCTCAACCCAACGGTTGAGTAGGTTGTACGACGGCTGATGAATCAGGCACGGCGTGCCAAGGTCTTTTAAGATGGCCAGCGCTTCGCGCGTTCGTTGAGAGTTGTAGCTTGAAATTCCGGCGTATAGTGCGCGCCCAGAGCGCACTATATAGTCTAAGGCTCCCATAGTTTCTTCCAGAGGGGTATCTGGATCATAGCGGTGGGAATAAAAGATATCTGCGTATTCTAACCCCATCCGCTTGAGCGACTGATCACAAGAGGCCACAAGATACTTTCGTGATCCCCACTCCCCATAGGGGCCCGGCCACATATCATACCCTGCCTTGGTAGATATGATGAGTTCGTCCCGATAGCCTGCGAAATCAGTTCTTAAAATTTCACCGAATGCTTCTTCCGCCGACCCTGGCGGCGGGCCATAGTTATTTGCTAAATCAAAGTGCGTTATACCCAAGTCAAAAGCAGTGCAGCAGAGATCGCGCTTTGTCTGGTGCGGGGTATCCCCACCAAAGTTGTGCCATAGCCCGAGGCTTATCGCGGGTAGCTTTATGCCAGACTCACCACAACGGCGATAGACCATTTGCTCGTAGCGGTCCGGATTGGGAAGAAATGGGCGCGATCGAGGCTTCGGGGGGCGTTGTAATTTGCTCATCTGTCCATAATCCGAGATCATCGCCCCGTGTCAATTCAACGAGATAGTAATCGGCAATCAGCTAAGCCTGCCGAATAGACGGAACATACCTCAGGCATTGTGAGCGCAGATTGTCAAACTGCAAACTAGTCCTCGAATAATGCGCGAACCTTCAACATGTCATACGCATGTTCCGTCAGGTATTCAGGATCCCATTCGCTTCGCTCAGCTTCAAAAAAATCCCCGCCGTATACGTGGATTGCTCCGGTCAACTTGGGGATAGGGTTTGTAACCGAGTGAATGAGGTCCTTACCAAGCGGAGCATATTCACCCGTCGACAATGCTCGAGCCCCCGCCGCTTCAATGCGTCCGTTAGGGTCATCTGCTACGCGCCGCCAAAAAATGTTATCTTCTCTACCACCATAAATACCGATCACGGCCCACATTTCGTGATTGTGGGGCATTATTGTCATTCCTGGCTTCCATACGACGTTGACGATTGTCAGATCACCTGACTTGTAAATGGGAAAGATACCGCTTTCGGTCGGTTCTCCCAAGGCTTGCGTCACGCCCGCGGGATCGCGCATCGCCCGGTCCACCACCTCAGCCACCGATTTGTGAGACGCGTCCTGATCAACTGCGGTCCGGCAGTCCGCTACAAACTGTTCCATGTTCCACATGTCTTCAGCCCCCAATTGCATACTATAAAAGCAACAGGGTAGCACAGGCTGTAAAATAGACGAAATTGGGACCCAGATTGCAGCTGCATGTATAGGGTATCTAAGACTTCCAATGGCTGCTTGGCCTGCTTAGCGTTCGTTCGCCAAATCGGGGCGGATGTCTGCTTTGCGGAGATAGTGTTGAAAAAGTCCGTTGATTGGTTTGCCTGTCGCTGATTCACTCGATTTTGAGAGTGGAGGTGCGGTGATGATGGGACC